>CAWHZJ010000008.1:0-311310 GCA_963833765.1 uncultured Solirubrobacterales bacterium | reverse complement strand
GTAGCGTCACGGTGCCGTCGAGCAGGTCGGTGCCGCGCCGCTTGCCGGTGCGCTCCTCGGGCCCGGTGACGTCGAGCACGTCGTCCAGCAGCTGGAACGCGAGCCCGACGGCGTGGCCGAACGGCCCGAGCGCCGGGCCGCCGCCGACCAGCGCGCCGAGCTCGCAGGCGGCCGCGAACAGCCGCGCCGTCTTCAGCTCGCAGCGCTGCGAGGTAGCGCTCGCAGCGTGACGTCGGCGCGCCAGGCGTCGGCGCGCTGCATCAGCTCGCCGCAGGCGAGCGCCGCCGAGGCCGACGAGAGCGCCCGCAGCTGCGCGATCTCGCCGTTGCGCGCGAGCTCGGCGAACGCGCTCGAGAACAGCAGGTCGCCGGTCGCCGTCGCGGCGTCGCGCCCGGCGGCGGCGTAGACCGTGCGCCGGCCGCGCCGCAGCGGCGCGTCGTCGAGGACGTCGTCGTGGACGAGCGTCGCCGAGTGGATCAGCTCGACCGCGGCGGCCGCGCGCGAGAGCTCGACGCGCGCCTCGCTGCCGAGCCCGGCGACGAACACCAGCAGCGGGCGCAGGCGCTTGCCGCCGGCCTCGACGGTCGCCAGCGAGTGCGCTCGATCGCCGTGATCTCGCGCAGGCGCAGCTCGACGTCGGCCATCGCCTCGCGCAGCGGCTCGCCGCCGAGCGCGAGGATCGCGTCGAACGGGTCGGCGACGAGCGTGCTCGCAGTCCGATCACGGCACCTCGCCGACGTGGATCGCGATGATGCCGCCGGCGGTCAGCACCCAGCGGATCCGCGCGCAGGCCGCAGCCGTGCATCACCGCCGCCAGCTCGCGCGGCGCCGGGAAGCGGCGCACCGAGTTCGGCAGGTAGCAGTACGCGTCGCGCGTCGCCGGCGAGCGCGCCCGAGCGCCGGCACGAGGCGGTCGAACCAGCCGCGGTAGAAGCCCGCGAGCGGCTCGCGCGACGGCTGCGTGATCTCGAGGATCACGACGCGGCCGCCCGGCCGCACGACGCGCACCATCTCGGCGATGCCGCGGCCGCAGGTCGGCGAAGTTGCGCGCGCCGAAACCGACCGTCGCCGCGTCGAAGCGCTCGGACGCGTACGGCAGCGCGAGCGCGTCGGCCCACTCGAAGCGCAGCGCCGGCGCCTTGCGCGCGGGCGCGCGCGAGCATCCGCTCGGAGAAGTCGCAGGCCGACGACCTCGCCGCCGCGGCGCCGACCGCGCGCGCGAGCGCGATCGCGAGGTCGCCGGTGCCGGTCGCGACGTCGATCACGCGGCCGCCGGGGCCGACGCCCGGCGAGCTCGACGGCGCGCGCGCGCCAGCGGTGGTGCAGGCCCGCCGTCATCACCGTGTTCATCACGTCGTAGAGCCCGGCGATGCGATCGAACATCGCGCGCACCTGGCCCGCCTCGAGCGTGCCGGCGGCTGGCCGCTCGGCCACTACTTCAGGTCGGACAGGAAGGCGACGGCCGCCGCGAACTGCTTCGGCGGCAGCGCCGCGAACGACGGCATCGGCTGCGGTCGGGTTGACGAGCGTGCGCGCGATCGCCTGCGGCCGGCAGCGCGGTCGGCGATGTGCGTCAGCTCCGGCCCGGGCCCGTTGTTGCCGTTGCCGCCGATCTTGTGGCAGGCCTCGCAGCCCGACTGCGCGACGACCGCGCGGCCGAGATAGAACTCGGCCACGGCCGCCTTGCCCTGCGCGATCACCGCCGCCGACGGCGTGATCGTGTTCGCGTCGGGCGGCCCGGCGTCGGCGCCGAGGTAGGTCAGGTAGGCCATCGCGCAGATCACGAAGATCCCGGTCGCCGTCGCGACCGGCCGGCGCAGCGGGTGGCGCTCCGGCGCCGCGGTCGTAGAACGGCAGCAGGAACAGCAGGATCATGCCGAGCGTCGGCACGCCGATCGTCGCCAGGCCGATGAAGTCCGGCGGCTTGATCACGCGCAGCAGCTCGAAGAGGAAGAAGAAGTACCACTCGGGGCGCGGATCGTAGGTGCGTCGTCGCCGCGTTCGCCTTCGGCCCGAGCTCGGCGCCGAGGACGATCGACAGCGTGATGATGACGCGCGACCACGACGCACGCCCATCAGGCTGTCCTTCGCGACCGCGTAGGGGAAGAACGGCTTGCCCTCGGCCTTCATCAGCGAGTACTCGCGGAGGTAGGCCTCCTTCTCGCGCTGGTTCACAGCCGATTCCTCGACCAGCTCGGGCTCGGCCTTCGGCTTCAGCCACGGCGGCGCGGTCGTGCCGAGCTTGGCGACCAGGTAGAGGTGCGCGCCGATCATCGCGATGATCAGCGCCGGGCACGAGCAGCATGTGGATCGCGTAGAAGCGCGACAGCGTCGTCGCGTTGAACTCCGGCCCGCCGCGCAGGAAGTCGCTCAGATACGGGCCGAGGAACGGGCCGGTGCCGTTGATGTTGACGCCGACGATCGTCGCCCAGTAGGAGCGCTGGTCGAACGGCAGCAGGTAGCCGGTGAACGACATCAGCATCGTCAGGATCAGCAGCACGACGCCGATCACCCAGTTCAGCTCGCGCGGGTACTTGTAGGCGCCGAAGAAGAACGTGCGCCCCATGTGCAGGAAGACGAGGATCACCATCACCGTCGAGCCCCACTTGTGCATGCCGCGCACGAACTGGCCGAGGAAGACGCTGTTGGTGATGTAGCGGACCGACTCGTAGGCGCCGCCGGCGGCGTCGGGGCGGTAGTACATCGCGAGGAAGACGCCGGTGATCGCCTGGTTGAGGAAGGCGAACATCGTCGCCGAGCCGAGCGTGTAGAACCAGTTCGTCCCCCGCGGCACCTTGCGGAACATCAGCCCAGCGCGCGGCGCCCGACAGCGAGGTGCGCTCGTCGACCCAGTCGACGACGGTCTTGCCGGCCTCGGCGCCCTTCTCGAGCGGCGTCCGCGGGCGACCCCGCTGCGTGCCCGGGCGGCGGCGGCTGGGGCAGGAACCGCGGCGGGATCGGCGGCAGCCGGCAGCTTCGGCATCAGAGCGCTCGCACGCTCGGGCGCGACGGATAGAGGTACTGGCCGATGCCGTCGAGCGGCTCGCCCGGGTCGCGCGGCGAGAAGATCCGCAGCTCGCTGTTGACGCTGTAGCGCGCGCCCGACCTCGACGAGCCCGGTGTCGTGGTTCAGGCGCGTGTAGAAGCGGTCGAGCGGGCGCGGCGGCGGGCCGCCGACGCGCACGCCCTGGAGGTCGTAGACGCCGCCGTGGCAGGGGCAGATGAAGCGCTCCGCGGCCGGCACCCAGCGCACCGGGCAGCCGAGGTGCGCGCAGCGCTTCGTGATCGCGACCCAGTGGTTGTACTGGTTGGGCGGCGTCGTGTCGATCGTCGGGTTGCGCGCGCGGATGTAGACGGTCGACTTGCCGGCCTCGCCGATGCCGGGAGCGATCGTGATGATCGCCGGGACGTAGTTGTCGTCGGGGAAGATGTCGGGCGGGCCGACGGGCTGCCAGCGGCAGCGACACGTTGTCGAAGATCGGGCCGATCGCGAACGCGAGCGCCGGCAGCGCGATGCCCATCGTCATCAGCGCCCCGGCGCCGTGCACGGTGCCGGTCATGAACCGCCGGCGCGTGACCGTCTCGCCCTCGAATGCTCCGGGAATGCCCCGGTCAGCGGTGTACTTGGACTTGCTGGGCCTGCGCGTGGGTGGCAATGACGATCCTCGGGACGGGCGAGCGCGAAGAATATCGTCAAGCCACGCTGCGGGCGCTGATCGAGCGCGAGCAGCGCGGCCCGCGCCGCGAGCGGAGTCCCCGCGCAGGCAGCGCCTTGGCGCGCAGGTAGCGCTCGTCGGCCCCCCAGCCGACGGCGCGCGCCCCCGCGCGCCACAGCGGCTCGCAGCTCGCGCGGTCGCCGCGGGCGACCAGCAGCGAGCACAGCGCGATCACGTCGGCGAGCTCGCGCACGGCGTCGAGGTCGCCCAGCGCGACCAGCCGCTCGAGCCCGAGCGCGTAGAGGCGGTCGCCCGCGAGCAGCGCGAGGTCGGGGTCGGCGTGCCGAGACGACGCGCGAGGCGCCGTAGTGCAGCAGGTAGCCCTCGTAGATCGCCTCGATCAGGAGCTCGTACTCGGCCGGCGCGGCGCGCCGCGCGCGGGCCGGCCGCGGCGAGCGCGGCCGGCGTCGGCTCGCCGCCGAGGCGCGGCGCGCCGCGAGCAGCGCGCCGGCGATCGGCTCGCCCTCCGCCGCGACCAGCGCGCGCAGCCGCTCGAGCGCGCTCATCGCCGCCTCCAGCGCCGCGAAGCGCCGCGCGGCGGCGGCGACCGTGCGCTCGATCTGCTCCTCGCCGTGGGCGAGCGACAGGAACCAGGCCTCGAACTGCGACGGCGGCGGGTAGACGCCGCGCGCGAGCAGCTCGCGGCACCAGGCGCCGTAGGCCGCGAGGTCGCAGCGCGCGACGCTCGTCGAGGTCGCGCGGCGGCCGCTCGGCGAAGAACACCGTCAACAGGCCCGGCAGCCAGGCGACGCTGACCGGCCGCCCGCCGGCCGCCGCGCGCAGGCCCTCGGCGAGCCGCTGCGTGGCTCGCCGCGAGCGCCGCGTAGGCGTCGTCGTCGAGCAGCGCCAGCGTCGCCAGCCCGGCGGCGACCGCGAGCGGGTTGCCCGACAGCGTCCCCGCCTGGTAGACCTCGCCGACCGGCGCGAGCAGCTCGAGCAGCTCGCGCGCGGCCCGCCGACGGCCGCCGCCGGCAGCCCGCCGCCGAGGATCTTGCCGAGGACGACGAGGTCGGCGCGCACGCCGGTGCGCTCGCTGGCGCCGCCGCGGGCGACGCGAAAGCCGCTGATCACCTCGTCGAGGATCAGCAGCGCGCCGCACGCGTCGGCGCTGCTCGCGCAGCAGCTCGAGGAAGCCTGCGCGCGGCGGCGACGACGCCCATGTTCGCCGGGATAGGGCTCGGCGATGATCGCCGCGACGGCGTGGCGCTCGGTCGCCGCCGTCGAGCGCCTCGGGGTCGTTCCAGGGCACGACGACGGTCGCCGCGGCGGTCGCCGCCGGGACGCCGGGGCTCGCCGGGATCCCCTGCGTCGCGAGGCCCGAGCCGGCCGCGGCGAGCAGGCCGTCGGAGTGCCCGTGGTAGGCGCCCGGCGAACTTGACACGATCGCTCGCGGCCGGTCCGCGGCGCGCGCGATCCGCAGCGCGGTCATCGCCGCCTCGGTGCCCGAGGAGGTCATCCGCAGCATCTCCGCGACCGGCATCCGCGCGCGCGACCTCCTCGGCGAGCTCGACCTCGCGCGGCGGTCGGCGCGCCGAAGCTCGTGCCGCGCGCGGCCGCCGCCGCGACCGCCGCGACCACCGCCGGGTGGGCGTGGCCGGCGATCAGCGCCCCCCACGAGCAGACGTAGTCGACGTAGCGGTTGCCGTCGACGTCGACGATCTCGGCGCCCGCGCCGCGCTCGATGAACAGCGGATCGCGCCCGATCGCGCGCATCGCGCGGACCGGCGAGTTGACGCCCCCGGAAGGACGGCGCGGGCGCGCGCGAAGAGCGCGGCCGAGCGTGAGTCGTTCAGCGTGCCGGCCAACTGAGCGCAGACGATATCGGCGCCGCGCCGCCGCGCGCCGGCCGTCCGGCGACGGCCGCCGACCCGGCGCGCCGCGGACCCACGCTACGAGTGCGCGGCCTCCCAGTCGCGGAACTCGTCGGTGAAGTACAGCAGGCGGATCTTCTTGAACTCGGTCGAGGAGTAGAGCGTCGCGCGCTCGTCGATCCCGGTGTCGCCGGCGATCGCGTCGAGCACCGCGTCGCACTCCTCCTTGCGAGCGGCCGTGCGCCATCGTGAAGACCGAGTAGGGCCAGTCCTCGTAGGTCGGGCGCTGGTAGCAGTGCGAGATGCCGCGGAAGGACGCCATCCGCGGGCCGAGCTCCTCGATCTGCTCCGGCGGCACCTTCCAGACGCCCATGCCGTTGGCCGAGAAGCCGGCGCGGCGGTGGAACAGGATCGCCGCGACGCGGCGCAGCAGGCCGCGCTCGCGCATCCCGCTCATGTGCTCGAGCAGCTCGCGCCTGGCCATGCCGAGCGCGCCGCGCGGCCGGCCGCGTAGGGCTCGTCGACGATCGGCATGTCGCCCTGGGTCGCGCGGATCACGGCGACGTCGCGCTCGTCGTAGGCGATCGCCTCGAGCGGCGCCGGCGTCGGCTCGCGCGCCCGGCGACGCGAGCGCCTTCGTGTCGCCCTCCATCTCGAGGTCCATGCGGATCTTGAACAGCTGCAGCGTCGGCAGCTGGCGGATCGACTCGGCGCCGGTCAGCTCGCGCGAGCACGTCGAGCGTGCCGTCGAGGCCGAGCCGCGACTCGCGCTCGACGGCGATCGTGAACCACATGTTGAACTCGTGGTTGCGCAGGTAGTTGTGCGAGACGCCGGGATGCGAGTTGACGATCCGCGCCGCCGCGCCAGGGGTGCTCGGGGTCGACCTTCGCGGCGACCAGCATCGAGCGCGTAGCCGAGCGCGCGCGTGTCGTAGATCGGCGTGACCTGGCGGATGATGCGCTCGTCGAGCAGCCGCCGGACGCGCGCCAGCGACCTCCGCCTCGCAGCAGCCGGCCGCGCGCCGCGACCGCGTCGTAGGGGCGCGCGCGATCGGGAAGCTGCCCTGCATCAGGTTCAGCAGCCGGCGGTCGAGATCGTCGAGCGCGACGGCCGCGCCGTCCGTGCGGCTGCGGATCTTCGGCGTGGCGGTCAGGTCTGCGCGAGCCATCGGGCGGCGTCCTCCGCGTGGTAGGTGATGATGATGTCGGCGCCGGCGCGGCGGATCGCGGTCAGCGTCTCGAGCACGACCGCGCGCTCGTCGAAGGCGCCCGGCGGCGACGGCGGCCTTGACCATCGCGTACTCGCCGCTGACGTTGTAGGCCGCGACCGGCAGCCGCGTCATCGCGCGGACGGCCGCGATCACGTCGAGGTAGGCGAGCGCCGGCTTGACCATCACGATGTCGGCGCCCTCGGCGATGTCGAGCTCGGTCTCGCGCAGCGCCTCGCGGCCGTTGGCCGGGTCCATCTGGTAGCCGCGGCGGTCGCCGAACGCCGGCGTCGAGCCGGCCGCCTCGCGGAACGGGCCGTAGAACGCCGAGGCGAACTTCGCCGCGTAGGCGAGGATCGGCAGCTCGGCGAAGCCCTCGGCGTCGAGCTCGGCGCGGATCGCGCCGACGCGCCCGTCCATCATGTCGCTCGGCGCGACGATGTCGGCGCCGGCGCGCGCGTGGCTCGACCGCGGTCCGCGCGAGCAGCTCGAGCGAGGCGTCGTTGTCGACCGAGCCGTCGTCGCGCACGACGCCGCAGTGGCCGTGGCTCGTGTACTCGCACAGGCAGACGTCGGTGATGACGACCAGCCGCGGGTGGGCGGCCTTGATCGCCCGCACGGCGAGCTGCACCGCGCCCTCGTCGTCCCACGCGCCCGAGCCCTCGGCGTCCTTGTGGTCGGGGATCCCGAACAGCAGCACGCCGGCGACGCCGAGCGCCGCGAGCTCGCCGGCGGCGTCGACCGCGCCGGAGATCGTCAGCCGCGAGACGCCCGGCATCGCCTCGATCGGCCCGGCCGCCGAGGCGACGAACAGCGGCGCGATCAGCCGCGCCGGGCTGAGCTCGGTCTCGCGGACCAGGTCGCGCAGCGCGGCGGTGCGGCGCAGCCGCCGCAGGCGCGTGTCGGGGAAGGCGCCATCGCCACCGATGGTAGCGGCGCACGGCATCCGCCGTGCGCGCACGGCTCAGCGGCGCAGGCCGACCCGCGCCAGCACGCCGAACCCGGCGACGAGCACGGCGAGGTGGCCGAGCGCGGCCCACAGGCTCGGGTTCGTCCGGTTGACGGCCGCGTCGATCGCCTCGAGCGCCGCCTTGAACGGGAAGACCGCCGAGATCACGCGGATCACGTCGTACAGCGACACCGCGACGGCGCCGGCGGGCACGAGCGCGAGGAAGACCAGCGGGAACGAGACCAGCAGCGCCAGCAGCGACGCCGCCCGCACGTCGCGGACGAGCGCGCCGAGCGCCACCCCGAGCGTCGCGAAGGCCAGCGCGCCGCCCGCCAGTGCGAGCAGCCACAGGCCGACGCGACCCCAGTCCAGCGGCACGAAGATGCCGATCCCGGCGAGCATCGCGAAGCCGACCACGACGGCGCAGATCGCCGCCAGCAGCGCCTTCTCGCCGAGCAGCGCCGGCGCCGAGACCAGGCCGCGGCGCAGCCGCTCGAACGTGTTCTCCTCGCGCTCGAGCGCGAGCATCCCCGAGGCCAGCAGCAGGCAGACGAACATCATCGAGACGGTGACGGCGACCGCCACGGCATAGAAGTCAAGCGGCGTGCGCCGGCCGTTGACGATCTGCGAGCGCACGACGATCGGCGCGCCGACCGCGCCGATCACCGCCTTGGAGCTGGCGAGGTTGTCGACGGCGATCTTCGCGAAGGCGGCGACCGGCTGCAGGCGGGCGTGCAGCGGCGAGCCCCGCGGCAGCCCGCCGAGCACAGCGTTGAGGATCTGCGCCGAAGCCCGCAGGCCGAGCACGTTGAACGTCACCCCGAGGAAGCTGAGCTGGCCGCCGGAGAGCAGCAGGTCGATCTCGCCGCCGGCGACCTTCTCGAGCTGCACGGCCAGCCCCGCGTTGGCCTTCGCGAGCTCGGATTCGATCGCCGTCTGCACGAGCGACTGGTTGATCGCGTCGCCGTTGTAGATCACCGTGACGAAGGCCGACTGGTCGCCGCTCGCCAGGCGCCGCGGAAGGTCGGCGGGGATGATCAGCGCTGCGATCGTCGAGCCGTTGCGGACGTCCGCCAGCGCCTGCGCGCGGGTCGCGACCGGGACCGGCGCGATCGCCTGAAAGAGCTGGCGCTCGTAGCGCCTGGTGTCGATCCGCGTCTTGCCGAGCGTGATCACCGTCTCGCTGGCGGGGATCTCGTTGAGGAACGCGACCCGCGGCAGCCCGGGGCCGCGCGACAGCGCGAGCCCGATCAGCACGGCGACCACGGCCGGGTAGATGATCAGCAGCGCGCTCAGCGCCGGCGAGCGGCGCAGGATGCGCAGGTCCTTCGCGAGCAGCCAGCGGATCGCGAGCACCTAGCGCCGCCCGCCGCAAGCTCGGTCGTGGATCCGGGCAGCGAACACCGCGGAACGCCCATCCTAG
This sequence comes from uncultured Solirubrobacterales bacterium, assembly GCA_963833765.1. Classification (GTDB taxonomy): domain Bacteria; phylum Actinomycetota; class Thermoleophilia; order Solirubrobacterales; family Solirubrobacteraceae; genus Palsa-513. The sequence continues at coordinate 302,203 of CAWHZJ010000008.1, read as the reverse complement.
TGTCCGCGCTCTCGCAGGAACCGCACGAACGCGCTCTCGAGATCGCTGTCGCCGTGGCCGCGCAGGTCGACGGGCGAGCCGCTGAACAGCAGCTCGCCGTCGGCCAGCACGAGCACGCGCGCCGCGTAGCGCTCCGCCTCGCCGATGTCGTGGGTCGCGAAGACGATGCTCGTTCCGGCCTGGGCGCGGGCGACGATGAACTGCCACAGCCGCTCGCGCTGGCGCGGATCGAGCGAGCCGAGGGCTCGTCGAGCAGCGCCACGGCCGGCTGGGCGAGCAGGCCGATCGCGATGTTGACGCGCTGGCGGTTGCCGCCCGACAGGCGCCCGAGCTGTTCGCCGGCGCGCTCGCGCAGCCCGGTCTGCTCGAGCATCAGCGCGACCGCCGCCTCGGGGTCGGCGACGCGTTCGAGGCGGGCGAAGAGCCGCAGGTTCTCGACCACCGAGAGCTTCGAGTAGAGCGCGGTCTGCTGCGGCACCCAGCCGATCCGCTCACCGGCCGGGGCGATCACCTCGCCGCCGCTCGGCGCCGCCGCGCCGGCCAGCAGCGACAGCAGCGTCGTCTTGCCCGCCCCGTTGGGACCGATCACCGCCAGGATCTCGCCACCCGCCAGCTGGAAGCTGACGTCGCGCAGCGCCACGCGCTCGCCGAAGTGCTTCGACAACGAGCGCGCCTCGAGCGTCTGGGCCGCCATCAGGTCGGCGGCGGCGCCTGGGTGCGCCACGGCTCGAGGACGACGTGGCGGCGCAGATAGAGGATCGTCTCGCGGATCACCGCGGCGACGGGCAGCGCCATCAGCGCGCCGATGATCCCGTAGATCGCGTCGCCGAAGAGCAGCGCGATGATCACGAGCAGCGGGTTGATCCGCAGCGCGTGGCTGAAGATCTGCGGCGCCACGACATGGCCCTCGAGCTGCTGCAGGACGATGAACAGCAGCACCACCCAGAGCGCCGTCAGCGGGTTCTCGAACAGCGCGACGGCGATCGGCGGGATCGCGCCGAGCACCGGCCCGATGAACGGCACCAGCTCCATCACGCCGAAGAACGCGCCGAACGCGAAGGCATAGGTCCGCCCGTCGTGGAAGATGCCGAGCGCGCCGAACAGCCACAGCGCCACGCCGGCGGTCGTGCCCATCACGACGCTGAACAGCAGCTGCCCGCGCACGTAGCCGCCGACCGCGCGCTGCACGCGCGTCGGGTAGTCATCCTCGGGGGTGCCGTCGGCGTCGGGCAGCCAGCGGCGCACGAGCGTCCCGATCTGGCGGCCGTAGACGAGCAGATAGACCGACATCACGAAGATCAGCACGAGCGATATCGCGGCGTCGGCGGCGCTCTTCAGCAGGCTCGTGGTGAACGAGAGCAGCGAGCTCGAGCTCTTCAGCACCTTGCTCTGGATCGTGTCGAGCGCCGTCTGGCCCTGCTTCTTGACCTGGATGTGGATCCCGTGGTGGTTGAAGAAGGTCTGCACGTTGCTCAGCGTCCGGTTGGCCTCCTTGACGAGCTGCGGGACGTTGCGCTGGAAGGCGTCGACCTGATTGGTGATCGGCTGGGCGAGCGCCAGCCCGATCCCGGCGATGACCAGCAGCAGCGAGATGTAGGCGAGCGGGATCCCCACGCCGCGCGGGATCCCGCGACGCCCGAGGAAGGCGACGAAGGGGTTCAGCATCAGCGCGATGAACGAGGCCACGATGATGATCTCGACCACGCTGCGCGCCGCCCGCGCCGCGACCCACAGCGCGAGCAGGCCGACCAGCAGCAGCACGAGCTGGACGCCGCGCGGGATGACCAGCGGCGCCGGTGGCGCCGGCGGGAGCTCCTCGGTGGGCTGATCCTCGAGCGATGCGTCGAGCTGCTGCTCGGTGCTCATCACGAGCAGTATGGCCCGTCGCGCGGTCCCGTTGCGGTTTCTCCGCCCTCCGGGCCGCGGCCGGCGGCGGTGGAACATTTCGAGGAGGCCCACTAGGCTCGCGAGGCATGTCCGCCACGGCGCGAATCCTTTTCTGCGGCGACCTGGTCGGTCCGGCCGGCCGCCGCGCGCTGCTGCGCACGCTGCCGGGGCTGCGCGAGCGCCACGACCCGACGTTTCTCGTCGTCAACGGCGAGAACGTCGCCGGCGGGTTCGGGATCACACCGCCGATCGCCGACGAGCTGTTCGCCGCGGGCGTCGACGTGATCACGCTCGGCAACCACGCCTACCGCCATCGCGAGATCTACCCCTACCTCGACGACGAGTCGCGGATCCTGCGGCCGGCCAACTACCTGCGCGCGCAGCCCGGCCACGGCCACACGATCGCGACGCGCGACGGCGTGCGCCTGGCGGTGATCAACCTCTCCGGCAACGTCTTCATGACCGCCGGGCGCTCCGCCTTCGCGGAGGCCGACACGCTGGTCGACGAGCTGAGCGACAAGGCGGACCACATCCTCGTCGACATGCACGCCGAGGCGACGAGCGAGAAGGTCGCGATGGGCTGGCACCTCGACGGCCGCGTCACCGCCGTCGTCGGCACCCACACCCACATCCCGACCGCGGACGCGCGCGTGCTGCCGAGCGGCACCGCCTACATCACCGACGTCGGCATGACCGGCGCGCGCGGCGGCGTGCTCGGCGTCGAACGCGAGGTCGCGGTGCAGGCGCTGGTCACCCAGATGCCGGCCCGCTTCCATCCCTCCGACGACGACCCGTGGCTCAACGCCGTGCTGATCAGCGCCAGCCGGCCACGCCGCGCCGACGCGATCGAGCAGCTGCTGATGCCCGCCGGGCCCCCGCCCGCCCCGGCGCGCTGACCCGGCCGCTACCCGTCGACGAACAGCCCGTCGAGCGGGCCGAGCAGCGCCTTCGAGCGCCGCGAGACGCCCGGCAGCTCGAGCAGCCTGTGTGTCGGCGCGTCGCCCCGACGCCGGCGTGCGAGCTGCTCCGAGGCGATCGGGCGCCAGAGCTCGTCGACCACGCGCGCCGCGTCGCCGGAGACCGCGTCGACCGGGCACTCGAGATGCTCCGACCACAGCCGCAGCCGCACCTCGCGGGCCAGTCCGGGGTCGCACGCGACGACGTTGGCCTCGGTGTCGTTGAACAGCGAGTGATCGTTGAGGTTTGCCGAACCGATCGTCAGCCACGCGTCATCGACGACGCCGACCTTGGCGTGGACGTAGAGCGGCCCGGCGAGCCCGCCGCTGCGCGCCGAGAGCGTCGCCGCGAGGAAGCGGCGCCGACCCCGGTCGGCCTCGGCGAGCACGCCGAGCTGCCCGCGCGTCGAGTCCGCGCCGTTGTTGGGCCGGGCGGGGAGCAGCACGACGAGCCGGAAGTCGTCGCTCGGCGGATCGCGCAGCTTGCCGGCGAGGATCTCGACCAGCTCCGGTGACCACAGGAACTGGCTTTCGAGATAGACCAGCGAGCGCGCCGAGCGCAGCGCTCGCGTGTAGGCCTCGAGGATCCCGAACTCGCCGTGGGGGGCGAAGTCGTAGACCTTCTCGGGGATCGTGCGCGCGAGCTGGACCTCGTGGGAGCCGGCAACCGCCGGCGGCGCCGGCGGCTCGAGCCCCTTCCCCGTGACCTCGCTCCAGCGCGCGGCGAAGTGCGCCGCGACGTCGGCAGCCGCGGGCCCGCGCAGGCGGGTACCGACGTCGTGCCAGCCGATCCTCCCGCGCATCGGGTGCCCGCTGGAGTCGAAGCGGTCGCCGCCGAGCGCCGTGAGGTCGATCCCGCCGACGAAGGCGGTCTCGCCGTCGACGATCACGATCTTCTCGTGGTGGCAGTGCAGCGGCCGCTCCTTGGCGTCGAGCGCGCACTCGACCCGCGTGCCGCGGGTGAGCTCGTCGCGCACGCCGCGCACCGCCGAGCGGGCCGGCTTGAACAGGGGCAGCGGCGCGCCGGCCCAGAGCAGCACGCGGACGCTGACGCGCCCGGCGAGCTCGCCGAGCAGATCGCGCAGCCGCGCCGCCTCGTCATCGCGGGTGAGCCCGAAATCCGGGCTGACGTACCAGCCGGCGATGTGCACGCTCGAGCGGGCGCCGGCCAGCGCCTGGGCGAGCGTCGGCAGCGCCTGCGCCCCGTCGACCAGCACCTCGAGGTCGTTGCCCTCGCGCGGCGCCGGACCGGCGTTCGCCCACAGCGAGCTCGAGCTGCGCGGCGGATCGAGCCGCTCGAGCTGCCCGGCGCGGCTCAGCCGGCGCCGATGGTGCGCCCGGATCGCGGACTCGACGCGGTCCCCGATCCAGCCGTCGAGCCGTGCCACGCCGCGCTCTGCCACGCCTGGAGCCTACCCGCCGCCGCCGGCTTCTAGCCGGAGATCTGCGACAGGCGCTGGCTCGTCAGGCGCCGGTGGATCTCCTCCGGCCGCCAGCGCGCATCGCGCACGCCGTGGTCGTAGCGGCCGAGCAGCGCGACGATCGCGGGTGCGAAGAACCACGGGATGTAGAGGTAGAACCAGTAGTTGACGCCGAGCTCGACGGCGATCACGATCGCGGCGGAGCACGCGCACAGGCCGATCAGATCGGCGCGCCGCGGCAGCACCGCGAGCGCCACGGCGAGCGCCACCGCGAACAGCTGGACGATCGTCTGCTCGGTGCCCAGCCCGCCGTAGAGGCCCCAGATCGAGAACGGCGCGCTGCGGTCCGCCTGGTAGGCGACGGTGCGCGAGTAGATCGTCGCCAGCGTGTCATGGGCCAGCGCCGGGATCGCGACCAGCGCGGCGGCGATCGCGAACGCGGCGGTGAAGGCCAGCAGGCCGCGCGCCCCGCGCTCGCGCAGGCGGTGGGTCGCCAGCAGCGGCACGAGCGCGAGCGGCGCGAACTTCGCGAGGCCGGCCAGCGCCGCGAACGCGCCGCGCGCCGGCGGCGAGCCGGCCACCAGCATCGTCGCGAGGATCAGCGTGGCGACGAGCGCGTCGTTGGAGTTGGACTCGAGCGCCAGCGCGCTGAACGGGAACGCCGCCCAGGCGTAGGCCAGCACGACACCGGTGCTCGGCCCGCGGATCCGACGGCCCAGCAGGAACAGCAGCGCCATCGCGGCCAGGTCGAAGAAGATCGCCGCCGCGTGCGCCGCCGGCAGATCGTCCCAGTGGCCGCTGAAGCCCCACAGCGCGACGAACGGGGCGTAGGCGACGTAGGACACCGGGCCGTAGGTGTCGCCGCGTCCGATCGAGCTCGGGAACTGGCCGTAGAGCGCGGTCCCGTCGAGCACCTTCTGGGCGCCGACGACGTTCGCGTAGCCGACGTCGATGACGTTGGAGTCAACGACGTTCAGGCCGATCCGGAAGGCGATCAGGAACACCAGGCCGACCGCAAGCCAGCCGGCGCCGACGTTCAGCCGCAGCGGCGGCGGGCGCGGCGCCGCCGGACGGGCGAGCCACAGCAGGCGCGCCATCAGATAGATCAGCGGCGGATAGCTGAGCGGCACCGATTGGTAGATGTCGGCGTGGTTGAAGAACGCGAGCGATATCGAGAGTGACGTCAGCACGAGCAGGTCGAGGTTCAGCATCCGCGCCGGCGCGCGCCAGTCGAAGAACGGCGCGACGAACAGCAGGCACAGCGGGAGCCAGATGTAGAGCGCGTCGAGGTGGCGCCCGAACGCGCCCGGATAGCCGCGGGCCATCGTCCAGGCGACCTGGAAGCCCGTGTACTGGCCGAGCACGCGGCCGTCGGCCTCGTTGACGATGACCTGCACGAACTCCTGGTCGTGGGAGTAGAACGCGACCTGCCACTGCCCGGCGATCGGGCTCGAGACCTGCGAGAACGACCCCGGGTGCGTGCGCTCCTCGCTGCGCACGAGCGCCAGCCGCGACGCGATCGCCGTCGCCTGGGAGCTCGAGACCCCGCCGCCGGCAGCCTGCGCCGCGGCCGGCAGCAGCGCGAGCGCGGCGAGCGCGAGCGCGGCCGCGAGCGTGCGTGTGGTCGAGGCGCGCACCGGCGGGCGTTCAGTCGAGCCCGAAATGGCGGGTGATCAGCGGCACGACATCCGCGATCGACCACTGCTCGCGGGCCAGCTCGCCCTCGAGCCCGCAGCAGATCAGCGGCGCGTGCGAGTCCCCCGCCGACAGCGACCCGTGGCTGCCGCCGCCGACGTGGGCCGCTCCCCCCCAGTCGGTGAACTCGACGCCGGCCGCCGCGGTCAGCAGCACCTCGCCGCCCTGCTCGCAGGCCATCGCGTCCCAGACCCGGCCGAGGGCGTCCGGGAACGCGTGGCTGCGCGCGACGCCCGACTCGATCGCCAGGCCGAGGGCCTCCGGCGAGCCGCTCAGCCGCCAGCCGCGGCCGCGCAGGTCGGTCACCTCGTCGCCGGGCGCCAGGCGCAGCCGGCTGCCGTCGCGGGCGACGACCACCTCGCCCGCCTCGCGCCAGATGACCTGCTCGACGCCGGCGATCCGCTGCGCTCGCGCGATCACCCGCTCGAGCGTCGAGGGCCCGAGCACGTAGATCATCGCCGCGCGCTGCGCCGGGCAGACGGCGATCTGGGAATCGCTGACCGCCCGCATGTCGGTCGGGCGGCGGACGTCGAAGGAGGAGAACTCGGCGCCGAGCGAGACCGCGCGTTCGATCAGCGTGTGGGCGTGGTCGGCGACGACGATCACGGCGTGGTCGGCGAGGAACTGGTCGGCGCCGCCGCCGGCGGCGAACAGCCGCGCGAGCTGGCGGTCGGCCTGCGCGATCGCGGCGACCTGGGCGTCGGGGCCGAGCCGGTGCGAGTGGTTGTCGTTGTCGGGCAGCGAGAGCAGCAGGAAGTCGAACAGGTCGTGGCGCACGAGGTAGTCCCCGACGCAGCCGGCGTGCTGGTCGCGGACCCCGGGCAGCCCGAGGGTGCCGCGGCAGCCGGTGTCGCGACTGGAGAAGATGTCGGCGTAGAACAGCTCGCGCGGCCCCATCACCGGCCGGCGCACGAGCGCCAGCGCGGCGATCCGGGTCAGCGCCGAGTCCTGGGCCGGCTGCTGCAGGTGGCGGCCGCGGAAGATGAGGTAGGTCGTGCCGGCGGTGCGCAGGCCGGCGTCGTCGAGGCGCTCGAAGACGGTCAGCGCGTCGGGCGCGAGGTGCGCGCCGTTCATGTTGTAGACCAGGTCGGTCAGCTGGCGGCCGAGGCCGAAGCGCAGCGCGGCGCGGAAGCTCGAGCCGTACTCGACGTAGCGGGACTCCGCGCGGTGATACCAGTTCATCGACGGGATGCCGTGGCGGTCGGGCCCGAGCCCGGTCGCGATCGTGGCGGCGCAGACCGGTGTCACCGAGGGGAACGCCGCGACGGCGTCGGCGACGTAGCGCCCGCGCTCGATCAGCGCCGCCAGCGTCGGCGCGTGCCCGTCGGATGCGGCCTGCTCGATCATCGCCGGCCGCGCGCCGTCGATCACCGCGAGGACGAGCTTCTTAGAGTTCATCCGGGACCTCGGACGTGCGCGGGGGGGTTTCGGAGGGACCCTTCAGCGCAGCACCCGCAGGCCGGCGAAGCGCGCGCGGGCCCGGTTGCGCTGCAGCCAGGCCAGCCGGCCGAGGAAGGCGAGCGCGACCAGCGCGATCGGACCGGCGAACCAGCAGGCCGCGGCGAGCACCAGCGCGGCGGCGTCGGCGTAGAGCAGCACCGCGAAGCGCGCCGCGCCGTCGCTCAGCCGCTCGCTGGCGCCCTCGAGGACCGGGCGCGAGGCGAACTGGGCCAGCCCGGCGGCGAGCACCCCGCCGATCAGGCCGGGCCAGGCGGCGTCGTGGTGGGCCGCGAGGATCGCGGCCCACAGCAGGCCGCCGAGCGCGATCCCGGCGGTCGCCACGAGCTCGCGAACGCCACGTGGTCTCAATATCGCGCACGCCACGAAGATCAACGCCACCACCAACAGGAACGCCGCTGACTGCAGGAAGGCGTAGTCGGTGCCATGGAAGTCGAACAGGACGTTCGCGCCGGCCAGCGCGCCGGCCAGCCAGGCGGGGGTGAAGGGGCGGATTCCGGCGGCGAGCGCGAGGCCAAGACCCGTGCAGATGTGGAGGAAGAGGCTCATCGTGCGCTAGCGTGCAGGCGGTCATGACGATAGTTGACCGGTCATCCGCGCGATGAGCGAGCGGCGGCCGCCGCGCTCCGCGGCGCACGAGCTCGAGCGCTACGCCGGCCTGTTCGCCAGCCGCACGCGGGTGATGCGCTCCTCGGCGATGCGCGACCTGATGGCCGTGACCGTGCGTCCGGAGGTGATCTCGCTGGCCGGCGGCCTGCCCGACACCTCGACCTTCGATACCGCGCTGTTCGCCCGGCTGATGGAGCAGATTCCGACGGCGCAGGCGCTGCAGTACGGCCCGAGCGAGGGGCTGCTCGGCGTCCGCGAGGCGATCTGCACGGTGATGGCCGACGAGGACATGCTCGTCGATCCCGACGAGGTGATCGTCACCACCGGCGGCCAGCAGGCGATCGACCTCGTGTCCAAGGCGCTGGTCGACCCCGGCGACGTCGTGATCGCCGAGGCACCGACCTACCCGGGGGCGGTGCCGACGTTCTGTGCCTATGAGGCCGAGGTGATCCAGATCGAGATGGACGCCGACGGGATGCGGATCGATGTGCTCGAGGAGACGCTCGCGCGGCTTGACCGCGAGGGACGGCGGCCGAAGTTCATCTACACGATCCCGACCTTCCAGAACCCGGCCGGGGTGACGATGTCGCTGGAGCGCCGGCGACGGCTGGTCGCGCTGGCCGGCGAGCGTGAGCTGATCGTGCTCGAGGACAACCCCTACGGGATGCTGCGCTACGAGGGCGATCCGCTGCCGACGCTGCGCTCGCTCGAGGTGCCGGCCGGGTCGGTCGAGGACAACGACTTCGTGATCTACACGGGCACGATGTCGAAGATCCTCTCGCCCGGGGTGCGGGTCGGCTGGCTGGTCGCGCCGCGGCCGCTGCTGGCCAAGCTGATCCTCGGCAAGCAGTCCGCGGATCTGTGCTCCTCGACGCTGGCGCAGCATTTCGTCGCCGCCTACTTCGCCTCCGGCGACTGGCGTGCCTACGTCGCCTCGCTGCGCGAGATCTACCACCGCCGCCGCGACGTGATCCTCGATGCCCTCGCCGAGCACCTGCCGCCCGCGGCGAGCTGGACGCATCCGCAGGGCGGCCTGTTCATCTGGGTCACGCTGCCCGACTACATCAACACCACCGACCTGCTGGCGCGCGCGCTGGCCGAGAACGTCGCGTTCGTGCCCGGCGAGGCGGCGTTCGCCGACGGTCGTGGGCGGTCCTCGATGCGGCTGAACTTCTCGAGCTCGACCGAGGATGAGATCCGCGAGGGGGTCCGGCGGATCGGCAAGATCGTCGCGCAGCAGGTGGCGCTCTACGGCACGCTGACCGGTCACCGCGTGACCGACGCCGCGCCGGCGCCCTCCCGCGACGCCGCGGGCGGGCCGCTGGCCGACGTCCTCGAGCTTCCGCGCCGCGGAGCGGCGGAGGGCCGGCGCTCGCGCGGAGCATGACCCGCGTCGCGGTGCTGAAGGGGGGACGCTCGCTGGAGCGTCAGGTGTCGCTGGCATCGGGAGCGCGGGTCGAGGACTCGCTCGAGCGCCTCGGCCACGAGGTCGTGCCGATCGACGTCGGGATGGACCTGGTGGCGCGGCTCGACGAGGCGCGCCCCGACGTCGCCTTCATCGCCCTGCACGGCCGCGGCGGCGAGGACGGCACGGTGCAGGAGTTGCTCGAGATGCTCGGGATCCGCTACACGGGCTCGGCCGTCCACGCCTGCGTGCGCTGCGCGGACAAGGTGCTGGCCAAGCACGCGCTGCGCGACGGCGGGCTGCCGACGCCGGACTGGGCGGTGCTCGGCGAGATCGCGCTGCACGAGCTCGGCGCCGGCGAGGCGCTGCCCGGGATCGAGTCGCGGCTCGGCTTTCCGCTCGTCGTCAAGCCGGTCTCGCAGGGATCGTCGCTGGGCGTCAAGTTCGCGCGTTCGGCCGCGGAGCTGCCGATCGCGCTGGTCGCGGCGCTGTCCTACGGGGCGCGGGTGCTGCTCGAGCGCTACGTCGAGGGGCGCGAGCTGGCGGTGTCGCTGCTCGCGGGCGCCGACGGCGGGCCGGCGCTGGCGCTGCCGATCGTCGAGGCGGTGCCGCAGGGCCCCGAGTTCTACGACTTCGCCGCGCGCTACGAGATCGGTCGAACCGAGTTCGTCTGCCCGGCGGTGCTCGCGGACGACGTCGCCGAGCGCGTGCGCGCGATCGCGCTGGCTGCGTGGACGCTCCTGTCCTGCCGCGGCTTCGCGCGCGTGGACATGATCCTCGGCCCCGACGGGCCGATCGTGCTCGAGATCAACCCGATCCCGGGGCTGACCGAGACGAGCCTGTTCCCGCAGGCGGCCGACGCCGCGGGGCTCGGCTTCGACGAGGTCGTCGAACGGGTGCTGGGCGAGGCGCTGGCGCGCTAGGAGTCGCCGGCGGCGAAGTCCTCAGGGGTGACCTGGTCGAGGAACTCCTTGAACTTCTCGACGACGTCGTCGGTGTCCTCGACCTCGTGCTCGAACTCGATCGCGGAGTCCGCGATCACCTCCTCGGCGGCGAAGATCGGCGCGCCGACGCGGACCGCGAGCGCGATCGCGTCGCTCGGGCGCGAATCGATCTCGAGCTCGCGCCCGGCGACCTGCAGCGTGATCTGGGCGAAGAACGTGTTGTCACGCAGTTCGGTGACAGCGACCTGTGTGCAGCGGACGTCGAGCTCGCCGAGCACGTCGCAGAGCAGGTCGTGGGTCATCGGGCGCGGCGTGGTCGCGCCCTGGAGCTTCATCAGGATCGACGCGGCCTCCGGATGCCCGATCCAGATCGGCAGGAACTTGTTGCCGTCCGCGGTCTTCAGCAACACGATCGGCTGCTTGCCGACCATATCGAAGCTGACGCCATAGATGACCATTTCCTGCACGCGCGCGCTCTCCGTCGGGCCGGGGACCGATCAAGTATAGGTCGCGCTCCCACGCATTTGAGAGGGTTGGCGGGCCGCTGAGTGCAGCGTGATCGCGCCGACGACCACGAGCGGGACGAAGTTCGACACGTGCAGGACGAGCGCGTAGGGGAGCGCGCGGCTCTCGGAGATGTGGAAGGCGTGCAGCGCGAGCACCCCGGCCGCCTCGAACACCCCGACGGCCGCCGGCGGCGACGGGATGATCATCGACAGGCCGATCACGACGGTCACCAGCACGCCGGCGCCGAAGCCGAGTGCCGGCTGGAAGGCCAGCAGCACGAGCCACGCCCACAGCGCCGAGGTCATCCAGGCGGCGAGGCTCCAGACCAGCGCTTCGACGGCGACGCGACGCTCACGTAGGCCGGACAGGCCCTCTGCGAGCGTCGCAGCCTCGCGCTCGACGCGTTCGACCGAGAGGCCGGGCAGGCGTCCGAGCGGCCGCACGATGACGCGCAGCGGGCGGTCGCCGTGGACGGCCAGCACCCAGATCAGCGCACCGAGCCCCAGCGCCGCGACCCCGGCGACGATCGCCGCCGTGCCGAACCAGCTTTCGTGCGGCAGCCACGGCGAGGCGCAGAAGAAGATGATCAGGATCGAGAGGACGTCGTAGGCGCGCTCGACGACGACTGTGCCGACGATCTCCGCCGCCGGTGTGCCGGTCCGCTGGGCCAGCGCCACGACGCGCGCGGCCTCTCCGGCCCGCGCCGGCATGATGTTGTTGAACAGGTAGCCGATCATCGTCGCGGCCAGGATCGGCCGGCGCTCGGGACGTCGGGCCGGCGAGAACAGCGAGCGCCAGCGCATCGCCCGCATCACCGTCTGGGCGGCGAAGGCGACCATCGCCGGGATCAGCCACCACGCGTCACTCTGCTTGAGCGCCAGCCAGGCGCTGTGCCAGTGCACCCCGCGAACCGCGAGATAGGTGAAGACGGCGGCGAGCACGACCGTCGCCGCGAACGCGATCGCGCGCTTGCCCGGGCGCCTGCCCATGCCGCGCCTAGGGGACTCGCGCAAGCGGCCTGGGGCCACCGGGGCGTCCTGTCCTGCCGGGCTGCCCACGCGGCGAGGGTATCGGACGTCGCCGACGCGGGGTGCCAGGCTGTAGCGTGGCGCTATGGAACCGCTCGCCGTCTCGGCCGCGCTGGAAGCCGCCGGTGGGTTTCTGGTGCTCGCGATCGGCTACGGCTCCTGCTGGGCGCTGTGGCACTTCGTCTTCAGCCCCCACAACCGCCACGACGACGACATCGACCGCTCGCGCAGCGAGGAGTTCCTCGAGTAGCGCAGCGGCCGCTTCGCGGGTACGCCGCGACGGTTCGGCGGCGGCGCCCCGGCGGTCCGCGGTCGGCGCCCCGGGCGCGCGAACGGCGCCATCGGGCTGGCCGTTCGGGGCGCCCCGGAAGCCCGCCGTTTGGGCGCCGGCGAGCCTCGGGTGGACATAACCCCGATAGCGCTCGACGGGTGTTGGAACCCGGCGCCCAGCGGTCACAAACCCCCGCCGCCGCGCTACGTACCTGACGATGGACGACGCGGCGATGACTCCTGGGCCGACTCCGGCAGGCCAGCCGATGCCGTCGGCGGGCGAGCTCGCCGGCGAGCGTCCCGCGGTCCCGATCACCGGCGAGCTGCGGCTGCTGCGCTACTTCGTCGCGGTCGCCGAGGAGCTCCATTTCGGCCGTGCCGCCAAGCGCCTGGGGATCGCGCAGCCGCCGTTGAGCACCGCGATTCGCACCTTCGAGCGCCAGCTCGGCGTCGAGTTGTTCCGGCGCACCTCGCGCAGCGTTGCGCTGACGGCGGCCGGCGAGTCGCTGCTGCGCGGCGGGCGGCGCGTGCTCGCGCTCTACGCCGAGACGCTCGCCGAGATCGAGACCCAGGCGCGGGGCGAGCAGAGCCGGCTGCGCGTCGGCTTCGACGCGACGACGGTCGTCGCGACGACCCGCTTCGTGCGCGAGTTCGGCGAGACGCAACCGCAGATCGAGCTCGATCTCACCTCGCTGTCGTGGGGCGAGGGCGCCGGCGAACTCGGCGACGGCACCGTCGACGTCGCCGTCGTGCGGCTGCCGGTCGGCGACCCGTCGCTCGAAAGCCAGGTCATCTTCGAGGAGCGCCGCGTCGCGGTGCTGGGCGCCGATCACCCGCTCGCCCGGCGCGCGACGCTGACGCTGGCCGACCTGCGTGGCGAGCCGCTCGTGCTGCCGCGCGGGACGCACGGCGGCTGGAACGCCGATCTGGCCGTCGCTCCGCGGCTGACCGACGCCGCCCGCGCGTCGGCGCCGGCCGCGGCGAGCATCGAGGAGCTGATCATCCGCGTCGCCGCCGGACACGGCGTCGGCGTGATGCCCGAGTCGCTGGCGGATTCGCTGCGCAACGCGGGCTTCGTGCACATCCCGCTGCTCGACGCTCCACCGAGCGTCGTGGCGATCGTCTGGCGGCGCAGCGGCACTGTTGCTGCGGTCCGTAGCTTCGTTCAGACTGCGTTGGATGTCTGCAGCGACGGCTACCTGGCGGTCGGATGAGGGCCCTGCAACCGGCGCCTGCGGGTGCGGGCGGCGGTGTCGCGAGCGAGCACCCGGCGTTCGGGCTGCCGTCGCTCTGGCGGCTGGTCGCCGCCGCGCTGCGCGCGCACGAGGCGCGCAGGCAGCCCGACAGCCGGGCGCGCATTTCGAGGATGGCTAGGGCACGGCCCGACCGGCGCACCGACCAGGAGCTGCTCGCGCTCGCCCTGACCACCGAGCCCGAGGCCTTCACGGTGTTCTACGAGCGCCACGTCGACGTCGTGCTCGCGTTCCTGCGCCGCCGCACCTCGAGCCCGGAGGTCGCCGCCGACCTGATGGCCGAGACCTTTGCCGCAGCGCTGCTGGCCCTGCACGCCGACACCGAGCCCGAGCAGCTCGAGGTCCCCGTCGCCTGGTTGCTCGGCATCGCCCGCAACAAGCTGTTTGAGAGCTACCGTCGCGGCCGGGTCGAGGCCGCCGCCCGCGAGAAGCTGGGCCTCGAACCGCTGGTCCTGGACGACAGCGACCTCGCGCTCGTCGACGAGCTGAGCGAGAGCGACCTCGTCAACCAGCTCGCCGACCTGTTGCCGCCCGATCAGCTGCAGGCGCTTCGCGCGCGCGTCATCGACGAACGCGAATACGACGAGATCGCGCGCGACCTCGATTGCTCGGAGGCCGTCGTCCGCAAGCGCGTCAGCCGTGCCCTGAGCACCCTGCGAGCGCGGGTGAACAACAACAGATGAGCGACTTCCGCGACCGCTTCGGCCTCCAGCTGACCGCCGCATCGGCGGCGCTGCTCGCCGCCGGCGCCGGCGACTTCCGGGTCCGCTTCGGGATCCAGCTGACCGACGCCGCGGGCGAGCTGGCGGCCGCGCGGCGGGGGCTGGCCGGCGCCCCGGAGCGCCGCCCGTGGGCGCTGCGCCTGCCGCGGCTGGGCTTCGGCCCGTCCGGCCGGCCGCTCGCCCGCGTGCTCGGCCTGAGCGATTTCCGCGTGCGCTTCGGGATCCAGCTGACGCGCGCAGCCGGCGAGCTGGCCGCCGCACGGCGGGGGCCGGCCGGCGCGGCGGAGCGGCGCCCGTGGGGGCTGGCCGGCGCGCCGGAGCGGCGCCCGTGGGGGCTGCGCGTGCCCCGCACCCTCCTCCCGCGGCTCAGCCGCCCGGTCATCGTCGCCCTCTCGCTGACCGCCTTCGCCGGGACCGCCGTGGCGGCGCTGGCGCTGTGGACGCCGGTGCTCGGCGATTCGCGCTTCGGCGAGGCTCCGCCGACGATCAGCGCCAGCGCTCCGCCGGCCGACCAGCTCGCCGCGCTGGCCGTGCTGCGGCGCGCGCAGAACCCCGCCGACCGCAGCGGAGCGCTCGCGACCGGCGCCCTGCAGGCGATCAACGCCTCCTCGAGCGGCGTACGGACGAACTACATCCGGGTGCTGGCCGGCGGCAGCGCCGCGAGCGGCTTCGTGCTCGTGCCGGTCGCCGAACGCCGCGCGAGCCTGAGCTCGCCCGCGGCGATCCCCGACGCGCTGTGCCTGTACGCGGCGCAGTCCGGCGCGTTCGCCGTCAACTGCTACACGCTCGCCGAGGTTCGCGCCGGCACGGCGCGCGACGTCGCGTTCGGCCAGGTCTTCGGCCTCGCACCGGACGGCGTCTCGACGGTGACGATCACAGCAGCCGGCGGCGTCGACGTCTCGGCGCCGGTCCAGAACAACTTCTTCGACGCGACGCTCCCGGCGGGGGCCGCCGGCCCCACCGCCAGCCCGACGGTGACCTTCTCCGGCGGCGGCTGACGCTCGCCCCGGTGGGGTGGCGGGCCGCGCTGAGCAGCAACCGACGCTGCGGCGAGCGGCGTGCGCAGGACTCCCGCGATTGGGGCCGAACCCATACCGATCGACAGACCTTCGATAGTCGATCTGTGTTGGACGCCTCCTCCGGCCCTGTCTAGGTTGGTGGCGCAGCACATCTTGCACGCGATTCCGGCAGGGGACATTGAGCCATCGCATCGGACATCTGCGCAGCGCGCGCACGCTGCTGCTCGCGGTCGCCCTCGCCGGTGCGATGGTCGGGTTCCTCTTCGCGACCCAGCACGCGTCGGCGACCTGGACCAACTACTGCATCGGCTGGCAGCCGAGCGGCGGCGAGTGCGAGGGTCCGGCGCATTACCTCACGGCCGACCTCGTCTATGACGACACGGGCAGCGGCTCGTGGGTCTGCGAAGTCGCCGTCAACCAGTATGGAAACGGCGTGTCGCCCGGCTGGGCCTGCGGCGGCGGCCAGACCGAGGAGTGCTACTCGGGGTGGCAGTGGTTGCGAGGCCTGATCTACAACGCCTCGCCGTACTGGCTCTACATGAACGGCACCGAGGTGTACAACCAGGGGTGCCCGTAGCACCGGGCGCCTCCTCGGCACCGCCGGTTCCGCTCGCGCGGGCTGAATCTGCCGGGCTGTCGCGTTCTTCCCTGGCGCTGCGTGCGGTCGTTGTGCTCGTGGTCTCGGCGGCGCTCGCGGCCGGCGTCGGCACGCTGACCTCGAGCTCGGGTCCGACTCCGGTCAACCGCCCGATCGCCACGCGGCCGGAGATCCATGCGATCTCGCAGGCCGAAGCGGCGTCGTTTGGGATTCTGCGGCGCTCGCGGCGCCCCACCGACGCCTTTGCGCCACTGCAGGCCGGCGCCGGACCGCTCGGCGCGAATCCGTCGCTCGCGCGATCGGTCGCGGTGGCGGCCGGAGCGCTGGCGCCCCGCCGTCTCTCGGTCGTACCGGCGAACGGCAACGTGTGCCTGCGGCTGCTGTTCGCCGACGGCCTCGCGTACTGGCAATGCCGGACCACTGAGCAGGCGATCGGCGGCGCCCTGATCGTCGGCCTGCGACCGACCGGCGCGCTGCACGGTGCGCGCCCCACGACGCCACCGCGCATCAGCAGCCAGTTCATCGTCGGCCTGGTCCCGGACGGCGTGTCGGCGGTGACGATCACGGCGGCACGCGGGGTCACGCGAACCGTCGCCGTGCACAGCAACGTCTACGCCGCGACGATCTTCGCGCCGAAGACGATCACGTTCATGCTGCCCGGCCACCGCGCCAGCCGTTACGCGGCGCCCTAGCCCGGGAGCGCACGTAGCGTCACAACCCGGAGGGGTCGGCGAACGGGACCCCTGCGCGGCTCGCGGTGCGCAGCGCCGCGTTCAGTCGCGGTCGGCGATCTGGCGCAGCGTCCCCGCCATGCTGACCGCCTCGGCGCGCGACTTCACCCCGAGCTTGCGCATCATGTGCTTGACGTGGCCGTAGACGGTGTCCTCGGCCACGAACAGCGCGCTGGAGATCTCGCGGGTCGACATGCCGGCGCAGATCATGTCGAGGACCTCCCATTCGCGCCGGGTCAGCGAGCTCCTGACCGGCCGCAGCCCCACGCCGGTCTCGGGTATCTCGCGGACCATGTCGACGAGGTGCCGCGCGAGGCTTGCCGACACGGCCGCGCCGCCCGCCATCACGGAGCGCAGGGACTCGGCGAGCGTGCGCAGATCGAGCACCGCCGAGAGGAACCCGCAGGCCCCGGCGCGCAGCGCCGCCATCGCGGTCGCGGAGTCGTCGCGGTCGGAGAACATCACGACGCTGACCGACGGCGCGTCCGCCACGATCAGCGCGGCGGCGGCGATCCCGTCGCGCCGTGGCATCGTGACATCCAGCAGCACGATCTCGGGGCGATAGAACAGCGCGAGCTCGACAGCCGAGACGCCGTCCTCGGCGTCGGCGACGACGACGAAGTCCGAGACGTCGCCGAGCACATCGCGCACCGCCCGGCGGGTGGAGGGATCGGGGTGGGCAACGATCACGCGGACCCGCTCCGGGACCGTCCTGCCGCGACTGACTGGCTCGCCGTTCATCCGCCGTGTTCCTGTTGTCGAGTTGAGCTCGGCGCGCGCCCGGTGGCGGACGGCCCACCGGGGGCGCAGCCGGATCATCGCCACCGCTCGCGCGCGAGGTCAATGCCCAACCGAAGCGTTCGTACGAACGGCTAGATCAACGCGGCCGCCCGCCGCTGCGGGCGCATCTGCGTCGAGCGACGCGGCCGCCGGCTCGCGTCGGGGGCGGGCGCGCTGTGAGGCCGGGGCCGGCCGATCTGCGGGTCGACTCCGCGCACCCGGCGAGCGGTGCCCGCGGTCAGCTCAGCTTGCGAGGCGCAGCGTCGGGCGCGTGCTCGGTGTGGCGTCGGCCCGGTCGATGCGGAACAGATCATCGCCGGAGCGCTCGTCGCCGTCGTCGTCCATCGCGCTGAACGCGAAGACCGCGAGTCCGCGCTCGACGCACACCGACAGGCTGCCCGGCAGCAGCCAGCGACCGGTCCGTGCCTCGATCGCCGTGGCGATCATCCCGGGCATCGCCGCGAACGCCTGCTCCAACATCGCGTCGGGGACCTCGACCGGACCGTCTCCGATCGCGTCGGGCTCGAAGCGCAGCATCAGCAGCAGCGCGTCGTCCTCCTGATACGCGCGGACGGCTGTGGGCCGATGGCCGCAGACGACCGTGTAGAGCTCGGTGAGCACATCGCCCGCGAGTTTGCCGACGTGTTCAGATGAAAAGCGGGAGTTGGTCACTTCAAGCACGACGCATACCTTCCCTGGGGTCCTGTGGATCGTACACACGCGAGGTCCGGGAGTGAATGCCTTCTCGAATGGGGTCGTTTTCGCGGCTCGCAGGGTTAGTACAAATGGCCAAAGGCCCTTCACACCCTTAACGGCGGGTCTCCCCCTGACCTCTCCGGGAAGAGCCCAATTTGTGTGGAATAACGGCGTCCAGACTGCGCGTTCAGGGCCAATTTGGGGTAAAACGCCCGAACGGACGAACGGCTAGTACAGACGTCCAACCTTTCACTCACCCCCTTGACCCAAATGGCCAGGAGCCCGACAATGCCGCCATGACCTACCTTGACTGCGAACTCGAGCCCGCCCCTTTGACGGTAAATCAGGAAGATTCGGAGCTCGCACAGGACGCGCGCACACCGGGTGACCGGCCGCGAGTGCTGGTGGCCGATGGCGATCAACTCGCCCGCCGCGCGCTCACGGACTCGCTGCGCTCCGACGGTGGGTTCGCCGTCATCGGCCAGGCGGCCGACGGTACCGAGGTGGTCGAGCTCGCGCGTCACTACCGCCCGGACATCGTCCTGCTCGCGACCGGGCTGCCCGGTCTCGACGCGATCGACGCGTGTGACCAGATCGTCCGCACCAGCCCCGAGACGCGCGTTGTGATGCTCGCGACGGCGTCCGACCTCGAACTCGAGACGCGGGCCGTGCGTGCGGGCGCGAGCGGCTTCGCCGTCAAGACCGCCGAGATGGAATCGATCAAGCGCGTGCTGGCGGTCGTCGCCGCCGGCCACGCGATCATCTCGCCCGAGCTCACCGGCGTACTGGTCGAGCGGCTCCGCCGCACGCCCGCCGACGGAACCGGGACGCGGCCCGTCAAGAGCACGCTGACCAACCGCGAGTGGGAGATCCTCGACCTGATCTGCGGTGGCGCAAGCACCCGCGACATCGCCGACTCGCTGTACCTGTCACCGGAAACCGTCAACAGCCACGTGAAGAACGTCCTCAAGAAGCTCGGCGTGCACTCGCGCGCGGCCGCCGTCGAAGCCGCCTCGCTGATCCGCGCCGACGTACTCGCCTGAAGCCGCCGGCCACCGCCGGCGCCACCAACCCTCTTGTGGCGCGCCGCAGGCGACAACGCGCGCACGGCCAACCATCGGCCGTGCGCGCGTGCGGTGCGGCCCTGCTGCGTCAGTGCAGCAAGCGGAGGGTGTTCAGCGCGTCGTCGACGTAGACGATGCCCTTGCCACCCGGTGCGATCGCGAGCCCGAACAGTGAGCCGGCACCGGCCTTCGCATCACCGGCCACGGTCGCGACCTGGCGCCCGGCGGGTGTCGTCTCGACGATGGTCCCATCGCCCGCGTTGGTCGTCAGGATGTCTCCGTTCGGTGCCAGGACCAGCCCCAGCGGCTGATTGAGGTGCTGACCGGAGGACAGCGCGATGCCCTTGTCGAACAGCGCCGCGCTGCGCGTCAGCGCGTTGGGGATCGCGATGATCCGGCTGGCGAGCGTGTCGGCGACGTAGAGCGTCCCGTTCTGGCCCAGGCCGACGCCCGTGGGTCCGATCGCGAGCGCCGTCTTGTCGTCACGCCACGGGATTCCGTTTGCCACGACCTGCTGCGCCAGGACCTTGGGCGCGTGCCCGGCGCTCGAGTCCAGGCGAATCCGCAGCACCGTCGAGTTGTCGATCGTCTTCAGGCCGGCCTTCGCTCCGCCGGTCAGCACGTTGCTGACGAACAGCGTCGTGGTCGATCCCTGCGTTACCGACGTCATGTCCCACGGCCCGGCGATGTTGCCTCCGGCGATCGTCTCGACCGGGTGACCGTGGCTGTCGAGCACGATCAGACAGCCGAGCTGCGCCGTCGCCGACTGGCCGTTGGTCGTCGGCAGGCTGCCGACGACGACGTAGCCGCCGGGCAGGATGCTCAGCGCCGTGGTCAGCCCGACACCGCCGGGGCAGGAGCCGGGGAGCTTCTTGGCGTCGATGCTCGCAAACAGCGACAGCTTGCCGGCCGGGGTCAGCTCGACGATCGTCGTCCCGGTGCCCTGGTTGTTGGACTTGGCGTTGAAATTGCTGACGAGGAAGTCGCCGGCGGTCAGGGAGCCGACGGTGGCCGGCACGACCACCAGCCCGTAGGGGTTCACGTCGCCGTTCGCCGGCACGGTCGAGCCGATCGTGGCGGTCGTGTGCAGCGATGCCACGAAGGCGCCGGCCGTCGAGCTCGTGCGCGCGGCCGGGGCCGCCACGGCGGCGCCGCTTGATCCCACGAGCGCTGCGGCGGCGAGCAGCCCACCGGCCACCGTGAGCAGAGGTTGCTTGGACACTGGAGGAGTCTCCCGTCGGTGTTGTTGCGCAGGTTGTCGATCTGAAGACTCCGGACGGCGCGTTTCCTTCCCGGCCGCGGCGCCGCCGCTTCCGTCGGTCGATCGGCGCCTCTGGCGACGCCGGCGCGGGCGTGCGGCGATGGCCCCCGCACCGCTTGCGAGAATGGGCCGATGCGCGGCGTGACCGGCGGGCCCCGCCGACTCCCGCGAGCCATGCACAGTCGCGACTTCGCGCTGTTTGTGGTCGTGGTGCTCTCGATGAACCTCGCGAGCCAGATGATCGCGGTCGCGATCGGCTGGCAGGTCTATGAGATTCACCACCGCGCGTTCGACCTCGGCCTGATCGGACTACTCGAGTTCGGGCCCGTCTTCGTTCTCGCGCTGCCGGGCGGAGCGCTCGCCGATCGCGTCTCGCGACGGCTCGTGCTGGGACTCTCGACCGTCCTGCTGACCGCGATCGCCGCCGTGCTGATCCTGGTCAGCGCGTCGGGGGCGCACGCCCTCTGGCCGTTTCTGGTGTTGGCGACCGCCACCGGCGTCGCCACCGCGCTGTCCTTCCCGGCGACGCGCGCGATGCCGCCGGCGCTCGTCAGCCGCGAGCTCCTGCCGAGCGCGCTGGCGCTGCGGTCGGTGGCGACACAGACGGCGATGGTGACCGGGCCCGCACTCGGCGGCCTGCTGTTCGCGCTCGCTCCCGAGGTGGCCTACGGCGTGGCGCTCGCGCTGTTCGTGGTCGCGACCGCAGCGATCCTCGCGATCCGTCTGCGCGCCACCGTCCAGGTCCGTCCGCAGTCGACGACCCAGCTCCAGGCGCTGCTCGGCGGAATCCACTTCATCCGCGCCACCCCGATCCTGCTCGGCGCGATTCTGCTCGACCTCTTCGCGGTGCTCTTCGGCGGCGCGGTCGCGCTGCTGCCGGTGTTCGCCCAGTCGATCCTCCACACGGGGCCGGTCGGTCTGGGCGTTCTGCGCAGTGCGCCGGCCGCCGGCGCGGTCGTTGCCGGCGTGATGCTCGTGCGGCGCCCGCTGCCGACGCCCGCCGGCCCGACGCTGATCGTGGTGGTCAGCGTCTTTGGCGCCAGCATGATCGTCTTCGGCCTGTCCCACTGGATGGCCCTGTCGCTGGTGGCCCTGGTGATCAGCGGGGCCGCCGACATGATCAGCGTGAACATTCGAACGACCACCGCGACGTTCATCACGCCCGATCACGTGCGCGGCCGCGTCGGCGCCGTCGAGGCGGTGTTCGTGGGGGCGTCCAATCAGCTTGGCGCGTTCGAGTCCGGTTCCGCCGCGGCGCTGCTCGGCGCCGTCCCGGCGGTCGTGCTCGGCGGCTCGCTGACGATCGCGATCGCGCTCGCGTGGACGCAGCTGTTCCCCGGGCTCGCGACGCTCAACCGGATGTCCGAGCTGCAGCCCGCGTCGACCGACCGCGCCGAGGAGGCCGACCGCGCGGAGGCTCAGCGGGCCGTCGCGCGCGACCTCGCGGCGCCGTAGGCGCCCGGCGTCGGGCGTCGGGCGTCGGGCGTCGGCGTCGGGATGGTGCTCCCGTGCGCGCCGCCTCCAGCGCCGCAGCCCGGCGCGGCGTCGTCAGGCGGTCGGGACGCGAGGGCGCGACGCCGCGCATGCGGGTCGATAGGCCCCACCCCGCGACGAGGGCCCAGACGCCCTCCAGCAGCACGAATCCCACTGGTGGCTGAGGGCTGCGGCCGCTGGGAGGCCGGCCCCGCCGACGAAGTTCAGCGACAGGTACGGGTATGAGGTGACCCGCCAGATTCCGCGCTGGGACAGTGCGAAGGCGGCGAGCACGATGATCGCGGCGCTCCACTGCAGTAGCTCGGACATCTCGAGTCAGTCCGTGCAGCCGCAGCTCGAGGGCGCTTGGCCGAGGACCTCGGGCCCGCAGCAGTCGTTCTTCGCCGTGGGCTCGCAACAGTGGGCCAGCTCGTCGGCGGCGCAACAGGCTGATCCATCCGGCTTGCGGGCGCGGATGATCGCCGCCGTTGCGTGCTCGTGCACGCGGTGGGTGGGGCGGATCTCGATGTCCGCGAGGCCGGCGCCGTGAAGCGCGTCGCGAAACTCGGCCTCGGTCAGCGCACCGGCGACACAGCCGGTCCAGGCTGCCATGTCGGCCGTGGTCGCCTCGTCCATGTCGGGGTCGGCGATGACGTCGGAGATGGCGAAACGACCGCCGGGACGCAGCACGCGGGCAGCCTCGCGGATAACCACGGCCTTGTCGGCGCAGAGGTTCAGAACGCAGTTGGAGATGACGACATCGACTGTCGCATCGAGGAGTGGAATCGCTTCGAGATAGCCCTTGACGAACTCCGCGTTGTCGACCCCCGCTTCGGCGGCGTTCGACTGCGCGAGCGCGAGCATCTCGTCGGTCATGTCGAGCCCGATCGCCTTGCCGGTCGGACCGACGCGGCGGGCGGAGATCAGGACGTCGGCGCCGGCGCCGGAACCGAGGTCCAGGACGGTCTCGCCGAGGTGCAGGTCGGCGACCGCGGTTGGCACCCCGCATCCGAGGGACGCGTTGAGCGCGGCCTGCGGGACGCCCTCGCCATCAGCGTCGTCGTAGAGCGGGGCGCCAAAGGAGCCGGTTTCGTCGGCCGGGCTCAGCCGCACCCGGTCGGGCGTGCAACAACCGCTGTCGCCCGCTGCGGCCACGGGCTCGGCAGCCGCTTTGGCGGCGGCTTTGGCGGCGGCGGCGTAGCGATCGCGGACCGTCTCGCGGATATCGGTCACGTCAGCCATGCGGACAGCTCCTTCAGCGCGTCGGGTATCACGTAGTAATAGGCCCACAGACCCTGGCGCTCCGAGCCGACGAGGCCCGCTTCGCGGAGCACCTTGAGGTGGTGGGAGACCGTGGGCTGGGAGAGATCGAACAGCGGCACCAGCTCGCAGACGCAGACCTTGCCGGCGTGTTTGCCCAGGACATCGACGAGCTGCAGCCGCACGGGATCCCCGAGCGCCTTCGCGATCTTCGCGATCCGCTCGGCCTGCTGCCGCTCGACATCGGGGTAGAAGACCGGCTCGCAGCACGGCTCTCCGGCGGCCCGCTTGGCCTTCGGCGAAAGCTCCAGATCGACGCTCATCAATACATATATATCGATTGAACTGACGGCTGTCAATGTTTATGCTGCGTTCGATCATGGATCGGAGGCGTCGATGAGGCACCTGCTCTTCGTTTGCACCCACAACGCCGGGCGCTCGCAGATGGCTCAGGCGTTCTTCGAGCGCATAGCGTGAGCCCGCGGTACGAGCGCGTCGCGGTGATCACCGACATCCACGGCAACCTTCCGGCGCTGCAGGCTGTGCTCGAGCGGGTCGAGGAGCTCCGGGTCGAGGCGCTCTACTGCGGCGGCGACCTCGTCGGCTACGGACCACACCCGACCGAGGTGTGCGCACTCGTCGAGCAGCGCTCGATCCCGACGATCTACGGCAACTACGACCACGCGATCAGCCGCGACCTGACGGACTGCGGGTGTGCCTACCTCACCGACCACGACCGGGAGCTCGGTAGCCAATCCGTCGCCTGGACGCTCGCGCATACCGATCGACACGCCAAGCAGTTCATGCGCGGGCTGCCGTTCGATCTGCGCTTCGCGCTTGGCGAGCACCGCGTCCGGCTGGTGCATGGCTCACCGCGGAAGGTCAACGAGTATCTGTTCGAGGACAAGCCGGCACGCACGTTCGAGCGCATCGCGTCCGGCGCCGACTGCGACGTGCTCGTGTTCGGCCACACCCACAAGCCGTGGATCCGCTCCTACGGCGACGTCCTGTTCGTCAACTGCGGCTCTGTCGGCAAGCCGAAGGACGGCGACCAGCGCGGCGCGTTCGCATTGCTAGAACTCGATGCGCGTGGCGCCGCCCGGGCGTCGGTCGTGCGCGTTCCCTACGACGCGGCGGCGGTGGCACGGGAGATCATCGCGGCCGGATTGCCCGAGGAGTACGCGGAGAAGCTCGTGTCGGGGACCTGATGGAGCGCGCGGCGAAGACTGCGCGAGCGGCGCCGAGGGCCGCCCGGTCATGAACCAGATACTCCGGCGCCGGCTGTTCGCCGAGTTCCTGGGCTCGGCGTTTCTCGCCGCGATCGTGATCGGCTCGGGCCGCGGCACAGCGACTGTCGCCGGGAAATGTCGGGCTCGAGCTGTTCGAGAACGCGGCGGCAACGGCGGCGGGGCTGTTCGCGATCATCCTGATGTTCGGGCCCGTCTCGGGCGGTCACTTCAACCCGGTGGTCTCGCTCGTCGACGCGAGCTTCCGCGGACTGAGCTGGCGAACGGCGGCCGCCTACGTGCCGGCCCAGGTCGGCGGTTGCATCGCCGGCGCGGTGGTCGCCAACGCGATGTTCGCGCAGACCGCCGTGACGATCTCGACGAAGCACCGGGCCTCGGCCGCGCACCTGCTCGCCGAGGCCGTGGCGACGCTCGGACTGCTGATCGTGATCTTCGCGCTCGCACGCACGAGACGCGGGTCATCGGCGCCGCGTACTTCTTCACCAGTTCGACCAGCTTCGCGAACCCTGCGATCAGCGTCGGCCGGATGTTCTCGAACACCTTCGCCGGCATCGCGCCATCTTCGGCACCGGGGTTCGTCGTCGCTCAACTCGTCGGAGCGGCAGCGGCGATCGCGGTGGTGCGCGTCCTGTATCCCGACGTCACGCCCGATGACGCCGCGCAGGTCGTGCTCCCGCATGACGACGGACGCGCGCGCGGGAGCAGCGAAGACCAGGCCGGAGTCACGCTCGCGGGACGCGGCGGTCAGGCCAATTAGCGCAGGTTGGAGGCCCGTTGGGTGCAAACATCACGTACCCGACATCACGTGATATTGATCTGCTAGCATCTGGGGGATGGCTGATCGCGGCAAGGGCAAGCGGGGTCGCAGCGGCAAGGGGTCGGGCAGCTCGCGCGCTGTCCTGCGCGAGATCGACGAGCGCCTCGCGGTGCTCGATGGTGAGTTGGCGGCGCTCCATCAGCTGGCCGAGGAGCGAGCCCGGCTTGTCGCCGCCCGTGAGGCGCTCACAGGGAAGCCGAAACAAACGGCGCAGCCTGACGCGGTTCCGCGGCGGCTGACCCGTGATGAGATCGCCGACTACCTGCGCACGCATCCGGGCTCGAAAGCCGGAGCCATCGCCCGGGCCTTCGAGGTCCCGCTGACGAACGTGTCGCAGCACCTCTACCGCGGCAAGCGCGGAATGTTCGAGGCGCGCGGCGACGGCTGGCATGTCCGGGACGGCTGAACGGCGAACCCCGGCACCTCACGAGTGGGCGATCCAGGACTCGAACCTGGGACCTCTTCCTTATCAGAGAAGCGCTCTAACCGACTGAGCTAATCGCCCTCACCGAAGCTCGCTGTTCGTCGAATCGGGCGGCCATCTTATCGTCCGGGTTTTGTCGGCGGCCGGCCGCGTGGGATCGGGCGAAAGGCGATCGCTCCGGCGGGCGATTCGCGGCGCCTGGAGGCCCAAGCGGATCGCCGCCACGCCGGCAGTCAGGCTTAGCGCCGGCGCAGCCGCTCGGCCAGCTCGAGTGCCTCCTCGGGCGAGGCGAACAGCAGCTCGGCGCGATAGGCACCGCCACGCGCCACGCTGACGCGCACGTCGGCGCCGAGGGCGCTCCCCAAGGCCTCGCCGATCGTCGCGCACGCGTCGAGCTGGTCGGGGTGAGCCTCGCGCACCGCCGGGCGCTCGCGCTCGGCGCTTGCCGCATCCCGGTTCGCCTCGCGCGCCCGCGCCTCGAGCGCCCGCACGGACCAACCCTGCTCAGCCGCGCTGCGCGCCAGGCGCCGGCGAACGGCGTGGTCGGATGCCGTCAGCAATGCGCGGCCATGTCCCTCGCTGAGCGTCCCCCGCTCCAGCAGCGCGAGCGCCTCATCGGGCAGGTCCAGCAGGCGCACGAGGTTCGACACGGCGGCGCGGCTGCGCCCGATCCGTACCGCGACCTCCTCATGCGAGAGCCCGAGATCCTCGACGAGTGCAGCACACGCGCGCGCCTCCTCGACCGGATTGAGATCCTCGCGAGCCATGTTCTCGATCAGCGCGAGCTCGAGCGACTCCGTATCGTCGCGAGCTCGAAGCAGCGCAGGGATCGACTCGATTCCCGCGAGTTGCGCGGCGCGCCAGCGGCGTTCGCCGGCGATCAGCTCGAAGTGCCCGTCCGGGAGCGGGCGGACGAGCACCGGCTGGAGGATGCCGCGGGCCTGCATCGATGCCGCCAGCGCGGACAATGCCTCGTCGTCGAAGTTCCGGCGCGGCTGGCGTGGATTGGGCAGAATCAGTTCGACCGCGACCTGGCGGAACTCCTCGACGGCGCTGTCGGGATCCGTCGAGACCGCCATGATCGCCGCGAGGCCGCGGCCCATCCCACGGGGCCGCCCCCGCACGGTTCCGCCACCGAGCGGCCACGCGTCTGGTCCGTGGGTGGCGCTCATCCGCAGATCGTCTCGTATCGCCGCGCTGAACACGCGCCACCGACGCAACGAGGGCTAGCGACCACGCGCCGCAACCTCCCGGGCGAGCGAGACGTAGGCATCGGACCCGGCGCAGTAGGGGTCGTGAAGGATCACCGGCACGCCAAAGCTCGGCGCCTCGCTGAGGCGCACATTGCGGGGGATCACGGTGCCGAACACCATGCCGGGGAAGTGCTCGCGAACGTCACGTTCAACGTCACGTCCGAGTCGGGTCCGGGCGTCGTGCATCGTCAGCACCAGACCCGCCACAGTGAGCCGCGGATTCAGCTCGCGCTGCACCAACCCGATCGTGTCGAGCACCTGGGCCAGGCCTTCGAGGGCGAAATACTCAGTCTGGACGGGCACGATCACCTGCTCGGCGGCGACGAGCGCGTTGACCGTCAACGGGCCCAGCGAGGGCGGACAGTCGATCAGCACATAGGCGAAGCGGTCGCGCAGCGGCGAGAGGACCTCGCGCAGGCGGCGCTCGGACCCGGCGATCGTCGGCAACTCGACCGACGCGCCGGCCAGTTCGACACCGGCCGGAATCAGCGAGAGCAGGTCGACCGGCGTGTCGTGCAGGGCCTCCTCGGCCGAGCGCGCGCCACAGAGCACGTCATACGCGTTTGGATGCAGGGTGCGCGGCTGGCCCAGCGAGACGGTGGCGTTGCACTGCGGATCGAGGTCGACCAGCAGCGTCGGCAGGCCCGCGCCTGCGATGCAGGCGGCGAGGTTCACCGCGGTCGTCGTCTTGCCGACCCCGCCCTTCTGGTTCGCGATCGCAAACGTCGTCACGGTTGACACGCTAGCGGGCGACGGGGATCGCACGGGCACGGGGAAGCCGTCGAAACGCGCGCTGCGGCGTACGGGAACGGTCGTTGGTGCGCCGACGCTCACCGTTCCGCCCCCAACGGCCGCTTGCGGGCGACCCCGGCACGCCGCGGATACTCCGGCGGCGTCAACGCGACCTTGCGGTACACGTGGAGGTGATGCGCCACGCTGCCAGCATATGGCTCGCTTCGGACCACCTCCTCGCGTTGCAGCCCGAGCTGCGTCGCGGCGCGCCCGGCGGCAGTTGATTCCGCTTCGGCGACGACTCCCTTCCAGGCCACCAGCGAACCTCCGATCGCCAACAGCGGCGCCGCGTACTCGCAAACCACGGGCAGCGGTGCGAGCGCTCGTGCCACGACCAGATCGTGGGCGCCGAGCCCCTCGGCCCACTCCTCGGCGCGCGCGCGGACCACGCGGGCGTTGCCGATCCCCGCGAGGCTGCAGAGTCGTTCGAGGAATTCGCACTTGCGGGCCGCGCTCTCGACGAGCGCCACACGTGCGCCAGGAAGCGCCACCGCGAGCACCAGTCCCGGGAACCCGGCGCCCGATCCGAGGTCGGCCACCGCCCTGGCGTGCACGACGCAGTCGAGCCTCAGCCCACTGAGCGAATCCGCCACATGCACGTCAATCGCCGCAGCGCCGCGCACCGAGCTGGGTGCGTACGGATCCGTCGCGAGCACCTCGAGCGCGCGGTCGAGCGCTGCGATCTGGACGGGCGCCAGTCCCCACCGCTCCCCGAGGTCGTTCAGCGCGCGCGCGCTGCTCACGAGCGGATCCGGGCGATATAGCCCGCGTAGCGCTCGCACATTTCGGCAAGCCGACCAGCGGCATAGCGATCGAGATCGGCCCGCACGCCGTCCTCGAGCACCGGCAGCACATCCTCGACGAGCGCCACCCCCCGTGCCATCCACTGGTAGTAGCTGCGCCCGCCGTGGCCGTATGGTCCGTACAGGCGGGTCCGCGGGAATCGCTCGACCAGCCAGCGAAAGAGCGCCTCGTGGCGCACATGCATGCGCAGCGTGACCTGAGGCTGCTTGCCGTCGCCGCCGAATGATCCCTCGCCAATCAAGACGCCGACCACCACGCCCCGTTCGAATGCGGTCAACGGCTCCATGCAGCCGAGTCTGGCAGCGGTCCCGGATGCTGTTTCACCGTCAGGAAGAACGTGAAACGCAGCCTACTGGTGCTCGCCACAGGCCGCGCAAAGTTGTTTCACCGTCAGGAGGAACGTGAAACGCAGCCTACCTGGTGGTCGCGCCACAGGCGCGCAAAAGTTGTTTCACCGTCAGGAAGAACGTGAAACGGTCTCGCCAGCGCCCGCGCAGCGGTGCCCGGCCAACTACTCGCCGGGCGAGATCACGAGGCGCCGACGCGGCTCCTCGCCCTCGCTCTGCGTGCCGACATCCCCGCGCTCGCGCAGGTACTCGTGCACGAAGCGCCGCTCCGCGGCCGGCATCGGCCGCAGTGCGATCGCGCGGCCCTCGCCGACCACCAGGTCCGCGACGCGGTCGGCCTCCACGCGCAACGCGTCCTCGCGCCGCCGGCGGTAGCCGGCCGCGTCGACGACAACCCGCAGTCCGCTCGCCCCGCGCAGCACGATCCGCTGCGCCAGGTGCTGTACCGCCTCGATGATCACCCCGTCGGCGCCGACAAGCGCCTCGGCGCCGGGGCCTTCGACAGTCCCCAGCAATACCCCGTCGGTCTCCGTCAGCACCACGTTCCCATCGACGCCAAAGGCCTCCACCAGGGTCTCCAGCAGCTCACGGAGTTCCTCCTGGGGCGTCAGATCGTCGCCGGCGTCGATCACCGCCGCCTTCCCGATCGCTTCTTGCGTGGACGGGCAGAAGGCGGTGGCTGCGATGGTCGTTTCTTGATCGCCACGACGGCGTCCCCGGTGGAGCCTCGGCCGTTGCTCGCCACCTTGATCGGCACATTGGGCCGTCCGTAGCGGCGCAGCATGAAGTACTGCTGCGGGATCATCGTGAAGTTCGTCGCGATCCAGTAGACCAGCAATCCGGCCGGAAACTGGATGACGAAGATGACGAAGAACACCGGCAGCGCGATGGTCATCAGGCGCTGCCTCGGGTCGGTACCGACCGACATCATCACACTCGTCGTGATCATCGTGCCGACGTAGAGCACGATCAGCACGATCAGCACCGTCCCGGCGGCCTTGCTCGTGATGTCGTCAACGAACAGGAAGCTCGCCGAGTGCGGCACGAGCTTGTTGCAGCTCTGTTTGGCGATCGCGGCGCTGGTGACGATGTGGTGCGCCTTCAGCGCGGCGCCGCAGATGTGCGACTTGAGGTCCGTGCGCAGCATGTACACCAGCGAGATGAACACCGGCGCCTGCAGCAGCAGCGGGAGGCACGAGGAGAGCGGGTTGTAGCCGACCTCCTTGTAGTACTTCATCATCTCTTCCTGCTGGCGCCGCTTGTCCTCCTTGTAACGCTCCTGGATCTTCTTGATCTCGGGGGCGTGGGCGCGCATCTGTGCCATGCCCTTGAACTGGCGGACGGTCAGCGGAAGTGTCACGAGCCGCACGATCAGGGTCAGCCCGACGATCGACCAGCCCCAGCTCCCGCCGACCACGCTGTGCACCCCGACGAGGATCGCCTGGAAGAACGAGATCAGCGGCCCGAACGCGCTCTCAATGACGTTGGCAAGGATCATCGGTGTAGACCTTCAGCCCGCTGTGCGGCGGACCGGGGACCGCGAAACACACGCTGCGCGCTCAGCGGATCCAGGCCCCCGTGGCTGAACGGATTGCACCGCAGCAGCCGCCAGCCGGCGAGAACAAGGCCACGAAGTATGCCGAACTCGCGGATCGCCGCGACCGCATAGTCTGAGCAGCTCGGTGCGTAGCGGCAACGCGGGCGAAGCAGCGGCGAAATAGCTACCTGATAGGCCCGGATCGGGGCGACGGCGACCTCGCGGGCAATCCGGCTCACGGCGCCACCGGCGCCTTCGCGACCAGTTCCGCGAGCGCCCCGTCGACACCTGCGAGTCCCTCGGTCGCGCCGAGCTCCCGCGCGGGCG
The DNA here is from genome assembly GCA_963833765.1 of uncultured Solirubrobacterales bacterium. Lineage (GTDB taxonomy): Bacteria > Actinomycetota > Thermoleophilia > Solirubrobacterales > Solirubrobacteraceae > Palsa-513. The sequence goes on along the minus strand of CAWHZJ010000008.1, from coordinate 271,618 downwards.
CGCGGGCGACGAGCACGATGTCGTGTCCCGCGGGCAGCTCATCCAGGTGGCGCGCGCAGGCTTCGCGCAACAGCCGCTTGATCTGGTTGCGCTCCACGGCGCCGCCGACCTTGCGGCCGACCGAGAAGCCGACGCGGGCCGGCTCCTCCCCGCCGCGCGGAAAGGCATACAGCACCAGGTAGCGATTGGCGACCGAACGGCCCTGGCGATACACCCGGTCGAACTCCGCGCTGCGTGACAGTCGCCCGGTCCGGCGTCGGGCCACGATGCCGTGCTCCGGCTCGACCACCGTTCAGACCGTAAGACGCTTGCGGCCCTTGGCGCGTCGCCGCTTGAGCGTCAGCTTGCCGGCGCGCGTCTGCATCCGCGCACGAAACCCGTGCGCCCGTGCGCGCTTACGCTTCTTGGGCTGATAGGTGCGCTTCATGGCCGGCGTCGCCGAGTATAGCGAGCGCCCGTTTTTCCCGCCAAATGCGCCCTGCTCGCCTGCCCGGTCCCAGACCCGCCGCTATATTCGATCAACCCCGGGGTCGCGCTGTCTTTCCACCCTCGCCCGTTGCAGTCAGCCCTGACCCTGGAGGATTCCGCACGCCGTGACCGCCGAGCTCGACCACGTCTGGCAACAGATTCAGGGTGCGTTGCGAGAGAGCGTCGGTGAACGGACCTATGGGCTCTGGCTTGCGCCGCTGCACTGCGTGTCGCTCGACGGCGACACGCTGACGATCGCTGGGCCCCCAGAGGTCTCGGCGTGGGCTTCGCAGCGTCTCGCCGGCGCTCTCTCCAACGCAGCCGCCTCGGTGCTCGGGCCGACCGTGGCGGTTGCCATCACCGACGGCACCCCGCCGCCGGCACCCCCCCGCCCGCCGGGCCTCGCGAGCCACCCGCTGTCTCCGCTGAACCCGAAGTACACCTTCGAACAGTTCGTCATCGGGCCGTCCAACCGCCTCGCCCATGCCGCAGCGCTGTCTGTCGCCGAAATGCCCTCACAGGCCTACAACCCCCTGTTCATCTACGGCCCGCCGGGGCTTGGCAAGACGCACCTGCTGCATTCGGTCGGCAACTACGTAACCGCCTTCGGTGGCGGGCTCACCGTGCGCTACGCCACCGCCGAGGAGTTCACCAACGCCTTCCTGGCGGCGCTCGCCGCGCGCAACCTCGAGGACTTCAAGGCTCGCTTCCGCGGCGTCGACGTGCTGCTGATCGATGACGTTCAATTCCTCCAGCGGAAGGCGCGCAGCGAGGAGGAGTTGTTTCACACCTTCAACGCGCTCTATGACGCCGGCAGCCAGTTGGTGATCACCTGCGACCGCCTGCCTGGCGACCTTGGCGACCTCGAAGATCGCCTCCGTGAGCGGTTCGCCGCCGGCCTCGTCACCGACATCGAACGCCCGGACCTTGCCACGCGCCTGGCGATCCTCCGTAAGCGCGCCGCCCACGACGGCGTCGGCCTTGCAACCGAGGCGGCGGAACTGCTCGCTGAACGTGTCACGACCAACGTGCGCGCGCTGGAAGGAGCGTTGATCCGCCTCGTTGCCTATGGCTCGCTGACGCGGCGCCCGCTCGATCGGGAACTCGCTCACGATGTCCTCGAGCGCCTCGGTCTTCCGCTCAGCACAGTTATCGTTCCGTCGATCACCGCGATCCAGGACGCCGCCTGCGCGCATTTCGCGTTGACGCGCGAGGAGCTCCTGTCGCGGTCTCGCGCCGAGCGCGTCGTCTGGCCCCGCCAGGCTGCGATGTACCTGTGCAAGGAGCTGACCGACCACTCGCTCCCAACGATCGCCCGTGCCTTCGCCGGGCGTGATCACACGACGGTCCTGTACGCATGCAAACGCGTGGCAGCGCATATCGCCGTCTCCCCGCCGGCCTACAGCGACATCGAAGTACTCACCGCGTCGCTGACGCGCCCCGCGTGACCTCCGTTCCCTCCCCTCTTCACAGGCTCTCCACAGCCTCGCAGCACACGCCGTCCCCGTGGCCTGCGAGCATTGCGCCGCAGTTCACAACTACACAGCCCCTACGACTACAACAAGAAGGTAGTCAGCGCAGATGCATTTGAAGCTTTCAACGTCCGCCTTTCTCGACGAGTTGCAGACCGCCGCTCGCGTTGCCTCGACGCGCAGCGCCGTGCAGGCGCTCTCCGGGGTCCAGATCCACGCCGGCGACAGTGGCGCCGAGTTGCGAGCGACCGATATGGAGGTCGGCCTGCGCTTGCCGCTCTCGGCGACTATCGAAAGTCCGGGCGAGGCGGTTCTCCCTGCCCGGCTGCTGCTCGATGTGATCCGCTCCCTGCCGGGCCCCGAGGTCAGCGTTGCCCTGCGACCCGCCGAGCAGGACGTCGAGATCATCTCGGCTGGCGCGACGTTCCATCTGCGGACCCTTCGCAACGAAGACTTCCCGCACCTACCGACGCCCGGCGGCGACGCCGCAATCACACTCGACGCAGCGGCCTTCATCGATACCGTGATCCGCGTCTCGCGCTCGGCGTCACGTGATGATACGCGCCCCGTGCTCACTGGGATCCTGGTCTGGGCCGCCGACCAGGAACTGCGCATGGTGGCCACCGACTCCTACCGACTCAGCGTCAAGACGACACGCCTGAGCGAGCCGCTCAGCGCGCCGATCGAGGCGAACGTCCCCGCTCGTGCGCTCGCCGAGGTCGTGCGTATCGCCCAGCAGGGCGGCGAGGAGAAGATCATCGTCAATCGCAGCGAGAACCAGATCGTCTTCTCACTCGGCGACGCCGTCCTCTCCTCACGGCTTATCGACGGCCAGTTCCCCAACTACCAACTGCTGTTGCCCGAGAGCGCCACCCACGAGTTGCGGGTAGACCGCGAGGAACTCGCCGCGGTCGTCCGTCGGGTCAGCCTGTTGGCCCAGAAGAATGCGCCGCTGCGCCTGGCCTTCTCCGACGGCGAGCTGTTGATCTCCGCCCAGACGCCGGACGTCGGCGAGGCGCGTGAGGCGCTGCCGGTCCCGTTCAGCGGCGAGGCCTTCGAAATCGGCTTCAACGCCGAGTTCCTCCGCGACGGTCTCGAGAGCCTCGACTCGCAGGACGTCATGATCAAGCTGACCAGCTCGCTGCGGCCCGGGCTGATCGAGTCCGCCGACGGCAGTGAATTTGTTTACTTAGTCATGCCAATTCGCCTCAACACGTGAGGGGCGATGCGCGTTGAGCGCATCGCCATGCGTGACTTCCGTTCGTATGGCGCGGCCGAGTTCGTACTCGGCCCCGGCCTGACGATCGTCCACGGCGCCAACGGGGCGGGGAAGACGAACCTGCTCGAAGGTCTGTACTTCGGCTGCACCGCACGGTCGTTTCGAACCGCGAACGAGCGCAACCTCGTGCGCTTCGGTGCGACCTCGACCCGCGTCGTGCTGTCAGGCAGCGACCGCGACGGCGCGCACGAGCTGGCCGTCGGCTTCGAGCCCGGCGAGCCGAAGCGGCTGAGCAGCGACGGGGCCCCGGTCGAGCGGCTCAGTGACGTCGCGCACCGCCCGCTCGCCAGCGTCTTCTCGCCCGACCGCCTCGGCCTGATCAAGGGCCAGCCGGGGCTGCGACGCGCCCATCTCGACCAGTTCGTCGCAGCGCTGTGGCCGGCGCGTGCCGCGACGCGGCGCGCCTACCACGAGGCGCTGGCGCAGCGCAACGCGCTGCTCTCGCGGCTGCGCGCCGGGCGCTCGTCGAGCGACGCGCTGGTGTCGTGGAACCTCACCCTTGCGGAGGCGGGCGTGGCGCTCGCGGCCGACCGCGCGGCCGCATCCACGCGGATCGAGGAATCCTTCGCACGCCACGCCGCCGAACTGGGGATCACGGGCGTCGCGGCGCTGACCTATCGCTCGCGCTCGCGCGCGCAGAGCGCCGAACAACTGGCGACCGAGCTGGCCGACAAGCTCGACATCGACCTCGCGCGCGGCTACACAACGCACGGCCCTCATCGTGATGATCTGGTGTTCTCACGTGACGGGCGCGAGCTGCGCGCGTTCGGATCGCAGGGCGAGCAGCGACTCGCGCTGCTGGCGCTGCTGCTCGCGGAGCGCGACGCGCTCGCTGCCGAACGCTCGCGGGCGCCGCTGATGCTGCTCGACGACGTGATGAGCGAGCTCGATTTCGCTCGCCGCGGCGCCCTGGCTGCCGAGCTGCGGAGCGGGGGGCAGAGTGTCGTTACGGCAACGGAGCTCGAGCACGTGCCCGACTGGGATCGCGATGACATCGAGCGGATCGCGCTGCCATGAGACGCAGAGCGCCGCGACCGATCACCACCGCCCTGGAGACGTTCACCGCGAGCATTGCGCCGGCGACCGTGCTGGCGCAGGTTCAGGGCGTCTGGGGCGCCGTCGTCGGGGACACGATCGCCGCGCACGCCACGGTGGTCGCGGTGCACGACGGCGTGCTCGAGATCGTCTGCGACGAGTCGGTCTGGGCGGCCGAGCTGGAGCTGATGGGACCGGATCTGGTCGCTCGTTTGACGGCGTCGCTGGGCAGCCCGGCGATCGTTGCCCTGCGCTGCCGAACAGGCCCTCGATAATGGCCCAATTTAGGGTGATTAGCAGGGATTTTAAGGCGTCTCGAGGGGTCGTTCCAACACCCCCCTGTGCTATTGTTCTGTAGACCGATCACAAGCGCCCCGGAGCGGCTTCGACGTGACGCCGACCGGGGCTTTGCCACGTATTTGAGGATCTTTGGCTGACAAGAAGAAACGCAGTGCGGCGGACTATGACGCTCAGGACATCAGCGTCCTCGAAGGCCTCGAGGCGGTCCGTCTGCGTCCCGGCATGTACATCGGCTCGACCGGCGAGCGGGGCCTGCATCACCTCGTCTACGAGCTCGTGGACAACTCGGTCGACGAGGCACTCGCCGGCTTCTGCAGCTCGGTGAGCGTCACGATCCACTCCGACAACTCCGTCACCGAGGCCGACGACGGGCGCGGCATACCGGTGGCGATCATGGAGAAGGAGGGTCGCCCGGCCGTCGAGGTCGTGCTGACCGTCCTGCACTCCGGCGGGAAGTTCGGTGAGGGAGAGGGCTACAAGGTCTCCGGCGGCCTGCACGGCGTCGGTGTCTCGGTCGTCAACGCGCTGTCCGAGCGGCTGGCCATCGAGATCCGCCGCGACGGACACGTCTGGACGCAGGAGTACTCGCGTGGCGCCCCGCAGGGCCCGCTCGTCAAGGGGGCGCCGCTGGCCAAGGGCGCCGGGACGGGCACCACGATCACGTTCCGCCCGGATTCCGAGATCTTCGATGCCGTCGAGTTCTCGGTGCTGAAGCTCGAGGAGCGTCTGCGCGAGACGGCCTTCCTGACGCGCGGCCTGCGGATCACGCTGGTCGACGAACGCGGCGCCGGCCACCGCGTCGAGTTCTGCTACGAGGGCGGCATCGAGGACTTCGTCGGCTTTCTCAACCAGAACAAGGAGCCAGTCGGCAAGAAGATCATCTACTTCTCCGGCGAGAGCGAAGAGGGCGCGGTCGAGGTGGCGATGCAGTGGAACGGCTCCTACCAGGAGTCGATCTTCTCGTTCGCCAACAACATCAACACGCACGAGGGCGGCAGCCACCTCTCCGGCTTTCGCTCGGCGCTGACGCGCACGATCAACAAGTACGCGCGCGACAAGGGAATGCTGCGCGAGAAGGAGGAGAACCTCGTCGGCGAGGACGTCCGCGAGGGGCTGACCGCGGTGATCTCCGCCAAGCTGCGCGACCCCCAGTTCGAGGGGCAGACGAAGACCAAGCTCGGCAACCCGGGCATGGCCGGATTCGTCGAGTCGATCGTCAACGCCGGCCTGGCCGAGTTCCTCGAGGAGAATCCGGCCGAGGCGCGCGCCGTTATCAGCAAGTCGATCCAGGCCCAGCGCGCCCGCGAGGCTGCGCGCAAGGCGCGCGATCTGACCCGCCGCAAGTCGGTGCTCGAGAACTCGCACCTGCCGGGCAAGCTCGCCGACTGCTCGGTCAAAGACCCCGCGCTCGCCGAGCTGTTCGTGGTCGAGGGCGACTCCGCCGGCGGCTCCGCGAAGCAGGGCCGCGACCGCAACACCCAGGCGGTGCTGCCACTGCGCGGCAAGATCCTCAACGTCGAGAAGAGCCGGATCGACAAGGTGCTGGCCAACACCGAGATCCAGGCGCTGATCACCGCGATCGGCACCGGCGTGCGCGACGAGTTCAACCTCGAGAACGCCCGCTACCACAAGATCATCCTGATGTGCGACGCCGACGTCGACGGGGCGCACATCCGCACGCTGATCCTGACGCTGCTGTTCCGCGAGATGCAGGAGCTGATCGAGGCCGGCTACGTCTACATCGCCAAGCCGCCGCTGTACAAGCTCAAGCAGGGCCGCCGCGAGCGCTACATCGAGAAGGAAGCCGAGCTCGAGCAGATCCTGGTCTACGACAAGCTCGAGCGCTTCGAGATCTCAGATCACGCCGGCGAGCCGCTGAAGCTGACCGAGGCCCGCTGGCAGAAGCTGGTCCGCGACGTGCGCCAGTACGAGAGCCTCGCGACGTCGCTGCGCTCGGTGTACGGCGCCGACGTCGTCCGCTTCGTCACCCAGGCGTCGATCCTCGACGCCGGCGCGCAGACCGTCGAGGAGGTCGTGGCTCTGCTGGCCGAGGCAAAGAACGGCGAATCGGTGCACCTGGCCGAACTGATCCGCGAGGACTCCGACGAGCTGCTGGTCCGGGTGACCGAGCGACGGACCGGCTTCACCCGCACCCAGCATCTGCGGCGCGCGCTGTTTGACTCCTCCGACTATCGCGGCTTGGTCGCCGCGCACGCACGGCTCACCGAGTTTGCCGGGCAGCCGCCGTTCGCCGTCCACCTCGGTGATGCGCGCGAGGTCGCGCTGACCTTCGAAGAGCTGCGCGCCGCCGTGCTCTCGATCTCCCAGAAGAACGTCCCGGTGACACGCTTCAAGGGCCTCGGTGAGATGGATGCCGCCCAGCTCGCCGAGACGACGATGGATCCGCGCTGGCGCACGCTCGCGCAGGTCAACATCGCCGACGCCGTCGAGGCCGACCGCGTCTTCTCGATGCTGATGGGCGACCAGGTCGAGCCGCGCCGCGACTTCATCGAATCGAACGCCCGCACCGTCGCCCACCTCGATGTCTGATCGTCAGGAGGTGACAAGCGATGGCCGGTGAGGTGCTCTCCGGCGGCAATATCGAGCCGCGCGCGCTCGAGGACGAGATGCGGACCGCGTTCCTCGACTACGCGATGTCGGTGATCGTCTCGCGCGCGCTGCCTGACGTGCGCGACGGACTCAAGCCGGTCCACCGCCGCGTGCTCTTCGGGATGAGCGAGCTGGGCCTCGGGCCGACCCGTCCCCGCGCGAAGTGCTCGCGCATCGTCGGCGAGGTGATGGGCAAGTACCACCCGCACGGCGACACGGCCATCTACGACACGCTCGTGCGCCTCGCACAGGACTTCTCGATGCGCTACCCGCTGGTCGACGGGCAGGGCAACTTCGGCTCGGTCGACGACGACCCGCCCGCGGCGATGCGCTACACGGAGGCGAAGCTCGCCCGGCTCGCGATGGAGATGCTCCGCGACCTCGACATGGACACGGTCGATTTCGGGCCCAACTACGACGGCCAGCACCAGGAACCGTTGGTCATGCCGTCGCGCTTCCCCAATCTGCTCGTCAACGGCTCGTCCGGCATCGCGGTTGGGATGGCGACGAACATCCCGCCGCACAACCTGCGCGAGGTGATCGACGCGACGGTCGCCTACGTCGAGAACCCGTCGCTGACGGTTGACGAGCTGATGCAGCACGTGCGCGGCCCCGACTTCCCGACCGGCGGGATCATCCTCGGCCGCTCCGGCATTCGCGACGCCTACGAGACCGGCCGCGGCCGCGTGCGTGTCCAGGCGCGCGCCCACATCGAGCCGCTGAGCCACGGCAAGGAGGCGATCATCGTCACCGAGCTGCCCTACCAGGTCAAGAAGGGCGGCGACGGTGGGCTGATCCAGAAGATCGCGACGCTCGCCCAGGAGAAGCGCATCGCCGAGATCTCCGACCTGCGCGACGAGTCCGACAAGCGTGGCATGCGCCTGGTGATCGAGCTCAAGCGCGACGTGATTCCCAAGGTCGTCTTGAACAAGCTGTTCAAGCACACCCCGATGCAGACGACCTTCGGGGTCAACATCGTCGCGCTCGTCGACGGCGTGCCGCGCACGCTGTCGTTGCGCGAGGTCATCCACCACTACGTCGAGCACCAGCGCGAGGTGGTCGTCCGCCGCACCAAGCACGAGCTGGCCCAGCGCGAGGCTCGCGCCCACATCCTCGAGGGGCTGCTCATCGCGCTGGCAAACCTCGACGCGGTGATCGAGCTGATCCGCGGATCACGCGACCGCGAGACCGCCCGTGAGCAGCTGATCGAGCGTTTCGAGCTGAGCCTGATCCAGGCGCAGGCGATCCTCGACCTGCGCCTCTCGCAGCTGACGGCGCTCGAGTCCGACCAGATCAAGCAGGAGCACGCCGACATGCTCGAACGGATCGGCGAGCTGCGGGCGATCCTCGGCGACGAGCTGCGCGTACTGGCCTTGATCAAGGAGGAGCTGCTCGAGATCCGCGAGCGCTTCGGCGACGAGCGGCGCACCGAGATCTCCGCCGCCGAGGGCGACATCGACATCGAGGACCTGATCGCCGATCAGCAGATGGTGATCGCGATCACCAACACCGGCTACATCAAGTCGCTGCCGCTCGACACCTACCGCCAGCAGCATCGTGGCGGGCGCGGCGTCAGCGGCATGGACATGAAGGACGGCGACTTCATCGAGCACCTGTTCATCTGCTCGACCCACGACTACCTGCTGTTCTTCACCAACCGCGGCAAGGTCTACCGCTCGAAGGTCTACGAACTCCCGGAGGCCTCACGCACCGCCAAGGGCCGAGCGCTGGTCAACATCCTGCCGTTGCGGGAGGGGGAGCGCGTCCAGTCGGTGCTCTCGACCCGGGACTACAGCGAGGGCCGCTTCCTCGTCTTCGCGACCCGTGCCGGGATCGTCAAGAAGACGGAGTTCGGCGCCTACAACACCCCGATCAACGCCGACGGGATCATCGCGATCAAGATCCGCGACGACGACGAGCTGGTCGCCGTGCGCCGGACCAGCGGCGAGGACGACATCCTGGTCGTCGCGCGATCCGGCCAGGCAGCGCGCTTCCACGAGTCCCAGATCCGTCCGATGGGCCGTGACACCTCGGGGATGAAGGGGATGAACGTCGCCCGCGAGGGCAACCGGGTGCTCGCGATGGACGTCGCGAGCGACGATCAGGAGCTGCTCGTCGTCACCGAGAACGGCTACGGCAAGCGGACCGCGCTCAGCGACTACCCGCGCAAGAGCCGCGGCACGATGGGCGTGAAGACGATCACCCTGACCGAGAACAAGGGCGCGCTCGCCGGCGCGCTCGTCGTTCGCGAGCACGAGGAGCTGGTCTTCATCAGCGCCGGAGGCATGGTCCAGCGCACGCCGGTCCGCGGGATCAACCGCTACGGCCGCGCCTCGCAGGGAGTCCGGCTGATGAACCTCAAGGACGACGACATCGTCAGCGCGGTCGCCCTCGTCGCCGAGTCCGACGATGACCCGGACATCGTCGAGGAATCCATCGTGCCGGCGGAGCCCAAAGGCCACGTCGATCCCGAGGCCGACGCGGAGCTCGACGAAGAAGAGGACGTCGAGTAGCCACCGTCATCCTGGTTCGCTACTCTGCTGGAACCAGAGAAAGGAGGTGGTCCTCAATTGGCTGACAGTACTTGCGGGACTCTGGAGGTGGCCGGCCGTTAGGTCGGAGCAGTTGGCTGGACCCGCCTAGCGGAATCCAACCCGGACCACCGTCGTACGGACCGCCGGATCTTGTCCCCCCGGCACGCCAGCGCTCGTCTTTGCGGCGAGTGCGCGGCAGCGCGCCCGTGCGGCTCTGTCCAGCACCGTTGTAGAGCGGAGGGCGCCCTCGAGGGCGCCCTCCGCGCGTTAACGCACAAGCGCGCGTGCGTCGACCTGTCGGCGCCGCTGCGGGGCGGCCGAGCGCTACGCCGCGGCGGGCAGGTACGCGCGCCAGGCCTGGGGGATCGTCGGGCTCGAGACGTGGATGAAGATCTCCGCGCGCGGCTGGCGCGGGGCCTGGGTGGGATGCATGTTCGCCTGGGCCGGGGTCCGATCGCCCTTGCGGCGGTTGCACGGCGCGCACGACGCGACGATGTTGTCCCAGCTCGACAGGCCGCCCTTCGAACGCGGGATCACGTGGTCGACGGTCAGGTTGGATCGCGCGCCGCAGTACTGGCACTTCCAGCCGTCGCGGGCAAACACCGCGCGGCGGGTGATCTTGCGGCGATGCGCGTCCCGCGGCACGCGCACATAGGTGGTCAGGCGGATGACGAACGGTCGCGCGAATGTCGCGCGCTCGGAGTGCAGCGTCACGCTGCCGTGCTCGAGGACCTCGGCGCGGGCCTTGAGCAGCAACACGATCGCCCGCCGGACAGTGCACACGTTGATCGGCTCGAAGCTGGCGTTGAGCACGAGCACCCGGCCACCGTCAAGCCCGCGTCGCCGGTGCTCGCCGGGCGACGCGGACCGTGGTGGTGGGAGTACGGCGGCTGCTGCCATCTCGCAGGCGCGAGTGTATCGACCGCGCCGCGCGGAGCGTCCAGGAGCGTGTACCACGGGGCGCTCCGCCGGCCCGCGGCGTCGTCGCGACATCCTCAGCCGGGGCGGTATGAGCCGAGGACGCGCACCTCCTGGCAGTGCCCGCGCAGTCCCTCAACCGCCGCTGCGACCGTCGGATCGTCGGTCGCGCCCTCGAAATCGGCGAAGAACATGTAGTGCCCGAGCCCGATGCGGCGCGGCCGCGACTCGATCCGGGTCAGGCTGACACCCCGTTCGGAGAGTTCTGCGAGGCAGCGCACGAGCCACCCGGCGGACCCGTCACCCGCGCCCCAGAAGACGATTGAGGTCTTCGCCGCGCCGTTGCCTCCGACCCGTGCACGGATCGTTTCCCGCTCGGCGCTGGGCGCCAGCCAGACGAAGCGCGTCTGGTTGCCGGCGTGGTCGTCGACGTCGGCCAGCAGGATGCGCCCGCCATAGAGCGACGCCGCGAGGCGGTTGCCGAGGGCGCCATGAGGCGCCCCGGGATTGGCGGTCACGCTGCGCACCGCGTCGGCCGTCGAGCTGGTGGCGATAACCTTGGCGCCGCCCAGGCGCGTGCGCAGGAAGTGTGCGCACTGCGCGTTGGCCTGCGGGTGCGAGTAGATCGTCTCGATCGCCGAGAGCTCGAGCGGCGCCGCCGCGATCAGGCAGTTGCGGATCTCGGCAACCGTCTCGCCGACGATTGCGACGCCGGGCGCGTCGGTGGCCAGCGTGTCGAGGATCACGTCGACCGATCCCTCGAGCGAGTTCTCGATCGGCACGAGCGCCGCCTCGACGCCACCGTCCTGCACCGCCATCACCGTGTCGTAGAGCGTCGCCAGGGCGACCGCCTGCGCGCCTTCGGCCACCTTCGCGTCGAGCACCGCCTGATGGCTGAAGGTGCCCTCAGGACCCAGGTAGCCGATGCGCACGTTACCCGTCCTGGGTGAGGGCGAGCCGCAGCGCCTCTTCCTCTTCCGGGGACAGCTGCTGCTCGGCCGCGCCGGCTTTGACCTGCTTGGCGTACAGGCGCGCGCTGTCGCGGTGGTGGATCGAGGAGAGCACGATTCCCGATCGGTTCGCATCGAGCAGCGCGATCGAGAGGGACTGGTGGCCCGACATCTCGTTGTAGGCGTCGTAGCGCACCAGCGCGCGGTGCGTCACGGCGCCGTCGAGCCGCCGCTCGGCGGTCGACAGGCGCCCGTCGAGTCGCTGACCGACGTCCTCGAGATACTCGCGCAGCGCCCCGAACGCCTCGTGGAGGTCGACGGCGTGCGCGACGAGGTCGCGCTCGTCGTGGTCGCCGAGCACCAGCCGCTGTGCGCGGCGCAGCCGCCGCATCGTGATCGCCAGCGCGACTGATGCGGCGAACGCGATCACCGCAACGGCCGCCGCCACGATGGCGATCAGCTCGGTCGTCGAGATCTGTGTGGCGAGCACCCGGGGAACGCTAGCTGGTGCGTCGCTAGTGCGTGAACTCGACGAGATAGTGCTGGAAGTTGTTCGCCTTGTCGGTCTCGCCCCGCACCGGGACCACCTCGGCCGTCATGTCCAGTGCCTGGTTGAAGAAGGCGTTGAGGTTCGTGCATGACGACGGAGCGAAGACGATCGAGGAGGTGTAGCTCACGGCGGGCTCGGTCACGGGGATCTGGCTCGTGCTCGTCAGACAGCTGGTGTTGAGGCCCGCCTTGTGGAAGGAGATCACCGTTTGCACGTCGTGCACCGGGCCGTTGCCGGAGTTCTTGACGTCGAGCACGAAGGTGACGCCGGCCGAGGTGTAGGGGAGGCGGTTGATCGTCGTCGTCCCGCTCTGCAACGGCGTGGTGCCGCTCGTCCCCTGGATCGAGACGCCGAGCAGCTCATGGCCGTTGGACTGGCCCGGGGGGAGGGTTCCGCCGCCCAGGGAGGTCGGGACGAAGCCGAGGATCCGCTGCGCGACGGTTTGCGGGTTGAGCCAGCTGATGTCGGGCAGGAAGGTGCTGGCGGCGACGGTCTGGCCGGTGATTCCCGCCTGGTTGAGCTCCTGGGTGATCAGCGGCGCCACTCGCTCGGCGTAGATCACGTCGGAGGCGAGCAGCAGCTCCATGTTCCCGGCGATCTCGTTGATCGCGGTGCCCTGGTCGCTGGTGGATCCGAGCGCGCTGGTCATCTCGCCGGCAATCGCCTGCAGCGCCTCGTAGCGCAGGCCCAGCGTTTGCACGAACTGGCGCTGCGCACCGACCATCTGGGCCGGGACGCTCCAGCCCTGCGCCTGCTGGTAGTAGAGCTGCTCCTGATGCACCTCGCCCTGGATCGTGATCGCCACCTGGCTCGGGTTCGCCGAGTTGAAGGCGCCGGCGATCGCTTGGAAGAACGGCATGCGCACCAGCGACTCCTCGCCCTCGGGTCCCGCGACCAGGCTTGCGACCTTGTTGTTGTAGTCCTTGAGCCCCTGAACCGCCTGGTGGTTGAGCAGCGCCTTGATGCCGAGGACGAGCGCGATCAGGACGACCAGGACGATGCCCGCCGCGGCGGCGCGGCGCAACAGCAGGGTCCGGTCGTCGGTCGAGGAACGGCGTGCACGATCCGGCGGCCTGCGCGGCTGCGGTTGGGGCGAGCGGATCGCTGTACGGGGGTCGTCACCCTCGTCGAAGAACGACAAGTTGGTTCCTTGCGGGATGTTTGCGAGACGGTTCTTATCTCACGCGCCAGCCTGGCGCGCAAGCTGCAAGTTTCACATCATCGCGGACCTGCGCGCAGGAATGCGCGCAGCCTCGCCGAACGCGCGGCTGTGACGACGCTTCCGCGCCCGCGGGCCGCCCCCGGGCGGAGCGCCCGCCCCTACCCGCAAAACGACCTGGTACTCGGCCGCTACCGGCTGCTCGAGCAGATCGGATCGGGGGGTCACGGGACGGTCTGGGTCGCCCGTGACCAGGAACTGCGGCGCCGTGTCGCCGTCAAGCGGATCCCGCGCGCCCGCGACGATCCCCAGGAGGGCCTGCGGGTCGGGCGCGAGGCCCGCGCGGCCGCGCGGCTCGATCACCCCGCGATCGTCGCGCTGTACGGCACCGGCGATGACGCGAGCGCGCACTACCTGGTGTCGGAGCTGGTCGAGGGCAGCTCGCTCGCCGCGCTCTACCGCGGCGGCGGGATCGCCGATCGCGCGCTGCTGGCGATCGGCTCGGTGCTCGCGGACGCCCTCGAGCACGCCCACGGGCGCGGCGTCGTGCATCGCGACGTCAAACCGCAGAACGTGATCGTGCCGGCGCGCCAGGCGACCGACGGTGCGCCCGCGAAACTGACCGACTTCGGCATCGCGCGGATCGCCGGCGAGCACCCGCTGACCGGGACCGGCGACGTGATCGGCACGGTCGAGTACATGGCGCCCGAGCAGGCCGACGGGCGGGCCGTCGGCCCGCAGGCGGATCTCTACTCGCTCGCGCTGACGCTCTACGAGGGGTTGGCCGGCGCGAACCCGCTGCGCGCGGAGACCGTCGCCGCGACGGCGCTGCGACTCGGGGCCGCGATCCCGCCGCTCGGGCGCGTGCGCCCGGACCTGCCGGCGGCGCTGTGCGCGGCGATCGACCGCGCGCTCACCCCCGCGCCCGAGGGGCGCGGCACGCTTGCGCAGCTGCGCGGTGCGCTCGACGAGGCGGTTTCCGCACGCCCCGCGAGGCGGGGCCTGATCGCTCGCCGAGGCGGATCGCGGCGCGCTCGGTCGATCCCGATGGTGCTCACCCCGCGCGCGCGGGCGCTGCTCGCCGCCGCCGCGGCCGGCACGCTCAGCGGCGTCGCGCTGACCACCGTGCTCGGTCCTCACGGCCTGGCCGCCGGCGTCGCCGCCGGGGCCGCGGCCGCCGGGCTGGTCATGGTGTCCTCGAGCGTCGGCTGGCTGCTGGTCGCGTTGGCCGCGATCGGATGGCTCGGTGCGAGCGGTCAGCCGGGCAGCGCGCTCGTGCTCTGCGCGGCGCTCGCGCCGGTGCCGATCCTGCTCCCTTCGCGGCCCTGGCTGTGGTCGCTGCCCGCGCTGGGCCCCGTGCTGGGCGTGCTCGGAATCGCCGCCTGCGCCCCCGTGTTCGCCGGGCGCCTGGGTGGGCGAGCGGCGTCGCGGGCCGCCCTGGGAGCGCTCTGCTACTGGTGGCTGGCGATCGCCGAGACGCTGAGCGGCCGTCGCCTGCTGCTCGGCGCCGCCTCGGGCGTGGAACCCCGCGCCAGCTGGCAGGCGTCGCTGACGGGCGCGTTCCATCACGCGCTGGCGCCGCTGTGGTCCGACGGCCGCCTGGTCACCGCTGCGGTATGGGCGTTCGCCGCGGTGCTCTTGCCGTGGCTTGTCCGCGGGTACAGCCGCGAGCTGCGCGCGGGGGCTGCGCTGGCGTGGGCAGGATCGCTGATTCTCCTCGGCGCGTTGGTTGCCGCGCGGCTTGGCGCGCCGCGCCCGCCGTTTCCGCTGGCCGTCGGCGTGCTGGCCGGCGTGCTCGCCTTCGCCACCGCCGGCCGTCGCGACCGCCCCCACCAAGCGACGAACGTCGCGTAGCATGGCAGTGCCCGCGCCGCGTGCGCGGGCCGACGGCCCCGCACCGATGAGCGTTCTCCGTACCCTCGAGACAAAGATCGCCGACCTCGTCGAGGGTGCGTTCGGACGCGTGTTCCGCAGCGAGATCACGCCGGTCGAGCTGGCTCGCCGCCTCGTGCGCGAGATGGATCGACACCGCCAGAACTCGCTGTCGAGCACCGTTGTCGCCAACCATTACGTCGTCTGGCTCTCGCCGGCCGACCGGCGCCATTTCGCCGAGATCGAGGACAGCCTGGTCGAAGAGCTCGCCACCCACCTGCTCGAGCACGCCCGGTCGGAGCGCCTGGCGCTGCCGTCGCGCCCGCAGATCGAGCTGCGCACCGACCGGCGGCTGTCGCTCGGCGAGTGCGGCATCGAGGCCAGCCTGGTCAACGCCCCGGCCCCGCCGGTGGCTCGCCGGGCGCCGCCGGCGCCCGGCGAGCCGTCACAGCCCGTGGTCGCCGAGATCCTCCCGCAGGCCTCGATCGACATCGGCGGGCAGCGGGTCCCGATCGGTCCGGCGGGATCGGTGATCGGGCGCAGCACCGACGCCGACATCGTCATCGCCGCGCACGAGGTCTCACGCCGCCACGCGCAGATCCGCCCCGACCGCGACGGCTGGACGATCACGGACCTCGGCTCGACCAACGGCGTCAGGCTCAACGGCCGTCCGCTGGGTGTGCCGACGCGGCTGCAGGACGGCGACGTGATCGAGGTGGGCGCGGTCGAGCTCATCTTCGAGGTGCACTGAGCGCGTGGACCCAAGGCTGCCGCGCGCATGACCAACCTCGCGCCGATCTCGGTCGCGCTGAAGTTCGGCTTCCTCGCCGTGCTCTACGTCTTCCTGCTGTGGGTCGCGCGCAGCGCGATGCGCGATCTGCGCGCGGGACGTGCGGTGGCCGTGCCGGAGGGGGCAACCGGCTTTCACTCCGCCACCGCGCCGCTGCATAAGGCCCGCGACGCGCGGCTGGTGGTCGAGCGCGCTCCGGGGCACGCCGCGGGGATGATCTACGACATCGGCGAGGGCGCCGTGCTCGGCCGCGGGGATGCCGCCGAGATCCGCCTCGAGGACCCGTTCGCGTCCTCGCGCCACGCCCAGCTGATCCTCCAGGCCGGGGTCGTGGTGCTCGAGGATCTCGGTTCGACGAACGGCACCTACCTCAACGAGGAGCTGCTGCGCGGTCCGGCGCCGTTGCACAGCGGTGACCGCGTGCGGATCGGCGACAGCGAGTTCACCTACGAGGAGGGGTGATGATCCGCGTCGCCGAACACGTCGCCCGAACCGACACCGGACACCAGCGGGCAACCAACGAGGACTCCCATCTCGAGCGCGCGCCGGTGTTCGTCGTCGCCGACGGCATGGGCGGCGCGCAGGCGGGGGAGGTCGCTTCGCAACTGGCGGTCACACAGTTCGCCGACGAGCTGCCGGGCCGCGAGGGCGACCTGGCCGAACAGCGGCTCGCGCTCGCGGTGCGCAAGGCCAACGCCGAGATCCATGCCCTCTCGGAGAGCGATGTGCGCCGCGCGGGCATGGGCACGACGCTGACCGCGGCCTACGTCGGGCGCGGCGGGGTGTCCTTCGCGCACGTCGGCGACAGCCGCGCCTACCGGTTGCGCCACGGCGAGCTCGAGCGGATCACCGAGGACCATTCACTGGTCGAGGAGCTGCTGCGCCAGGGACGGCTGACCGAGGAGGAGGCGGAGGAGCACCCGCAGCGGTCGATCATCACGCGCGCGCTCGGTCCGGAGCCCGACGTCGAGGTGGACACGGTCACCGTCGCGGCCGAGGACGGCGACGTCTACCTGCTGTGCAGCGACGGGCTGACCTCGATGGTCGGCGAAGCGACGATCGGCGAGATCCTCCGGGGTGCGCCGAACATCACGACCGCGGCAGAGCGGCTCGTGGCCGCCGCCCTGGAGGCGGGCGGCCGTGACAACGTCACGGTTGTGCTGTTCCGCGTCGAGGAGGTCGGCGGCGTCGACGACCTGCGGGCGACGGAGGAGCTGCGCAGCGTGCCGGAGCCGCTGCCGCCGCTCGACCGGCCGCCGCTCGACGGGCCGCCGACCGAACCGGAGCGACTGGCCGCCGCCGCGGAGTCTCCGCCCGATCCCGCCGAGGCGGCCTCGAGGATCCATCGCCGTGCTCCGCGGATGCCGCGGCTGCGTTCCGGCCCCCAGCGCCCGCGCTCGCGGGCCTGGCGCCGTGTCGCCGTCGCCGGCGTCATCCTGGCGGTGCTGGCGGTGATCGCGACCGGCGGGCTGCTGGCCGCACAGTCGGTCTACTTCATCGGCGCTGACGCCAACGGACAGGTGACCGTGTACAACGGCCTCCCGTACACGCTTGTCGGAGGCGTGCGGCTGTACACCCGGTACTACGTCTCCGGGATCACCGTGGCCGAGTTGAGTCCGCTCGAACGCGCACGGCTGTTCAACAACGAGCTTCGCTCGCAGCAGGCTGCCACCCGCCTCGTCAGCCAGCTCGAGCTCGACCGCATCGCCGGCCAGTGAACCAGCCGATCGCCCGCCTGTTCTCGGTCGTGCTGGTGATGTTCGCGCTGCTCGTTGCCTTCACCTCGCGCTGGACGGTGTTCGACGCCAGCGCCCTGCGTGCAAACCCGAACAACAAACGTCCCGGCCTCGAGCAGCAGTTCGTCCAGCGCGGGGAGATCGTCGCCGCCGACCAGACGACCGTGCTCGCCGAGTCTGTCCGCCAGCAGGGTGGCATCTACGTGCGCGACTATCCGCTGGGCACGCTGTTCGCACCGCCGCTCGGTTACTACGACCCCAACAACGGTCGCACCGGTCTCGAGGCCTACTACAACAGCTCGCTCGCGGGCTCGCCGGCGCAGCAGAGCTCGATCATCGACCAGCTCGAGGGCAAGCGCACCAACGGCGACGAGGTCGTGACGACGCTCGACGCTCGCGCCCAGCAGGTCGCCTACGCCGGCCTCGCCGGCCGCCCGGGCGCGGTCATCGCGATGGTGCCGAGCACGGGCGCGATCAGGGTCTTCGCCGACAGCCCGTCGTATGACCCCAACCGGGTGAAGTCCGCGGCGGGCTTCAGGGCGTTGCTCGCGCAGACGAAGACGACCCCGCTGCTGAACCGCGTGACCCAGGCCCAGTACGCGCCGGGCTCGACCTTCAAAGTCGTGACCGCGATCGCCGCGATCGACAGCGGTCGCTACACCCCGGACTCCGTGCTCAGCGGGAAGTCCCCGATCGTCGTCTCGGGCCAGCCGCTCAGCAACGACAGCGGCACGAGTTATGGCCGAGTTACGCTCAGCACCGCCCTGACCCAATCGATCAACACCGTCTGGGCGCAGGTCGCGCTGGGCGTCGGGGCGCCGACGCTGCAGGACTACATGAACCGCCTCGGCTTCTACAACACGCCGCCAATCGATCTGCCGAGCGGCGAGGTGGCGGAGAGCGGAGTCCGCTACAACAGCCGTCCGGGCTACCTGCCGGTCACCGGCGGCGCCGATCTCGGCCGGGTCGGTATCGGCGAGGGCGGCCTCGAGGTCACGCCGCTGCAGATGGCTATGGTCGCGGCGTCCGTCGCCAACGGCGGACGCCTGATGGTCCCCCACCTGGCGCAGGCGATCGTCAACCCGGACGGCCAGACGGTCAAGACCGTGGCGCCGCGGCTCTACAGCACGGTCATGAAGCCCTCCACCGCGAAGGAGGTTGGGCTGATGATGGAGAACGTCGTCAACGATGGCACCGGAACCCAGGCCGCGCTCAACGGAATCGGAATCAGCGTCGCCGGGAAGACCGGCACGGCTCAGGACTGCGCGAACCTGGCGCTGCTCCGCTGCCAGGAAAACCAGGTCTGGTTCATCGCCTACGCACCCGTCGATCACCCTAAAATCGCGATCGCGGTGACGCTCGAGCACCAGCTGAACGGATTCGGCGGCAGCATCGCGGCGCCGATCGCCAAGGCTGTCCTCGAGGTGCTGCTGCGGGGTGGCGGATGAGGTTCCAGGTCGCTGCGGGGACGGTCATCGACGGGCGCTACCGCGTGATCTCGCGCGTGGGCTCCGGAGGGATGGCCGAGGTCTACTGCGCTGAGGACACCCAGCTCGGCCGTCGCGTCGCCGTCAAGCTGCTGCACGAGCGGTTCGCGCAGGACGAGGAGTTCGTCGAGCGCTTCCGCCGCGAGGCCTCGAGTGCGGCCTCGCTCTCGCACGCCAACATCGTCAACGTCTATGACCGCGGCCAGTGGGGCGGCACGTACTACATCGCGATGGAGTACCTCGACGGCCGGTCGCTCGACTCGATCGTGCGCGAGGAGGCTCCGCTCTCGCCGCAGCGTGCGATCGAGCTCACCGAGCAGGTTCTGCGCGCTGCGCGCTTCGCCCACCGCCACGGCGTCGTCCACCGCGACCTCAAGCCGCACAACGTGATCATCGACGAGGAGGGGCGGGTCAAGGTCACCGACTTCGGCATCGCGCGCGCCGGCGCCTCGGAGATCACGCAGACCGGCTCGATCATGGGCACCGCCCGTTACCTCTCGCCCGAACAGGCGCAGGGCCACACCGTCAGTCCCCGCAGCGACCTCTACGCGATCGGGATCATGCTCTACGAGTTGCTGACGGGGACGGTCCCGTTCGAGGGCGACTCGGTCGTCGCGATCGCACTGCGCCACCTCTCGGAGCCGCCGCGTCCGCCGAGCTCGCTCGTGCCGGCCGTCTCGGCGAACCTCGACGCGATCGTCATGCGCGCGCTGGCCAAGCGACCCGAGGCGCGCTTCGCGGACGCTGACGAGTTCCTCGCGGCGCTCGAGGGCGAGCGCGAACGGTTGCGCGCGGAGGGCGGCTCGCACACGGCGGCGCTGACGCCGGTCGTGATTACGCCCAGCACCGCCTACCCGCCGCATCCGGCGACCTACACGACCCAGGCGATCGGCCCGATCGCTCCCGGCACCGGCGCCTACGGAACCGCGCCGGCCTATTGGGACCCCAACACGACCGGAGTCATCCCGCCGGGCGCGATCCTGCTGCCGCCGGGCCGCCGCGACCGCGGGCCGACCTGGCCGTGGGCGCTGCTCGGCGTGCTCGTGGCGGCGGCGGCGATCGCCGCGCTGATCTTCGTGCTGGTCGACAAGAACCGGTCGGCGGGCGGCTCGCTCGCCGTGCCGCAGGTCGTCGGCCTGCAGCAGCTGGACGCCGACGCGAACCTCCGTGCCGAGGGCTTCATTCCGGCCCCGCATCTGATCAGCTCGAGCCGCCAGGCCGGGACGGTCACCTCGCAGTCCCCGACCGCCGGCACGCAAGCGAAGCGGGGCTCGACCGTCGTCATCGACGTCTCGACGGGACCCGGCGCGCCGAAGGTCCGCCAGGTTCCCAACGTCCTCAACCTGGCGGAGTCGGTGGCGCTCCAGCAACTGCGCGCAGAGGGTTTCAAGGTCTCGCCCGCCAGGGCGGTATCGACGACGGTGTCGAAGAACGCGGTGATCTCGACCGTCCCGGCGGGGGGGTCTACGGCGCCGCGTGGCTCGACCGTCGTGGTGACCGTCTCGAGCGGGCCGCCGAACGTCGCCGTGCCGAACGTCGTCGATCAGTTGGTCGATCCGGCGACGTTGCTGCTGCAGCAACGCGGCTTCGTCGTCTCGCCGGTCATGCAGGTGTCGACGACGCAACCGCCGGGGACCGTGCTCAAGCAGCACCCCGCGTCGGGCAAGGCCCCGCAGGGCTCGACGGTGACGCTGACCGTGGCACAGGCGCCGCCGAACGTGAAGCTGCCGCGCCTGGTCGGACAGACCGAGGCGGCGGCCAGCGCGCTCCTGGGCAAGCTCGGGCTCACCCCGCAGCCGGTCATCGAGATCAGGGAGCGCAACCCCGCCTACAACGGCCTCGTGCTCTCGCAGAAACCGCCGGCGCACACCTCGGTGCCCCCGGGATCGGTCGTGATCATCAACGTGGAGCAGTACATGGCGCCGCCCAGCTCGACCGGCTCGACCGGCCCGAGCGGCCCGACTGCGACCGGGCCGACGGGTCCCAGCGGGCCGACCGGCACGACCTGATGCGCGTCGCGGTGCTCGGCGGCGGACGCTCCTCCGAGCATGAGGTATCGCTGGCCTCAGCCGCCGCGGTGCGCGACGGCCTGCTCGCCGGCGGCCACGACGCCGTGGCGGTCGAGATCGACCGTGCCGGGCGCTGGCTGCTCGACGGGCGCGAGCTCTCGCTGGCCGCGGCGGGCGGGCTGCTCGGCGTCGACGTCGTCTTTCCCGCGCTGCACGGACCCTACGGCGAGGACGGCACCGTGCAGGGGCTGCTCGAGTGCCTGGACGTGCCCTATGTCGGCAGCGGCGTGGCCTCCGCCGCGCTGTGCATGGACAAGGTGCGCTTCAAGGCGCTCATGGGTGCCGCCGGGCTGCCGCAGGTCGACCATCGCGCCGTGCACGATGCGCGCTGGCGCAGCGAGCGCGAGGCGATCCTCGACGAAGTGGCCGCGCTTGGCTTGCCGCTGTTCGTCAAGCCTGCGCGCCTGGGATCGTCGGTCGGCATCAGCAAGGTCCGCACGGCCGGCGAGCTGGCGGGCGCGCTGGACGCCGCGCTCGCGCACGATTCGCAGGCGATCGTCGAGGCCGCATCGAGCGGGCTGGAGGTCGAATGCTCGTTGCTCGGCGACCAGCTGCCGCGCGTGTCGCCGCCCGGCGAGATCGTCGTGCATTCCGAGTTCTACGACTATGCGGCGAAATACGACGAGGGCGGGATGACGCTCGTCGTTCCCGCCCGCATCGGCGAGCAGTCGGCCGCCGAGCTCGCGCGGATCGCGAGCGAGGCGTTCATCCGGGCCGGCTGCAGCGGCCTTGCGCGCGCCGACTTCTTCGTCGAGGACGGCCGTGTCCTGCTCAACGAGCTCAACACGATGCCGGGCTTCACCTCGACCAGTGTCTACGCGAAGCTGTGGGAGGCCGCCGGGATCGCCTATCCCGTGCTGATCGAGGAGCTGTGTAGCCTCGCGCTCGCGCGCCACGCGCGCGAGCGGCGCTATCTGCGCTGACCGCCGGGTGCCGGGCGGTAGTAAAGCGTGAACTCGGCGATCTGCACGAAGCGCGGGGCGTGGTGGGGGTCGGGGCCGAGGTCTGTGATCCACAGCAGGTAGTAGCGGCGCTCGCGCACCTTGTCCAGCGCGATCCGCGTCGTCGTCGACGCGGCGAGCGTGCTCGCGAGCCGAGTCCAGCCGAGCGTGGCGGGGCTGATCCCCGGTCGCGGCGCCGGGCTGTAGTTGTAGCCCGCCACCCTGTCGGTGCCCCAGATCTGCACGTGGAAGCCGGGCGTCGGTGTCTGGAGCACCGCCAGGTTCGCGGCCACGCCCGGGGCTGCGTCGACGTAGAAGCCGACACCGGACTTGCCGAGTTGGCCGGTGTTGTAGGTGGAGGTCTGCCAGACGGTCGCGGCATTTCCGTCGATCGCCTGTCCGACGGTGCTCGGGTCCTCGGGACTCGTGCCGAACGGGTTGTACTGGTGGGCCGCTGACTGCTCCAGCCGGTCGGGCACCTCCCCCGGCGAGCGCGAGAGATTCGGCGGCGCGCCGGTCCCCGCGTGCGTGCTGCGCAGCAGGAACACCGCGGAAACGATCAGCGCCGCCACCGCCAGCGCGACCGCGAGCGTCAGTGCGACGGGGTGGCGGACGCGCAACGGCACGCGCTGCGTCGCACGCTCCGGCAGCGTGCGCAGCACGACCGTCGCCTCCTTGCCCGCGTTCCCGGTTCGTGCGGTCTCGATCGCCAGTGCCTCCTCGAGGTCGTCGATCAGCTCGCGTGCCCCGGCGTAGCGGCGCGCCAGGTGCTTGGCCGTCGCCCGGTCGACAACCGCCGCAAGGGCCGCCGACACCTCCGGCCGCCGCGACTGCAGGTCGGGGATCTCGTCGCGGACGTGCATCGTCGCCACGGCGATGTGGCTGGCCGCTGTGAACGGCACCGTCCCGGTCAGCGACTCGTAGAGGACCACGCCGAGCGAGTAGAGATCCGACTGGCCGGTGACCTCGTACCCCAACGCCTGCTCCGGCGAGACGTAGTCGGTCGTGCCCAGGACCCGCCCGCCGACCGTCAGGGCGTCCTCGTTTCCGCTGCGCGCGATCCCGAAGTCGGTGATTTTGGCGCCGCCCTCGGCATCGAGCAGGATGTTCTGCGGCTTGACGTCGCGATGCACGATCCCCCGGCTGTGTGCGGCGTCGAGCGCGCGCGCGACCTCGATCGCGAAGGCCACCGCCTCGGTGATGGTCAACCGCCCGACCCGGCGGATGCGCTCCTTGAGCGTCTCGCCGTCGACGTATTCGAGCACGATGAACGGCATGCCGTCGTGCTCGCCGGAATCGAGCACGGTGACGATGTGAGGGTGCTGGAGCTGCGCCACCGAGCGCGCCTCACGGCGGAAGCGCTCGATGTGGGCGCTCTCGCCGCCGATCGGCTCCTCGAGCATCTTGACCGCCACGCGGCGCTCGAGGACGACGTCGAATGCCAGCCAGACCCTCGCGGTGGCGCCGGCCCCGATCTGGCGCTCGAGCCGGTAGCGCCCGCCCACGCTCGTCTGGGGCTTCGTGCTCATGGCCATATTGTGCGCCTCGACGGACCGCGCGGCGCCCGTGGTGTTCCGCTCGCCTCCGCGCGACGGGGCGGCCGGGCTCGTCGCTACAACGTGATGCCGAGGCCCGGCAGGCTGACGCTCCCGGCGGCGTTGCTGACGCGGCCGATCACGGCGGCACCGCGGTGATACTCCGCAAGCACACCGACGGCCTCCTCGGCGTCCGTTGCCGGCACGACGACGACGAACCCGCAGCCCATGTTGAACACCTGGTAGGCCTGCGCCGCAGCGATCGATCCGCTCGCGCAAAGCCACGCGCAGATGCCCGGGACGGGCAGCGGCGCGTCGATCTCGAAGCCCACTCCGGCGTTCAGCCGTTTGAGGTTGAGAACTCCGTCGCCGGTGATGTGCGCCAGGCCGTGGACCGGCGTGGCGCCGCGCAGCAGCGCGAGCACCGCCTTCACGTAGATGACGGTCGGCTCGAGCAGCGCCTGACCGACCGTGTCGCCGGCGAGCTGCGGCGGCCGATCGGCGAGGTGGCCCTCGGCGATGCGCCGGGCGAGCGTGTAGCCATTCGAGTGCAGGCCGCTGGACGGCAGGCCGATCAGCGCGTCGCCGGGCGCGCAGCGCGCACCGTCGACGATCCGCTCGAGCGCGACGGTCCCGATCGCGGTTCCGGAAAGCTCGAACCCGGCGGGGGAGGGGTGGCCGCGGATCAGCTCCGGCACGACGGCCAGCTCGCCGCCCGGGATCTCGACCCCGGCGAGCTCGGCCCCTCGTTTGAGGCCGACGGCGATCTGTTCGAGCGCGGCGCCGTCGACCTGCTCGACCGCGATGTAGTCGAGCATCGCGATCGGCTCGGCGCCGACGCAGACGATGTCGTTGACGTTCATCGCGACGCAGTCGATTCCGACGCTGTCCAGGCGCCCGAGCTGCTGCGCGAGGATCAGCTTCGAGCCGACGCCGTCGGTGCACAGCGCGACCCCGAGGCCCGGCGCGACCTCGACCACGGCGGCGTAGTGGCCGCCGGCCAGCACCGAGCGCGACGGGCGACCGATGTCGATCGTGCGCAGGACGTCGACGAGCGCACGCACGCCCCGGTCGGCAGCGGCGCTGTCAACGCCTGCCGCGGCGTAGGCGTCGATCATCGATCGCATTCTGCCGCAGGCGGCGGATCACCGCCGTGGCGACCGCGACGCGATAGGCCGCGGAGGGCAGCAGCGAGCGGCTACGCCCCAGCCGCCGCGTCAGCGAGCTGCTGACCACCGTCGACGAGAACGCGGCGAGCGCGCCGGCGCTGAGCGGCACCCACTCGCCGCGTGCGCTGCCCAGCGCCTGCTTGCCCTTGAGCGCGAGCGCGCCAAGCGTGATCGGCATCCCGACCGCCTTCGACAGCGCATCGGCCTCGATCGGGGAGAAGCCACGCCAGCGCGCGGCGGCACGGGTCGCTCCGCTGCGCGAGACGCCGGGGATCAGCGCAAGCGCCTGCGCGATGCCCAGCGCGATCCCGTCGGCGGGGCCGGCATCGCCGCGGCTGCGCCCGCGCTCGCCGACGAGGTCGGCGATCACCATCGCGACCGAGCCGCCGAGCAGCCCCGTCGCAATCGTCGGCGGTGTGCCGAGACGACGTTCGATCGGGCCCTGCAGCAGGGCGCCCGCGATCGCCGGCGGAACGCAGGCGAGCACCACGACGGCGAGCTTGCGGGGGCCGGTCTCTCGGCGGCTGACGATCAGCAGCGCGGCGGCGGTGCCGGCGTGCAACCCGACCTCGAACCGTTTGCGCGCCGCCGGGTCGAGCTCGTCGTAGCGCCAGCGGCGCTGCCAGGCGAGCAGGGTCGTGTGGGCCGAGGAGGAGATCGGCGCCAGCTCCGCCGGGCCGTGGACCAGCCCGAGCAGCACCGCCTGGTGCACCCGCAGGCGGGGGCCGTCGGGCGCGAACGTCGGGGGAGACCCGCGGCGCCTCAGACCGCGGGCTTCCTCGGGCGCTGGCGCCGGCGGGCGATCAGCACGATGATCCCTGCCACGATCAGGATCACCGCCGCGATGTCGACGTAGTGCAGGTTGCTCTGGACGCTGTGGTAGTGCGAGCCGATCGCGCGGCCGAGGATGCCCCAGAAGGCGATCCACGGCACCCCGCCGAGCGCGCTCAGCGCGAGGAAGCGCAGATAGGGCATGCGCGCGACACCGGCCGGGAAGGACATGTATGCGCGCACAAGCGGCAGGATGCGGCAGACCGGGACCGCAATCGTCCCGTTGCGGGCGAACCAGCGCTCTGCGCGCTCGAGCCGCGCGGGCGTGATGTGGACCTTTGCCCCGTGGCGCTGGATCAGCTCGATCCGCCCGAAGTAGCCGATCGAGTAGGCGAGCGTCGCGCCGACGAGGTCGCCGGCGACGCCGACGACGAGGATTCCGACGAGCGTGAAATGGCCCTTGTAGACGTCGAAGCCGGCGAACAACATGACCGCCTCCGATGACACCGGGATGCCGCTCGACCCGGCCACGAGCAGCAGGAAGATGCCCGGGTAGCCGAGGTCGTTGATGATCGTCGTGGCGACGCTGACCAGCGCGTTGGTGACGGACGCAAGCTCGTACACGGCCGCCGAAGGGTAGCGTTGGGCGCGGCGATGCGAGTCTGGATCGATCTCACCAACAGTCCGCACCCGCTCGTGATGCGCCCGGTCGTCGAGCGTCTGCGCGCCGACGGTCACGCGGTGTCGGTCACCGCGCGCGACTTCGCACAGACGGTCGAGCTGGCGCAGCGGCTCGGTCTGGACGCGACCGTGATCGGCCGCCACCGCGGTGGGCGGCGTGCGGCGAAGGCGCGCGGGCTCGCGTCGCGGTCGTTCGCTCTGGCGCGCTGGGCCAGGCCGCAGCGCTTCGATCTCGCGCTCGGGCACGGCTCAAACGATGTGACCGTCGCCGCCGCCGCGCTGCGAATCCCGTGCGCGACGATGTTCGACTACGAATGGGCGACGCTGCAGCACAACGTCAACTGCCGGCTCGCCCGTGTCGTGGTCGTGCCGGACGCGATCCCGCCCGCGCGGCTGGCGCGCTACGGCGCGCGCGGGAAGGTGCGCGCGTATCCCGGCTTGAAGGAGGAGTACTACCTCGCCGACTTCGAGCCGAGCGACGCGGTGCTCGACGAACTGGCACTCGACGCCCGCGAGCCGATCGTCGTCATTCGCACGCCACCCGCGGTGTCGCTCTATCACCGCTTCGAGAACGAACTGTTCGCCGGCGTCCTGGCACGCGTACGGGGATCGCAGGCGGTCGTGCTGCCGCGGATCGAATCCCAGCGCGCGGAGCTCGTGCGCTCCGGCGGCTTCATCGTCCCCGAGCATGCGATCGACGCGCAGTCGCTGATCGCCCACGCCGACCTCGTGATCAGCGCGGGGGGGACGATGAACCGCGAGGCGGTCGCGCTCGGCACGCCGGTCTGGACGACGTTCGAGGGACGGCTCGGCGCCGTTGACGAGCGGCTGATCGCCGAGGGCCGAATGCAGCGCCTCGAGCGACCCGACCAGGTCGAGCTGCGCAAGCGCGTGCGCGCCGCCGGCGAGCGGGTGCGGCGCGATCCCGGCGTGCTCACCGCGCTCCTGCTTGCCGCCGCTCAGCCCGTACAATCGGGGTAATGCGCCGACGGCTTCGCTCGGCGGCCTTTCCGCTTCACCGCCATTCGCTGCCGCAACTCGTGGTGGACGCTGGTCTGGTCGCGCTCGCGTACTACCTCGCGTTCTGGCTGCGCTTCGACCAGTCGATCTCGTCGCACTACTTCTACAACCGGCTCCTGCTGCGCACGTGGCCGTGGGTCGTGCTGGGCACGGCGCTCATCCTCGCGCTCTCGCGCGTGTACCAGCGGCGCTGGCGCTACATCGGTCAGCGCGACATTGAGCTGCTGGTCCGGGCGCTGGTGATCGACGCGGTGCTGCTGGTCAGCATCGTCGCGATCGTGCATCCCGTTCATAAACCGATCTACGGGCACGACCAGCCGGTCCTCGTGGCCGTGGGGATCCCGGGCACCATCGCCGTGCTGTATCCCTTGCTCGCGCTGGTCTTCCTGACCGGCGCACGCGTGCTGGCACGCGCCGTCAACGATCACCGCCTGCCGCTGCTTCGCGCGCAGCGCGGCGGGCGTAGCGTGCTGATCGTCGGCGCCGGACAGGGCGGCAGCCTGGTCTGCCAGGAGCTCGCGCGCAACGCCGATCTCGGGCTCACGCCGGTCGCCTTCGTCGACGACGACCCACTCAAGCAGCGGTTGCGGATCGCCGGCGTGCGGGTGCGGGGCACGACCCGCGAGCTCCCGCAGATCCTCGACGACGCCGAGCCCGACGAGGTGATCATCGCGATTCCCTCGGCGCCGGGCGAGCTGCGGATGCGGGTCGTGACGGCGTGCCGCGACCGCGGCATTCCGGTCCGCACGCTGCCGACCGTGTTCGAACTGCTCGCGGGCACGGTCGACGTCGCGCGCCACGTGCGCGACGTTCGGGTCGAGGACGTCCTCGGCCGCGACGCCGTGCACACCGATCTGCATCGCGTCGGACGCTACCTCCAGGACGCGGTGGTGATGGTCACCGGCGCGGGCGGCTCGATCGGCTCTGAACTCTGCCGCCAGATCTCCCGCGCCGGCCCGCGGCGGCTCATTCTGCTCGACCACGCCGAGGACAACATGTTTCACATCCTGCGGGAGCTCGAGGACGATCTCCACGTGCCCCCGGGGGTGCTCGCGCCGGTGCTCGCCGACTGCAAGGAGGAGGAACGGATGCGCGAGGTGCTCACGGAGGAGCGCCCGTCGATCGTCTTCCATGCGGCGGCCTACAAGCATGTCGGGTTGATGGAGCGAAACCCGGTCGAGGCGGTGCGGAACAACGCGATCGGGACGCGCGTCGTCGCGACCGTCGCCGGGCAGCTGTCACTCGATGCCTTCGTGCTCGTCTCGACCGACAAGGCGGTGCTGCCGGCGACGGTGATGGGAGCCTCCAAGGCGCTCGCGGAGTGCGCGATCGACGCCGCGCAGCGTCGCTTTCCAGCGACTCGCTACATGGCCGTCCGTTTCGGGAATGTGCTCGGCTCGTCGGGAAGCGTCGTACCGATCTTTCGCCGCCAGATCGAGGCCGGCGGTCCGGTCACGGTCACCGATCCGCAGATGACTCGCTACTTCATGACGATTCCCGAGGCGGTGGCACTGGTGATCCGCGCGGGGTCGCTCGGCGAGGGCGGGGAGGTATTCGTGCTCGACATGGGCGAGCCCGTGTCGATCATGGATCTGGCGACCAAGATGATCGAGCTGTCCGGCCTCGAGCCGGGGCGCGACATCGCGATCCAGGTGATCGGCAAGCGCCCGGGCGAGAAGCTCCATGAGGACCTCTTCAATCCGTTCGAACATGCCAGGCCGACCGCCGCGGAGAAAATCTGGCTCGCCGAGCGCGACCCGATGGACATCGAGCGCGTCGAGGCGATCTTCGACGAGATCTCGCTGCTCGTGCTCGAGGCGGACGCCGCCGGCCTCGCCGAGAAGGTCGCGCAGCTGACCGAACTGCGCGTGCAAGCACCCGTGCCCGCCGAGTCCTCATAGACTGCCGCCCTTGATGATCCTCGCATTCTCCCTGCAGTCCGAGATCAACAAGATCGGCGCCTATGCCGGGTTCGCGGCGATCATCGGCCTTGCCCTGCTGGTGCTGCTCTATTTCGCGCAGGCGCGGGAGCTCCGCAGGCTGTCCGACTGGGTCGAGCAGGAGGGAGACCGCCCGCGCATGCCGGTGCCGCCGGGTCCGCGGCCGACGGTGATCCCCCAGCCCGGGGTGGCACCGCCGCCGGCCTCGGCCATCACCACTGCTGTTCCAGGGGTTCGCCGCGTGGCCGTCGGGCCAGCGGGCGCGGTACCGGCGGCGGGCGCGGCGGCCGCAGCGGCGGCGAGCGCAACCGCAGTCGCTCCACCGCTGGCGCCGGTGACGGACGTCGCACCGCTGGCGCCGGCGACCGCGGCGGGCGCGGATGCCACACGCGTCGCGGCGCCGAAGTCCGACTCGCTGCCCGCGGCCGAGCCGGACGCGAAGCCGGCCGACGGTGAGTCCCTGCCGGCCGATGGCGCCGCCACGCCGCCCGGCGCTGCGGGCGCCGCGACGCCGGCGCGCGCCGGCGCGATGCCCTGGGGGGCTGCTGCGGTGCCGCTTGCGGCAGTCCCCGCGGCAACGGCCGAGCCGAGCGATTCCGTGCAGGCGGCTGAGGCCGGGGCAACCGAAGAGGGGAAGCCGCAGGACGAATATGCGCCGGACACGGCCGAGACCGCGGCGGCGGCTGCGCTGCCGGCGAGTGCCGCGGCTGTCGTCGCCGTGCCCCCCGTCGTCGGTGTCGCCGCCGATTCGCCCGAGGTGGAGCCGCCGGCGGCCTCGAAGGTGACGGCCCTCCGCCCGCCCCCACCGCCGGCGGCGACCGAGCTTCCCGCCAAGCCCCCCGCACCGGCGCCCGTCACGCCGCCGGTGACCGACGACCCGCCGCCGCTCGGCCCCTCGACCGCGGCCGGCGCACGCCCACGCTTCCCGCCGGCGCCCGAGGTCCGTGCCACGCCGGTTGGCGCCGCGCCACGCACCAGCGGCCGAAATGCCGACGCGGCGAAACTCGAGGCCGGCTCGACGGCGCCGACACGGCGCCGCGAACGTGAGCGCGACCGCGAGCGTCCCGCGGGCGATGACGATGACCGTCCGCCGGGTTTTGGCAAGCCGACGTTGCGGCTGATCGCCGCCGCCGTCGTGATCGTTGCGGTGCTGATCTTCATTGCCAGCCAAGTGCTTGGCGGCGGCTCGAGCACCCCGCCCTCGCAGACCAACTCGTCGCAGAACTCCGGCGTGTCGGGGCCGAGCCCGTCGACCGTCCGCGTCGCGGTGCTCAACGGCACCCATACCACCGGGCTCGCCACGAGCGTCTCGGCGACGCTCGTCAGCAAGGGCTTCCGTAAGGGGGCTATCGCCGACGCCCCCCTGCAGACCCACACCTCGACGATCGTCGGCTACACCCCCGGCAACCGCGCGGCAGCCGTCGAGGTGGCCGCGGACCTCTCCCTGAGCAGCTCCCGGGTCCAGCCCGTGGACGCGGCGAGCACGGCCGTGGCGGACACCCATCACGCCACGGCGAAGGTGATCGTCACCCTCGGCAGCGACTTCTCACAGCAGTGATCCGCGCGGCGCCGGGCGCGCCGGCTCGCGAGCTGCGCGCGGCGACGCTCGCTCGCGTCGTCCTCGCCGTGCTTGTCGTGGCAAGCGTCGCCGCGTTGTTCTACGCGCAGGCGCTCAAGCACCAGGCCCCGCTGGTGCGCCCGGTGAAGGGCGGCACCGACACCTTCCAACCTGGCGGGCCCGGTACGCACGGGCTGCTTCGCGAGGCCCACTTCCGCGTCCGAACCTCGGTCGACGATGTGCTCGACATTTCGGTGATCACCCCCGCTGGGCACCTGGTCGCCGCGGTCAGTACCGGGCTGCGCGTGCACCGCTACCGCGAGACACCGCCGCTGCACTGGGACGGGCGGAGCAGCGCCGGCGCGCTCGCGACGCCAGGCACCTACCTGGTGGAGGTGCGCTTCCGGCGAGCCGGGCAGACGGTCACGGTGCCCAACTTCCACCTGCGACTGAAGGGCGCCGCCGGGTGATCCTCGCGACGACGCTCGGCCACTCGCTGTCCAAGGCCGGGCTGATCCTCGATGCGCTGCTGGCCGCCGAGGCGCTGTGCGCGCTCGGGCGCACGAGGCGGATCGCGATCGCCGGCGCGCTCACGCTCACGCCGCTGCTGCTCGCCGGCGCGCTGTGGAAGTCATCGCAGGTGGTTCACCTGCGCCATCACCCGCTGCTCGCCGTCGTCGGCGTCCTCGCGGCGCTGGCGCTTGTCGCGGCGCTGGCCGCCCTGTACCGGTCGCGCCCGAACCTGCTGGCGCTGTCCGCGGTGATCGCGCTGCCGTTTCGCTTCTCGCTGCTCTCGGGCGGCACCGGCGGGGTGCTGCTGGTGCTCTATGTCGTGATCGCCGCCGGCGCGCTCGCGCTGGTGATCTGGGGCGAGCAGCACGAGGAGCCGCCGGTCGGCCTGCTCGAGCGCGTCCTGGCGGTCGTCATCGTGCTCTACGCGCTCCAGGCGCTGTACACGCCGGACCTCAGCAAGGCGGTCCAGGAGGTCGGCTTCTTCTTCGTTCCCTTCGCGCTGCTCTTCGTCCTGCTGCGGCGCGCGCACTGGGACCGGCCGCTGCTCGAGCGCTGCGCGCGAGCGGTCGTCGCGCTCGCGCTCGTGTTCGTCGCGGTGGCGGCCGTCGAATACGCCAGCCGCCGGCTGTTGTTCCACACCTCGTTGAACTCCAACGAACGGTTCTTCCGGGTCAACTCGCTGTTCTACGACCCCAACATCTACGGGCGGTTCCTCGCGTTGACGATGGTCCTCGTCGCGGCCGCGATGATGTGGGACACCCGCCGCCGCGCGGTCGTCGTGGCCGCCGTCGTCCTGGCGGTTCTCTGGCTCGGCCTGCTGGGCTCGGTGTCGCAGTCGAGCATCGTCGCGCTGCTCGCCGGTCTTGCGGTGATCTCCGCTGCTCGCTTCTCACCGCGCGTGACGGCTGCGCTTGCGGCGCTCGTCGTGATCGCTGCGGTGGTCGTCGGGATTGCGGCAGCAGGGCGACTTCACCTCAGCCTCAGCGACACCGCGTCGGCGAACAACGCGACCGGCGGGCGCGTCGACCTGGTCAAGGGCGGGATCGACCTGTTCGGCGACCGGCCGGTCTGGGGCTTCGGCTCGGGTTCCTTCTCATGCGAGTTCCTGCGCCATATGCACGGCGGTGGGCAGCTCGCCTGCGGCGCCCCTCCGGCGCCGGGCGTGACGTCGGATTCGCACACCGCCCCGATCACCGTGGCCGCCGAGCAGGGCGTGATCGGGCTGCTCGCCTACGTCGCCCTGCTGGTGGCCGCAATCGCCGTGCTGGCGGGCGGCGGGCTGCGCCGGTCGGCGGCGCGCGTCGCGATCCTCGCCGCGTTCGTCGCCCTCGTCGTCCACACCTGGGCTTACGCCGATTTCCTCGAGGACCCGATCAGCTGGGCGCTGCTGGCCGTCGGCACGGTGCTGGCGCGCGAGTGACGTGCTCGGCTATCTGAAGCGGCTGATCAGGACCGGCGCCGCCTACCAGGCGAGCGACATCCTCTCGAAGGGCGTCGCCCTGTTCACGCTGCCGCTCTACACACGCTACGTGAGCAAGTTCGGCTACGGCTACGTCGAGACGCTGATGGTCGCCGTCATCTTCCTCTCGATCGTCCTGCGGCTGGGCGTCGGCGAGGCCTTCATCCGCTTCTACTACGACGACACCGACGTGGCGCGGCGGGACCGGATCGCCGCCGGGGCGGTCGCCTTCGTGTTCGTGACCACGACGATCGTCGCGGTCGGAGGCGTGATCTTCGCCGGCCCGCTCTCGCGAGCCCTGCTCGGCGTGACCAACCCGGCGCTGATCGACTTCGCGATGCTCGGCGTCTGGGCCTTCACCAACCTCGAGATCGCCGAGGCCCTGCTGCGCGCCGACGAGCGGACCGGGATCTACATGCGCGCGTCGATCGCCAACGTCGTGATGTCGATCGTCCTGATGGTCTATCTCGTCGTCGTCCGCCACGACGGGGCGCGCGGGCTGCTGGCCGGCAACTACACGGCCTCGGCGCTCGAGCTGCTCGGCCTGTGGTGGGTCGAGCGCCGCCGGCTGCTGGCCCCGTTGCGCGCGCGCTTCGCCGGACCGCCGCTGCCGGTGCGGGCGATGCTCGCCTTCGGGCTGCCGACCGTCCCGGCCGACGCCAGCGTGTATGCCCTGCAGGTCGTCGACCGCTGGTATCTGCTGCGCGCGCAGTCAGCCGGCGCCGCCGGGCTCTACGCGCTCGCGGCGAAGCTCGCGACCGTCGTCTTCGTCGCGGTGCGCGGATTCCAATACGCCTGGCCGCCGCTCGCCTACTCGGTGACCGATGACGACGTGGCGGCGCAGCTGTACTCGCTGGTCACGACCTACTACGTGCTCGCGACCGGGATCGTCGTCGCGGGCGTCGCGCTGCTCGGGCGCTGGGGGGTGCGGCTGCTGCTCTACCACGACTTCGGTGCGCACGCCGCGCTGCCGTGGCTCGCGCTCGGCTGGGCGCTCTACGGCCTGTACCTGATCTTCGTCGTGATCTCCGGCCGCGCGCGCCGCACGCGCCGCAACCTGCCGGCGGCGCTAGTCGGGCTGGCGGTCAACGTCGGCGGCCTGTTCCTGCTCGTGCCGCTGCTCGGCATCGCCGGCGCCGGGATCGCGCTCGTGATCGCCTATACGGCGATGATCCTCGTCATCTACCGGCTGACCCGGGATGTCTTCAAGGTCGGGTTCGAATGGGGCCGGCTCGGCCGCGTGCTGGCGGTGCTGGTCGCCGTCTCGGTGGGCGGCGAGCTGCTGCTGCCGACCCACGGCGCCGCCGGGTTCCTGCTGCGGGCGCTCGCGTGGTGCGCGATCCTGCCGCTGCTGCGCTGGATCGGCTTCTTTCGCCGGCCCGAGCTCGAGCGGATCGGAGCCCTCGCCTGGAGGATCGTCGGGCAGCGCCGCCCGCAGGCCTGAGCGCCGCGGCGGCGAGCGTGCTCAGCCGTGCCGGCGCGCCGCGTTGTATTCGCTCGCCGCCTCGCGCAACCCCTCGCCGCGCGACGGCCACAGCGCTGCGACGGCGTCTGCGCCGTAGCGGCGCGCGTCGTGACCGGGTAGCGCCAGCGCTGCCAGCGCGCGCACGCCGTAGGTCCACGCCGTGAGCCAGCGCACGAGCGCCGCCGCGAGCACACCGTGGTGCTTGCGCATGTAGCGGTCGCGCCCGCGGGCGTTCTCCACGATTCGCCGCGCCGGCAGCGCGCCGGTCGAGAGCTGCTCGTGATGGATCGCCACCGCAGCGGGCACGTAGAGCGAGTGCCAGCCGGCGTCGGCGAGGCGCTTCTGGAAGTCGACCTCGTCGCTGTAGACGAAGAATTCCGGGTCCATCCAGCCGACGGCGAGCGCGGCGTCGCGGCGCACCGCCAGCGCGGCCGACTGTCCCCAGTCGACCCGTCGGGTGTCGGCGCCGGTGCTCTGCACCGTGAACCGTCGCGCCAGCATCAGCGCGCCCGCGAGTGCCGTCGTGACGCTCGGGAACCGCCAGGCAGAGGCCTGCGGGGTCCCGTCGGGCCGCCGTAGCGCCGTGACCGCGCAGGCCGCGCGCGGATCGGCCTCGAGCGCGCCGTAGAGTGCGGCGGCGGCGCCCGGCAGCAGCTCCGAGTCCTCGTTCAGCAGCAGGCAGTAGCGCCCGCGCGCGCGCCGCATCAGTTCGCTGTCGTTGAGCGCCTTGCCGCGCCGCTCGGCGGTCGCGACCAGCTCGATGTCCTCGCCGCGCGCGCGCACCGCCTCGGCGGAGCCGTCATTGGAGGCGTTGTCGAGCACCAGCAGCTCGCTGCTCGGCACAAGCTCGGCGCGCTGCGCCGCCACGGCGTCGAGGCAGCGCGTCAGCAGCTCGCCGCCGTTGGTGTTGACCACGCAGAAGGAGATCTCGACGTCCACCCGCGTATTGTCGGGCTCCGTGAAGCTGCACGTCGTCGACCCGTCGGCCTATACGCCGCCGTACGACCACGCCCTGTGCGCGGCGCTCGCCCGAGCCGGGATCGACGTCGAGCTGTTCACGAGCCGCTTTCCCTACGGCGAGCCGCCGGCGCCCGACCGATATGCGCGCACCGAGCTGTTCTACCGCTCGGCCCGTGGCGCGCCGGCGTCGAGCACGCGCCGGGCGATCAAACTCGCCGAGCATGTCCCCGACATGCTGCGCTACCGCAGCGCCGCGGCGGCCGCGGACCTCGTCCACTTCCAGTGGCTCGCGCTGCCGCCGATCGACCGCCACCTGCTGCCGCGCGGACGCCCGCTCGTGCTCACCGTGCACCACGTCCTTCCGGGCGAGCGATCGCTGCTCAGCCGGGCCGAGCAGCGGCGGTGCTACCGGCGTTTCGACGCCGTGATCGTGCACTCCGAGTACCGCCGAGCGCGTCTGACCCGCGAGCTCGACCTGCCGCCGGCGTTGCTGCACACGATTCCCCACGGCGCGTTCGAGCACCTGGCCGTGCTGCCGCCGCAGCCGCTCCCCGCCGGCCTCACGCCGACGGCCGCGCCGGTGGTGCTCTATTTCGGACTGCTGCGGCCCTACAAGGGCCTCGACGTGCTGCTCGAGGCCTGGCGCGGAATCGACGATGCCGAGCTGTGGGTCGTCGGGCGGCCCCGCTTCGACATCGCCGCGCTGCGCGCCGCTGCGCCGGCCAACGTCCGCTGGCTACCGCGCTTCGTCAGCGACGGCGAGCTGGCGGCGTGCTTCCGCCGCGCCGACATCGTCGTCCTGCCCTACCGCGAGATCGATCAGTCCGGCGTGCTCGCGACGGCGCTGGCGTTCGGGTCACCGCTCGTGCTGAGCGACGTCGGCGGCTTCGGCGAGGTCGCTCAGGCAGGCGCGGCGCGCCTGGTTCCGCCGGCCGACCCGGCCTCGCTGCGCCGGGCGCTGCTCGAGTTGCTCGCCGATCGCGGCGCGCGCGAGCGACTGTCGGCCGCGGCGCGCGCGCTCGCCGCCGGCGAGTGGTCGTGGGACCGCGTGGCGGCGCGCACGCAGGCGGTCTACGACTCGCTGCTCAGCTGACCCGGGTGATCAGGGACTCCAGCTGCGGAAGCGTCGGCACGGCGGTGTTGGGGTCACTGAACTGGAGTGTCCCGCGGCGGCCGCTGACGAAGATCGCCGGCGTTCCCGTCACGCCCGCGGCGTTCGCGGCCCGGGCGTCGGCGTTCACCGCGGCGGCGAGTGCCGCCTCTCGGCGCGCCGCCCGCCACTTCGCCAGGTTCAGGCCGGGGATCTGCGCTGCGATGCTCCGCATGAATTCGTTCGTCACGTAGCGCGTGGTCTCGGCCTGCTGGCGGTCGTAGAACAGCAGGATGTAGTACCAGGCGCGATCCTGGAGGCCGGCGGCGCGTGCGGCGATCTGCGAGGCGGCGTACTCGCCGGCGTTGGCCGTCGCACTCGCGGTCTCGAAGCCGCGGTAGACGAGCTTGGCCCTGCCGCTCGCCACCACGTCGCTGATCAGCTGCGCCTCCGATCCGCGCGCGAACGCGCTGCCGATCGGGCAGGTCAGGTCGCCGTACTCGGTGACCGTGACGGGCGCCGTCGGCGCGCCGAGCGTGTTTCCGTGCTGGGGAATCCCGTTCAGCAGGGCGACCAGCGCCGCGGTGTTTCCGGTGATCCGTTGCGGGCCCGCCGTCACCACGGCGATCGTGACCGCCACGGCCGCGGCGGCGACGAGACGGTGCAGCCACATCGACCGGCGGCGGCGGCGAGCGGCGATCCTCCGCCGCTGCCGGGCTTCATGGACGGTGCTCATGGCCGTCCCCGAGCCGGGCGATTCGCGGGTTGGAGCCGAGTGCGCAGCGCGCCGACCTGTCGTTCAGCGGGTCAGCTGATGGCTTGGATCTCGGATTGGAGCTGCGCGTAGGTCGCGAGCCCGACGATCGGCGGAGCGGCGCCCTTCGGGCCGTTGAAGGTGATCGACGGCGTCGAGGGCGGATTGTCCAGGCCCAAAGCGGCTGCCGCGTGCGTGTCCGCCGTCACATCGTTGGCGAGCGTGGTGCTGTTGCGGTCGGTCTGCCACTTGGTCAGGTTGAGGCCGGGAACCTGCGCGGCGATGTTCTGCATGAAGGCGTTGGTGACGTACGGCGTCAACTCATCGCCCTGCTCGTAGTACCAGAGCATGATGTACTGCCACGCGCGCTGCTGGAGGCCGGCGGCGCGCGCGGCGATCTGCGAGGCCGCGTACTCGCCGCCGTTGGCGTCGGAGCTCGCCGTCTCGAGCCCGCGGAAGACGAGCTTCACCTTGCCCGTGCGGACCTCGTTGTCGATCAACTGCTGCTCCGAGGTGAACGCGAACTGCTGGCAGATCGGGCACACCAGGTCGCCGTACTCGGTGACCGTCACCGGGGCAGTGGCCTTGCCGAGGGTGTTGCCGTTCTGCGGGATCCCCTTGAGCAGCGCGGCCACGGCTACCTTGGCGTTCTTGGCATTGGTCGTATGGGTCGGCGACTTGCTGCCACCGGCGACGATCACTACCACCAGCGCGACGACCACGCCGGTGAGCAGGGCGCCAAGCGAGTACATCCGCTTGCGCCGCGTCTGTGCCGCGGTCAGCTCTTTCTGGCGCGCCTCGCGCGCCGCGCGCAGAGCAGCCTTCTGTTCGGCACGGCTCGCCATCGTGGGCAGTCTACCGGCACGGATTAGTACGCGCTAAGTGCGCCATGCGGGACAATCCCCGCTCGTGAGCGCCCTCGCCGTGGTCTTCTGGGTCAGCGTGGCCCTGCTGCTCTACACCCAAATCGGCTACGCGGTGCTGCTGGCCCTCGCGGCGCGCGTGCTGCGGATTCCCGCCGCTCCGGCCACGCCCAGCGGCGCCACGCCGGCCGTCTCGCTGATCGTCGCCGCATACAACGAGGGCGCGGTGATCGCCGCGAAGGTCGCCAATGCGCTTGCGCTCGACTGGCCGCGCGAGCGGCTGGAAATCATCGTCTGCTCCGACGGCGCCGACGACGACACCGTCGAGCGCGCGCGGGCGGCGGGAGCCGATCAGGTGCTCGAGCTGCCCCGCGCCGGCAAGCTGCGAACGCAGGATGCCGGCGTCGCGGCCGCGCACGGCGAGCTGCTCGCGTTCTCCGACGCCAACTCGATCTGGGAGCCCGACGCGCTGGCGGCGCTGGTCGCCGCGTTCGACGATCCCGTGGTCGCCTATGCCTGCGGCCAGGTGCGGTTCGTACAGGCCGCGGACGGACCAGAGGCCGACAACCAGGAGGGGCTCTACTGGCACTACGAGATGGCGATCCGCGCGAACGAGTCGCGACTGTGCTCGGTGACGGCCGGCAACGGCGCGATCTACGCGGTCCGCCGCGAGCGCTACATGATCATCGACGAGCGGATGGATCACGACCTCTGCTTCCCGTTCATGCTGGTCAAGCGTGGCTGGCGCGCGGTCGACGTGCCGCAGGCGCGCGCCAGCGAGAAGATGGTGCCCTCGATCGGCGGCGAGTTCGCGCGCAAGCGCCGGATGAACGGCCACATCTGGACGATGGTGCTGCGCAGCGGGCTGCTCGTGCCGCGCGGCTACGGCCTCCGCTACGGCTGGATGATCCTCAGCCACCGGCTGCTGCGCTACGCCGCACCGGCACTGCACGTGGTCGCGCTGGCCACGAACGTGGCGCTCGTCGGGCACGGGACCATCTACGTGATCACCCTGGCTGCCCAGCTGGGTTTGCTGCTCGCAGCATTGGCCGGCG
Organism: uncultured Solirubrobacterales bacterium; assembly: GCA_963833765.1. GTDB lineage: Bacteria > Actinomycetota > Thermoleophilia > Solirubrobacterales > Solirubrobacteraceae > Palsa-513. The sequence goes on along the minus strand of CAWHZJ010000008.1, from coordinate 232,615 downwards.
GGTTCATTCGCTCGCGACCGCTGTCGCTGGCACGCTATTACGTGCTGATGAATGCGGCGCTCGCAGCCGGCCTGTGGGACCACCTGCGCCGCGGGACGCCGCCCGGCTGGGAAGTCCCCGAGGGGACGCGGTGATCCGCCGCGCCGTGGACATCGTCGTCGCCACGACCGTGCTGGTGCTCGCGTCGCCGCTGCTGGCCATCGCGATCGCCGCGATCAGGCTCGAGACGCGCGGCGGCGCGATCTATCGACAGCGGCGGGTCGGCCTGCAGGGGCACGAGTTCGACGTGCTCAAGCTGCGCACGATGGTGGCGGGGGCCGAGCAGCTCGGCGCCGGGCTGCTGGTCGAGGAGGGCGACGCGCGGATCACCCGCGTCGGCGCGTTCCTGCGACGGACCTCGCTCGACGAGCTGCCGAACCTCTGGAACGTCGTGCGTGGCGAGATGTCGCTGATCGGCCCGCGGCCGACGGTCCCCTCGCAGGTCGCCCACTACAACGAGCGCCAGCGCGGGCGTCTCGCGATCAGGCCGGGGATCACCGGCTGGGCGCAGGTCAACGGGCGCACGTCGCTGCCGTGGTCGGAGCGAATCGAGCTCGACCTCCACTACATCGCGCATCGCTCGCTGGCGCTCGACGCGCGGATCCTCGCGCGGACGGTGCGCGTGCTGCTCGGCGGGGGCGGCCTCTACGCCGGTGAGGGCGGCGGCTGGGACGTGCCCGATGGGCGCAGGTAGCGGATCAGCGACAGGATGAACAGGATCGTCAATACGACCGCGCTGCCGACGCACCACTCGCAGTAGATCGGGTGCCCCGGGATCGTGAAGGTCTCCTGATAGGTCAGGAAGGCGCTGAAGCCGAAGCCGAACAGCGTCAGGGCGAGCGTTGCGAGCCGCGTCCACTCCTCCTCCGGCGCGAGCAGTGAGGCGAGAATCCCGATGTAGCCGATCAAGCCGAGCAGCGCGACCGGCACACCGGCGACCTTCGAGTACTGGGACGTCTGCACCTGCTCGCAGGAGTTGTGCGCGCTCGTGCACAGCGCCTTGATCCCGGCGTAGTGGATGATCGTCAGGTAGCTCGCGTCGGCGAGCCCGATCACCGCGAGCACGATCATCACGCGAAACAAGACCCGAGGATTCATCGCAGCCGGCGCTCGTCGGGGTGCATCGGCTGGGCAGCATACGCTGCTCCGCCGCCCCCGGCGCCGCCGGCACCCCTGCATGCACGCCAGCCGCACACCGCTCGCCCCGCCGCACCGTCCCGCGCTAATCCGGGAGCGCTCGCGATGAGCGAAGCGACGGCGGTCGAGAACCTGCGCGGCGTCCGTCGCCTGCGCGCGGTGATCAATGCCCCGGGGGTCAGGGGCCTGCTGATCGCGCGCGCCCTCGGCTCACTGCCGATCGGGATGGTCCCGCTGGGCATCATCCTGCTGCTGCGCGCCGCCGGGCGCTCCTACGCCCTCGCCGGAATCGCCGACGGGGGGTACGCACTCGGGCTCGCCGCGATGCAGCCGGTGTTCGGCCGCCTGATCGACAGGATCGGAATGGGTCGCGTCCTGGTGCCACTCGGGCTCCTGTTCCCGGGCGTGCTGGTCGCGCTGGCGCTGGTCGGCTCGAGCGACGCCCCGGCGGCGGCGACGGTGGTCCTCGCGCTGCTCAGCGGCGCGACCGTGCCGCCGCTCGGGGCCTGCATGCGGACGCTCTGGCCGATGCTCGTCGCGACGCCGTCGCTGCGGCCGACGGCGTTCGCGATCGACGCGACGCTGCAGGAGCTGGCGTTCATCGTCGGGCCGCCGCTGCTCGCTGGGCTCGTTGCGCTCGCGAGCACCAGGGTCGCGCTGTTCGCCGCGGCGGGTGGGGGCGGTGTCGGCGCGATCGTGTTCGCAGCGCGCGCGCACGTTCGCCACCAGCGGACGCGACGCACCGGCGGCGCGCTGCGCTCGGCCGGGGTGCGCCGCCTGCTGGCGATGAGCGCGGTGCTCGGCGGCGCGTTCGGCGCGACCGAGGTCGCGATGCCGGCGTTCTGCGAGCGCCACGGCGCGCGGGCCGCGGCCGGGCTGATCCTCGCGGCGCTGGCGCTCGGCTCGGCCTGCGGCGGCGCATTCTTCGGCGGGCGTGCGCCCCGCGTGCCGGTGCCGCGGCGCCTGCTCGTCGCGCTCGCCGGTTACGCCGTGCTGCTGACGCCGCTGCTCGTGGCGCCCTCGATCGCGGTGATGGCCGTGTTCGCGTTCTTCAGCGGCATGCCGATCGCCCCGGCCTTCGCCGGCGCCTACCAGTTGCTGGACCGCTTCAGCGTGCCGGGCGCGTTGACCGAGACCTTCGCCTGGAACACGACGTGCCTGTTCGTCGGCGCCTCGGCCGGGACCGCGCTCGGCGGCGCGCTGATCGTCGGCGGCAGCTACCGCGCGAGCATTGCGCTGGCGATCGTGCTCGGCGTCGCCTGCGCCGTGCTGGTCGCCGGCTACGCCCGCGGCACCCAGTTCGACGGCTGACCGGCGCTGCTTCGGAATCCCAGCCAACCATTACGATCCCGGCATGCGGATCAGGGCAGCGGTGCTCGAGGAGTTCGGCAGGCCGCTGGTCGTGCGGGAGGTCGATCTGGCAGAACCCGGTCCTGCCGAGGTGCTCGTGCGCCTCGTTGCCTGCGGCGTTTGCCACACCGACCTCTACACGGCCTCCGGTGTCGACCCCTCCGGCTACGCGCCGACGGTGCTCGGACACGAAGGCGCCGGGGTCGTCGAGCGGGTCGGCTCCGACGTGACGATGGTCGCCCCGGGCGACCACGTCGTGACACTGTTCTCGCCGCAGTGCGGCGAATGCGTCCACTGCCGCAGCCCGCTGACCAACCTCTGCCTGGCGATTCGCGAGCAGCAGAACCAGGGCTATCTGCCGGACGGCACGACCCGTCTCTCGCTCGACGGCGAACCGCTGCGCCACTTCATGGGGACCTCGACCTTCGCGGAGTACACGGTGATGCCGCAGATCGCGCTCGCGAAGATCGACCTCCACGCTCCGCTCGACGGCGCCTGCCTGTTCGCCTGCGGCCTCTCGACCGGTCTCGGTGCGGCGATCCGCACCGCCCAGGTCCGCGCCGGAGCGACGTGCGTCGTCTTCGGCGCCGGGATGGTCGGGCTGGGCGCGGTCGCCGGCTGCCGGCTGCAGCAGGCGGAGCGGATCGTCTGCGTTGACCTCTCGCCGGAGCGGCTCGAGCTGGCGCGCGGCCAGGGCGCGACCGACACGATGATCGGCGGCCCCGACGCCGTCGCGGCGGTGCTCGAGATGACCGGCGGGTTCGGGGCGGACTACACCTTCGAGGCCACCGGCAACGTCAACGTCATGCGCCAGGCCGTCGAGGCGGCGCGGATGGGCTGGGGCCTGTGCACCGTCGCCGGCGTCGCCGGCCGCGGCGAGACGCTCGACATCATCCCCCGCTACCTGATCACCGGGCGGCGGGTCTGCGGCTCCTCGTTCGGGGGCCTGAAGGGCCGCGACGACGTTCCCGCGCTGATCGACCGGTGGATCGCCGGCGAGCTCGACGTCGCACCGTTCATCTCGCACCGCATCACCCTCGACGAGGTCGCGCGCGGCTTTGAGCTGATGGAGGCGCAGGACGGCATCCGCAGCGTCATCGAGTTCGCCTGAGCCGATCGTCCTGCGCGGCGACCTCGTGATCGAGGCCGACTGCGCGGAGGTGCTCCCGCGCCTGCCCGACGGAGCGTTCGAGCTGATCTACATCGACCCGCCGTTCAACACCGGTGCGACGCGGCGCCACCGGCGTCTGGAGGTGACCCGCGACGCCGGCGGCGAACGGGTCGGCTTCGGCGGGCACCGCTATCGCAGCACCGCGGTTGGCGAGATGGACTACGCCGATCGCTTCGACGACTACGTCGGGTTCCTGGCCCCCAAGCTCGAACGCGCCCACGAGCTGCTCGCCCCCGAGGGCACGCTCTACGTGCACCTCGATTACCGCGAGGCCCACTACGTCAAGGTCGCGCTCGACGCGATCTTCGGCCGCGACTGCTTCCTCAACGAGATCATCTGGGCCTACGACTACGGCGGGAAGCCGACGCGCCGCTGGCCGGCCAAGCACGACACGATCCTCGTCTACGTGCGTGACCGCGAGCGCCACCTGTTCGACGCCGACGCCGTGGAGCGCGAGCCCTACATGGCGCCCGGCCTGGTCGGGCCGGAGAAGGCGGCGCGCGGCAAGCGTCCGACCGACACCTGGTGGCACACGATCGTCGCGACGGCGGGCCACGAGCGGACCGGCTACCCGACCCAGAAGCCGGAGGGCGTACTGCGGAGGATCGTCGCGGCCTCCTCGCGGCCGGGCGGCTGGTGCCTTGACTTCTTCGCCGGCTCGGGCACGCTCGGCGCGGTCTGCGCGACGCTCGGACGCCATTACGTGCTGATCGACTCCAACCCGCAGGCGATCGCGGTGATCCGCCGGCGACTCGGCAAATAGCGGGACAGCCCACTAGGGTTGGCCCGGTGCTCCCGACGCATCATCTGCTGCCGTTCCTGCTGACCGTCTACGTCGTGATCCTGATCCCCGGGCCGAGCGTGCTGTTCGTCGTCAGCCGCGGTCTGGCGCTCGGCCGCCGGGCTGCGCTCGCCACGGTGGCGGGGAACGGCTGCGGCTTTGCCCTGCAGTTGATCCTCGTGTCGGTCGGGCTCGGCGCGGTCATCGCGCGCTCGGACACGGTGTTCGTGGCGCTCAAGCTGTTGGGCGCGGCCTACCTCGTGTTCCTCGGCGTGCGGAAGATCCGCGACCGCAAGGCGCTCGCGGGCCTTCTCGGCGTCGGCGAGCTCGCCCCCAGGCGGCTGCGTACGACGATCCGCGAGGGCTTCGTCGTCGGTGCCACCAATCCCAAGGGGATCATCATCTTCACCGCGATCCTGCCCCAGTTCATCGATCGCGCGAGCGGCCACACGACGCTGCAGCTCTTGTCGCTCGGAGCGATCTGCATCGTCATCGCGCTGCTCTCCGACGGGCTCTGGGCGATCGGATCGGGCTCGGCGCGCCACTGGCTCGGCAGCTCCCCGCGGCGCCTCGAGCGGCTCAGCGCGACGGGTGGGGTGATGCTGGTCGGCCTGGGTGTCGGGCTGGCCGTGACCGGGCGGCGAAACTAGTAATCCGGCGCGGCCGCGCTACGCGGGCGCCCGCCGTGCCTTCATCGCCTCGAAGCGCTTCTCCCAGTCGTTGTGGCGCCGCTTGGCGTCACCGATGAACGGCGAGAACGCGATCGCCCACAGCACGGCCGCGTTCAACCAGCGCGCGGGAGCGCGCAGCGGCCGCACGAAGTCCACGAACAGCACCACTCGCGTGCCGTCGGTGTCGTTCCATGCCTCGTGCTCGTAGGTGTCGTCGAAGATCATCGAGGCGCCCTCGGTCCAGTGCCGCGTCTCGGTGTCGACGCGGATGCCACAGCGATCGGCCGGCTCGGGGATCAGCAGGCCGAGGTGGTAGCGCATCACGCCCTTGTACGGGCCGCGGTGGGCCGGGAGGTGCTTGCCGGGGGCGAGGATCGAGAAGAACGCCGTCTTCATCCCCGGGATCTCGGCACACAGCCGCGCCGTCTCCGGGCAGCGCGCGCAGTTGGCATCCGAGCGGAAGCCGTAGCCGTAGAGGAAGTAGGTCTTCCAGCGGTCGTCGGTGGTCATCGTCGCCTGGTCGACCGAGATGTCCTGGAAGTTGGGCAAATGCTCCTGGTCCTCGAGCACCGTGTCGAGCTCGGCGCGGATCTTGCGCCAGTCCGCTTCGAGGGCCTTCGCCCAGGGGAAGGTCTCGTTGTCGAAGAACGGGCGGTCGCCGACCAGCGATGAGCGGCCGAGCCAGCGCTCGATCGGCGTCAGCGCCTTCTCGCCGAGGGTCACGGTCAGGTTGACGACCCGTTCGCGCGTCGTGCTGCTCATCGCCGGCATCCTATTGGGCTGATCAATCCGGCCGTCGTCGCCGGCGCGGCGGCCGCCGGCGGGCGGTGCGGACGGCCCGCTCGCGCGCCCGGTCACGGTCCTCGCTGAGGCCGACCTCGAGGAACACCAGCGAAACGACGGCGATCCCGCCAACACTGACCAGGGCGATGGCGATCGCCTCGCCGGTGATCCCGCCGAGCACCGGGCCGGCGATCACGCCGAGCACGATCAGCACGGCGGCGCCGCCGAACGACAGCAGGCGGGTGCGCGATGTCATCCGCCTACATTAGGGCCCGGCGCAGCGCTAGGATGCGCCGCGATGCAAGTCCCTGGCTGGTCTAGCTGGACGATCGATCCCGTCGTGATCGCGGTGCTGCTCGCGGCGGCCGGGCTCTACGTGCTCGGCTACCGGCGGGCGACGCGTCTCGCGGGCGCGCGCGCCCCGGGGATCAGCCATTGGCTCCCGTACGGCTCGGGTCTGGTCATGCTCGGGCTCGCGCTGATGTCGCCGCTGGACGCGATCGGCGACGGCTACCTGCTGTCGGCGCACATGGGCCAGCACCTGCTGCTCTCTGACGTGGCCCCGGCGCTGCTGGTGCTCGGCTTGCGCGCTCCGATCCTGCCACTCGGCCTTCCGCGGCGCGGGCTGCGCATGATCGCCCCCGGCGGTCGCGCCGGCCGGCTGATCGGCCTGGCGACCAGCCCGTGGATCGCGCTCCCGCTGTGGGCCGCGGCGACGTGGATCTGGGCGATTCCCGCGGTGTTCGACTACGCGGCGGCGCATGCCGGCGTGCATGCGATCGAGCACGCGACGCTCTTCTACACCGGCCTGGCGATGTGGTGGCTGATCGTCGACCCGCTGCCGTCGTCGCGGCGCGAGCCGGGCGCCCGGCGAATCGCCTACCTCGGCTTCACCCGCCTGGCCAGCGCCGCCGTCTGCCTGCCATTGACGTTCATGACGAGCACCGCCTACCCGCGCTACGTCGCCGCGCCGCGCGCCTACGGCTTGAGCGCGATCACCGATCAGCACCTCGCCGGCGCCGGCATGTGCTTCCTCGAGTTCCTGATCTTCGGCCTCGCGATGGTCGCCGTGTTCGTCAGCTTCCTGACGCGCGATGAGCAGCGTGCGGCGGTCGAGGACCGGATCGCCGGTCGCGTGCCGGCGAGCCTCTAGACGGACCCCAGCGGTCGCGCGGCGCCTCAGCGGATCGCCGGTTCGGCGACGCCCGTCGCTCACGACGGGCGTCGCCGACAGCCCAGAGGTGGGCGGATCCTGGGGGAGAGGACCCGCCCACCTCTGCGCCCTCACCAGCCGGCAGGCTTCGAACCGCCGCTGCTGCTGGACGAGGTCTTGCTGCTCGCGGTCATCGCCGTACCGGAGGGCCCGACGACGTACCAGAGGTTGCCGTTGAGCTTCAGCCCCTGGCCGTTGATCTGCCCGGACTTGGTGTCACCGACGAACGTGTAGAGCGGGTGCCCGCCGTAGGTCACCTGCGTGCCGGAGCTACGCTTCACGGTGCCCAGTTCGGAGGCCTTGGCCGAGCCGGACGCGCTGCCGGTCCCGGTCACCGGGAACCACGCCTTGAGGCACGTGCCGTTGCAGCCGAGGTGCTTGCTCGTGTCGCCCTCGAACAGGTAGAGGGTCAGGCCCTTCGCGTTGACGAGGACCGTGCCGAGCGATGTGTGCCCGGTGCTGACGACGCTCTTCGAGGAACCGAAGGCGCCGGTCGCCCCGGCGGCGCTGACGGTTACGGCCAGCAGAACTGCGAACTTCTTCATGGAAACTCCCGAGTTGGTGTGATCGTTCTCACACCAGGACGCCGTCGCGGCGCGATCCTTCCCGGCCGGCTACTCGGGTTTCGCGCGCTCGCTCGCCCAGCGCCCGATTCGCCGGACCGCCTCGTCGATCACGGCGTCCCCCTTCGGGAACGCGAAGCGCATGAGCGACCGCGTCGGGCCGTTCGGATCGGCGGCGAAGGCGGAGGTGGGAATCGCGACGACGCCCGCCTCGCGCACGAGTCGCTCGCACAACGCCGTCGCGTCCCGCTCGCCCAGCGGGGTGCCGTCGGCGTTGAGGAAGTATGTGGCCGCCGAGGGCAGCACATCGAAGCCGGCGCCGCGCAGGCCGTCGGCGAGCCGGTCGCGCTTGGCGCGCAGCACGCCCGCCAGCTCGCCGGCGACCTCGTCGGGCAGCGCGAGCGCCGCCGCGGCGGCGTGCTGCAACGGCGTCCCGCCGGCAAACGACAGGAACTGCTTGACGGCGCGCAGGCGCGCGATCAGCTCAGCCGGACCGCTCGCCCAGCCGATCTTCCAGCCGGTCACCGAGTAGGTCTTGCCGACCGAGGACACCGTCAGGGTGCGCTCGGCCATGCCGGGCAGCGTGGCGATCGGGACGTGCGTCCCGTCGAACACGAGATGCTCGTAGACCTCGTCGGTCAACGCGATCAGGTCTCTCTCGCGGCAGGTAGCGGCAAGCAGCTCGAGCTCGGCACCGTCGAGCACGCGCCCGGTGGGGTTGTGCGGCGAGTTCAGCAGCAGCACGCGGGTCCGCGGGCTGATCGCCGCTTCGACCGCCGCCGGCTCGAGCCGCCAGTGCGGCGGCCGCAGGACGATCGGACAGGCGCTCGCGCCGGCCAGCGTGACGATCGCCGGGTAGGAGTCGTAGGTCGGGTCGAGGAAGGCGACCTCGTCGCCGGGGCCCACCAGCGCCAGCAGCGCCGACGCGAGCGCCTCCGTCGCGCCGAAGGTCACCTGAACGTCGTGGTCGGGGTCGAGCGTGATCCCGTAGTGGCGGCGCTGGTGATCGGCGATCGCCTGGCGCAGCGGTGGGACGCCGGACACCGGTGGGTACTGGTTGTGCCCGGCCCGCAGCGCCGCGATCGCTGCCTCGATGACCGCGGCGGGGCCGTCGAAGTCGGGGAATCCCTGGCCGAGGTTGAGCGCACCGGTCTGCTCGGCGAGCGCGGTCATCCGGCTGAAGATCGACACATCGGTGGCCTGCACGCCGGAGATCATGACGGCTGAGCGCCGGCGCCCATCGGCGCCCTGCACGCGCGGCGAGAGAGCCTCGGGGATCCGGTTCCTGCGAGGCTGCCGGGATGGTTGCGAATGAATCGAATCTGCCGTCGATCGACGCGTTCGTCAACAGCGTTGCCGCCGACGAGATCCGCGCGTCGGCGGGTGCCGTCGCAGCGCTCGCCGTCGCGCTCGCGGCCGACCTCGCCGCACAGGTGGCGCTCGCCTCGACCGACTGGAGCGAGCGGGGTGGAGCGCTCGCCCAAGCCGACGCGATCCGTGCGCGCGCGATCGCCCTGGCCGCCGAGGTTGGGCACGCGTACCAGGTCGTGCTGACGGCGCTGACGCACACGCTGGCCACGCCGCCGGTGCCGGCGGGCGTCGACCTCGGCGAGGCTCTCGGCCATGCCGTCGAGCCGCTGCTCGCAATCGCCGAGGCGGCGGCCGACGCCGCCGAACTGGCGGAGCACGTGGCGCGATCGGGCGCTGCGCTCGTCCGCGCTGACGCCGTCGCGGCAACGATGCTCGCGACCACGTCGGCGGAGATCGCTCAGCATCTGGTCGCGGTCAATCTGTTGGTGACCGGCGACGACGATCGCTCACAGCGGGCGCGGGAACTGCTCGCGGCCGCCGCCGGGAGGCGTGAGGCGGCGCGCGCGCTGGAGCGCTGAGCAGTCGGTCGCGGCGCGTTGGGAAGAAAACGCGCTCGGCGCGCGTCCGGGTACCACGATGACCGAGACGGTCGAGCAACAACTCGCGGCGCTGTTGCGCGTGCTGCGCCCCGCGCCCGCGGCGTGGGTCACGCTGGCCTGCGAAATCCCGCGGCTCGAGCGGGATATGGAGCATCCCCCCGAACTGGCGGGGCCGACCGGCGCGGCGGCCGAGGACGGCGCTTCGAGCGGCCGCTCTCTTAGAGCATGAGGCGGGCCCGGCGGCGGACGCCTAGTGCCGCTGGCGGAATCCGTCGCGGAGAACCTGCCACCGGGCCGACGTTTTCGCTCCAGCGGAGCGCTAGGGTTGGAGCGCCATGGTCGCGGGAGGGGAGCAACGTCGAAGCGGCAGGGCGCCCCCGGTTGCGGCTGAGGTCCGGCTCGTCACCGACGGTGTCGGCGAAGCCGCGGCTCGCGCGCGCCGCCGCGACGGGCTGCTCGTGCAACGCTGCCGCTCCGGTGACGAATCGGCCTGGACGGCGCTGGTAGAGCGCTTCTCGCATTACGTGTACGCGATCCTGACACGTGGCTACCGCCTCGACCAGGCGACCGCCGAAGATGTCTTCCAAGAGGTGTTCATCCGGACCTACCGGAGCCTCGGCACGCTCGACCAACCGGAGGCGATCAGGCCGTGGATCGCCCAGCTGACACGTCGAGCGGCGATCGACCGTGTGCGCGCGACCCGCCCTGACGTGGACATCGACGCCGTCCAGGAGCCCGGCACGTCCGACCCCGAGTTCGAGCTGGTCGAGCAGGCGGCGACCGTGCAACGCGCGCTCGCCGAGCTGCCCGAGCCCTACCGCGACGTCGTCGAGCGCTTCTTCCTGCGCGATCAGAGCTACCGCACGATCGCCGACGAACTCGGTCTCGCGCCCGGAACGATCGCCTCGCGGATCTCGCGCGGGCTGTCGATGCTGCGGGAGCTGTTCGAGCAGAGCGGTGAGATCACGGTGGGCCCCGCCTCCTGACTTCGGAACTTGGAACCGCGTGCGCACCATCGTCAACATCCCGGCCTTCGAGTTCGACGAGCTGCGCCTCGACTGGGGTGACGTCGTCCTCGCCGCGGTCGGCTGGGGCGAGTGGCAACTGCTCGAGCGGTCGCTTGCCGAGGGGCTCGCGGGCGCCGATGCCGCCGAACACGGGGACGACCAGCTCGACGCCGAGTGGCTGCGGGCTGCCGTGGTCACGTTCCGCCGCGCCCGCGGGCTCGTCGCTGGCGATGACTACCTGGCCTGGCTCTCAGAGCGCTCGCTCTCGCCGGCGGATCTCGAAGCCCATCTGCGGCGCGCCGGACTGCGCGAGCGGGCGCACGCGCCTCTGGGCGGCGTGCACGGGAGCGATCGCGCCGACGCCGCGCGGGTCACGATGGCGATCCGCGCGGAGGCCATCCTCTCCGGCAGCCTGCGCGCCTGGGCGGAGCGCCTCGCCCGCTGCGCCGCCGCGGCGCGCGGCCTCGCAACTGGCCCGGACGAACCGCCGGGTGTGGCGGCCGGAGCGGACGCGTCACTCGCCGCCGCCGCCGCGCGATGTCCGTCGAGCGGGCTCACGCCGGCCGGTGCGCTCCGCCGGGCTACGGCCGTGACGGCGCTGTTGGCGGCCGAGCGCGCGTTCTTCGATCGCGTGATCACCGGCGAGCGGATCGAGCGCTGCCTCGCCCAGCACGGCTTGGGCTGGCAGCGGTTCGTCTGGGAGGAGGTGGCGTTTGCATCGGAGGGCGCTGCTCGCGAAGCGTCGCTGTTGGTCCGCAGCGACGGGATGACGCTCGGCGAGGCTGCCCGCCTGGCCGGCACAGTCGCTGAGATCAGGGAGGCCTATGCGGATGACGTGCCCGAGCTCTCGGGGCTGCTTGCGGCGACCGCGCCTGGGGAGCTGGTCGGACCGCTCGCTGGCGACGGGGGATGGCGGCTCCTGGGGATGCGCGAGCGCATGCCACCGGCCGTTTCTGACCCGGTCCTGCGCGAGCGCGCCCACGGCGAGATCGTCGAGGACGCGCTCGAGCGTCATCTGGCGGGACGGGTGAGGAAGCATGGCGGGCTCTGAGCTGGCCGGCGGCTCGAACGGGCCGGCGCTCGCAGAGCTGCCGCTGCTCAACGTGCTCGCTCCCGATGTCCGTGAGCTCGTGGTCGCGTCGTTTGTCCCCGTCCGCTACGAGTTCGGCGAGACGGTCTTCGCGGCTGGCGATCCGGCGGACGGGTTCTACGTCCTGGCCTCTGGCATCGCCCGGGTGTTCGTCGTCGGCGACGACGGGGAGGAGGTGTCGCTGAACCTGCTGCGCGCCGGCGACTCCTTCGGCGAAGGCGGGCTGCTCGAGAACTCGGCGCGGACCGCCACGGTGCGAGCTGCGAGCGACCTGGAGGCGCTGCGGCTCGACGCCTCGATCTTCCAGGCGCTCGTCGGGCTGCACCCCTCCGTGGCCGAAGCCTTCGCACTGCAGCCGCGGGCGCGTCGGCTCGCCGACTTCCTGCGCGTGCACTCGGCGTTCTCGCAGCTTCCCGCCGGCGCGATCGTTTCGATGCTGCAGGCGCTCGTCGTCGTCGAGTCAGAGGCCGGCGAGCTGGTCGTGCGCGAGGGCGATCCGGCCGGGCCGCTGTACATCGTCGAGGAAGGCCGGCTGCGCGCCTTCCAGCGGTCGGCCGAGGGCCGCCACGACATCCGCTACCTGCGCAGCGGGGACTTTTTCGGCGAGCTGTCGTTGTACCTCGGCCTGCCGCGCACCGCGAGCGTCGAGGCGCTCGAGCATTGCCGGTTGCTGCAGCTGGATGAGCACACGTTCGAGACGCTGATGGCGGAGCACGACGAGTTTCGCGCGCGCGTGCAGGAGCGGGTCAAGCTATACGAGCGGGGGCGGGCGCCGCAGCTGCCACTCGACTTCGTCGAGCTGCTGCCGGCCGACGCCTCCGAGGCGGCCCTTGTCGAGGAGGAGCCCGGCGCGGACGACCCGGCGCGCGGCGTCGCGCTCGCCGAGCTGCAGGAGGCGAGCGCCGCGGGCGTCGATGCGACGGCCGGTCGGCCCGGCGTCGAGCCGGCTGGCGCGCCGGGCATCCGGCGCCGACGGTTTCGGCGGCGCCCGCCGTTCCCGCTCGTGCGCCAGCTCGACGAGATGGACTGCGGTGCCGCCTGCGTGGCGATGATCTGCCGCCACTACGGCCGCGAGGTGGCGCCGTCGCACATCCGCATGGCGGTCGGGACCGGCGTGGATGGGACGAGCCTGCGCGGGTTGCAGCGCGGTGGCGAACACGTCGGGCTCGCGATGCGGGCGATCAAGGCCTCGAAGGAGCGTCTCGATCAGCTTCCGCTGCCGGCGATCATTCACTGGGGCGGCAACCACTGGGTCGTGCTCTACGCGATCGAGGGCGAGCATGTCCGCATCGCCGACCCGGGGGGAGCCTGCGGCGTGTCAGCCGGGAGGAGGTCCTCGAGAAGTGGACCGGCTACGCGGCGCTGCCATCCCCGACGGCGGGTCTGGCGCAGGCGCCGCTTGGGAAGGCGAGCGCACGCTGGCTGGGGGAGTTCATCCGTCCGCACCGGCGGGCGCTCGTGCTTGGCTTGCTGCTCGCGTTCGTCGCGGCCGGGCTCGAGATGCTGTTTCCCGTGCTGACCCAGCAGGTCGTCGACCACGTCCTGCTGCACCGTAACTACACGCTCCTCTACGTGCTCAGCGCCTCGATGGTCGGCCTGCTCGTGGTCTCGCTCGCAGTGACGATGGTCCAGCGGCGGATGCTCTCGAGGATCGCGGTGGAGATCGACGTGCAGACGCTCGACTACATCACCGGTCGGATGCTCAGCCTGCCGATCTCCTACTTCGAGACACGCCGCACCGGCGACATCGACCGGCGCCTGGACGGCGTGCGTCAGATCCGACGGATTGTGGTCCAGGGCGGCATCGCGGGCGTCAGCGCCGCCACCCAGTTCTTCGCCGCGGTCGTGATCATGCTCGTGTACTCACCGCTGATGGGCGCCTTGTTCCTTCTCACGGTGCCGCTCTACGCGCTGCTGATGCGCTACTCCTCGCGTCGCGTTGCACCGACGTTCGAGAGCCTCGAGGAGGAGTACGGGCGCTTTCGCTCGCGCCAGATCGACGGCATCAAGGGCATCGCGACCGTGAAGGCGATGGGCGCCGAGGACGGTATGCGGCGGATGCTGGTTGAGAACCTGCGCGAACTGGGACGGCGCATGTTCCGCTCGGACTTCACGATCATGGCCTACGAGGGCGTCGCGGCCGTGGTCACGTTCATGACCGTCGTGGTGTTCCTGTTCATCGGCGCCCTCGAGGTGCTGGCCCACGACCTGACGGTCGGCGGGCTGATCGCCTTCAACTCGCTGATCCTGCTGGCCAACGCGCCGCTGGGAACGCTGCTCGGCTTGTGGGACAGCTGGCTCCAGTCGAAGGTGCTGCTCGGCCGCGTGCAGGACATCTTCGACTACGGCGCGGAGCAGCCCGACACACCCGACTCCTACCGGCCCGTGCCGACGCTCGGGGGCCGCGTGGCGCTGCGCGATGCCGGTTTTCACTACCCGAGCGCGCCGTCGGCAAAGATTCTCGACGGCGTCTCGATCGAGATCCCCGCAGGCACCACGGTCGCGATCGTCGGGCGCTCGGGGTCGGGCAAGTCGACGCTCGTCAAGTGCCTGGCCGGACTGCTGCCGCTAACCGACGGCTCGATCGCCTATGACGGCGTGGACCTCCGCGAGTTGCGAATACGGGAGCTGCGCCGACGGATCGGCTACGTGCTCCAGGAGCCCTATCTGTTCGACGACACGATCGCGCGCAACATCGCCTTCGGCGAGGCCGACGACGATCCGGCGCGGGTCCGAGCAGCCGCCGAGCTCGCCGACGCCGCCGACTTCATCGAGCGTCTGCCGCTCGCTTACGACACGCGGATCGGCGAGAGCGGGATGCGATTGTCGGGTGGACAGGCGCAGCGGATCTCGATCGCGCGCGCGCTGTATCACCGGCCGCCGGTGCTGATCTTCGACGAGGCAACGAGCGCGCTCGACGCCGAGTCGGAGCGTGCGGTCAAGGGCAACCTCGACCGGATGCTCGAGGGTCGCACCGCGTTCATCGTCGCGCACCGGCTGAGCACGATCCGCGACGCCGACCTGATCCTCGTGCTCGAGCGCGGCCGGCTGGTCGAACACGGGACGCACGAGCAGCTGATGGCGCGCACCGGTCTCTACTCTTACCTCAGCGGACAGCAACTCGCCTGATCGGATTCGCCGAGGCCGGTGCGGAAGATAATTGTCGCTCGGCCCGTCTTGGGGCAATACGGCAACCAGAAGGGAGCAACGATGACCAACAACGAGAACCCCCCCGTGGCCGAGGACCTTCAGCTTGAGGGCACCGAGGCCGATGCCGTCGTCGGCGGCCAGATGAACCGCAAGGCGATCGAGAAGAAGATCGCGCAGCTCGAGGCCGAGGGCTACCTGCCGGACGCGTGCCTCCCCGACGGCATGGAGCTGATGAACGCGAGCGGGAAGAAGAAGGAGGTCAAGTTCACCTCCTGAGCCGGTACATGCGCAGCCGCCCATAGTCCTTCGCAGCGGCCATGTGGCCGACATAGTCGCAGGCGGGCTCGCTCGGTCCGGCGAGTGCCAGCGCGGCTGCGAACGGTTCGGTCACATACACCGCGGCCGCCGGCGTGACCGGCTCGATCCGCGCGGTGCGGCTGACGTGTGAGCCCATGTACGCCCGCAGCCGCAGCACCGGGTCGAGGATCGGAAAGACGGGGCCGACGTGACCGCCGAGCCGGAGGGCGAGGTGCGCCGGCAACCGCGCGGCGGCGAGGTCGATCGCGCTCATCGCCTCCTGCAGCTCGAGCGCGCAGGCAGCCGCGCAGGGCGCGTCGCGTAGCACGACGTAGAGCGCATCGCCCCAGGTGTTGCGATGCAGGATGTGCTCGGCGTGACGGTCGAGGACGGTCGCGAAGGCGGCGAGTACGTGCTCCGCAAAGCGCGGCAACTCCTCGTCGGTCAGCTTTGAGAAGCCCCGCACGTCGGCGAACAACATCGCGCAGACTGCCCGTCCCGAGGTTGAACTCGCTGACGGCTCGGGGAAGCTGGGCGCGTCGACGAGCCGCTCGCCGAGCGGCGTGACGATCGTCGCCGGCAGCCCGCGTCGCCGCCAGGTGGCCACGTCGATCGCGGTGCTGGCCGCGCCCAGCGGCGGATCTCCGTCCCAGAGCGCGAGCTGTCGCACATCCGCTTCGAGATAGCGGCCGCGCAACAGCGCGAGGCCCATCGCGAGCTCCGCGCCGTAGCGGTACAGCACGTCGTCGTCGAGGTAGGCATCCTCGGTTGCGTAGCTGACCGCGGTCGCCGCCGACAGGCAGCGTTCGAAGCGCTCGACCCAGACGCGCCCGGCGGGCGCGACCGAGGTCTCGATGAACTCGTCGCGCGCGAAGGGCAGCACGACGTGCAGCTCGCTGCCGCGGTCGAGCAACGCCTCGGCCCAGAGGATGTCCGCGCCGCTGGCCAGCGAGCCGTAGGCGTAGCCGGGCGGATGCTCGGCCACCACGTCGGCGATCCGGGCTGCCGCCGTCGCCTCCGCGCCAGCGGGAAAGCGCCCCGGCTTGTCGTCGTCTGCGATCCGGTGCCCGCAGTAGTGCACCACCGGGGGACCGGCGAGAATGCCCAGCAGCGACGGGTCGAGATCCGCCAGCCGACAGATCGTGCGCAGCTGCCGGCGCGTGGTCGCCAGTGCGCCGAAGTCGCCGCCATGTCGTGCGGCGGCGCGCTCGAGGGCGTGGCGGGCTGCGCCTTCATCGCCACGCAGCATGTGCGCCTCGGCCTCGGTTGCCGCGGCGTAATAGGACTCATCGCCGGCGGCGAGGATCGCGAGCACCACGGCCGCGAGCTCCCGCGCGCGATCGGCGTCGCCGGCCACCAGCCACAGGGTCGCCGCATTGATCGCCGGGTAGTAGCCGCCAGTGCGGGCGAACACGGCGGCGTAGGACTCGGCGGCCAGCGCAGCTCGGCGGCGACGCTCGGCTCCGTCCGCGGCCAGCGCGAGATCCTTGGCGATCCGTGCATGCAACGCGGCGACGTCCTCCTCGCCCACGCTGCCAAGGCCATGCTGCTCGAAGCGCCGCGCGGCCTCCTCGGTCGCTCCTGCGCGGGCCAGCGCGAGCACCGCCCGGTGCTTGAGCCAGAGATCATCCGGATGCTCGGCCAGCCCGCGTTCGGCGAGATCGAAGGCGCTTAGCAGCTCCCCGCGTCGCTCTTCGAGCTTGACCGCGTCGAGCCACCAGGCGGCCGTCTGCTCTGGCGGCGCACCGGCCGGCGGTTGCTCAGCGGGCGGCGGCATGCCGGCAGACTGTAACTGCGGCCCACGCCGGGCTGGGCGGCCGGCCGAACCGGGCTCGAGGCGCATGCCGGAAGAAAGCAGCGCCGCCGAGCGTCTTGTGCGCATGACGCAGCGGGCGACTTCAGCGAGCGCGGCCGCGTATCGGCAGACTCTGACCCGGTGAGCGATGTCTGACGTCTTTGTGTCCTATTCACGGCGAGATTCGCAGTTCGTCGGCAAGCTCGCGCAGTCGATCGAGGATCGCGGTAAGCAGGTCTGGCTGGACACCGAGGGAATCGCCGATGCCGAGGTCTTCCCGCAGGCAATTCGCAGCGCGATCGAGCAGTCCGATGCGTTCCTGTTCGTGATCACGCCGGCAGCCGTCGAGTCCAGTTATTGCGAGCACGAGATCGACTACGCCCGCGAGCTCGGCAAGCGGATCGTCCCTGTGCTGCGCGTCGCCGTGCCCGACGCCGAGCTGCCGGCCGAGATTCGCGACCGCAACTGGATCCCGTTCACCGATCAGGACAACTACGAGCCCTCGGTCGAGCGGCTCGTACGCGCGCTCGACCGCGATCTGGAACACACCAAGGAACACACGCGCTGGCTCGTCAAGGCAATCGAGTGGGACAGCGAGGGCCGCGACAAGAGCTTCCTCCTGCGCGGGTCCGAGCTGAAGGCGGCGGAGGGATGGCTCGCCGCCAGCCCGGAGGACGCCGACCCGGCGCCAACGCTGTTGCAGCGCGAGTACCTGCTGGCCAGTCGCGAGGGCGCCGCACGGCGGCAGCGCGTGCTCGCCGGCGGCAGCCTTGCCGTTGCGCTCGTCTCGATCGGCTTGCTCGTATTCGCGCTGATCAGCCGCCAACAGGCTGTTTCGGCACGGACGATCGAGACCTCGCGCGCGCTTGCGGCCCAGAGTGAGAACCAGCTTGCCGTCGACCCCGAGCTGTCGATCCTGCTCGGCGAGCAGGCGGTGCGGACCTCGCCGACACCCGACGCGATGTTCGCGTTGCGCGCCGCGATCGACGCATCGCCGCTGCGCCTGACCCTCCTGCGACCCGCAGGGGTCAACTGCCAGCTCACCACCGGCCCGAGCCTCGCCTTCGACCCGTCGGCGCCGCGACTCGCCGAAGGCCTCTGCGGCGGCGCCCTGGGCCGCGGCGGCGAGCCGGGGCGGCTGCTGGTCTTCAATCCGCTCAACGGCCGCGTGGTTGCGCAAAGCCACCTCGGTCGCGGCGGGGCTCCGGTGGTCGCCTACAGCCCGGACGGCTCGCTGCTCGCAGTTGCAACCGCCGGTGAGGTGCGGTTGCTCGACGCGCGCACGGGGGCTTCCCGCGGTCAGCTTGGCGCATTGCCGCCGGCACCTGTGCGGGGTTCACCGCCGCCGGGCGCTGCACCGTTCAGCAAGGCGATCGTCCTTCCCATCGCCCTGGCTTTCAGCCCCGACAGCTCGCTGCTTGCGATCGTCAGCCAGACTCAGGCGAAGATCTGGTCGCCCGGGCGGCACACGACGATCACGCTCGAGGGCTCGCCCGTTCCCTCGAACGCCTCGGGCCCGTTGTACGCGGGAGCCTTTTCTCCCGACGGGCGCTCGGTCGTGGTCGCGGGCGAGAACGGTGTGCGGGTGTTCAACGCGCGCAGCGGCGTGCTGCTGCGGGCGTTGCCCGGCATCGGTCAGGCGTACGCGCTGTCGGTGAGCCCCCACACCGACCAGCTCGCGGTGGCGTCGCTGTCCGGCGACGGTGACGGCGTTGTCTCGCTCTGGAGCACGCGTACGTGGCGGCGGACCGCGACCCTCGCGAGCTTCACTGCGCGCCAGATCACCGCCGTCGCGTTCAGCCCGACGGGCGCGACCATCGCGATCGGTGCGGCGGATGGATCGGCGGGGCTGTGGTCGCTGCGCAGCCACGACCAGCTGGTGGCCTATGTCGGGTCGACCTCGGCGGTGACCGCCGTGGCCTTTGCGGCAGACGGGTCGCGGCTCGCCACGACGTCGGCCGACGGCACCACAAAGCTCTGGCGGGCAAGCGGTCCGGAGCTTGACGCGGTCGAGTCGGGCGCCAGCATCGAAGCCGTTGGGCTGGTGGGCGACCGTCTGATCGCTGCGCTGGCGCCCGACGTGGTACGGAGCTGGCTGTTGCCGGGTACTCGTGCCCAGCCCGCGATCACTAACCGCGTCCCGGGGAGCCTCGATGGCCTGTTTCTCAGCCCCGACGCCACTGTGGTGGCCGAGCCGTACTCCACCCAGCCTGGTGCGCCGGCGTCTGCGGTCGCCGTCCGCAGCACGACCACGGGGCGGCTACTGCGCACCCTTCCACCGCCGAACGGGCTTACCACGCTCGCCATCAGCCCCGACAGCCGGCGCCTGGTGATGTTTGGCGCCGTATCGCAGACCGTCACCGACCTGACTGGGACGGGGACAGTCAAGCTCCAGGCGCTCGGCGGGCCTCCCGGAGGGGCGATCGGCTGTCAGTGGCGCTCGGCCGCGATCTCGCGCGATGACCGGCTCGTGGCAGGCGCGAACTTCTGTGGCGGTGTCACGGTCTGGAACGCCCGCAGCGGGCGGCTGGTCGCGAAGTTCACGAACCCGGGCGAGATCTCGCAGATCGCCTTCTCGCCCGACGGCCGCGACCTGGCGGTGGGCTCCTGGGACAGCACGATCACGATCTGGGACGTTGCGACGCGAAGCGCGCTGCGCGTGCTGCACGGCCACACGCTCGGGGTCGACGATGTCGCCTACAGCCCGAACGGTGCGCTGCTCGCCTCCTCGAGCCTCGACGACACCGTCCGGATCTGGTCGCCGTCGAGCGGCAGGCTGCTGCGCGTCTGGCGCGATCCGGAGCCGGTCACGAGCGTCTCGTTCAGCGCCGACGGTAGCCAGCTCGTGACCGGCGACGCGCTCGGCACGATCCGTGTCTGGGACGCATGCACGGCATGCACCAACGCCAAGGCGTTGCTGAGCATCGCCCGCGCACGCGTGACGCGGCAGCTCACCGCGCTCGAGCGCGCGACCTACCTGAACGGCTAGCGACCGGCGCTCGGCGAGCCGGTGCCTGACGTCGCTCTCGCCCAGGAGCTACGACGTCACGGCGGCGGCGGCACGAGCTCGTAGCCGACGAGGCCGAGCATCTGGGGTAGGTTGCGGAAGGCGTCGCGGTCCTTCTCGCGCTCGCTCTCAGGTAGCTCGTCCCACGGCACGAGCAGGGGATGGCGCTTTGCCACCGCGTCCTTTGGTCCACTCGTCCGCGTCCAGCCATCGTGCTGCAGCGAACTGATCCAGCGTTCATGCTCGCCCCGGGCCAGTTCATCGAGGGCCGGTCGCTCGATCGCGAGCTCGGTCGTCGCCGGCGCGTGCGCCAGCGGCCTGATCTCCGCGCCGAGCGCCGCGACGTGGGCGCCGACGGATTCGGCGAAGCGCCGATTGGCCTCCTTCAGGCTCTCGGGCAGTCGTTCCCATTCGACGAGCGACGCGTTTGTCTGCGGCGACTCGCCCCGTTCGAGTTCGCGTCGGACGTAATCCTCGTGCTTCGCCCTCGCGATGATCTCGGTGCCGGAGCGCTCGAGCAATTCTCGCGCTAGGGTCTCCACGCCGGTGACGACGACGTGCAACGCGGGGGGCGCAAGGCCGACCAGCCGCAGCCCCTCCGCGGACTTCGCACGCGCCACCGCGACCAGGATGTGCTCGCCGGCGCCAGTACGGGCCAGGGCGACGCCGCTTGACAGCGCCACCGCGTCGGTCCGGGCGCCGCAGACGATCGCGACGAGCGGGCGATGACCACCGCCGTCGGCCGAGCGCACGTCGGCCGCGTCCAGGCACCATGGTTCCTGGCTCAGGAGCTGGCCGTGCAGGAGCGATCCGCTATGGCCGGCAAGCAGGATCTCGGCCCGGCGTCCCTCCAGCAGTGCGCGGCGAACGAGATGGACCACGGTGCGGACCGCGACGGGCCCGTCGCCGTCGATCAGGACGCGACTGGGAGCGTAGGCGCCGCTCAGCCGCGCGCCGGCGCTCAGCAGCGCGAGCGCCGCCCGGTCGGCGAGGTTGAAAAACTCGGTCGCGACCCGCGCACCGCCCGCGAGCGCCGCGTGGGAGAGCTCTCGCCAGGCGTCCACGTCGTCGATCGCGACGTGAAAGGCCGGTGTGCGCGACGCTTCCGGCTCGATCCCCGAGGCCGCTGCGGCAAGGATCTCCAGGTTGCGCTCGTCCTCGCCGGTGATGACGATCACCAGTTTCGCCGTGCCAACGCGCGCGGCCGCGGCGATCGACGGCTGTGTCGCATCTCCGGCGATGACCCGCGCACCAGCAGCACGCATCCCGAGACCCTCGCGGCTGCCAGGCTCCGCGTCGATCACCAGGACATCGTCCGCCGCCGAGCGCAGCGCGTCGACTGCGGCGGACGCCGCCGAGCCAGTGCCGGCGACGATCACGTGGCGGCGCGCGAAATGACGTACCCGCCAGGCGTCCGTGCGGTCTCGCAGCACCAGGGCCGCGGCGGCGAAGGCGGCGTAGGCGATGACGCCGAGCGCCAGGAAGCGCCCGATGTCAACCGCCACCGGGGTCCCGCCGGGAGTCGGGCCGACGCGCTCCGCGAACAGGCTGATCGACCAGTAGACGGCGTCGGTCGGCGAGTACGCGTTGTGGGGGACGGCGCGGTACCCGACGTATCCGAGGACCAGCGCGGTGCCGGCCGCGATCAGCGCGACCATCGTCCGCGTGCCAGGCCTCATGGCGCGTCAGTCAAGCAGACGCGCTCGGCGAGCGGAGCGCCATTTCTTGCGGATCGCCATTCTGGTGCGACAAGCGCTTGAGCGCGTCCGTGGGCGTAGCATTCGTACAGCTGTGACGGTGCTCGGAATCTCGCTGTTGCTGCTCGGCGCGGCGCTGGTCGTCATCGAGACGCATGTGCCGTCGCTGGGATTCCTCGGGGCGCCGGGTGTGGTGGCGCTGGTTGCCGGCTCCGTGCTTGCCGTGAGCGGGCTCGGCGGCGGACTTGGCCTGGTCATTGGCGTGGCGCTCGTGCTGGCCGTTGGCTCGATCTCGTGGCTCGCGGTGATGATGCGCAAGGGGAGTGCGGCGCGCCGGCGCCGGGTCCGTACGGGCGCCGAGGGTCTTGTCGGCCAGCTCGCCGTCGTTCGCAGCTGGGGCGAGCGAGGCGGGCGTGTGCTGGTCGAGGGCACGCTCTGGCGCGCGCGGCGGGCCTGGCCGGAGGTCGACGATCAACAGCTCCGAGAAGGCGATCTTGTCGTCGTCGAGCGACTCAACGGGCTGACGCTCGCGGTTCGCTGCGCCGAGGACTGGGAGCGTGTGGTGTGATGACCGCCCTGCTCGTGGCGCTGGTCGTCGTGCTCGTGCTCGCGGCGACCGCCGTGGCCGCGTCGGTACGGGTGCTGCGCGAGTATGAACGCGGCGTCGTCTTCCGCCTCGGGCGGCTGATGGAGCCGCGCGGACCGGGCCTCGTGACAATCGTGCCCGGGATCGACCGGATGATCCGGATCAGCCTGCGCACGGTCACGCTGACCGTGCCGCCGCAGGAGGTCATCACGCGCGACAACGTGCCCGTGCGCGTGACGGCCGTTGCCTATTACCGGGTTGTCGATCCCAACAGAGCCGTGGTCGAGGTGCAGAGCTACGACCAGGCGACGCTGCAGATCGCCCAGACGACGCTGCGCTCGGTGCTGGGCGGTGCCGACCTCGACACGTTGCTGGGGGAGCGCGAGCGCCTCAACGAGGATCTTCAGCACGTCATCGACACGCACACCGAGCCCTGGGGCATCAAGGTGACCGCCGTCGAGATCAAGGACGTGGAGATCCCGGATCGGATGCAACACGCGATCGCGCGGCAGGCCGAGGCCGAGCGCGAGCGCCGCGCGAAGGTCATCAACGCCGAGGGCGAGTTCCAGGCCGCGGAGAAGCTGTCGCAGGCCGCCGCGGTGATCGGCGAGAACCCGGTCACGATCCAGCTGCGCTACCTGCAGACGCTGAGCGAGATCGGCGCGACGCAGAACTCGACCGTGGTCTTCCCGATGCCGATCGACCTGCTGCGTCCCGCCCTCGACGCGCTGGCGTCGACGCCGGATCTGCGCACCCAGTCGATGCCCCCGGCCGGCGTCGATCGGGCGAACGAGACGCTCGCCACCGGTGCGGCGCGTGAGTTGCGCCGCGGTGACGGGGAAGCGGTGGTGACCGAGGCGGCGCAGGAGGAGCTACCCACCGCGAGCGGTTGACCCCCTCGTGGTGGCAGGTAGTGCTGCCGGCGCGATGCAGGGCGCGCCGGCAGCTGGGCTCAGCGCTTGGCGTAGTCGGTGAAGCCCTGCCAGTCGATCACGACGCACGGCTCGTCGCCGACGATCCAGGCGTCATGGCCGGGCGCCATGTAGGCGAAGTCGCCGGGGCCATATTCCATTTCCTCACCGTCGTCCATCACGACCTTCATCCGGCCCGATACGAAGTAGCCGGTGTGCGCCGCCTGGCAGCTCTCGGTGCCCGCGATCGGCTTGATGTGCTCGGACCACCGCCAGCCAGGCTGGAACGTCGCCCGGCCGACGACTCCCGAGTCGGTGTTGATCACCTCCAGCTTCCCCTTGCCCGCCTCGAACGGCCGAATCTCGTCCGGACTGTCGAAGCTCTTGCGAGTCAGGCCCGCCATCGCAACCCCCTTCGTAGAGCGATCTGGACCCGCTGAGGATGACACAGCGCATCGCGAAGCGCATCCGCGCGGCAGGGGCGTCAAACCAGGACGCGCGAACCGCGTTTCGCGTCGCTAGGTGACCTTCTGAGCGCTGCGCAGGCTGGCGCCGGTCTCGGGGTCGAACAGATGCATGCGGTCGGTGTCGACGGTGAAAACGACCCGCTGCTCGGCTGCGACGCGGCTGTCGGCGTCGACCCGCGCGACGCCGGCCGTCGCCGTCGCGCTTCCGATCTCACCGGCCTCGAGCGTGTCGGGCTCCTCGTCCTCGCTCGCGAGCAGGGCGTCGGTCGCGCTGAGCCGGGCGGCGTCGATGTGGAAGTGGACGAGCTTCTCGGCGCCGAGCTCCTCGACCAGGTCGACGGTGCCCTCGAGCCGCCGGTTTCCGCCGTCGCCCGAGGCCTGAGCGGCGTCCTCGAGCTGCTCGGGGCGTATCCCGACGACGACCGCGCGACCCCGGTAGGGGCCGTTGACGCGCTCGTCGCGCAGCGCCGCCGGCAGGTCCAGCCTCTGGTGGCCGAGCTGCACGGTTACCCCCTGCTGATCCATCTCCCCCTGGTAGAGGTTCATCGCCGGGGAGCCGATGAATGCGGCGACGAACAGGTTTGCGGGCGAGTTGTAGACCTCCTGTGGCCGCGCGCACTGCAGCAGCCGGCCGCTGCGCATCACGGCGACGCGGTCGCCCATCGTCATCGCCTCGACCTGGTCGTGGGTCACATACAGCGTGGCCACGCCGAGCCGCCGCTGGATCCGCGACACCTCGGCGCGCATATGCACGCGTAGCTTGGCATCGAGGTTCGAGAGCGGCTCGTCCATCAGGAACGCGGCAGGCGAGCGCACGATCGCGCGGCCCATCGCGACCCGCTGGCGCTGGCCGCCGGACAGCTGCCCCGGCTTGCGATTGAGATGCTCGGTCAGGCCGAGCACGCGGGCCGCGTCCTCAACCTTGGCGCGCTGCTCGGCCTTCGGCATCTTCTGCAGGCTGAGCGAGAAGCCGATGTTCTCGGCGACGGTCATGTGGGGGTAGAGCGCGTAGTTCTGAAACACCATCGCCATGTCGCGGTCTCGCGGCGAGAGGTCGTTGACCACGCGTCCGCCGACCTCGATCGTGCCATCGGTGATGTCCTCGAGGCCCGCGACCATGCGCAGCGCCGTCGTCTTGCCGCAGCCGGATGGCCCGACCAGGACCATGAACTCGCCGTCGGCGACGTCGAGGTCGAGGTCGGTGACCGCCTCGAACCCGTTTGGGTAGCGCTTCGTCACGCCACTGAGCTTGAGGGTTGCCATCAGGGTTTCACCTCATCTGAACGAGCCGGCCGTCAGGCCGGCGACGATACGGCGCTGCGCGAACAGGACGAGCAGCGCGACGGGGATGGTGATGATCACGACCGCGGCGTCGATACGGTTGTAGAAGACCTGGAACTGGCTCTGGCCGAGGTTGACGATCGAGAGCGGTGCGGTGAAGTGGGCAGGGGTCTCGAGGAACGAGACCGCGAACGCGAAGTCGTTCCAGGCCAGGATGAACGCGAGAATCCCGGCCGTGAACATGCCGGGGACGGCGACCGGGATCAGCACCCTGCGCAGCGCGACGAGTCGCGTCGCGCCGTCGACCAGTGCGGCCTCCTCCAGATCCTTTGGGATCTGCATGAAGAAGTTGCGTAACAGGTACGTGGCGATCGGCAGCGTGTAGATCAGGTAGACGATGATCAGCGGGTAGATGTTGTCGAGCAGCCCGAGGTCACGCAGGACGAGAAACAGTGGCCCGACCATCGCGAGCACCGGGAAGAACCCGGCGACGAGGATGAAGGTGAGGATCGCGCCGGCGCCGCGGATCGGCAGGCGCGCGAGCGCGTAGCCGGCGAGCGCCGCCACGAAGATCGTGATCACCGTGGTCGCGAAGGCCACGATGGCGCTGTTGACGAGCGGCGTCAGGAAGCCCTGCTGCGTGAAGTCGTCCATGTACGCGCTGCCCGTCAGGTGAGTCGGGAACAGGCCGTTGGCCCCGCCGACGCCCTGGCCAACCGCCGCGTCCGAGAGCAGCGAGGTCCGCAGGATCCAGTAGAACGGGAACAGCGCGAACAGGACCACGACAGTCACCGCGAGGTAGAAGCCGACCTCGCGCACGACCGTCCGCCGGCGCGGCCGCCGGCGCTTGGGCCGGCTCCGGCTGCGCGTAGCCACCAACGGCTCGGGGGTGGCCGACTCGGTACTCATGTTGCGTCGCTCGTGCGCATCACGCGCATGACGATTCCGGCGATCACGAGGCACAGCACGACGAGCATCACGGAGATCGCGCCGCCGTAGCCGAAGTCGGTGTCGACCAGGAACGTCTGCCAGTTGAGGAACGACAGCGTCTCCGTGCTGAGCCCAGGACCGCCGCCGGTCATGATGTAGATCACATCGAACACCAGCAATGCCGAGAGCAGGCGGAAGATCAGCGCCACCGCCAGCGCCGGCTTCAGCAGCGGCATCGTCAGGCGGCGGAACGACTGCCCCCAGCTCGCGCCGTCCATGCGGGCGGCCTCGTAGATCTCGGTCGGGATCACCTGGAGGCCCGCGAGCAGGATGATCGCGATGAACGGGACGTTCTTCCACGCGTCCGCGACGAGGATCGCCGCCCACGACGTCCACACGCCGGCCAGCCACGTCGTGTGGAGGCCGAAGACGTAGTCAACGAACCCCGCGCGGGGGTCGAACATCGTCTTCCAGAGCGTCGCCGAAACGACGGTGGGCACGGCCCAGGGGATCAGGATTGCGACGCGCAGCAGCCCGCGGCCGCGGAAGCGCCGATGGAGCATCAGCGCCAGGCCGAGCGCGATCACCGTCTCGAGAGCGACCGATACGCCGGCGAACGCAAGCGTCCGAAGCAGCGCGTGAAACCACTCCCCGGACTTGAACATCTTCGTGTAGTTGTCGGCGCCGACGAACCCGCCCTGGCCTGTCGCGATGCTCAGGTTCTCGGAGTGGATCGAATTCCACAGGTTGTATGCGAGCGGGTAGGCGGTGACCGCGAGGAGCAGGATGACCGCCGGCGCGACCATCAGGTAGCCGAGCCGGCGGTCTGCCTTCGCCCGCCCCGATGCCGGCGGCCTCCTTCGGCCGCCGGCTCGGTTCGAGCCCCCTAGCGCTGGCGTTTGCGTTGCCATCGCAGGTGGACGCGATCGCTTCTGCCTCTACTCAGACTCAGCCGCCCGCCGGGAGGGACGAGATCTGCGACGCGGCGCTCGAGAGCGCGGCGCCCGGCGCGGCGATGTTCGCGAACACCGACGAGAACGCGTTCTGCAGGTCGACCGAGATCTGCAGGTAGTTCGGGCTCACCGGACGCGGCTGCGCGTAGCCGTTGAGCGTCTTGACCTGCTTGAAGTACGGCGCCTTGCTGTAGAGCGCGTTGGTGTAGGCCGACGGCAGCGACGGCGGGTCGCCGGTCACCTCCGCTCGCGCGATCTCCACGGACGGGCTGGTCAGGTACTGGATCAGCTTCCATGAGGCCGCGGCGTTCGAGGTCTTCGCGTTGATCGCGAGCATCTCGCCGCCGAGCGCGGATCCCGGCCGTCCGCCCGTCGCCGCCGGGAACGGGATGTAGCCCGTATGCCCCATTGCCGGGCTGCCCTTGGTCGTCGCGTCAAGCGCGGCGACGAATGGGTAGTTGATCGCGAACGCGGCGTGACCGGCGGTGAACTCCGTCTGGACATTCCCCTCCTGCCAGCCGGTCACAGCGGCCGGCGCGATCTTGTTCACGTAGATCGCGTCGTGCAACCACTTCAGCGCGGCGACGTTGCCGGGCGTGTTGACGCTGGTGGCGGTCAGCTTGCCGCCGAACGCCCCGTCGACGGTCATGAACGCGGTGATCGCGCCCTCGTACTTGGCGCCCTCGAAGGCGAGGCCCTCCTTGAGCGACTTGTCCGCCTTCATGGCGGCCTCGGCGTCGGAGACCACCTGGGCCGGCGAGGTCGGCGGTGTCTTGATCAGGTCGGTCCGGTAGAACAGCCCCTCCGGGTTGTCGAACCACGGCACCGCGTACGGCACGCCCTTGTAGGTACCGGCGGCGACCTCGGTCGCGAAGAACTGGCTCATGTTCGGGTGCAGCGAGGTGAGCGGCTTGATCCATCCCGCAAGCGCGAACTTGGCCGGATACGTCACGTCGGACTCGAGTACGTCGGGCGTGCTCGATCCGGCGATGAAGTGCTGCTGGAGCTGCTGCAGGTAGGTCGTTGAGTTCGGCGAGAGGACGTCGATCGTCACCTTGATCGACGGGTTCGCCTTCTCGAAGGCGGTGATCGCCTTCTGCGTCTGCTGACCCTCGGTTCCGAGCCCCGACTCGGCGAAGACGATCGTCGTCGTGCTCGCGGCTCTGGCGCTTCCCCCCCAATTCAGTCCATACAACGCGACGACGATCAAGAGTCCGCTCAGCGCGCTCGCGAGAGCGATCCGACGGCGGGCCGGGTTCACGGTCATGGGTTCTCCTCCTCGCGGTAAGCCGGTTGCAGCGATCGATCGGCTGGCCGCCATGCGGCCCTCCGACCGTAGTTGGAAAGGTAGCGCGACAGCTATCCGCGCGTCGCAGTGGGCAAACAACAAGTTCGGTTCGGGCGGCAGGCCCGGCAGGCCTGAGCAGCGAGCAATAACATGATCGATGAGCGTGGCGGAATTGGAACTCGGCTCCTGGCGGACGCAGCAATGGCTACCGGCACGGTGACGGCTGACGGACGCCTTCGCCTGCTCGCGGACGGAAACGAGATGCCGATGCTCGGCCTGGGCGTCTGGCAGATACCCGAGGGCGCCGAGTGCGTCAACGCCGTGCGCTCGGCGCTCGAACTCGGCTACCGGCACATCGACACCGCCCAGGCTTACGGCAATGAGGCAAGCGTCGGACGGGCGCTGCGCGAAAGCGGCGTGCCGCGA
Source organism: uncultured Solirubrobacterales bacterium (assembly GCA_963833765.1). Classification (GTDB taxonomy): domain Bacteria; phylum Actinomycetota; class Thermoleophilia; order Solirubrobacterales; family Solirubrobacteraceae; genus Palsa-513. The sequence continues at coordinate 204,112 of CAWHZJ010000008.1, read as the reverse complement.
GACCAGGTCTTCATCACGACCAAGTTCTACCCCGGCGGCAAGGACGCCACTGCCGAAGCTGAGCAAAGCCTCAGGCGGGTCGGCGTCGACTACGTCGACCTCTACATCGTCCACTGGCCGCAGGGTGGTGCGACATGGGCCTGGCCAGGCATGGAGCGGGCTCGCGAGCTTGGCTACGCCCGCTCGATCGGGGTCTCCAACTTCAGCCGCAGCGAGCTGGGGGAGGTGCTGGCCGTGGCGAGCATCGCGCCCGTCGTCAACCAGCTGGAGTTCAGTCCGTTCGCGTTCCGGCGGACGCTGTTGGAGGCCTGCCGCCAGCACGGCGTGGCGCTCGAGGCCTACAGTCCGCTGGGGACCGGTCGCCACCTGTCCGACGAAACCGTCGGCCGCGTTGCGCAACGCGTTGCGCGCACGCCCGCGCAGGTGCTGCTGCGCTGGTGCCTCCAGCGCGACGTCCCCGTCATCCCCAAGTCAACGAACCGCGAGCGCATCGAGGAGAACGCCCAGATCTTTGACTTCAGCCTGTCCGACCAGGACGTCGCGGAGCTCGACGCGCTGGACCAGACCGCTGGCACCGACCGCGCCCTCGAACGCAAATGGTGGTAGGCGCCCTGCGGTTCGCGCGCCGCGAGAGGACGATCAGCCCCAGTTGCGTCGGGTATCCGACGCGACCGCGCGCGATCCTTCGGTGGGTCGCGCGGCGTCGCGATGGTTCCACAGCAGGCGCTGCTCGCCGAACGTGAGCAGTCGCCACTTCGCCGCCGCTGCCTCCCAGACGTAGACGAACACATCGACGATGCTGCGGACGTCGTTCAAGACCTCGATCGTCGTTCGCGCCGGGGCGTCCTCAGCCAGCACCTGTCGCGACACGATGTCGACGACCTTGAATTTTCGCGGAAGGCGCGGCTCCTCGGGCGGCGGGTCCTTCGGCCGCTGCGGCGGCGGCACATAGATCGGCTCGACGTGCTCTGGCGGCTTCCGCACGACCGTTTCGAGCGGGACCATCGTCGCGCCCGTGCCCTTCGTGCTCGTATCCAACACCCAAACTCTTGCCATCGTTCCCTCCGAAATGCCCGCTCGCGCTCGACACCGCGTCGACACCCGAGAGAAGCCGACGCACCCCGCGGCCAGGTGGGACTGGCCGCTCGACCGGTTCGATCCGTGACCGAGGCGAAAACGCGGCGCGAGGGCGCGCAGCAAGCGCGCGCCGGTACGACCAATTTTAGACAACGGCGGTGCGCTGCCCGGGCTCGACGTCGGGTCGTCGAGCGACGCACACAATCAGTCGAGATCCTGATCGGTCGCCGTATCATGGAACCGGATGGATGTCTGGGAGATCGCCGGCCTCTCGCCTGAACCCGGTCGGCCCGAGGTCTTGCGCTCCGATGACGGCGCGGCGCGCGTGATCGCCCTGGCGCTTCGGAAGGGCGAGCTCCTCTCGGAGCACCAGGTTCACGAACACGCCTGGCTTGCCGTGCTCGACGGCGAGCTTTCGGTGTCGAGCGGTCCCGACACGCGGCACGTGGGGCGCGGAAGCTTGCTCCACTTTGATCCGGCCGAGCGGCACGAGGTGCGGGCCGAGACCGACACCCGCATCCTGCTCCTGCTCGCGCCGTGGCCAGGGGTCGGTCACCCTTCTTCGCGAGTCTGACGCCGCTGCGCTGGTCGGGACGAACGCGACGCGCGTGGATCGCCTACGCCGCTCGCATCGCGCGGCGCACCTCATTTGAAGACCATCAGGACCAGGATCGTCAGGACGATCGCCGCCGAGCCGTAGTTGGCAGCTCGCGACCCTGCGTCGTTGAGCAAAGCCCGTAGTTCGATGCTCGTCGGCTCACCGCGCACGGCGAGTTGCGCTGCCAGGAGCCGTGCTTGTTTCGGTCGTCGGCTGCCGACGCCCCCGAGCGCGAGCGCGACGGCGTACAGGGCTATTGATGCGTCCACCCATCCGGATCCGTAGCCGAAATCGCCGAGGTGGACGAGCCAGAGTCCGAACACGGTAATCAGCACCGCGCCGATCCCGACGAGCACCACACCGACGCGCGTGAACCCGAGTAACAGGACGATCTCGCCGGGCGAGTCGCGGCGCCGCGCGGCTTCAAACGCAGCGCCGGCGAGGACCATGCCGGAGACGAACAGCAGCACGCCGAGTATGTGGAAGAAGAACGCGACGTTGTCCATATCGCGCAGCTTGCCGGATCGCATCTGCGGTCGTCACGCTCCGGCTCGGGTGTAAATGGATCGCGCAGTAACAGCGCCTCCCCGGGGGTCGCACGACCCGATCCGGGTGCCGCGCGAGTCATCCGCCCAAATACGGTCTGCCTGTGACCCGACCGCGACCTGAGGACTCCGACGGTCGCTAGCGGAGCGGGAGATCGGCGTCATCGCCGGCGGGCCGTGGGCCGAATATCCGGCGCTCGTCCTCGCCGATGGCCACGTCGTTGATGCTGGCTTCGCGGCGACGCATGTAGCCGTCTCCGTCGAACTCCCAGTTCTCGTTGCCGTAGCTGCGCCACCACTGACCCGACTCGTCGTGCCACTCGTATTGGAAGCGCACAGCAATCCGGTCGTCGGTGAACGCCCACAGGCTCTTGCGCAGCGCGTAGTCGAGCTCGCGTTGCCACTTGCGGGTCAGGAAGGCGACGATTTCCTCGCGCCCGCGGATGAATTCAGAGCGGTTGCGCCACTGCGAGTCCGGCGTGTAGGCGCCGGCAACCCGCTCGGGATCACGCGTGTTCCACGCGTCCTCCGCCGCCTGCACCTTCTTGCGGGCGCTTGCCTCGTCGAACGGGGGGACGGGTTGGCGCGGCTGCTCGCTCACGGACGGAACGGTAGTACGGTCGACGCCGTCCCTGCTCGCCGGGATGGGTGACTGAGCCGCAGATCCTCAGAGCGCTGTCGAGAGATCGTGGATGCGGGTCCGCAACCACGTGTGGGCGGGGTCGGCGTTCGCGCGCGGGTGCCACCAGAGCGTCTCGACGAGCTCGGGTAGCTCCACCGGCGGCTCGAGCAGCCGGATTCCGCCGGTCCGGCGCAGGAACGCCTCTGCGCGGGCGGGCACCACGGCGATGAGCTCGGTTTCCTGCAGCAGAAATGGGGCGAGCAGGAAGCTCTCGACGCTGAGCTCGATTCGGCGCTGCACGCCCAGGCGGCTGAGCTCGAGGTCAGGCAGCGCGACCGGCTGGCCGCCCCCGCCCATCGAGTAGATCAGGTGCCCAAGCGAGCTGAACAGCTCGAGCGTCATCTGCTCGCCGACGCGCGAGTTGCCGTCCCACACGCAACACATCCAGCGGTCGTCCCACAGCCGCATCGCGGGCAGGTCGTTTCGACCCATGATCTCCGGCGGCTCGATGACGAGGTCGATCGCTCCGTTGCTCAGCGCCCGACCGGCGTCCGCCATGCGCGGGAGCACCTCGACGGTGAGCCCCGGCGCCTCGGCTTCGAGGCTGCGGACCAGTCGCCCGATGAGCATCAGGACGGTGTAATCGGAGCAGCTCAGGCGAAAGGAGCGTCGGTCGGTGGCCGGGTCGAAGCCGGTCGCGGGCTCGATCGCGCCGCGGATCAGTTCGAGGGCCGCGCGAACGGGGGCGGCCAGCGCCTCGGCGCGCGAGGTCGGTACCAGGGTGGCGCCCTGGCGCACGAGCAGCGGGTCACCGAACAGCGTGCGCAGACGAGCGAGCGCGTTGCTCATGCCCGGCTGGCTGAGGCCGACGCGCTGCGCGGCGCGGGTGACGCTGCGCTCGCTGAGCAGCGCATCGAGCGCGACGAGGAGGTTGAGGTCGAGGCCGGCGAGGTCCATTGCTGCCAGTGATATCGCCCATCACAAGATTCAGTTGCCACATGATACGGCAGGAGCGCTACGCGTCGCGGCCCCGGCAAAGGAGGAGGCGATGGCGCAGGAGGAGATTCCCGGTCCTCATCGTGGGCGGGAGCCTGGTCGGCCTGTCGAGCGCGATGCTGCTCGGCCACCACGGCGTCTCGTCGCTCGCGGTCGAGCGCCACGCCGGAACGGCGATCCACCCGCGCGCGGGTCACTTCCAGCTGCGCACACTGGAGATGCTGCGCCAGGTCGGTCTCGAGGACGAGGTCCGCGCAGCGTCGCTGTTGACCTATCACCCGACCGGCGGCATCAACGCCGTCGAGTCGCTCGCCGGTCGTGAGATCGCAACCTACGTCAAGGAGCTCAACGAGGGCGTCGAAGGGTTCAGCCCGACCGTCCGGGTGTTCATCAACCAGGACGTCCTCGAGCCGATCATCCGCGGCGAGCGCTCGAACTCGGCGCGACGGTGCGCAACCGCGTCGAGGTCGTCGATCTCAAGCAGGACGATTCGGGCGTGACGGCCACACTTCGCGACCTCGATAGCGCAGAGGAGAGCCAGGTACGCGCGCGTTACGTGATCGCGGCCGACGGTAACCGCAGTCCGATGCGCACGCGACTGGGAATCGGGATGGAAGGGTATGGCGAGCTATCGCGCAGCATCACGATCTACTTCAACGCCGATTGTGCGCCGCTGCTGACGGGACGCAACCAGGGTGTCATCTACGTCCACAACCCCGCGCTCCGAGGCTTCTTCCGGCTCGACCGCACGGGCGGAACCGGGTTCCTGGTGATCAACACCGTCGGCGAGGACGTGACGCAACCCGAGGCCGTCAACGTCAGTGACGGGCTCACCGACGAGCGGGCTCGCGGCCTGCTGCGGGCGGCGATCGGGACCGACGACGTGCCGATCGAGGTTCTCGACATCGCCCACTGGCGGGCCGAGTCCAACGTCGCGACCACGATGCAGGCCGGCCGCGTGTTCCTCGCCGGCGACGCCGCGCACGTCGTCCCGCCTAACGGCGGCTACGGCGGCAACACGGGCGTGCAGGACGCGCTGAACCTGGCGTGGAAGCTCGCCGCCGTGATCGGCGGCCAGGCCGGCGACGCGTTGCTCGACACCTACGACGCCGAGCGTCGGCCGCTCGCCCGGCTCACCGTCGAGCAGGCATACACGCGCTACGCGACGCGCGTCGTGCCGGAGCGCGGCATGGACGACGTCGAACCGTTCGTCGACGACCTCACGATGGAGCTCGGCCTCGTGATGCGCTCGGCCGCCGTGATCCCCGACGCCGGCGGCGAGGACGACGGCGCACTGCACCTGCACCCAGGCGTGACTCGCGGCAGGCCGGGTACCCGCGCGCCGCACGTGGCGCTCGGCGAGGACCGCTCCACTCTCGACCTGTTCGGGGGTGCCTTCGCGCTCCTGCACGGCCCCGGGGCCCCCGATACGGACGTGCCCGCTGGCGTGGACGACCACGTCATCGCGTCCGATCAGTTCCCCGACGCGTACAGCATCTCCAACGAGGGGGCCACGCTCGTACGCCCCGACGGCGTCGTCGGGTGGCGTTCCCACGGCGCGTACACGGGCGAAGAGCTTCGCAGCGCCCTGGCGACGATCCTGGCACGTGAGACCGCGTAGACGGTGCCGGCACCGCCATCTCCTGCGAGTCGACCGGCGGGAGGAAGCGCGGCGCACCTGAGCGCGACGGCCCGGGCGGCTACATGAGTTCGGCGATGAGTGCGGCGGCGCGCGCGGCACCGCCGGGCTCGAGCCCGCGGTAGGTGACACCGGTGCCGATGTTCTGTGCGATTGCAGCGGCGATGGCTTCGGGTGGAGAGTCGTCATAGTCCATCGGGATTCCGGCGCGGTAACGCTCGAGCCGGTGACGGACGTGGCGGTTCTGTTCGAAATGGCGTTTGAGCGGGAAGTAGAGGAACGGCCTGCGGTTGGCGGTGAGTTCCATGGCCGTGGTCAGGCCGCCCTGGACGATCGCGAGGTCGCACGCGGCGAGGTGCCGATAGAGGTCGTGCACGTAGGGGAGGATCTGTATCCCGTCGCCGCCCGGCAGTGACCGCGGATCGATGCGCGGCCCGGCGACGGCGATCATGCGCAGTGCGGGGACGAGTTGCCGGGCAGCGGGAAAGGCGTCGAGGACCCGGCGCAACAGGGAGGCGCCGACGCCGGATCCGCCGACGGCGACGATGCAGACCTGTTCTTCGGGTGCATAGCCCAGTTCGGCGCGCAGCTGATCGCGGTCGGGGAGCTCGTCAGGGTCGAAGCCGGTGACGTAGCCGGCGAAGCTGTAGTGCTGCTCGGTCCAGTCGCGGATCGAGGGGAGGCCGGGACCGAACGTGCCGGGAACGATGTCCTCTGGCTCCCCGATGAAGATCGACCGGTCGCGGACTCGCGGATAGCGCGCGATCTGCTCGAGCATCTCGGCGTTGTAGTCGGCGGTGAGGAGGGCCTCCCGGGCGCCGCCGTCCTCCATCGGCAGCCAGCCCACGAAGTCGGTGAGCCACGCGAACGCGGCCGACTTCAGCTCCGGGTTCTCGTGCAGGTAGTAGTCGAGCTCCCATGCCTCGTCCCCGATCCAGAGGTCGTAGCGCTCCTCGCGGATGAGGTCGACGAACACCATGAAGTTCGCCGCGAGCAGCTCGTCCATCCGGCGCCACGCCGAGAAGCAGTCCAGCTCGTGCTCGGCCGACTCGGATTGCATGTGCGCAGACTCGTTCGCGAGATGGCGGCTGGCCGGGTGGATCCGCTCGCCGCGCGCCTCGAGCACGGTGGTGACCGGGTGCTGCGCGAGCCAGTCGATCTCGAGATCGGGGCGCAGCGTGCGCAGCTCGTCGGCGATCGCGGCGTCACGTCGCGCGTGACCGAGGCCGATTGGCGAGGAGATGTACAGCGCCCGTCTGCGGCGGGCGCGTGCGCGAGTCCACCGCGCTGGCGGGGGCGGCGGCGCGACGAAGTCCCGGATGAGCAGGTTGACCCGCACCGGATCGCGCGCGACCGGGACGTGGCCGGCCCCCTCGAGCGTCACCAAGCGCCCGCCGAGGGCGCGTGCGAGCGCCTCCCCCTGCGCGTGCGGGCGGATCAGGTCGTGGTCGCCGTGGAGCACCAGCGTCGGGCAGCGAACGCGGGAGCAGGTCTCGGCGAACGCCTCGCCGCGAGGCTGGGCGATGCCGTGCTCGGTGTCGGCCAGCGTCTCGGGCGTCGTCTCGAGCGCCCAGCCGACGCAGTCCTCGATCTGCTTCGTCGAGTGCGGCTCGTTGAAGCACTGGGCGAAGAAGAACTCGAGGAACCCGAGATAGTCTCGGTTCCAGAAGTGACGGTTGTACTTGGCCCACCCGTCCTCGGTCGGGATCGCCGCGTCGAAGTCGTGCACTTCCCGCTCGGGATGTCCCGGGGCAAGAGCGACGGCCGGCGCGACGTAGACGATGCCGGCGACCCGCTCCGGGTGGTTGGCCGCCGCGATCGTGGCCCAGAGCGCGCCGCAGGAGAGGCTGACCAGGGTGGCGCGGTCGATCGACGCCGCGTCCATGACCGCGATGATGTCGGCCGCAAACTCGCTCGTCGTGTAGGCGGCGGGTCCAACCGGGCGATCCGAGCGACCGTTGCCGCGGCCGTCGAAGGTGACCACACGGAAATGGCGGGCCAGATACGGGATCTGCGCCTTCCACACTCGCGAGTGGACGATCGACCAGGTCGGCAGCAGCAGCAGCGTCTGCTCACCGGCCCCGTAGACCTCGTAGAAGACGCGCACCCGGTCCCGTTCGGCATACCCCTGCCGGTCGGGCTGGCGGGCGCGCGTCTGCTCGAGCGCGCCGCTGCCCGCGGGCCCAGACGGGCTCGCGGACAGCGGCCGTACGGACGGCGCTGCGGTCAACGACGAGCCTCGAACACGAGGTTGAACGGAGTGGCGGCCGTGCGGATGAAGCGGGTGAAGCCGGCCGCCTCGACCACGTCTCGGATCCGTGCCTCGCCGGCCTGAGCGCCCAGCGCGAGCCCCACCTCCTGCGAAAGCGACGCCGGAGTGCACAGGAGCGTCGAGAACCCGTAGTACGCGCGGCCGACGGGGTTGAAGTTGTCCTCGACGCGGTCGCCGGCGTTCGGCTCCACGATCATCCAGGTGCCGTCATCGGCCAGGGTCGAGCGGACATGGCGTGCGGCGCCGACCGGGTCGCCCATGTCATGCAGGCAGTCGAACATCGTCACCAGGTCATAGCCGGTACCGTCGTACGCCGCCGCGGCGGCGTTGTCGAATCGGACCCGCGCCGCAACCCCGGCCTCGCGGGCGCGCTGCCGCGCCGTCTCGATCGAGCCGGCGTGGTAGTCGGAGCCCACGAACGTCGAGTTTGGAAACGCCTGCGCCATGATGATCGTCGATGCGCCGTGGCCGCAGCCGACGTCGGCGACCAGCGCGCCGCGCTCGAGCTTCTCGACGACGCCGTCCAGCGACGGCAGCCACTCGGTCAAGAGATGCGCGTTGTAGCCCGGCCTGAAGAATCGCTCGCAGCCCTCGTGGACATCGTGGTGGTGCTCGTGCCAGCCGAGACCTCCGCCGCTCCGCGCGTGTTCGACGATCTTTGGTGAGTCGATCACCGAGCCCAACGCGATCTGGAAGAAACCGGGCAGGTATGCAGCGCTGTTCGGGTCGGTGAGCGCGACGGTCTGCTCAGGCGGCAGGGTGTAGCGGCCGCTGTCGGGGTCATAGTCGACAAAGCCGCCAGCCGCTTGGGCGTTGAGCCACTCGCGAACGTAGCGTTCGCTGGTGTCGGTGCGCTGTGCGAGCTCCGATGGCGACAGGCCTCCGGCACCGGCGAGCGCGCGGTACAGGCCAAGCTTGTCGCCCATCACGACGAGCGCGGCGTTCAGTGTCGCACCGACCTCGTCAACGGCGCGGAAGACGAACTGCATCAGCTTGTCGCCGTCGACCTGGCCGGGATCTTCGATGGTGCTCATGGTGCCTCCTCGGTTGGGTCGGGCAACCGTACGTCGCAGGCGCACGGCAGCGCATCCGGGGGGCACCTAGTCTTGCGTGCCCGGGGGTCGGTCCTGATCGGGCGCCTAGAATCGCGTCATGGTAGGGCGCGAACGCGAGCGTCGCGAGATTCAGCACGCCCTCGACAGCGCGCGGTCCGGAGTAACCGCGACGCTGGCGCTCGTCGGCGAGCCGGGGATCGGCAAGACGGCGCTGCTGGAGCACGCCGCCGAGCGTGCCGACGGAATGCAGCTTCTTCGCGCGCGGGGGATCGAGTCCGAGGCAGAGATCCCCTTCGCGTCGCTGTTTGAGCTCGTCCGGCCGGCACTGCTGGCGCTCGAGCGGATTCCTGAGCCGCAGGCCAGCGCGCTCGCGAGCGCGCTCGCGCTGCGCCCCGGCGCAGCCCATGATCGCTTCGCGGTCGGTGCGGGTACCCTCAGCCTGCTCGCCGCCTACACCGAGGCCGCCCCGGTCATCGTGCTGATCGACGATGCCCAGTGGCTCGATGTCCCGAGCGCCCAGGCGCTGCTGTTCGCCTTCCGCCGCCTGATCGCGGACCCGATCGCGGTGTTCGTAGCGGTGCGCGAGGGGGAGCCGTCGTTTCTCGACGATGCCGACCTGCCGGTGCTACCGATCGGCGGGCTGAGCCCTGAGGAAGCGGAGCAACTGCTCCCGGGCATTGCTGCGGGGAGCGCCGCCCGATTGTACGCGCAGACCGCCGGCAACCCGCTCGCGCTGCTCGAGCTCGGGCCTGACGCGGAGGAGCTGACGCGCGCCCCCGCGGGGGCACCGCTGCTCGTGTCCTCGCGCATCTCGCGAAGCTTCGCCCGGCGCGTCGCTACGCTCGACCGAGCGGCCCAGGACGCGCTCGTGCTCGCGGCGACGAGTGACAGCGGCGACCTACTCACCCTCGAGCGGGCGGCCGACCACCTCGAGCTTGACCTGCAGGCGCTGATGGCTGCGGAGGCCGCCGGTCTCGTCACGCTACGGGCCGGGCAGCTCGAGTTTCGCCACCCCCTCGTTCGTTCGGCCATCTACGCCGCGGCCTCGCCTGAGCACCGGCGCGCCGCGCACCGCGCACTGGCCGCGGCACTTCCCGATCGCGACGTGGACCGCCGAGCGTGGCACCTGGCGGCCGCCGCGATCGGAACCGACCCGTCAGCGGCGGCGGCGCTCGAACAGGCTGGCCGGCGCGCGCGCGAGCGCACGGCCTACGCGACCGCCGCCGCAGCGTTCGAACGCGCCGCGCAGCTGAGCGCCGACACCCAACGCCAAACCCGGCTGCTGCTCGACGCAGCCGAGGCCAGCTGGCACGCCGGCCTCGCACAGCGCGCGAGTGAGCTGCTCGACCGTGCCCGCCTCAGCGCAGACGATCGCGGGCCACTCGTAGAGATCGACCAGCTCGCCGGGCACATCGCTGCGCGTCGCGGCCCCGTGATGGCGGCCCACGCCATCCTCACCGCCGCGGCGCAGCGTGCGGACCCTGAGGCTGCGGTCGCGATGCTCGCCGAAGCAGCCGCCGCGTGCTTCCTGGCCGGCGAGCCTGCCGCCATGCTGTCGGCCGCGCAGCGAGCCAAGGCGACGCTGCCCGAGAACGCCTCGACCCACAGCCACTTCCTCGCGGCCACTGCGCTCGGGATGGCCCAGATCTTTGGCGGCGATGCTGCCGCGGGTGCCGACGAGCTACGGGAGGCTGTCGCCCTTGCGGAGCAGACCCCGGAGCTGCGCGAGGATCTCCAGCTCTTGCCGTGGCTCGCGCAGGCGCCGATCTTCCTGCGCCAGGCCGACGCCGGACGAGGGCTCCTCGACGAGGCACTCGCCGGCGCGCGGGCACGCGCCGCGGTCAGCGCACTTCCCTTCGTGCTGAACCTGATCGCCCGCGACCAAGCCACCACCGACCGCTGGGCGATCGCGGAAACCTCGTACGGCGAGGCAATCGAGCTTGCCCGCGAAAGCGCCCAGCAGACGGAGCTCGGGTTCGCGCTGGCCGGACTCGCATCACTGCACGCTCGGCGAGGGCGCGAGTCGGAGTGCCGCACCTGCGCGACCGAGGGCCTCGTCCTCAGTCGACAGCTCGGGACGCGACTCCACGAGATCTGGATCGCTGCAGCCCTCGGCGAGCTCGAACTCGGCCTCGGTCGCCCCACCCAGGCCACGGGCCACTTCGAGCATCAACAGCGACTACTCACCGAGGCGGGCATCACCGACGTCGACCTCTGCCCCGCCCCCGAGCTCGTCGACGCCTACGCCAGGCTCGGACGATTCGACGAGGCGCGGCGCGTGGCCACGGCCTTCCGCGCCGCCGCCGAGGCAAAGAGCCAGCCCTGGTCTGTTGCGCGCGCGCTGCGCGCGGCAGCCCTCGTAGCCAGCGACGACAGCTATGCCGACCTCTTCGAAGCCGCGCTCACCCACCACGCACACACTCCCGACGCGTTCGAGGTTGGACGCACTCACCTTGCCTACGGCGAGCGCCTACGGCGAGCACGCAACCGAACACTCGCCCGCGAGCAGCTCCGCGCCGCGCACGACATATTCGACCAACTCGGAGCCCGCCCGTGGGCCGAGCAGGCCAGCGCCGAGCTCGCCGCGAGCGGCGAGACGCTGCGCCGCCGCGACGCCAGCTCGATCGACGAACTAACACCGCAGGAGCTCCAAATCGCGCTTCGCCTCGCCGCCGGTAACACGACACGCGAGACCGCGGCCGCCCTCTTCCTCAGCCCGAAGACAATCGAATACCACCTGCGCCACGTCTACATAAAACTCGGCACGCACACCAGAGAAGAACTCAGGCACGCGCTGCATGACGCCACAGCGCCGCGGTCGCAGCTGGGCGGGAAAGAACCCGCGCGCTGAACAGCGGTGAGCCAGGCCGTCAGCGTGCCCGGCCAGTGCGACAGCGCCGGGACAGAAGGTTTGGCGTGAGCGCTTGACAAGTGTACGGCGTACACCTATAGTCCCGGTCAGAGTGTACGCCGTACACCTGACAGGAGGGCATCGCATGAACACCGACGCGCCGTATCCCGTGCAGTACTCGGTCGACTACCCGGACCGCCCGCTCAACCGTCTGACCACTTTCTTTCGCCTGTTCATGCTCATCCCGATCGTGATCGTGCTCGGCCTGATCGAGGGCGGCGGCTACGCCTACGGTGGCGGGAGGGCGGCCGGGGCGATCGGCGCTGCCGGCCTGGTCGTGCTGCCCACGCTGCTGCTGATCCTGTTCCGCCAGCGGTACCCGCGCTGGTGGTTCGACTGGAACCTCGAGCTGATGCGGTTCACCGCTCGCGTGGGGGTCTACCTGACGCTGATGGAGGACCGCTACCCGTCGACCGAGGACCATCAGGCGGTGCATCTCGACTTTCCCTATCCCGACGCCCGCAACGACCTCAACCGCTGGCTGCCGCTGGTCAAGTGGCTGCTGGCCATCCCGCACTACGTGGTGCTGTTCTTCCTCTACATCGCCGCGTTCTTCGTCGTGATCGCGGCCTGGTTCGCGATCCTGTTCACCGGCCGCTTCCCGCGCGGGATGTTCGACTTCCTCGTCGGCGTCGGCCGCTGGACCAACCGCGTGATCGCGTACGCCCACGTGCTGGTCACCGATCAATACCCGCCGTTCCGCCTGGCCCCGTAGGTTCCGCGGGCGCGTGCGCGGACGCGACCGCCGTGATCACGCCCGATCGGGCCTGATCACGGCTCTCGCACAGCTTGGACTGCCGCGCCCGCCGCCCATCCGCGACCCCGCCCTGGACGAAGAGCATCCCATGCCGAAACAGCCAAGCACCCGCCGGACACCGCTGAGCAGGGCACGCGTGCTGCAGGCCGCCGTCGCGCTCGCCGACGAGGCGGGGCTCGAGGCGTTCAGCATGCGCGGACTCGCACAGAGGCTCGGCGTCGTGCCGATGGCGCTCTACAAGCACGTCGCCAACAAGGATGCGCTCCTCGACGGCATGGTCGACATCGTTTTCGGCGAGATCGAGTCTCCCTCGGGCGACCTCGACTGGAGGTCCGCGATGCGGCGCCGCGCGATATCAGCGCGCGAGGCGCTGAAACGCCACCCTTGGGCGATCGGGATGATGGAGTCGCGGCATCCGGGGCCGGCGAACCTGCAAAACCACAACGCGGTGATGGGCTGCCTGCGCGAGGCGGGCTTCTCGTTCGAACTGGCGGTCCACGCCTACTCGGCCCAGGACGCCTACATCTACGGCTTCGCCCTGCAGGAGAGGGATCTCGGCTTCGAGACACCCGAGTCGGCCGGAGAAGCCGCGCAGAGGCGGGCGGCGACGATCGGCGCACTCGACGACTATCCATACCTCGTCGAGGTCGTAACGAAGCTCCCCGAGTCCGGGTACGACAGCGCTGTCGAGTTCGCATGGGGGATCGATCTCATCCTCGACGGCCTCGAGCTGCTCCTCCATTCCGGCGTCGCGCCCGCCTGAGCGGGCCGCAGGCCAGCCAGCGACTCGAGCGCGCTCGAAAAAAGGCGACGGTGCTCACTCGAATCAAGAGCTCTCTCTCACTGAGCAATGCGGGGCGGCGGTCCGTCAGGCCGTAGACGCCGGATCACTCGGCCAGAAGCCGCTGCCACAGCGCGGCGAGCGCCGCGACGGCGTCCTGACGGTTCTCCGGCGAGTCGTCGCCGCCGCCGAATTTGTCGAGCAGGTAGGCACGGTGGGTTGCCATCAGTAGAAGGGAAAACTCACGCGAGTCGGCCGGCGGGTGCGGGGCCTCGACGACGAGCCCTTCGAGTAACCGACGTGGGCCGACAAGGGCGCGGTCCAGCTCAGCAGCCACCTCCGGATTCGAAGCGGCGGCGGCATCGATTGCGCGGAGCATTCGGCCGTGTTCGGCGTACAACTGCACGAGGCCTGTGATCATCGCCTCAATCAGTTCGTCCGGCGAGCCGCGTAGGACTTGGTCGACCAGTGGGTCGTCAGCATCGGGGAGCAGCTCGGGTGCCATCTGGGCGAGCGTGTCGAAGTGGCGATAAAAGACCGTGCGAGTCAACTCGGCACGCGTCATGACGTCACCCACGGTCAACGTGGCGAACGGCCGATCGAGCAGCAACTCCCGCGCGGCATCGAGGATCCGACGTCGGGCTTCATCTGACGGAACTCTTTGCGACACCATGTCGCAGGATATGAAACACTTTGCGACACTATGTCGCAAACCGAGCCGGACACCAAAATCGCGCTCCCTGACGGGCGCTCCCTGTCTTACCTCCTCACGGGCGCCGACAGCGGGCCTGTCGTTACCGTGCTAGACGGTCCGTGTAGCCGCGGTCTCGGGCGGGCGCTCGGCACGACCGCGCGCGAACTCGGGATCCGACTCGTGATCCCGGACCGTCCGGGTTGTCACGGCAGCACCCCGAAACCCGGTCGCACCGTGGCGGATTGGCCCGCCGACCAGCTCGCGCTGATGGACGAGCTTGGCGTCGAGACGTTCGGGATCGTGACGCAGTCTGGCGGGACCCCGTACGGGATCGCCGTTGCCGGAGCGGCGCCCGAGCGGGTCACCGCTCACTCGCTGCTCGGAGCTATTGCGCCGCTCGCGGAGAAGGCCCAGTGGCGCGCGGCGGGCAAGGACATGAAGATCGCGGCGATCCTTTCCCGCCGTGCGCCGTTCCTTCTGCGCGCGGGCTTCAAGCAGCAGTACAAGAAGCTGCCGGACTCTGCGCTCGGGCTGTTCAAGGGACCTGACGCAGAGGTCGTCAAGATCCCGTGGGTCAAAGAACTGTTCGTACCGACCAGCGCGGAGCTCTTTGCGAACCCTGACGGGTTCATCGAGGAGGTCCGGATCCTGTGCAAACCGTGGGGTATCACGCCCGGAGTGGTCAATGCCTCGCTCTGGACCGGTGAGTTCGACCGGATGCACCCCCCGTCGCACGCCCGTCGTGTCGCAGAAATCCTCGGCGGAGACCCGCGCGTGACCGTCGTACCGGGGGTCGGGCAGATAGGACTGCTCGTGATCTTCGAGGAAGCGCTGCGATTCGCGACATCCACGGCTCCGTGAAATCCCCGCTATTCGCCTCAGTGAGAACCTGATCTTGGCGGTCGGTGCTGTCCGGCCCTCGTGTCCGCGCATTCCGAGACTGTCGGCGCTGGCGCGAAGATGCCCGTGCGAAAACAAAGGCAGGTCTCGACCAAGGCCGTGACCAGGACTGGGTACTACTGCTCAGGCCTATTCAGGTCACGCCCGCGCCATGACCGCATTCCGCACCGATCGGCAACGCCGTGCGCTTCGAGCGCGCGATCGCGATCGTGCGAAGCACGAGTAGTGCTGGCGAGGAAAGGGACCGTCTGGACGAGACGTGCCAATGCCGGACAGGCCGGTGGCCAGAGCGCCGACGGCGCGCTCTGGCCACTCTGCCGGGCTGCGTTGCGTAATCGTCACGCCGCTTCGGGGATGAGCGCGGGCGACGCGGTGGCGGCGGCGCTCCCGCGGGTGTTCGTCGCACGGGCGGCGATCACCGCTGCCGCGACGAGGAACGCACTGCAGGCGAGGAGCGCAGCGTGGAACCCGCCCGTGAGGGCGGACGCGGTGGTCGCGTGCGCGGCGATCAGGTGGTTCGTTCGGCCCGTCGCGATCGCGGTCAGGATCGCTAGGCCAAGGGCGGCACCGACGGTCGATGAGGTGGTTATCAGCGCGGCGGCGAGCCCGGCCTTGTCGGCGGGGACGCCGGCGTTTGCGGCGTTCTGCACGCCGACCATCACGGCTCCGAGCCCGAACGCCATGATCACGAGGCCGGGGAGCAAGTCGGTCAGGTAGGAGCCGTGCACGGGGATCCGGGAGAGCCAGTAGACGCCGGCGGCGCCGATCAGCGTGCCGGCGAGGATGATCGGGCGGGTGCCGATCCGCCCGACGAGCCCGGTGGAGATGCCCGCGGCGATGCCGACGCCCACCGTGACAGGCAGGTACGCAAGCCCGGCGGCGATCGGTGAGTAGCCGAGGACGTTCTGCATGTAGAGGGTGATGAAGAAGAACATCGATAGGAACCCGGCCTGCGCGATCACCTGCGTCGCGTCGGCGGCGGCAAGGCCCTTGATCCCGAAGATCGAGAACGGCACCAGCGGGTTGCGCTGCCGCTTCTCGGTCGCGCCGAACGCGACCAGCAGCGCCGCGGCCGCTGCGAGCTCAGCGACGGTGCGGGTGCTGCCCCAGCCGACGTGCGAGGCGTTCGCGAGCGCGTAGACGAGCACCAGCAGGCCACCGGTACCCAGCGCGGCGCCGGGCAGGTCGAACTCACGGCCGAGAGCCGTCTTGCGATCCTCCTCGAGGAGTCGCAGCGCGCCGATCACGACGACGGCGGCGAGCGGCAGGTTGACGAGGAACACGGCGCGCCAGCCAGGGCCCTGGGAGAGGACCCCGCCGAGGGTGACGCCGAGCGCTGAGGCGAGCGGGACGGTCGCGCTCCAGACGCCCAGCGCCTTGATCCGGTCGGTCCCGTCGGGGAACGAGGTGGTCAGGATCGACAGTGCGGCGGGGGTCATCATCGCGGCGCCGAGTCCCTGCGCGAGCCGTGCCGCGATCATCACCGAGTCGGTGTCGGCGAGCCCGGCGGCCAGCGACGAGACCGCGAACAGCGATGTGCCGGTGACGAGTAGCCGGCGGCGGCCGAGCAGGTCGGCGGCGCGGCCGCCGAGCAGCATCAGGCCGCCGTAGGTCAGCAGGTAGCCGCTGATCACCCATTGCAGGTTCGCGACCGAGAATCCGAGCCCGTGCCGGATCGACGGCAGCGCGACGTTCACGATCGTGGCGTCGATGAAATCGAGGAACCCGGCGAGGCAGACGAGCGCGAGCGTGAGCCTGCCGCGGCGGGTGGAGAGGAAGGACGGTGAGCGTTGCATCTGAGCCTCCAGGTCGGGCCGCGGTGATTCGCGGCGTTTGCCCTGAGACGAATGGGCCGAGGCCCAGATGGACACCTCAGTCAGGATCGGGGTCCGACAGCTCGGACAGGCGGCGAGCCAGGAACCGGCGCTCGGCGTCGGTTGGTGCGAGCTCGAGCGCACGGCGATAGCCGCCGGCCGCTTCGTCACGGCGACCGAGGCGCCTGAGGAGATCGGCCCTGGTCGCTGGCAGGAGGTGGTAGTCGGCCAGCGCTCCGGACCGGTCGAGTTCCTCGACGAGCGTCAATCCGGCCGCGGGTCCGTCGGCCATCGCGACCGCGACCGCGCGGTTCAGGAGCACGACGGGAGTCGGGACGAGCTCGCTCAACCGCCCGTAGAGGACGGCGATCTCGCGCCAGTCCGTCTCCGCGGCGGTTCTCGCGTGCGCGTGGCAGGCGGCGATAGCTGCCTGCAGCTGAAACGGGCCGGGTGCGCGCAGCCGGATGGCGCGGTCGAGCACGGTCGAGGCCTCGGCGATTGCGGCGCTGTTCCAGAGGCTCCGGTTCTGCTCCTCGAGGGTCACGAGCTCGCCGGCCGGGTCGACACGCGCGCCGCGGCGCGAGTCCTGGAGCAGCATCAGGCTGAGCAGCCCGAGTGCCTCGGGCTCGTCGGGCATCAGCTCGGCGAGCAGCCGGCCGAGCCGGATCGCCTCGGCGCACAGCTCCCGGCGGATGAGCGCATCGCCAGCGCTCGCACCGTACCCCTCGTTAAAGAGAGCGTAGATCACGACGAGCACTGCGTGAAGCCGCTCGCCGAGGCGGTGGGCCGCGGGGACCCGGTACGGGATCCGCGCGTCGGTGATCTTGTGCTTGGCGCGGGTCAGGCGCTTGGCCATCGTCTCGTGCGGGACGAGGAATGCGCGAGCGATCTCCGGCGTGGTCAGCCCGGCGAGCGTGCGGAGGGTCAGCGCGACCTGCGCCTCGATCGGGAGCGCCGGGTGGCAGCAGGTGAACATCAGCCGCAGCCGGTCGTCGGCGATCCCGCTGTCGTCGCCATCGGCGACGTCGTCGCCGGGTGTGAGCATGGTCAGTTCCTTGAGCTTCGCCTCGCCGACCGAGCTTCGCCGCAGGCGGTCGAGCGCACGGTTGCGGGCGGTCGTCTTCAGCCACGCGCCGGGGCTCGTCGGGATCCCGTCACGCGGCCAGCGTTCGAGCGCGCGCTCGAACGCGTCCTGCGCGCACTCCTCGGCGAGATCCCAGTTGCCGGTCACGCGAATCAGGTACCCGACGACTCGGCCCCACTCGGAGCGGAACGCGTCGGCGACCGCGGCCTGCGCTGCGGCTAGATCTCCCACACCGGCCTGATCTCGACGGTCCCGTGCCGTGCGCCTGGGTTGCGTGATGCGATCTCGATCGCTTCGTCCAGGTCGGAGCACTCGATGATGTAGAACCCGGCGATCTGCTCCTTGGTCTCCGCGAACGGCCCATCCGCGACCACCAGGCCCTGCTCGCGGACCCGTACGGTCGTAGCCAGCGCCGTCGGCTTGAGCCGCTCGCGCGCAACGAGGACACCGCGGGCCTCCATCTCCTCCTGGAATGCCATGAACTCGCCGTACTGACGCTCGGCGTCCGCCTCGCTCAGCTCCCCCGTCTCGGGGACACAGACCAACAGCGCGTAGCGCATCGTGCTGCTCCTCTCACGTCGTGACGTTGACCTCGGCTCGGACAGGGACCGAGGGAGACCGGGAAGCGTGTCACTGCCCGGTCGCCCGATCCCGGCTTCACTCAGGCGAGACGTAGAAGATGACGCGCTCCTCGGCGATCTTCCCGTTCTCATCCAGCCGGTACAACCGCGCGGCGTCGAGCGTCATCTCCGGCGCATCAGGGCCGAACTTCACCCGCGACGTCACCCGCAGCATCGCACGGGCGCCATCGCCCTCGGCGACCATCACACGCGTCGTGCCGGGCAGCACGGCGTGCCCGAACTGGATCAGCCCCTCCATGTACTCCTTCGCGCCGGTCGTATCGACGAACGGCGTCTGCGGATCGACGCTCGCCACGACCACGTGCACCTCCGGCGCGAGCGCGCCGCGCGCAGTGTCGTAGTCATGAACGCTCCACGCATCGACATGGGCACGAGCAACGGCAACAGCAGTTGGTTCCTGCGAAGCGGACATTACGACTCCTTCGACTAGCGGTTTGAACTGCGCTTTCGGTCCTAAGACGAACCGCGACATCCGCAAATGGACATCACCCGGCCGGGCGACGTCCGGCCGCCCTATCACTGCCCGCGCGATGACCCCTCACCCGCGGTGTGCTCGGGCGTGAGCAGCTTGGCGTAATGCGCGGAGCGCTCGTCGAACCGCACAAGTACCGCCCGGGCGCGCTCGGGCACCCACGATGGGTCCGATAGCAGGCAAAACCGTTGCCAGAATGGGAACGGCCAATGGACCTAAGTGGACAGTACTCAAACCCCTCGGGACCGCTGCAGACTCTTCTAGATCAGGTCCGGCTTGGCCCCTGGGCGGCGACGCACGCGCGCGCTCGTCGCCCTGGGAGATCAGTCTGAACTGAACAGCCTGCTCGGGTTCCGCCGCCGTCCACTACTACGGGGCGATGACGAGTGTGTTGATCCGCTCGACACGGAGCGTGAAGTCCCATCTCAGTTCGGCGACGCCGCCCGGGAAGTTGCCGGTCAGGCGGCCCGTGACGACGTACCGGTCGGCCGCTACGGCGTCGGTGCCGAGAATCTCGGTCGTGTAGGTGTATTGGGAGGCGGGACCGGTCTGCCAGGCGCGGATTTGGGCGGTGCCGTGGCGAGTCTCGCCCTCGTCGGTAACCGTGGCGTCTTCGGTGAACAGGGCCACGATCGAGTCGATCGCGCGCCCCTCGTCGAGTGCGAAGTAGCGGCGGATCACGTCCGGGACCTCTTCGAGCCCTGAGACGGTGTTGGCGGTGCTCATCGGAGCCTCCTGGTTGTAGTCGTATGCCGTCGGGACGGCGACACTGAGAATGTTGCGGCGTCCACCTACTGGAGAGTCAAGGGCCAGAAGTTGACTTGACCCTCCGGCCGGGGGAGGGTCGATACTGCGCCCATGAGGACGCGTGTCACGATCGGCGACTTCTCCCGCGCCTCGCACCTCAGCGTCAAGACCTTGCGCCACTACCACGAGGTCGGGCTGCTCGAGCCGAGCGAAGTCGACCCGGACAACGGCTATCGCTACTACTCCGAGGACCAGATCCCGCTCGCCCAGGTGATCCGCCGACTCCGCGGTCTGCAGATGCCAGTCGCCGACGTCAAGTCCGTTCTCGCCGCGCCGGACTTCGACGCACGCAACAGGTTGATCGTCGAGCACCTCGATCGGCTCGAGCTCGAGCTCGCCCACACCCGTGACGCTGTCGGTGAGCTGCGCGACCTGCTGCAACCTGAAGCGCCGCACCCGATCGAGCACCGCACCGTCAAACCGACCCCCGCGGTCGGCATCGAACAGACCGTCGATCGCGACGACATCTTCGGCTGGTGGCAAGGAGCTCTTGGCGAGCTCCAGGCGACGCTGCGGGCGCAGAGCCTCATCGCGAGCGGGCCAGCCGGAGGCCTGTACGCGAGCGAGATCTTCCAACACAGCCGCGGCCAGGCGACCGTGTTCATCCCGACCGACGGAATCGTCAAACCGATTGGGCGGGTCGTCTCACTGCTTATTCCCGGCGCCGAGCTCGCGGTCACCCGGCACCACGGCTCCCTCAGCGATATCGACCTCACCTACGGAAAACTCGGCGCATACGTGATCAAACACGAGATCAGCGTTGATGGCCCGCTACGCGAGAACTATCTACGAAGCCCCACCGAGACCGTCAGCTCCGACGAATGGGACACCGAGATCTGCTGGCCTATCTTCCGGACCCACGCCTGACCGGCCCCGTTCACACGGCCAGGCTCGCCCAACAGCCCTACTGTGGCACGACCCATCAGGGCGATGTTGCGTCGCTGTCCTCCACGCGCGCCAAAAGCACGACTGACGCTGTCTTTTCGAGGTGCAGGCAACGAACGCTCTTGCACGAGCGACCCGCTGGCCTCGCACGCGCAACTCAGGCCAGTCGCCACGAGCGACGCGACACTCATAATATGGCCGATAGCAGCCGAATCCGTTGTCAAAATGGCAACGGCCAATGGAGCTAGGGGGACTCGAACCCCGACGTCGACACGCTCAACCGGGCGTTCGCCGGCTCCATCGCTCCGGTCGGCGACGAGTCGCAGTAATCCTCAGTGGCGCCGTGGGACCGGCCGAGCGGGCCTGCTTGTCCGCGTATCTCCCTCCGGGAGCGCGAGTCGGCGTTCCAGGTCGGTGAATGCGGCGATGATCTCGGCTTACTGGGCCGAGATGGTCGAGCTCATCGAGCGGTAAGTGTCGATGAAGTTCGTCAAGACGCTGAAGTGGCCGGCGGCCGACGTGAAGGCGAGCTGTACCGCATACGCCGCCGGTTGCGATGCCGACGAGCGCCAGTAGCACGACGTAGCCCCGGACGAACAGATAGCCGGCGCGCGTTCGCCGGCGCGGACCTGCGCGGCTCGTCCGTGTGGGGCAGCCGGTGTGACCAGTGGAAGGGCCTGCGGGCCGAATCACGGCTGTCGCGCGACGCAGGTTGTCGACCGCCAGGGCGTCGGTCTGTTCAACGGTCGGCGCGGGGCGGGGGCGGCGGCCTGTACCAAGCCGATCACAGCCGGGGTGGGAATACCCCGACCGGCTCAGCCCCCAGACTCGCCAGCGGTTCGACATAATGACCCGAGCTTTGCGATGCCTACATCAGAGCCGTAGGTCTGATAACACCGTTTCTGCTCGCAATAATCGCGTCCATGTAGGGTTGACATGCGCTAATAGTCGGATGTATCGTCACGGCGACTGTCCTACGCAAAGCGTGGGCCTTTGCATCAACGGTCCCGCAGAACAGCACACCACGGAGGAGGGAATATGAGGTTTCACAAGCGGCGGCTGGCCGCGCTCGGCGCCGCGATCGCGGTCGCCGCCACGGCGGCGGTCGTCAGCGTGCCGGCCACGACCTCGGCCCATCAGGCCAGGACTGCGGCTGCGCCAACGCCGATCGGCATCGCCCTGACGTACAACAACACTGCTTTCTGGACGGCCTACATCAGCTACGAGGCACAGTACGCGAAGGCGGATAACATCAAGATGCTCGGGCCGCTGGTCGCGGGCACGAACGCCAGCCTTCAGAACACGCAGGTCGAGGACCTCGTGAACGAGGGCGCCAAGGCTGTGGTCGTCAATCCCGAGACCGCGGTGAGCCTCCTTCCAGCGATCACCTACGCGGCCAAGCACGGCGTGCAGTTGGTCTCCCTCGACACGATCGTCGGTGCCGGCAAGGTCTACATCGTCGACCGCGCGTCGAACCTCGCGTACGGCGAGGACGCGTGCCTCTACATCAGCCACTACGTGAAGTCGGGCTATGTGGTCGACATCGAGGGCGATCTCACATCGTCCAACGGTGCCGACCGCACAAACGCCTTCAACGCGTGCATGAAGGCGAACGCCCCGGGCGTCAAGGTCCTGGCGGAGCCGACGGTGTGGGTGGCCGCCACAGCGGCGACCGATACCGAGACGGCTATCAACGCCTACGGATCGAAGGTCAAGGCGATCTACAACCAGTACAGCGGGCCTGACCCCGCGACGATCACGCTGCTTGGCAGCAAGGGCCTCACTGGGAAGGTGATCGTGGGCGGCGACGACGGCGTCGCGTATGAGATGTGCGACATCCAGCGCGGCGACCTGAATTTCGCGTCATCACAACCCGCCAACCTCTACGCGCAGGCCGCGTTGACCTACGCGCTCGACGCGGCGAAGCACGTCGTGCTGAAGGCCGGGCAGCCCGGCATCGGCGCTCCGGCGCTCGCGAACGTGACCTACACCGGAGACACGAACCTCGTCGACCCGATCGTGGCGCCGTTCGTAACGAAGACAAAGCTGCACCTGAGCGGGAAGGGCATTCCGGGTGCACCGGGTACCATCACGACCACGCCGGTCACGGACCCCACCCTGTGGGGCAACGTGTACGGTGCGGCGCACGGCGGAGTCTGCGCGGGCGTGGCGAAGCCGTAGCAAGCAAACCGTTGTCGGCGAGCGGCACAGTCCTGTCACCGGTGACTGGGATTGGGCCGCTCGCCCGACAGCGGCGCGCCTTCGCGCTAAACACCATGCCATGAGCGCAGCGGCCCAACCTTCGATCAATGCACAGATCCTTCCGGTCGTCGAGGCGATCGGCGTCAGCAAGCACTTCGGCAGCACGCAGGCGCTGCTCAACGTCGATACCGCGCTCCACGCAGGGCGCTGCCTCGGCCTCGTAGGCCGTAACGGGGCCGGCAAATCGACGCTGGTCTCGATCCTCTGCGGCCTGCTCGCCGCCGATGCGGGCGAGGTTCGCTTCGACGGCGAGTCCGGCTCCGCCGCTCGCCGACATACGCGCCTGGCGAAGCCGAATCTCGACCGTGTTCCAGCACTCGATGGTGGTCCCCCAGCTGACGGTCGCCGAGAACATCTTCCTCGGCGGTCAGCCAGCGCCACCGCGGTGTCGTCGACTGGCGCGCGATGCGCGCCGAGACGCGCCGAGTGCTGCGCGAGTGGGACTTCAACGTCAACCCCGACGTGGAGTGCGTCACGCTCACCGTCGAGCAGCGTCAGATCGTCGAAATCGCAGGCGCGCTTGCACGAGGTACGCGCATCCTGCTTGCTCGACGAACCGACTGCGGCACTCGAACGCGAAGGCGTACGCCGGCTGTTCGAGCGGGTGCGCGCCCTCGTGGCCGGCGGCGTCGCGGTCCTCTACATCTCGCACCATCTCGAGGAGGTCTTCGAGATCTGTCACGACGTCGTCGTGCTGCGTGACGGCGAGGTGGTCTTGACCGCCCCAACCCCGACGTTGACCAACGATCAACTCGTCAGCGCGATGGTCGGGGACATCGCCGTGCCGATGACCGCCGCACGGGCGGCATCTAGCGTGTCGCGTCCGCCCACGCCCGGCGCTCTCCGCGGAGCTCCTCGTTGTGAGCGACATCGTCGCGGAGTCGGGGCGCGGATCGCTGCTAGGCGCCTCCCTAGTCGTGCACGCCGGTGAGCGCGTCGGTGTCACCGGACTGCTGGGAGCCGGAGTGGCAACGCTCGGGCGGGTGATCGTGGGAGCGCACGACTACCAGTCCGGCACGATCCGCTTCGACGGAAGGCCGCTGCCGCCCGGACGCCCGGACGCCGCACTCACGGCAGGGATCGGCTACATCCCTGAGGACCGCTGGCTCGAGGGCTTCGTCGGGCTGCTCGGCATCTCCGAGAACATGACGATGAGCATCGCGCGGCATCTGGCGGGACGGCTCGGGATCCTCACTCCATCGGCGCGGACGGCTCGCAGCCCGGCCGCTCGCCGAACAACTTTCACTCGTGTCGCGCGGCCTAGGTCAGGCGGTCGATGAGCTCTCGGGCGGCAACCAGCAGAAGGTCGCGGTTGCCCGCGCGTTGGCGAGCGAGCCGAAGCTGATCGTCGCGATCACACCGACGCGCGGCGTCGACGTCGCCTCGAAGGAGCTGCTGCTCGCGGCGCTCACCAACGTCACGCGCAACGACCGGCGCCAGCCTGCTGCTGGCAAGCGATGAGTTCGCCGACCTGCAAATCTGCGATCGCGTGATCGTGCTCGTTCGCGGCCAGGTGTTCACCGAGTTCACCGAGCCGCCGTATGACGACGAGGAGCTGATCGCAGCCACGGAAGGCCTGGTGGCCGTGGGGAGAAACCGATGACCGAAGTACGCGAACCGGAAACCGCGCCCACCCCCGAGCTCAGCGCCCCGTTCGAGCACCGAAGCCGCCGCCTGGCTGCCGTGGCGTTCGTGCGCGGCGCGGCGCTCCTGCCCGTGATCGGCGCGCTCCTCATCGTCGGCTCGATCGTCAGCCCGGTCTTCTTCACAGTCTCGAACCTGGCCGGCGTCGGCCAGCAGTACTCGGCGCTCGGGATGGCCGTCGTCGGCGAGAGCGCTGATCATCATGATCGGCGGCATGGACCTGTCGCTCGATGTCGACCTACGGCCTCGCGCCGATGGTCGCGGCGTGGCTGATGGTGCCGACGGCCGCCTTCGGCGCTTGGCACACTTTGGAGCCCGGCCCTCGGCCTCCTCGTGCTGCTCGCTGTAGGCGCCACCGTTGGCCTCATCAACGGTTTGATGATCGTCAAGGGCCGCCTCAACGGCTTCATCTTCACGCTCGGGATGACGATCATCCTCTTTGGTGTTCAGGACGGCATGGTCAATGGCCAGTCGCTGCCCGACCTGCCGGCAGCGTTCTCCTACGTCGGCGCCGCATACTGTGGGCGGGATCCCGGTGTCGCTGCTGGTCACCGCGGCCATCTTCATCATCGTCGGACTGTTTCTGCGCTACCACCGGGTCGGGCGCGACATCTATGCGGTCGGCGGTAACCCGCAGGCGGCTCGCGCCGCGGGTATTCGCGTTGACCGCATCCGCATCGGCGTGTACGTCTCCGGCAGCGTGCTCGCCGCGATCGGCGGCCTGATGGAGGCCGGTCGCGTGTCGGCGGTAGCCGCCAGCCAGGGCTACGAAGAGGGGATCATCTTCTACATCTTCGCCGCCGCCGTGATCGGCGGCGTGAGCTTGAAGGGCGGGCGCGGCGGCATGCTCGGCGCCGCCTGCGGTGTCGTGCTCATCGGCCTGGTGCAGAACATCCTCGACCTGGGCCAGGTCAACAACTACTGGATCCAGGCGATGATTGGCGGCGTGATCCTGCTCGCCCTGATCATGGCGCGCGTCGTCGGCGGTGAGCGGAGCGCCGAATGAGGCCCGCATGAGCACGATCGTCGGTTTCGAGACCTACGACCACTGTACGGCCTCGGAATCAAGGGCGAATCGATGAAGATCGTGTCGTTGGATGTGCGCGACATCCGCTTCCCGACCTCGCTCTCGCTGGATGGCTCCGATGCCATGCATCGGAGCCCCGACTATTCGTGCGCGTACGTGCGCTCCGACGGACTCCGCCGACCACCTCACCGGCTGTGGCCTGACGTTCACGAACGGCCGCGGCACCGAGATCGTCGTCGCGGCGGTGCGTGCGCTCGAGCATCTCGTCGTTGGACGCACGCTGGGGGACATCACCACCGACATGCGCCACTTCTGGCGCAGCCTGACCTCGGAGGACCAACTCCGCTGGCTCGGGCCGGAGAAGGGCGTCATCCATCTCGCGACCGGGGCCGTCGTGAACGCAGTGTGGGACCTGTGGGCGAAGAGCGAGGGCAAGCCGCTCTTGCAGGCTCCTTGCCGAGCTCGAACCCGAGCAGATCGTCGACGTCGATCGACTTCCGCTACATCGAGGACGCTCTGCCACGCGAGGAGGCGCTCGAGTTGCTGGAGGCGCATGCGCGCCGGCCGCGAGGCGCGCCTCGCGAGATCCTGGGCTCGGCGGCTATCCCGCCTATACGACCTCGGCAGGGTGGCTCGGCTACGACGACGAGAAGATCGTAACCCTGGCGCGCGAGGCGGTCGCGGCAGGCTTCACGCACGTGAAGATGAAGGTCGGCCAGGACGTCGCACTCGGATGCAAGGCGCGCCGCGCTGATCCGCGAGGCGCTCGGACCGACAGGCGTGCTGATGATGGACGCCAACCAATACTGGGGAGTCGACGAGGCGATCGCGGCGATGCGCGTGCTCGGGCAGTACGACCCGTGGTGGATCGAGGAGCCGACCAGTCCCGACGACGTTCTCGGCCACGCGCGGATCCGGCGCGAGATCGCGCCGATTCGCGTCGCGACCGGAGAGCACGTCCAGAACCGCGTGATCTTCAAGCAGCTCTTCCAGGCGCGAGGCGATCGACGTCTGCCAGACTCGATGCCTGCCGCGTCGGCGGCGTCAACGAGGCGCTGGCGATCATCCTGCTCGCTGCCAAGTTCGGCGTCCCGGTCTGCCCGCACGCCGGCGGCGTGGGGCTGTGCGAGTACGTCCAGCACCTCGCGATGTTCGACTACATCGCCGTGAGCGGCACGCTCGAGAACCGCGTGGTCGAGTGGGTCGACCACCTACACGAGCACTTCCTGCGATCCCGCCGTCGTCGTCACAGGACGCTACCTCGCGCCGACGGCGCCCGGCTACAGCATCGAGATGTTGCCCGCGTCGCTCGACCGGTTCGAGTTTCCGCAGGGATCCGCCTGGACCGATCCCGACTCGATCGCCGAGCCCGTCGGCGCCGCATAGCGCCGGTGGCCATGCTGGTCGACAGTCACATTCGCGTGTGGGACCGCCACCACACGCCCCAGCCATGGATGACCGACGAGCACCGCCCGATCGCCCGCCCGTTCGGGGCAACGGATATCGCGCCCCTGCTGGAGCGCAACGGCATCGACTCCGTGATCCTCGTCCAGGGCGCCTGTCTGGACTCCGACGCCGACTACTTGTTCGAGCAGGCCGCGCGGAACGAGTGGATCGGGGCCGTGACCGCGTGGGTGCGCCTCGAGGATCCCGACCGTGCAGCGGCCCGCCTCGACGAGCTCCAGCGCAGGCCCAAGCTCTGCGCTATCCGCCATCTGACCCACAACGAGCCGGACCACTGGATCGTCGGTGCCGCGCGTGCTCGAATCCATCGGCATACTCGAGGAGCGGGGGCTCAACCTCGAGGTCCCGGACCAGGCCGAGCAGCTGCTCGGTGGCAATTCATGTCGCATCTCTGCGCTGGACCGCCCCTGTGGGGCATCATGATGGTGCCGTGGCGAATTGAGGTCAGATGACCCTACCGGTGACGGACCAGGCGATCGCCAAGATCAAGGACCTCATCGTGTCCGGCGAGTTCAGCGCTGGGTCCCGCCTCCCGCGCGAGCAGGATCTCGCCGCGAGACTCGGACTGTCGAGAAACTCGCTGCGCGAGGCCGTGCGTGCCCTGACGCTGATTGGCGTGCTCGACCCACGCGTCGGCGACGGCACCTACGTCACGAGCCTCGACGCAGACGTGCTGTTGACCGGCATGGGCTTCGTTGGCGACCTCCTCGACGGCACCACGCTGCTCGAGGTCCATCAGGTTCGACGGATCCTCGAGCCCGTGGCCACCGGGCTCGCCGCCACGCGGCTGACAGAGGAGGATTTCCTCGCCCTCAAGGCGGCACTCCAGCGCATGGACGAGGCCGAGGCAAACCAGGCCTTCGTCGACGCCGACACCGACTTCCACCGCATCATCGTCTCGGCATCCGGTAACGCGACACTCGCGTCGCTGATCCAGAACCTTTCCGGGGGGATGGCGCGTGCCCGACTGTGGCGCACGATCACCGAGCACGATGCGGTCGAGGTCACGCGCCAGCGGCATCGCGATATCTACATCGCACTGCGAGCGGGCGATGCCGAGCAGGCAAGCGCCGCCGATCTCCTGCACCTGGCGGACGGCGAGCGCTGGCTGCAGCAAACGCTGGCACGGGGACGGGGCCTTCGCACGTCGGACGGGGGAGGAGCCATGAAGAAGGCCCGACCTAGCGGAGGCGCCGCGTGACGCAGCCGCAGGCTACACAGTTGCCCCAAGGTGACGTGGTATAGCTCGTATACGTGAGCCGGCGGGGACGACAGCGCGCAGAAGTGGAGCGATCGCAGGCACGCGAGCCACGCGACACTACGACGCTGCCGCACCGTAGCGGCCCAGCAGGGCCACGATCGGTCTGGGACGATGCCGGCGATCTTCTGGCGATCTTTCGGCGATCTTCCGGCGATCTTTCGGCGATCGAGCGCCCGTAGCCGAGCCGCGCGCCCGCACGCGCGGCAGCAGCCCGCTCGCGCGATCCTCACGCTCAACCGCCGAAGCAAGCTCCCCGGCCGCCGCGGCAAGCGCGTCGTAGGCCATCGCGACCCCGATCAGGTCTGTTCCGTGGGGCTCACGCCTGCGTTGTGCGCGGCGCCGCGCCCGGTCGACAGCGATCGGATCACTGGCGGTGGCGGCCGCCCGCAACTGCCCTGGACATCTCGTCAAGTCGCGTAATCGCGACGCTGAGCAGCTGCGGAACGTGGGGCACCACCCCGGCCGGCGTCGTCGTCATCCTGGCCGTGCTGCTCGACGGCGCTTGCGCCGGCTGGTACCGCTGCCGTGGGGATGGCGTTGTTGATGAGGACTGCTGCGATGGCGGCGGCGGTGGAGAAGGTGTCGGTGTCGAGGACTCGGCTGCGGGCCGAGGCGCCATCCAGGAGCAGCGCCAGTTGCTCGCCGAGCTGTTCGGGGTTGGTGGCGCCGGCCTCGCGGGCATCCTCCTGGTGGGCCTGGCACGCAACGGCGCCGGCTTCGACATCGCCTTGGGCGCCGAGGTCCTCTGAAGACTCTCTCCGTTGTCGAAATGCCAACGGCCGATGGAGCTAGGGGGACTCGAACCCCCGACCTCCTGGGTGCGATCCAGGCGCTCTCCCAACTGAGCTATAGCCCCGTGTACGCCGGTCGGCGGCGCGCGTTTCGGGAAGTCTAGATGGTGGCGACGCGTTAGGCTGTCGACGATGGGCGAGCTCGACGACGCGATCCGCGAGCACCTTGAGCTGAAGCGACGGCGCGGTGCCGACCCAGCCGAGGTGGCGCGCGAAGAACAGGAGGCGCTGTCGCCCGTGACGCGCGGGCACCCGATCGTCGTGCCGGAGGAGCTGGAACACGACAGCGCCGATGAGCCCGTTCAGAACGGCGGCGCGGCGCAACACGAGGTCGCCAGTGAGGCCCCGGCTGACGAGAGCCCCGGCGACGCGACCCAGGAGTTCCGTGTCGAGGATCCGGCGTCGGGCGACTGGCTCGCCGACGACGAGGAGTAGCCGACGGGCGAGCGTCGTGTGCCGGCGAGGCTCGCGTGCCCGACGGCTCGGCTTGCGGTTAGATCGGCTCGACGGTCACTGCGGTACCGTAGGCAGCGACCTGCTCATGATGTCGGGGGCCATAGCTCAGCTGGGAGAGCGCCTGCTTTGCAAGCAGGAGGTCGCCGGTTCGATCCCGGCTGGCTCCATTGGGAACTGGCTGCAAAGCGACGGGTTACACCGCGCACTCTTCATCTCTCGAGCGAGTTCGCGACCCGCGCCAGTGCCTAAACCCCGCGCGCGGACGCTGTCTCCCGGCCTAGACGGCTGAATCCGCGCTGAAATCCCGGTGGAGGAGCCGGAGGACGGGGATGTAGACGAACGGGGGATGATGCGCTCGCAGTAGCGACCTCATGATGGTCCGGCGCTCGCCGAGACCATCACCGCCCCCGAGCTCGTTTGACTCCTACCGAAAGGACCGCCGCGAGCGATGCCGATCCCCGACTCGATCTCCGCCTTTATCGACGCGCAGGCCCAACGCGCGCCAACGCCATACGACGACCTGCGTGTCGTCGTCTTCAACGGGACGACGAAGCGTTCCCCGGAGACGAGCCATACGGACGGCTTGCTCGCGATACCTCGCCGGATCTTCGCCGCGCTGGGTGTGCGCTGTGACGAGGTGCGCACGGTCGATCGCACGATCCCTCCGGGCCTGTGGCCCGACATGCGGGAGCACGGTTATGCCGACGACGACTTCCCCGAGATCTACCGCTCGCTGGTCGTTCCCGCGGACATGCTGATGCTGGCCGGTCCGATCTGGCTCGGGGATCAGAGCTCGCAGACGCGCGTGATCATCGAGCGCCTTTATGCCTACTCGGGTGAGGTCAACGAGCACGGTCAGTGGGCCTACTACGGGAAAGTCGGAGGCGTGCTGACGACAGGCAACGAGGACGGCGGGAAGCACGTCAGTGCTCAAGTCTTGTACGCGCTTCAACACATCGGCCTCACGATCCCCCCGCAGTCGGACAGCTACTGGACCGGGGAGGCAGGACCTGGTCCGTCTTACCTCGACGAGGACGGTGGTGGGGAGCGAAACTCGTGGACGACCCGCAACGCGACCTTCATGACATGGAACATGTTGCATCTGGCACGCATGCTCAAGGACGCCGGCGGGATCCCCGCCTACGGCAATTCCACCCACGACTGGAGCCTCGAGCGGCCGGACCACCCAAACCCCGAGTACCGCTGACTCCGCGGCGTTGGCGGGAGCCCCCTGCGTGTGCCTGATCCGGAGCACGGCTCGTGGCGACGCTCGGCGCAACTCGGCTTGGGCCGCCTCGGTTTCAGAGCGAAGGTGTGTGGGGCACCGGGGGGGTCGCCGCGTCGGCCGCGGCGGTTGTGTCGAGCCACTTGGCGTGGTGGGCGTTCGCCCAGTCCTCGCGCACCGTTCCTAGCGTGATCCCGCGCAGCGAGTGGCGCGTGCTGCGGTTGATCAGGGCCAGGTACACGTGGCCGACGACGATCACGACCGAGATGTACATCAGCGCGTCGTGGAGGTAGAGCGTCCCCCCGAGGCGGATCGCCGTGTTGCGCTCGCCGAGCCACAGCAGCATCCCCGAGACGAAGAACAGCGTGGCGAACGCGGCGGTGACGATCACGTTCACCTTCTGCCCGGCGTTGAAGCGCCCCTGCGGCGCGCCCGTGCGACCGGTGAGGAAGCGGCGGTCGTCGCGGTCGAAGAGATCGACCTCGCGAATCGTGCGCCGCACGGCCTGGCGGTTTCCGAGAAAGGCGATCAGGACCATCGCGCCGGCCCACGAGACCGCGGTAAGGAAATGGATGTCTTTGATCAGCGGCCGGTCCGCGAAGGTGGTGGACAGCGACGGGATGTAGAGGATCAGCCCCGAGCCGAGCAGTACAAAGAACGCGCTCGCGTGCACCCAGTGCAGGAGCCGCTCGGTGAACGTGAAGCGCTCGACGTACCGCGTGCGTGCCGTTGCCTTAGCCATAGCCGTTCGATCGCCCGACCCACGCGTCGACGTCGTAGCCGCGCTGTTCCCAGTAGCCGGCGCCCTGCTTTGGAACCAGCGTGATCTGCTCGACCCACTTGACGTTCTTGTAGCCGTACATGTCGGGGATTACCACCCGAACCGGCGCGCCGTGCTCCTGGCGCAGCGGCTGCCCGTCCATCTCGTAGGCGAGCATCACGTCGGGCAGCGCGAGGTCGCTGAGCTTGAGATAGTCGTCGTAGGGGTACTCGGCCGAGATGAAGTGCGCGGCGTGCGCGCTCGGCAGCGGCCCAGCGTTCGCCAGAAGGTCGCTAAAGCGCACGCCACCCCAATGCACGCTGTTCACGATCCAGCCGGTCACGCAGTGGAAGGTCGACACCTGCTCAGCCTTCGGCAGCGACAGCAGCTCCTGGTAGGAGAGCTCAAGCGGCCGCCCGACGAGCCCGTCGAGCTTCAGCCGCCAGGTGGCGCGATCGAAGGTCGGCATCGTGTCGGCCACGGTATAGATCCGCCACCCGCCCGAGGGCACGATCCGGCTGAGGCCGGTCGCGTCGGCGAACGGCTTGGTCACGGCGCTTGTTACCCGCGAGATCTCCTTGCCGTAGAACAGCGTCGCGACACCGGCGCCGACCAGCCCGAGGAACCCGGCGCGGCCGAGTCGCCGCGCGCCGGTGTCCTCGCGCGGCGACTGCGGAGCGTGTTCGTCCTGGGGCAACTCGACCTCCGCTACATGCTCGCCATGCCGGCGAACAGCGTCCCGCGGACCTCGCCGGAATGCGCCTTGGTGTCGACCCAGACCGAGTAGGCGGAGGGCTTGGCCTGGAGATGCTCGAGGGTCATCGCCGCTTCCTTCTCGCAACCCGTCTTCGCGTAGTGCATCCCCAGCTCGAGCAGCATCGCACCGCTCTGCCCGGTGTGGATCGTCGCGCGGGTCGGCGACTTGACCGTCGGGATGTCGAACGTCCAGCAGACCTTCCCCGGGCTGACCTGGAGGTTGACCGTCCCGTGCTCGCCCATCCCCGAGAGGTGGGCGGCGAGGTGCGGGCTCATGGTCGAGGCCGACGCTCCGGCCGCGGCGAGCGCGAGCGCGGTGGCGGCCACCGCGGCCACGATCGTTGTTCTGGAATGCATGACGCGTACCTCCGTTGTGGTGCAGGGCCACCTGAACCTAGATGCGGATCGGAGGCCCCGCCATTACGACTTTCTGAACCCCGAGGCCTGTAATCAACTGTTAAGGAGCCGCAGGCCCCGCCGCCGGGACAATGAGGTGGTGAGCACAGTCCTCGTCGTCGACGACGAACCGTCCGTGCGCGACGTGGTCGTGCGCTACCTCGAGCAGGAGGGCTACGACACGCTCGAGGCCGGCGATGGCGACACGGCGCGCGATCTGCTCGAGACGCACACCCCCAGCCTGGTCGTCCTCGACCTGATGCTGCCGGGCATGGACGGGCTGACGCTCTGCCGCTGGATCAGGGAACGATCGGAGCTGCCCGTGATCATGATCACCGCGCTCGGCGAGGAAACCGACCGCCTCACTGGGCTCGAGGTCGGGGCCGACGATTACATGACCAAGCCGTTCTCCCCCCGCGAGCTGGTGGCGCGCGTGAAGGCGGTGCTCCGGCGCTCCTCGCCCGCGGCGACCGTAGCGCGCATCGAGTTCGGCGACCTCGTCCTTGACTCCGACCGCCGCGAGGCGCTCAAGGCGGGCACGGCCCTGCGCCTGACAACACTCGAATTCGATCTGCTCTGGTTCCTCGCGAGCAACCCCAACCACGTGTTCGAGCGCGGCGAGCTGATGACCCACGTCTGGGGCTACACGTCAGAGCTTGACACCGGCACCGTCACGGTCCACATGCGCCGATTGCGCGCGAAGATCGAGGACGACCCGTCACGGCCCCGCCACCTCGAAACGGTGTGGGGCAGCGGCTACCGCCTGACGCCATGATCGAGCTCGCGGTCCTGCTTGCACTTGGGACGAGCGCGGTCGGCGCGAGCGCCGCGCTGGGGCTACGGCTGCTGCCCGCGCTGCGGCTCCAGCTAGCCGGGCTCGCGCTGCTCGCGGTGATCCTGCCGCTCGCCGGCGTGCTCGCGTCCGGGTGGGTGATGTTCGAGATGCACGCCGACACCGAGGTTCTCGCCGTCTCCTCGGCGGCGGCCTTCTCCTCGGTGCTCGCGGCGCTGCTGCTCGCGCGCTGGATCCGCGCGCCGCTCGAGCGACTGCGTGAAGCTTCCGCCAGCCTCGCTGCAGGAGACCTCTCGACGAGGGCGTCCGAGGACGGTCCTGCCGAGGTTGCCGACGTGGCCCACGCGTTCAACGCCATGGCCGACTCGATCGAGCGGCTGTTCGAGGCGCGCCGGGAGCTCGTCGCGTGGGCGAGCCACGACCTCCGCACGCCGCTCGCGTCGATGCAGGCGATGATCGAGGCGATCGACGACGGGCTCGCCGAGCCCGCCGAGTACATGCCCTCGCTCGCCAGCCAGGTCCGGACCCTCGCCGGGCTCGTTGACGGCCTGTTCGAGCTCGCGCGGATTGACGCCGGAGTGCTTGTGCGGCAGATGCAGCAGGCCGATCTGCGGCAGGTGATCGGGACCTGCGTGAGCGGCTTCCAGGCCGAGGCACTGGCCAAGCGCATCAAGCTCGATGGCGCCGCCGACCAGGACCTGCCGCCTGTCCTGTGTGCGCCCGACCAGGTTCAGCGCGTCCTCTACAACCTGCTCGCCAACGCGATCCGCCACACCCCGCCCGACGGCGCGATCGCGATCGTCGTGCGCCCGCACCCCGGCGACGTCACGATCGCCGTCGAGGATACGGGCGAGGGTGTGACCCCGGAGGCCGCAGAGCGCATGTTCGACCGCTTCTGGCGTGCGGACTCCTCGCGCACCTCGCCCGGATCGGGCCTGGGCCTGGCGATCGCACGAGCCCTGGTCGAAGCGCACGGCGGGCGGATCTGGGCGGAGAACCGCCCGGACGGTGGAGCCCGGGTGGCATTCACCCTCCCGACCAATCCCAGCTGACGCGAGTCGAGCCACCCCCCAACCGAGCCGGCATCGGTGGAGACTGGGCACAGGATTCTGACGCTTGGTGAGGTGTCTCAGTGGCGACCGAGCGCAGCGTCGACGACGCGATCTGGTTTAGGCACCACTGCCTTAACACCCTTCGACTCCGCGCAAATGCAGCTAACGCGTAACCGCTGCCTTGCGTGTGGACGGGAAGGCTACGCGTTCACCCGCGCCGTCAGATGCCGCAGCAACGGTTCGACGTCGAGGCCGCGGCCTGTCGCGTGCTCGAGCAGTGGCTCGGTGTCGAGGCGCCGGCCGAAGCGATGCACATGGTCGCCCAGCCAGCTGCGAATCGCCGAGACCTCGGCGGTGCCGAGCGCGGCGTCCTGCGATCCGAGGTCAGTCTCGAGTTGCTCCCACAGCTGCGCGGCGATGATGCAGCCGATCGCATAGGTCGGGAAGTAGCCAAACGAGCCGGCTGCCCAATGGATGTCTTGCAGCACCCCGACCGCGTCGTCGGGGACATCGATGCCGAGCAGCCGCAGCATTCCGTCGTTCCACGCCGCAGGGAGGTCGGCGACGTCGAGGGTTTCCTCGATCAACGCGTGCTCGAGCTCGAAGCGCAGGACGATGTGCAACGGGTAGCTCACCTCGTCGGCTGAGGTGCGGATCAGCGATGGCCGGACCTGCACGAGCGCGGCGTGCAGCACGTCTGGCCCGATCGCACATCCGCCGGCCGCGAGCTCCGCTGCGAGCACGCCGGCAAACGCCGGGTGGCGACCGACATGGTTTTCCCACAGCTTGCTTTGGGATTCGTGCATTGACATCGACGTGCCGCCGCCGAGGTTGGTTCGTTCGAGCTCAGGCGCGACTTGGCGCTCGTACAGCGCGTGCCCGAACTCGTGCAGCGCGCCGATCAGCGAATCGAGCCCGTTGTCGACGTAGCGCGTGGTGACCCGCGTGTCGCGCTGGCTCAACGCCTCGCTGAACGGGTGGGCCGAGATATCGACGCGCCAGCTGTCGTCATCGACGCCCAGACGGCGCAGCGTGCTGAACACGGCGGCCTTCTGTGCGTCGAGCGGCACCGCGAGCTCCGCGAGCAGGTCCGGCTGCGGCGGGAGATCCGCGAGCAGCGGTGTCAGGCCGCCGGCGAGCTGGCTGAAGACCGCTTGCACACGCTGTGCGCTCAGGCCGTAGTCATAGTCGGCGAGCAACGCGTCATAGGGGTGCTTGGCATCATCGAAGCACGCCGCATAGGCGCGTGCGAGCTCGACGTTGCGCCGAAGGGCTGGCGCGAAGGCCCTGAAGTCGGCGGCCTCTCGCGCCGCCAGCCACGCCGCTTGACCCTCGGCGGATGCCCGCGAGAGCTCGCCCACCAGCTCGGACGGAACACGCCGCTGGCGGTCCCAATCGCGCTGCGCCAGCCGGACGAGGTCGCGGTCGAGCTCACCGAGCGTGTCCATCCGGCCCTCGAGTTCGCCGAGCCACTCCCCAATCTCATCGTCGGTTGCGCGATCGTGGGCAAGTCGACGAAGGGCTGCAAGCTGGTGGGCGCGTGCCGGTGCGCCGGCCGGCGGCATTTTGGTCTGCTGATCCCACTCGGCGAGGCGTCCAAGCCCGTCGAGGTCAGCGAGCTCAGCGAGCCGAGCCCGCAGTGCATCGAGCGCCCGCATGCCGAGAACACTAGGCGACTCAGGTGGGTCGGCGCAGCGCACGCGCGCCGGCGGCTCCCTCGTTACGTCGAGTCGAAGCCCCACGGATGCCCAGCGTGCCCGTCATCCTGCCGCTCTCGGATGCCATGCACACCAAGCACCTGCCGGCGGCGTGGACGGCAAGACGCGTCCTCCTTCGCTCCAAGTAAGCAGGGGCTGTGGCGTCGCCGTCGAAAGCACGATACGCAGGAGGCCCTGCCGTCAACCCACTCACTGCTTGCCGTCGGCGAGCGGTCGGGGGCGCCGGCGAGCCGATTGACGAGCGGACTCCGCGGGTAGTCGCGCTTGGATGGTGCGGGCGCCACGAAGTGCGTCCGCGAATGCGACCCGGTATGCCATCGAGGAGGTCACCGACATGGGCAAGAAGCACAAGGGCGGCAGTGCGACCGAGCGGTTCCACGACGCGCTCAGCGATGCGGGCGATGGTGTCACCGCTACGGTCGATAGTGTGGCCAGCGGGGCCACAACAGACGTCGCTGACGTCGGCGACACGATCCGCGAAGCGACCGTGGACAGCGCACAGCGCGCGGCAGACGCGCGGGACTTGGTGCAGCGGAAGGCGCTCGCCGGCGTGGCCGCAGTGCGCAACTACCCCAGGCAGGCGCTCGCGATCACGGCATCGGTGGCCATTGCAACGATCGTGCGCCTGGCCGCACGGCGCCGCCGACGGGGTGCAACGGCGTCGCCTGGCCCCGCGGCCACGTCCACCGCGGGTCTGGTTGGCCTCTGATCGGGCGCTCTCTGTCAGCGCCCTTTCCGTTGAGAATGCGCGAAGCCTTCGCTTAGGGAGACGGGGCGGACAAGGTCGGTAAGCGCTCGAGCGCGACCTCTGGCCGGGGATTGGGGCCGGCCTGGTCCGTCACATCCGCGCCACCACGGCCGCTCGCCCCGTTCGCGTCGTCCGGGGTTCGATCCCGGCCGGCGCCACTAGCGAACTGCCTGCAAATCCGCTGTCGGGCTGAGGTTCCGACGGAGTGGATTCATACATCCGTCCACCTGCGCCTCGGGTTGCGCGGGTTGCGCGCCGGCCGTGTCAAGAGCCGCAGCGAGCAGGCCGATGGTCAAGGTAACCCCGTCGCCGCCGCGCAATAGCTCGAGCAGCGAACCGCCGGTCCCAATCCATGATGTCGAACCCAAAGCCTCCAGGCCGCCGCCACGCCGGGCATCGCGCGACCGAGGCGCCGAGTTCTAGAGCTGGTCTGGAGCGGTCACCGTCAGCGACCGAGGGCGGTGGGACTGCCGGGCCGGCGTGGGATGAACGCCAGTTCGGATCGTTGGTCGCCAACGTTCCCGGGGCGGTCTACCGGTGCGTCGGCGGTGCCTGGGACCTGGTGTTCATGAGCGCCGAGGTCGAGAACATCTGCGGATACCCGGCGGCGGATTTTCTGGGGGATGCGCCGGCCCGCACGCGCGCGAGTGTGATTCATCCCGAGGACCGCGACTTGGTCGCCAGCACGGTCGACGAGGCGATTGCTCGACGCTTGCCGTTCATGATCGACTATCGCATCGTCCATGCCAACGGCGAACTGCGCCGGGCTTGGGAACGCGGGCGAGGCGTGTTTGATGCCGACGGACGCCTCCAGTTCGTCGATGGCGTGATCTTCGACCACACAGAGCAAGAGCGCGCTGATCAGCAGCACCGGCTCCTGTTCGAGCACAACCCGCAGCCGATCCTCGCCTATGAGCGAGCGACGCTTTGGATCATCGCGGTCAGCGACGCCGCCGTTGCCAGCTACGGCTACTCGCGCGAAGAGTTCCTCTCGATGACGGTCCAGGACCTGACGCCGCCCGAGGACGTCGACAAACTCATGCGCTACCTGGAGACCGAAATGGGCACCGAGCAACCCGGGCTCGTGATGGCGTATCCGATGCGCCATCGGTACAAGGACG
This sequence comes from uncultured Solirubrobacterales bacterium, assembly GCA_963833765.1. Taxonomy (GTDB): domain Bacteria; phylum Actinomycetota; class Thermoleophilia; order Solirubrobacterales; family Solirubrobacteraceae; genus Palsa-513. The sequence continues at coordinate 166,088 of CAWHZJ010000008.1, read as the reverse complement.
GCACGATCGTCGACGTCGAGGTCACGAGTAACGATCTGACCTTGGACGGCCTCGAGTGCCGGATTGGGCTGTGCCAGAACGTGACCGAGCGAAACAAGGCGAGCGCCGAGCTCGCGATCGCGCGTGACGAGGCGGTCGAGGCGTCGAACATGAAGTCGGCGTTCCTGGCCAACATGAGTCACGAGATCCGCACGCCGATGAACGGCGTGATCGGCATGAACGAGTTGCTGCTCGACACCGAGCTCAGCGACGAGCAGCGGTCCTACGCCGAGCAGGTCGCCCGCTCGGGCGAGCACATGATGACGATCATCAACGACGTTCTCGACCTCTCGAGGATCGAAGCGGGCCAGCTTGAGCTGGATGTGACCGACTTCGATCTGCACGAGTCGATCGGCCAAGCATGCGCCGCAGCCGGCCTGCAAGCCGGCGCAAAAGGCATCCGACTCGGTGTGCACATCGACGCGGACGTACCGCCGCGCGTCCGCGGCGATTCCCGCCGGTTGCGCCAGGTCCTGATGAACCTCGTCGCCAACGCTGTCAAGTTCACAACAGAGGGCGAAGTCGCGGTCCACGTCGGCGCCCAGCCGCGCCCGGAAGGTGATGCAGTCGTGCGCGTCGAGGTGACCGACACGGGCATCGGGATCGAACCGTCGATTCTCGAGCGGATGTTCGAGCCGTTCACGCAAGCCGATGCCTCGACGACGCGCAACTACGGCGGCACCGGCTTGGGGCTCGCGATCGCCCGCGAACTGATCGACCTGATGGGCGGAACGATCGGCGCCGAAACGCAGGGACCGGGCCGTGGCAGCACCTTCTGGTTCGAACTCGAGCTTGCCGCCCCAGTCGAGACAGATGGTCGATCGCCCCGTCTCGCAGATGCAAGCGCTGCCGCGCCGCCGATGTGGTTGACCGCGCCGCTCGTACTGGTCGCCGAGGACAGTCCCGTCAACCAGATCGTCGCCGTCCGCATGCTCGAGCGCTGCGGCTGCCGTGTCGAGGTGGTCGGCGACGGGCGCCAAGCCTTGGCGGCGCTCTCCACCCAGCGCTTCGACGCAGTGCTGATGGACTGCCAGATGCCCGAGATGGACGGCTACGAAGCGACCGTCGAACTGCGTCGCCGCGAGAACGGCGGACACCGCACGCCGGTGATCGCGATGACCGCCCACGCGATGGCGGGCGACCGCGAGACATGTGCCGCCGCAGGCATGGACGGCTACCTCAGCAAGCCGATCCGGCGCGAGCAGTTGATCGACACGTTGCGGCAATGGATCCCGCCACAGACCGACACCGCAGCCGCCGACGAGGGCCCGAGCAGTCGTGTCGGTGTTGCGAACAATCGAGGGCTCGAGGCGGGTGCTGCGGCCGGCGCGTTGGCGGGTTTGGCGAGCGATAGCTCGTCACGGTTGTCCTAACCGCCCGACCACGCTGCGTGGAAAGCGCGATCGCCCGGCACCGGGGTTTCCGGGATTCGCTCCCGCCTGGCTCCAATTCCGGTGGGATCTGATTGCCGGACATCGCTGGACCGTGCCACGAGTTGGCTATTACGGCTGCGGGTTGCGGTTGCAGCCGAAGGCCGAGCCCGCACCCAGCGATCCCGGCAGTCAATGTGGGGAGCGTTTACGGGCTACGATCGCGGCATGGCGATCGCGCGCGCTGCCTGTAGTACCCGGCTTCGGGGCCGGCGCCGCTCACGTGGCTCGGCTGCGAGGGTCATGCGTCGGGTCGCCTCCCGGCGTGCACGCTGGCGGGTTGCGTGCGGTGTGGAGCCCATTTCGTCGGGGTGGCCGGCACCGAGACCAGCTCCCTCCTCGTGAGCGGCATCCGCCCCAAGCTGCCGCGGAGGGCAACCGCGGCGCAGAAGGCCGAGCGCGCCGCGCAGGCCAAGCAGGATGGGGGGCTTGAGCCAGACGCGCCGCCCGTGCGGAAGCGGAGTTTCAACGAGGGGGCGCACAAGCGTGGCGCCCTCGGCGATTGGTCTCGGCCAGACCGCGGCGAGCAGGATGAGAAATCCGAGGAGGTGCGGCGCCGCTTCGAGGCGCTGGCGGGCTCCGAGCGCGACGTCATCGCGCACGCCAGCCGGGCGGTGCTCGTGCTCGGAGCGTTGGGCGTCGTGTACGGCGACATCGGCACCAGTCCGCTGTACACCGAGCAGGTCATATTCAGCTCGTATCGGGCGACCGCGCACGTCACCGCGGCCAACGCCTTCGGCGTTGTCTCGCTGATCTTCTGGGCGCTGATGATCGTCGTGTCGATCAAGTATGCGGGCTTCATCATGCGTGCGCACAACCGGGGCGACGGCGGGATCATGGCGCTGACCGCGCTGCTGCAACGCAGCAGGGTGGCGAAGGGAGCCGTGCTTGTGACGCTCGGGATCTTCGGCGCGGGCTTGTTCTTCGGCGACGGCATCATCACGCCGGCGATCTCGGTTCTCGGGTCCCTGCAGGGCTTGAAGGTCGCGACGCCCGCGTTTGCGCATCTGGTCGTGCCGCTGTCGGTGGGCATCCTGATCGCGCTGTTCGTGCTCCAGCGTTTCGGCTCGGGCACGATCGGATGGCTGTTTGGACCTGTGATCCTCGTCTGGTTCGTCGCGATCGGCGCGCTCGGCTTGAGCGAGGTGCTGAAGGACCCGGGCGTGTTGCAGGGGCTGTCGCCGAGCTGGGGCGTCCGGTTCCTGGTCAACCACGGCGTCGCCGGCTACCTGACGCTTGGCGGGGTCGTGCTTGCGGTGACCGGCGCCGAGGCCCTGTACGCCGACCGCGGACACTTTGGTGCCGCTCCGATCAGGCTCGGCTGGTTCGGGATCGCTCTCCCGGCCCTGATGCTCAACTACCTGGGCCAGGCGGTGCTGGTGCTCCACAGGCCGAGCGTCGCGCGCGCCGACGGCGGGCCGTTCTTTCAGATGGTGCCCCAGTGGGCGCAGTGGCCGATGCTGATCCTCGCCACCGTCGCGACGGTCATTGCGTCTCAGGCGGCGATATCCGGGTCGTTCTCAGTCGCGAAACAGGCCGTGCAGCTCGGCTTCCTGCCGCGACTCAGAGTCCTGCATACCTCGAGGATCGAGGGACAGATCTACGTGCCGTTCGTCAATTGGATGCTGTGCATCGGCGTGGTCGCGGTGACGCTGGTGTTCCGATCCGCCGACAAGCTCGGCGACATCTACGGCGTCGCCGTCACGGGCACCTTCATCCTGAACACGTTGCTCTTCGTCGCCGTCGCGCGGCTTCTGTGGGGCACATCTCGGCGCAAGGTGCTGCCACTCGCCGCGCTGTTCCTGACGGTCGAGCTCGCGTTCTTCAGCTCGAACATCGCGAAGGTCGAGCACGGGGCATGGCTGTCGCTCGCGATCGGGCTGGTCGCGGCGATGGTCATGGTCACGTGGCGCCAGGGCCAGATGATCGTCACGCGCAACCGTCGCAACCAGGAAGGACCGCTGAGCGATTTTCTCGCTGAGCTCCCCACCATCCAACCGCCGCTCGTGCGGGTGCCCGGCGTCGCGGTGTTCCTCAACCCCAGCAAGGACACCACGCCGCTCGCCTTGCGGGCCGAGGTCGAGCACACCCACACGCTGCACCAGCGCGTCGTGATCGTGTCGGTCGACACCGTCAGCATTCCCCACGTCATCGCTACCGATCGCTTCACCGTGCAGTACCTCGGTCGCGGCCGCTTCATCGTCTTCCACGTCACGATCCGAAGCGGCTACCACGACGCGCTCAACGTCCCCGAGGCGCTGGCGCTCTGTCGCAAGCGAGGGCTACTCGAACGCAGCCTGGACCTCGAGCATGCCTCCTACTTCGTGTCGCGCATGTCGATCACGCCCACCAACGCCCGCGGCATGGAGCTCTGGCGCAAGTCGCTCTTCGTCATGATGGCGCGCAACGCCGCCAGCCCGATCGACCACTTCGGGCTGCCAGGCGACCGCACGGTGATGATGGGCTCGCAAGTCATGCTCTGACCCGCGACCGGCCCGCGCAGGCCCGCTGGCTGGCGAGCGCCGGCGACGGCTACCGTATGCCGGTGCGGGTGGCGACCTGGAACGTGAACTCCGTCAGGCAGCGGGTCCCGCGCCTCTTGCCATGGCTGGACCAGCGGCAGCCCGATGTCGTCTGCCTGCAGGAGACCAAGCTCGCCGACGACGCCTTTGAGCAGCTGCTCGGCGGCGAGCTCGCGGGTCGTGGATACGAGCTTGCCCTCCACGGAGAGGCGCAGTGGAACGGGGTGGCGATTCTCTCCCGGCTCGGAGTCGATGACATCCTGGCTGGAGTCCCCGGCGCCCCGGGCTTCCCGCACCAAGAGGCGCGTGCGGTGTCGGCGACCTGCGGCGGGGTCCGGGTGCATTCGGTCTACGTGCCCAACGGACGGGTTCCGGATTCCGATCACTACCACTACAAGCTCGCCTGGCTGGCCGCGCTGCGAGAACTGGTCGCAAGCGGGCCGGCGGCGGCGGTGATTTGCGGGGACGTCAACATCGCACCGACGGACGTCGACGTCTTCGACCCGGATGCCTACCTCGGGCAGACCCACGTGACGGCGCCGGAGCGCGCGGCGCTGAGCGAGCTGCAGGGGCTCGGCCTGCGTGATGTCGTGCGCGATCGCTGGCCGACCGAGCGCGTGTTCACCTACTGGGACTACCGGGCGGGAATGTTCCATCAAGACCTCGGGATGCGGATCGATCTGGTGTTGGCCACCGCGACGGTGGCCGCCAGGGTGAAGGCGGCATGGGTGGACCGACAGGCTCGCAAGGGCACGGGGCCGAGCGATCACGCCCCGGTGATCGTGGATCTCGATGACGCGCCCGACGGCGATATCGGGCCGGTCGTCCCGCCACCCTCGGCCCCGCTGCTCAAGCGGGGATCGCGCAAACTCCCTCAATCGTCCTGATCGGGCGTGCAACGACCCGGCGACACTCCAGGTGATCGAGCGTCGGTTGAGCTCACGGTCGGTGCGCGGACCGTGCGCCTCTCGAATCCCGATCGCGTGTACTTCTCCGCCCGCGGCGAGACCAAGCTCGACCTGGCGCGTTACTACCTGAGTGTCGGCGAGGGCATCGTTCGGGCTCTTCGGGAGCGGCCGTGCATGCTCCATCGCTTCCCGTCCGGTGTCGACGGGCAGAAGGTCCACCAGAAGCGGCTCCCGGGCGGTGCGCCGCCGTGGATCGAAACCGCCCACGTCGAGTTTCCTTCCGGCAGGCAGGCGGACGAGCTCTGCGTGACCGAGCTCGCGAGCGTGATCTGGGCGGTGCAGATGTCGACGGTCGAGTTCCACCCGTGGAACTCCCGGCGCCGGGACGTCGAGCGGCCCGACGAATGGCGGATCGACCTCGATCCGATGCCGCTGTGCGGCTTTGCGACGGTGCGGCGCGTCGCCCATGTGGTTCATGAACTGCTCGATGAGATCGGCGCCGTTGGCTGGCCGAAGACATCGGGCGGCGCCGGCCTGCACGTCTACGTCCGAATCGAGCCACGATTCGGCTTTGCCGACGTGCGCCGCGCCGCGCTCGCGTTCGCGCGCGAGGTCGAGCGGCGTGTCCCCGAGCACGTGACGACCACCTGGTGGCGGAAGGACCGCGAGGCCGACAAGCTGTTCGTGGACTACAACCAGAACGCCCGTGACCACACGATCGCGAGCGCCTACTCGGTACGCGGGGTCAAGCAGGCGACGGTGTCGACGCCGATCAGCTGGGCTGAGATCGACGACGTGATACCAGCCGAGTGCACGATCGCGAGCGTGCCGAGCCGCTATGCCCGACTGGGTGACGTGCACGCGGGCATCGATGAGGAGGTGTTCTCGCTCGACGCCCTCCTGGAATGGGCGGAGCGCGACGAACAGCGGGGGGCGTAGCCGACGGCCGAGTCGTGCGACTGGGCGCTCGAGCTATCCAAGGGCGCTTCGCACGAGCAGGATCGCGATGACGAGCGCGGCAACCCCCGCCGTGAGCGCCATGGCAGCCGCAAACAGACGCAGCCGGATCGCGCGCGCCTTCGGCTTCGCGGTCGTCATGGCGCCACGGTGAGGGTGAACGGTGCGGTCACGATCTTCCCCGCGAGCTTCATTTGCAGGAACAACCGCCAGGTGCCTGGCACGGGCAGCAGAACGCCGATCGTCAGTTTGCCGGGCGCGGCCGAGCTGCCCGTGATTCGGCTGGTGCTCACTCCCGGCAGGCTGCCGCAATTCGGCGCGTCGGGTGCACAGATGTGCGTGTGGAAGTAATACAACGTCCCTCGTTGGAAGAAGATCGCGTGGGCGAGCGCGCCGAACCACGGGACGAAGGTGACGTTGCGCCCGTGCGAATCGGTCACGTCGACGTGGATGAACGCGGCCTGGATCGCGTGCAGCTCGGGGTGAGCCAGCATGTCGAAGTGGTAGCCGTCGACAACAAGGTCGGCCTTGAACGGCGGCAGCGGCTGCGGACGGTATTGACCCGCGACGTGGATGCTCTGGATCAACTGGAAGTTGGGCAGCACGCCCGGAACGTTCGGGTATACGTCGACCAGCACGTGGTAGGGCCCGGGGGCCGGGAACGTCACGACCTGGTGGAGCAGGCCGTTCGGCCCGACCGGCGGATGCTGGTGGATGATGTATGCGAGATCGTCGCGGACGATGATCAGATGCACGCCGGTATGCGGTCCGGGGCCGGTCTTGTATCGAGTCAGTGGCTTGCCGCTCGGCATCTGCACGGTGAACGACACCGTGACCGGCAGGCCGACCTGCACCTGCTTGGCCGGCGCGAAGCCCGCGAGGCTGAAGACGCGCGCCGGAGCGATCGCCGGCAGGCTCACCGCCCCGCCCGAGCTCGACCCGCAGCCAGCGAGCGTCATCGCCGAGAGCAACACCACCAGCGCTCCCGCGGCGAGCACGTTCCTCCTAGTCACGTGGACCTCCTCATCCGTCGGCCTGGTCGAGGATCAGCGCGCTGAACGGCAGGCCGTTCTTCGGCGTGATCTGGAAGTCAAGCGCCCACTTGCCAACCATCACGAGTGCCGGGGCGGCGCGCGAGTACACGCCGGGGCCGGTCTCGGTGAGCTGGTACTCCTGCTCGGGCATCTGCATCTCGGTGTGGTTGAACGTCAAGGTCACGTTTGCTCCGCGAACCGGCTGTCCGCCCTTGATGATCCGCAACGCAAACGAGTCGGGCGCCACCGCCTTGTTCGGCGAGACCAGCACCTGCAGCACGTACCCCGCGCGGTGCACGGTCTGCACGACGCGGCCGGGACCCACCTGCGCGAGGGCCGAATTCTGGAGCGCGAAGGCGGGCGGGGGCGGGGCCAGGCTCGAGAGCACAGCCGCCGCGAACAGGGTGCTGGCGACGACGACGACCTCGCCGCTCATCAGCCTGCGCAGCAGACGGGCCGCGGGCGCGCCGAGCTCAGGCCGGTCTCGGGCAGCCGCGAGACGAGGCTTGGAGCGCAGCAGGTTGCCGGACGCGAGCAGCGTCGCGGCGCCGAGCAGTCCGGTCTTGACGAGGATCGCCTGACCGAACCCGGTTTCCCACAATGCGTTGACGGCGGGCATGTGTTCGATCGTTTCGCCGATGCCGGTCCCCGCCAGCAGCACCACCGACAGCAGGGCAATGTTCGAGAAGCGGGGCACGACGTCCGCCAGCGCGGCGACCCGCCGGCCGGCCCCCATGCTCGCCCAGAATACGAGCAGCCCGATCAGGCCGCCGAGCCAGACCGAGCCGGAGGCGAGGTGAAGCCAGTCGAAGAGCAACGTCAGTCCGCGCGGCGAGGTCTGCGCCGCGTGTCCGGCCGCCCCCGGCACGATCAGCACCGCCGCCGCGCCGACCAGCGCACCAAAGGTCGCCACCAGCTCGGCCAACGAGCGATGCTCGCGTTCCGGACGATCGAGCCACAGCGAGATCCATGCGGCGACGGAGAACAGCAGAAAGCACAGCTCGAGGTCGACGATCGCGCGGCCGAACGCGGTCACGCGGAACAGCGGCACCAGCGTCGCGAGGTCGAACACGGAGCGCAGCGAATCGTTGGCCGTCGCGAAGTCGAGATACACCGGGATCGCGATCAGCCCCGCCACCGACGCGACCACGACCGCGAGCGACAGCGCGCGCAGGCTCGCCCCGGGCACGCGCCTGACGACCGGTCGCACGATCAGCAACCGCAGTACGAACAGCCCGATCGCTGTCATCACCGACAGGAACATCGCCCAGCGCGTGATCAGCAACCCCGGCGTGGTCGCGGTGGCGGAGACGTTCGGGACGGGAAACTGCGGCGCGGGTCCCGGATTGGGTCCGACCGCGTAGGTGAACGCGCCCTCCACCGGGTGCCCGTCGACCGAGATCGCGCGCCAAAAGATCAGATACCAGCCCTCGGGCAGGTGCGGGCGAAGCGGCACCACGAGCGTGTCCGGGTTCGCTGGGGATCGGTAGACGGGACCGGTCGTCTGCTGCTTGCCGGCCGCGTCGGTGACGGAGATGATCGCGAATCTCGGCTCGACCGCCTCGTCGTAGGTCAGCTGCACGGTCGGGGGCGGAACGTTCAGGACGACGCTCGCCGCGGGAACGGTCCTGACCAGGTACGCGTGCGCCGAGGCCACGCTCGGCAGCACAGCCATGACCGCCGCAACGGCGAGCCCCAGGACGATCCGCCCCCGATGACTCATGCCAGCGGCCGCTCGCGGGTACCGCCGCCGACGAGCGCAAACCCACCAGCGAGCAGTCCAAGCGCGCCGACGACCAGCGCGATGATCGTCAGCACCGAGACGCCGCCGCCACCGAGCGAGGTCTTCACCTCGATCGTTGGAGCCGGCGCGGCTGAGGACTCGGATCCGGCCCAGTTGACGATCGAACCGTCCGAATAGGTCTGTTCGACCTGGAAGGTGTAGGTCGTGGCCGACGCCGGCTGCGCGAGGAACTGAAACAGCGAGTCCTCGCCGGTCGGCGTGTTGCCGCCCGTCCAGGTCACCTTCGTGATCACGGCGCCGTCGCCCGAGCCGGTCTGCTGCACCTGCTGGTGCCATCCGACCGGCGGCGGCACGAACGAGTCGATTCCGAACCCATTCGGCACGGTCATCACGATCTTCGTCGTGGTCAACCCGCTCTTCTCGGTTGGCACGGCGAGGCTGTAGAGCTGCAACTTGCCGGCAACCGACACCGGAGGACTGACGCGCGCGTGCGCCGATGCGACCGCCGGAATGACGAGCGCGAGCGCCGCGCCGACCAGGACCGAGCGTCGTGCCAGCGAGATTCTGATCTTCACTTGAGTGGCCCTCCTGTTCGTGGGGCACGCCGACGTAACGCCCTGCGGGGTCACGTCGTGGGTGCTCAGCGACTGCTGCAGCCACCGCCGACCGTCTCCGCGCTCGTGCGCGCCCGCGGTCGCAGGCAACGCCGGGTCACGGGCGACCGCGGGACACGCTTCGTTCTGCCCGCGTCGTCGCCATCGGCGCGGCGATGGTCGGGCCTCAGGCGCTAGGCAGCAGCACGTGGCGCGTCGCTCCGCCCGCTGACCGGGGGGCTGAACGCGAATCGGTGGCTCACCGATCGGGAAACGGCGTGCGGTGGTTGGCGGGGGCATGGAGGGCCACGGCCCGACCTGCCCTCGGCCAGCGGCGAGAGCCGGGGCAGCACGACATCGCGTGTGCCCTGCGGCGTCGCGCTGCGCGGCGCCGCAGCGCACACGACGCGATCGGCAGCGTTGTGCGACCTCGTCGAGCACCCAGCGCGCGCCGTGGAATACCGCCGCGAGGACCAGGCCCACGCAGACCGCGGCGGGGATCGCCCACCAGCCGCCGTCGCCGAAAACGCCGGCCAGGCCCGCCGGATGCCCGGTCGCGAGCAGGCCCTCCAGGAGCTCCTGCGTGACATAGATCGCGAGCAGACAGGCCGAGCAGACGACCCACAGCGCCGCCAGCGAGAGCGTGTAGCGCGGCGCCGATCGCTGACCTGCCATGGCGCGGCCGAGCGCCCACAGGAAGGCGCCGGCCCCAACGCCGATCAACAGCACGATCCACGGCACCAGCGAATGCAGATACGAGTGGCCCTGCCGCGCCAGCGCGGCGCCGGCGTCTCCGCCGAAGGCCAGCAGGAATCGCAGCTGATGGACCGCCAGCGCGGCAGCCGGCACCAATGCCATGCGGGCAAGGCATCGAATCAGCGCCCGGCAATCAGCGCGCGCGATCATGGCCCCGGCACGATACCTCGCCACGACAACTTGTGGACACGGACACCGCGGGACCCGCCGTCAGCCGTCGGGCTTTGCCGCCGCCAACCGCTCGTAGGGCCGTCCGACCGCCGTGGGGAATCCGTGATCGACGTTGGCATCCGACGGCCCGGGCGTCAGGACGTAGGACATGCACCCGAGGGCCGCCGCGTCGAGCCCGGCGCCGATCGCGGCGACGACGACGAGCCGAATCATCGTGGCGGGCAGGATTGAGAGCACGATCGGATGCAGGAAGATGGCGCCTTCGCTGATCCCGACGGCGAGGCCCAGCAGTCCGAGTCCGATCGCAGCCCCGAGGTGCAGCTGGCGGCGCCCTCGGAGCAGCACGCCGAGACCAACGGCGAGGATGGCGATCTCGTCGAGCCCCGCGATCCAGGTGCCGGGCGAGGCGTAGGCGTCGAGCACGAACGCGAGCGCGATCACTAGCGAGGCGACGGCGGCGGCGACAGCGAATCCGATCGCGGCGCTGCGCAGGCGGTCACGTCTGCGCACAGCCAGCGCCGCGGCAGCGGCGAGGAAGCACGACAGGATCCCGAGCCACGGCCAGAGCGAAGGAGGCGGGAAGCGATGGAGCTCGCCTTCGAGCAGCGTCCGCCGCCCGTCGACGATCAGCGGAACACTCCAGCGTCCCTGATCCACGCCCGGGGGAAGCCCCTGGTCACGCGCGTCGTGCCACACGGCCGAACGCCGGCCACGCTGCAGGCGCCAGCGCGGCGTCGGGGCAACGATCCGCTGCGCCTTGGTCGCGAGGCCGACGGCGACGGCAGTCGGTGAGGCGACATTCACCGACAACCCGGCCCGATCGAGGCGGAAGGCGGGCTCGCCGAGGTAGCCGAGAACCGTCACGGTGTGCCCCGGCTTGATCGTCAGGCTGAGGCCGTGGTCGCTCTGGTAGATCACCGCCGCATAGGCCGGCGCGTTCGGCGCGATGACACCCGCCAGGTAGTCGACGGCGACCGTACCGGAGCGCAGGTGGGCCGAGGCCGTCGCCGGGGTGACCGCGAAGGCGAGTACGACGGCCGCCACAGCGAGCATTCGCGCGCGCGCCGGGAGGCGTGTGAGCCCGCGCCGAGCCGGGCCGGCGGTGCACACCCCACGTGTCAACGCCTATCCGCCCGGGCTCGAACGCGACGACACTTGGGACCTCGCCCGGGACACGGCCACGTCCGACACGTCAGAGCTGCCGCAGCGCCTGCTTGACATCCTGGGGGGAGAACGGCCAGACGAACAGCGCGCGCTTGTAGCCGGCTCTGTCGATCAGGTACGCGGCCTCGACGTGCGTGATGTTGTGGACGGTGACTCCGGCGAGCTTCTTGGTCGTCACCTGGACGCCGATCTCATACTGCTTCCACACGGCGGCGAGCTGGGCCGGCCGGCCGACACCCCAGCGCCACTGCGGCACGAGATTCCACTTGCTGACGTCCTGGAGCAGGTCGGCCCGCGCGTTGCCGTAGATGTCGACACTGACTGCCAGGATCGCCGGTCGCTGCGACGCCGGCAGCTGCCTGTCGACGTCGTTGAGCACCTGGGCCTCGAGCGGGCAGAGGTTGCGGCACAGCGGGTCGATGAAGGTGACGATCACCGGCCGTCCGTGATACGCGGCAATCGAGACGCTGCGACCACTCTGGTCCGTCAGGCGGAAGTCGGGCGCGCGGTGCTGCCCTGCCGCCCAGGCCAAATACGGCGGTGCCGGGGACGACGAGACGGTCGAACCGACGCTGACGGCCGGGGATCTGCCGAGGACGAAAATCAGCGCACCCACGGCGACACCGACAAGCAGCGCCGTGCCCAATGCGGCCCGCCAGATCGTGTTGGCGGGAACGCCCCGGCCGGCGATCGGAGGTTCGTCCGCGGCCACCTCGCGAGAATAGCGCGCCTGCTCAGGCGCGGGTGCGCCGTCGTCGGAGAACGATCAGACCGGCGAGCGCCACCGCGATCACGGCGAGCGCGGGGGCGATCACAACGGCACTCCCGCTGTTGCCGTGGGGAACCGTCGGTAGCTGCGCGGGCAGGGTGACGCTAGTGCCCGCCGCGGCAGCGAGCCGCCGCACGGCGGTCTGCGCGGCGGTGAGCAGCCCGGCGTTGCTCGACGGGATCGCGATCGCGGCGAGGACCCGGTAGGCCGGCACCGCCGAGTGGCTCGGCCAGTTGAAGCCGAGTCCGTTGGGCATGACGACGAGCAGTCGCTGGGTGTAGGCGAACGACAGCTCGAGGCTGAGGAAGCGGGCGTACGTGCGTGGCACGCGCCAGAGCTCCGTGACGGAGCCCAGGTCATAACTGCTGGGGATGATGGCGACCCGGATGGCGAAGCCGTCCCGATTCGCCGCCTGGACGAGACCGAGGAGCTGGCGCTGCGCGGTAGAGCTCGCCGTCGCATCGGAGGGGAGGAAGACCTGTTGGGTCAGCAGGTAATCGCTGGCCGGGTCGCCGTCAGCATGCGCGTTGGGGGCAAATGCGACAACGGCGACAGCGACCGCGAGCAGAACGAGAGCGCGCAGCAGGTTCATTGATCGAGCCCCTCGACGCGCAGGCACGCAACCGGCTGCTCGAGCCGGCACGACCGCCTCGGGCTCTCCATACCGGGCATTCTGCTCGGCGGAGGCGAGATCTGCGTGTGCGCGCCGCATGCTGTCGTGATCATGTGCCCGGCGGAAACGCGTAGGAGGTGTGCGGCGGGACGTGCGGGCCGAGTTCGAGCACGATCTCCGAGTGCGCCGTCAACGGCACGCTCCCGGGCAACCCGTGCCAGCGGCGGCCGTTGACGAACACGGCAACGGGCATCCCGGCGGGCGCCCGGAAGGAGGCCAGCCACCGCGGCGACAGTGGCTGCCCCCACGCCCGGAACAGATCTGACAGCAGCGCCCGCGATCCCGCGCGCACCAGCACGAGCCCGGTCGGCTCGAGCGTCACGAGGCTGCCGTAACAGGCCGCGCGCGCGATGCGCCCCAGCGCAATGCGGCGCGGTGGCCGGGTGCCAATTCCGGCAGCCACGATCACCACCCGGTTGTCAGCGAACAACTCGACGTGCACACCGCCCCGCGGTCCGAGCCGCCGTTGGCAGCCGCCGATCACCGGACCGCTGGCCGGCGGGCGGAAGTTCGAGCCGCTCCCGATCGGACGGGCCTGTAGCAACAGGCTGCGCGGAATCCCCGATATCGCCGTCGCGGGCCGGCTCGCACCGCAGCCCAACAGCAGGCTGCCCGCGACCAGCGCTGCGACGGCCGAGAACATTGCGCGGCGGGCTAGGCCTGACCGAGCCACGGCTCATCCGATCGATCCCCGCCGGACTCCTCGTCCTCGTGCCTGCCGGTCGGTTCGCCGCCGACCGCCGACGCCGCCTCAGCGCGGTCGGCTATCCGAGTCACGAGCGAGAGCAGTCCCGCGGCGCTTCCGAGGCAGACGACCGCCGCGGTTCGCGCCGCGAACGCCGGCACCGCAGCGAGCACGAAGCCGTTCAGGAGGGTAGGGATCAGTTGGATGCCCTCCCAGACCGCGACGACCGCAATGACCAGGAACGCGAAGTACCCGGGGCGGCGGACCAGTACCCGGAAAAGGCCCCACGCGGCCAGCGCGAGGATCAGCCCGAGGCCGATGTACTGACCGATCGAGACGGTCGGTCGCCCGTGCAGCTGCTGGCCAACGCCACCGATCGCGATCGCAACGAGCGCCGCGACCGACAGCACTCGGCCAACCTTCGTATCGAGCTCGGGGCGGCGCAGCCGGCGCGCGGCGAGCACGCATCCGAGAAGCACCAGGATCGGCCAGAACCAGACGACCGACGGATCGTTGGCGTGCCACAGCCCGCCCGAGATCGCGCTGAGGCGCCCGTCGATCCGCACCGGGATGGTCCATCTGCCGACATACTCGGTGCCTGGCGAAAGGGCGGTCGCAGCCAGGGCGTGGAGTCTGCCGTCGTGCCAGCCGTAGTCGTGGCCGCTGCTCACCCGAACCCACCGTGGTCGCGTGTTCGGGCCGATGTTGGACGGGGGCGTTTCGGCCGGGGTCTGGTTGAGGTAGTACATCGCCGAGGCCTGGTTGACCTCCACGCCAAGGCGCGAGAAGCGCAGATACGGCGCACCGCGGTAGTCCAACACCACCACCGTGATGCTCGGCGCGACGCGGAGCCACAGCCGCAGATCCCCGTCGACCACCTTGGCGTCGAGCCCCGCGGGAACCGCTGACAGCCTGGCCATGTAGCTCGTCGCGATCGGGGCGACCGGACCGTGCGCCTCGGCCACCGCCGGGAAGGCTTCCATCGCGACCAATGCACCGACCAGCACCATCGCCAACACGCGCCGGAGCGGACGGTCCATAGACTTGACGTCGACCGCGGTGGCGGTTGCTGGTCGATGCAGCTTCGACTCCGAACGCATCACTTTGGCGGACTCTACGCACCCCACCCAGCGCACCTCGCGCTTCCGCGCACGGCTCTGTGGCGCCGTCTCGGTGGTGGTCCTGGCTCTGGCCTCCGGCTGGGCCGCCGCGCCCGCGCGGGCGGACGGCGACCCGGCCAGCGACGTTCTCGCCCTGCAGTCCCTGTTCCTTCCGCAGGACGCCGGCGTAGGGCTCGAGCAACAGGGCCAACTGGTCGCACTGCTCGCGGCGGCGCGCCGCAGCGGCTACCCGCTGCGGGTTGCCCTGATCTCCTCGGCGACGGACCTCGGCTCGGTGACCGAGCTCTGGCGCCAGCCCCAGAGCTACGCCGAGTTCCTCGGGCAGGAGCTCTCGCTGGTCTACCGGGGGCCGGTCTTGGTGGTCATGCCCAACGGCTTCGGGCTGTACCGTCCAGGCCGACCACTCGGCGCCGGTCAGGCCGCCTTCGTCGGCGTCCGCGCTCCCGCCGCGACCGCCGGAGGACTCGGGGCCGCTGCGCTCGCCGCGATCCGCCGGCTCGCTGCGGCATCCGGTCACGTGCTTGCCGCGCCCCGCGCGACCCCGCTCGCGTCCGCGACCTCGGGCTCGGCCGGCATCGTGTCATGGCTGGCATTCGCGATCGGTATCGCGCTTATCGCTGTGGCCTGGACAGCCAGCCTGCGCGTCGAGCCACGCCGCGGCAGAACTTCCTCGACCTGACGATCGGAGTCGCCGCCGCGCGCCGGGGGTGGACGGCAGGCGCGGGCGCTCGATTCGCACGAGCCTGGCGAACACCGGCAAGCCGGGCGTGGACGGCGGTGGACGGTTTCCTCTCGCTGGCGCACGGCGGTGTCGATGGATACGTACGCGGCTTATTACGGTCGCGCCACTCCAGGAGTCCTTGAAAACCGAGATGCGTTTATCACGCCACGCATGGTGGCTCTATCTGGCGCTGATGCTGCCGGTCTCGGTTGCGTACCTCGCGGGGCCGCTCAACGCCGGCCCTGTCTTCAACGCGATCGGTTTCAGTGGCTGTATTGCGATCGTTGCGGGCGTGCGCATGCACCGGCCGGCGGCTCGCTGGGGCTGGTATCTGGTCGCGGTGGGCCAGGCTCTGCTCGTCACGGGCGACGTGCTCGCGTACAACTACCGGGCGTTCTTCCACGCGGCGCTGCCCTTTCCGTCGATCGCGGATCCGTTTTACCTCGCCGTGTACCCCGCCACCGTCGCCGGGTTGCTGCTCCTGATCCGGCGGCGCAACCCGGGGCGCGACTGGGCGAGCCTGGTCGACGCGGCGATCGTGACGATCGGCCTCGGGCTTGTGTCGTGGGTGTTCCTGATTGCGCCCTACGCGAACGACACGGCGCTCCACCTGGGGACGAAACTGGTCTCGATTGCCTATCCGCTTGGCGACATCCTGATCCTGGGTGTCGCCGTGCGGATGGCCGTCGGCGCGGGCCGGCGTAGCCCGGCCTTCTACCTGCTCATCGCCGCGATCGTGGCCGTGCTCGCCACCGACTCGGTGTACGGCTGGGTCCTGCTCCACGGCGTCTACAAGCCGGGGGATCCGCTCGACGGAGGATGGATCCTCTACTACGTGCTCTGGGGGGCCGCGGCGCTTCACCCCTCGATGACAACCGTGTCGCAGTCGGCTGCACCCCAGGCGACACTGACCCGGACACGGATTCTCGCAATCGCCGCGGCGGCGCTGATTGCGCCGGTGATCGAGGTGATCACCGCCTCCACTCGCCGTGCTTCGGACGAGATCGTCGTCGGCTGTGCCGCGATCGTGCTGTTCGCGCTCGTGATCGTGCGCATGATCGGGCTCGCGCGCGACCAGGCGGGCGCGGCGGAGCGCGAGCGCACGATGCGCCGTGCGGCCGACGCCTTTGTCACCGCCACAAGCCGCAGCGAGATCATCCGCGCCGCACAGGATGCCGCCGCCGTGCTCGCGGGCCGCGCCGCGCAGCCGACGGTGCTCCAAATCGTGGAGCGCGACGGCGACCGATGGCTGGTTGGACCGGATCCGCGCGGCGGCCCCGGCGAGCTGCAGCTATCGCTCGCGGTGCTGGCCCGCGACATTGTCGATCAACTCGACCGGCGCCAGGCGGTGGTCCTCGGCGAAGCGGACGTCGTCACGCTCGGCCCTGGGCTCGACGCGACGCAAGGGTTCGCCGCGCCGATTCTGGCCCAGGGCCGGCTCGCCGGTGCGGTCGCCTTGCTCGACGCGGCGGTCGCGTCGTCTGCGACGCGGAGCAGCGTCGAGACGCTCGCCGCGCAGGTCGGCCTCGCGCTCGAGAGCGCGGCCCTGACCGAGGGCGTTTTGCGCACGCAGAGCGAGGCGCGCCTGAGCGCGCTGGTACAACACTCGACCGATGTGATCCTCGTGATCACGCCGGATACGATCGTCGAGTACGCGAGCCCGTCGATTCAGCAGATTCTCGGATACGACGCGGCGGACTTCATGGGCCGACCGCTCGTCGACTACGTCGCCGAACGGGACCGGATGCTCTTTCTGCCGGCGCTCGCGGTGCTGCTCGCGTGCGCGTCGGATACCTCTCAGGCATTCGACTTTCGGATTCGCCATTGCGATGGCCGCCTGCTGCACACAGAGTGTCTGATCACCAATCTGCTGGAGAACGCCGCCGTCGGCGGGATCGTCGTCAACCTGCGTGACATCACCGAGCGCAAGGAGTTCGAGCAGCAGCTGACCTACCAGGCCTTCCACGACCCCGTCACCGACCTCGCGAACCGGGCACTGTTCCACGATCGCGTCGACCACGCGCTGAGCCGTCGCCGCGACGACAGCCGGCCGGTCGCCGTGCTCTTCCTGGACCTCGACGACTTCAAGACGATCAACGACACGGTGGGCCACGCCGCCGGCGACCGGGTGCTGCAGACGATCTCCTCGCGCTTGCGGTCGGCGCTACGGGTGGGCGACACCGTGGCGCGGTTGGGGGGCGACGAGTTCGCGATCCTGCTTGAGGACATCGCGAACGAGACGGGCGTCTCGGAGATCGTCGAACAGCTCCTCGAGCTCATCAGAGCCCCGCTCGCGCTGGACGATCGCGAGGTCTTGGTGCAGTGCAGCATCGGGATCGCCGTCGCCCGCTGGAGCGGGGACGTCACAGCTCCTGGCACCGTCGACGAACTGCTGCGCGACGCCGATGTGGCGATGTACCAGGCGAAGGCCGCCGGCGGTGACACCTACCGCCACTTCAAACAGGAGATGCACGAGACCGTGGTCAAGCAGCTCGCGCTGCGCGCGGACCTCACGGCGGCGGTCGCGGCCGAGGAGCTGACGCTCGCCTACCAGCCGATCTTCGACCTGCGGACGGGTGAGATCAACGGTTACGAGGCCCTGCTGCGCTGGGAACACGCGGAGCGCGGCGCAGTCTCGCCGGCCACGTTCATCCCCGTCGCGGAGGATTCCGGGCTGATCATCCCGCTCGGCCGCTGGGTTCTCAATCGTGCATGCCACGACGCAGTGGCGTTCCAGCAGGCCGACTCGCACGGCCAGCAACGCATCGTCGGGGTCAACATCTCGGCGCGGCAGCTGCAGCGCGTGGAGATTGTCGAAGAGGTGCGCGGTGCGCTCCGGTCAAGCGGCCTGGACCCCAGCTGCCTCGTACTCGAGATAACCGAGAGTGTGCTGATCGACGACGTCGAGCTCGCGATCAAACGGCTCAGCGCGCTGCGCGAACTGGGCGTCCGGGTCGCCCTCGACGACTTCGGCACCGGGTTCTCCTCACTGAGCTACATCCGCCGTCTGCCGATCGACATCCTCAAGATCGACAAGCGATTCATCGACAGCGTGGACGCCGATGACAAGGACGGCAAGCTCACGGCGGCGATCATCAGCCTCGCGCGTTTGCTCGACCTGCGCTGCGTCGCCGAGGGCGTCGAACGGCCTGCGCAACACGAGCGGCTCAAGGAGCTCGGCTGCGACTACGCTCAGGGCTTCCTGCTCGCACGCCCAATGGCCCCCGACGCCCTGTGCGAGCTCCTCAGGGCGAGCACGCCGGAGCTCGTCGAGGTCGGCTGAGTCAAGCGCTGCCACGACCCGAGGCGCCGGCGTCGATTTGGGGCGCTATTTGATCTTGAATGCGTAGGTGGCGGGGGTCTTGTGCACGACGTGCGGTCCGACGGCGCGCACGTAGAACACGAAGCTGCCGACCTTCAGATGCTTGAACGTCTTCGGCGAGCGGCACGCGGAGTACTTCGGCGACGGTGTCTTTGCCCCCTTGCGTGTCGGCCTGCGAACCAGCGCACAGCGGAAACCGGTCGCCTTTCCCCTGGCCTTGAAGCGAAATGTTGCGCTGTGGTGCTTCGAGCTGATCTGCTCGGAGAGCAGTCGCGTGTTCGGCGTCGCCTTGGTCTTCTTGCCGCCGGACGGCGAAGCGTGCACGACGGCGGTCGCGCTCGAGGTCGCTGGACTTCCGGCTCCCGAGACGTTGCTGGCGGTCTCCTGCACCGTGAGCGTGTGACCCACGTCGGCCGCCGTCAGCTCGTACGTCTGGGCGGTCGCACCGGCGATCGCCTGACAGCTGCTCCCGGAGCTGTTGCAGCGCTGCCATTGGTAGGTGTAGCTGGTGGCTCCGTTCGACCACGAGCCGTGGGCCTCGGTCAACGTCTGCCCCTCGGTTGCCACACCTGAGATCGTCGGCGGCGACGCGGCTACTGGCGGCGGCGGTGCGGCGGGCACGGTGATCGTGATCTCCGCGTTCGCGGCCGGAGTTCCCGCGACCCCGAGCGCGGTGAGCGTCACCGTGTACACGACGTTCGTCGTCGTGTTGGTGTTGGGCGGGACCGTGATCGTTCCCGTCCCGTTGCAGCTCGCCACCGATGGCAACGAGAGTGCCGTGGCGCTCGCGGGCAGCGCTGCCGCGCTGATGCTGCAGCTGAGCGCGCCGGTCGTGGCCAACGTGATCCCCACCGGTCCGCCGCTGCTCGAGCTGAGCGTGGTCGACTGGGGCGAGAACGTCGTGATCGTCGCGATCGGCCCCGCGTAGGCGCTCTGCGAGGCCTCGCGCTCGTTGGCGAACGGGCTGCCCGGCGCTCCGATGATGTAGTGCCCGGCGCCGAACCCCGTGAACTTGAACCGCAGACCGGAGCTGAACGGGATCGTGCCCGGGTAGGTCAGGGTGACCGAGTTCGAGCCGCTGCCCGACGGGCAGGTGATGGCAATCGGGTACACGAGGTCGCCGGGAACGAGGGTCGTCTTGGTGTAGGGCGTCACGTAGGTGTAGGACGAATAGGTGTCGCTATCCGAGCTGCCGCTGCTCGCCTGGCAGACGACGTTGCCGTAGTAGCTGAACGTGGCCTGGTTGCCGTTGACGGTGATCCCGCTGATTTGCGGCGGTACCGAGGTCGCGCTGACGTAGGTCGAGCCGGGAATCGTCTCCACGACGCCGACCTCCTGGAACGAGACGAGCTTCGGTGTCGGGATGTAGTCGAGCGTGTTCGAGTTCGTGTTCCCGATGCTCGCCTCCCCGGGCGGGTTGTTGCCGCACGGGTTCGCGCCCAGTTCCGCGCCCGTGTTCACGTCGTAGGCGACGTCGCTGGATCCCGCCTGGCAGCTCGTGATGACCTCGGGCGCGGCGTCGTTCGGCGGGCCCGGGAGATCCTGGGTCGGCAGCGGGATCACATCGTAGACGTCGGGTGCCACCGGCCCCGCCTTGTTAAACCCGATATCGCAGTTGGACCCGTTGAACACCCGGGTGACGCCGATGTTGGCGCACGCGGTCGACAACGCGACGTTGACGCTGACGCTTGTGACCGTCGGCGCCGGGGTCGCCGTGATTCCCGTCGAGGCGGTCACCGTCGGCCCGTCGGCGGCCACCGAGCCGCTTGGATCGCCGGTCAGCGTGAAGGTCAGCGTCGCGGTACCGCTGCCGGCGACGGTGCTGTCGCTGTTGCTGATGACGGCGCTGCCCGAACCCTCGCTGAGCGTGAGCGAATAGCTCGCCGCGACGGTCACCGCGCTGTTGTAGTTGACGGTGACCTGGTCGCCCGACGAGAGCACGAAGGACTTGTCGATCTGGCCGCTGGCGACGAGATCCCACGGATTTCCGGAGGCGTCGTTGACCCCTGTCGACCCGACGATCTCGAGCACGGACGACGACAGGCCGGTCGTGCCGTGCACGGTGAATGCGATGCTGGTGCCGTTCGCTGCGGCGCTCAGCGACCCCGCCGTCGAGCTGAGCGTGGCGACGTGCGAGCCGTCGGCGAGCGTCAGGCTGTAGGAGCCCGCCAGGACCGGCGTCTCGTTGAACGTCACGTTGAGCACGGTGCCGTTGGCGACCGAGCCGCCGGTCGAGCTGCTCGCCGCGGTCGAGACGAGCGGCGTCGTCACCGAGGCAGCGGCGGCGTGCGAGAACACGAACATAAGCCCTGCGATCGCGACAACCATCGAGAGCCCGAACAGGCCCGGCAGCCGCGACATCGATCCGGTCGCGCCTCGTCTCCGCATCCTGCGCCTCGTTTCTTTCGCCCGCAACCGGGAGCAAGCGACGCCGGCTCCCGGTCTGAAGGCGTAGTACCTTCGCCTAGCCCGTAGTACATACGCCTACCCGTGTAGAACATACGCTTAACGCAGAAGTTGCGCCGCGTCTGCGTGCGAGACGCGGCACCCGCCCCGCGACCGGGTCGTCGATCGCTCGAAGCGAGGCGCTTCCGACGCGCCAATTCGCCAACCGGCCCGCACGTCTTATGATGGCCGCCCGCGCGTCAAGCCGACGCGGATGGCGGGTTTGGTGCCCGATGCGCCGCCTCCGTGCGGCCTCCAAGGAGGTGGATTGTTGTGTCCCACGACCCGCTCGAGGCGGCAGAGCCGCTCAGCGCAATCCTTGCTGCTCCGGGGTCTCGAGTGGCGCTGGTGTGTCCGGACGACGAGCGATCACTGACGGTCGATGGGCTGGCCGCGATCGTCGGCGAGTTGGCGGGGCGGCTGCATGCCCTCGGCGTGCGACGCGGGGACCGGGTGGCGATCGTCCTTGACGATGGGCCCGAGCTGATCGAACTGCTGTTCGCGCTCTCGGCCCTGGGCGCGGCCGCCGCGCCGCTCAATCCCGCCTACACGACGCCCGAATACGAGTTCTTCCTCGGCGATCTCGCACCTCGCCTGCTGCTTGCTGCGGCCGGCGACGCGCCGGCCGCGCGCGAAGCGGCCGGCGCAACCCCGGTCGTGGAGCTGCTTCGCCGCGCCGGCGAGGCCCCGGCCCTGCTCGCCAACGGCGAGGAGCTGCCGCGCTCGCCAACGTTCGAGCCCGGCCAGCCCGATGACGTGGCCCTGCTGCTGCACACGAGCGGGACGACGAGCCGTCCCAAGCAGGTGCCGCTGCTGCAACGAAACCTCGTCGCCTCGGCTCGGGCCACGGCGAGCCACTACGAGCTCGGGCCAAGCGATGTGTCGTACTGCGCGATGCCGCTGTTCCATGTGCACGGACTGGTCGGTTCGACGCTCGCGCAGCTCGCCGCCGGCGGCTCCGTCGTGACGCCGCGTCGTTTCGCGCCGAGCCGCTTCTGGACGCAGGCTCGGGACCACGGCGTCACCTGGCTGTCGGCAAGCCCGACCTTTCACCAGGCCATCCTGAAGCGTCCCGGCGATCCGGTCGAGACGTTGCGGTTCGCCCGCTCGTGCAGTTCGGCGCTGAGCTCCGAGGTGATGGAGCGGGCCGAGCAGGGTTATGGCGTGCCGATGTTGCAGGCGTACGGCATGACCGAGGCGAGCCATCAGATGACGTCCAACCCGCTGCCCCCGGAGCCGCGGATCGCCGACTCGGTCGGGCTCAGCGCCGGTGCGCGGGTCCGGATCGTCGATGAGCAGTGGCTCGACACGCCGGCGGGCACGCCCGGCGAGGTCGTCGTCGCCGGCCCCGGCGTGACCCCGGGCTACCTCGGAAACGACGAAGCCAACGCCTCGTCGTTTCGCGACGGCTGGTTTCGGACCGGCGACCGGGGAGTCCTCGCCGACGGATACCTGTACCTGAAGGGGCGGTTGAAGGAGATGATCATCCGCGGCGGCGAGAACATCTCGCCGGGCGAGATCGACGAGGTGCTGCTCTCCCACCCGGCCGTCGCCGAAGCGGTGTGCTTCGGCGTCGACGACGAGAAATACGGGCAGGTGGTCGAAGCGGCCGTGGTTCTGACCGCGAGCGCCACCGAGCAGGAGCTGCGCGCCCACTGCCGCCGCTCGCTGGCTGCGTTCAAGGTCCCCGGCACGATCCGGGTGGTCGACGCGATCCCCCGCACCCCCACCGGCAAGGTCCAGCGCCGCGTCGTCGCCGCCCAACTCGGAGCCAAGCGGTGAGATTCGCCGTCCTCGGAGCGGGGGCGATCGGCGGCTACGTGGGAGCAGCGCTCGCCAGGGGCGGGCGCCGAGGTCACGCTGATCGCGCGGGGGCCGCACCTGCGGGCGATCCAGGACCACGGGATCCGCGTGTTGAGCGATCGTGGTGACTTCTCGGCGACGCCGCCGGCGACCGATTCGCTCGACGCGGTCGCAGACGCCGATGTCGTGTTCCTTGGGCTGAAGGCGAACGGTCTGACCGAGATCGCCCCGCGGCTCGGCGAGCTGCTTCGGCCCGGCGCCGCGATCATCGCCGCCCAGAACGGGATCCCGTGGTGGTACTTCCAGAACTACGACGGGCCGCTCGCCGGACTGGTCCTCTCGAGCGTCGACCCCGGCGGTGTGATCAGCGCGTCGATCGGCATCGAGAGCGTCATCGGCTGCGTCATCTACTGCTCGACCGAAATCGTCGCGCCCGGCGTGATCCGCCACATCGAGGGGACCCGGTTCACGATCGGCGAGCCCGACGGCGCCGTGAGCGAGCGCTGCCACGACATCTCGCAGGCCTTCGTCGCCAGCGGCCTCAAATGCCCGGTCGAGCGCAGGCTGCGGGATCAGATCTGGCTCAAGCTGATCGGTAACGCGGCCTTCAATCCGATCACCGCGCTGACCGGCGCCACGCTCGGCCAGCTCGGTGCGCTGCCCGAGATGCTGGCGGTGCTGCGCGCGATCATGGACGAGTGCACCGACGTCGCCACGGCGCTCGGGGCAAGCCTGCGCATTTCCGTGGACCGCCGGCTGGAAGCGGGAATCGAGGTCGGCGACCACAAGACCTCGATGCTCCAGGATCGCGAGGCCGGCCGGCCGCTTGAACTTGACTGCATCACGGGGGCCGTCATCGAGATCGCCGACCGTCTCGGCATCCCCGTGCCGCATACACGAACCGTCCATGCCTGCGCCAAGCTGCTGGACCTGCAGGCGGCGTTGACCGCCGTGCCGCGGGTGCCGGCCGCGCGGGTCAGCGGCTAGATGATTGATTCGTGTGCCCAGGGTTCGGAGGTGGTGCTTTCAGGTTGTCCTGATCTGAACATAAGTTCGCATCGGCCTGCCGGTGTAGGTCCGGTCCCGGTAAGTGCCAGGGCGCCGGGTAGCAGGCTGGCGGCGTCGGGGGGAAACGCCTGGCGTCGAAGCCCAGTGTCGAAAGCCCCTTTGGGGGAAGCGACCGGCCGGTCCGTAACGTGAAGTGAATCCTGCCGCCTCGTGACGCTAGCCCGTTCGCGGGACAAGGAGGAGCCGAGCCCGGGAATTCAGGGCGAAGGCCATGGAAGCCGTGTAGAGCCTGGAAGTGCAGCGGCGATGAACCTCCCGGGGTAGAGGGAGCGGAACGGTCGGATGGTCGGTGCGGAAACTGGGGAAGCCCTCCCCGGCCCCGGGTCTGCGGACGTTTCGCCCGGGAGCAGCGGGCGCGTATAAGCCTCTGGCGAAGTCGCGTCCAGCCGGGAGGGTGGCGGAGGGGCCCGTAGTACTGCTTGAGCCCGATCGACAACAGAACGTCGGGTGAGGGAAGGGGCCCTGCTTCATCCGTGTTTGACGACGACAGAAGGACCGGCGCATGCCCTCCGGGGACAACACCGCCAAGCAGGACAAGGTTCGAGAACTCCAAGTCAAGCTGTACCTGGCGGCCAAGCGGTCGCCGGAGCGACGTTTCCACGCGCTGTGGGATCGCATCCATCGCAGGGATGTGCTGCAGCGGGCGTGGGGGCAGGTGCGCGAGAACCGCGGTTCTGCCGGGGTTGACCGCATCACGATCACCCAGATCGAAGAGAGCGGGGTGGAGGCGTTTCTCGACGAGCTCCAAGCGGAGCTCAGAGCGGAGCGTTATCGCCCGGGCCCGGCGCGACGGGTGTTTATCCCGAAGCCCGGGCGCTCCGAGCAACGGCCATTGGGGATCCCTCGCATCAAGGACAGGGTTGCCCAGACGGCGGCCAAGCTCGTGTTGGAGCCGATTTTCGAGGCTGACTTCCGTGACTGCTCGTTTGGGTTTCGGCCCAAGCGGTCGGCTCATGACGCGCTTGATGCGATCAAGCGTGAGGTGAGGCGCGGGAGACACTGGGTGATCGACGCCGACATTCGCGGTTTCTTCGACGCGCTCGACCCGCAGATCCTCGAGCAACTGGTTTGCGAGCGGGTCTCTGATCGGCGCGTGTTGAAGGTGCTGCGGAGCTGGCTGAGAGCCGGGGTGCTCGAAGGGGAAACCCTGCTGCGCCCCGAGGTCGGTTCGCCGCAAGGCTCGCCGATCTCGCCGTTGCTCGCCAACGTCTATCTGAACGCGCTCGATCGGGCGTGGGAGGACCGGCACGGCGAACTGGGCGTGCTGGTCAGGTATTGCGATGACCTGGTGATCGTGTGCAGAACCCGGGCACAGGCCGAGGCCGCTCTGCGGGAACTGCGGGCCTTGCTCGCGGAACTCCACCTGCAGCTGGCTGAGGCCAAGACACGCCTGGTGTGCCTGGACAACGATGGCGAGGGCTTCGACTTTCTGGGGTTTCACCACCGCATGGTGGCGAGCTTCAGCAAGCCGGGGTTTCGCTACCTGGCGCGCTGGCCGTCGGCGGCCGCCATGCAGGCGGCGCGAACGAGGATTCGCGGGCTCACCGAGCGGCGGCTGTTGTTGCTGCCGCTCGAGGACGTCGTGGCCAACCTCAACCGGTTCCTGACCGGCTGGGCCGGCTACTTCCGCCGGGGCAACTCCACCACCCAGTTCCACAAGCTCGACCTCTACACGGCCGAGCGGCTGGCCCACTGGATCGGGATGCGCCACCAGGCCAAGCGTCCGCGCGCCTACGGCTACTGGCGGCTGCGCCAGGAGCGCTTCTTCGGTCTGCGACCACTCGTCGGACGCGTCCACGGTGCCGCGCACGCGGCCAGGTGAAGGATGTCGGTGAGCCGTGTGAGGGAGAACTTCATGCACGGTTCGATGGGGGGCGAGAGGAAACCAACGCCAGTCGGCTACGCCGCGCGGTGCGGGCGCCTCTCGCCTACCCGACCACGGCGGTGGCCGTGTTCGAGGGTTTGTGGGCAGCAGGGTCGAAGTCGGCGGTGCCCAGTACGCACCGTCGACCTTGGAGGCCACGATGGACGCCGACCTCGACCTGCTGCTCACCACTGTGTTCGTTACGGCCGACGATCTCCTGCCACAGCGGCCAAAGAACGCCGCGAGAAGCGTCACAGACGCGGAGGTCGTCACGCTCTGCGTGGCCCAGGCGATCATGGGAATCCCGTCCGACCGGCGTTTCCTCGCTGAAGCTTCGCTGTGTCGCCGCCCGCGTGCAATGCCGCGACCGGTTCGACCTTCATGAGTTGCTCGACGGTGGTCATCGCGACCGATGGGACGGCGAACTGGGCGACTACCTTGGCGAGTTCCGCGGCTTCGCCGACGTCGACCGGCGTGCTCGACGTCACCTACGGCCCGTGCTCGACGCCGCCGGCTGAGCGATCACCTCTGGGCCATCCCTGGGGGCGTCAACAGCAGCACGGCCGCGGAGCGCAGCGCGGCGGCGCGAGCCGGCGCGTCTCGCCGCGGAGCAGGAGAACGCCGGCGCCCGCGAAGCCGACGGCGGCGAGCGCTATTGCCGGGATCCACGATCCGGTGGCGCCGAGCAGGATGCCGACCGTGATGGGTCCGAGCGCGCCGGCGATGCCGTATAGCGCTTGTTGGATGCCGAGCAGTAATCCGAGGTCGGCGGGTTGGACGAGTTCTGCGGTGTAGATGCCTTGGAGCGGGGAGCTGGCGCCGGTGGCGGCCCCCGCCACGAGGCTGTACGCGATTGCGATTGCGAGGATGCCGGAGCCAAGCAGCAGTAGCGCGGCGGCGGTGGCAGCGAGTTGCGCGCCGGCGAGTGCGAGGCGCGCTGGGGTGCGGCGCAGGAGGTGTCCGAGCGGGATGCGGCCGAGCAGTTGGGCGAATCCGCGCGCGCCCGCGATCGTGGCGGCGGTCGCGAGCGAGAGGCCAGCGTGGCGCATGATCGGGACCTGGAAGGCGAGCATGACGTCGGCGGCGACGCCGCTGAGCAGGATCGCGATCAGCAGTCGCCGGAACGCCTGGCCCTTCCAGGCATGCGTGAACGCTGTGCGGCTGGAGCCCCTCCTGCGCGTGTCGGTGCGGTGGTCGGGAACGAACGTCGCGGCGAGCAGGAACGCGACGGCGATCGCTGATGCGTCAACGAGGATGGTGGTGCGCCAGGTCGTGGCCTGGATGAGCAGGGCGGTCAGCGGGAGGAAGATCGGGCTGGCGAGCGCGCCGAGCATGGTCAGTCGCGCGATCGTTTGCGAGCGCGCATCGGTGGGCGCCGCGTGTGCCGCGGCGGCCTGGGTGACGTGGTAGAAGCCGAGCGCGCCGATGCTGCCGCCGCCGACCGCGTAACAGACGCCGAATCCGAGCACGGTGTTCTGGATCGACGCGAGCGCGAGTCCGCAGCTGCCGAGCACGCCGCCGAGCAGGAACGTGGCGCGTGGTCCGGCGCGGTCGAGGAGCCGTCCGCCGAAGGCCGCACCGATGCCGTTGATGAGGATCGCCGCGCCGAACACGGTCCCGAGGGCAGCGACGCTCCAATGCTCCTGGCGGCGGATCGGATCGATGAGCACACCGAAGCCGTAGTACCAGCTGCCATACGCGGCGATCGTAAGCAAGCCGAGGACCCACACAGTCCGCCCGGAACGATGCGGCGAGTGGCGGGTCGGCATTGCGTCCCGCCGCCGCGCCTGCGGTTAGCCGTCCGCAGTGAACGGTTTGCGAGCGCGAACGATCGCGGCCACTGCGTGCTCGTGGACCGCGTGGGTTGTGCGGATCTCGACCTCGTCCAGGCCGGCGTTCGCGAGCGCGGCACGGAACTCGTACTCGGTGAGTGCGCCCGCGATGCAGCCGGTCCAGGCGGCAACGTCGGCGCGGGTGGTGTCGTCGAGGTCGGCGTCGGCGATCACGTCCGAGACGGCGAACCGTCCGCCCGGTCGCAGTACGCGTGCTGCCTCGGCGATGACCAGCGTCTTGTCGGCGGCGAGGTTGATGACGCAGTTGGAGATGACGACGTCGACGCTCGAGTTGGGCAGTGGGAGTTGCTCGAGGTAGCCCTTGATGAACTCGACGTTCTCCAGGCCGGCAGCTGCGGCGTTGGTGCGGGCGAGGTCGAGCATCTCGTCGGTCATGTCGATGCCGATCGCGCGGCCGGTCGGGCCGACGCGCCGAGCCGAGATCAGGACGTCGGCGCCAGCGCCGGAGCCGAGGTCAAGGACGGTCTCGCCCTCTTGCAGATCAGCGACAGCGGTCGGCACGCCGCAGCCCAGGGAGGCGGCGACCGCCTCAGCGGGTGCGTCGGTGGCGTCGTCGCCGTAGAGAGCGGCGCCCCACACCTCGCGGCCTTGCGCGTCGGTGACGCGCGTCGTCGACTCGTCGCGACTGGTGCCGGTTGCGGCGGCGGCGTACTTCTCGCGCACCAGCTCGCGGATGTCGCGGTCGGCCGCGCTGGCGGATTCTGCAGCGCAGCCGCAGGTGGTTGCCTCGGGGGTGCAGCATCCAGCCTTCTCGCTCGGGTCACAACACGCGGCCTGTGCCTCGGCGGCGCAGCAGGCCGACGGTGTCTCGCTCGCGGTCTGGTCGGTCAGCTCAGCCATGCGGATAGCTCCTTGAGGGCGTCGGGAAGGACGTAGTAGTAGGCCCAGAGTCCTTGACGCTCGGAGTCCACGATTCCGGCCTCGCGCAACACCTTGAGGTGATGCGAGACGGTACCCTGCGAGATCTCGAACAGCGGCACGAGCTCGCAGACGCAGACCTTCCCGGCGTGCTTGCGCAGCACGTCGACCAGCTGCAGGCGGATCGGGTCGCCGAGGGCCTTCGCGACACTCGCCATCCGCGCGGCCTGCTCGCGCTCGACGTCGGGGTAGACGACAGGCTCGCAGCACGGCTGACCGTTCGGGCTCTTGCGCTTCGGCGTGAGTTCCAAATTGACGCTCATCAATCTACATATACCTATTGAACTGACGTTTGTCAATAGATACCATGTGCGCGTGATCTTGCTCGCTGGAGGTACGCGATGAAGTACGTGCTGTTCATCTGCACCCACAACGCTGGCCGCTCCCAAATGGCGCAGGCGTTCTTCGAGCGCGAAGCGCCCGAGGACGTGCGCGCCGAGTCCGCGGGCTCCGAACCCGCGCACGAGCTGTGGCCGAACGTGATCGAAGCGATGCGCGAGGTAGGAATCGACCTCAGCGGTCGCCGTCCGCGCAAGCTGCTGGTCGAGGACCAATTGCACGCGGACTGGGCGGTGACAATGGGCTGCGGCGACGTCTGCCCGTACGTCCCATCGATGGTCGAGGCATGGGACATCCCCGACCCGGCAGGACAACCGCTCGAGGAAGTCCGCGCAATCCGCGACATAGTCGCCGAGCATGTGCACCGGCTGATCGTCGAACGGCTCGAAGAGATCCAGGGCGACCGCTCGGCGCACGAGTGGCGGCTGCGCAAGATGTTGCCGACTCTGATCGAGGACTTCAACACGATCCGCTCACCGGAAGAGATCCGCGCCTGCGCCGACGCGATCCTCGACCGATACGACGACGTCCCGGTCCGCTCGCACATCCTCTCGCTCGCAAACCGTGCCGCACACGACTGTCTCGAGCGTGAGCACTGCGACGCGATCCGTCCCGAACTGGCCGCTCGAACGTGACCCCGACACTGCGGCGCAGCCTGCTCGCCGAGTTCCTCGGCGCAGCATTCCTCACCGCGGTCGTGATCGGCTCCGGGATCGCCGCGCAACGCCTCTCCCCCGGCGACATCGGCCTCGAACTGTTCGAGAACGCCGCCGCGACGGCCGCCGGCCTGTACACGATCATCCTCATGTTCGGACCCGTGTCCGGCGCGCACTTCAACCCCGTCGTGTCGCTCGTCGACGCCAGCTTTGGCGGCCTGAGCTGGCGACGCGCGTTCGCCTACATCCCCGCGCAGGTCACGGGTTGCGTCGCGGGCGCGATCGCAGCGAACGGCATGTTCGCGACCGCCGCGATCAGCATCTCGACCAAGCACCGCGGATTGCCCGCGCATTTGCTCGCGGAGGTGATCGCGACACTCGGCCTGCTGCTCGTGATCTTCTCGCTCGCGCGCACCAAACGCGCCGCGTCCGCACCGGCCGCGGTCGGCGCCTACATCGGCGCGGCGTACTTCTTCACGAGCTCGACGAGCTTCGCGAACCCCGCGATCGACGTCGGCCGCATGTTCTCCGACACCTTCGCCGGGATCGCGCCAGCGTCGGTCCCTGGCTATGTGGTTGCGCAGCTCGTCGGCGGTATCGTCGCGATCGTCGTGCTCCGCACGCTCTACCCCGACGTCACGCCAGCGGATGCTGCCGATGTCGTTATGCCCCACCCCGACGGTTACGCGCGACCTTCGCAACTCGCGCCGTCAGCACCGGGCGGCGAGCGGTGACGCACATCGTGGCGATCGGCGGAAGCGACGCTGGCATCAGCGCTGCCCTGCGAGCACGCGAGCTCGACCCCGCCTGCGAGTTCACCGTCGTCCTCGCCGACGCATATCCAAACTTCTCGATCTGCGGCATTCCCTACTACGTCTCGGGCGAGGTCACGCACTGGCGCAACCTCGCCCACCGCAGCACCGCCGACCTCGAAGCGACCGGCATGCGGCTACGCCTCGACACGCTCGTACGCAGCATCGACCCCGCCGCACACACACTGACCCTGGCCGGCGACGTGAGTGAGGAGACGCTGTCCTACGACGCGCTGATCGTCGGTACCGGCGCGCTGCCCGTCCAACCCCCGATCGAAGGACTCACCGGCCCCGGCGCGCTCGGCCCCGGAGATGGCGTCCACGTGCTGCACTCGATGGGCGACACCTTCGCGTTGATGCAAACCCTCGAGCAGGACGAGTTGGAGCGCGCGGTGATCGTCGGCGCGGGCTACATCGGACTCGAGATGGCCGAAGGCCTCACCGCCCGCGGGCTGCACGTCACCCAACTCGAACAACTCCCCGAAGTGCTCCCCACAGTCGACCCCGAACTCGGCGCACTCGTTCACGCCGAACTCGACCGCTACGGCGTCACCGTCTGCTGCGACACGCGTGTCCAAGCGATCACGAAAGCCGCCGCCGAGTCACCTAGCCGCCTCGTGGTTCACGCGCAGGGCGTGGCCGAAAGCCCGCTCACGTTCCCGGCCGATGTCGTGCTCGTCGTCGTCGGCGTACGGCCCGACAGCGGCCTCGCAGCTGCCGCCGGCGCGGCGATCGGGATCAAAAACGCTCTGGTCGTCGACAAGCAGATGCGCACCAACCTGCCCGACGTCTTCGGGGCCGGCGACTGCGTTGTCACCCAGCACCGCCTTCTCGGCGAGACCTACCTGCCGCTCGGCACGACAGCGCACAAGCAAGGACGAGTCGCCGGCGAGAACGCCCTTGGCGGCAGCCGAGAATTCGCCGGCAGCCTCGGCACCCAGGTCGTCAAGATCTTCGATCTCGTCGCCGCCCGCACCGGGCTGCGCGACCACGAAGCCACCGCCGGCGGCTTCGACCCGGTCAGCGTCACGAGCCAGGCCGACGACCACAAGGCCTACTACCCGGGCAGCCACTCGATCACGATGCGCTACACCGGCGACCGCGACACCGGTCGACTTCTCGGCGTCCAGCTCATCGGGCACCTGCGCAGCGAAATCGCGAAACGCATCGACATGCCCGCCACCGCGATCCACAACGAGATGACGATCGACGCGATCTCCGACCTCGACCTCTCCTACACCCCGCCACTCGGGTCCCCCTGGGAAGCGCTCCAAGCCGGCGCCCAAGCATGGGTGCGCCACCATGCGAGGCAACCCGCGGGAGTGCCGACGCAATAGCGAGCTGTGCTCAGTTCTCCCGCGCAGGCATCGATGATCGACCTTCCGGGCTCGCTGCGTCTGGTTAGCTGCGGCGGGATCAGATCGACGGCACCGCCGACTTCGACCCTGCTGCCCACAAACCCTCGAACACGGCCACCGCCGTGGAATCAATCATCTAGCCGCTGACCCGCGCGGCCGGCTTGCGGGCCCAGTACTCCGCGGACGACTTCGCCTGCTCGAGCTCGGCGGGAGCTTCGAAGCCCGGCGCCATCGAGGCGGCGCTGCCGGCCATCACCTGGTGGTGGTCGATGTCGAGCAGCCGCAACCAGCTCTGCTGGCCGAGCGTGAGGCCGATCATGCATCCGAGCTCGACGAGCTCGGGCTCGCTGAACTGGCTGTGCAGGCGCTCCCACAGCTCATCGCCCGGGTCGAGGTGCCAGGTGATCGCCTCGGCATAGGCGAGCGCCGCCTTCTGGCGATCGTCGTAGCGATCCGACTGCTCGAAGTCGAGCAGGTCCTTGACGTCGGCCTCGACCACGGCGCCGGTCGCCGTCGTCTTGACGGAGCGCTGGTTGCCGCAGTACTCGCACTGCACCGCCCGCGACACGTAGAGCCGGCAGAGCTCCTTGATCGCGTGGTCGCACACGCCGTTGCGATAGAGGTCGTTCCAGGCGTTCGCGAAGAACCAGAAGGCAGCGGGAACGTGGGCGCGCACGGCGGTGCTCTCCGGGCGCGGTGTGCCCTCGCGCGCGCACCGCTCCATCTCCGCCCGCATCGCGGCGTCCATCTGCTCGAGCGGCACGTAGCTGATGCGCTGCTTGCCCATCACGCTCCTCGCTGATCGGCCCCGGCGATGCCGCGGCCACGGATGCGTCCACTATAGCGGCGGGTTTCGGCTCCCCGCAGGGCTCGGCTCTCGTTTGCGCAGCCGGCCGGAGGCCTGCGCGCGCGGGCCGTTGACAGCGTTCACCATTCGTCCACCCCGGGCGCGGCCTGACTCGCGAGGCTAGCCCGATTTCGTAGTCCCCTTCAGCAACGACGGTCCGTGGCCGAAAGACGCACGAAGTGCGCGCAACGGTCCTAGGCAGCTCCAAGCGGCGCCGGCCGGCGTCCGCCGGCGGCCCGCTGCCGGTCTACAGCGGCAGGTTCGGAGCGGAGCAGGCCGAGCGACTGCTGTGGCGCGCCGGCTTCGGCCCGCGGCCCGGGCAGGCGGAGGCGCTCGCGAGGCACGGGCTGCGCGGCGCGGTCCTGTCGCTCACGCGGCCGGCGAGCCGCGGCCTGGCCGGACCCGCGCCACGGCTCGAGAACGGGCAGCCGATCGCGCCCTATGACGTGTGGGGCAACGACGTCCTGTGGTGGCTGGACCGGATGGTGCGCACGCGCGCGCCGCTGATCGAGCGGATGACGCTCACCTGGCACGACTGGTTCGCGACCAGCAACGAGGGGGTCAACTCGCAGCGGCTGATGATCAACCAGAACCGAACGCAGCGCCGGCTCGCGCTCGCCAGCTTCCCGCAGATGCTGACGGCGATGACCACCGACCCGGCGATGCTCATCTGGCTCTCGCTCTCGGGAAGCACGAAGGCCGCGCCCAACGAGAACTATGCGCGTGAGATGCAGGAGCTGTTCACGCTCGGCGTCGGCGGCGGCTACACCGAGCGCGACGTCCGCGAGCATGCCCGCGCGCTGACCGGCTGGACCAACAGCTGGAACGCAGCGACTGGCCAGCCGGACGACTTCCACTTCGACCCCACGCTCCACGACGCCGGCGTCAAGGTCATCTATCACCATCGCGGGCGCTTCGGCTGGCGCGACAGCCTGCGGCTCGCGCTCGGCCATCCCGACCATCCGAGGTTCTTCGTGACGAAGCTCTGGTCCTACTTCTCGCCCGCGCCGCTGCCGGCGCGGGACACGCGCGCGGCGGCGGCGCTGTATGTCTCCTCGGGCAAGCGGATCCGGCCGCTCGTCGAGGCGATGCTGATGCATCCCCTGGTCCACGCCGGTCCGAGGATGGTCAAGCCGCCGATCGTTCAGATCGCCGGGATGCTGCGGGCGATCGGCCGCTACATCGACACCGATGCCTGGGCTTGGGAGTCGAGCCTTGTCGGGCAGATGCCGTTCTACCCGCCGAACGTCGCCGGCTGGGACGCCACGCGCTGGCTGAACACGGGCACCTGGCTGGCGCGTTTCAACCTGACTTCGGAGGTCATCGGGAGCACGCGAGCGCTCGATCCGGCCAAGGCGAAGGTCACCGGCGATCCGCAGGCGCTCACCAAGCACGCGATCGCCTTCTGGGGCAAGCCGACGGTGAGCCCGGAAACGTTCAAGGCGCTCGTTTCCTACGCGCGTTCGGCGGCGGTCGACGCCGCCACGGCGTCCTGGGAACGGGAGCAGTACCCGGTGCTCGCGGTGAACGCGCTGCGCGCCCTCGTCGTCGCAAGCCCCGACTACCACACGTGCTGAGATGAGCCAGCGACCCTCGAACCGCTCCTGCAGCTGCGCGGACTTCGGCCGCTCGGAGCTGCTGCGTCGCGGCGTGGCCCAGGCCGGGAAGGGCCTGCCGCGGATCGAGCCGGGGATGCCGACACCAGCCGGCACCGGGCTGTCCCGCCGCGGCTTCGTACTCTCCTCCGCCGGCCTCCTGCTCTCGGTCTACGGCGCGGGCCGGCTGCTCGACCCGGCCGCCTTCGAGGCGGGCATCGCGAACGCCGCCACAGCCGTGAACCAACCGGTGCTGGTGAGCGTCTATCTGCAGGGCGGCATCGACTCGATGTCGGTGCTCTACCCCGCCGGCGACCCGCTCTATACGCAACTGCGCCCGGTGCTCGCGGTGCCGACGGGCGCCGGCCCGGTGTTCACCGAGGACCCTCGCCTGCAGTGGCACCCGCTCGCCGCGCCGCTCGCGCAGCTGCACGGCGAGGGCAAGGTGAGCGTCATGCCGGCGATCGGCTACACCGATCCGAACCAGTCGCACTTCACGAGTCGTCACTACTGGGAGGTCGGGGCGATCCAGGCCGACCTGCTGACCGGCTGGCTGGGCCGCTACCTCGACGTCGTCGGGCAGCCCGACAACCCGCTGCAGGGGCTCAGCCTCGACGACTCGCTGGGGCCGGCGCTCGCGACCGCACGCGTGCCGGTCGCGACGATCGACCTGCCCTCCTCGTACTCGTTCTGGGCGCAGAACGTCTGGGGTCCGCCGCAGACGCTGATGTACGACGCCTTCGAGGCGCTCGGCAAGGTCGGCGTTCGCTCCGGCGACATCGGCATGGCCCAGTCCGGCGCCGCGGCGCTGATGTCGAGCACCCTGCGCGAGCAGCTGCTGCCCTTCCAGCCGGCGTCCGGCGCCGCGGCGCCGGCGCTGCCGACCGGCTACCCGGTGTCGGCCGACGAGTTTCCGGCGCGCATGGCCGCGGTCGCCCAGCTGCTCGGCGCCGGCCTGCCGCTGTCGTGCGTCAGCGTCTCGACCCAGTCGGTGTTCGACACGCACGAGAGCCAGGCCGCACCCTTCGAGGCGGGACTGGGTGCGGCGGCGCAGACGCTGTACGCCTTCCAGCGCGATCTCGAGGCGCGCGGGCTCGACGGGCGCGTGCTGACGCTCGTGTGGTCCGAGTTCGGCCGCCGGCCGCAGGAGAACGCCTCGGCCGGCACCGATCACGGAGCTGCCGGCTGCGCCTTCGTGATGGGCACGCGCGCGGCCGGCACGATGATCGGGGAGTGGCCGGGACTCGCCACGGGGCTCGACGCGCTCGGCAACCTGAAGGAGACAGCCGACTTCCGGACGCTGTACTGCTCGCTGCTCGAGCAGTGGTTCGGTCAGGAAGCCGCCCAGATCATCCCCGGGGCCGCCGGGCTGCCCCGCGCGCAGGTGGTCAAATAGGAGGCGCCGCGACACCTGCCGTGCTGGCGGCGTTCGCTGTGGCCACCGCCGGCGCGCTGGCGGGCTCGAGCGCCGCCGCCGCGGGCTCGCCGGCGTCGGCCGGTACGCACCTCCAGGTCACCGAAGTCGAATACCGCCTGCTGCTCTCGCGCGGCGTCGTCAGGGCGGGACCGGTCAGCCTCGAGGAGATCGACGGCGGCATGGACCCGCACGACCTGCGGCTGCGCCATGGCAGCTCGCCGAACGCGATCCCCCAGCCGTTGCTCTCGCCCGGTCAACGCTGGGATGGGGTCGTGGACCTCAAACCCGGGGTCTACCACCTGTGGTGCTCGCTTCCCGGTCACTGGAAGCTGGGCATGCGGGCCCTGCTCCGGGTCGTCCGTTAGACGCGCGCCGCGCCTGCCCGCGCGCGGATCCCAACGCGGGCGCTAGCGGATCAGCGCCGCGGCGAGGGCGGTCCACTGCTCGCGCGGGACGCCGCTGATGCCGACCGGCTGCAGGCAGACGTGGTTGGCGCCGGCGTCCAGGTGCTCGCGAGCCACCGCCGCGATCTGCTCCGGGGTCCCGTGCGGGATGATCGCGTCGATCAGCCGGTCGGAGCCGCCGCCTGCGATGTCCTCTTCGCTGAAGCCGAACTTCAGCAGGTTGGTCGTGTAGTTGCGCAGCCCGAGGTAGAGCTCGGCATACGCTCGCGCGGTGGCGCGGGCGCGGTCGTCGTCGACGTCGAGCACGCACGCCAGTTCCGTCGCGACGAGCGCGCCCTCGCCGACGCGCTCGCGCGCGAAGCGCGTGTGCTCGACCGGCGTGAAGTAGGTCAGCGTGCCGAGCGAGCGATCGGCGCAGAGATCGAGCATCTTCGGCCCGAGCGCCGCGATGCAGCGCTCGTCGCGCGGCAGGGGCGTGGCCGCGGCGTCGAGGCCGTCGAAGAACCGGCGCATCGTCGACAGCGGCCGGGCATAGTCGCCGGTGGCTTCCGGGTGGCCGATCCCGATGCCGACGAGCAGTCGGCCAGGGAAGGCGCGCGCGAGCTCGGCGCGTTCGGCGGCGAGCGCCGCCGGCTCGTACTGCCACACATTGACGATGCCGGTGGCGACGGTCAGCTGCTCTGTCGCGTCCAGCAGCGGGCGCACCGTGGGCAGTCGCGGGGAACCGCCCAGCCAGAACGTCCCGTAGCCAAGGCTCTCGACCAGCTCGGCCGCCTCGCCCGCGTCTCGCTCCTCGATCGCCCGGTAGGAGGTCCAGATTCCGATCTCACCCAGCTGCATGGCAACAGCGTTTCATATCGCTCGGGAAAGCGGTGCCTGGGAGGCGCCAGACGGCGGACCGTCGCGACGGCGGACCGGCTCGCCGGAGCCCCGGCCTACTCGCTCGACTCCGGCCGGGAGGCGAACGCTCGGCGCGCCGCCGCCGCCACGCCGAACCGGTGCATCGCGTCGCTGAGGTGGATTCGCGCTGGCGACCCCGCGCCGGCGGCCGCGGCGTCCGTCACCGCCTCCGTCAGTCGCTCGGCTGTTTCCTCGACGATCGCGGTCACGTGATCGACGGTGCGCTTCGTCTCGTCAATCCGCAGCTTCGCGGCATCCTGCTCGCTGCGCAACTCGTGCTGCAGGCGGTGCACGTCCTGCGCGACGGCCCGGCTGTCGTGCATCAGCGAGGCGAGCTCGTGCTGGATCCGGCGCAGCTCGCGCGCCTCGAGCACGCTGCGCACGGCCAGGTAGCCGAGCGGCACCACGGCGACGATGCTGACCGTGCCGCTGATCAGGACGAAGAGCTCCATCATCCGCGCCTCCTCGGCCGGGCGCAGTGCCGGCGCGCTGCCGGCGCAGCCCGCGCGGGCATGGTTGGCAGCGTGCGGGCGCCTCGCGTGCGCAAACTCGCTCTCGCTTTCGTGGCGTTCGGGTGGCAAACGGGGGCGCCGTGAGAACCGTGCGCGTCCCGCCCATCGATTCGGCACCGGGTCCCGGTGTGCTCGGGTCCCGATCTCGTCCCCTGCGGAGGGTCGGTGTGCCTGGCCAGCGAGGCTAGCGAATTGCCTGCAGCGGTTTTGTGTCCAAGCCGTCATCGCGTGCCCGCGCCGAGGCGGCAGCGGCGATTTCGCCCCGCGCCGGGGCGGTCACAGCGCCACGCGGCGAGTCGCTACGCTCCCACTCGACCGACCCTGCGAACCGGAGGGCGAAGATGGCCGAGACCCCAACGCTGTTCGTCTGCCACGGCGATGACGGCGGCCCGCGGATGCACCCGTGTCGCCGCGTGCAGGAGGCTCTCCGCGCCTCCGGCATCGACTACGAGAAGGTCGTCGCCGCTCACGGCAGCCCGATCCCGTTCCTGCGCAAGGGCTCGCGTGACGAGCTGCGCGCGGCGACCGGGGCGACGAAGCTCCCGGCGCTCAAGCTGGCGGACGGCACTGTCATCGCCCACTCGCGGGCCATCTTCTCCTGGATCGCCAAGCAGCGGTGAGTGCCGCGAGGCGGGCCGGTGTCCGCTCAGCCGATCGCTGCGCGCGCCCGCGCGACGAGCAGGCCCGCGAGCCGGCGCTCGAGCGCCGCTGACGGCTTGGCGCCGGTCTCGACGACGGTGAAGCTGACCTCGGCCTGGCCGTAGGCAAAGCCGATCGAATCGGCGTACAGCGGCACGCTCACCGTGCTCCCGCCGCTCGTCGCGTGAATGACAACCGAGAACCGGATCGCGAACGTCCCGTCGCTGCCGGAGACGACCGACGGAACCCGTGCGCCGTGGACGCTCAGCGTCTCGCCCGTCGAGAGCGACGCGCGCAGTTGGCTGGCCAGCTGAGTCTGCAGGCACGGCAGTCCGCGCGAGCCGGTGATCGACGCGAGATCCTTGGCGACCAGCGCCGTCGACGGCAGGATCTCGGTGTCGGAATTGATCGTCACCGGCAGGTTGCCGCTGCTGGCGAAGCTCGGCGATTGGCCATCGGCGAGCGCCTGGCTGTCGGGCACGCCGCCCATACACGCGGTCAACTGCGCGTTGAGCCGCCGGTCCTGCGCGGTGATCGGATTGCTCTGCTGGCGCAGGCTCGGCAGGTCGCTGGGGCGCAGGGCGATCGCGGTTGCCACCGACTGCGCCTGGCTGCGGGAGATCGTGCGATGGGATGCGAGCGCGGCGTCCGCGCCGAGTGCGAGCAGCGACGTGAGCGTCAGCGCGCCGACGGCCCGCCAGACGATCTGGCTCCTGCGGGTCTTCGGCCGGTTCGAGTCTTCGGTCATCGCCATCTCCGTTCGCTATCGGCGGGTCGTGGCGTCCACCTGAGCAGCGCGGGCTCGCGCTGCGGCCGGCCGCGCCGCGCTCCACATCGCGCGGGCAACCGCGTTCGTGAAGCGGCAACGCCACGCGGCGGGGTGCGCGACAATCAAGCCGTCGCGGGCTCGGGCCGCCACCCGGCGCTCCGTCCGCACTTTGCGATGCAAGGTGGTCACAATGATCCGTGATGGCAAGCCGTGAGGGGCTCGTGACACACGCAAGGCGGCTGCGGAGCTGTCGATCGTCGGCCGCTGATGAGTAGGTTCCATCGCACGCGCCAGCGTGACATCGCGACCGCGCTCGCCGGCGCGGCGCCCTCGCGGCGACCCCGCCCGCTGCGCCGCTATCTGCTCGGTTGCGCGGTGATCGTCGCCTGCACGACGGCGACGATCTCGGTCGCAGCGATCGGCGTCGTCACCACGATCGCTGCGGATTTCGCCCTCGGGGGCAAGCCGCTTGACTCGTCGTACCTGACGCCGGCCAAGGCCGGGGCCGCGCAGACGATCCTGGTGATCGGCGACGATCACATCGGCCCGACGACGACCTACTCGACAGGCGCCGAGCAGACCGTCAACGGCTACCACTACCTGCACGCGGACACCTTCATGCTCGTGCGCATGGACCCCTCGCAGGACCAGACCTCGATCCTCTCGATTCCCCGCGACATGCTCGTCAGCTTCAGCTACCGCGGCCAGCATTACACCGACAAGTTCAACGCGACCTATTCCGTCGGTGGCCCCGACCTCGTGAAGAAGGTCGCCCTGGCGATGCTCCCGGGGATCGCGATCAACCACGTGATCGATTTCAACTTCGCCTCGTTCCTGGGCCTCGTCGACGCGATCGGCTGTGTCTATGTCGATGTCGACCGGCGCTACCTCAACGACAGCGATCCCAGCTACCAGTTCATCAACATCCAGCCCGGCTACCAGCGGCTGTGCGGCAACAAGGCGCTGTCGTATGTGCGCTACCGCCACACCGATTCGGACTTCGTGCGCGTCGCGCGCCAGCAGGATTTCATCCGCCAGGCCAAGGAGCAACTCGGCGTCTGGGGCTTTGTCAGCAAGTACGACCAGCTGGCGAAGGCGTTCGGCAAGGCCGTCTGGACCGACATCCGCGGCACCACCGCGATCACGCAGCTGCTCGAGCTCGCGTTCTTCTCGCTCTCGAAACCCGTCCGCCAGGTCCCGTTCCAGGTCGAGAACACCGCCTTCCCGATCAGTACGTCGAGTGGCACCGAGCTGACGGTGACCTCGACACCCGCGAAGATCCGGGCCAGCATCGACGACTTTCTGTACCTCCACCCGAAGGTCCCGGCGGTCGCGACAACGACGACCACCAGCTCCGCTAAGCACCATCACCACCACCATCACGTCACGACGACCACCGTCGGGGCCCACGATCTGTACCCGCTCTCCGCGGGCGTGACCACCCAGGCGGTCGCGGTCGGCGTCAACGTTCCGTTCCCGGTCTACCTGCCGAGCCTGCAGACCGGCCCCGCGATTCCCGCCGACTTTCACGCCTACAGGATCGGCGATGAGCAGCACCACCTGCACTACGGCTACCGCATCGATTGGCAGGTCAACGGTGTCGGCGGCTACTACGGCATCGAGGGCATGAACTGGACCAATCCGCCGCTCTTCGCCAACCCCACGGCAACCGAGGTGATCGACGGGCGCACCTACCTGTTCGTCGACGACGGCAGCCACATCCACGACATCGGCTGGCGCCAGGGCGGCGTGCTCTACTGGGTCAGCAACACCCTCAAGGAAGACCTCACCAACACCCAGATGGTCGACATCGCCAACTCCGCGCGCGCGCTGCACTGAGCATCGCTGCGCGCAGATCGCACCCACCGCTGGGGCGTGCAGCAGCCCTCTGGGTCACGGCATCCGATGGGGTGTGGGGTGGCTCGCGTTGGCTAGGTACTTACTCAATTCGCACGGAGAAAGTTCACCGAAATAACCCAGCGCCGAGGCAGGTCGAGCGGCCCTATTATTGGTGGTGGGGAGCTGGCGGGTTACCGTCCAGCGTCGTGTGTCCAACTTGTAAAACCTGACGCGGCGACGCTCGCGGAGAGGGATGTGTGGTCTACTCTGCGTGTATGCAGAACACCGTGACACCAGCCGAAGTCGAGCGTCAGTACTTCCACCATCGGTCGCGCTACGAGATTGCGCGCAAGCTCGCCGGCGATCCGGAGGAGGCACGCAGAATCGTCAAGGATATTGCCGCGTGCCTCGCCGAGTTCATCGTCACCGACGAGTAGCGGCAGGACCGGCGAGCCGGGGCCGGCTTCGCACGCCCAACGGAGCGGCGCGGCGGCAGCCGCATAGCTACCAGCGACCAGGGCACAGCGGGCTGCTGAGCAGGCCGTCTGCTGGCCGCACCGCGAGAGCGCGTTGGGGCGCGTGACGCTCACGGACGAGCCGAATCGTTGAGCACCTTCGACACGACAGCCACCACCGACGAGGCCTTCGTGATGCTCGAGGAGCCGCCGCCACCCAGGCTCTCGTTCGCACGGGTCCTGATCGCGATTCTCCTGCTGGCCGCGGTCGCCGGGACCGCGGCGTACGCGATCACGCGCCACGCCGTGCCCGCGGCGGAGGTCTCCGCGCCGGCGTTCGCGCCATATGTCGACGTCACGCTGACACCGACCTATGCCTTCCAGGATCCCGTCGCCAACCCGGTGCAGCGCGTGGTGCTCGGCTTCATCGTGGCCGATCCGTCGCACGGCTGCGCGCCGAGTTGGGGCGGGTATTACTCGCCGGCGCAGGCAGAGAGCGCACTCAACCTCGATCAGCGCGTGACGCAGGTGCGAGATCAGGGAGGCGCTCCGACGCTGTCCTTCGGCGGGCAGGCGAACACGGAGCTCGCGGTCAGCTGCACCAGCGTGCCCGCCCTGACCCAGGCCTATCAGGCTGTCCTGGGGCGCTACGGGGTGACGACGGCGGACTTCGACATCGAGGGCAGCGCGCTGGCGGACCCCGCGGCGAACGCGCGTCGCGCGGCGGCGATTGCGCTGCTCCAGCACCGGATCGCTGCGG
This sequence comes from uncultured Solirubrobacterales bacterium, assembly GCA_963833765.1. Lineage (GTDB taxonomy): Bacteria > Actinomycetota > Thermoleophilia > Solirubrobacterales > Solirubrobacteraceae > Palsa-513. The sequence continues at coordinate 124,226 of CAWHZJ010000008.1, read as the reverse complement.
GGGGTGGCGCGTTGCACGTCTGGCTCACCCTGCCCGTGGCGGCGACCGGACTGACGGCGCCGGCCCTGGACGTCATCCGCTCGATGCTCGGCGCCCACGTGCGGCTGAGCGGCGTCAACGTGCTGGCGATGGACTTCGCGGTCACGCACGCGGTGCGGACGAACATGATCGGAACCGTCGAGAGCGCGCTGACCCGCGCCCATGACCAGCTCGAGGCGCTCGATGAGGGCGCCCGGCTCGACAGCGCGCCCGCCGCCGTGTGGAGCCGGCTGGGCGTCACCGTGATGATCGGCCAGAACGACCTCGCCCACGAAGTCTTCACGGTCGCGGACGCACGGTCGCTGGCCGGCTTCGTCGAACTGCATCACGTCGCCCAGATCTCGATCTGGTCACTGAACCGCGACAGCGAGTGCGGCAGCGTCTTCGGCGAGGTCGGCGTCGTTTCGAACGTGTGCAGCGGCGTCAGCCAGACACCGCTCGAGTTCACCCACATCTTCAGCAGCCTTCCCGGGACCGTCACCGCCGACACGCGGGCGCCCGCCGCGATCCCGCGGATCACATCGACGGCGGCCGACAATCCGGCGACGAGTCCCTATCCGGTCTGGCAGTCCGCCGCCGCCTACCCGGCCGGCTACACGGTCGTCTGGCATCACGCGATCTACCAGGCGATGTGGTTCGCCCAGGGCCAGGCTCCGGACACCCCGGTGGCGAGCGCCGGCCAGAGTCCGTGGCTGCTGCTCGGGCCGGTGCTGGCAGGCGAGCCCGCGCTGAAGCCGCGACTGCTCGTCACTGGCGTGCGTCAAACCTGGTCGCTCGCGACCGCCTACCGGGCGGGTGCTCGCGTCCTCTACGGCGGGCTGCCGTTCGAGGCGAAGTGGTACTCGCAGGGCGTCCCTCCCGATACCAACCTGCCGGAGAGCTCGCAGTCGCCGTGGCTGGCGCTCTTCACGATCCCCGGGGAGCCGGGATCGTGAGCGCTGTGCGCGAGAGGCGGCGCGACGGCGGCGCCCGGCGGCGACGGCAGTGGGGGTCGGACCGCCATCAGGACCCGCTGCCTGCGGTGCCGCGCGTGGCCGCCGACTGGGTCGTCGGGGTCGGCCGCGTCGCCGTGGCGATCTCGACGGCGGCCTGGGTGACGTTCATGGTGGCATCGATCATGCGTGACTTCGCGCGCCGCGGTCAGGACGCCGGCAGCGTCATCCAGACGGCGGCCTTCCTGCTGCTCGTGACCCTGCTGGCACTCTCGGCGCTCGCCTACATGACGGCCCGGCTCGGTTTCTACTATCGCGCGCGCACGCATCGGCGCGCCGCGCGCGCCACGATCGATGAATTCTTCGCGAGCCGACAGCCGTCGCTGACGGCGCTCGTCCCCTCCTACCAGGAGGATGCCCGCGTCATTCGCATGACGCTGCTCTCGGCGGCGCTGCAGGAGTACCCCGACCTGCACGTGGTGCTCCTGATCGACGATCCGCCGAACCCGCGCTACGCCGGCCCGAACCGGCTGCTGCAGAGCGCGCGCGCACTGCCCGGCGAGATCGAGATGCTGCTCGCTGCGCCGGGCGAGCGCTTCTCCTTCGCCGCCGAGCGGTTCGCCGCGGGCCGCGACCCCACGACCGATGCGATCGCCGGCGCGGATCAGCTGATGGCGCTGGCGGCCGAGTACGAGTACGGCGCGCGCTGGCTCGGCGAACTCGCCGACGGCCATGAGGTGGTCGACCACACCGACGAGTTCTTCAAGCGGCATGTGCTCGGACGCCTGGCCGGAGACCTGTCGCTCACGGCGACGGCGCTGCGCGGCGCCGCGGCAGACCCCTCGGCCGCGCTGTCGCAGGAGCGCATCGAGCATCTCTACCGGCGTCTCGCGTGGACCTTCACCGCCTCGGTGACGAGCTTCGAGCGTAAGCGCTACGTCTCACTCTCACACGACGCGAACAAGGCGATGAACCTCAACAGCTACATCGGGCTGCTCGGGGGTCGCTACTGCGAAGCCGACTCGCCAATCGGCAGAACGCTCTCGCCGACCGACGGCCCGGCCGATCTCGTGGTGCCCGCCGCCGACTACGTCCTGACCCTCGACGCCGACAGCGTGATCCTGCCGGAGTACTGCGTCCGCCTGGTGCTCGCGCTCGAGCAGACCCAGAACGCGCGGGTCGGCGTCGCGCAAACGCCCTACAGCGCCTACCCGGGGGCGGCGACACGCCTCGAGCGAATCGCCGGCGCCACGACCGACCTGCAGCACATCCTCCACCAGGGCATGACCTTCCACAACGCGACCTTCTGGGTCGGCGCCAACGCCGTGCTCCGCAAGCGCGCGCTGGACGCGTCGGTCCAGGTCGAGTACGCCGGCGACTGGCCGATTCGCCGCTACATCCAGGACCGCACGGTGATCGAGGACACCGAGTCGAGCATCGACCTGGCGACGCACGGCTGGTCGCTGCTCAACTACCCCGAGCGGCTCAGCTACAGCGCGACCCCGCCGGACTTCGGCTCGCTGTGCATCCAGCGCCACCGCTGGGCCAACGGCGGCCTGCTGATCGTTCCCAAGCTGTGGCGGCTCGTGCGCCAGCGTCGGGCGCGGGGCGAGCGGACCACGATCGGCGAGTTCGTCCTCCGCGTCAACTACATGGCGTCGATCTTCTGGTGCTCGCTGGCGCTGCTCGTGCTGCTCGCCTATCACGCCAACGGCGCGCAGCTCAGTCCGTTCGTCCTCGCGATCGCCGCGCCGTACTTCCTGACGATGGCGCTCGACCTCCGCTACTGCGGCTACAAGGCGCTCGACGTCGTGCGGATCTACGCCTTCAACCTGCTGCTGCTGCCGGTCAACCTCTCGGGCGCCCTGGCATCGATCGTCCAGGGGCTGACCGGGAGCAAGGGCCGGTTTCGCCGCACGCCAAAGGTGCGCAGCCGCACGACGCCGGGGCTGATCTACGTGGTGCTGCCCTACGGGATCGTCGTGCTCGCCGTCTACACCGGTCTGCACGCCTACGCGCTGCACCGCTGGGCCGACGCGGCGTTCGCCGCGGTCAACGCCGTCCTCGCGAGCTACGCGATCGTCGCGTTCGTGGGGCTGCGCAACTCGCTGGTCGACATCTGGGTCAACCTCATCGCGCTGCTCTACAAGCCAGCCGAGCCGCGAGCCGCGCGCACCCCGCGGCAGGCGCCTCCGGTGAGCGCGGTGCCGGCCCTGTCGCTGTCCGACTGGGAGCGCGTGCTCTACGTTGGGAGCGCCGATGACGGGCAGCTCGCCGCGCCGCATCCGGCGAAGCCGGCCAACGGCGAGCCCCGCGCCTTCGCGGCGTGGACCGGGGCGCCACAGGCCGCGACGGGGGCGCTCGGGGACGAGCCGCCGGTCGCCGCGGGCGAGGCGGCCGCTCGCCGCGAGCGCTACCGGACGGCCGGGTCGCTCGGTCTCGCCGGCTGGCGGGTCGAGCTGCGGCGGGCCGACGGCAACGATGCCGAGCCGGGGAGCTGACGGCCCGCCGCGGTCAGTCGGTCCACCAGTCCGAAATCACCTCGCTGTCACCCTTGTGGCGGGGTCCGAAGGCAAGCACCTCGAGGCCCTCTGGCCCGCCCTCGAAGGTGCGGATCACCGTGGGGGCCACGCGGATCGCGTCGAGGCGCTCGATCGCGACGATGTCGTCATCGAGCTTGATCCGGCCGCTACCGGCGAGCACGACGTAGACCTCCTCGGCGCCCTCGTGGCGGTGCGCGAAGGCCTGGCGCTTGCCCGGCTTCACCCGGTGGTAGGAGACCCCGGTGTGCTCCGCCTCGAGGTCCTCGGTGGCGAAGTGCGCCTCCTGCACGTCATCCATCCCGAACTTGACGGCCGAGTCCTCGACCTCGGCGAGCTTCGTCAGCGTGTAGGGCTCTGCCATGGGGGCCTCCTTCTGCATCGGGGTCGTCACGCGCCGCCCGCGGCGCCGGCCCACAGTGTGGCGAAGACGCCGATCGGCGTATTGCCGCAGCGCGGCCCGGGCGTCGTTACTACCCGGGCCGCGCTGCACCCAATCGTCAGTGCTGCCAGACGTGTACGTAGGAGAAGCGAATCGTCGCCGGCCCGACCGGGCCGCCGTTGACGGTGTCAGCCGCCAGACTGAGGATGATGTACATCGGCGCACCGGTGACGCCGCTGGTGATCGTCCCGACGGCCGTCCCGTCGTAGTAATAGGTGATCGACCCCGGCTCCCAATCGGCACCGAAGGTGTGCCAGCCGCCGGTGAACGACGCCGACGAGCAGTTGCCGGGCTGGCCGCCGGGGTAGTGGAAGTGCCAGCAGGCCTGTCCGCTGAGGCCCTCCATGATGTCGACCTCGCCGTCGGTCGGCCAGTTCTGGCCGTCGAGCCAGACGTCGGGCCAGTCGGAAATGACGCCGCCGGTTCCCGGCACCCAGACCCTCGCCTCCATGAAGCCGTAGGTGAAGGAGAACTTGCCGTTGCTCGTGACGATCCCCGATGCGTAGGGGCGCGTCTTCCCGCCGCAGGTCTCGGGCTTGGCGACCATGCTGAGGTCCAGTTCGCCCCCGCCGACCGCGACCTCGGCCGGGTCGAAGCACTCGAGCTCGGCCGGGGTCAGCGGCTGGGTGATGCCGGAGCCGAACCACCCCACCGACCACTTCGTCGTGTTCAGCGAAGTGCCGCCGAATTCATCGTCGAAGATCAGCCGCCAGTTGCCCGGATCGCCCGCCGGTCCCGCCGTGCTCGTGGTCGACGGCGCGGCCGGCGGCGTGACGACCGGGGCCGTCGCGGCCGGCGGCGGGGCGGTCTTCGGCGTCCTGGCGCGATGCGTCTTTGCCGACCGCTGGATGCGGCGAAGCGAGACCGCGATCCGCGGTCGCAGCCGATGGCCGATCGCGCGGATCGTCAGCGTGTGTCCGGCGATGTGGACCTCGAGCGAGATCGTCGTGATGCCCGCCGTGATGGCATCGCGGGAGACCGAGCCGACGAGCAGGCGGACGTGATCGGTCCGCGTGGCGCTGCCGGCGATCGTGATCGTGACGCGGTAGGTCCCCGGCTTGCTGACGCGCTCGGTGACGACGACCGACGCCGTGTGAGCCGGTTGACGCGGGGGCGCTCGCGACGGCGGTGGTCGCGAGCGCGAGGCAGGCGAGCGCCAGCACGATCGCGCCAGGACGCAGGCGTCCGGCGCGCGGTCCCGCTGTCCGCGCGCCGCGGCATCCTGCCCCAGCAGGCTGTTTCCGGCTGCGATTGCGCCGCACGGCGACACCTCTCTCTCTGATGCCTGCCGGGTTAGCTGACGGGCTCGCGCCGAAAGAGCAGCGCTACGCGCGGCTACGCCGCACGATTCGCCCCGACAATCTGGGTCCCCGGTTCCCCGACTTCCATTCAGGGATTCGGCTTGGGTGCGGGCAAGCTAGCACGCGGCAAATCGCGTGTGCCGCGTTACATAACGATGCCTCCGCGCGTTTATCGCAAATAGCGAACTTTCACCCGATCGGATGCGCGACGGCGGTCTGGCGGGGCTCGCGGCGGCGCGGTCCGCGGGTCAGGCTGACGCGTTCAGGGATCCGTCGCCGGCGCAGCGCGGGCACTGCCCGACGAGCGCGAAGTGCGTGAAGCGGACCTCGTAGCCGAAGCGTCGCCTGATGTGATTGCGCACCGGATCGAGCAGCTCGGGGCGGAGCGTGCGGGCGGTGGCGCAACCCGGACAGTAGATGTACTCGTGCTCGCCGTGGCCGACGAGCGTGTAGAGCCCCGGTCCGTGTCCGAGGTGGACGTGGCGCAGCAGGCCGTGTCGCTCGAGCGTCTCGAGGTTTCGGTACACAGAGGTCGGGACCAGCCCGAGGCGGACGGCGAGCGCCTCGGCCGACACCGGCCCGACCGCCGCGAACAGGGCCTCGAGAACGAGCTGGCGGGTGCCCGACAGGCGCAGCCCGCGGGCGCGGAGCGCCTCGATCGCGTCGTCGATGCTGCCGAACGGCAGGCGCGGGGCCTCGGGGGCGATCGTCATGACGGCTCCCGCCGGCTGCGCGGCGCGAGGTCGACCGTCCAGCGCTCCTCGATCCGGCCAAAGCGCCAGATCGCCAGCGCGATCGCCCACGTGGCGACGAACATGCCGACGATGATGAAGCCGAGCGTGTTGATGTTGATGTGCTCCCACCACGCCCAGAACGATCCCTGCGCGTTCAGCTTCTGGGCCAGCAGCCCGACGATCTCGATCGTCCCGATGACCAGCGCAACCGCCACCGACAGGCCGGTGATCGTGAGGTTGTAGAAGACCTTGCGAACGGGCTTGGAGAACGCCCAGCCGTAGGCGAAGTTCATGAACGACCCGTCGATCGTGTCGAGCAGGCTCATGCCGGCGGCGAACAGGACCGGCAGGCAGAGGATCGCGTAGAACGGCAGGCCTGCGCCCGCGGCCCCGGCGGCGAGGAACAGCAGCGCCACCTCGGAGGCGGTGTCGAACCCGAGCCCGAACAGCATGCCGAGCGGATACATCTGCCACGGTTTGGTGATCGTCTTGGTGAAGCGCCCGAATACGCGGTTCATCAGCCCGCGCGAGTTGAGCTGCAGCTCGAGCTGCTCCTCGTCGTAGCGCCCGCTGCGCATCTCGCGGAAGACCCTGACGATGCCCCAGAGGATCACGATGTTGAGTGCCGCGATCGCATAGAGGAAGGTCCCCGAGACTCCGGTGCCGATCCAGGTCGTGACGTTGTGCAGCTGGCTGCCGCCGTTGCGGACCGAACCGTTCAGCGCCCGGACGCCGATCGCGAACAGGAAGGCGAGGCTGAAGACGATCGTCGAGTGGCCGAGCGAGAAGAAGAAGCCGACGCTCATCGGGCGCTTGCCCTCGGCCATCAGCTTGCGCGTGGTGTTGTCGATCGCCGAGATGTGATCGGCGTCGAAGGCGTGGCGCAGACCGAGCGTGTACGCCGTCACACCGGTCCCGACGGCAAACGCCCCTGACGCGCCGAGGCGGTAGTGGTGTGGCGCGACCAGCGCGAACAGCAGGAAGAAGCCGACCGCGTGCAGGCCGAGCACGACCGCGGTCATGCCGCCCACCGTGCGCCACTCGCCGGCACTCAGGCCGTGGCGCAGCCGGTGCCACCGACTGGCGCTGCGATCTGGGCCCGACATCAACGCCACCTGTTCCCTCCGCGCTTGAACGACCGGCGAATCCGGCCACACGGTGAGCCCAATTGCAATCGACTGGCACTTGTGTTTTGGGCCACCTGCCCTTGTTACGGTCGAGACCCCGAAACGGATGTGGAGAGGAGCAGCAAAATGTCGAACAGCACGCGACGCTCGTTTCTCAAGGGCTCGACGGGCACGCCCGACCGCCTTGCGCTGGCCGGCGGCGGCGGCTCCGCCGCGGGCGCGACGCCGGCCCTGCCGGCTCTGAATCGACGCCTGTTCCTGCAGAGCTCGGCGGGAGCGGCCGCCGGCGTCGCCGTCGTCGCCACCGGCCCGAAGCTGGCGGCGGCCGCGCTCAGTGGCGCCACGAACACCCGCCCCGACCTGATCGCCAACCCGACGAGCTCGCCGCCTCGGGAGACGGTGATGGCCTTCGTGCGCGACGCCGCCCGAGGCGAGGTCACCGTGCTGTCGGGCACGCGTGAGGTGACCTACCGCGACCCCGCGTTCGTCAAGCGGATGCTCGACGCCGCCCCCTGAAGCGACCGGCACAACCAACAGAGGAGAACTCCATGTCGTCGCATCGCGAAGCTCCCGAAATCAGCAAGGACCCGGTCGCCGACAACGCCGACACCTACGCGTTCGTCAGCCCCGACAATCCGAGCACCGTCACGATCATCACCAACTACGTGCCGTTGCAGGCGCCTCCGGGGGGGCCCAACTTCTTCGAGTTCGGTGACGACGTCCTGTATTCGATCTACATCGACAACGACGGCGACGCGCTGCCCGAGATCACCTACCAGTTCAGCTTCGAAACCCAGATCGGCAACCCGAACACGTTCCTCTACAACACCGGGCCGATCTCCTCGCTGAGCGACCCCAACTGGAACAAGCGCCAGTTCTACAGCGTCACGCGGATCGAGGGCGACGATTGCGACGTCCTCGGCAGCGGGCTTCCCTGCCCGCCGTGCAACGTCGGACCGCGCTCCACGCCCAACTACCCGGCGCTCGCCGCGGCAGCGGTGCAGACGCTGAAGAGCGGCGAGGTCGTGTTCGCCGGCCAGCGCAACGACCCGTTCTTCGTCGACCTCGGTTCGATCTTCGATCTCGGCGACCTGCGGCCGTTCCAGAATCTCCACCTGATCCCGACCGCCGCGGCCCCGGGGGTCGACGCGACCAAGGCGCTGAACATCCACACGATCGCGATCCAGATTCCGATCAGCGAGCTGACCGCCGACGGATCGGTCCCCAGCGACCCGATGAGCGCCGCGGCGGTGCTGGGGATCTGGGGCGCTGCCAGCCGCCGCAAGATGCGGCTCGCGGACTGGGCCAACGACGAGCAGGCCGAGGCCGGCCCGTGGGTCCAGGTCTCGCGCCTGGGGAACCCGCTGTTCAACGAGGTCCTGGTCCCGCTCGGCCGCAAGGATCGCTGGAATGCGAGCCAGCCGGTGGACGATGAGGATTTCGCCGACGGGGTCAAGCATCCCGAGCTCGCCGGCCTGCTGCCGGTGCTTTACCCGGGCGTGTTCCCGAACCTGGCCAAGCTGAGCGCCGACCGCGCCGACCTCGTGGCGATCCTGCTCACCGGCATCCCGGCGGGGATCGTCCCGGGCTTCCAGAACAACACCGGCTCGGTGCTCGCCGACATGCTGCGGCTGAACGTGGCGATCCCGCCCTCGGCGAGTCCCAACCCGCTCGGTCTGATCGGCGGCGACGCCGCCGGCTTCCCGAACGGGCGCCGCGTTGCCGACGACGTCGTGACGATCGAGCTGCGGGCGATCGCCGGTGTCACCTACCCGCTGATCGACAGCACCTACAAGCCGGACGCGGCGGCGTCGCTGATCACCCAGGGCCTGACACCCGCCGCCGGCCGGTATCTGCCGGCGTTCCCCTACGTCGGCACCCCCTACGACGGCTACGACACCCCGTCGGTCTAACTCCACCAAGGCGCGCTCCATGCACGAGAACTACGCAGACCGTCCCCATCCCGAATACGTCGTGCTCGACATCGGCGACGATCTCGGTGCGCTGATCGTCTACACCGACGCCGCCCTCCACGGCACCGAGATCGAGATCAGCCCCGACGGGGCCGACGGGGACCGCAGTCACAAGGACGTGCTGGAGCGCGCCATCGGCGACCGCGCCGCGTTCACCGCCGTGTTCGACCGGCTGCCCGAGGGCTCCTACACGCTGTGGACCGACGGCGTGGCCCGGGTCCGCGGAGTGCAGGTCGCCGGTGGCGCCGTCGCCGAGCTCGACTGGACCCGGGTGCCGGCGGCGGTCGGCTGAGGCCCACGCCGCCCGGGCCCTGGACGTGGCAGCTCAGGGCTCCTAGGCCTGCCAGCTCAGCTGGCGGGCACGCAGCCGCAGCAACTCGACGAGCTCTGCGGTCGGCGCGAACGGATCGGCGACGACGCTGCCGTCGCTCAGCGAGAGCGCGGCGATCGGCCGCTGCATCACCACGCCGAGCAGCACCGGCTCGGGCGGCCGGATGGCCTGGTCGAGCTCGGCGAGGCGGGCCAGCGCCGGGCGGTCCGCGCTCGTTGCCAGCCGCAGGGTCAACCCCTCCCAGAAGATCGGCGTCGCCGCCCGGCGGTGGCGACGGCGACCGGCGAAGCGGCCACGGCGGGCCGCTTGCTCCAGTAGCTCCTGATGTTTGGTCTCTGCGTACACGAGGTTGAGCTGCGGGTACATGGCGTGCCTCCCGTTCGACGTCGCTAACTACCTAAAACTATACACAGGTTATCGTCACCAGTCAAGTCATTTTGCAGGTTTGCACAGCCCGATACAATCAAACGATGGAAGCGACACCCAACCCAACCGTCCCGGCGGGCCAGCCACGTTCCGCGCCCGGCCGCCTCGAGCTCGTGCGCGACTTCGTCAACACGGCCGATCTTGCCGAGGGCACCGACAAGCTGAACGAGCTCGACGGGCTCGCCGCGTGGCTGGGCGAGCGCGGGCTGCTCGGCCCCGGCGACCGTCTCGAGCCCGACGATCTGGCGCGCGCGCTGGCCGTGCGCGAGGCGCTCCGCGACCTGCTCGAGCACCGCTCCGGCGGCCCGCCTGTCGCGGCCGCCGTGCGTGTGCTCAACGCCGCCGCGGCGGGCGCGCTGCTGCGCGTCGCATTCGATCGCCACGGGACCGCGCAGCCCGAGCCCGTCGCCGGCGGTCTCGACCGCGCGCTCGGCGAGCTGTTCGCGATCATCTACGGCGCCGACATCGACGGGACCTGGGATCGGCTGAAGGTCTGCGCCGACGACGGCTGCCGCTGGGCGTTCTTCGACCACTCGCGCAACCGCTCGCGCAGCTGGTGCAACATGGCGTCCTGCGGCAACCGGGCGAAGGCTCGGAGCTACCGCAGCCGGCGCAGCGCGGCCGCCGGCCGGCAACCGCCGGCACCGCCGGCCAGCTAGCCTGCGCCGATGAAGCAGACCCTCGCGGCGCTGATCGTCAAGCCGGGGACGGCGGCGCGGCTCGACCGCCGCGACCCCGCGTGGGACGGCGGGCCGGAGTTTCACCACTTCGCGCACGAGGACCGCAGAGCCGAGGCGCAGGCGGCGCTCGCCAAGAGCGTCGAGCAGCTCGAGGCGGCGCACGAGCTGCTCTGGGCCAGCGACGCCTACGCCCTGCTGATCGTCCTGCAGGCGATGGATGCGGCGGGCAAGGACGGCACGATCCGTCACGTGATGTCGGGCGTGGACCCGACCGGTGTCGAGGTGGTGTCGTTCAAGCAGCCCACCGCCGAGGAGCTCGGCCACGACTTCCTCTGGCGAGCTGCCAGGGTCCTCCCGGCGCGCGGCCGGATCGCGATCTTCAACCGCTCGCACTACGAGGAGGTCCTCGCGGTGCGCGTCCACCCGGAGTGGCTCGAGCGCCAGCACCTGCCGCCGGGCCCGCGCGGGAAGGCCTTCTGGGACGAGCGCTACGAGTCGATCAACGCCTTCGAGCGCCACGCCGACCGCAACGGCACGAAGATCGTCAAGCTGTTCCTGCACCTCTCCAAGGAGGAACAGCGCAAGCGGCTGCTCGCCCGCCTGGACGATCCGGCCAAGCAGTGGAAGTTCAGCGCCGCCGACCTCGCCGAGCGCGCCCGCTGGGACGAGTACATGCAGGCCTTCGAGGACGCGATCACCGCGACCTCGACGCCGTGGGCTCCGTGGTACGTGATTCCCGCCGACCGCAAGCCGCTGATGCGGGCGCTCGCCGCGGGTGTGATCGTCGAGGCGATCTCATCGCTCGGGCTGCACTGGCCCGAGGTCTCCGAGCAACAGCGCGCCGACAACGAGCAGGCGCGGCGCTCGCTCGAAGCCGAGGCCGGCTGAACGTCGGGCGCCGCCCTGCTTGGCGCCCATCGCCGCGAGCGCATTCCTCGACCGCGGCGTCGGCCCGGGTTCAGGCCCCGGCGCTCTCCACCTCTTCGAGCTGACGACGATAGCTCGAGACCATCAGCTCGGTGAGCTCCTCGAGCGAGGTCTCGTGCACCTGCCGGTCGATCGTGATGCGGCCGCCCTGCATGACGTTGATGCGGTCGCACAGCTCGAAGAGGTGAGCGTAGTTGTGGTCGATCACGATGATCGAGACTCGCCCGCTCGAGGCGAGGTCCTTGACCAGGTCGATGATCAGACGCGACTCCCGTGCGCCCATGGCCGCGAGCGGCTCGTCGAGCAGCAGGATCTTCGTCGCCGCGCGCACGGCCCGGGCGACCGCGACCGCCTGCCGTTGACCGCCGGACAGCTGGTCGCTCTCTGCGTCGACGCTCGGCACGTGCACGTTGATGTCGTCCAGGTACTGGCGCGCCATCTTGCGCATCTCACGCTTGTCGAGGACCCGAAGCGGGCCGAACTTCGTCAGCTCGTGGCCCAGGAACAGGTTCTGGTAGACGGGCAGCTGTGGAATCAGCGCGAGATCCTGGTAGACCGTTTCGATTCCACGGGCGCGGGCGGCCCCGACCGAGCTGAAGCTCACGCCCTCTCCCTCGAGCAGGATCTGTCCTTCGTCCTGCGCGTGGAAGCCGCTCAGGATCTTGACGAGGGTGCTCTTGCCGGCCCCGTTGTCCCCGACGAGCCCGAGCACCTCGCCCGGGCGCAGGGCGAGGTCGATGCCGCGGAGGACGACGAGCGCGCCGAAGCGCTTGGTCACCCCGCGCACCTCGAGCACGGGCGCGCCGGCAGGGGCCGAGGGCGTGGGCGCGGGGGGCTGGGCGTCGGCGCTCATCGGCCCCTCGAGCGGGCGACCAGCCGGTCGAACTGGGCGTTCAGCGCCATCGCGAAGATGATCACCACGCCAACCCAGATGTAGAAGTCGTTGGTGCTGACCCCGATCAGCGTCAGCCCGTCCTCGAGAATGCCGATCAGGATCGCGCCGATGAAGGCGCCGACCACCGTCCCGCGCCCGCCGGTGAGCGCTGTGCCGCCGATCACGCAGGCGCCGACGGCGTAGAGGATGTAGTCGACGCCGAAGTTACCCGGGTCGAGGGTCCCGTACTTGACCGCGTCGACGATTCCCACGAGGCCGGCGAAGAAGGAACAGAGCACGAAGCACCACACCTTGACGCGCCGGATCGGCACGCCCGCCTCGGCCGCGCCGACGAGGTTGCCGCCCGTGGCGATGATCCGAACGCCGAAGCGCGTGCGCGTGAGCATCAGGGCGAGGAGCCCCGTGATCACCGCCACCCAGATGATCTCGGACCACTGCCAGGTGCCCATGAACTTGCTGGCGAAGTTCGATCCCGCTGAGAGCGGGATCGGGCTCGCCTCGGCGTCGTTCGAGCCGACGAGCACGACCCCGTAGAGGATGAAGTTCGTCGCCAGCGTGGTGACGAACGAGGGCACGTTCAGCAGCACCGTGATCAGCCCGTTGATCGCGCCGACGCCGCAGACCGTGGCGAGCGCAATCAGGATCGCGAGCACGAGCGGCACACCGCTGTTGTGCAGCCAGTACTCGACCCACGGGCAGAACAGGAAGACCTGACCGGCGGACAGGTCGATCTCGGCGAGCACGAGCAGCAGCACCTCGCCGACGGCGATCGCGCCGATCGGCCCGGCATAGCCGGCGGCCGAGCTGAGGCTGAGCGAGCCGGTGAACTTCGACCCGGCTCTGATCGCGAAGTACACGAACAGCCCGATCGTGATCACGATCGGGGTCAGCTCGCGCTGGTAGAGGAACAGGCGCAGGACGCGCCGCCCCGTCCCCACCGCTTCGCGCTGCTGCCCCGGCGGGCTGGCCGCCGGGGCAGCAGGCGATGGAGCGGCTGATTGCACGCTCCCGGACTGCTACTTGATTGAGCTCGGCGAGGCCAATGTCCTCGCCGCCGCGGACGTTCCCTCGAACCGGTTCTTCGAGAGGTACGGCTTGACGTTCGCCTTGGTGACGATGCCGAGTCCGGTGTCGGTGTTCGTCGGCACCATCAGCCCGCCCGAGACGTTCCACAGGAAGAGCTGCATGATCGTGTCGAAGCCCTGCAGGTAGGCCTGCTGGTCGATCGTGGCGGTCACGTAGCCGGCGTTGATCGCCTGCGTGACCGGCAATCCGACGTCCCAGACCGACGCGCCGACCTTGCCCTTCAGGTTGTTCTTCTGGATGAACTCCGCGACCGCGTTGCTGTCGCCGCTGTCGACGGCCATCATGAACTTCACGTCCTTGTGGCCGGCGTACCACGCGGCGATCTTGTTGTACTCCGGCGCGCCCTCGGTCGCCGAGGTCCCGACCTCGACGAAATTGATGCCGGCCTTGGTCAAGATCGGCTTCGCGCCGTCGAGCCGCGGCTGGATGTTCCCTGTCCCCGGGGTCGCGATGATCCCGGCGACGAGGTCGCCGCTCTTCACTCCCTGCTTGAGGATCGCCTCCCCGACCGCGGCGCCCGCGGTGAGGTTGTTCTGGCCGACGTAGGCCATCCGGTTGTTCTTCGTACCCGCCGAGACGTCGGCGTTGTAGGCGATCACGGGAATCCCGTGGCTCAGCGCGGTGTCGACGGGGGTGTTGAAGGCGGTGTTGTCGATCAGGCAGCACCCGATCCCGGCCGCCTTTGCGGCGATGCCGGAGTTGAACGCCGACACCATCTGGCCGACGATCGAGTTGTTCGAGCCGGTCCACTGGAACGAGGTGCCGGTCAGGGCGCAGGCGTCCTGGCATCCATAGATCGTCGCCGTGAAGAACGAGTTCGTCGTCACGTGGTTGACCATCACGAAGTGGTACTTCGGGTGGCTGGCGAACGTCGCCATGTGGGCGTTGCGCTTGTAGGTTGCCGCGCTTGCTCCCTGCTCGGTCAGAACGTCGACCAGCCCGGCGTACGCCGGCACGGCCGCGGCCGCCACTCCTGCGTTTCGAAGGAAGCGCCGCCGCGAGAAGTCACGTTGCTTGTCGCTGATTCCGTCATGTCCGTCTGCTGCCATTTCCCCTCCCCATCTCGATGTCGTCTGATCGACCCGGCGTACCGGCACCGGAACCCGCCCATCATTCGGGCGCTCGCCAGAGGTTCGCGCGTGATCGTACACAAAACCAACCGGCCGCATGTCGATACGTATGCAGTGGCAAATCGGCCGCGATCACGCGGTGAGCATCGCACGCGGGGGGCGTCCCGGAGATCGGTGGAGGACCGCGTCGGACTGCGGGTTTCCCGCAATGCCGGCAACGGCGAGCGGGGCACGCGGCCGCGGGCTGGCCGGCGCCCGCACGCCGTTGCCGCTCGCGTCCGCGCCGGCCAGGCTAGAGTGCCCGGCCACGATGAGGGTGGTCGTCACAGGCGGCAGCGGCAAGGTCGGCCGCGCGGTTCTCCGCGAGCTGCTCGAGCACGGCCACGAGGTGCTGAACGTCGACCGCGTGCCGCCCGACCAGACGCGGTCGCCGGCGCCGGCGCCGTTCCTGCCGGCCGATCTCACCGACTACGGCGAGACGCTCGAGGCGCTGAGCGGCGCCGAGGTCCTGTCCGGCGTCGAGGCCGTCGTCCACCTCGCCGCGATCCCCTCGCCGGTGCACGCGACACCGGACGTGGTCTTCTCGACCAATATCCGCAGCACCCACACGGTGTTCGCCGCCGCGGTCCGGCTCGGACTCAAGCGCGTCGTCTGGGCGTCCAGCGAGACGACGCTCGGGCTGCCGTTCGACACGCCGCCGGAGTACGCGCCCGTCGATGAGCGCAGCCCGCTGCGCCCCGAGTCCTCCTACGCGCTGTCGAAGGTCCTCGGCGAGGAGATGGCCCGCCAGTTCGCCCGCTGGAGCGAGATCCCCTTCGTCGGGCTGCGCTTCTCGAACGTGATGGAGCGCGCCGACTACCAGCGGTTCCCGTCCTACTGGGAGGACCCGCAGATCCGCAAGTGGAACCTCTGGAGCTACGTCGACGAGAGCCACGCGGCGCAGAGCGTTCGCCTCGCGCTCACCGCCGACACCCGCGGGGCGCAGGCCTTCATCATCGCCGCCGCCGACAGCGTGATGCGCCGCCCGAGCCGCGAGCTGATGGCCGAGGTCTTCCCCGGCGTGGCGGTCGCGGACGGGCTGGCCGAGCACGGCACGCTGCTGGCGATCGACGAGGCCCGCCGGGTGCTCGGCTACGACCCCGCGTTCAGCTGGCGCGAGCTGTTCTGAGCGCGCGGCGCGGCCGCGCGCTCAGAACCCCTGCGCCAGGCGGTAGTAGGCCTGGTTCCAGCGCAGCTCGTTGCGGAAGTCCCGCATCCGCGTGTCGCCGTCGATCACCAGCAGCTCGATCCCGGCGATCTCGGCGAAGTCCACGATGACCTCGACGTCGAGCGCCGCGCTGAACACCGTGTGGTGGGGGCCGCCGGCGGCGAGCCAGGCCTCGGCGGCGGTCGCGAAGTCCGGCTTCGGCTTCCAGATGGCGCGCGCGACCGGCAGCTTCGGCAGCGGCTGCGGCGGCGAGATGACCTCGACCTCGTTGACCAGCATCCGGAAGCGGTCGCCGAGGTCGAGCAGCGCAACGACGATCGCCGGGCCCGGTGCCGCGTCGAAGACGAGCCGCACCGGGTCCTCGGCGCCGCCGATCGACAGCGGATGGATCTCGGCGCTCGCGCGCCCGAGCGCGATCGACGGGCAGATCTCGAGCATGTGCGAGCCGAGCACGAGCGGCTCGTCGCCCTCGAGGTCGTAGGTGTAGTCCTCCATGAACGACGTCCCGCCCGGCAGGCCGCTCGCCATCACCTTGAGGATCCGCACGAGCGCCGCAGTCTTCCAGTCGCCCTCGCCGCCGAAGCCGTAGCCGTCGGCCATCAGCCGCTGGACGGCGATGCCCGGCAGCTGGCGCAGGCCGTGGAGGTCCTCGAAGGTGTCGGTGAAGGCGCCGTAGCCGCCGCGCGTCAGGAACTCGCGCAGCCCGGCCTCGATCCGCGCGGCCTCGACCAGCGAGTCGCGGCGGGCGCCGTCGTGGCGCAGCTCGGCCGCGACGTCGTAGCGCTGCTCGTAGTCGGCGAGGAGCTCGGCCACCGCCCCCTCGGGGACAGCGTCCATCGCGTCGGCGAGATCGCCGACGCCGAAGCCGTCGACCGAGAAGCCGAGCCGCAGCTGCGCCTCGACCTTGTCGCCCTCGGTCACGGCGACGTGGCGCATGTTGTCGCCGAACCGGGCGACCCTCAGCCGCCGCGCCTCCTGCCAGCCGCAGGCCGCGCGCGCCCAGCGCCCGATCCGCTCGAGCGTGTCCGGGTCGCGCCAGTGGCCGACGACGGTCTTGCGGCGCAGCCCCATGCGCGTCTCCATGAACCCGAACTCGCGGTCGCCGTGGGCCGACTGGTGGGTGTTCATGTAGTCCATGTCGATCTCGGCCCACGGCAGCGCGCGGTTGAACTGGGTGTGCAGGTGCAGCACCGGCTTGCGCAGCCCGCTCAGCCCGGCGATCCACATCTTCGCCGGCGAGAAGGTGTGCATCCAGAGCACCACGCCGACGCAGTCATCCGCCGCGTTGGCCTCCAGGCACAGCCGGCGGATCGCCTCGGCGGTCGTCGCGACCGGCCGCAGCGCCACGCCGACCGGCACCGCCTCCGCCTCACCGAGCGCGGCCGCGATCTCGCGCGCGTCGGCGTCGACCTGTGCGAGCACCGCCTCGCCGTACATCTCCTGGCTGCCGGCGACGAACCACAGCTCGCGGTGTTCAAACGCCTTCGCGGTCATCGGCGGATCTCCTGGTCGGGGCTGGTGGCCATCGCTCAGCGCTGGCCGTAGACGTTCTGGTAGCGCTCGTACAGCGCGTCGATGTCGTCCTGGCCGAGGCGCGTCGGCTCGCCGAGCGTGCGGGCCAGCAGCACCGTGCGCGCCGCGTCCTCGCACATCACCGCGGCCTTGACGGCATCGCGCGCGCTCGCGCCGATCGCGAACACGCCGTGGCTGCGCATCAGCACCGCGGGCGAGCGGCTGCCGGCCAGCGTCTCGACGATCCCGATGCCGATCTCCTCGCCGCCGATCCGCGCGAACGGGCCGACCGGGATGTCGCCGCCGAACTCGTCGGCCTGCCCCGTGAGCACGCAGGGGATCGCCATGCCGTGCGCCGCCCACGCCGTCGCGTAGGGGCTGTGGGTGTGGACGACGCCGCCGACGGAGTCCATCGCGCGATAGACGTAGGCGTGGGTCGCGGTGTCGCTCGACGGTGAGAGGTCGCCCTCGACGACGTTGCCGTGCAGGTCGACGACGACCATCGAGGAGGCGGTCAGCTCGTCGTAGCCGACGCCGCTCGGCTTGATCACGATCAGCTCGCGGCCCGGCACGCGCGCCGAGATGTTGCCCATCGTCCAGGCGACCAGGCCGTTGCGCATCAGCTCGCCGTGCAGCTCGGCGACGGTGCGGCGCAGATCCGCGACGGCGGAGCTCATCGGTCGTCCTCCCGCGCCGCGCGCACGCGGATCGCAGCCAGCGAGCGCATCAGCTCACGGTCGCTGAGCCCGAAGTGGTCATGCAGGCGGCCGTACAGCGCATAGAGCTCATCGTAGGCGCTCGCCCGCGCCGCGTCGGGCCGGTAGACCTCGCGCCGCAGGCGCCCCATCGCGCGCGCCGCCGCATAGATGTCGGCGTGCACGCCGGCGGCGACGGCCGCGTGCATCGCCGAGCCCAGCGCCGGGCCCTGGTCGGAGTCGATCACGCTGATCGGCAGTCCGATCACATCGGCGTAGCACTGCATCAGCGGCTCGTTCTTGAGCAGCCCGCCGGCGGCGATGAACTCGCGCACGCCGACGCCGGCATCGTTGAACGTGTCGATGATCTTGCGCGTGCCGAACGCGGTCGCCTCGATCAGCGCGCGGTAGACCTCGTGCGGGCGGGTCGCCAGCGTCATCCCGACGAGCACGCCGCTCAGCTCGTGGTCGACGAGCACCGAGCGGTTGCCGCTCCACCAGTCGAGCGCGATCAGGCCGTGCTCGCCGACGTTCTGCGCGGCTCCGAGCGCGCTGAGATGCTCGTGCACGCCGATCCCGAGGGCGCGCGCCTGCTCGTGGTAGTCCGGCGGCACGCTGCTCTCGACGTACCAGGCGAAGATGTCGCCGACGCCGCTCTGACCGGCCTCGTAGCCCCACTGCTCGGGCACGATCCCGCCCCGCACGACGCCGCACATCCCGGGGACCTCGGCGAGGTGTTCGCCGAGCATCACATGGCAGGTCGAGGTGCCCATGATCGCCATCATCCGCCCGGGCTCGGTGATCCCGGCGGCCGGCGCCGTGACGTGCGCGTCGACGTTGCCGACGGCGACCGCGATCCCCTCGGGCAACCCGGTCCAGCCGGCCGCCGCCGCGGTCAGCCCGCCGGCGCGCCCGCCGAGCGCGGCGATCGCCGGGCTGAGCTTGGCGGTGAATCCCGCAAACTGCGGGTTCAGCGCCGCCAGGTAGTCCTCGCCGGGGTAGCGCCCGTCCTGGTAGATCCCCTTGTAGCCCGCGGTGCACTCGTTGCGCAGCTCGACTCCGCAGAGCTGCCAGACGATCCAGTCGGCCGCCTCGACGAAGCGGTCCATCGCCGCGTACACGGCGGGGTCCTCCTCGAGCAGCTGCAGCGCCTTGGCGAACTCCCACTCCGAGGAGATCCGCCCGCCGTAGCGCCCGAGCCACGGCTCGCCGCGGGCCGCGGCGAGGTCGGTGATCCGGTCGGCCTGCGGCTGGGCCGCATGGTGGCGCCACAGCTTGACCCACGCGTGCGGGTGCTCGCGCCAGGCGTCGAGCCGGCACAGCGGAGTGCCGTCGGCCAGCACCGGCAGCACGGTGCAGGCGGTGAAGTCGGTGGCGATCCCGACCACCGTCGCCGGGTCGACGCCGGCCGTCGCGACGGCCGCCGGGACGGCCTGGCGGAGCACCTCGATGTAGTCGTCGGGATCCTGCAGCGCCCAGTTGGGCGGCAGCGCCGCGCCGCTCGAGGCCAGCTCACCGCTCATCACCGCGTGGGCGTAGAGGTGTTCGGCCTCGCCGAGCTCCTCGCCGTCGGCCGCGCGCACGACGACCGCCCGTCCCGACAGGGTCCCGAAGTCCACACCGACGACGCATTGGCCAGAGGGCATTCGATTGCGCACACTAGCGCCCAGCACTCCGAGACGGCGTCCGTGCGTGCCGCCGGCCCGCGCCGCGGCCCGGATAGACTCGCGCCGCAATGGCCAGGATGATCGGTCTCGACGTCGGCACCTCGTCGCTGAAGGGTCTTGCGATCGACGAGAACGGCGCGCTGCTCGGCGAGGCCGAGCGGGCCTATCCGTTCGCCACGCCGCGTCCCGGCTGGGCCGAGCAGGACCCCGAGCTGTGGTGGCAGGCGGCGCAGGAGGTGCTCGAGCAGCTCGATGCCGGGCACGCCGACGGGATCGGCGTCAGCGGGCAGATGCACGGCCTCGTCGCGCTCGGCGCCGACGATCGGCCGCTGCGCCCGGCGATCCTCTGGAACGACGGCCGCGCGCAGCGCGAGTGCGAGCTGATCGAGGAGCGCGTCGGCGTCGCGCGGCTGCTCGAGCTCAGCGGCAACCGCGCGCTCGCCGGCTTCACGGCACCGAAGCTGCTCTGGATGGCCGAGCACGAGCCCGAGATCCATGCCCGGATCCGCCGCGTCCTGCTGCCGAAGGACTACGTCCGCCTGCGCCTGTGCGGCGAGCACGCCACCGACGTCAGCGACGCCTCCGGCACGCTGCTCTTCGACGTCGCCGCGCGCCGCTGGAGCAGCGAGCTGGCCCAGGCGCTCGAGGTCGACGAGGCGTGGCTGCCGGTGGCGCTCGAGTCCGCCGCGCACAGCGGCGACAGCCCCGCCGGCGTCCCGGTCGCCGCCGGCGCCGGCGACCAGGCCGCCGGGGCGCTCGGCGTCGGGGTCATCGACCAGCAGGGGCCGGCGTCGGTCGTGCTCGGCACCAGCGGCGTGGTGTTCGCCGCACGCGATCGCTACCCCGCGGCGCCCGACGGGCTGCTGCACGCCTTCTGCCACGCGGTCCCGTCGGTCTGGCACGTGATGGGGGTGATGCTCTCGGCCGCCGGGTCGCTGCGCTGGCTGCACGACGCGCTCGGCGGCGAGGCCGACTACGCGACGCTGCTGCACGAGGCGGAGCGCTGGCCGCCCGGCGTCGAGGGGCTGCTGTTCGCGCCGTACATCGCCGGTGAGCGCACGCCCTACCCCGACCCCGACGCGCGCGGCGCATTCACCGGGCTGAACCTGCGCCACGATCGCGGGGCGCTCGTGCGCGCCGTGCTCGAGGGCGTGGCCTTCGGCCTGCGCGACTGCTTCGACCTCGTCGGCGCCCACGGCCGCGCACCGACGCACGCGCGCGTCTCGGGCGGGGGGTCGCGCGGCGATCTGTGGCTCTCGATCCTCGCCGCGGTGCTCCAGTTGCCGCTCGAGCGCACCGCCGTCGACGCCGGCGCGGCCTACGGCGCGGCGCTGCTCGGCGGCGTCGTCGGCGGCGTGTTCGCCGACACCCGCGAGGCCGTCGCGGCATGCGTGCGCACGACCACCACGGTCGAGCCCGACCCCGCCCAGGCGCACGCCTACGCGCAGCTGCGCCCGTCGTTCGTCGCGCTCTACCCGGCGCTCGCCCGCCTGCGACAGCAGGCCGGCTGAACCCGCGGGCTCAGCCGGCAGACCCCGCTGCGCTGCCCCTAGGCTCCGAGGATCAGTTCCAGCATCAGCTGATCGGCGTGCTCGTGGTGGCGGCCCTCGCGGTTCGCGAGCAGCGCCGAGAAGTCCTCCGCGCGGATCGCGGCGAGCGCCTCGTCGGAGTACGCCGGCGTCGGCTGCGCCAGCTGGCCGGCCCCCGCCCGCTCGCACGCCGCGAGGATCGCCTCGTCGGCGTCGAACGCGGCCGCCTTCGCCGCGAGGATCTTGTAGTTGCGGATGCAGCCGCGCGCGAACGCGGCGTAGACGTCGGCGTCGTCCTCGCTGCGGTAGGCGCGCGCGTCGAAGTGCCGCGGGCCGTCGTAGCCCGAGCGCTCGAGCAGCCGCACGGTCAAAAACGCCTCCTTGAGATCCTCCGCGCCGAAGCGGAAGTCCTGGTCGAAGCGCGGCCCGTTCTGGGCGTTGAGGTCGACGTGGAACAGCTTGCCCGCCCACAGCGCCTGGCCGACGGCGGCGGAGAACGACAGCCCGGCCATCGCCTCGTGGGCCATCTCCGGGTTCACGCCGACCATCTGCGGATGGCTCAGCGTCTCGATGAAGTGCAGCATGTGACCGGTCGTCGGCAGATAGATGTGCCCGCGCGGCTCGTTCGGCTTGGCCTCCAGCGCGAGGCGCATCTCGAGTCCCTGGGCGCGGATGTACTCGCAGAGGAACTCGATGCCCTCGCGGTAGCGCTCGAGCGCGACCCGGGGGTCGCGGGCGGCGGCGGACTCGACTCCCTCGCGCCCGCCCCAGAGCACGAAGATCGGGGCGCCGAGCTCGGCGCCGATGTCGATCGCCGCGGTCGTCTTGCGCAGCGCGAAGCGCCGCACCGCGGGGTCGCCGGCGGTCAGCGCGCCGTCGCGGAACACCGGCTGGGTGAACAGGTTCACGGTCGCCATCGACACGCACAGGCCGGCGCTCGCGACGGCCTCGCCAAAGCGCGCGACGATCCGGTCGCGGTCGCCGGCGCTCGAGCCAAAGGGCACCAGGTCGTCGTCGTGCAGGCAGACCCCCCAGGCACCGACCTCGGCGAGCCGCGCCGTGATCTCCTCCGGCTCGATCGGCGGGCGCGTCGAGACCCCGAACGGGTCCTGGCCACGGTGGCCAACGGTCCACAGCCCGAAGCTGAACCGATCGCTCGGGGTTGGTGCGAATGGATCGTCCATCGGATTCCTTTGTTCGAGTGATGAGCGCAGCGCGCCGACACATGCCGGAGTCGCCCCCGTCGTCGCGGCCGTCCCCGGGAGGTATAGCGCTCAGCGCCCGGGCAGACGCTCACCGTCCAGCAGCGCGACCAGCTCGCCGGGCTGCTCGACGATCACGTCGGCGCCCGCGGCGCGCAGCTCCTCGACGCTGCCGATCCCCCAGCTGACGCCGATCGCCGAAAGCCCGTGCGCCCGCGCGGCGACGATGTCGAATGAGCGGTCGCCGACCATCACGGCGCCGTCGCGATCGAGCGCGTCCAGCACGCGGCCGACGATCGCCGTCTTGTCGTCGTGGGTGTCGTCGGCGTCGGCGGCGACGACGACGGCGAAGTAGCGGTCGAGCGCGAGCTCCTCGAGCAGCGGCTGGGCGAAGAGCACCGACTTCGACGTCGCGAGCGCGAGCGGCATCCGCCGCGACAGCGCGTCGAGCATCTCAACGACGCCCTCGAACACGGTCGTGCTCGTCAGATACACGGCGGCGTAGCGCTCGCGATAGGTGGCGACGATCGCCGCCACGGCGTCGCTGTCCGGCGGCGTGCCGGTCAGCTCGCTGAACGCGGTGAAGGTCGGCGGGCCGATGAAGTGCCGCAGCTCGGCGGGGTCGCGCGCCGCCAGGCCGTGCTCGACGAGCGCCGCGTTGATCGCGCCGGTCACCGCCCGGTAGGAGTCGACGAGCACGCCGTCGAAGTCGAAGATCACGGCGTTCGCTGCACGGTCGGCCACCGCCACATCATGCAGCAGGCGGACCGCCGGGCCCCGGCAAGGCTAGCCGTCGAGCACGCGCGCACCCGGGCCGGGACGCACCTCGAGCACGCCGGGCGGCCCCTCGACCCCCGGCGGCAGCAGCCCGAGCACGTGCCCGCCGAAGCCGCCGCCGATCACCCGCGCGCCCGCCGCGCCGGCGGCTCGCAGCCGCTCGACGGCCGCCTCGACCGCCGGCGTCGAGACCGCGTAGAGGTCGCGCAGGCTGGCGTGCGAGCGGTCGAGCAGCACCCCCAGCTCGGCCAGCTCGCCGCGCGCGAGCGCCACCACCGCGGCCTCGACGCGCGCGTTCTCCTCGAACACGTGGCGCGCGCGTGCGTCAAGCGGCGGCGCCAGCGCATCGAGCATCGCCGGCTCGAGCTCGCGCAGGCTCGCGATCCCGAGCGCCGCGCACGCCTCCGCGCACTCGCGCCGGCGCTCGTTGTAGCCGGACTGCGCGTTCTCGTGACGAACGCCCGAGTCGAGCGTGACGAGCCGCCACGCGCCGAGCTCGAGCGCGACCGGCGTGATCACGCCCGAATGGAAGTCGATCTGCAGCGCTGCGTTGGCGCGCCCGCAGAGCGAGGCGAGCTGGTCGAGCAGCCCGGTCTGCGCTCCGACCCACTCGTTCTCGACGCGCGAGCAGATCCGCGCGAGCGGCCACGGCGGCACCACGTCGGCGTCGGAGAGCGCCAGCAGCGCGAGGCACAGGGCGACCTCGAGCGCCGCCGACGACGACAGCCCGGCGCCCTGCGGCACGCTGCCACGGATCTCGAGCCCCGCGCCCACGACCGGCAGCCCCGCCGCGGCGAGCTCGGCGCTGACCCCCCGCACGAAGGCGCGCCAGCCCCCCGGCGACGGAGCCTCCTCGCCGAGCAGGAAGCTGTCGTGCTCGGCGAGGTCGACGGCGAACGCCGCGATCCGCTGATCGCCGGTCACGCCCGCCCGCACCTCGACGCCGGCGTCGATCGCGAAGGGCAGCGCGAGCCCCTCGTTGTAGTCGGTGTGCTCGCCGATCAGGTTGACGCGCCCCGGCGCGAACGCCGTGACGAATCTAGGCATCGGCGATCGCCTCGCGCAGCGCGCGCGCCGAATCCTCGGGCATCACGTCCATCAGGAAGGTGCCGGCTCCCTGCTCGGATCCGGCCAGGTACTTCAGCTTGGTCGCGGTGCGCAGCGGCGGGTAGAACTCGACGTGCAGATGACCGGCGAGCCGGCCGTCGGTCGGCGCCTGGTGGAGCACCATCACGTAGGGGAAGGGCCGCGCGAACAGCCGGTCGTAGCCGCGCGTCAGCGCCTGCAGCGCGCTCGCCAGCGCCGTCAGCTCCGCCGCCGTGCACTCGCCGAGGCTCGGGCGGTGTTCGCGCATCACGACGTGCGTCTCATAGGGCCAGCGCGCGGCGAACGGCACGTAGGCGACGACGGCGTCGGATGAGTGGACGACGCGATCGCCGGACTCGAGCTCGCGAGCGAGCAGCGTGCACGGCGCGCAGCCGCCGAGGCGGGCGTCGGCGGCGAGCTCGAGTGCCGCCACCGGCGGCACGAACGGGAAGCCGTAGATCTGGCCGTGGGGGTGGTGCAGCGTGGTCCCGACCTCGACCCCGCGGTTCTCGAAGATCAGCACGTAGGCGATGTCGGCGCGCGCGGCGAGCTCCTCGTAGCGCTGGCGCCAGACCCACATCAGCGCCTCCGCGCGCTCCGGCGCAAGGCCCGCGAACGAGCCGTGATGCTCGTCGGTGTAGACGACGACCTCGGCCGCGCCCTCCGGCGCCTCGAAGGCCGGGAACAGGTTGTCGAAGACGACGATCTCATACGACGGGAAGGGGATCTCGGTCGGCGGCTGGCCGGGCCGCGTCGGGCACAGCGGGCAGTGGTCCTCGGCCGGCAGGAACGTGCGGTCCTGGCGCTGGACCGCGTAGACGACCTCCTCGGCGCGCAGCTCGTTGAAGCGCCGCAGGCTCACTGCTCGCCGCCGTCGTCCGCGCGGCTGAACAGGATCAGCGCGCGGCCGTCGTCCTTGACCAGGCGCCGCAGCAACAGTGGACCGAAGCGCTCGAGCGGATCGGTCGCCGGCGCGCGATCGGGCGGCGGTGGCGGCGAGGACGGCATGGCAGAGGTATAGCTGCATTGTGGGACGGGCGGGTGCATGCACCCGCCCGCGGATCGGCGCATGCGCCGATCCGAACAGCAATAGCATTGGCGGCGTGCGAGGGGTCTGGCGATGAGCGAGCCGCTGCGCTGGGGTGTCCTGTCGACCGCGCGGATCAACCAACTGGTGCTCGCCGGCGCGCGCGCCAGCGAGCAGGTCGAGGTGCTCGCCGTCGCCAGCCGCGACCGCGAGACGGCGGCGGCCTACGCCCGCGAGCACGGCATCGCACGGGCGCACGGCTCCTACGACGCGCTGCTCGCCGACCCCGAGATCGAGGCGGTCTACATCTCACTGCCCAACGCGCTGCACGTCGAGTGGACGATCCGGGCGCTCGAGGCCGGCAAGCACGTGCTCTGCGAGAAGCCGCTGAGCCGCCGGGCGGCCGACGCCGCGCGGGCGTTCGACGTCGCCGAGCGCTGCGGGCGGCTGCTGATGGAGGCCTTCATGTACCGCCACAACCCGCAGACCGCGCGCCTGGTCGAGCTGATCGCCGAGGGCGCGATCGGCCGCCTGCGGCTGGTCCGCGCGAGCTTCGGCTTCTACCTCGACGATGAGACCAACGTGCGGATGCGCGGCGAGCTCGAGGGCGGTGGGCTGATGGACGTCGGCTGCTACTGCGTCAACGCGGCGCGGCTTTTGTGCGGCGAGCCGCTGCGCGCGCAGGCCGAGCAGCTGTTCGGCGGCGCCGGCGTCGACGTCGCTCTGGCCGGCGTGCTCGGCTTCGCCGACGAGGTGCTCGCCCATTTCGACTGCGGCCTGGTGCTCAGCCCGCGCGACGAGCTCGTCGTCCTCGGCGAGCAGGGCAGCCTGCACCTCGCCGACCCCTGGCACTGCCGCACCCCCGGCATCGAGCTGCGCCGCTCCGGCGGCTCGGAGACGATCGCGACCGCGGTCGCGGACTCCTACGCGCTCGAGCTCGAGAACCTCTCGGCGGCGATCCGCGGAACCGCCGCGCCGCTGCTCGGCCGCGAGGACGCGCTCGGCCAGGCGCGCGCGATCGAGGCGCTCTACGCCTCGGCGCGCGAGCACCGGAGCGTGCCGCTGTAGTGCTCGACGCCCGCCTCTCGCGGTCGCCGGACCTGCGCAGCGTCCAGCTCGCCTGGCGCGATCAGGCCTCCGAGGCGCGCCGGCGGCTGCGCGCGGCGCTCTGGCCGGCCGCGCAGGCCGCGGCGGCGGCGGCACTCGCCTGGCTGCTCGCGCACGACGCGCTCGGCCACGCGCAGCCGTTCTTCGCCCCGATCGCGGCGGCGATCGCGCTGAGCACGAGCGGCACCCGGCGCGCGCGGAGGATCGTCCAGATGCTCGGCGGGGTGCTGCTCGGTATCGGGGTCGGCGAGGCGGCCTCGGCGGTGATGGGCACGACCGCGCTGACCATCGGGATCGTCGTCCTCGTCTCGATGGCGGCCGCGCTCGTCGCGGGCGTCGGCTTCTTCAGCGAGGGGATGATGTTCGTCAACCAGTCCGCCGCGGCGGCGATCCTCGTCGTCGCCCTGCACCGCTCCGGCACCGGCTCCGAGCGCCTCGTCGACGCGCTGATCGGCGGCGGCGTCGCGGGGATCATTGGCGTCGGCCTGTTCCCCGCCCATCCGCTGGCGCTGCTGCGCTCCGCCGAGCGCGAGGTCCTGCGCTCGCTGGCGGGAGCGCTCGGCCGGGTCGGCGATCTGCTGAGCGACGGCGCCCGCGCCGAGCCGGGCTGGACGATCGCCGCCGCCCAGGACATCCACCGCCAGCTCGCCGAGCTCGCCCAGGCCCAGTTGACCGCGCGGGCCAACGTCCGTGTCGCCCCACGGCGCTGGCGGCTGCGCGCCGAGGTGGCGCGCGAGGATCAGCGGATCAGCCAGCTCGACCTGCTCGCCAACGCCGCGCTCAGCCTGTTCCGCGTCGCGATCGACGCGCTCGACGAGGGCGAGGCGCTGCCGCGCGAGCTGTGCGCGAACCTCGATGAGTTGGCGAAGGTGCTGGGACTGCTCGCGGGCGCGCCGCAGCCGTGGCCCGCGGAGCTCCGCTCCGGCGCCGGCGCGCGGGTCGGCGCGGCCGTCGACGCGGTGGCACCGGCGAGCGCCCACCGCGCGCCGATCCTCGCCTCGCTGCTGCGCGCGACCGGGCGCGACCTGCTCGCGGTCCTCGCCGAGCCGTGACGGTCGAGCGCGGCGCCGGTTAGGAGCCGCCGCCGCGACGCGCGACGGCGTCGACGGTGACGGCCGCGAGCAGCACCATCGCGGTGACCATGTACTGCGTGGCGGCGCTCAGCGCGAGCAGCCCCATGCCGTTGTAGATCGTCGCGATGACGATGCCGCCGAGCAGCGCGTGGACCATCTTGCCGCGCCCGCCGAACAGGCTCGTGCCGCCGATCACGGCGGCCGCCACCGCGTAGAGCACGAGCTGGCCGCCGTCGATGTTGGTCGACAGCGAGCCGAGCCGCGAGGCGTAGACGATCATCCCCGCGGCCGCGGTGAAGCCGGTCAGCATGAAGCAGATCAGGCGGACCCGGCGGACGTTGATGCCGGCGCGCCGCGCCGCCTCGGCGTTGCCCCCGATCGCATAGACGTAGCGGCCGAACTTCGTGCGGTTGAGCAGGAAGGTCCAGGCGATCAGGAAGGCAAGCACGATCGGCACGACCCACGGCACGCCGCGCAGCTGGTTCCCGAATATGCCGCGGTTGGTGTTGCAGATCGCGACGACGACGGCCGCCGCGACGGCCATGATGGCCACCTTCAGCGCGGTCAGCACGATCGGCGGCGCGACCAGGCCGCTGGCGCGGCGCCGGCGGTCGCGCAGCACGGTCAGGACGCCGTAGATCGCGACGCCGGAGGCGGCGGCGATCCAGCCGACCGTCGGGCTCAGCGAGCCGTCGACGATGTCGACGATCACGCGGTTGGTGATCCGGATCGTGCCGCCGTTGCTCGGATTCTGGTTGTTGATGATGAAGAGCAGAAAGCCCTCCCAGAACAGCAGCCCGGCGAGCGTCACGACGAACGACGGCAGCCGCAGCCGCGTGATGAGCTGACCCTGAACCAGGCCGATCCCGCCGGTCGTCGCCAGCCCGGCGGGGATCGCCAGGCCCCAGCCGAGGTTGATCGGCGGCGCCGCCAGGATCGTCGTGACCGCCGCGCCGACGGCGCCGGAGTAGCCGATCGAGAGGTCGATCTCGCCGAGCAGCAGCACGAAGACCTCGGCCATGCCGAGCAGCACGAACGACGCGCCCTGGGTCAGCAGATTGGTGAGGTTGGCGGCCTTGAGGAAGAACGGGCTCTCGGCCTGGAAGATGATGACGATGATGATCAGCCCGAAGACGACCGGCAGCACGCCGCTGTCGCCCGAGCGCACGCGCCGGAACCATGCCTCGACGTACTCGCTGAAGCTCGCGGCGACGTTGGCGTCGATCAGCGCGACCTCGTGCGCCGTCGGATCCGCCGCGAGCGCCGTCTCGACGACTTCCTCGTCGTGCTCGTCGGTCGTCGTCTGCTGGTCGGAGGCCACTGCCTCACCCCTCCTGTGCGCGGGCCGTGCCGGCCGCCTCGCGGCCGCCGACGGAGCCCGTCGTCATCAGCTCGACGACGCTCTGGCGGTCATAGTCCGACACCGGTCCCACCCCGGCCAGGCGGCCGAGATGCAGGACGGCGATCCGGTCGGCGACGGCGAACACGTCGTTGAGGTTGTGTGAGACGACGAGCACCGCGATGCCGTTGCCCGAGAGCCGCTGGATCAAATCCAGCACCATCGTTGTCTGCGCGACGCCGAGCGCCGCGGTCGGCTCGTCCATGATCACAAGCTGGGCGGTGAACATCACGGCGCGGGCCACCGCGACGGCCTGGCGCTGGCCGCCCGAGAGCGAGCCGACCGGCTGGCGGATCGAGCGCACGCTGGTCACCGAAAGGCTGGACAGCGTCTCCTTGGCGGTCAGCTCCATCGCCGTCTCGTCGAGCACGGTGTGGCTGGCAAGCTCGCGCCCGAGATACACGTTCTGGACGATGTCGAGGTTGTCGCAGAGCGCGAGGTCCTGATAGACCGTCGCGATGCCGAGTGCGGCGGCCTCCTTCGGCGAGTGGATGTGGACCGGCTTGCCGTTCCACAGCAGCTCGCCGTGATCGGGCTGCCAGATCCCGGAGATCGTCTTGATCATCACCGACTTGCCGGCCCCGTTGTCGCCCGCCAGCGCGGTCACCTGGCCGGCGGGGATGTCGAGGTTCACCTCGGTCAGCGCCTGGACCGGGCCGAAGTGCTTGCTCACGCCGCGCAGCGTCAGCAGCGGATTGCCGCTGCCATTGCCTGCCGTGCCCGCGGCGCCTGCGGCCAGCGCGCCGGGTGCCCGGTCCGCCGAGGCGGACCGGGCACCCTCTGCAGCGCTTGACTCGCTTGACGGTGCTGTCCAGTCGGGAGTCACCATCTACCTGATCAAGACTAGCCCGTATGCGATGGTCAGTGGATCCTTGTTGTTAGTGGATCTTGTACTTGGTGCAGTCGGCCGCGTAGGAACCGGCGCACAGCTGCACCGCCGGAACGAACCCGTCTTTGATGATCGTGGCCTCCATGTTGGCCGTGGTTACCCACTCCGGCGTGAGCAGCACGGACGGGACGTTGACGTTCGACGTCGAGTCCGGAGTCGTGCCGTTGAGCAGCGCCTTCGGCGGCTTGACGCCCGCACGCGCGTAAATCGCGAGCGCAGCAGCTGCCTGAGCCTCGAGGAAAATCGGCTTGTAGACGGTGCCGCACTGGTAGCCGGCGAGGATGTTCTGCAGCCCGACGAGCGTCGCGTCCTGGCCGGTCACCGGGAACTGCTGCGCCTTGACCCCCTGCGACTGCAGGTAGGAGATGATCGGGGCAGCGTTCTCGTCGTTCGGCAGCAGCGCTGCGTTGGTCGACGGGTTCGCCGTGAATGCCTGCTGGAACTCGGTCTCAGCAACCGCCGGCGTCCACGTTCCTGCAGGATCGGCGACGTCGGTCCAGCCGGAGCTGAACAGCGGCTTGAGCACTGCCTCATAGCCGTTCGCGAACAGCGTGGCGTTGTTGTCGGTGGGCGCCCCGCGCATCACGATGACCTTCGGGCTGGCCACGTTCCACGCCTTCGTGCATGCCACCAGGCCCTTGCCGAGCAGCGTTCCGACGTAGGTGTTGTTGAAGCTGACGTAGTAACCGCGTGTACCGCCGAGCGTCAGGCGGTCGTAGTCGATGACCTTCACGCCGTGTGCCTTGGCGTAGGACTCGATCTGCGCGCCGACGCCCGAGTCGAGCGGGTCGACGACGAGCACCCTGGCCCCCGACGAGATCGCGGCCTGGGCATCGGTCAGCTCGGTGGCGTCGCTGCCCTGCGCGTTCTGAACGCGGAACTGCGAGAACGAAAGGCCGGCCTTGACGAAGGCCTCAGTCAGCGACGGCGCGTCGAACTCGGTGTAGCGGGTCGAGGACACGGTGTCCGGGAGGATCACTTCGATGCTCCCCTTGCCCTTCTTGACGATCGGCTTCAGCAGCTTCATCGTCGAGTAGCTCGTGGTGAACGTCGTCGCCGAAACGGTCGTCGGCGCGACGGTCTTGGACTTGGCTGAGCTGCTCGCGCTCGCGAACAGCCCGCCCACGAGCGCTACGGACGCAATGCCCGCGGCGATCGTAAGTCTGTTCTTCAGTAGCAACATGCTCTCTGCTTCCTCTCATTGATTCTGCAAACGTGATGGGTTGGGCACGCTCATGCACACACGGCCTGGAGGGTGCCGCCGCTCCGCACGAACCGCACGACGGAGCGCCCTTGCTTTTCGGTGAATAGAGGCTAAGTCGCCCCGTGCCGCGCGCCATCCGTGGACGACGCGGAGAACGCCTGCGGTTTGCTACGCAGCACCGAGCGTGCCCGCTCCCGATGACCGGTGCGCACGAACGCCGCGCCGCGGTTGCTCCCGCGTGGTGACAACAAATACCCTCGCTTCCTCTCTCGTTCTGCTGTGCGACGTGCAACCTCAGCGCACGCGTACGCGTGCGCTGACTTCGACAAAGAACATATGGCGCGCGGTGTGAACGCGACATGAACATCGCGGCCATCCGAGAAACAATTCGTTAACGCCCGGCGACGGCCTGGGAGGCGTGCTCTGGTCGCGAGGCGTGCTCTGGTCGCGAGGCGTGCTCTGGTCGGGAGGTGTGCTCTGGTCGCGAGGCGGGCTCTGGCGCCTACTCGGTCGCGAGGCGGTAGCCGACCCGCGGCTGGGTGAGGATCAGCGGCGGACCGCCCTCGGTCTCGAGCTTGGCGCGCAGTCGTCGCACGTAGACCCGCACGTACTCCGTCTCCGTCTCATAGCCACGGCCCCAGACGCGGCGCAGCAGCTGCGCGTGGGTCAGGACCTTGCCGCGGTCGTTGACCAGTTCGCGCAGCAACGCAAACTCGGTCGGCGTCAGGTGCAGGGGCTCGCCGCGCCGCGTGACCTGCTGGCTCGCGAGGTCGATCTCGAGCTCGCCGGCCAGCGCGATCCGCGTCGAGACCTCGCCGGCGTCGAGTGCGGGGCGCGTGCGGCGCAGCGTGGCGGCGATCCGCGCCAGCAGCTCCTCGATGCTGAACGGCTTGGTCATGTAGTCGTCGGCCCCGAGGTTCAGCGCGGCAACCTTATCGCGATCGCCGCCGCGCGCGGAGACCACGATCACGCCGACGCTGGATCGTTCACGAACCTGCCGGCAGAGCTCGAAGCCGTCGATCTCCGGCAGCATCAGGTCGAGCAGGATGATGTCGGGCTGCTCGGTCTCGAGCAGCGCCAGGGCGCGAACGCCGTCGGTCGAGACGATCGTGTCGAAACCGCGCACGGCGAGGTTCGACCGGATCAGATCGACGATGTTGGGGTCGTCCTCGACGACGAGGATCCGTGTCCGGGGTGCAGACTCAGACATCGGCCGGATCGCGATCCTCGGCCTCGCGCTGGAGCTCGTCGGCGTCCGCGTGCTCGACCGGGAGGTGGATCGCGAACCGCGTGCCGCGTCCGGAGCGCTCGAGCTCGACGCGGCCACCGTGGGCATCGATGATTCCGCGCGCGATCGACAGGCCGAGGCCGGCCCCGGCCGTCGCGCTACGGCGCACCCGGCCACGCCCGGCGAGCGCGGCGGAGATCTCCCCGGGGGCGCCGGCCCCGTCGTCGCTGACCGTGATCACCACGCCGCCCGCCTCGCCGGCGCGCGCGTCGACGGCCACCTGCGTGCCGTCCGGATTGTGACGGAACGCGTTCTCGAGCAGGTTGACGAAGACCTGCTCGAGGCGGTCGTGGTCGGCCCAGACGACGGGCAGCCCGGGCTCGCAGCGCAGCTCGACGAGCGCCGCGCTCGGCTGAGCCAGGCAGGCGACCGCCGCGTCGAGGACGAGCGTCAGGTCGCACCAGTCCGGCGCCAGCCGCAGCGTCGAGGACTCGATCGCGGAGAAGTCGAGCAGGTCGTCGACGAGCCGGTTCAGCCGTGCGGACTCGGCGGCGATCCGGCTGAGGAATCGCTGCTCGGACTCGCCGTCCCAGGTCACGTCGGGCTGCATCAGGCTCGAGGCGTAGCCGCGGATCGCGGTCAGTGGCGTCCGTAGCTCGTGGCTCAGGCGTCCGAGGAAGCCGCGCTGGAGTTCCTGCGAGCGGCGCAGGGCCGAGGCCTCCTGGCGTGCGCGCTCGGACTCCTGACGCTCGTGCGCGAGGCGCAGCGAGTTGGCGGCGTCCTCGAGCAGGACCGCGGCGTCGGCCGGCGCGACCGGCGCCGCCCAGTGCGCGAGCAGCGCGCTGGCGCCGCCGGGCGCCGGGAAGGTGACCGCCAGGTACGCTCCGCCGTCGGGGTCTCGCGTGCTGCGTGCCCGTCCGTCGCGGCGGGCCACGCCGAGCGCGCGGGCCGCGGCCGCGAGCAGCGCCGACGACGGCGGTGCGATCTCGCCGGCCTCGACGACGGCCTGCAGCCGGGGGAGCGCCGCCGGAGTGTCGGCGCTCGCGAGTGCCACCGCGTCGGACTGCAGGCCCTCGCACAGCGCCTGCAGCACCACGACGAGCCCGTCGGTCAACGGTATCGGGCCGGCGAGGATCTCAAGCACCTCCTGAATCGTCTCGAGCACGCGGTTTCGCGCCGTGACCTCGCCGAGCAGTCGCTCACGCTCCACCGCGCTGGCGGCGTAGCCCGCGTAGAGGGTCACCAGGTCGAGCTCCTCACGGTGCGGGCTTCCGGGGGCGTCTCGGAACACGGTGATGACGCCGGCCAGGCCGTTGGCGCCGATCACGGGCACCGCCCATGAGCTGGCGATGCCCGCGCCCAGCGCATGCTGTCGCCACGGCGCCCAGGCCGCGCTCACGCGGACGTCGTCGTCGACGACCGTCTCCTCGCTCGCCGCGGCGAGCCCGACCGGTCCGCCGGCGGCGCCGAGCGGCAGCACCGCCCAGTCGTGCTCGAGCGTCGGCGGCAGCCCGAGGTCGCCGGCGGCGCGCAGGACGTCCCCGTCAAGCAGATGGATGCACAGCCGTTCGACCTCGAGCGCTCCCGCGAGCGCCGTGAGGATCAGCCGCAGGCTCGAGGAGGGGTCGGCGGAGGCGAGGCGGTCGGCGAGCCCGTGCAACCGGCTGAGCTGGCGGCGCGCCGAGGAGTCGGTCTGCTGGCCGGAGATCAGCGCGATCACGTCGTCGGGATGCGACTCGGCCGGGATCACGTCGGCGACCACCCGGCCATGGCGCAGCACGACGATCCGGTCTGCCAGCCGGAACATCTGATCGATGTCGTGCGACACCAGCAGGATCGTCGTGCCCTGCTCGCGCACACCGACGGTCAGCTGTTCGACCTGGACCGACTCGTTGACGCCCAGCGACGCCGTCGGCTCGTCGAGGATCAACAGCAGCGGCTGGTCGCACATCGCCCGCGCCACCGCGAGCAACTGGCGCTGCCCGCCCGAGAGCGTGCTCACCGGGCGCGTGGTGTCGTGCAACGGGATGCCGAGGCTCGCGAGCAGCGAGGCGGCGACCAGGTGGAAGCGGCTCTCGGAGCGAAGCATCCCGCTGCGCTCGTGCCCGAGCAGCAGGTTGGAGGCGACGTCGAGGTTGTCGCACAGCGCGAGGTCCTGCCAGACCACGGCGACGCCGCGCCGCGCGACGGCGGCTGGATTGGCGGCGACGCGCTGACCGGTGATCAGGATCCGCCCGCTGTCCGGGATGATGTCGCCCGCGATGCAGCGCACCAGCGTCGACTTGCCCGCGCCGTTCTCGCCGGCCAACGCGACGGTCTCACCGGCGCGGATCTCGAGGTCGACCCCGTCGAGCGCGCGCAGCGCGCCGTAGTCCACGGTCAGCCCCTCGACGCTCAGCAGCGACGGGGTGCGAACGTCCGTTGGCCCGGTGGGCACGGCAAGCGCCATTGGCGCAATTGTCCTCGATGCGCGCGCCGGCGTGGCGGAAAGGCTGACAGCGGCCCGCCGGCGCGCCGCGGGCCGGCGCCGCGCATGCGGCGCGCCGGGCTCGCGGCGGTCAGGCCTGCGCCGAGGAGGCGCGCACGGACAGCCGCGCCGCGGTGGCGGCGCGGGCGCCGGCGAAGGTCACCAGGCGGCGGGCGTCCTCATCCCACAGCTTCAGGCGCACGGCACGCAACCCGTCCCACAGCGACAGCGTCGGGACGTCGTGGAAGATCGGATTGGCGTCGTGGGCGGCCTGCAGGTTGTAGTTGGGGATCCGCGAGTTGAGGTGGTGCACGTGATGCAGGCCGATGTTGCCGGTGAAGAACTGCAGCACCTTCGGCAGCTTCAGATAGGAGCTGCCGCGCAGCGCCGCGTCGGCGTAGGTCCACTCGGTGTTGCGCTCCCAGAAGGTGTCCTCGAACTGGTGTTGCACGTAGAACAGCCAGATCCCGGCCGAGCCGGCGAGCAGCGCCGGCGGTGCCTGGATCAGCAGGAAGTCGCGCCAGCCGACCAGCAGGCAGCCGCCGACGATCATCACGGCGAGGGCGAGGTTCGTGCCGTGCACGCTGCGGCGGATCCGCGGGCGCGGCGAGCGGGGCATGATCCGGGGCGCGAGGATCATCGCGAACAGCGGTCCCAGTCCGAACATCACCAGCGGATTGCGGAACAGGCGGTAGCCGAGCCGTGCGCGCCACGGCTTGGCGTTGTACTCGGCGATCGTCAGCGTCGGCACGTCGCCCTGCCCGCGGCGGTCGAGGTCGGCGGCGGTGGCGTGATGGACGGCATGGTTGTGGCGCCAGTTGGCAAACGGCGCGTAGACCAGGACCCCGAGCACGCTGCCGAGCCACAGGTTGCCCCGCTTGGTCGGCAGATACGAGCCGTGCGAGCAGTCGTGGAAGACGATGTAGGTGCGCAGCAGGAACCCGGCGGCCAGGACGCCGATCGCGAGCGTCGCCAGATAGGACACCCGCAGCGCGAAGTACATCGCGACGAGCAGCCCCAGATACGGCACCACCGAGGTCAGCAGACCGGCGATGCTGCGCCACATGCTCGGCCGCGCGTACGGAGCCAGAGCCTCGGTCCAGAAGTTGATCTGCGAGCCGGATCTGCCGGTCGCTGCCGCCGCGTTTGGCTCCCGGCCGGCGTTATCAGTGATACCGCTCGGCGCGGTCGTCTCTGCCAGGACCATGGGCCCCTTTCAAATTGCTGGCAGTGGCCGGCCAGAGCGGCAGCGCCCACGTGAGACGCCGTGACAAGCCTACACGTAGCAGTGGCGTACGTCTAACGACTGTGTTTCGACCCTGCGGCCGATGGCTAGACTGCTCACTCGATGCCCTCCCCGGCTCTCGATCCGGCCGCTGTGCGCGAGCTCGAGGCGGCGCTCGCACCGGATCAGCTGATCACGCGGCCGGAGCAGCTGCGGACCTATGAGTGCGACGGGCTGACGAACCGCCGCGTGATCCCGGCGCTGGTCGCGCTGCCCGCCAGCGCGGCGGAGGTCCAGGCCGTGGTCCGGACCTGTCACGCGCACGGGATCCCGTTCGTGGCGCGCGGCGCCGGGTCCGGGCTCTCCGGCGGCGCCCTGCCGGTCGCCGAGGGGATCGTGATCTCGCTCGCGAAGATGACGCGGATCGTCGCGATCGACGTCGACCGCGGCGAGATCGTCGTCGAGCCCGGCGTCGCGAATCTCGACGTCACCCGCGCCGTTGCCGAGCACGGCTTCTACTACGCGCCCGACCCCTCCTCGCAGCAGGTCTGCACGATCGGCGGCAACGTCGCGGAGAACTCGGGCGGCGCGCACTGCCTGAAGTACGGCTTCACCGTCAACCACATCCTGGCAGCGGAGATCGTGCTGCCCGACGGCGAGCTGGTCGAGCTGTCGGTCTGGGACGAGGGACCCGACCTGCTCGGCGTGTTCGTCGGCTCCGAGGGCACGCTCGGAATCGCGACGCGGCTGACGCTGCGGATCCTGCGCGCCCCGGCGGCGATCCGCACGCTGCTCGCGGGCTTCGGCCACGCCGATGAGGCCGGCGAGGCGGTGTCGCGGATCATCGGCTCCGGGATCACCCCGGCGGCGATCGAGATGATGGACGCGATCGCGATCGAGGCGGCCGAGGCCGCGCTCGGGCCGGACTACCCGCCGGGCTGCGGCGCGGTGCTGATCGTCGAGCTCGACGGCGCCGCCGAGCAGGTGGCGGACGACCTCGAGGCGGTCGAGCGGATCTGCGCCGAGCTCGACGCGCGCGAGCGCCGGGTCGCGGCCGAGGGCGACGAGCGCGCGCGCATCTGGCGCGGGCGCAAGGCGGCGTTTGCCGCGATGGGCCGGATCAGCCCCGACTACTACGTCCAGGACGGCGTCGTGCCGCGGACCAAGCTGCCGGAGGTGCTGCGGCGGATCACGGAGCTCTCGACGGCCGGCGGACTGCGCGTCGGCAACGTCTTTCACGCGGGCGACGGAAACCTGCATCCGCTGGTGCTCTACGACGCCCGCGTGGCGGGCGAGGCGGGCCGCGCGCAGGCGCTGGCGGAGCAGATCCTCGAAGCGTGCATCGACGCCGGCGGCTCGATCACCGGCGAGCACGGCGTCGGCACCGACAAGGCCTGTTCGATGCCGCTGTTGTTCAGCGAGAGCGACCTCGCGGCGATGGCGCGGCTGCGCGGCGCGTTCGACCCGCGCGGCCTGGCCAACCCGGGCAAGGTGTTCCCGACGCCGCGGCTGTGCGGCGAGATCCCGGGCCCCCATCGCGCCCACCCCCTCGAGCGGGCCGGCCTCATTGAACGCTTCTGAGGGTTCTCGCGTGGACTCCGAGCCGCCGGCTGGCGGCGCGCGGATCCTCGAGTACGAGCCGGGCGATCTGACCGCGATCGTCGAGGCCGGGATGCGGCTGGGCGAGCTTCAGGCGCTGCTCGCCGAGCAGGGCCAGCGGCTGTCGCTTGACCCGCCCGGCGATCCGACGCTCGGCGAGTGCCTGCTCGACGATCTCTCCGGGCCGCTGCGCCATCGCTTCGGGACGATGCGCGATCTGATCCTCGGCGTGACCGTCGTGCTCGGCGACGGCCTGCGCGCTCACTCGGGCGGCAAGGTCGTCAAGAACGTCGCGGGCTACGACCTCGGCAAGCTGTTCTGCGGCTCGCGTGGGCGGCTCGGCGCGGTCGAGCGTCTCGCGCTGCGGCTGCACCCGCTGCCGCTGACCGCGCGCAGCGTCGTGGTCGACGGCTCGCGCTGGCTCGAGCTGCACCGGTCGCAGCTCGTGCCGAGCGCGGTCGACCTGCTCGACGGCCGGCTGCACGTGCTGTTCGAGGGCTCGCGCGCGTCGGTCGACGCCCAGCTCGCCTCGTTCGGCGGCGAGGAGGCCGATCGCTGGGCGGGGATCCGCGTGCTGCAGCAGGCGCTCCCGGGGCGGCGGCGCTGGGACGGCGAGCCGGCGCCGCTCGTGCGACCGGGTCCGCGCGTGGCCTACACGCACGACGCACCGGCGAGCTGGAGCCCGTTGGCCGAGCGCGTCGCGGAGGCGATGTGGACCCAGAGCTGATCGCCGACTGCGTGCACTGCGGCTTCTGCCTGCCGAGCTGCCCGACGTATGTGCTGTGGCACGAGGAGATGGACTCGCCGCGCGGGCGTATCCATCTGATGGGGGCGCTCGAGGACGGCAGCCTGGCGCTGACCGACACCGTCGCCGAGCACTTCGATCGCTGCCTCGGCTGCATGGCCTGCGTGACGGCGTGTCCGTCGGGGGTCCAGTACGACCGGCTGATCGAGCTGACGCGCGTCGAGGTCGAACGCCGCCACCGCCGCCCGCTCTCCGAGCGACTGCTGCGCGGCGCGATGTTCGCGGTGCTGCCGTACCGCCGTCGCCTGCGCGCGGCGCTCGCACTGCGCCGGCTGCCCGCGCCGGGCCCGCTGGGGACGCTCAAGCGGCTCGCGCCGCCGTGGTCCTCGCCCGCGTGGCCGCCCGTGCACCTGCCCGGCAGCGGCCCCCGGGTCGCGCTCGTCGCCGGCTGCGTGCAGAGCGTCGTGTTCGGCGATGTCAACAACGCCACCGCGCGGGTCCTCGCGGCCGAGGGCTTCGACGTGCACGTCCCCCGCGCGCAGCAGTGCTGCGGCGCGCTGCACGCCCACGCCGGCCGGCTCGATCAGGGGATCGCGCGGGCCCGGACACTCGAGTCGGCGCTCGCGGGCTACGACCACGTCGTGACCAACGCCGCCGGCTGCGGCTCCCACCTCAAGGACCACGGCATCGCCAACGCCGTCGACGTCTCGGAGCTGCTGGGCGTCGCGCGCGCCGAGCGCCACCCGCTGGAGATCTCGGTCGCCTTCCAGGACTCCTGCCACCTGCGCCACGCCCAGCGGATCGTCGATCAGCCGCGCGCGATGCTCGGCTCGATCCCCGGCCTGCGGCTGCTCGAGTGTGCCGAGCAGGATCTCTGCTGCGGGAGCGCCGGGATCTACAACCTCGTTCAGCCCGAGGCCGCCGGCGAGCTCGGCGACCGCAAGGCCCAGCGTGTGCTCGACACCGGCGCCGACGCGTACGCCAGCGCGAATCCCGGCTGCCTGGTCCAGGTCAGCGCGGCGCTGCGCCGGCGCGGGCATCCGCTGCCGGCCTTTCACCCGATCGAACTGCTCGACGCCTCGATCCGCGGCGTCGACGCCGAGCGCCTGCTCAAGGAGGCCCGCCAGTGAACACCGACGATGTGCTGAGCCCCGCCGCGGTCGAGTTCCTGACGCTCCTGGCCCGCGAGTTCGCCGGCGAGCGCGACGAGCTGCTCGCCGCCCGCCACGCCCGCGCGCGGCGCCTGCGCGACGGTGAGCTGCCGGATTTCCTGCCGCAGACCGCGGCCGTGCGCGACGGCAACTGGGCCGTGCCGCCGGCCCCCGCCGACCTCACCGACCGCCGCGTCGAGATCACCGGCCCGACCGATCGCAAGATGGTCATCAACGCGCTGAACTCGGGCGCACGGGTCTTCATGTCCGACTTCGAGGACTCCAACTCGCCGACCTGGCAGAACATGATCGACGGCCAGCGCAACCTCTCCGACGCGATCGCCGGCACGATCTCGCTGCAGACACCCGAGAAGTCCTACGCGCTGAACGACGAGGTCGCGACGCTGCTCGTGCGCCCGCGGGGCTGGCATCTGCTGGAACGCCACTTCGAGGTCGACGGGCAGCCGATCTCGGCGTCGCTGTTCGACTTCGGCCTGTACCTGCTGCGCAACCATGAGGCGCTGGAGGCGGCCGGCAGCGGCCCGTACTTCTATCTGCCCAAGCTCGAGTCGCACCTCGAGGCGAGGCTCTGGAACCGCGTCTTCGAGCGCGCCCAGGACGAGCTCGGGATCGCGCGCGGGACGATCCGCGCGACCGTCCTGATCGAGACGATCCTCGCCGCCTTCGAGATGGACGAGATCCTCCACGAGCTGGGGCCGCACGCGACGGGGCTGAACGCGGGCCGCTGGGACTACCTGTTCAGCGTGATCAAGAAGCTCGGTCACCGCCCCGAGTTCGTGCTGCCCGACCGAGCCGCCGTCGGCATGGGCGTCCCGTTCATGCGCGCCTACGCCGAACTTTTGGTGCGGACGTGCCACCGCCGCGGCGCCCACGCGATCGGCGGCATGGCGGCCTTCATCCCCTCGCGCCGCGATCCGGCGGTCAACGCCGTCGCGCTCGAGAAGGTCCGCGAGGACAAGGAGCGCGAGGCGTCGCAGGGCTAC
Organism: uncultured Solirubrobacterales bacterium; assembly: GCA_963833765.1. Classification (GTDB taxonomy): domain Bacteria; phylum Actinomycetota; class Thermoleophilia; order Solirubrobacterales; family Solirubrobacteraceae; genus Palsa-513. The sequence continues at coordinate 83,930 of CAWHZJ010000008.1, read as the reverse complement.
GACGGCACCTGGGTCGCCCACCCCGATCTCGTCCCGGTCGCGCTCGAGGTCTTCGACCGCGTGCTCGGCGATCGCCCCAACCAGCTCGGGGTCCTGCGCGAGGACGTCGTGCCCGACGCGGCGGCGCTGCTCGACGTCGCCGCGACGCCCGGCGAGGCGACCGAGGCCGGCCTGCGCAACGACATCTCGGTCGGGATCCAGTACATCGCGGCGTGGCTCGACGGCAACGGGGCGGTCGCGATCTTCAACCTGATGGAGGACGCGGCGACCAGCGAGATCTCGCGCGCCCAGGTCTGGCAGTGGCTCGAGCACGGCCGCTTCAGCCACGCGGACGTGGCGCGGATCACCGACGAGGAGATGGCCAAGCTCGGCGACGGCTACGCGCAGGCGCGCGAGCTGTTCGACCGGGTCGCCACTGGCGAGGAGTTCGTCGAGTTCCTGACGATGCCCGCCTACGAGCTGCTGAGCTGAGCAGCGCCCGGCGTCGGCCTCAGCTGCGCCGCGGGCGCGGCCTGGGATCGGCCGGCTGCTCCGCGGCGGACAATCGCAGCGCCGACATGTTGTCCCCGATGGAGCGACACGGCCGCTCGCGGTCGCAGAGAATGTGCCGATGAGCTCAACCCGACAGGCGGCGGCCTTCGACGAGGTCTTCGACGCCGCCGGCGCGCCGCGGGCCTACGCCGAGCCGCTCGTCGCCGAGCTCGAGCGGCTCGGCGCCGAGAACCTCGTCGCCGCCGGGGCGCTGCGCGACGCGATCTTCATGCGTCAGGGGATCACCTTCGATCTGACGAGCGCCGACGGCGAGATGGTGGACCGGCCGTTCCCGCTCGACCTCGTCCCGCGGATCATCCCGGGCGCCGAGTGGCAGACGATCAAACGCGGGCTCGCGCAGCGGATCCGCGCGCTCAACCAGTTCGTCGACGACGTCTACCACGAACGCGAGATCATCAAGGCCGGGATCGTCCCCTGGACGCTGGTCGCCAGCCGCTCGCACTTCGCACGCGCGGCTCACGGCATTCGCCCGCCGCGCGGCGTCTACACCCACGTCGCCGGCTGCGACCTGGTGCGCGACCAGCACGGCGACTGGAGGGTGCTCGAAGACAACGTGCGCACCCCGTCGGGGATCTCCTACATGCTCGAGAACCGGATCGCGATGACGCGGCTGATCCCGTCGCTGTTCTCCTACTTCCGGGTTCGCCCGGTCGACCAGTACCCGGCGCTGCTTCACGCCGCGCTGCGCTCGGTTGCGCCGGTCGCCGACGGCGACGCGACGATCGTCGTGTGGACGCCGGGCGTGGCCAACAGCGCCTACTTCGAGCACACCTTCCTGGCCCGCCAGATGGGCGTCGAGCTGGTCGAGGCCTCCGATCTGGTCGTCCGCGACGACGTCTGCTACATGCGCACGACGAGCGGCCTGGCGCGCGTCAACGCGATCTACCGCCGGCTCGACGACGCCTTCATCGACCCGCTCGAGTTCCGCCCCGACTCGCTGCTGGGGGTTCCCGGGCTGATCCGCGCCTACCGCGCCGGCAACGTGGCGATCGCCAACGCGATCGGCACCGGCGTCGCCGACGACAAGGCGATCTACTGCTACGTGCCGGAGATGATCCGCTTCTACCTCGGCGAGGAGCCGCTGCTGGCCAACGTCACGACCTACCGGCTCGAGGATCGCGAGCAGCGCGAGGCGGCACTGGCGCGGGTCGAGCAGCTCGTGTTCAAGCCGACGGGGGAGTCGGGTGGCAGCGGGGTGGTGATCGGGCCGGCGGCGGACGAGCGCCGGCTGGCCGACGTGGCCGCGGCGGTGCGTCGCGATCCCGCCCACTGGATCGCACAGGAGGTCGTGCATCTCTCGACGGTGCCGACGGTGAGTGGCGACGGCACGCTGGCCGCCCGCCACGTCGACCTGCGCCCGTTCGCGATCGTCGGCGAGGAGATTCGCATCGTGCCGGGCGGGCTGACCCGCGTCGCGCTCGAGCCCGGGTCGCTGATCGTCAACTCCTCACGCGGCGGCGGCTCGAAGGACACCTGGGTGCTCGAGGACGACGACGAGGCCGCCGCCGATGCACCGGTGCCGACGGACTTCGACCCGCCGGCGCTGCCCGATCTGCGCCTGCGGTCGTGGACCGGTCAAGCACAGCAGCAGCAGCAGACGGCACCACCCTGATGCTCGCGCGGATCGCCCACGAGCTGTACTGGCTCGGGCGCAACGTCTCGCGGGCCGAGCACATCGCGCGCATGATCGACGGCGTCTTCCAGGCCGACCTGCAGGGTCCCCAGGAGGGTCCGGTCGGCGTCACGCTGTCCTGGGAGGGCGTCCTCGCGATCATGGGCTCGACGGTGACGACCGACTCCGGCAGCCGGCCCTCGCGCGCCGACACGGTCGCGCTGCTCAGCACCGACCCGGCGAACGCCAACTCGGTCGTCGCGAGCCTCGAACGTGCCCGCGAGGGCGCGCGAACCGTTCGCGACGTGATCAGCGCCGAGATGTGGGAGGCGATCAACTCCGTCCACCTCGGCCTCGCCGACGCCGCGATCGGCGTGACCGGCTACGGCGGCCCGTACTCGTTCGTCAGCTACGTCAAGGACCGCTCGGCGCTGTTCTGGGGAATCGCCTCGCGCACGATGCTGCGCGACGAGGCCTACGCCTTCCTCGACGCCGGCGGCCGCTTCGAGTCCGCCGACATGGTGCTGCGGATGCTGCGCGTCGCGCTGCCCGCGCCCGGCGAGCGCGGCGCGACGCCGCGCGACGGGCAGGCGCTCGCGCTGCTCGGCGCGGTCGGCGGGCTGCAGGCCTTCCGCCGCGCCGGCGTCGCGGCGCCGAGCGCCGCGGCAGTGGCGAGCTTCCTGCTCTACACACGCAGCTACCCGGATTCGGTCGCCGCCTCGATCGACGCGGTGCGCTCCGCGCTCTCGCTCGCCGACGCGAACCCCGGCGCGTCCGAGCCGGTGCTGCGCCTCTCGCGCGTGCTCGCCGACCTCGACTTCCGCGGACGCGTCGGGCGGCGCGAGGGCGGCGAGCTGCTCGAGGTCTGCGAGATCGTCGGCCGCGAGCTCGCCCTCGCCGATGGCGACATCGCCGACCGCTACTTTGGAGGGGTCGCGATGCCGATCCACGTCACCTGAGCCGATGCTCTTCTCGATCCACTACGTCACCGCCTACCACTACGACGAGCCGGTGACCGACAACCTCAACGCGCTGCGCGTGCGCCCGGCGACGACCGCGACCCAGCGCTGCGACGAGTTTCACGTGCGGATCGATCCGGAGACGCGGCTCGGACGCCACGCCGACTACTTCGGCACGGAGGTGATCGAGTTCGGCATCTCCGGTCCCCACACCTCGCTGACCATCGACGTGCGCGCGCGTGTCGTGACCTCCGAGCCACCCGATCCGCCCGCCCCGACGTGGCAGGACCTGGCCGCGCCCAGCTACCTCGAGGCCGCCGGCGAGTACCTGCTCGCGAGCATTGCCGAGCCGGCCAACGGGGCGCTCTCCGAGTTCTTCGCGCTGAGCGATCTCGCGACGCCGCTGGAGGCCGTCGACGCGCTCTGCTCGCTGATCCCCGAGCGCTTCGAGTACCGCCGCGGGATCACCTACGTCGGCTCGACCGTCGAGGATCTGCTGCGCGCAGGCGGCGGCGTCTGCCAGGACTTCGTCCACCTCGCGCTGATCCTGCTGCGCCGCCACCGGATCGCCGCGCGCTACGTGTCGGGCTACCTGTTCGCCGCGCCGCCCGACGGCGGCACCGACTCCGTCGAGGTCGACACGCACGCCTGGCTCGAGGTCCTGCTGCCCGACGCCGGCGAGCGCGGCCAGCCGGTCTGGGTGGGCGTCGATCCGACCAACCGCTCCCGCGCCGGCGAGAGCTACGTCAAGATCGGCCACGGCCGCCGCTACGACGACGTGCCGCCGACCAAGGGCGTCTACCGCGGCGGTCCGGCGGAGCTTTCGGCGAGCGTCGTGATGACGCGCCTTGACCCGGCGACGAGCGCGCGCGCCTAGGCCGCTCGCCCACGGCGCCGGCGGCAGGCTCGCGAATCGCCCGGATTGAGGGACACTACGTGGATGAACGAACTGCGCGAACGCGTCGCCGCCGAGGTCGGGCGTGTCGTCATCGACTCCGGCGAGGTCGTCGACGTGCTGCTCGGCGCGCTGATTCTCGGCGGCCACGTGCTGCTGCACGGTCCGCCTGGCGTCGCCAAGACGCTGACCGCATCGGCCTTCGCGCGCGCCGTCGGCGGCGACTTCCGCCGCGTCCAGTTCACGCCCGACATGCTGCCGGCGGACCTCACCGGGACCGTGGCCGTGCGCGACGGCAAGCCCGAGTTCCAGCCCGGCCCGGTGTTCACCAACGTGCTGCTGGCCGATGAGATCAACCGCACGCCGCCGAAGACGCAGGCGGCACTGCTCGAGGCGATGCAGGAGGGGCAGACCTCGGTCGGCGGCGTCTCGCATCCGCTGCCGCGGCCGTTCCTCGTCACGGCGACGCAGAGCCCGCTCGAGTTCGAGGGCACCTACCCGCTGCCGCCGACCCAGCTCGACCGCTTCCTGATGCGCATCGAGATCGGCTACCCGAGCGAGGAGCACGAGCTGGAGCTGCTCGCGCTGCCCCGCGCCGGCCTGCGCGACCTCGCCCTCGACGACGTCGGCGTGGTCGTCGCCGACGGCGAGCTCGCGCAGGCCGCGCAGCTCGTCGCGGCGACCACCGTCTCGGCCGAGGTCGCCGGCTACATCGTCGCGCTGGTCCGTCAGACGCGCGAGCTGCCGAGCATCCTGCTCGGAGCGAGCCCGCGCGCCACCGTCCACCTGCAGGCCGTCGCGCGCGTCGTCGCGCGCTACGCCGGCCGTGACTTCGTGACGGCCGACGACGTCGCCCGGGCCGCTCCCTACGTGCTTCCCCACCGGCTGCTGCTCAGCCCCGACGCCGAGCTCGGCCGCTACACCACCACCGACGCATTGACCGCGGCGCTCGCCTCGGTGACCGTTCCGCGTTGAGCGCCGCGCGCCGCGCCGCGACGCTGCTGGTCGTGTGCGGCGCCGGCGCCGCGCTCGCCGCGGGCGCCGCGAACGTCAGCGCGGGCACGCCGGCGAGCGGACCGCTCTGCGTTCCCGCGAGCCTCGACGCGAGCGCGCAGCTGCCCGCCACCCCGCTGCTCGTCTCGCCGGCGCCCGGTGCCCGCGACGCGATGCCGCAGACCCAGCTCAGCTTCCTCGGCGCTCCGGCCGCGCAGCTGTCGGGCCTCGTCGTGCGCGGCAGCGCCAGCGGGCTCCACGCCGGGCGTCTGGCGGCCTACTCGCAGGGCGACGGCGCGAGCTTCGTGCCGGACACGCCGTTCACGGTCGGCGAGCTCGTCAGCGTCGCCGGCAGCTGGACCTCCGGCGCGACCGCGCATCCCTTCGGCTACAGCTTCACGATCGGCGATCCGGATCCGATCGCCCGGCTGCCCGAATCGGGCAAGCCGGCCGGCCGGCCGGGCACCGTCTGGCGGTTCCACTCCGCGCCGAGGCTGCGCCCCGCGGTGGTCACGGTGACCAAGACCTCCGCCGCGGCGGCTCGTGACGGCGACATCTTCCTCGCGACCTACCCGGGCCCCGGCGCGATGGGCCCGATGATCGTCGACCCCCGGGGCCAGCCGGTCTGGTTCAAGCCGCTCGCCGCCAACACCTTCGCGACCAACCTCCAGGTCCAGCGCTACCGCGGTCGCCCGGTGCTGACGTGGTGGCAGGGCACGATCAGCAATCACGGGTTCGGCCTCGGCGAGGGCGAGATCTACTCGAGCGCCTACCGGCCGCTGGCGACGGTGCACGCCGGCAACGGCCTCACCGAGGACCTCCACGAGCTGCAGCTCACCCCGCGCGGATCGGCGCTGATCACCGCCTGGAAGCCGCTCTACTGCGACCTGGCCGCCGACGGCGGCCGCGCCCTCGCCGCGGTCTACGACACGGTGCTCCAGGAGATCGACATCAGGACCGGACTGGTGATGTATGAGTGGGACCCGCTCGAGGACGTCCCGCTGAGTGACTCCTACATGCCGGTCGGCGGGGCGAGCGTCGCCTGGCCCTACGACTGGTTTCACCTGAACTCGATTGCCCTCGAGGGCGACGGCAGCCTGCTGATCTCCTCGCGCGCCACCTGGGCCGTATACGACATCGACTCCGCGACCGGCCAGATCGTCTGGCGGGCCGGCGGGCGGGAGCCGAGCTTCACGATGGGCCCGGGCACGCTGACCGCCTGGCAGCACGACGCCCGGCCGCTCGGTGCCGACGTCTTCAGCGTGTTCGACAACGGCGGGCCGCCGTCGGCCGAGCCCCACTCGCGCGGCGCGGTGATCGCGATCGACCGCCGCAGCAATACCGCGAAGCTCGTCGCGACGGTCTCGATCGCGACGCCGATCTTCGCCCAGACCCAGGGTGACCTGCAGCGGCTGCCGGACGGAAACTGGTGGATCGGGTGGGGCAACATCAACGAGTCCTCCGAGGTCAGCGCGAGCGGACGCCAGCTGTTCGAGGCCCACACGCCGGCCGGCTCGGAGACCTACCGCTCGCTGCGCTTCAGCTGGAGCGGGCAGCCGTCGACGCGCCCGGCGCTGGCCGTGCTCGCCGGGCCCCACGCCACGCTGCGCGTCTACGCCAGCTGGAACGGCGCCACCGCCGTGGCCCGCTGGCGCCTGGAGGCCGGCGCCTCGCCGCGCGCGTTGCGCCCGCTGGAGTCGGTGGCGCGCAGCGGCTTCGAGACGCTGCTGCGCGCTCCCGCATCGGCAGCCTTCGTGACGGTCACCGCGCTCGACGCCGGCGGGCGGGTGCTGGCGAGCTCGGCGACGCTCGCGCGCCCTCGCTGAGCGGCCGCACGCGGCCGCAGCCGCGCGCCCGCGCGCACCGACCATCCGTCGAGGCGGCCGCCGGGCCGCATTGACCGTTCGTCGAGTCTCGCGGTTTTCCATTGCGTCGCGGCGGAGCGCTCTCGATCATGGCCCCGAGTTGCGGTTTCACATCTCTGCGGGCGGATGCCCGGTGCCCTGGGAGGGACAGATGAAACGATCGATTCGCGCGGCGCTCGGCGTCGTCCTCGTCGCACTGGCGGTCCCCGCGGTGGCTTATGCGACGCTCCACCACGGACCGTCGCACAGCTTCCGCCACGGCCACCACCACGGCCGCTACCACCGCGGCAGCGGCCCGACCGGGTCGACCGGGAACGAGGCCGCCAGCGTGACCTCCTACACCGGCGGCAAGCTGACCATCGCGCTCGCCGGCGGCGGCGGCTCGATCACCGGCGCGGTGACCGACCGGACGCGCTTCGTCTGCATCCGCGCGTCGCAATCGGCGGGCGGCCACCACTACGACACGACCCTGCGGGGCAGCGTGACCGGCGACAGCGGCGCGACCGGTGCCAGTGGCCCGACCGGCGACAGCGGGACGACCGGCGCGACCGGCCCGACCGGCGGCACCGGTCCGACGGCCGGCACCGGGCCGACCGGCACCAGCGGGCCGACCGGTGACACCGGCCCGACCACGGCGACCGGCGACACCGGCGCGACCGGCGATTACGGGAACGGCTACGGCCACCACAGCCACCGCCACAGCCACGGCGGCAACGGCAACGGCGGCAACGCAACGCAACGGCTACGGCGACGGCGGCAACTACAACCCGCCGCCGCCGTGCGACAGCTCGCTGCTGACCCAGAACGCGGGCCTGCTCAGCGCCGACGCCGAGTTCACCGTCAACGGCGTCCTGTTCAGCGAGATCGTGCTGCTGCCGGCAGTCCAATGACCGGCTGACGCGTCGGGGAGGGACGGCGGCCCCGGCCCTCAGGCGGCCGCCCCTCCCCAACCCGCGCCCGACCAATAGCGTGTCCGGCGTGGAAGAACCGGCGTCCCTCAGTCGGCGCGCGTTTCTGCGCCGTGGCGCGCTGAGCGTCCTCGGAGCGGGCGCGCTCGCCGGCTGTGGCAGCGGCTCGCCGAGCACCAGCAGCACCGCCGACTCGACGACGGCGACGACGTCGCCCACGACCACCACCACCACGACCGCGACGAGCACCGCGGCCGGCCCGCCGAGCGCGGCGCAGTGGTCGGCGCTGCGCGACTCGCTGACGGGCAGGCTCGTGCTGCCGCCCGACGCCGCCTACGGCGACGCCAAGCGCGTCTACGACCTGCGTTTCGAGGACGCCTCGCCCGCGGCGATCGCCTACGCCGGCTCGACGACCGACGTGCAGCGGCTGATCGACTTCGCCCGCGGCCACGCGCTCGCGCCGATTCCCCGCTGCGGCGGCCACAGCTACGCGGGCTACTCGACGGGCGGCGGACTGATCGTCGACGTCAGCGGGCTGAGCGGCGTCGGCGTCGCCGGCTCGAGGGCCACCGTCGGGGCGGGCACGCGGCTCGTCGACCTCTACAGCGCGCTGGCCGCCGCCGGCGTCCTGGTGCCGGGCGGCAGCTGCCCGAGCGTCGGCATCGCCGGGCTCGCGCTGGGCGGCGGCGTCGGGGTGCTCGGCCGCAAGTACGGCCTGACCTCCGACGCGATCGAGGCGCTGACCGTCGTGACCGCCGACGGCAGCGTGCGGCGGGCCGACGCGACGAGCGAACCCGACCTCTACTGGGCCAGCCGCGGCGGCGGCGGGCGCAACTTCGGGATCGTCACCTCGTTCGACTTCGCCGCCGAGCCGATCCCGCCGCTCGCGCTGTTCACGCTCGAGTTTCCCTGGGCGGCCGCCGGCGCGCTGTTCGGCGCGTGGGCGCAGTGGATCGCCCACGCGCCCGACGAGCTGTGGTCAAACTGCCTGCTGCTCAGCGCCGGCACCAGTGGCCTGATCGCCCGCGCGACCGGCGTCTACGTCGGCGGGGTCACGGCGCTCTCCGCGCTCGTCGGTCAGCTCGCGAGCGCCGTGGGTACGGCGCCGACGACGAACTACGTCCGCGCCGACGGCTACCTGCAGGCGATGCTCGTCGAGGCGGGCTGCGCCGAGATCACCCTCGCGCAGTGCCACCTGCAGGCGCCGGGCACGGCGGGGACACTCGCTCGCGCGGCCTTCGCCGCGAAGTCGGCGTACTTCTCGAGCGCGCCCGCGAGCGCCGGCGTCGCCGCGATCGTCGACGCCGTCGAGAGCTTCCAGCGCGAGCTGCCGCAGCTCGGCGGCGGTCTCGCGTTCGACGGCTACGGCGGGGCGATCAACGCGGTCGCGGCCGACGCGACCGCGTTCGTCCACCGTGACGCTCTGTGCCAGCTCCAGCTGAGCGGCTCGTGGGGGTCGGGCACCTCGGCGTCGAGCGCCGCGGCGGTGGCGGCGTGGCTGGGCGAAACCGCGATCCGGCTCGCCCCCTACACCAACGGCGAGGCCTACCAGAACTACATCGACCCGACGCTCGCCGACTGGCCCCAGGCCTACTACGGCGCGAACCTCCCACGGCTCGAGTCGATCAAGCGCGCCTACGACCCCGACGGCGTCTTCAGCTTCGCCCAGTCGATCCCGCTGCGCTGAGGCGAGCGCCGGCCGCGTGCCCGCGGCGACATCGGCCACGGCGAACCACTAGCGTCAGCGGCGTGAGCGGCGTCGCACACGGCGAGGGTGAGCAGCAGCCCGAGCCGTCGCTCGTCTACGTCATCGGCCGCGTCAGCCAGGGCATCCGGCGCGAGCTGCGTGGGCGGCTTGCGTCGTGCGAGCTGAGCGTCGCCGACGTCACGACGCTCTCGGTGCTGCGCGGCAGCCCCTGGCTCTCGAACGCGCAGCTCGCGCGCCGGGCGCTGATCACGCCGCAGTCGATGATCGAGGTGCTCGCGTCGCTCGAGCAGCGCGGCCTCGTGCGCCGCCGCGCCGACCCGGCCAACGCGCGGATCATGCGCGCCGAGCTGACCGCTTCGGGACGGCGCATCCTCGGTCGCGCCGACGCGGTGATCGCCGAGCTGGAGGACGAGCTGCTGGCCGCCGTTGCGCCCCAGCGGCGCGAGATCGTCCACCGTTCGCTGCTCTCGGCGATGGACGAGCTGTCGCGGTCCTTCAGAGCCGCAGGAGCCGCGCGGCGTTCTCCTTCAGCACCAGCGGCCGGACCTCGTCGCGGATCGCCAGACGCTCGAAGTCCGCGAGCCAGCGGTCGGGCGTGAGCAGCGGGAAGTCCGACCCGAACAGCATCTTCTCGCGCAGCAGCGTGTTGACGTAGCGGATCAGGATCTCGGGGAAGTACTTCGGCGACCAGCCGGACAGGTCGATGTAGACGTTCGGCTTGTGCGTCGCGACCGCGAGCGCCTCCTCCTGCCAGGGGAAGGAGGGGTGCGCGAGGATGATGTCGAGATCCGGGAAGTCGGCCGCGACGTCGTCGACCGCCATCGGGTTGGAGTACTTGAGCCGCACCCCGCCGCCGCCGCGCATGCCGGCGCCGATCCCGGTCTGGCCGGTGTGGAAGAGCGCGATCTTGCCGGCCTGCGCGATCACCTCATAGAGCGGGTAGTGGGCGCGGTCGTTGGGCCAGAACGCCTGGGTGTTGGGGTGGAACTTGAAGCCGCGCAACGCGGGGTACTCCTCGATCAGCCGCCTGGCCTCGCGCACGCCGAGCTTGCCCTTGTGCGGGTCGATGCTCGCGAACGGGATCAGCGTGTCGGGGTTCGCGGCGGCGGCCGCCAGGACCTCGTCGTTGGAGATCCGCGCACGACCCATCCCGGCCTCGTCGTCGACGGTGAAGACGACGGCGAGCATCGAGCGCTCGCGGTAGTAGTCGGCGACCTCCTGGGTGGTCGGCTGCGGCGGATGGCCGCCGAAGTACTTGGCCGCCGCGTCGAGCAGCTCCCCGGTGACCGGGTCCTGAGGGCCGTGCGTCGAGCGTTCCGCGTGCGTGTGCACATCGATCGCGACGATCCGCTCGAGATCGATGCTCACGGGCCGCCCAGGTCGAGGTCGCTGAACACGATGCCGTAGCTCTGCTCCGCCGGCGCGAATGCCTCGCCCCAGCGCTCGGCGATCTGCTCGGCGCTCCAGCCGCCCTCGCGCAGCTCCGAGACGATCTCGGCCGGGTGCGACCACAGGCTGAGCCGGTCGCCGCCGATCCCGATGCACTGCCCGGTGACCGCGGCGGCGGCGTCGGAGGCCAGGAACACCACGAGCCCGGCGCAGTCCTCCGGCATGCCGACCGCGTGCTCCTGGCGCACCGCCCGCGGCAGGCCCTCGCCGCGCTCGACGCGCTCGACGAGCGGCGCGTAGGCGGGGATGCTCGCGGTCATCGCGGTCCAGGCGGTGGGCACGATCGCGTTGACGGTGATCTCGCTGCGCGCCAGCTCCATCGCCCAGGTGCGCGCGAACGCCGCGATCCCGGCCTTGGCGGCGGCGTAGTTCGTCTGGCCGAAGTTGCCGCGCTGGCCGGCCGGCGAGCCGACGACGATGATCCGCCCGCCCTCGGCCTGCTCGCGCATCGCCACCGCGGCGGCGCGGGCGCAGGTGAAGGTGCCGCGCAGGTGCGTCTCGATCACCAGGTCGAAGTCCTCGTCGGTCATCTTCCACAGCACGCGGTCGCGCAGCACGCCGGCGTTGGTGCACATGATGTCGACGCGCCCGAAGGCCTCGATCGCGCGGGCCACCAGCGCGTCGGCGACGTTCGCGTCGCCGACCGGGGCGATCTGGGCGACCGCCCGCCCGCCGGCCGCGTTGATCGTGGCGACGGTGGCGTGCGCCCCGGCGCCGTCGACGTCGTTGACCACGACGGCGGCGCCGGCGGCGGCCAGCGCGACGGCGTAGGCCCGGCCGAGGCCGCGGCCGCTTCCGGTGACGATCGCCACGCGGCCGTCGAGTCGCAGCGGCTCGCTCATGCGTAGTACCGGAAGACGCACTCGGCGACGAGCGCCGGCTTCGGCTGATCGGCGACCTCGACGGTCGCCAGCAGCTTGACCTGGACGCCGCCGTCGATCGGGCTGACCTCGCTCAGCGTGGCCGAGCCGCGGAACCGCGCGCCGACGGGCAGCGGCGCCGGGAAGCGGACCCGGTCGAGCCCGTAGTTGATGCCGACCGCGGCATCGCTCACGCTCAGCAGCTGCTGGGTGATCGGGGCGAGCAGCGACAGCGTCAGGTAGCCGTGCGCGATCGTCCCGCCGAACGGCGTCTCGCTCGCACGCGCCGGATCGACGTGGATGAAGTTGTGGTCGTCGGTGACGTCGGCGAACGCATCGACCCGATCCTGGGTCATCTCGACCCACTCGGTGGGGCCGAGCTCGACGCCCGCGAGCGCCGCGAGGCCGGCGATGTCGGTCACCACGCCCTGGCTCGTCGGTCTGTCGCCGTCCACGTTGTCTCCCATATTCGCACGGTTTCCGGCGGCCGGGAGTCTCCCATATCAGGTTCCCGAATGCCCCGGGTGAGGGTTGGCGGCGGCGTGGCCGGCGGGCGGCGCACGGCTCCGAGCAGCCCGCTAGCTTGTCGCGATGCCCGTGGCGCGTCTGGCGATAGTTGCGGTCGCGCTCTCTCTGATCGCCTCGGTCGCGGCCGCGGCGACGTGGACCGGTCCCTCGACGCTGGCCACCTGCGCCCCGGCGAGCGAGCCCAGCGTGGTCTTTCCCTTCAGCTCGCCCAACCAGCGCAGCGGCCGCGGGGCGATCCTCTGGCTCGGCGGCGCGCCGAGCTGCTCCGGCGTGGCCGGCTCGCCGGCCACGCTCGACTCGGCGTCGCTGCATTCAGACGACGCGCCGAGCTTGCCGCGGGCGATCATCTCGGGGCGCCGGCTGGTCGGGCCGCTGGCGACCGCGACGACGACCGCGGGCCAGATCGTCGCGGTCAGCGGCGACACCGGCAACCCGTCGGGCGCGCTCCCGGGCGCGCTGTTCGGCGAGGGCCGCGCCGGCGGCTCGCTGCACTCGCTGACCGAGCTCGGCGGACCCGCCGAGCTGGTGGCGACAGCCGAGGGCTACATCGGCGACGCCGACGTCGTCAGCACCGCGACGGCGGTCGGCGGGGAACAGCTGATCGAGCTGCGTGAACAACGCCACTACGCGACACGGTTCGCGCCGCCGGTGGTGCTCGACGAGGGCTTCGCCCCGATCACGGCGCTGACCGTCGGGCTGGACTACCGCGCGGACTCGATCGTCCTCTGGGTCCAGGGCAACGAGGCCCACGCCCAGTGGATCTCCAACGCCGGGCGCCCGTCTCCGCCACAGGTGCTGGGTCCGGCCGGCTACGACCCGCAGCTCGCCGCCGTGCTCAGCGACAACAACCACGCCTTCGTGATGTGGACCAACGAGCCCCCGCCGGGCGTCGCCGGTCTCAGCCGGATCTATCTCGAGCATTCGGGCAACAACGTGTTGTTCACCGCCCCGCATCCGCATACGCTGGCGGCGTTCAGCGAGCCGATCGGCCAGCGCCTGACGCCGCATGCGATCGCGCTCGTGCGGATGACGCCCTCGGAGGGGGTGCTCGCCGCGTGGACCCTCGCGCAGGGCGGCAACTACGTCGTCGAGGCGGCCGGTCTGACGAGCACGCAGGTGCTGCCGCCGGCGACGCTCGCCGTGCCCGGGGCCGACGTGCGCCTCGCGGCGCTGGCCACCGGGCCCGACAACGACGCCGTCGCGGTGCTCGAGCAGGCGCCGCGCGCGGCGACCGGCTTCGACGCGAGCCAGCAGGCGATCCTCGCTGCGCGCAGCGTCCCCGGCGGTCCCGGCGGCGTCGCCTTCGAGGCGCCGACGCAGCTGGCCACCGCGGGTCCCAACAGCGCGCCGTCGGTGGCGATCGATCCCGGCACCGACCGGGCCGTCGTGGCCTGGCAGACGGTGGTCGGCGCGCTGCCCGCGATCGCCTACGCGGTGCGCAGCGGCCCGTAGCGGTCCGCGCGTCCGTGGGCGAAGGCGCGGACCGCCAGCAGCCCGAACGCGAACCCGCCGATGTGCGCGTAGTAGGCGACGCCGGCGCCGCCGCCGAACGGCGTGATCACGTGCAGCGCGCCGAGCACCGCGTCGAAGATCAGCCACAGCCCGAGCACCACCCAGGCGGGCAGCTCGACGATCGTGAAGAACAGGATCACCAGCACCACGGTCAGGATCCGCGCCCGCGGGTAGAGCAGGATGTAGCCGCCGAGCACCGCGGCGATCGCCCCCGAGGCGCCGAGCGTCGGCGCGACCGAGTCGGGGCTCACGGCGACCGTCAGCGCGAGCGCGGCGAGCCCGCCGAGGAAGTAGAAGGCCAGGAAGCGCAGCCGGCCGATGGTGTCCTCGAGCGTGCAGCCGAAGACCGCGAGGAAGACCATGTTGCCGCCGATGTGCAGCAGGTTCGCGTGCAGGAACATCGACGTGAACGCCGTCTCCCAGGTCGCCGGCTGGGGCGGGGGAACGCCGGTCACCCCGGGCTGGCCGCTGCACAGCACGGCCTGCGCGAAGCCGGCGGCGCCGAGTCCGCAGTGGCTCGAGAGGTGGGCGAACTTGTAGGGGATCGCGCCGTAGTTGATGATCGTCGAGATGCTCGGGCCGTCGATGATCGAGCCGCCGGCGCTCGAGATCGAGATCAGGTAGGCGATCACGTTGGCCAGGATCAGCGCGATCGTGACGATCGGCCAGCGCGCCAGACGGACGCTGTCGCGCAGCGGGATCAAGCGGCGAGCAGCGGCCCAGCGGGCACCGCGAGTGGCCCGGCGCCGGGCTGGGGCTGCGGGACGTGCTGGTCCGCGTGGTAGGAGGACCGCACGAGCGGTCCGGCCGCGACGTGCTCGAAGCCGAGCGCATAGGCGGCGCGCTCCAGCGCCACGAACTCGTCGGGGTGCCAGTAGCGGACGATCGGCAGGTGCTGCTCCGAGGGGCGCAGGTACTGGCCGATCGTCAGCACCTGGACGTGGTGCTCGCGCAGCACGCCGAAGGTCTCGACCATCTCCTCGTGGCTCTCGCCGAGCCCGACCATCAGCCCCGACTTCGTCGTCACCTGCTCGCCGCCGAGCTCCTTGGCGTTGCGCAGCACCCGCGCCGAGCGCAGGAAGGCCGAGCCGCGGCGGGCCAGCGGATAGAGCCGCGGGACGACCTCGACGTTGTGGTTGAAGACGTCGGGCCGCGCCGCGATGACCCGCGCGAGCGGCATCTCCTGGCCCTGGAAGTCCGGCGTCAGCACCTCGACCTGGCAGCCGGGCGCCTGGCGGCGGATCTCGCGGATCACGGCGACGAACGCGGCCGAGCCGAGGTCGGCCAGGTCGTCGCGATCGACCGAGGTGATCACCGCGTGGCGCAGCCCCATCCGCGCGACCGAGCGCGCGACGCGCGCCGGCTCGAGCGGGTCGTTCCAGGTCGGCTTGCCGGTCTTGACGTTGCAGAAGCCGCAGCGGCGCGTGCACGTGTCGCCGAGGATCATGAACGTCGCCGTGCCGCGCTCCCAGCACTCGCCGACGTTCGGGCAGGCCGCCTCCTGGCAGACGGTGTGCAGCTGCGCGTCGGCGATCAGCGCCGTCAGCTCGCGGTAGCGCGGGCCGCCGGGGGCGGGCACCTTGAACCACGGCGGCTTGCGCTCGCCGAGCTTGACCGTGGAGCCGCCGAGCACCGTCCGGACGTCCATGCCGCCGGGGTTCGAGCGTGAGCGTGTCGCGGTCGCCGCCATCCCCGATCAGCCTAGTGGGCGCTCCCGCCGACCGGCGCTGCGAGCGCTGCGAGCAGGCGCTCGGGCGAGATCGCCTGCGTGCGGCGCTCGAAGGCGAGCGCGAACTGCCCGGCCATCCGCGGGCGGAAGCGCTCGAGGTTGCCGCCGCGCCCGGTCTCGCGGGCGACCGAGGTCAGCGTGACGCCGGGCAGGCCGCAGGGAACGATCCAGTCGAACGGCTCGAGGTCGTTGTCGACGTTGACGGCGAAGCCGTGCGTGCTCACGCGCCGCGAGACGTGGACGCCGATCGAGGCGATCTTGCTGTCGGCGGCCCAGACGCCGGTCGGGCCGGTCGCCGCCGCCGCGCGCCGCGACACCCTCCTCGGCCAGCGCGGCGACGATCGCGGTCTCGATCGTACGCAGGTAGCCGATGATGTCGCCGATTCGCATGATCGGGTAGCCGACCAGCTGCCCGGGGCCGTGATAGGTGACGCGCCCGCCGCGGTCGACCTCGACGATCTCGATCCCCTGCGCGGCGTAGAAGGCGTCGCCGAGCGGCAGCTCATC
The DNA here is from genome assembly GCA_963833765.1 of uncultured Solirubrobacterales bacterium. Classification (GTDB taxonomy): domain Bacteria; phylum Actinomycetota; class Thermoleophilia; order Solirubrobacterales; family Solirubrobacteraceae; genus Palsa-513. Next base: position 67,853 of record CAWHZJ010000008.1, on the reverse strand, counting down.
CGCGCTCGAGCGCCGTCCGCGCGTGTACACGGGGGCATGCTCGAGCAGCAGCAGCGTGTCGGGGACCTCGTCCGCCTGGCGCGCGGTGCGCAGGCGCTCCTGCAGCGCGAGCGCCTCGCGAAAGTCGACGACGCCGAGTTGGCACACCCACAACTCATCCATCCGACCAGGATGGCAGACCGCGGTCGCCGTCCGCGCCCGCTAGGTGTAGTTCCTGAGTAGGTTGGTCCATCCGGGCCTCCTTGGAGTCTGAGGGCTGCCAAGCAACTCAGTCCAAGGAGGACACCGGATGAGGCTTCACGCTAACGCGGCGCTCAGTCTGAATGGGCGCCGGCAGCTCGCGCGGCGAGTTGTGGATCAGGGTTGGACGCTGGCGCAGGCGGCGGCGGCTGCTGAGGTCAGCGTGCGTTGTGCGCGGAAGTGGGCGGGGGCGGTATCGGCTTGAGGGCGAGCAGGGCTTGTTCGATCGTTCGAGCGCGCCAAGCCGGATCCCGCATCGCACCCCCGCGCAGCGGATCGAAGCGATCGCGGCACTACGTCGTTTGCGGTTCACGGGCCCGGAGATCGCCGAGACGCTCGACATGGCGCTCTCGACCGTGTCGGGGATCCTCAAACAGCTCGGGATGGGCAAGCTCGGCCGGATCGGTCTCGAGCCAGCGGTCCGCTACGAACGCGAACGCCCCGGTGAGCTGATCCACATCGACGTCAAGAAACTCGGTCGCATCCAAGGCGGCGCCGGCAAACGAGTACGCGATGGACTCCGCCAGCACTCCAATCCTCGACCCATCGACGCGGCGGGAGTTCGCCGCAAGATCGTCGGCTGGGAATGCGTGCACATCGCGATCGACGACGCAACCCGCCTGGCCTACGCCGAAGTGCTCGCCGACGAGAAAGCCACCACCGCCGTCGGATTCCTGCGCCGCGCCATCGAGTTCTACCGCCGCCACGGCATCCAGGTCGAGCAACTCATCACCGACAACGGCTCCCCCTACATCTCCTTCGCACACGCCACCGCATGCCGCCTACTCGGCATCCGCCACCTACGAACACGCCCCTACCGCCCCCAAACCAACGGCAAAGCAGAACGCTTCATCCGCACCCTCCTCGGCGGCTGGGCCTACGGCGCGATCTACCGCTCAAGCAACGAACGCACCAAAGCCCTTGACGGATGGCTCTGGCATTACAACCATCACCGACAACACTCAGCCCTCAACCACAAGACGCCCATCGCCCGCCTCAACGAGCGAACCAACCTACTCAGTACTTACAGCTAGGGGCCCGGCGCGGACCAGTGCGCGATGAACTCCTCGGCCTCGCGCCCGGCGAGGTCGGTTCGCAGCGCACGCACCAGCCGCGAGGCCTCGCGCGGGCTGCAGTCCCAGAACAGCACCGCCTCGCCCGAGCCCACCTCGACGATCTCGACGTGGTCGATCCGGTCCGGCGAGGCCAGGAGCGCCGGCGCGGAGCCGCCGCGACGAACCAGCAGCCGGTAGGCGAGGCCGGCTCTCATCGCCGCGCGCTCGCCAGCAGCGCGCCGGCCTGCTCGAGCGCGCGCTCGCCGACCAGCACCTGCTCGCCGATCCGCACGGCCGGCACGTCGCTGACGCCGAGCTCGAGCGCGGCCCCGCTCGCCCGCTCGAGCTCGCTACGCAGGCCGCGTGTCGCCGTGGCCTTGAGGATCGCCCGCGGGTGCATCTCGCAGGCCGCCGCGGCGATCAGCACGCAGTCGCGGTCGCTCAGCGCGTGGCCCCCCGCGAACGCCTGACGAAACGCCGCGAGCGCGAAGGCGACGGCCTTGCCGATCCGCTTGGCGAAGGTCGCGACGAGCATCGCGAACTCGCTGTCGAACGGGAACGGCTCCGGCCAGACGAACGGCTGCAGTGCGAGCTCCGCGGCGCGCCGCTCGACGTTCTCGCGGACGGCCGCCACCTCGTACTCGCAGCGGTAGGTCTCGAAGGTCTCGGCCTGCGGCAGCATCGACGTGAGGATCGGCTGCCACTCGCACGGTGCGGGCAGGACCGCGAGCGCGCGCTCGGCGGCGAAGTACGCCTCCGGGCTGCGCAGGTCGAAGTAGAACGCCGCGGGGACGGCCATCGGCGTCCGCTACCCGTGGATCAGCCAGCCGTCGCTGTCGCGCGCGGCCTCGAGCACCGCCTCGGAGAGCGTCGGGTGGCCGTGCACGATCCGCGCGACTTCGGCGAAGCCGCCCTCCAGCGCGCGCACGTTGACCAGCTCCTGGATCAGCTCGGTTGCCTTCGTCCCCACGATGTGCGCCCCGAGCAGCTCTCCGTAGCGCCGCTCGCCGACGAGCTTGACGAGCCCGCTGCGGTCGCCGAGGATCGTCCCGGCGCCGACGGCTCCGTACTGGACCTTGCCGATCGCCACGTCGTGACCCGCCTCGCGGGCCTGCGCCTCGGTCAGGCCGAAGCTCGCCACGTTCGGCGTGCAGAAGGTGGCGCGGGGGATGTCGACGTGGACCAGCGGATGGGTCGTCAGGCCGGCCGCGTCCTCGGCGGCGATGATGCCCTCGTCCGATGCCTTGTGCGCGAGCGCCGGCCCCGCCGTCAGATCGCCGATCGCGTAGATCCCCTCGCGCGAGGTCCGCTGCGCTCCGTCGACCTCGACCAGGCCGCGCTCGGTCAGCTTGACCTGCGCCTGCTCGAGGCCCAGCCCGGCGACGTCCGGGCCGCGTCCGGCGGCGAGCACCAGCCAGTCGACCTCGACCGGCTCGCCGGCCATGCTGAAGCTCACCGAGCTCTCGCCGCTCGCGACGTTCTCGATCGCCGTTCCGGTGTGCACCTTGATCCCCTGGCGCGAGAGCCCGCGCGCGACGACCTTCGAGATGTCCTCGTCCTCGGTCGGCAGCACCCGGTCGAGGACCTCGAAGAGCAGCGTCTCGGAGCCCAGCCGCGCGTACGCCGAGGCGATCTCGGCGCCCGAGGCGCCGGCGCCGACGACGGCGAGACGACCGGGCAGGGCCGCGAAGGCCCACGCCTCCTCGGTGCCGACGACGCGGCCGCCGAACTCGATGCCCGGCACCGCGCGGGGAACCGATCCGGTCGCGAGGATCATCGTCTTCGCGCTCAGCTCGTCGTCGCCGACGCGAACCGTTCCGGACTCGGTCAGCGCCGCGCTGCCGGCCAGCAGCTCGATCTTGTTCTTCTTGAACAGTCCCGAGACCCCGCCGGTGAGCGTCCCCACCACCTTGTCGCGGCGCGCCATGATCGCCGCGAAGTCGATCGTCGGCTCGCCGACCAGGATTCCGAAGTCGCCGGCCTCGCGGACCTCGCTGAGCACGTCGGCGGAGCGCAGCACGGCCTTGGCCGGGATGCAGGCGACGTTCAGGCAGCGTCCGCCGACGCTCTCGCGCTCGACCACCGCGGTGCTCATGCCGAGCTGGGCGGCGCGGATCGCCGCCACGTAGCCCCCGGGGCCGGCGCCGATCACGACGCAGTCAAAGGTGCGTGCGGCCATCCCCTCGCAATCTATACGACGGGGCGATCGGGGATGCTTGGGCGATGGAGCGCGCGGACGGACTCGAGCTCGGCCACGGCGTGACGGTCCCGCTGGCGGAAATCGAGCTGCGCGTCAGCCGCTCCTCGGGCCCCGGCGGCCAGCACGCGAACGTCACCGACTCGCGCGTCGAGGCGGTGTTCGACGTGGCCGCGTCGCGGGCGCTCAGCGACGCACAGCGCGAGCGCGTGATCGAACGGCTCGGCCCGCGCGTCACCGCGGTCGCCCAGGACGCCCGCAGCCAGTTGCGCAACCGCGAGCTCGCGCTCGAACGGTTGCGGGCCAAGCTCGAGGCGGCGCTGAGCGTCCGCCGTCCACGGCGCCCGACGAAGCCGACCGCGGCATCGCGCGAGCGGCGTCTGACCGCCAAGCGCGCCGGGGCGCAGCGCAAGGAGACCCGCCGGCCGCCTCAACCGGACGACTGACGCGGCGCCGCGAGCCGCCCCATCACGCGCACGAGCTTCCAGAACAGCCAGCCGCCGCCGGCGATCACGACCACCGACAGCAGCACGCCCTCGAGGTTCGCCGCCTCGACGAGCAGCAGCGAGAACAGCAGCACGGCGAACGCGAGCAGCGCCTCGAAGGCGAGCACGGCGATGTAGCGCCTGGTCCACATGCCGGCGGCGAGCACCGCCATCAGGCCGCTGAAGGCGAGCACGCCGGGCTCGGGTGCTTGCCGGCGATGTGCGCGCCGGCCGCGTAGGCGATCGCGTTGCCGCCGCCGAGCAGGACCGCCAGGGCGACCGCGGCGAGCAGCGCCGGCGGGCGCTCGCCGGGTTCAAGCGGCGCCAGCGCGTCGCGCGCGAGCTGGTCGCGGCGCTGCGAGCGGGTCGGCTCCGCGACGCCGTCCGGCGGGCGCCGCTTGCGGCGCTGCGGCGTGTCTCCAGCGCGGGTCTCCATCTGTGCAAGTGTGCCAGCATGAGCCCGATGGCCGGGGGTGATCTGATCGTCGATCGGCTTGCCGACGACTGGGAGGCCGCTTGGTCCGGCGGCGACGCGCGTGCCTTCCTGGCGCTCTGCGCGCCCGATTTGCACTACGAGGATCCGCTCACGCCGCGGCCGCTGCACGGTGTCACCGCGCTCGGCGAGCACGCCCAGCGGCTCTGGCGGGCGTTCCCCGACGTGACGCTCGAGCGCGCCGGCGAACGCCTGTCGAACGGGCGCTTCGTCGCCCTCCCGGTCCGCGCCGTCGGCCGCAACACCGGCGGTCTCGACAGCCTGCCGGCGAGCCACCGCGAGCTCGAGCTGCACGCGGTGTTCTGGGGCGAGCTCGACCTCGGCCGCACCCGCCTGTGGCGCGTGCGGGCCGTGTTCGACGCCTACGGCGCGGCCATCGCGCTCGGCCTGATCCCGCGCCCCGGCTCGCTGCGCAACCGCGCGCTGCTCGCCCTCCAGGGCTACGGCATCCGGCTCGGCGGCTGAGCCCCCTCGGGGGCCGAGGGACCGCGAGTAAGCTGTTCGGCTCGCCGATGCCCCGACATTTCCTCACCGGTGCCGAGCTCGACGCGGCCGAGCTCGGCGCGCTGCTCGACCGCGCGCTCGAGCTGAAGGCGGCGCCGCGGGCCTCGCGGGCGCTCGCCGAGCGCTGCGTCGGCCTGGTCTTCGAGAAGCCCTCGACGCGGACCCGGTTGTCGTTCGAGGTCGGCATCGTTGAGCTCGGCGGGCACCCGCTGATCCTGCGCTCCGACGAGCTGCAGATCTCGCGCGGTGAGTCGTTGCGCGACACCGCGCTCGTGCTCTCGCGCCACCTCGACGCGGTCGGCGTGCGGACGGGTCCGCAGGCGATGCTCGAGGAGCTCGCGCGCTACGGCTCGATCCCGGTCTTCAACATGCTGACCGCCGATCACCACCCGTGCCAGGCGCTGGCCGACCTGCTGACGCTGCGCGAGGCGTTCGGCGCGCTCGAGGGGCTGCGGCTCGCCTACATCGGCGATGGCAACAACGTCGCGCGGTCGCTGGCGCTGCTCGGCACGCGCGCCGGGCTCGAGGTCGTCGTCGCCTCGCCCGCGGGCTACGAGCTCGAGCCGGGCACCGGCGCGACGCTCGTGCGCGACCCGCGCGAGGCGGCGCGCGGGGCGCACGCGCTCTACACCGACGTCTGGGTCTCGATGGGTGACGAGGCCCAGGCCGCCGAGCGCCGCGCCGCGCTCGCCGACTACCGGATCGACGATGCGCTGCTCGATCTCGCGCGCCCCGACGCCATCGCGCTGCACGACCTGCCGGCCCACGCCGGCGAGGAGATCACCGCCGAGGTGCTCTACGGGTCGCGCCAGCGGATCTGGGATCAGGTCGAGAACCGCCGACACGCGCAGAAGGCGCTGCTGGAATGGCTGCTCCCCTGAGCGCCGCGCGGCCGGCGGTCGGCGACGAGCTGGTCCTGCGGATCGACTCGCTGGCCTTCGGCGGAGCCGGTGTCGCGCGCGCTCCCGGCGGCTACGTGGTGTTCGTCGACGGCGGCTTCCCCGGGGACCTCGTGCGTGCGCGCGTGCACCAGCGCAAGCGCTCCTACGCCCAGGCACGCGCGACCGAGCTGCTCGAGCCGGGGTTCGATCGGGTGGCCCCGCTCGCCGACCACCCCGGCGCCCCGTGGCAGGTGCTGAGCTACGAGCGCCAGCTCGAGGTCAAAGAGCAGCAGGTCGACGAGGCGCTGCGGCGGATCGGCAGGCTCGACGGCTTCACGCTCGAGCCGATCATCGGGGCGCCGGCGCAGTGGCGCTACCGCAACAAGCTCGAGTACTCCTTCGGCACCGGCGAGGACGGGAGGCTGCTGTGCGGCTTCCACGCCCCGGGGTCGTGGGAGCGCATCCAGCACGTGGAGGATTGCCTGCTCGCCTCGGAGCCCGCGAACCAGGTCCGCCGCGACGTGCTCGAGTTCTGCCGCGCCGCGGGCCTCGAGGCCTTCGACCGGCGCAGCCGCAGCGGCTTCCTGCGCAACCTCGTCGTCCGCGAAGCTCGTCACTCCGGCCAGCTGCTGCTGCGCCTGGTGACCAGCGACGGGGAGCTCGACGCCGAGGCGCTGGCCGCCGCCGTGCCCTGCCACGGGCTGCTCTGGACGCACACCGACGCGCGGTCGGAGACCACCGCCGGCGGCCAGACCGAGCTGATCGCCGGCGTCGCGACGCTCGACGAGCGGATCGGTGAGCTCGAGCTGCGGATCTCGCCCGAGGCGTTCTTCCAGACCAACACCGAGATGGCCGAGCGGCTGTATCGGCTGATCGTCGAAGCGGCGGCGCTGCGCGGCTGGGAGTGCGTCTACGACCTCTACTGCGGGATCGGCTCGATCGGCCTGTCGCTCGCCTCGCGCGCCGGCACGATCCACGGCCTCGAGGTCGTCGAGGAGGCGGTCGCCGACGCGATCACCAACGCGCGGCTCAACGAGATCACCAACGCCTCGTTCTACGCCGGCGACGTGCGCCTCGCGCTCGGCGAGCTGGTGGCGCGCGCCGGGCGCCCGGATCTCGTCGTCGTCGACCCGCCGCGCGCCGGGCTCTCGCAGAAGATCGTGCGCCGGCTGATCGAGGCGTCGCCGAAGCGGATCGTCTACGTCTCGTGCAACCCGACGACGCTCGCCCCGAACGCGGCGCAGCTGGTCGAGGCCGGGTGGCGCCTGGAACGGGTCACGCCGGTCGACATGTTCCCGCAGACGCCGCATATAGAGTGCGTGGCCGTGCTGAGCCGATGATGATCGCGGCCACGATCGAATACGGCAAGGTCAGGCCGAGCGAGCACCCAACCCCCCAGCCAGGCACCGGTGAGGTGCTCGTCCGGGTGCGTGCGGCCGGGCTCAACGGCGCCGACATCATGCAGGTCGCCGGCAACTATCCGGCGCCGCCGGGCGTACCCGCCGACATCCCCGGGCTCGAGCTCGCCGGCGAGGTCGCCGAGTGCGGCCCGAACGCCGAGCGCTTCGAGCTCGGCGACCGCGTGATGGGGATCGTCGGCGGCGGCGGGCAGGCCGAGTTCGCGGTGGTCAACGAGCGTACGCTGATGGCCGTGCCGGCGAACCTCGACTGGCCGGCGGCCGGCGGCGTGGCGGAGGTCTTCACCACCGCCCACGACGCGCTGTTCAGCCAGTGCGGCCTGCTCGCCGGCGAGCGGCTGCTCGTGCACGGCGGCGCCGGCGGCGTGGGCACGGCGGCGATCGGGCTGGGCGTCGCGGCCGGGGCCCGCGTCCACGCGACGGTCCGCAACGCCGAGCTGCGCGAGGCGGTCGCCGCGCTCGGAGCCACGGTCAGCGCTCCCGAGGACTTCCTCGAGCACGGCCCGTTCGATGTGATCCTCGAGCTGGTCGGCGCGCCGAACCTCGCCGACAACCTCGACGCGCTGGCGTCCGAGGGGCGGATCGTCGTGATCGGCCTCGGGGCGGGCGCGCAGACGGAAATCGACCTGCGCGTGCTGATGGGCAAGCGCGGGCGGATCTGCGGCTCGACGCTGCGCCGGCGCTCGCTCGAGGACAAGGCGCTGACCGCGCGGCGCATGGAGCGCAGCGTGCTGCCCCTGCTCGCCGCCGGTGCCGTCACCGTGCCGGTCGCCGCGACGTTCCCGCTCGAGCGAGGTCGCCGCGGCCTACGAGCGCTTCACGGCCGGTGGCAAGCTCGGCAAGATCGTGCTCGTGATGGAGCCGCCGCCGGCTTGACGGGCGAGGCGGCCAGCGCATAGGTTGGACACTCGCAAGCGAGGGGAGCCAACTCATGAACACCTACGTGATTCTCCGCCGTGACGGCTGGCGTTCGCCGGAGGAGCTGCAGGCCGCCGCCGGACGCTCCACGAAGGTCGCCGACGAGCAGATGCCCGACGACATCCGCTGGATCCGCAGCTACGTCCTCGAGGAGGACAGCGGCTCGCTCGGGACCGTCTGCATCTACCAGGCGAGCAGCCCCGAGGCGATTCGCGATCATGCCGCGCGGGCCGGCCTGCCGGCGGATGAGATCATCGCGGTCGCCGAGACGGTGCTCGTTCGGCCCGACCCGCCACCCGCCTCGGCCTAGGCAGTAAGCGCCAGCAGGGGGTGGCCCGCGCTACCCGCGCTACCCCCTGCACGCGGGAGCGAGGAGTGGCTCTCGGGAAGCGGCCGGCCGCACTCCGACGGGCCGCGCTCCAGCGGTCTATGCTGTGCCTCGGTGCCTCGGTGCCTCGGTGCCTCGGTGCCTCGGTGCCTCGGTGCCTCGGTGCCTCGGTGCGTCGGTGGGTGCGTACTGCGATGGCAAGCTCGCGGCAGGGATGCGTCGTCGGCCCATTCTCGTCGCCGCGCCGTAGACGGCGAGAGACGTGATGACGGCGCTACCGATGAGCCCAAGGAGGCCCGTTCAATGTCATCGCAAGCACGACTCCTCGGTCTGGCCTGCCTGGCCGCGCTCGTCGCCGCAACGGTGGCGACCGCGGCGAGTAACCCGCTCAAAGTCACCTCCTCCTTGGACGGCAAAGCAGTGCTGCCGCACCGTATTTCCTGGATCGCGTACCCGACGATCGCGACGTCGCAGATCAAGGCCGTCGACTACTTGATTGACGGCAAACTCGACTGGATTGGGGACGCTTCTCCGTCTACCTACAGTGATACCGACGGCTACCTGGTCACGTCATGGCTGAGCCCCGGTCTCCATCGGTTCACGGTCCGCGTCGTCGCGAGGAATGGAGACACGGCGGCCGATACGGTTACCGCGCGCGTGCTTCCCGCACCTGTCCCGCCTGCCGCGCTCGCAGGAAGCTGGCAGCGCACCATCAATACGGCGGGCGCGCCCGCCCCCGGCTCGGCCGGTAATCCCACGAGCACGATCACGCCGGACGGTACATACACGATCACGTTCTCTCAGAAGTGGATCGAGGATCATTTTCCCGGCAAGTTCTCAATCAGCGGCAGCATCGTCGGCAACAGCGGTGACGGTTTTGAGCTGTTGTCGGATTGGACTCCCGGCCGGACCACGTTCCACGTCCAGGGCGCGGTCAGTATCCAGCCGTTCGACGTAAACACCGACCAGCTCGGTGGCTCGTGGTGCGAATGGGGCGGGCCCGGGGCCAACTACTCATGGGCGGTGACCGGAACAGTTCTCACGCTGAAGCCTGTTGGTGGAGTGGACGCGTGCAGCATCCGCGGATTCATCTGGACTGGGCGCTGGACCCGGATCGGATAGGTCCTGCTCAATCCCAGACGCAGCCGCCCCGTCTCCCCATCGTCCCGATCCGCCACCCGCCTCGGGGTAGGCGGGAAACGCAGTAGCGGTAGTTCACGCTGACGCCGGCTCCCGCCCGGGGTGCCACCAATGCAGGTTGCACCCCGGGAGGAGCGGAATGGCTAGCCGATGCCGGGGAGGACCTCCGTGCCCTCCTGCTGGACGGCCTCCAGCGCGTCTGGATCCAGACCGAGGAGGCGGAGGATCGTTGGTGCCACCTGGGTCGTCTCCACCCAAGAGTCGACCGTCGAGGACGCAACCGTCCCCGGCGCGTAGACGAGCAGCGGCACGTCGCGGTCACCCGGGTTGTCGCCACCGTGCTCGGCGATCTTGGTGCCGGTGGTGTACACCGTGCCGACCTGCACGCGACCGAACACGTCGGGGTAGCGCGGGTCCGAATACGGCACGCCGAAGAAGTCGGCGGCCTGATGACCGGCGTAGATCTGCGCCAGACCGGAGTGCGCCACCTGCTCGGTGCCGCGTTTCACGCCGTCGTTGTTGTAGAGGACGGCCGTGGCGCTGTGATTCCAGAGGTAGTTCTTGACAAAGTCGGCCGCGTCCTGAGTCTTGACCGACAGGTAGCTCTGCCAGAGGTCGTCGTCGGTGCCGGCGACGATCAGCGTGTTCTTGTCACCGGTCTGCGCGGTCCAGGCCGCGTTGATCGCGCTGATGATCGGCCCGTCCGCGATCCGCTTGAGCGCCAGCGGGTCCTGCGGCGACTGCCCGTGCTTGGCGGTGATGATGATCGCCGTGGACGACGCCAGACCGTCCTGCTGGATCGTGTTGGCCATCTGCTGGAGCTGGGCGTTGACGTAGTCGAACGCGCCGGCCAGCAGCGGGCCCGGCGTCGTTCCGCCCGGGAGGTAGCCGGCGAGCTCGGTCGGCCCCTCGGTGTACGTGCCGTTTGCGTTCTTGGTGAGGGTGCTGGGCGAGTCGACCTTCTCGGCGACCGACACGGTCTGGAAGTTCATCCCGAGGATCGCCGGCACGCCGACCTTCTGGGTACCGCTGTGGTCGTAGCCGTTCAGCTCGTTGATGACCGCCTGCACCTTGTAACCGTCGTACTGCTTGGTCGCGGCGTCATCGTGCGCCCAATCCGTGTCGGTCGGGTACGGCACGCCGTTGGGCTCGACCGCCTGCGAGTCGATCTCGGGACCGAAGAAGTCGTCGATGCTCGTGCCGCCGGAGCCGGGGCCGTTGAACGACGTGTAGATCGCGTGCTTGTCAGACCAAGCCGTGCGCAGGCCGGCGCTGTGGATCACCTGGAAGATCGTGTTGACCTTGAGGTAGTCCCACGGCGTGATCGGCTTGCAGGTCGTCGGGTCGACCGGGAAGCTCCCCGTGTTCAGGCCCGACTGCGGATGCGCGGACAGGTTCATGATCGCGCCCGGGTTCGTGTCCACGCCGTTGTGGTAGATCGAGCCGCCCTCGTCGAAGGACGGGAACGTGTTGCCGCTGCCGTTGTTGAGCAGGTCAGGCACGGCGTTGAGCGTGTCGTCCGGCGAGTCGTAGATGACGTCTCCGCCGGTCGCCGGCTGCCCCGGCGTGCAGGCGGCGCCCGCCTCGTCCACGGCGTGGCTGTACTCGACGTCGTAGTACACGCCGGTCGCGCGCGGGTCGCCGCCGGTCATCAGCGCGGTGCCACCCGGATCGGAGTCCGACGGGTCCGACGTGTGGTTGTTGGTGAACTCGGCGCCACCGGAGGCGAGCGTGGCAAGCTCGGAATCCGGATGGTTCGCGATGTACCAGTCAAGGTCCGACTGGTGCATTCCGTCCACCGAAATGAGCAGCACATGCTCGATTCCGCTCTTGTGTCCCCGCCCCTGGTCATCGCCGCCCGAACCGTGGCCGTCGTGCCCAAGAGCCACCGCCGCCGGAAGGCCGATCGCGACCACACCAGCCGCAAGCGCCGCAAGAATCCCCTGCCTGGAACGTCCCCGCATGTCGTCAGCTCCTTGTCGCGTTGGAGCCCCGTTTTTACGGACCGGCACCCGGACCGGGGTTACGCACCCGTGAACGCGTCGGCCGAGTTTGGCCGTGGCCGCGCGAGCAGGAGCAACCGGCCGGCGGGCGGCCGCCCGGCGGGACTATCCGTACGTTTCTAGTACGGCGGCAGCTCGGCGTACCAGTCGCCGAGCACGCGGAACGACGCCCAGAACGCGCGCTTGGCGCGTTCGTCGTCGAGCGCCTGGTCGATGTTCGGGACGTGCAGGACCGCGATCTGCGGTGTCAGCTGCTGGATCTCGCCGAGCCGCGGCTGCAGCGGATGCGCGAGCGGCAGCATCAGCTCGTCGAGCGCGTAGAGCGCGTCCTCGCCCATCGTGACGATGATCTTCGGCGAGACGATCGCGATCTCCTCGGCGACCCGGGCCAGGCAGGCGGGGTCGGCGAGCGAGGTGTCGGCGACCGGGCACTTGACGAACAGCGTGCCGTAGACCGCCAGCGGGTCGACCCCGAGCCGGCGCAGCGACTTCATCAGCGCGCTGCCGGCGCGCCCGTAGAAGGCGACGCCCTCCTCGATCTCGGCCGGCCTCGGCGCGTACTTGACCATCATGATGTCGGCCTGCGGATGCCCCGAGCCGAGCACCGGCATCAGCGCGCCGCGGGGGCAGTGGTCGCACGACTGGATGTCGCGCGTGAGCAGGTTCAGCTCGCGGATCGCGCGCTCGAGGTACTTCTCGCGGATCTCGTCGTCGGTCGCGGGCATCGGCCGGATCAACTTCCCCAGGCCCGAGGGTTGTCCTTGAGCGTGCATCAGGACTTGCGCATCGCGCGCCGCACGCGGCGGGCGCGGCGGGCTCGCCGGGCGCCCTGCGGCGTCGCCCTGGTCTCGAGGAATTTGAGCGCCTGAACGTAGAGCAGACTGGTCGGCTTGGTGTGGATCTCGGCGTCGCGCAGCGACTCGAGAAACTCGGCCGGCCCGTCGAAGTCGCGCATCCGTACGCGCACCGAGCCGAGCCCGGCGGCGACGTGCGAGTCGGACCCGGCGCCGGCGGTCAGGCGGTACTTGGCGGCGAAGCGCGCGGCCTCCTCGTTGAACGAGCCGATCGCGACGCGCGGGTTGAAGATCTCGATCGCGTCGATCTCCTCGAGGATCGCCAGCAGGTGCTCGTAGCCGGGAACGGCGTGCATCCGGTCGAACGGGTGGGGCACGTAGACCAGCCCGCCCTGCCGGCGGATCTCGGCCACCGTCTCGGCGAGCCCCAGGCCGCGCGGGATCCGCTCCTGCAGGAACAGGCCGATCACCTCGCCCTGGGTCGCGGTCTTGATCTCCTCCGCCACGATCACCTTGATCCCGTCGGCCTTCGCGAGCGCCTCGAGCGCGCCGGAGATCTCGTTGTGGTCGGTGATCGCGATCGCGCCGAGGCCCTGCTCCCTGGCGGTCGCGAGCAGCACCTCGACGGGCGTCGCGCAGTCCGGCGAGTGGTCGGTGTGCATGTGCAGGTCGACGTCGATCAGCGTGCGCCGCGTGCCCCCCGCGGCCGGCTTCGCCCGCGGCGCCCGGCGGCGCGCGGCGACCGTCTCATAGACCTCCTCGAGCTGATCGACGACGCGCTCGGCCGTCAGCGCCGTGCGGAAGCGGTTCGCCGCGGCGACGAGGCGGTCGCACAGCGCGCGGTCACCGGCGAGACGCGCGAGCTGCGCGGCGAGCGTGTCGACGTCGCCGGGCTCGAACAGCAACCCGCGCTCGCCGTCGGCGAGCACCTCCTCGTAGACCCCGAGGCGCGAGGCGAGCGGCACGGCACGCGCGCCGATCGCGGCGAGCGCGAGGCCGGGCGCGGGCAGCGCGCCGCTCGAGGCCAGGACGAGCACGTCGGCGCTCTCGAGCACGCTGTGGCGATCGGCCTCGCCGGGCTCGACGAACCGCACGCGCGCTCGCAGCTCGGCGCGCAGCGGCACCTGGCTCGACGATCCGGCGGCGCTGAACACGGTCGCCTCCCAGTCGGTGCCGGTGCCCAGCCGTCGCAGCGCGCGCAGGAACGTCCGCAGCGCGGCCCGCTCCTCCTCGGCGACGAAGGCGATCCGCAGGCGCTCGGGGCGATCGCGACGGGGGTCGCTGAGCGCGACCATCGGCCGCACGACCCGGTAGTCGGCGGGGAAGTGCGACTCCATCAGCGCCGCCGTCGCGGCGTAGCTCGCGACGCGCGCGTCGAGGCGGCCGAAGAAGAGCTCGACGAAGCGGCGGGCGACCTGGGTCGAGAGCAGCCGCTCGGTCGGCGCGTGGAAGCTGCCGATGTTCAGCGCGCGGGAATGGCGCAGCGCGGCACTCGCCGTGGTCGGCGCGAACGGCTCGTGGACGTGGACGAAGTCGAGCGGCAGGACGCTGAGCAGCTCCTCCACGGTGCGGGCGACGTCGACCGGCAGGCCGGGGCCGCGGCGGGTCGCCGACAGCACCTCGCCGGCGAAGAACAGCCCCGGCTCGCCGTCGCGGCCGAGCAGCGCGGAGGGATCCGCGCGCGCGTCGCGCAGCGCGCGTCGCGACGCGCCGGCCCGGCGCGCGGACTCCGAGGGCGCGACGATCAGCACGCGGTGGCCGCGCGCCGCCAGCTCGCCGGCCACCCCCTCGACGTAGACGCCGAGCTCGGTGCGGGCCTCCCACGGATGCGGTGATACCTGGGCGATCGCGAACGCCACGCCGCCAGCATACGGGCCGGGGGCGTTGCGACTCGGCGCCGTCGCCGCGCGGCGCGGCCGGCGCGGCGAGCTACTTCTTGCTCTTCGCGCGGGCCTTCTTGACCGTCGGCGCCAGCGCGTAGCGCTCGATGAACCGCTCGGTGTCGGCGCGGGCGATGTCGTCGGGGCGCTGGCGGTAGGGCGACTTCATCAGGTAGGAGCTCGGGCCGTCGAGCTGACCGCTGACGCCGTGGTTGAGCGCGAGCTTGCAGCAGCGCACCGCGTCGATCACGATCCCGGCCGAGTTGGGCGAGTCCCAGACCTCGAGCTTCAGCTCGACGGTCAGCGGGACGTCGCCGAAGGCCTGGCCCTCGAGCCGGATGTGCGCCCACTTGCGGTCGGTCAGCCAGGGGACGTAGTCCGACGGACCGACGTGGACGTCGGTGGCCACCATCTCGTGGCCGACGATCGAGGTGACCGCGTTGGTCTTCGAGATCTTCTTGGACTCCAGCCGCTCGCGCTCGAGCATGTTGAAGAAGTCCATGTTGCCGCCGACGTTCAGCTGCGAGGTGCGCAGCAGCTTGACGCCGCGGTCGGCGAACAGGCGGGCGAGGCTGCGGTGCACGATCGTCGCGCCGACCTGCGACTTGATGTCGTCGCCGACGATCGGCAGGCCGGCCTTCTTGAAGCGCTTGTTCCAGTAGTCCTCGCGGGCGATGAACACGGGGATGCAGTTGACGAACCCGCAGCCCGCTTCGAGGATCTGCTCGACGTACCACTTGGTCGCCTGCTCGGAGCCGACCGGCAGATAGGACACCACGACGTCGGTGCGCGTGTCGCGCAGGATCCCGACGATGTCGGCGGTCTCCCCCGGGGCCTTGGTGATCCGCTGTTAGAGGTACTTGCCCAGGCCGTCGTGGGTCATCCCGCGCTGCACCGGTATGCCGAGTTTCTCCGGCACCTCGGCGAAGCGGATCGTGTTGTTCTGGCCGGCCCAGATCGCCTCGCCGAGATCCTTGCCGACCTTCTCGGAGTCGATGTCGAAGGCGCAGGTGAACTCGATGTCACGGACGTGATAGCCGCCGAGGTCGACGTGCATCAGGCCGGGCACGGCCTCGGCCGGGTCGGCGTCGCGGTAGTAGTGGACGCCCTGCACGAACGCGGAGGCGCAGTTGCCGACGCCGATGATCGCGACCCGCACCTTCTCCTGCTGGTGGCGGACGCCGCCGTTGGCGTGCAGCGAATGACCGTTGGTGGTGCTCACGAAGTGTCTATCCCTTCTCGAAGGTCTACCGGGCACCTACACCGGCGCGGCGCGCGCGGTTACGCGCTCCGCAGCTGGGCGTGGACGTGCACGATTCGTTGTAGGACGGTGAAGGCGCTCAGCACCGCGAGGACGTAGACCGCCGGCGCGAGCAGATCGAAGTGGCCGAGCGAGGCGCCGCGCGCGAGGACCAGGCCGATCGAGAGGATCACCACGCGGACCGCGCGGGTCGCGATGCCGACCTTGCACTCGACGCCGAGCGCCTCGGCGCGCGCGCGCGTGTAGGAGACCATCAGCGAGGCCAGCACGGCGACGACGACCGCCGCGACCGCGAGCTGGTTGTGCTGGCGGGCGAAGCTCACCGCGACCGCGGTCAGCACGATGCCCTCCTCGCAGCGGTCGAGCGTCGAGTCCAGGAAGGCGCCGAACGCCGTGCCCTTGCCCGACATCCGCGAGTAGCGGCCGTCGAGGGTGTCCATGATCGAGCCGATGATGAACGCGACGCCGCCGAGGAAGAACAGCTGCTGCCAGACCAGCACCGCGGCGAGCACGTTGAGCGCGAGGCCGGTCAGCGAGATCGCGTTCGGCGTCAGACGCGAGTCGATCAGCCGGTTGCGCATCATCGCGCGGGTGTCGGTGGAGGAGAGCGGGGAGATCACGCGGCGCTCGCGCTTGGCCGGGCGCTCGGTGACCGGCGGCGTGCTCACGTCGCGGGAACGGGCGAGTGCTGCGGCGACTGGCTGTGCGCGGGCGAGCTGAAGGTCCAGGCGTGTGGCCGCAGCGCCGCCAGGCGCCGGGCGGCGACGAACGAGATGCCCGCGACGACGACCCCGAGCACCGCGTCGATCAGGAAGTGGTTGCCGGTGATCACCGTCATGAAGGTGATGAAGAGCGGCCACAGCGCCCAGAAGACCTTGGCCACGCGACGGCGGACGAGCCGCGCCAGCGTCCAGCCGAGCATCACCGCGCAGGCGACGTGCATCGAGGGAACCGCCGCGTAGGGGTTGAAGAAGACGTTGGCGATCGTGCTGTTGGCGCCGACACGCCGGTGACGATGTTGATGCTGTCGATGAAGCCCCACTCGGGCAGGAAGCGCGGCGGCGCGGTCGGGAACAGCCCGTAGCCGATCAGGCCGATCGCCATGCCGACGAACAGCATGTTGCGCACGAAGTAGTAGCTGCGGTTGTGCGCGATGTAGAGGTACAGCAGCAGCGCGATCAGGATCGTCGTCTGGGCGTTGACATAGACGTACGGCGCGATGACCACCAGCAGGTGGCTGCTCGTGGCCCAGCCCTGGATCGCCGGCTCGACGAAGATGTGCATGCCCCGCTCGAGCGAGATCAGCTCGCGGGCGTGCGCGAAGGCGACGGAGGTGTTGCCTCCGACAATGCCCTCGACGAGGCGGTAAAGCAGGTACGCGCCACCGAACAGGCTGCACTGGCGCAGCAGGTCAACCCATCCGTTTGGTAACACACGTCCCCGCACTAGAGCGAGGCGAGCCGTCATCCGCGGCTGATGGTATCGACCTGCTCAGTTTCGCGCGAGGAACCGGATCACGGTGTCGACGACGTCCGGGCGATCGAGCCACGGCCAGTGCCCGGCGTCGGCCAGCAGCTCAAGCTCGCTCTCGCCGCCGAGCGCCCCGGCGTACTGCGCTGCGGCGCGCGACGGGATGTAGGGGTCGCGCTCGCCCCAGACGATCAGCGCCGGGGAGTCGATCTCGCCAAGCCGGTCGCCGGCCGCCGCGAGCGTCCCCTGCCTGACGCTGCGGTACAGCTTGAGGATCGCCCGCTGGGTTCCGAAGTCGAGCTGGCGGTAGAGCTCCTGCAGCTCGCGCTCCGCCAGCGGCGCGACGTTCGCGCCGCGCAGCGTGCGGCGCAGCAGCCGCGGCGTCAGGCAGCCCATCCACAGCTCGCCGAGCACCGGCGTGCGCCAGACCCGGGCGAGCCGGTGCCAGCTGTAGCCGTCGAACAGCGGCAGCGCGTTGATCAGCACGATCCGCTCGATGCGCTCGGGTGCCCGCTCGGCGAACGCGAGCCCCGCGGCGCCCCAGTCGTGCATCACCAGGTTGACGCGCTCCAGCTCGAGCCAGTCGAGGAAGCGCTCGAGGTAGCCGTCGTAGCCGGCGATCGAGTAGGGGAAGGTCCCCGCCTTGACCGAGCCGCCGAAGCCCGGCAAATCGAGCGCGACGCCGCCGCTGCGCTCGAGGAACGGCAGCCACATCAGCGAGCTGTTCGGCACGCCGTGGAGGTACAGCGTCGGCGTGCCGTCGGCGGCGCCGGAGCGCCAGCTGACAGGCTCTCCGTCGATCTCGTCGATGTGCGGCTCGACCTCGACCATCGCGAGCCGCGAGGATAGCGGCGTGACCGACCTCGCCTTCAGCCCGCCGACGCGCGCCCGGGCCCGGCGCGTCCGCGACCGCCTGCGCCGGATCTACGGCATTCCGACGGCGCCCCCGCACGGGCGCCCGCTCGACGAGCTCGTCCTCACCGTCCTCTCCCAGAACACCAACGATCGAAACCGCGACATCGCGTTCCTGCGCCTGCGCGAGCGCTTCGCCGCCGGCGTGGACGGGCGGCTGGACTGGCGGGCGCTCCGCGACGCGCCGCGCGCGGAGGTCGAGGAGGCGATCCGCCCGGGCGGCATCTCGAAGGTCAAGTCGGCGCGAATCCAGGAGATGCTGCGCGCGATCGGCGAGCCGCTGAGCCTCGACTGGATGCGCGACGCGCCGGTCGAGCGCAGCCGCGCGGCGCTCTGCGCGCTGCCCGGCGTCGGGCGCAAGACGGCAGCCTGCGTGCTGCTCTTCAGCTTCGGCCTGCGCGACGTCCCGGTCGACACCCACGTCGCGCGCGTCGGCACCCGGCTGGGGCTGCTGCGCCGCGGCGCGCCGTTCGAGGAGCTCCACGACGCGATGCTGAAGCTGACCGCCCCCGGCGAGGAGCTGGAGCTTCACCTCAACCTGCTGCGCCACGGCCGCCGGACCTGCACCGCGCGCGCCCCGCAGTGCGGCGCCTGCGACCTGGCGCGGATCTGCCCGCGGGTCGGCGTTCGCTGACACCCTGACGCGGCGGCGCGGCGAGCATTCAGTCACGGCCGCGACGCGCTACGGTGCGATCCCCGGGAGCCGAATGACTGCTGCGAGCGACGTCGGATCGAGCCTCACCCCCACGCTCCGCGTTCGCGGGCGGTCGTAGGTGACCCCGCGGCCGTCCCCCCCGGAGTCGAGAGGGAACGCGCGGGCCGTGACGATGAAGGACGTCGCCGCGGCGGCCGGGGTCGCGCAGAGCACGGTGTCGCGGATCCTCAACGACGCTCCGGTCCGCATCTCGGTCACCGCGACGACGCGTGAGCGGATCCACGCGATCGCCACCGAGCTCGGCTACCGGCCGCATCCGATCGCCCGGGCGCTGCGCGGAGCGCCGACGATGCAGCTCGGCGCGGTCGTGCGCGACATCACCGATCCCTTCTTCGCCGGCGCCGTCGAGGCGCTGACCCTCGAGGCCAAGAAGCGCGGCTACTCCGTCGTGCTCGGCCACGCGGCCGCCAAGGCGGACGAGGCGCTGGCGCTGACCGCCGTTCTCGAAGCCCGCCAGTGCGACGCGATCGTGCTGCTCGGGGACTTCCGCGGCGAGCGCCGGCTCGTTGCCGACCTGCGCAGCACGCATGTGCGCGTGGTCGCCCTGTGGCACGGCGCCGAGCGGCGCGGCCGGCCGTTCCCGACCGTCGGCGTGGACAACCGCGCGGGGATCCACGCGGCGCTGGAGCACCTGACCTCGCTCGGCCACCGACGGATCGCGTTCGTCGGCGCCGGGACCTGGGGCGACGCACAGGAGCGACTGGCCGCCTATCGGGACTACTCCTTGCGCGGTCGGTGTCACGCCGCGCAAGGGTTACACGCGACGCGTACCGAACACGCTCCATGGTGGCGGGCCCGCGCTCTCGGCGCTGCTGGCGCTGTCGCCCCGGCCTACCGCGATCCTCGCAGCGACCGACACCGTGGCGATCGGCCTGATCCATGAGGCGTACGAGCTCGGCGTGGCCGTTCCCGACGAGCTGTCGATTGCCGGCTTCGACGACATTCCCTTCGCCTCGGCGACGGTGCCCGGCCTGACGACGGTGCGGATGCCGATGGCCGAGATCGTGGCGGCCGGCGTCGAGCTTGCCGTCGGTGACGGCGCCTGGTCCGCGCGCGACGGTGAGCGGCCGCCGCGCGTCGTCTTCAAGCCGAAGCTGGTCGTGCGGCGCTCGACCGCCGCACCCGCCGCGCAGACCGACGCCGGGTAGCCCGCAGCGCGCGAACAGCCCGCTGCGACGGGCGTCGAGGCTGCGCCGCCGCCGGCGCCGGTCGCGGCCTGACGCCGTGCGTGCGCTGCTGCGCTCGCTTTCCAGGGCTGCGACGCGGCCTCGCGGAGCCCATTTGACGTGGACCGCATACGTATGCTTGGATAGCGGCCTGGCGGCATTGCTGCGCGGGGGAAAACTATGACTGCGCCCAGCTCGATCCGAGCGCCGCAGCTGCTCGGGAGGCCCGGCACGTGACGACCCGCAGCCGCAGCTCCGGCTCGCCGGGGTTTGATCCGCACCGGGCGGTGACGATGAAGGATGTCGCCGCCGCCGCCGGCGTGGCGCAGAGCACGGTGTCGCGGATCCTCAACGACGCGCCGTCCGGGATATCGGTGTCCGAGGAGACGCGTCAGCGCGTGCAGGCGATCGCCAGCGAACTCGGCTACCGGCCGCACCCCTTTGCCCGGGCGTTGCGTGGAGCGCCGTCGATGCTGCTCGGCGCAGTGGTTCGAGACATCACCGACCCGTTCTTCGCGCTCGCCGTCGAGGCGCTTTCGATCGAGGCCAAGGAGCGCGGCTATTCCGTCGTGCTCGGTCACGCGGCCGCCAAGGCGGATGAGGCGCTGGCGCTGACCGCAGTCCTCGAAACGCGCCACTGCGACGCGATCGTGCTGGTCGGCGACTTCCGCGGCGAGCGGCGGCTGGTCGAGGATCTCCGCGACGCGCAGATCCGCGTGGTCGGCCTGTGGCACGGTTCGGAACGCAGCGCGCGCCCGTTCCCGACGGTGATCGTCGACGCCAGCGCGGGCATCCGGGCTGCGCTGAAGCACCTGACCGCGCTCGGGCACCGGCGGATCGCGTTCGTCGGCCACCCCTCCCGCTACGTCATCCGCGACCGCCAGGCTGCCTACCAGGACTACATGGCAGCGGCCGGCATGGCGATCCCCGACGGCTACATCCGCCATGTGCCCAACACGATCGGCGGCGGCGACCTCGCGCTGGCGGCGCTGTTGCGGCTGGCGCAGCCGCCGACGGCGATTCTTGCGGCAACCGACCTGCTCGCGATGGACCTGATCCACGCCGCGTTCGCGCGCGGCATCCAGGTTCCCCAGCGGCTGTCGATCGCGGGCTTCGACGACATGCCGTTCGCCTCGGCCACGACGCCCAGCCTGACCACGGTGAAGATGCCGATCGCCGAGATGGTGGCGGCGGGGGTCGAGCTCGCGGTGGGCGAGAGCGACTGGCCCGCCAATGGCGCCGCGCACCCGCCGCGCGTCGTCTTCCAGCCGAAGCTGATCGTCCGTCGCTCGACGGCAGCGCCCACGCCGGCAGCCGGCGCCGGGGGGCAGTGACCGTGCGACGGAGCACCCTCCATCAACTTCTCGAAGCCGTCGGGGTTCACGACGGCGAACTCCAGGCAGTACGACTTCGAGGAGCACGCAAGTAGGGAAGCCCTCCTCCCAACGTGGCCGGCCCCGGGCAAGCGGGGCCGGCCACACACCCTCGCCCGCCGCGGACCCGCGTGGCCCGATCGTCTACGGAGCAGGCCGCACGGTCCGCAGGAGCTCGGCGACCTTCGGCGCGAGCGGGGCCGGCGGCGACGCCGGATCGCACCAGTGCGTCGCGGCGATCTCGACCGGGTCGGCGCGCAGCTCCCGTGTCTGCAGGTCGACGCGGTAGACGTGGGTGCGGTGGCGGTGCCGGCGCCCCGGTGCGTCGTAGGCCGCGATCGGGACCGCCGTCGTCACCGCGAGCCCGAGCTCCTCGCCAAGCTCGCGTCGCAGTGCCGCCAGCGGGTCCTCGCCGCGTTTGACGCCGCCGCCCGGGAGCTCCCAGCGGCGGGGGCCGTAGCTGTGGCGAACGAGCAGCACCTCGCCGCCGCAGACCAGCAGCCCCTTCGCGCCCTGGCCGCGCGGCGGCCAGACGATCGCGGCGAGCGAGAGCACGCTGTAGGCGAGGCGGTAGGCGGTGCGGCGCACGCGGAGCACCGCTGGAGCTTGACGGCTCCGGAGGTTGTGCGGGCGAGTCCGTCGAGGGCCCCGTGCGATTGCGGCGACGGGCCCGTTCGACGGCGATCGGTCTCTGGCGGAGGCGGCGCGGCGATCGGACCAGGGTTTGCCGATCCGGACAACGGGTAGCTCCCGCCGCCGCGTGGACGTGGAGCCAAACCAACGAGAGCGAGGCAGCGATGGCGGAACTGACGACGCTGGAAAGCAAGCTGGGCGAGGTGCTTGGCCTTGCGATGGCCGCGCAAGCGGCGACGAAGAAGGTCAGTGGGATGCTCGGCGACGACGCCCACGCGCTGGGCGACAAGCTCGAGCGGATGCATCGAGAAGCCGCTGAAACCGAGCGGCGCTGCACGGCCCTGGCGGGCGAGTTCGATGGCAAGAAGACGGCGATTCTGGATGAGGCTCGGGAAGTCAAGAGCGAGGCCGTCGAGATGATGCGGACCTACCTCGAGGGCGAGACTGATGCCCTGGACGGGTTCGAGTTTCTGACGATGGCCGAGGCCGGAGAGGTCGGCCACTGGTCAATCGTCGGGAAGCTCAACGAGCGCGCCGGCATCGCGGGCCTCGAAGAGCTCGTGAACTGGGCCGTTCCGATCCAGGAGCGCCATTACCAGACGGTGTTGAAGGGCTCGCTGGAGCTGGCCGGCGACCACGACCCCAACGAAACCGCCGCCTAGGTTTCAGGTTGGGTCAGGGCTGAGGGGGACGGAGTGGTGACGGCGGAATCGGCGGCCGGCGCGAAACTGGGTGTAGCGCGGCCAGCTGCAGGCGCCACGCGCGGGCACGCGCCGGGCGTGGCGGAGTCTCCGCCGCCCGCCGGCGGCTGGCGGGCCTATCTACAGGCGCTCGGGCCGGGCCTGATCACCGGTGCATCCGACGACGACCCTTCGGGGATCGCGACCTACGCGCAGGCCGGCGCCCAGTTCGGCTTCGGCATGCTCTGGGTCACGCTGCTGACCTTTCCGCTGATGGCGGGGGTTCAGGAGATCTGCGATCGGACCGCGCTGGCGTCGGGAAAGACGCTCGGCGCGCTGATCGCCGTTCGCTTCAACCGCGTCTGGCAGCTTGCCATCGGTGCGCTGATCGGTGGGCTCGTCGTCGCGAACGCGCTGAACATCGCCGCTGACCTGCTCGCCGTCGGGCAGGGCATGCAACTGCTGGACGCCGGACCGAGCGCGCTATGGGCGCTGGTTGCCGGGGTGATCATCACCGCGCTGCTGGCCGGCGGATCGTTCCCAGTCATCGCCCGCGTGTTCAAGGTTCTCTGCTGCGCGCTGCTGGCCTACGTCGGGGTGCTGTTCCTGATCCGGATCCCGTGGCAGACCGTGGCGCTCGACACCGTGGTGCCTCACATCCGCCTGTCGTCGCCCTACATCGCGCTGCTGGTCGCCGTGCTCGGCACGACGATCTCGCCATACCTGTTCTTCTGGCAGGCCATGCACCGCGTCGAGGAGATGCGCGAAGAAGACATCGGCGGGGACCATCCGGTACCACTGCGTCGTCGCAGCGGTCCGCAGCGGAAGACGAAGCTGTTGATGAGCCGGCTCGACGTGTTCAGCGGCATGGCGTTCTCAAATATCGTGATGTTCGCGATCATCACTGCGACGGCGGCAACGGTGGCCCGCTCGCATCATCTGACGATCGCCTCGGCGGCCCAGGCTGCCGCGGCGCTTCGCCCGGTGGCCGGCCAGTTCGGTTTGGCCGTCTTCGCGCTCGGGTTCATCGGCTCGGGCATGCTCGCAATCCCGGTGCTCGCCGGCTCGGGTTCGTGCGCGCTGGCCGGACTACTCGGCAAGGGGGCGGGCTTCTCGAAATCGTTGCGCAATGCGCCCCTGTTCTACGGGCTCTGCGCCGTGGGAACGATCGGCGGCATGGCCCTCAGCCTGCTCGGCGCGAACCCGATCAAGCTGCTCGTACTCGTGGCGGTCATCAACGGCGTCGCCGCCGCGCCGTTCCTGATCGTGACGATGCTGGTCTCCTCGGACCGCTCGATCATGGGCGAGCACGTCAACGGAGTGCTCGCCCGCTGCCTCGGCTGGACGGCGACGCTGCTGATGGCGATCGCGGCGCTCGCACTGTTTGCCACCGGAGGCGTGTGAGGCGCAGCTCGAGTAGCGCTCGACCCCTGATTTCGGTGCCGGTCGGGCCGCTGACCGCTTGCGGGTGTTGAATCAGACCCTGCAAACCCGGATTACGGAGGGCACCGATGAGACATCTGCCGCTGCCGACGAGCGAGCGTCTGCGCAGCCGTCCCTTCCTACTGCAGCGTGTGCAGCCTGCGCTCAGTGGCCTGATGGACGGCTCGCTCTCGACGCTGGCACCGATCTTCGCTGTGGTCCTCGCGACTCACCGCCCACTGACCGCGTTTTACACCGGTTTGGCCACCGCGCTGGGTGCCGGCGTCAGCATGGCCTTCTCGGAGGGGCTCTCCGACACCGGCGACCAGACGGGTCGCGGCACGCCGGTCCTGCGTGGCAGCATCACCGGCGTCGGCACCTTCCTCGGCGGCGTCTTTCACACGCTGCCGTTCCTGATCAGCGACTACCACGTGGCGATCATCTTCGCGATCGTCGTCGTGGCGCTGGAGCTGCTGCTGCTCGCCTGGGTCCGCCATGTCTTCTTCGACACGGCGTTTCTTCGGTCGCTGCTCGTCATCACCGGCGGGGGAGCGCTGATCGCCGCGCTGAGCGCGGCGCTGGGAGCCGCCGCCAGCGGCGCCTGAGCGATCGAACGCACCGCCTCGCCCGAGCCAGGTGCGACCGGAGGGTCAGATCTCCTCGAGCCGGGGAAGCGTCACCTCTTCGAGCACGAGCTTGATCGCGGCGGCGACCGGAATCGCGACCAGCGCGCCGATGATGCCGAGCAGCGTGCCGCCGATGACGGTGGCGACGACCGTCACAAGACCCGGCACGTCGACGGTGCGCGCCATGATCCGCGGCGTCAGCACGTAGTCCTCGACGAACCGGTACACGAAGTAGAACACCGCCGTGGCGATGGCCAGGCCAGGTGAGATGGTCAGCGCGACGAGCGCCACCAGCACGCCGCCGATCGTCGAGCCGACGACCGGGATCAGGTCGAGGATCGCAACGAGCAGGCCGAGCAGCAGCGCATAGGGGATGCCGAAGATCAGCGCCCACGCCCAGGTGCCGATACCGGCGATGAGCGAGGTCAGCAGGTTGCCGAGCACGTACCCGCCGACGCGATTGACCACCTCGTCGGTCAGCAGCACCATGCGCGCCCGCCGCGATCGCGGGGCCAGTTGGTAGATGCCGCGCTTGACCCGCGGGAGGTCGGCCAGCAGATAGATCGAGACGGTGACGACGATCACGGCCGAGGCGACGGCGTCGATGATCGCCTTGCCGACGCCGAGCACGCCGCCGGCCAGCGCCGAGGAGGCGCCGCCGTTGACCAGGCGCTGGAGGCTCGTGACGATGTGGAAGCGCGCGTTGAGCTTGCCCAGCGTGGTGTTGTGGTTCTTGAGGATGCGGAGGTAGTGGGGCAGCTCGCCCGCGAGTGCGCTCGCCTGGGTCACCAGCACCGGGATCGCCAGCGCCACGAAGCCGGCGAAGAGTCCGAGCGCGCCGACGAGCACGATGACAACGGCGAGCCAACGTCGCAGTCCGCGGCGGTGCAGCCAGGCCACGGCGGGATCGAGGCCGACCGCGATGAACAGGGCAAGCCCGAGCAGCACGAGGATCTGCCCGGCGGCGATCACGGTCCAGGCGAGCGTGGCTGCGACCGCGACTCCGAGCGCCCCGGTCAGCCCGATGTAGAAGGGTGACCGGCGATTGAACGGCCGTCCCGACCGGCCATACTGCTGCTCGTCCGACACGCCGGCCTCCGCCTCTGCGGCGCTGTGGATCTCATCGACGACGTCCTGGGCGCTCAGATCCTCGGTCTCGCCGACGGTGATCAGGGTTTGGAGGTCGAGCTCTTCCTCGGCCGCGGTCGGGGCGCCGCCGTCGGCGCCCCCGCTCGCCGACACCGACACGCGGCGGTCCTCCTCGGTGATCGAGATCGCGACGTCCTCACGGCTCCCGCCGCGGCGGAACGCCGAGGTCAGCCGGGAGACGATGCCGTGCGTCCGTTCGTGGTTCTCAGCGCCCATCGCGACTTCCCCCCATACCCCTCTGCGGTCAGTCGCACACTAGCCGCCGCCGCGGTCTCGTGAGCGGTCGCGCGCGCTCCGCCCTCGGGCTGTTCTCAGGGCAGCGCGGTGTTCACGCACAGCGTCACCCCAGCGGGAGCACGACGAACGCCACCACCGCGTAGTGGATCGCCGCGGCGGCGAGCACCAGCGCGTGGAAGACCTCGTGGTAGCCGAACACCCCGGGCCGCGGGTTGGGCCGCTCGCGCGCGTAGACGACCGCGCCCGCCGTGTAGAGGGCGCCGCTGACCGCCAGTGCGCCGATCGCCCCCCAGCCGATCGCCCCGGGGAGCTGCGTCAGCGTGATCACGACGACCCAGCCGAGCGTCACCGAGACGACCACCGCGACCCACTTGGGGTGGTCGGGCCAGACGAGCTGCAGCAGCACGCCGCCGCCGGCTCCCGCCCAGACGAGCAGCAGCACCACGGTGGCGAGCGCGCCGTGCAGCGCGAGCAGCGCGAACGGCGTGTAGCTCGCGGCGATCAGCACGTAGATCATCGAGCGGTCGAGCCGGCGCATCCAGCGACGCGCGGCGGGCCGCCAATCGACGCGGTGGTAGAGCGTGCTCGTCCCGAGCAGAGCGGAGACCGCCGCCGCGTAGATCGCCGCGGCGACGACCGCGCGCCCGGGCGGCGCGAGCGCGATCAGCGCGGCGCCGCAGGCGAGCGAGACCACGAAGCCCCACTGGTGCGAGACCCCGCGCAGGCGCGGCTTGCCGTGAGTCGGCGCCGTGCTCACGGCAGCACGAGTCGTCGCGGATCAGGCGCTCGCAGCGCCCGCGAGCTGCTTGGCCAGCTGCTGCTTCGCGAGCTGCTGCTCGCGATCGATGATGACGACGTCCCAGGCGAGGCCGACCTTGCGCATCGCCAGGATGAGCCAGCCCGACGGGTCGAGCTCATACCAGCGCAGGCCGTGCAGCGCGGAGCGGGGAAACGCGTGGTGATTGTGGTGCCAGGCCTCGCCGAGACTTGGCAGCGCGAGCCAGAAGACATTCGTCGAATAGTCGCCGGTATCGAAGCGGCGTGCGCCGAAGAAATGGCAGATCGAGTTGATGCTCCAGGTGATGTGGTGGACGAGGAAGATCCGCACCAGCCCCGCCCACAGCAGAGCCTCGAGGCCGGCGTCCAGCGTCCCGCCCCAGGCGAAGCCGGCGAGGAACGGGATCGCGAGCGTCGCGAGCACGATCAGCGGGAAGCCGCGGTTGATCCGGCGCATCACCGGGTCGCTCGCCAGATCGGGGCAGTAGCGCCGTTTCTCGGCCTGGCCGTTGGTCTCGAACAGCCAGCCGACGTGGGCGTGCCAGAGGCCGCGCACGACGCCGGCGAAGCCGGCGGCCTGGCCGACGTGGGGCGAATGCGGATCGCCCTCCTCGTCGGAGAAGGTGTGGTGCTTGCGGTGGTCGGCGACCCAGTCGAGCACCGGGCCCTCGACCGAGTAGGAGCCCATGATCGCGAAGGCGTAGCGGATCGGCCGGTAGGTCTCGAACGCGCGGTGGGTCAGCAGGCGGTGGAAGCCGACGGTGACGCCGAAGGCGCTCACGAGGTACATCACGGCGAAGATCACGAGGTCGCGGGCGTGCAGCACGGAGCCCCAGGCGAGGATCGCACCGAGCACGGCGCCGAGGAACGGGATCAGCACCGCGGCGACGTTGGCGGCGCGCTCAGCACGGGTCATTGGTACAGAGAGTACTCTTCAGAGGCAGAAGTTTCTTGCTCGGAGCGCCAAGCATTCCAGCAACAATTAGCATAAATCCACAAATTCCCCCGATTGAGCGGCCGTGGCAGGCGCTCGACCCCGCGGTCAGCGCCGCGATCGGGCCGGTGCTCGCCGCGGTGGCCGACGAGATCACCGCCGCGATCGCCGACGCGATCCCCGAGTATCGCCAGCCGATGGGCGGCGCCTTCGGCCGCGGCGTGCGCGATGCGATCGAGGAGACGCTGCGCCAGTTCCTCGACCAGCTCGGCCGCCCGGCGACCGGCGAGCGGCCGGGCCGCGAGGTCTATATCGCACTGGGACGCGGCGAGTTTCGCGCCGGCCGCGGCCTCGACGCGCTGCAGGGCGCCTACCGCGTCGGGGCGCGCATCGCCTGGCGGCGGATCTCCGGGGCGGCGATCGCCGCCGGGCTCGAGGGCACGACGCTGGCGCTGCTCGCGGAATCGATCTTCGCCTACATCGACGAGATCTCCGCCGAGTCCGTCGAGGGATACGCCAGCGCGCAGGCGGCCAGCGCGGGCGAGCGCTCGCGTGAGCGCCAGGGCCTCGTTCGGCTGCTCGTCGCCGGCGAGCTCGACGAGGCCGAGGCGCAGGCGCGCGCCGCGGCCGCCGACTGGCCGCTGCCGCGGCTGCTCGCGGCGATCGCGGCCGACCATCGCGACGCCGAGCGCTTCGCGGCGATCGTCGGCGAGGGCGCGGTCGGCGCGCGTGTCGACGGCCTGGTCTGCGTGCTGGTCGGCGACCCCGACGTCCCAGGCCGTGCCGAGCGGATCCGGCGCGCCGTCGACGGGCGCCTGGTCGCGCTCGGACCGACGCTGCCCTGGTCGGCGGTCTCGGAGAGCTGGGCTCGGGCGGCCGGCTGCATCGAGCTCGTGCGCGACGGCGTGCTCGCGGAGCGCTTCATCGTCGCAAGCGAGCAGCTCGGTCTGCTCGCGATCCATGCCAGCCCGACGCTCGTGCGCGACCTGGCCGCCACGCGACTGGCGCCACTCGCGGGCCTCACGCCTGCTGCGTCGGCTCGGCTGCAGCAGACGCTGCTGGCGTGGCTTCGCCGGCAGGGGAACGTCGCCCTCGTCGCCGACGAGCTCAACGTGCACCCGCAGACGGTTCGCTACCGCCTGGCACGGCTGCGCGAGCGCTTCGGCGCGGACCTCGACGACCCCGACGCCCGCTTCGAGCTCGAATTGGCGCTGCGCGCCCAGGCGCGGCGGCAACCCGCCTGACGCGCGGCGCACCGAGCGTGCCCGGCGGCGCCGGGAATTCCCTTACCGGCACGCGCTCGGCGGCGATTTGACCGATCGCCACAAATCTTCTACAATGCCACTTAGATTTTATTGCGAAGCGAAAAGGAGTCTGAACGAATGGGTAAGACGATCGGCATCGATCTGGGCACGACAAACTCGTGCATGGCCGTATTGGAAGGCGGAGAGCCGACGGTCATCGAGAACTCCGAGGGCGGCCGCACGACGCCGTCCGTGGTTGCGTTCACCGCCTCCGGCGAGCGCCTGGTCGGCACGATCGCCAAGCGCCAGGCCGTGACCAACCCGCAGAACACGATCTTTTCGATCAAGCGCTTCATGGGGCGCAAGGAGAGCGAAGTCGGCGAGGAGGAGGCGATCGTCCCCTACAAGGTGATCTCCGGCAAGAACGGCGACGCCCGCGTCGAGGCCGCCGGCCAGGAGTACTCGCCGCCGGAGATCAGCGCGATGATCCTGCAGAAGCTGAAGGCCGACGCCGAGGCCTACCTCGGCGAGACGGTCGACGCCGCGGTGATCACCGTCCCCGCCTACTTCAACGACGATCAGCGTCAGGCGACCAAGGACGCCGGCAAGATCGCCGGGCTCGACGTCAAGCGGATCATCAACGAGCCGACGGCCGCGTCGCTCGCCTACGGCCTCGACAAGGAGTCCGACCAGACGATCCTCGTCTTCGACCTCGGCGGCGGCACCTTCGACGTCTCGGTACTCGAGATCGGCGACGGTGTCTTCGAGGTCAAGTCGACCGCCGGCGACAACCACCTCGGCGGCGACAACTTCGACAAGGCGATCGTCGACTGGCTCGTGGCCGAGTTCAAGCGCGACCAGGGCATCGACCTGCAGGCCGACCCGATGGCGCTGCAGCGGCTCTACGAGGCCGCGGAGAAGGCCAAGATCGAGCTCTCGACGACGCAGGAGTCGCAGATCAACCTGCCCTTCGTGACCGCCGACCAGAGCGGTCCCAAGCACCTCGACATGCGTCTCACGCGCGCCAAGCTCGGCGAGCTGACGAGCACGCTGCTCGACCGCGTCGTCGCGCCGGTGCGCCAAGCGCTGGGCGACGCCAAGGACAAGGGTGCCGCGACGATCGACCACGTCGTCCTCGTCGGCGGCATGACGCGCATGCCGGCGGTCCAGGACAAGGTCAAGGAGCTGACCGGCAAGGACCCCCACCGGGGCGTGAACCCGGACGAGGTCGTCGCCGTCGGCGCGGCGATCCAGGCCGGCGTGCTCGCCGGTGACGTCAAGGACGTGCTGCTGCTCGACGTCACGCCGCTGACCCTCGGCATCGAGACCAAGGGCGGCGTGTTCACGCGGCTGATCGAGCGCAACACGACGATCCCGACGCGCAAGGCCGAGATCTTCTCGACGGCGGAGGACAACCAGCCGTCGGTCGAGATCCACGTGCTCCAGGGCGAGCGCGAGATGGCGGCCTACAACAAGTCGCTCGGCAAGTTCCAGCTGACCGGCATCCCGCCGGCGCCGCGCGGAATCCCGCAGGTCGAGGTCGGCTTCGACATCGACGCCAACGGCATCCTCAGCGTCTCGGCCAAGGACCTCGGCACCGGCAAGGAGCAGAAGATCGAGATCCGGGCCGGCTCGGGCCTCTCCGACGCGGAGATCAAGAACATGGTCGCCGACGCCGAGGCCCACGCCGACGACGACCGCCGCGCGCGCGAGCTCGCGGAGGCGCGCAACAACGGCGAGAACGCCGCCTACCAGGCCGAGCGCCAGCTGAAGGAGCTCGGCGACGCGGTCGACGAGTCCTCGCAAGGAGGAGATCGAGGCGGCGATCAAGGCGGTGCGCGAGGTCCTCGAAGCCGACGACCCGACGACGATCCACGACCGCACGGAGGCCCTCAACTCGGCCTTCCACAAGGTCTCGGAGGCGATCTATGAGCGTGCGCAGCAGGCGCAGGCCAACGGTGCCGCCAACGGTGCGGGCGCCGATGACTCGTCCAGCGAGGAGGACGTCGTCGACGCCGAGGTCGTCGACGAGCCGAGCGCATAGCCATGGCCGAGGAGCAGGCGGTGGGCGTGACGGAGCAGTCCGGCCCGAGCGCCGCCGCAACCCCAGACGCCGAGACCCAGAACGACGCGCTCACCGCGCCGACGCCGCCCGCGGCCGACGATGCCCTCGCCGCCGACGAGGCGTCGGTGGCGGGCGAGCTCGACGAGCTGGTCGCCACGGCCACCGCAGCGCGACGAGTACCTGGCGCTCGCACAGCGCACGCAGGCCGATTTCGAGAACTACCGCAAGCGCGTCGCGCGCGACGCCGCGGCCGCGGAGACCCGCGGCCTGGCGCGGCTCGCGCGCGAGCTGCTGCCCGCGCTCGACAGCCTGGACCGCGCGCTGGCCGCCGCCGCCGACGCCGACGAGGGGCTGGTCGAGGGGCTGCGGCTGGTCCAGCGCGAGCTGCTCGGCGGGCTCGAGCGCGTCGGCGTCGAGCCCTACGGCGCCGCCGGTGAGCAGTTCGACCCGGAGCTGCACGAGGCGGTGGCCCAGCAGCCGGTCGACGGCAGCGCGCCGGGGGAGATCGTCGAGGTCTATCAGTCCGGCTACCGGCTCGCCGGTGGCGTGATCCGCCCAGCGCGCGTGCTCGTCGCGGGCTAGGAGGCGGAGATGGCTGCGCGCAGAGATCCCTACACCGTCCTCGGCGTCGACAAGAAGGCCTCGGCCGAGGAGATCAAGAAGGCCTACCGCAAGCTCGCGCGCCAGTATCACCCCGACCGCAACCCCGACGATGCCAAGGCCGAGGAGCGCTTCAAGGAGATCAGCGAGGCCAACGACCTCCTCTCGGACCCCGAGAAGCGTGCGGCGTTCGACCGTGGCGAGGGCGTGTTCGGCGGGCGCGGACCCAACCCGTTCGCGGGCGGCGGCTTCGACGGCGGCATCGGCGACATCCTGTCCAACCTGTTCGGCGGCGGCGCCGGAGCGGGTGCCGGCGGCGCGCGCCGCGCGCGCAACGCCCCCGAGCGCGGGCGCGACCTCGAGGCGGCGATCCAGATCAGCTTCGACCAGGCGGTGCATGGCGCCCAGGTACCGCTGACGATCCCCGTCTCCGAGCGCTGCACGACGTGCTCGGGGACCGGCGCGCGCCCCGGCACGAGCCCGAGCGTCTGCCCGCGCTGCGACGGCCGCGGCATCGAGTCCCAGGGGCAGGGGATGTTCTCGATCTCCCAGCCCTGCTCGCGCTGCGGCGGCAGCGGCACCGTGATCGAATCGCCGTGCCCGACCTGCAAGGGCACCGGGGCGACCCGCGGCGTCAAGCGCCTGCGCGTGAACATCCCCGCCGGCGTGCATGATGGCAGCCGGATCCGCCTCGCCGGCAAGGGCGAGGCGGGGCTCCGCGGCGGTCCGCCCGGCGATCTCTACGTGATCACGCATGTCTCCTCATCCCCGGTCTTCACGCAGAAGGGCCAGCACCTCGAGGTCGAGGTGCCGCTGACCGTCGTCGAGGCGCTGCGCGGCGCCGAGGTCGAGGTGCCGACGCTGTCGGGTCGCAAGACGCTGCGGGTGGCGCCGGGCACGAGCCACGGGACGGTGCAACGGCTGCGCGGCGAGGGCCCGCCGAAGCCGAACGGCAAGGGCAACGGCGACATCCACTACCGCTTCGTGATCGAGTTGCCGAACAAGCTGACCGACGCCCAGGCCAAGGCCGTCGACGCGCTCGGCAAGACGATGAACGGCGATCCGCGCGGCAAGCTGTTCGAGGCCCTGTCATGAGCGAGCGCCGGTCGCGCCAGACGCGGATCGAGGTCGCGCTCGACCGCGGCGTGTTCATGATCTCGGTGGCCGCCGAGCTCGCCGAGATGCACCCGCAGACCCTGCGGATGTATGAGGCGCGCGGGCTGATCGAGCCGAGCCGCTCGCCCAAGGGCACCCGCCTGTACTCGCAGTCCGATGTCGAGCGGCTGCGGCGGATCCAGCAGATGACCGCCGAGCTCGGGCTCAACCTGGCCGGGGTCGAGCGTGTGCTGGCGCTCGAGGCCCAGCTCGACGAGCTCAACGCGCAGCTCAGCGCGATGGCCCGTAAGGCGGAGTCGGCGCGCGCCGAGCTCGAACAGGAGCTCGACCGGCTGCGCCGCTCGATGAGCGCCGATATCGTGCGCTACAGCGGCAGCTCGACCACGCTCGTGCGGGCAGCCGACGCCCGGTCGCCGTTTAGGTCGCCGGCGCGCGGTCGTCCGCGCTGAATCGAGCCGCGCCCGGCCGCCAGGCGCGCCCTGACGCGCCGGCGGCGCACGAGCGGCAACGCGCGCGCCATCTTCGCCACACGTGATGCGCATGAGGCGCCAGCGCCACGCCGGGCTCGATCCGCCAGGCGATCGCCGAGCTTGCACGAGCGCGGGATCGGCCGCCGAGCTCTCAGCGCGTTGCTCCCGCAGCCGGAGATCCGGCTCGTGATGACCGCCCACCCGACCGAGGCGCGCCGGCGCACCACGATCGACAAGCTCGCGCGCCTCTTCAGCGTGCTGCGCGAGCTCGACGAGCGCCTCGGCCCACGTCTAGGACGACGCGCGAGCGGCTGCTGCGCCACCGTGCAGGAGCTGTGGGGCTCCACCAGCCGCGCGATCTCGGTGACCGTGCTCGACGAGGTCCGTGGCGGTCTGATCCACTTCGCGACGACGCTCGCCGAGACCGTCCCGCGGATCTACCGCGACCTCGAGGATGCGCTGCGCCGAGTTCTACCCGGGCGCGCACTTCGAGGTGCCGCCGCTGCTCAGCTTCGGGTCGTGGATCGGCGGCGACCGCGACGGCAATCCGTTCGTCACTCCCGCCGCCACCGTGCAGCACTCGGCTGATGCGCGAGCAGTGCCTGCGCTTTCTCGAGGTCGCGTCGAGCTGCTCGCCGGGCGTTTCTCGCTGCTCAGAGCGCGTCAGCGGCAGAGCGCCGGCACTCGAGCCGATCCTGCAGCGCCGGCGCCGAGCTGTTTCCCAGAGCTCGCGTGCAGCTCGGCCGCGCTCAACCCCGAGGAGCCCTATCGCGCGCGCGCTCCACGTTCGTGCCGCGAGCGCCTTCGCGCCCACGATCGCGGCACGAGCCGCGCGGGGCGCTATCGCGGGCCGCGCGAGCTGCTCGGCGATCTGCGACGCTGGTCGAGCGTTCGCTGATCGACGGTCGGCGGCGGTTCACGCGCCGCCGGCGACCTCCACGACGTCATCCGCCAGGTCGAGGTGTTCGGCTTTCACTTCGCGCACGCTCGACATCCGCGAGCACGCGCGCGTGCATCGGCGCTCGCTCGGCGAGATCTACGCCACGCTCGGCATCTGCGACCGAACTACGCGGCACTGCCGAGGACGAGCGCATCGCCCTGCTCGTGTCGCGATATCGCCGACCACCGGCCGCTGATCCCGGCCGACATCGCGCGGCTTCTGCTACGGCACACGAGAGACGATCGAGACCTTCCGGATGCTCCACGCGCGCGCTCGCGGGCCCACCGCGGCGCGATCCAGACCTACGTCGATCTCTGGCACCGACGCTCCGGCGACCTGCTCGAAGTGCTGTTGCTGATGAAGGAGGCGAGCCTCGCGCACGCCGGGCGGCGAGGGAGCGTGGCTGCGGATCGTGCCGCTGTTCGAATCTCGTGCGACGCTTGCCGAGGCGCCGGCGACGATGGACCGGCTGCTGCGCGAACCCGTCTACCGCGCGCGCTTCGCGCGGTCGGCGACGAGCAGGAGGTCATGATCGGCTACTCCGATTCGAACAAGGACGTCGGCTACGTTGCCTCCGGCTGGGCCGCCTACCGGGCCCAGAGCGAAGTCGCGGCGGTGATCGCCGCGTCACGGCGTCAGCTGGGTCTTCTTCCACGGCCGCGGCGGCGCGATCGGCCGCGGCGGCGGGCCCACGAACGGCGCGATCCTGGCGCTCCCGCCCGGGCACCGTCAATGCGCGCCTGAAGATGACCGAGCAGGGCGAAGTGCTGACCGCCAAGTACGCGGTCGGCGCAGATCGCCCACCGCGAGCTCGAGCTCGACGGCCAGCGCGACGCTCTGCCAGCCGGACGCGTCGGCGTCGGGGCGCGAGCGGCATGCGCTGTTCTACGAGCAGCGTCGTCGACGAGATGGCGGACGCTCAGCCAGCCATCTACCGCTCGCTGGTCCACGACGACCCCGACTTCGTCGAGTTCTTCGCCGCGGTGACGCCGATCGCGGAGATCTCGCGCCTGCGTCTCGGGTCACGGCCCGCCGCGGCGCGGCGCGGAGGATGGCATCGACGACCTCCGCGCGATCCCGTGGGTCTTCTCCTGGACGCAGTCGCGGATCGTGCTCCCCGCCTGGCTCGGGCTGGGCGCGCGCTGGCGGGGGCCCGCGAGCGCCACGGTCTCGAAGCTGCTGCGCGAGATGACGACCGGTTGGCCGTTCTTCGCAACGTTGCTCGCCAACGCCGAGATGGCGCTCGCCAAGGCCGACCTCGGGATCGCGCGCCGCTACACGCAACTGTGGGACGACGCGCCGAAGCGCGAACGCATCTGGGCCCTGCTGAGCGCCGAGTTCAACTCCGCGCAGACCGAGCTGATGCTGATCCGCGGCAGCGAACGGCTGCTCGACTCAGAGCCCGTCCTGCAGGCTTCGATCGATCGCCGCAACCCGTTCGTCGACCCGCTCTCGTTTGTCCAGATCGAGCTGCTTTCGCCGGCTGCGAGCGCCGCGGACGACGGACACCACCACAACGAGCTCGGCCGGTCAGCCTCCTGACGATCAACGGCATCGCCAGCGGCCTGCGTAACACCGGCTGAGGTCTCGGGCCCCGTCTGGGCTCGCAACCGTCGGCTACCGTGTCGTCGATGGACCCCAAGTGGGCTCGGCCGTGGTTCGCAGCTACGGCCGCGGCGGTGTTGGCCGGACTGATCATCCAGATCGGCGTGACGAGCGGCGACGCGTCGGTGTTTGGCGGCACGCCGCTCGGGCGCTCGTTCAACGTCTTCTCGTTCTTCACGATTCAGTCCAACCTGATCGTGGGGATCACCACGCTCCTTATCTGTGGAGGGTTTCGTTGTCAAGCGCGCCGGCTGGGTCGCTGGTGGTGAGTGGTTGCGGGTGGTGTGGGTCGGGGTGTTCGTGCGCGCGGGCGCCCAGCCTTATCTCGGTGCTCGACCCTCGGGGGGTCGGCGACATGATGGTGATGGGGTGTTGTTCCCGCTTCGGGAAGCGTTGCGGCCGCTCAGTCTTTTTAGGCCGTCCACCCGGTGGTGTCGGCAGGAGCATGCCGGGAGCTGGCCGCGACGTATCGGTGTGAGTGAGGGCTTTCGCGCGCAGCGAGCTGGTCATGCGGGCTGGAGCGCCTCCTCACCGAGTTCGCGCAGCGTGTGGTAGCTGCGTAGCAGCAGCTTGCGAGCGATCGCGACGCACGCACGGTTTGAGCCGAGCCGTTCGGCGGCCTGGTCGTAGTAGCCGCGGTCGGGACTGGCTGGGCGCCTCGCGGCCTGGGCGGCCTCATAGAGCGCCCAGCGCAAAACGGGCGGGCCCTGGCGGGACAGGTGCCCCGGGCTTCGGTGTTGATCGGACTGATAGACGGTGACGTCCAGGCCGGAGTAGCGCACGGCCTGGCGCGATGAGGAGAACCGCCGGCAGTCACCGAGCTCGGCCAAGATCGCGACCGACGTCAGCTCACCGATGCCGTAATGGGCCATCAATGCCCTGCATCCCGCCTGGCGGCGAGCGTAGGTCCGCAGCTGCTTGTCCAGCGGCACGATCTGCGTCTGCGAGCGCCTCTGTCATCGCGATCGCGACCGTCGATCTGCTCACGCGCCGCGTCCGGAACCTCCACCTGCATCGAGCCACGCGCGACCTTCGCCGCTGAGCAGATGCAGCTCGCGCGCGCTGCGGCAGCCCGTGGTGATAGAGCACCGCCCGGATACGCTGCTGCCACTCGCCGCGCTGATCAACAAGCGTGTGACGCAACCGCACCTTCGAGCGCAGATCGAGCAGGTGATCGGGCGGGATCCACGACTCCGGCAGCCGCCCGATCATCAACAGCTCCCGCAGATGCCTGCGCGTCCGCCCAGTCGGTCTTCGGCCGCTTCTTGTTCCCACGCAACGCCCTCGTCTCCGCCGGCTCACCCAGATGCACCCCCGCACCAACCGCGCGCAGCTCCTCAACGACGAACCGCCAGCCCGTCGTCGCCTCGAGCGCAACCTCGAGCTCCTGACCGGCGAACCGGCCAAGAAACCGGCGCACGCCTTCACGATGCGCCGGCGCCACCCGCGCCCTCCCGATCTCACCCGTCTCGGTGTCGATCCACTCCGTCGTGATCTGCGCCCGGTGCTGATCCAATCCCATTACGATCGTCATCAGGGGCCTCCTCAAGCTCCACGGTCTGAACACCTGCGCGAACTATCCGCGCTTGAGCTGAGGAGGCCCTCCACATGCCATCTTTTGGCGATCGATCCGCGCCGCTCCTCGCGCGTGTTCAGCGTCTTCCGGCTGATCGGGCTCGTCGGGATCACGGTCACATTCGTGGTGTTTCACGTCGCCTTGAGCCATCTCCTCGGTCTCGAGACATCGGCTGAGGCCGCCAATCAGCTGCTGCACACCGTGGTGCCGGTCCTCGCGATCGCCGGCTGGGTCGCGTTCGGGCCTCGTCGGCTGACATCGGCGCGTGTCGCCAGACTCAGCGTGCTCTTCCCCGTCTTCTACATGACCTTCACGCTGATTCGGGGACCGCTCAACTCCGACTGGTACCCGTATCCGTTCGCCGATGTGAAGACCCTCGGCTACCTGAAGGTGATCATCAACGGGTTCTGGATTGCGTTGCTGTTCGTCGCGCTGGCCGCCGGCGCCACCGCGCTCGATCGTCGTCTGGCCGGATTTGCGCCCCAAGCCGGCCGAGGCACCCTCCCAGGCGCCCTGAGGCCGTACTTGGCGAGAACCGTGGCCGCGCACACGACGCGCACGATCGCACGGTCTGGTGGTGGACGCCTCGGTTACGTGACATTCTCAGCAGGGACATGAGCGACCGAGCGCCTGCGGGCTATGACGGCTCCGCGGGGCAGGAAGCGCTGGCGCTCACGGTGGGGTGCGAGTTCGGGCTGGACTCCGTCCAGCGAGCTACGGCAATCGCGCAGGTCGCCCCACGCCTTCAGCCCGGCGTCTCAATGCGTTCTGAGCGCTGGGACACGACAGCCGAGCACCACGGCTACATCGACCGGTACGGGAATCGCTGCGAGCGCTTCGAGCTCGCGACGGGCGCTCGCACATCACCTACGAGGCGCAACTGGTCCTCACGCAGCCGGCCGATGTGATCGAGACGCTGCGCCCGAGATGCCGGTGGCGTTGCTGCCCGACGAGGTCTTGACCTTCGTCATGCCCAGCCGCTTTTGCCTACCCGACGAGCTTGGCCACGAGGCCTGGCAACGCTTTGGCGATCTGGCGCCGGGCTGGGCGCGCGTGCAAACGATCGTCGACTACGTGCATGATTACCTGGAGTTCGTTCCGGCGCCTCCAACCCCTGGACGACTGCCGCCGACGCTTACCGCGCCGCCAGGGCGTGTGTCGGACTTCGCTCACCTGGCGATCACGTTCTGCCGTGCGCTGAACATCCCGCTCGCTACGTATTTGGCTACATCCCCAACATCGGCATCCCGCCGCCCGCGGAGCCGATGGACTTCGCAGCCTGGTTCGAGGCCTACCTCAACGGCCGCTGGCACACCTTCGACGCGCGAAACAACAAGCCCCGCATCGGGCGTGTCGTCGTCGGTCACGGCCGGACGCGGTCGACGTCGCGCTGATCACCTCGTTCGGGCCACTCACCCTGACCGGCTTCGAGGTTCGCGCCGAAGCCGCCGTCGCGCCAGGCGAGTGACGATCCGCCCGCCAACTGGCCGGCCGCGAGACGGCGAGCACGCACCCAGGCCAACGCGCGCGTACGCTACGGCCGATGACCGAACTGCCCACAGCGCCTGTCGCGGCCGGCTCGCTCGTCGTCGGCTACGTCGTGGCGAGGGAGTCCGGCGTGCGACCGCTCGGCGGCGCGGTGCTGGCCGCCGCCGGTGCATGGTGTGCCCGCGCGTGGAGCCGGCGGGCCGGCCCCGCAACCGCCACGGCGCTGCTGGCGATCTACACCGCGGGATTCGCCGGATCGCACCCGCTGGCCAAGCGCGTTGGCGCATGGCCGGCCGTGCTCGGGTCCGCCGCGACCGCCGGCGCGGCCTCCTGGCTGCTGGTCGATCGCGATCGCAACCGCACGCCGGGCCGGGCGGCGGACCGTGACGTGTCTCCCCAGTAGCTGAGCCGGAGCAGCAGCGCTGCGAGGACGAGGCGGCCGCCGCCCGAGGCGAGGACGTACGTGTCGTATCTCGTGGCCGGCCGGCGCCAGGATTGCGTCGCTGCGCCGAACCTACTATAGTGAACCCAATGGTTCAGTATTCAGCGCCCGTCGATCGCGCTTTCGCAGCTCTCGCCGACCCGACCCGCCGGGCCGTCCTCGAACGGCTCGGTTCCGGCAGCGCGACGATCAGCGGGCTCGCCGAGCCCTTCGGCATGTCGCTGACCGGGATGAAGAAGCACATCCGGCTGCTCGAGGAGGCGGAGCTCGTGACGACGGAGAAGGTCGGCCGTGTCCGCAGGTGCATGCTCGCGCCCTACGCCTTCGAGGGCATCAGCACGTGGCTGGAGCGGCTCGACCGCTTCGCGCAGGTCGTCGAACGCACAAAAGGAGACCGATGAACACCACCACCGTGACCACCCCGAGCGAGCTCGAGATCTGCGTCGAGCGGATCTTCGACGCGCCGCGCACGCATGTCTTCTCCGTCTACACCGACCCGAAGCTGATCCCGCAATGGTGGGGCGACGGCACGGTCGTCGAGGAGATGGACGTCCGGCCCGGCGGCCGGTGGCGCTTCCGCACCGCGTTCGGTGTGGTCGAGGGCGAGTATCACGAGGTCGACGCGCCGGCGCGGCTCGTGCAGACGTTCCAGAACCACGTGCAGACACTCGAGTTCGAGGATCTCGGCGAGCGGACGAAGCTGACGCAGACGATGGTCTTCGCTACGACCGAGGAACGCGACACATCGATGCAGTACGGCGTCGAGGAAGGAGCGAAGGGCGGCTTCGCGCGTGTCGACGCGATCTTGCAGCGGCTAACGAAAGGCAACGAGACCGATGAAGACCATGACCTGTAGACAACTGGGTGGCCCGTGTGATCTCGCGCACCACGGGAAGACCGCCAATGAGGTGATAAAGGCGCAGGACAGCCATTTGAAGGAAATGGTCGCGCAAGGCGATGAGGTGCACAAAGGCGCCTTGAGCGAGATGCAGGGCCGCTGGAAGAATCCCCTGGCCGGAATGGGCTGGTACAGGAAAGCCAAGCGCGATTTTGCTGCTCTTCCGCAAGACTGATGGGAGCCGATCCGCGCGCCGGATCCAGGCGTGGCGCGAGGTGAACGAAATGCCCGACCGCGAGCTGATGCGTGACGGCCGCTGGTTGGTCGACGGCGCCCCTGCCTAACAGATGGAGACACGATGAGCACCGCCACGAGGACAAGCACGCGGTCGCCTGCGCCGCACGTTGCCGACAGCCACGACCTGATCCGCGTGCACGGCGCGCGCGTGAACAACCTCAAGGACGTCAGCGTCGAGATCCCCAAGCGCCGGCTGACGGTGTTCACCGGCGTCTCCGGATCGGGCAAGAGCTCGCTCGTGTTCGGCACGATCGCCGCGGACTCGCAGCGGCTGATCAACGAGACCTACAGCACCTTCGTGCAGGGCTTCATGCCGACGCTGGCGCGGCCCGACGTCGACGTGCTCGAAGGCCTGACGACCGCGATCATCGTCGACCAGCAGCGGATGGGGGCCGACGCACGTTCCACGGTCGGCACCGCCACCGACGCCAACGCGATGCTGCGCATCCTCTTCAGCCGGCTCGGGCAGCCGCAGATCGGCTCGCCCAACGCGTTCTCCTTCAACGTCCCGTCGGTCCGCGGAGCCGGTGCGATCACGATCGAACGCGGCGGCGGCAAGACCGTGAGAAAGACCTTCGCCCGCACCGGCGGCATGTGTCCGCGCTGCGAGGGGCGGGGCTCGGTCACCGACTTCGA
Source organism: uncultured Solirubrobacterales bacterium (assembly GCA_963833765.1). GTDB lineage: Bacteria > Actinomycetota > Thermoleophilia > Solirubrobacterales > Solirubrobacteraceae > Palsa-513. The sequence continues at coordinate 26,845 of CAWHZJ010000008.1, read as the reverse complement.
CCTCTCCCAGCTGTACGACGACAGCAAGTCGCTCAACGAGGGTGCGCTCAAGATCCCCGGCTACAGCATGGACGGCTGGTACGGCCGCATCTTCAGCGGCTGCGGCTTCTTCGACCCGGACAAGCCGATCCGCAAGTACACCAAGACCGAGCTCCACGACCTGCTCCACAAGGAGCCGACCAGGATCAAGGTCAACGGCATCAACCTGACGTACGAGGGTGTGATCGCGCGCATGCAGAAGTCGTTCCTGTCCAAGGAAATCGACACGCTGCAGCCGCACGTCCGCGCGTTCGTGGAGCGGGCGGTGACCTTCACCGCCTGCCCCGAGTGCGGCGGCACCCGGCTCAGCGAGGCGGCCCGGTCGTCGCGGATCGGCGGGATCAACATCGCCGATGCGTGCGCGATGCAGATCAGCGACCTCGCCGAATGGGTCCGCGGCGTCGACGAGCCGTCGGTGGCGCCGCTGCTCGCGACGCTGCAGCAGACCCTCGACTCGTTCGCGGAGATCGGGCTGGGCTACCTCTCGCTCGACCGGCCGGCGGGCACGCTGTCGGGCGGCGAGGCGCAGCGCGTCAAGATGATCCGCCACCTCGGCTCCTCGCTCACCGACGTCACCTACGTCTTCGACGAGCCCACCACGGGCCTGCACCCGCATGACATCCAGCGGATGAACGACCTGCTGCTGCGGCTGCGCGACAAGGGCAACACGGTGCTCGTCGTGGAGCACAAGCCGTGGTCGGCGATCGCGATCGCCGACCACGTCGTCGACCTCGGCCCCGGCGCCGGTGCGGCGGGCGGCACCGTCTGCTTCGAGGGCACCGTCGAGGGGCTGCGGGCCAGCGGCACCCTCACCGGCCGCCATCTCGACGACCGCACGGCCGTCAAGGAGACGGTGCGGACGCCCACCGGCGCGCTGGAGATCCGCGGCGCGAGCACGCACAACCTGCGCGACGTCGACGTCGACATCCCGCTCGGGGTGCTGGTCGTCGTCACCGGCGTCGCCGGCTCCGGCAAGAGCTCGCTCGTGCACGGGTCGATCCCCGCCGGCGCGGGTGTGGTGTCGATCGACCAGGGCGCGATCCGCGGCTCGCGACGGAGCAACCCGGCGACCTACACCGGCCTGCTCGAGCCGATCCGCAAGGCGTTCGCGAAGGCCAACGGCGTCAAGCCGGCGCTGTTCAGCGCCAACTCCGAGGGCGCCTGCCCCAACTGCAACGGCGCCGGCGTCATCTACGCCGACCTGGCGATGATGGCCGGCGTCGCCACCACCTGCGAGGAGTGCGAGGGGAAGCGGTTCCAGCCGTCGGTGCTGGACTACCACCTCGGCGGCCGCGACATCAGCGAGGTGCTCGCGATGTCGGTGACCGAGGCCGAGGAGTTCTTCGGCGCCGGCGAGGCGCGCACGCCGGCCGCCCACGTCATCCTCGACCGGCTCGCCGACGTCGGGCTCGGCTACCTCAGCCTCGGCCAGCCGCTCACCACGCTGTCCGGCGGCGAGCGGCAGCGGCTCAAGCTGGCCGCCCACATGGCCGAGAAGGACGAGCCTCTACGTCCTCGACGAGCCGACCACCGGCCTGCACCTCGCCGACGTCGAGCAGCTGCTCGGCCTGCTCGACCGGCTCGTCGACTCCGGCAAGTCGGTCATCGTCATCGAGCACCACCAGGCGGTCATGGCCCACGCCGACTGGATCATCGACCTCGGCCCCGGCGCCGGCCACGACGGCGGCCGGATCGTCTTCGAGGGCACACCCGCCGACCTCGTCGCCGCCCGCTCCACCCTCACGGGCGAGCACCTCGCGGCCTACGTCGGCAGCTGACCGAGGCCCTCGCGACACCGTGACACGAGCTCGCTCAGCTGCTGCTCGACTCCTCCTACTCCGCCCGCTCGACCCGGTGCAGCAGGGCCGCGGCAGGGGCGATCGGGCACGAGCTCGCGGTGCCCGGCAGACCCGCCGCGGCGCAGCGCCTGCGCGACCTCGCCCGGCTGCGCCGCGTCCGCGACCGGATCGACCGGGAGTACGCGCAGCCGCTGGACGTCGAGGCGCTCGCCCGCGGCGCGTACATGTCGGCCGGGCACTTCAGCCGCGAGTTCCGGCTCGCCTACGGCGAGTCGCCCTACGGCTATCTGATGACGCGGCGCATCGAGCGCGCGATGGCGCTGCTGCGTCCGTGGCGACCTCAGCGTCACCGAGGTCTGCTTCGCGGTCGGCTGCTCGTCGCTCGGCACCTTCAGCACTCGCTTCACGCGAGCTGGTCGGCGTGCCGCCCAGCAGCTACCGGCGCCACGCGGCGCGCGCGACGGCGGGGATCCCGTCGTGCGTGGCGAAACAGGTGACCAAACCGATCAGGAATCGAGAAGCGCCGGTCAGCGAGCCGCAGTTAGGGTGAGGGCCATGAACATCACCATTCACGCGAGCTTCCTCCCGCACGACGACCCGGACGCATCCCTGGCCTTCTATCGCGACACCCTCGGCTTCGAGGTCCGTAACGACGTCGGATACTGCGGGATGCGCTGGATCACGGTCGGCCCCGCCGATCAGCCCGACACCTCGATCGTCCTGCAGCCGCCGTCCGCCGACCCCGGCATCACCGACGACGAGCGCCGCACCATCGCCGAGATGATGGCCAAGGGCAGCTACGCCCGCATCATCCTGGCCACCGCCGACCTCGACGGCGCCTTCGCGCGGCTGCAGGCCAGCGGCGCCGACGTCGCCCAGGAGCCGACCGAGCAGCCGTACGGGGTTCGCGACTGCGCCTTCCGCGATCCCGCGGGCAACCTGATCCGCATCAACGAGCTGCGCTAAACCGCCTACGGGAAGTTCAGCTCGCTCGCGTCGACCAGCGCGTGGCACGGTTGGAGCGCCTCGCGCTTCTCCGCGGGAAGCTGGTCGACGATGATGCTCGCGCCGACGTAGATCGCGCCGGCCAGCTCGATCAGCTGGCGGGCGATCAGCCCCTGGCTGCCGGTCTCGAACCAGTCGTCGACGAGGCCGACGCGGTCGCCCAGCTCGATCGCGGCGCGCTGCAGGCGGAAGGTGTGCTGGCGCCCGCGGTAGTCCGAGGCGCTGAACGCGCTGACCGTCTCGCCGGGATAGAGGCCCTCGGCCTTGCGGATCGCGACGAAGCCCACGCCCAGGTGCGTCGCCACGGCGGCGCCCAGCACGAACCCGCGTGACTCGACCCCGGCGATCTTGTCGACCGCTCCGGCGAACGGCGCGGCCATCTCCGCGATCACCCGCGCGAACAGCTCGGTGTCGTAGAAGACGGGCCACATGTTGCCGAGCCCGGCAGCGTCGATAGCGATGCGCTCGCGCAACAGGACGCCGAGCGGCGTCAGTTCGTCGCCGGGTCGCAGCGGCAGCCGCTCAGCGCTCATCGAGGGATTGTCGCGCGTTCGCGGCTGACACGCCGGCGTGTGCCACCGCGGTCGCGCGCAGGAGCTCACGCAGGCGCGCCTCGTGCTCGCCGAACTCGGGCGACTCCTCGATCGCCAGTGTGCGCGGACGCGGCAGGTCGATCGCGATCACCGCGGCGACACGTCCCGGACGCGGCGTGAGCACGAAGACGCGGTCGGCCAGGAACACCGCCTCGGCGACGTCGTGGGTGATCAGCGCGACGGTCGAGCCGACCTCGCCCCAGACCTCGAGCAGCCATTGCTGGAGCTCCGAGCGGGTGATCCCGTCGAGCGCCCCGAACGGCTCGTCGAGGAGCATCGTCGGCTTGCCGAGCAGCACCGTGCGCAGGAACGCGGCGCGGTGGCGCATGCCGCCCGAGAGCTGCCACGGCCAGGCCGTCTCGAAGCCGCCGAGCCCGAAGCGCTCGAGCAGCGGGCGGGCCCGCTCGCGCGCGGCGGCGCGGTGAACGCCGGCGAGCTCGAGTCCGATTGTCACGTTGTCGATCGTCCGCCGCCAGGGCAGCAGGCCGTCGCGCTGGGGCATGAAGGCGCAGACGCCGAGCCGGTTCTCGAGCCGGCGGCCGTCGATCAGGACCTCGCCCGCGGACGGGGTCTCGAGTCCCGCGAGGATCTGGAACAGCGTGCTCTTGCCGCAGCCGCTGGGGCCGATGACGGCGACAAACTCGCCCGGCTGGGCGCTCAGATCGACGCCGTCGAGCGTCAGCAGCGGCTCGACGCCCGCGCGCGTGAAGGTCTTGGCGAGGCTGCGCACCTCGAGCAGCGCTCCCGCGCGATGCGTCGCCTCACTCACCATGAGGTGTCGGTTTCGGCCGGCGGGCGCCAGCGGATGACCGTGTGCTCGAGCGCGGCGACGAGCCCGAAGAGGATCAGCGTGAGGACCCCCGTCACGATCACCGCGCCGAACACGAGGTCGGTGTTGCCGTACTGGCTCGCCACGCTCATGTAGTAGCCGAGCCCCTCGGTGGCGCCGACGTATTCGGCGAAGATCGCCGAGACGAAGGCGAAGGTGATCGAGACCTTGAGACCGGTGAAGAACTGCGGCAGCGCACTGGGCAGGCGGACGCGAAGCAGGATCTGGCGGCGGCTCGCGCCCATCGTGCGCAGCAGGTTCATCGTGTCCAGGTCGGCCGACCCGAGCCCCTGGATCGTCCCGACCGCGACCGCGAAGAACGTGAACAGCGCGACCAGGACGACCTTCGGCGCCGGGCCGAAGCCGAACCAGATGACCACCAGCGGGGCCAGCGCGATGATCGGGATCGTCTGCGAGATGACGACGAGCGGGTAGAGGCTGCGGCGCACGGCGCGCGACCAGTCGATCGCCACCGCCAGCAGCACCGCGCAGACGACCGCGACCGCGATCCCGAGCACGGCCTCCTTGCTCGTCGCCCACATCGCCGGGGCGAGGTTGGCGCGGTCGCGCCAGGTGTTCGTGACGACATACCACGGGCCTGGGAACGACAGGCTGGCGTGGGCCGCGTTGGCGGCGAGATCCCAGGCCACGACGATCACCGCGAGCGCCAGCACCGGTGGCCAGGCGCTGCGAAGCAGGCGCGCCGGCACCGCGGTCGCCTCACGCCGCCGCGGCCGGTGGGGTGCCGCCGACACCGCTACCTCAGCCGGTCGGCAGCAACGTGTTCGTGAAGAGCTCGCTCAGCGGCGGTGAGCTCTTGATCACGTGGCCGCTCGCGAGGATCTTCTCGAGCCCGCTGTAGTCGGCATCGGTCTCCGGTCCCCAGCTGCCGGCAGCATCGAGGAAGTGCGGCGCCGTGGCGTTGCCGGTCGCGACGACGATCTTCGTCGCGTTGGCGAGCGCGGTCCGGTTGTCGGCGATCAGGATCTGCTCGGCGGCGGCCGGATGCCGCGCGGCGTAGGCGTAGCCCTCGGCCAGCGCCTTGAGCGCGCGTGCGAGGATCGGGCCGCGGGCCGCGATGTCCTTGTCGCTGGCGACGAACACCGCGTTGGGATAGTTGCCCGCGGCGTGGAGGTAGCGGTTGTAGGGGAAGGTTCGCAGCTTGATCCCCTGCAGCGCGGCCGTCACGTCGTCGATCCCGCCGAACACCGCCGTGTAGTCGATCCGGTGGGCGGCGAGCGCCGTGATCACGTTGGCGTTGAGCACGACCTGCTTGAAGACCGGCTTGGCGACCCCGTCGGCGCGCAGGATCGCTGAGACGATCGGCGGGTCGCTGGCGATGCCGAAGCCGCCGTAGAGCTTGCCGTTGAGCTGCGCCGGGCGCGTGTACCTGGACGAGGCGAGCACCGCCAGCGCGGTCGTGTTGTCGGTCACCAGCGCGCCGACGGCGCGGTAGCGCAAGCCGGTCGAGTTGTTGATGATGACGTCGGGCGGGTAGCTGATCCCGAGGTCGGTCTGCCCGGCCTGAATCAGCTGTTCGGCCGAGGCGTTGGCGTAGGGGAGGATCACCGGGTCGATGCCCTGCTGCGCGAAGTAGCCCTTGCTCTTGGCAACGTAGATGCCGAGGTAGTCGACGTTCGCGGTGTAGTCGAGCGCGATCTTGACGCTCGCCGCCGGCGCGGCGGCGGCCGCGCGGGCGGGGGAATCGCCGGCGGAGCTCGAGGCGCTCGCGGCGACCGCAGCGGTCACGGCGACGATCAGCGGCAGCGCGATCCTCGTGCGGGCGTCGCGAATCGAGCGCTCGCCCCGGTGGCGGACGCTGCGGCGGAGAAGCATGGCGGACATCGGTCTCCCTTCGCTGGTATGAGCCAGATCAGGTTCGTCGGGTCGGCGCACGATGCGCCCTCTCAGCCCCTCAGAAGGGACTCCCCGGATTTGCCGTTTGGTCGGCCGACATTAGCTCGATTCGCGGCGACAGTCAAAGCGACTGCCGTGAGGTGCGCCGCCGGCGCCTACCGAATCTCCGCACCGCGGAGCGGCTAGGTTTGAGATCGAGACCTGCGAACGCTTTCGGCTAAGCCGGGCGCGCCGTAGCCGTTCAGCCGCGGCGCATCAGCCGGCCGATCGCCGCCATCATCTCCACGGTTCGAGCGTCCTGCTCGCCGCGTTGCGCTCCCACCACGCAGGTCCGTGCGTGGCCGTCGAGCAGCCCGAGGGCGACCTTGTCCAGCGCCGCCTGGATCGCTGAGATCTGCGTGAGGATGTCGATGCAGTAGCGGTCCTGCTCGACCATCCGCTCGATGCCGCCGACCTGGCCCTTGACGCGGGCCAGACGCGCCAGCAGTTGGTCCTTGCTGGACTGGTAGCCCTTTCCTGCGGGGGATGCCTGCGTGGTTGCCATGCGCGGAGCATACCACTACGGGGTGGGGGTATCATGGGTCGCGATGTCTGGTGTTCTCAACGTCGTGGGTAGCGGTTTCAAGGATGCGTTCCTGATGGCCTGGGAGGTCTGGTGGGCGCTCGTGCTCGGCTTCGCCATCTCGGGGATCGTCCAGGCGTGGGTCCCGCGCGAGCGGATCCAGAACGCGCTCGGCGGCTCGGGCCTCAAGCCCGTCGCCCTGGCGACAGGCCTCGGCGCCGCCTCCTCGTCGTGCAGTTACGCGGCGATCGCGATCGCCAAGAGCCTGTTTCAGAAGGGCGCGTCGGCCGCCTCGGCGCTCGCCTTCCAGTTCGCCTCGACCAACCTCGTCTTCGAGTTGGGGATCGTCCTCTGGGTCCTGATCGGCTGGCAGTTCACGCTCGCCGAGTTCGTCGGCGGGCTGGTCCTGATCGTCGTGATGACCGTGCTGCTGCGCCTGTTCGTGTCAAGACGCCTCGAGCAGCAGGCACGCGAGCACGCCCAGGCGGCCGACGCCGGCCACCAGCATCACGCGGCCGGTGAGTCGATGACGATCGGTCAACGGCTGAGCTCGGTCGCGGCGTGGTCAGACGTTGCGCACAACTTCCGCAACGACTGGCAGATGCTGTGGAAGGAGATCACGATCGGCTTCCTGCTCGCCGGATTCGTCGGGCAACTGCCGAACAGCTTCTTCAACAGCCTGTTCGTCAGCCACGCGCCGGCCGGCGTCAAGCTGATCGAGAGCGCGATCGTCGGGCCCGTGATCGCGATCCTCAGCTTCGTCTGCTCGGTCGGCAACGTACCGCTCGCCGCCGTGCTGTGGTCCGGCGGGATCAGCTTCGCCGGGGTGATCGCCTTCATCTTCGCCGACCTCATCGTGCTGCCGATCGTCGCGATCTACCGCAAGTACTACGGCACCGCGTACGCGCTGCGGATCGTCGCGCTGATGTTCGTGACGATGGTCATCGCGGCGCTGATCGTCGACGGACTGTTCAGCGGCGTTGGGCTGATCCCGCCACATCAGGCCGACCAGGGCGGACATCTTCAGCTCGATCAGGGTCGACTACAGGCTGTTCACCAACATCCTCGGCCTCGCCATCTTCGCGGCCCTCTTCGCGCTGACCGTGCGCCGCGGTGCCACCGACCCCGTCTGCGGGATGAAGGTCGACCGGGCAAAGGCGCTGCACATGGAGTTCGCCGGCGACACCTACTATTTCTGCTCGCAGGGGTGCCTGCACGCGTTCGAAGCGGATCCACAGCGGCAGATCGAGCGCTACCACGGAGAGGGAGGTAACCCACGCGCAGTGAGGTGTGTCAGCGGCCGACCCAGCGGGCTGCCACGACCAGCCATCCCCCGCGCCCGCAGCACGCCGCTCGCGCTGGCTGGCCACGTCCCCACCCAGCGCGCTCCCCCGCGGCCACCCCCCGGCTGCCGTGGACCGACGCACGGCGATGAGCGCGGACGGGCCGCTCGATCGGGTCCTCGCCGCCGCGCGCGCCGCGCCGCCGCGCGCCGGGGTCACCAGCGTGCTCGCGATCGACGGGCGCTCGGGCGCGGGGAAATCGACGCTCGCGCAGGCGCTCGCGCTCGCGCTGGACGCGCCGATCGTCGCGCTCGAGGACCTCTACGGCGGCTGGGACGGGCTCGAGCACGGGGTGTCGCTGCTGCTCGACGAGGTGCTCCGTCCGCTCGCCGGCGGCAACGCGGCGAACGTCCCGCACTACGACTGGCTGACCGCGGCGTGGAGCGAGCCGTGGGTGCTCGCGCCGCCGGAGCGGTTGATCGTCGAGGGCGCCGGCGCGGGCGCCCGCTCGCTCGCGCCCTACACGAGCGTGCTCGTCTGGCTCGAGCTGCCCGCGGCGCTGCGTCGCGAGCGCGCCCTGGCGCGCCGCTACGGTGAGCTCTATGCCCCCCACTGGGAGCGCTGGGCGCGCCAGGAGGAGGCGTTCTTCGAGCGGGAGCGGCCCGAGCTGCGCGCCGATCTGATCCTTGGCGCCGCGCCGCCGGACGCCACCAAGAGCCCCTGATATAACCGTTCCTGCGCCGTCGCCATGGCGCAGAAACACTGGACATATTCCCAAAATCTGCTACGATCACACTTAGATTTCTATGCAACCCGACCGCTTCACGATCCGCGCCCAGGAGGCACTCGCCGAGGCCGTGCGCCTCGCGCAGAGCGCGGGCAATCCGCAGGTCACGCCGGCCCACGTGCTCGAGGCCCTGCTCGCCGATCCCGACGGCATCGCGCTCTCGCTGCTGCGCAAGCTCGGCGGCGAGATCGGCGCGATCCGCGGCCCGCTGAGCGCGTCACTGGAGGGGCTGCCGGTGCTCGGCAGCGCCGCGAGCGAGGCGCCACCGATCGCCTCAGAGCTCGCGGCGGTGCTCAACGGCGCCGACGGCGAGGCGCGGCGGCTCTCGGACGACTACGTCTCGACCGAGCACCTGCTGCTCGCGCTGAGCGCGCACCCGGGGCGGGCCGGTGATGCCCTGCGTGCCGCCGGCGTCACCCACGAGCGGCTGCTCGCCGCGCTCGAGGAGGTGCGCGGCTCCCACCGTGTCACCGACCAGAACCCCGAGGAGCGCTACCAGGCGCTCGAGCGCTTCGGCCGCGACCTCACCGCCGAGGCGCAGGAGGGCAAGCTCGACCCGGTGATCGGGCGCGACGCCGCGATCCGGCGCGTCGTGCAGATCCTCGCGCGGCGCACCAAGAACAATCCCGTGCTGATCGGCGAGCCCGGCGTCGGCAAGACCGCGATCGTCGAGGGGCTCGCCCAGCGGATCGTCTCCGGCGACGTGCCCGAGACGCTGCGCGACCGCCGCGTCGTCGCGCTGGACCTCGGCTCGCTGCTCGCCGGCTCGAAGTACCGCGGCGAGTTCGAGGACCGCCTGAAGGCGGTGCTCAAGGAGATCGCCGACGCCGCCGGCGCGGTGATCCTGTTCATCGACGAGCTGCACACGATCGTCGGCGCGGGCGCCGCCGAGGGCGCCGTCGACGCCGCCAACCTGCTGAAGCCGATGCTCGCCCGCGGCGAGCTGCGCGCCGTCGGCGCGACGACCCTCGACGAGTACCGCAAGCACATCGAGAAGGACGCCGCGCTCGAGCGCCGCTTCCAGCCGGTGCTCGTCGATGAGCCGAGCGTCGAGGACACGATCGCGATCCTGCGCGGCCTCAAGGAGCGCTACGAGAACCATCACGGCGTGCGCATCCAGGACAACGCGCTGATCGCCGCCGCCGAGCTCTCCGACCGCTACATCGCCGACCGCTTCCTGCCCGACAAGGCGATCGACCTCGTCGACGAGGCCGCCTCGCGGCTGCGGATCGAGATCGACTCGCTGCCGACCGAGATCGACCAGGTCGACCGGCGCGTGATGCAGCTCGAGATCGAGCTGACCTCGCTGGCCAAGGAGACCGACGACGCCTCGGCGCAGCGGCGCTCCGCGCTCGAGCGCGAGCTCGCGGAGCAGCGCGAGCGCTCCTCGGCGATGAAGGCCCAGTGGCAGTCCGAGAAGGACGCGATCAGCGCGATCTCCGAGTGCAAGAAGCAGCTCGAGTCCGCCCGCAGCGAGGTCGAGCGCGCCGAGCGCGCCGCCGATCTGCAGCGCGCCGCCGAGCTGCGCTACGGCATCATCCCCGAGCTCGAGAAGCAGCTCGCGGCGCTCGAGGAGGCCGTCGCGGCGCCCGGCGAGACCGTCTTCCTCAAGGAGGAGGTCGACGCCGACGACGTCGCCGAGGTCGTCGCGACCTGGACCGGGATCCCCGTCACGCGGCTGCTCGAGGGCGAGGTCGCGAAGCTCGTCCGGATGGAGGAGCGCCTGCACGAGCGGGTGATCGGCCAGGACGAGGCGGTCGAAGCGGTCGCCACCGCGATCCGCCGCTCGCGCGCCGGACTCGCCGACCCCGGTCGCCCGATCGGCTCCTTCCTGTTCCTCGGCCCGACCGGCGTCGGCAAGACCGAGCTGGCGCGCGCGCTCGCCGAGTTCCTGTTCGACACCGAGGACGCGATCGTGCGGATCGACATGTCGGAGTACATGGAGCGCCACAGCGTCTCGCGGCTGGTCGGCGCGCCGCCCGGCTACATCGGCTACGACGAGGGCGGCCAGCTGACCGAGGCGGTACGCCGGCGCCCCTACTGCGTGGTGCTGCTCGACGAGATCGAGAAGGCCCACCCCGACGTCTTCAACACGCTGCTCGCGGTGCTCGACGACGGCCGGCTGACCGACGGCCAGGGCCGCACGGTCGACTTCAAGAACGTCGTGCTGATCATGACCTCGAACATCCGCGCCAACGGCGGCGAGCTGCGCGAGGCGCTGCTCGAGCACTTCAAGCCCGAGTTCATCAACCGCCTCGACGACATCGTCGAGTTCGCGCCGCTTTCGCGCGAGGAGCTCTCGGAGATCGTGACGCTGCAGCTGCGCCGCGTGATCGAGCGGCTCGCCACCCGCGGCGTCACGCTCGAGATCTCAGACGACGCGCGGACGCTGCTCGGCGACCTCGGCTACGACCCGGTCTACGGCGCGCGGCCGCTCAAGCGGGTCGTGCAGAAGCAGCTCGTCGACCGCCTGGCGATCGGCCTGCTCGACGGATCGATCCGCGAGGGCGACGTGGTCAGCATCGACGCGCTCGACGGCGAGATCGTGATGGCGACCGTCGGCGCGCCGGAGCCCAGCGCCGCCTGAGCGGCGTCGCTCGGCCAGACGGGCTCACGCAGCCGCGGTCGCGGCCTTCGCGCCGAGGGCAGCGCGTGGCGGCCTGTCCTAGACAAACTTGACGTTAACGTAAACTGCGTGTAGCCTGGAGAGGCACGCATGAGCACCCACGCACAGCCAAGCGTCGGCCTGCGACGCCGCGTCGGCGTCGACGCCTCCTCCGCCCACTATCGCTGGTGGGCTCTGTCGTGCACGAGCCTCGGGATGCTGCTCGCGGCGACAAACTCGGGCACGCTGATCATCGCCCTGCCGGTGCTCGAGCGCAGCCTCCACACGAGCCTGCTCGCGCTGGTCTGGGTGATCCTCGCCTACATGATCGCCTCGACCGTGCTGGTGCTCTCCGCGGGGCGGATGTCTGATCTGTTCGGTCGCAAGCGGGCCTATGTCGCCGGCTTCGTCCTGTTCGCAGCGGCCTCGCTGGGCGCCGGCTTCGCCGCCAACGGCGATCAGCTGATCCTCTGGCGGATCCTCCAGGGCATCGGCTCCGCGTTCCTGTTCGCCAATGCGGCGGCGCTCGTCACCGACGCCTTCCCGCGCGAGCAGCTCGGAGTCGCGATGGGCGCCAACACGATGGTCGCGGCGATCGGGCTCGTGCTAGGCCCCGTTCTCGGCGGCGCGCTGGTCGGCATCTCCTGGCACTGGGTGTTCTGGTTCAACGTCCCGCTCGCCCTCGCCGGCGCCGGCTGGGGGGCGCTGGTGCTGCGCGAGCTGGCCAAGCCGGACTCCGTGCGCGGCTTCGACCTCGCCGGCACGGCCACCTTCGTCCTCGGGCTGACCGCGCTCGTGTTCGCCGTCTCGCGCGGCGGCCTGTCGGGCTGGAATGACCCGATCGTGCTGGGCGGCTTCGCGATCGCCGCGGTGCTGCTGCCGGTCTGGGTCGTGATCGAACATCGCGGCCGCGCGCCGATGCTCGACCTCTCGATCTTCCGCGACCGCCTGTTCGCGGCCGCGAGCGTCGCGACCTTCATCAACGGCCTCGTGCGCTTCGCGCTGATGTTCATCTTCGTCTTCTACTTCCAGGGCGCCCAGGGCGACTCGCCGATCACCGCGGGCATCAAGCTGATGCCGCTCGCGATCGGCATGCTGATCGCCTCGCCGATCGCCGGCCGCTACTCCGATCGCCACGGCTCGCGGGCGCTCGCCGCGAGCGGCATGGTCGTCACCGCCGTCGGGCTCGCGCTGATGACGATGCTGCAGGTCAACACGGCGTTCGCGTTCAGCGCGCTGACGCTGGCGATCGTCGGCGTCGGCTCCGGCATGTTCATGAGCCCCAACACCGCGGCGATGATGGGTGCGGTTCCCGCGCACCGCCGCGGCATCGCGGCCGGAGCCCGCGTCGTGCTGCAGAACACCGGCTCGGTGCTCTCGATCGCCTTCGTCCTGGCCGTCGTCACCGCGGCGGTTCCCAAGCCGACGCTGCTGCGCATCTTCTCCGGGCTGGCGCACGGGCTGAGCGACGCCAAGCTCGCGCCGTTCATCAACAACATGCACGCGGCGCTGTGGGCGATGGCCGTCTCGGCGATCGTCGGCGCCCTGGTCAGCCTGATGCGCCCGACGCACCGATCGGCATGAGCACGACGATCCTCGCCCCGGCGCTGCGGATCGGCGAGCTCGCCCGCCGCGTCGGCACGACGCCGCGGACGATCCGCTACTACGAGGAGCGCGGCCTGCTCGGCGGGCCGGCGGGCCGGCCGGCGGGCGGTCATCGCGCATACACCGAGGCCGACGTCGCCCGCCTGCGCGAGCTGCTCAGCCTACGCGAGCTGCTCGGGCTCTCGCTCGAGGAGCTCGGTCGTGTGATCGAGGCCGAGAGCGCCCGCGCGCTGGTCCGCGCCGAGATCGAAGCCGGCGTCGAGGATCCCGCGCGGCTGCGCGCGATCCTCACCGAGGCACTCGGCCACCTCGACCTCCAGCTCTCGCTCGTGCATCGCCGCCAAGCGGAGCTCGCGACGCTCGAAGACGACCTCCGCCAGCGCCGCGAGCGCGCGCTCGCGCGGCTTGCCGGGATCGCCGACACGCCGGCATCTCCTGCGCGTTAGGCGGCGACTGGCCGGATGGCTCGGACGGACGCCGCCGGCCGTGCACCATCACGGTGCCCGATCGGTTTCGCGCTTGTAGCGACCGGCGACGTACTCGTCGACCCAGGCGCGTGTGCTTCGCCAGCTGCCGTCGGCCGCTTTCGAGGCTTTCAGCCGTCCCCGCGTGGCCGCGACGCGAAGCGCGTTGGCGGAGAGCCGGGGTGTCGCGAGTGCCGGCAGTGGAACGAGGCGTGCGGGGCCCGCAATCGCCGGCACGACGAACTTGTGGAAGTTGTCGAGGATCGCTCGCGCGAGCAGCTCGCCGAGCGGACCGTGGTCGCCGTGGTCGGCGCGCGCGAGCGCGGCGAGGTAGCGGGTTCGATCTCCCTTGTAGATGATCGCGGGGGGATAGCCGAGGCGGATCAGCAGCAGGTTCAGCACGAGTCGTCCCGCTCGGCCGTTGCCGTCGAGGAATGGGTGGATCTGCTCAAAACGTGCGTGCAGGCGTGCCAGCGCCTCGGGTTCCACGTGCGTCCGCTGGTCGCGCAACGCCCGCGCATCGGAGATCCAGTCGGCGATCAGCGGGGGCACGTCGGTCCACGCGGGCGGCTGCATGCCGCTCGGGAACGGCCGGATGTCGTGCTCGCGGAACGACCCGGGGCGCTCGGCGTCGGTGGCGTCGCCGTGGGGCGCGACGTCCCAGACGGGGGTGAGCGCGACACGATGGACGTGGCGAAGCTCGGTCAGCGACAGCAGCTCGCCGCTCGACCACTCGCCGCCGTCGATCGCCTGAGCGTAGACCCAGCTCGCGGCGTCGGCGTACCCGCGTACCTCGGTGTACTCGCGCAGCGCCTTGTTGCCGACTGCGCGACCCTCGGCGAGCAGCTGCTCGACCTGCTTGAGGACCAGGGTGTTGCCCTCGATCGCCGTCGAGTGGTGAGCCTCCTCGAGCCAGATGCCGCGCCAGATGCTCTCCGCCTCAGGCGGCGATGGCAGGCCGCCCAGACGATCGGCGAGCTCGCTGATCTGGACCTGCAGGCGCTCGTAGACCGTCCTTCGCGGGGGTCGGCCGCGACGCGGTTCGGGTATTTTGTGCGGCTCGGCCACAATTGAATTGTACCGAACACATCCCAGTTTGTTCGGTTGCGCTCAAAATAGGTGCACCGAACATATTGTGCCTCGCGACGCGCAGCGCGCCGGTTGCTTCGGGCCGATCGCGCGCAGCGCTGCTCAGGCGGCGACCGGCGCCCCCGCGGCGCTGGTGTCCGCGGCGACGAAATCCGAGCGGCGCACGAGCACGAGGCCGCCGATCGCGCCGACCAGCGCGACGGCGGCGGCGATCAGCAGGATCTCGTTGAGGGCCCCCGCGAAGGCCGTGTGGAACGCGCCGACCAGCGCGTGGCGGAGCGTTGGCGGCAGCGTTTGCGCGAGCCTGCCGGTGCTGCCGGAGGCGAAGGTGCTCTGCAGCTGCCCGTGCGTGTCGCGCAAGACCGCGCCGAGCTGACCGCTCCTGGTCAGCGCGGCCAGCGTGCGCGAGGAGACCTCGTGCTGGAAGATCGCCCCGTAGGCGGCGATCCCGGTGGCGATGCCGACCTGACGGAAGGTGTTGTTGATCCCCGACGCCATCCCCGAGCGGTTGCTCGGCACCACGCCGACGGCCGTCGAGGCCAGCGGCGGGTTGACGACGCCGACGCCGATCCCGCCGACGATGAACCCGGGCAGCAGGTGCGTGAAGCCCGACCCGCCGCTCAGGCCGCTCATCAGCACCAGCCCGACGGCGACCGCCACGAGCCCGACCGTGAGGATCAGGCGCATCGGCACGCGCACCGTGGCGCGTCCGGCGAGCGGTGCGACCAGCAGCACCGGCACGGTCAGCGGCAGGAAGCGCAGTCCGGCCTGGAACGGCCCGTAGCCGATCACGTTCTGGATGAACAGCGTGAGGAACAAGAACAGCGCGAAGAGCGAGCCCGACATCGTGAAGGCGACCAGCGACGCGCCGGCGAACGCCGGTCGCCGCAGCAGGCTGAGGTCGAACATCGGGCGTTGCTGGCGCAGCTCGGCGACCAGGAATCCGGCGAGCAGCACGATCGACCCGCCGAAGCAGCCGAGGATCTCGGCGCTGCCCCAGCCCCGGGTGTTGCCCTCGATCAGCGCGTAGACGAACAGGAACAGCGCTCCGGAGAACGTCGTCACCCCCAGCCAGTCGACGCCGGTCGCGTCGGGGTCGCGCGACTCCGCTACGTGGGTCAGGGTCAGCACCACGGCGGCGACGCCGATCGGCACGTTGACGAAGAAGATCCAGCGCCAGCCGATGCCCGAGGTGAGCGCCCCGCCGACGAGTGGCCCGACGGCGACCGCCGCTCCGATCACCGCGCCGTAGGCGGCGAACGCCGTCCCGCGGTCGCGGCCGCGGAACGCCTGCGCGATCAGCGCGAGCGAGGTCGCGAGCATGATCGCGCCGCCGATCCCCTGCACGGCGCGGGCGAGGTTGAGCGTCACCGCGGTGCTCGAGATGCCACAGACCAGCGAGGCGGCGGTGAACAGCATCAGGCCGATCGCGAACATCCGCTTGCGCCCGACGAGATCGGCGATCGAGCCGGCGGTCAGCAGCAGCGCGGCGAGCGTCAGCGCGTAGGCGTTGACGACCCATTGCAGGTCGCTGAAGCTCGAGTGCAGCGAGCGCTGGATCTGGGGCAGCGCGACGTTCACGACGGTGATGTCGATCAGCAACATGAAGATGCCGACGCACACCGTGATCAGGGTCCACCACTTCTGCTCCATGCCGCGCCTCCGCCGGTCTCGATTGCGCGCCGCTCGCGACGCGCCCTGCGAGCAACACCGCATCCTACGCACCCGCGCGCGGGTGCCCGGCGAGCCACCGGCCCGCGCCGCAACCGGCCCGCGGTGGTGTCGTCGCGCCGGCCGGCTCAGCCGGGTGGCGCCGCCAGCAGCAGCGCGATCAGCGCGGCGCGCTGCACGAGCGAGTCGACGACGATGTGCTCGTCCTCGGCGTGGGCGCCGCCGCCGTCGGGGCCGAGGCCGTCGAGCAGCGCCACGCCGTGGTGGGCCAGCAGGTTGGCGTCGCTGGTGCCGCCGACCGAGCCCTCGCCGAGCGCGAGACCGAGCAGCGCGGCGAGCGTTTGCGCGTGCTCGTAGGCGGCGGCGATCGCCGGCGTGCGCTCCATCGCCGGACGCGTGTGCAGGCGCTCGAGCGACAGCTCGGCGCCGGCGCGGCGGGGGCCGAGCGCGGCCAGCGCGCGATCGACGCGCTGCTGCTCGGCCGCGACGCGCGCCCGCAGGTCAAGCAGCGCGTGGGCCTCGGCGGCGACGATGTTGGCGAGCGTCCCGCCGCCGATCACCCCGACGTTGATCGTCGTGCCGCGCGCAGGATCGGCCAGCGCGCGCACCGCGACGAGCGCGTCACACAGCTCGTCGATCGCGTTGACCCCTCGCTCGGGCTCGATCCCGGCGTGGGCGGAGCGGCCGTGCGCGGCGAGGCGGTAGGCGGCCCAGCCGCTGCGCGCCGTCTTCAGGCGCCCGCCGGGCAGCGGCGGCTCGAGCACCAGCACGCAGCGCGCGTCGCGGCCGAGCTCGTCGATCTGCCGCAGCGAGCCGGCGCTGCCGGTCTCCTCATCGGGGGTCAGCAGCACGACGGTGCGGCAGGCCAGGCGCTCGGCACCCAGCAGGCGCAGCGCCGTCAGCGCCGCCGCGATCCCGCCACGCATGTCGAAGACACCGGGTCCGCTGATCACGCCGTCCTCTTCGCGGGCCGGCCGGCGCGCCGCGGTTCCCGCCGGCCAGACCGTGTCGTAGTGGCCGAGCACCAGCAGGTGGGGGCCGTCGACCGGGCCGAGCTCGAGCTCGAGCAGTTCGCCCGCAGGCCCCGCGGTCCGGGTCAGCCGGCCGCCCGGCGTCGCTCCGAGCTCGCGTGCGAGCTGCTCGGCGGCGGGCGCCAGCGCCTTCGCGCCGGCGGCGCTCGGAGCATCGAGTGCCGCGAGCGAAAGCACGAGCTCGACCAGGCGCGGGCGCTGCTCGCGTGCCGCGTGGGCGAGTTCGTCGGCGAGCGGCTGCAGCGATTCCGGTGCCGGCGTCACCGCCGGGCGGCCGCGGCCAGCGCCTCGCCCACGCAGCGCGCGGTGAGGACCCGCACGAGCTGGCGCTTGTACTCGACCGAGCCGTTGGAGTCGGCGACGGGCTCGGCCTCCTGCGCCGCGGCCTCGCCGCAGGCGACGAGCCGGTCGGCGCCCGGCGACAGCGCCTCGGTCCCGATCAGCGCCTGCTCGGCTGCGTGGGCGCGCTTCGGTGTCACGCCCACCGAGCCGACCGCGACACGCGCCTCGAGCACCCGGCCGTCGGACACCGTGACGTTCGCGGCGACGGTGATCGCCGGGCGCTCGTGAAACGACATCTTGTGATGGGCGAGCGCCGAGCCGGGCGCCGGCGCCGGCACGTGCACCGCGACCAGCAGCTCGCCCTCCTCGAGCACGGTCTCATACGGCCCGCGGCCGAACTCCTCGACGGCGACGCGCCGCAGCGGCGCGCCGCCCCGGCGCATGCTCACCGAGCCGCCGGCCGCGATCAGGTAGGTCGCCGGGTCGGAGTGCGGATCGGCGAAGCAGAGGTTGCCGCCGATCGTGCCGACGTTGCGCACGCGCAGGTTGCCGACGCCGCGCTCCATCGCGGCCAGCGACGGCCAGCGCTCGCGGACCAGCGCCGAGCGCTCGATCTGGCGGTGCGTGGTGCTCGCCCCGATCCGCAACTCGCCGTCGGCCTCGATGCCCGTGAGCTCGCCGATCGACTTGACGTCGACGAGGTCGGTGAAGTCGGTCAGCCCGAGCTTGGCGACGAGCAGCAGCTCGGTGCCGCCGCAGTAGAGCAGCGCGTCGGGCCCGAGCTCGTCGAGCAGCTCGCTGGCCGCCTCGACGGTCGCCGGCCGGTGCAGGCGAAACGGCGTCAGCCTCACGGCGCCGCCTCGGCGAGCACGTCCATCACCGCCTGGGCGCCGGCGCCCAGGTCGACGGCGACGCCGAGGTCGGCCAGCCCGCGACCGAACGCGGCGACGGCGACCAGCGGGTACAGCGAGCGGCTCGCGGGGCCCATGTGGCCGAGCCGCACGAGCTCCGTCTTCAGCTCCCCGTAGCCGCCCGAGAGCATCACCCCGTAGCGCTCGCGCACGTGCGCGAGCAGCTCGGCCACCTTCACGCCGGCCGGCGCGCGCACGGCGGTCACGCAATTGGCGGCGTAGCTGTCGCTGCGCGGCCACAGCTCCAGCCCGAGCGCGCGGACGCCGGCGCGAGTGGCGCGCGCGGCGCGGGCGTGGCGCTCGACGGAGGCCTCGACGCCGCCGTCCTCGACCACCTCGAGCAGCGCGGCGTGGACGCCGTTGACGTCGCTCACCGACGGCGTGTACGGAAATGCGACGCGCCCGCCGTCGATCCACTTGTGCTTCCAGTCAAGCAGCGAGAGGAAGGAGCCGCGGGGCGCACCGGCGTTGGCTTCCATCATCTCCCAGGCGCGGGGGCTGACGCTGATCAGCGACATGCCGGGCGGGCCGGCGAGGCACTTCTGCGGGCCGGCGACCGCGAGGTCCACCTTCCACTCGTCGATCTCGAGCGCGCTGCCGCCCACCGACGAAACGACGTCGGCGAGCATCAGCGCGCCGTGTGCGTGCGCGAGCGGGCCGATCGCCGCCAGCGGGTTCTCGACCCCCGACGGGGTCTCCGAGTGCACGATCGCCACGAGCTCGAAGGGACCGTCGTCGGCGAGCGCTCGCTCGACGGCGGCGGGGTCGATCGCCTCGTCGTAGGGGACGCGGACCTCGCTGACCTCGGCCCCGTACTCGCGCAGCCAGTCGCCGAACCACGCCGCGTAGACGCCCGAGACGAGGTTCAGGCAGCGGGTCCCGGGGCTCACCAGCCCGCGCGCCGCCGCCTCGAGGCCGAGCACCGCCTCGCCCTGCATCAGGACCACGTCGTTGGTCGTCCGGTAGACCTCGGCCAGCAGCCGCTCGGTGTCGCGGAAGTGTTCGAGGAAGACGGGGTCGTAGTCGAAGATGATCGGCGAGCCGAGCGCCGCGAGCACGCGCGGCGAGGCCATCGTCGGTCCGGCGGTGAGCGTGAAATCTGGCGCGCGCATGGCGGTTCTCCTGGTCACGGGCTGGATTCTTCTCGGCTGCTTTGCGGTCCTAGGCATCGGCGCGCTGGCGACCGTGGCGCAGGCGATACCACAGCGCACGGAGCAGCAGCCGCAGTCCGCCGATCGGGCGCGCCGGCTCGAGGTTGCCGCCGCTCGGGCCGTCCGGACCGCCGCCGGCCGGCGCCGGCCCCTCGCCCTCCGCTGCGGCCGGTGCAAGCAGTTGCTCGAGCCGCTCCGCCATGTCCGCCACCAGCCGCGAGGCGACGTCCTCGACGATCCCGGCTCCCATCTGGGCGGCACGGCCGGTCAGCTCGACCGTGGTGGTCGAGCCGACGTGTGCGCCGGCGCCCTCGGCGGTCACCGCCATCGACATCCGCGCGCGAGCGCTTCCCTGTCCGCGCACCTCGCGCACGTCGGCCAGCAGCGTTGCCGTGTGGGCCGCCTCATCGCGCTCCGCCACGCGGACCGTGCCGCGGTAGTTCAGCCGCATCGGACCGAGGCGGACGGCGATCTCGGCCGGATGCGCGCCGTCCTCGGCCGCCGGGCCGACGGTCGCCCCCGGGATGCACGGACCGACGCGTTCGAGGTCCAGCAGCGCCGTGTAGACGGTGGCCGGCGGGGCGGCGACGGTGAAGTCGCTGGCGATGTCCATCAGTTGTAGGTCACGATCGTCGCCGAGTAGCCCGCGTCGTCGTGGCGACAGGGGATCGCCGGGTCATCCTCGCTGGTCAGCAGGCGCCCGCCGCGGAACACCGAGCAGTACGCCTCGAGGTGCGGGTCGCCGAAGTCGACGTTGCAGCGAACCACGCGCACGCCGTCGAAGTGAAAGCCGCTCGCGACACAGACGACCGAGTGAAAGTAGGCCTGCTGCGCGCGCAGCTGGGCGATCAGCGCGCGCTTGAAGGTCGCCAGGCTGGCGGTGGTCACGCGCCCGCCCGCCGTGGCGGCCGGGCTCGCGCCGCCCGACCCGGTGGCCAGCAGGATCACGATCAGCGCGATCGCCGCCAGCCCGCCGCCGGCGAGCCACAGCCGGGCGCGGAGCGGGACGGCGGAGACGAGCGATCGCCGGCGCTCAGGGCCTCGAGGCGGCGACGGGGGGGCTCCTCCTTCACCCTCCGATTGCAAATTCATCACGGGCACAATATCGTCCTGCCCGAACTGTTGACAGTCGGCAGCACACAGGTCCGCCACCGAGCACGCAGCGTCTGATTGCGTGTCGAACGGTCCTGTCACGACCTACCACGAGGGAGGGCACATGGAGATAACGCTCAGGCGAGTCGGATCGGGCCTCACGGGGCTCGCGCTGGTCGCGGGATTGGCAGTGGTTGCGGCGAGCGGTTCGTCGCCCGCGAACGCAGCGAGCACGAAGTTGACCAAGGTGGCGATCGCCACCCCGGCCAAGACCACCGACTACGGCTGGAACGCGCAGGGCGTCGCCGGGCTCGAGGCGGCCGCCAAGTCCTACGGGCTGACGGTCAAGGTGGTCCAGAACATCGGCTACAACAACACCCCCTCGGTGCTGCGTCAGCTCGCCCTCGGCGGGTACGGCCTGATCGTCGCCCACGCGAGCGGCTACGACACCCAGGCGCAGCAGATCGCGGCGCAGTACAAGGTCCCCACGGTCACCTACGACATTCCCACCCTGTTGAAGAAGGGCCAGCTCACGAACATCACGACCTCGAGCCAGCAGGGCGCCTATCTGGCGGGCATCCTCGCCGCCGAGACGACCAAGACCAAACACATCGCCGTGATCATCTCGGCCTCTGACACCAACTGGTATGAGATGGAGGGCGGCTACATCGCCGGCGCTCGCAGCATCAACCCGAAGCTGCAGATCACGACCGCGCAGATCAGCTCGGCCGGCTATGACGACTCGGCCGGCGGCAAGCGCGTCGCGACCAGCGTGATCGCCTCCGGAGCCGACGTGATCTTCGCGATGGGCGATGACTCCGCGTTCGGCTACCTGCAGGCGATCAGCACGGCGAAGCCCGGCCACAAGGTCTGGTACATCGCCGACATCGGCGACTTCACGCCGATCGACACCGCGCACGTGCTGCTCTCTTCGGTCCTGTGGAACTTCACCGCGGCCTACAAGACGTTCATCGGCGAGGTGGAGAACGGGACCTTCGGGGAGAAGGGCTACAACCTGACGCTGGCCAACGGCGGGATCTCGCTGCTGCACAGCAAGTACATCTCGTCGAGCCTGTGGGCGCGGATCATGACGGCGCAGAAGGGCATCATCGCCGGCACGGTCAGCGTCCCGGATACGACGACCGCCGGGCTGGTGACGAAGCTGCTGAAGGGATGAAGCCCCGCACTGAACGCGACTGATCGATAACCCGTGCCGCCGCTCGCTCAACCGGAGCCGAGGGAGTTCGACGCGGCGTCTGACCAGACGCCGGCGGTCGAGCTGCTCGGCATCAGCAAGGCCTTTCCCGGCGTGGTCGCCAACGACGACATCTCGTTGGCGCTGCGCCGGGGCGAGGTCCACTGCCTGCTGGGCGAGAACGGGGCCGGGAAGTCGACGTTGATGGCGATCCTCGCCGGCATGCAGCAGCCCGACTCCGGGCGCATTCGCGTGGCCGGCGAGGACGTCCGCATCACTTCACCGCGGGCGGCGCTCCGGCTGGGGATCGGAACGGTCTACCAGCACTCGACCCTGATCGGAGCGCTGACCGTGATGGAGAACCTCCTCCTGGGCGACAGCCGGGCCCTGCGCCTGGACGTCGCCGGTGCCCGGCGTCGCCTGGAGGAGTTCAGCGGGATGCTCGGTGTGCAGATCGACCCGAACGTGCGCGCCCGGGACCTCGCGCTGGGCGGCCAGCAGCAGGTCGAGATCATCAAGGCGCTGTGGCGGGGGTCGCGGGTCCTGATCCTCGACGAGCCCACCTCGATGCTCACGCCGCAGGCCGTGCGCGAGCTGCAGAACGTGCTCGAGCGGCTCAAGCAGCACGGTCTCGCGATCGTCTTCATCACCCACAAGCTGCACGAGGCGGTCGCGCTCGGCGACCGCATCTCGGTCCTGCGCGCCGGCCGGCTGACCGGCAGCATCGACCACGAGCGGATCGCCGCGAGCACGGCGGCGGAGCTCGAGGCCGAGATCGTCCGGCTGATGTTCGGCGAATCGCTCCACGCCAGCGACGAGGTCGCCGAGCTGCGGATCGACGTCGAGGGACACCGGCGCGCGCAGAGGAGCACCGGCGAGGTGGCGCTCGCGCTCGAGCACGCCCAGGCCCGCGGCGACGGCTCGCAGCCCGGGATCGAGGACCTCTCGCTGACGCTGCATCTCGGCGAGGTGCTCGGGGTGGCCGGCGTCGACGGCAACGGCCAGCGCGCGCTCGCGGAGGTGATCAGCGGCCAGCGGCGGCTGAGCCACGGCGAGATCCGCTACCTCGGCGCGCCGATCGGCTCGCTCAGCATCGCCCAGCGCGAGAAGCTCGGCCTGCGCTACGTGACCGACGACCGCCTCGGCGAGGGGATCGTCGCCGCCCTCCCGCTGTCGCTGAACCTCGTGCTCAAGCGCATCGGCCAGGCGCCCTACTGGCGCCACGGCCGGATCCGCCGCGAGGCGATCGACCGTGAGGCCCGGGCCCTGATCGGGCGCTTCGACATCCGCACGCCCGGCATCCACGCACGCGCCGGAACGCTGTCGGGCGGCAACATCCAGAAGGTCATGCTGGCGCGCGAGCTGTCCTTCGACGCCAAGGTCGTCGTCTTCCACAAGCCGACCTACGGGCTCGACCTGAAGACGACCCGCGTGGTGCGCCGGATGATCGGCGAGCTCCGCGACGGCCGCGCCGCGCTGGTCATCTCGACCGACCTCGACGAGCTGCTCGAGGTCGCCGACCGCATCGCGGTGCTCTCGCGCGGGCGCGTCGTCGGCGAGGTGGAGAACGGGCCCGGAGCGGCCGAGCAGGTGGGCCGCCTGATGATCAGCGACGTGAGCCTTGGCGTGGCGGCCCTGGCCGAGCCGGTGGGGGCGGCGCACACGTGAGCGAATCGCTGTCGCTGAGGGCGGCGAACGCCGCGGTCCTGGACGCCCAGCCGGACCCGGCGGGCGACGGTACCGCTCCCGCCCGATCGCGCCGGGCGGCGAGCGTACGCGACGCCCTGATCCGCTCGCTCGTGCCGGTCCTCTTGGCGCTGATCGCCGGCGGCGTGCTGCTGGCGCTGCTCGGCGACAACCCGTTCAGCTTCTACGGGAACATCTGGCAGTACGGGATCAACCAGGGCTCCTGGGAGGACAGCGCGATGCGCGCGGCGCCGCTGCTGCTGATCGCCGTCGGGCTGATCGTCGTCTTCCGCGCCAACATCTGGAACCTCGGCTACGACGGGCAGTTCCTGCTCGGAGCGGCACTGATCACCGGCGTGGCGCCGCACCTGGAGAGCCTGCCGAACGCGCTGAGCCTGCTGATCCTGTTCGCGCTCGCGATGGCGGCGGGCGCCGCGTGGACGATCATCCCGGCGATCCTCAAGGCGCGCTACCAGACCAACGAGATCATCACGACGCTGATGATGTCGTTCATCGGCGTCGGCGTCGCGAACATCCTGATCAAGGGCCCGTTCCAGGACCCCACCGTCAACATCCCCCAGACGCGGGTGGTCGCGCTCGACCACATGCTGCCGTCGATCCCCGGCACCCGGATCCACGTCGGCGTGCTGTTCGCGCTCGGCGCGGCGCTGCTCGCCTACTACGTGCTCACGCGCACCTCGTTCGGGCTGCGCCTGCACGTCCTCGGCGCCAACCCGCGCGCCGCCGCGCACGTCGGCATCGACACCCGCCGGCTGATCGTCCGCGCCTTCCTGATCAGCGGCGCGCTCGTCGGCGCGGCGGCGGCGGCGGACATCCTCGGCGTCTGGGGCTACGTCCGCGCCAACTGGAACCCCGCCTACGGCGACACGGTGATCCCGTTCGTCTTCCTCGCGCGGCTGAACCCGCTGGCGGTGATCCCGTTCATCATCTTCTTCGCGGTGCTGTCCACCGGCGGCGACCTGGCCGCCTCGCAGGCCAACCTCTCGACCGACTTCCTGCTCGTCCTGGTGGCGCTGATCCTGCTGTTCATGACGGTCATCGAGTTCCTCGGCCGCCGCCGCGAGCTGGGCGGCAGCTACCTGACGCCGGGGCTCCGCAACGCGCTGCGCCAACCCCTGGTGGGCCGCCGCAAGGCGAGCGCCGCCCCGACCGCTGACGAGCAGCCATGATCCCGGTCCTCGCCGCCGCCGGCTCGAGCATCTTCAGCAAGGCCGTGCTGACCTCGCTGGTCGCGGGCGGGCTGCTCGCCGGGCTGCCGCTGATGTTCACCGCACTCGGCGAGACGATCTCCGAGCGGGCCGGCGTGCTCAACCTCGGGCTCGAGGGGATGATGCTGCTCGGCGCCTACCTCGGCTTCCTCGGCGCCTACTACGGGCACTCGGAGTGGCTCGGCTTCGCGCTCGGGATCTGCGGCGGACTGATCGGCGCCTCGCTGATGGTCAGCCTGTGCGTCTGGATGGGCCTCGACCAGATCGTTGTGGGCATCGCGATCACCCTGGCCGGGGAGGGGATCACCAGCGTCCTGCAGGGCGCCGAGTTCGGTACCAGCTACCCGCGCCTCGGTGCGCCCGCGACCGCCGCGATCCCGCTGCTCGACAAGATCCCCGTGCTCGGCGCCAGCCTGTTCGACCAGCCGCCGCTGGTCTATATGGGCTTCGGCTTCGCGGGTCTGCTGTTCTGGATCTTCCGCAGAACCAACATCGGGCTGAACCTGCGCGCCGCCGGCGAGAAGCCGGAGGCGCTCGACGCCGCCGGCATCAGCGTCGTGGCGACCCGCAGCTGGGCGGCGCTATCCACCGGCGCCCTGGCCGGCCTCGGCGGCGCCTACCTGTCGATCATCGGCGCCGGCGTGTTCACGCCGTTCATGACCCAGGGCCAGGGCTACATGGCGATCGTCATCGCGATGCTCTGCCGCGGGCGGCCGCTGTGGGTGGTCGTCGGCTCGCTGCTGTTCGGCATCTCGCTG
Source organism: uncultured Solirubrobacterales bacterium (assembly GCA_963833765.1). Classification (GTDB taxonomy): domain Bacteria; phylum Actinomycetota; class Thermoleophilia; order Solirubrobacterales; family Solirubrobacteraceae; genus Palsa-513. The sequence continues at coordinate 1,322 of CAWHZJ010000008.1, read as the reverse complement.
TCGATCACCACCGCGCTGCAGCTGGCCGGGGTCACCATCTCCAACGACCTCGTGACGATGCTGCCGTTCATCGCGATCATCCTCGCGCTGATCGCCTTCGGCCGGCGCTCCTACCTGCCGCCGGCGCTGTGCATCCCCTACATCCGCGGAGCCCGATGAGCGCGACCGACCCCGTCCCCGACGCCCCGCTCGACAACCGCACGCTGCGCGAGCAGGTCTTCGACCACCTGCGCGAGGAGATCCTCGCGAGCCGCCTGGAGCCGGGAACCGAGCTCAGCGAGGTCGCGCTCGCCCGCTCGCTGGGGATCAGCCGCGGGCCGCTGCGCGAGGCCCTCGGCCAGCTCACGGCCGAGGGCCTGGTGACGATCGTCCCGCGGCGCGGCGCGGTCGTCACGCGGCTGACGCGCCAGGAGTTCATCGACGCCTACCAGGTGCGCGAGGCGCTCGAGTCGCTGGCCCTGCGGCTCGCGGTCCCGCGCCTGAGCGCCGCCGAGAAGGCCGAGCTGCACGAGATGTGCGAGGCGATGGAGCGCGAGGCCGCGGCGGCCAACACGACGCGCTTCTTCGAGATCAACCGCGAGTTCCACCGCCTGTTCGTGCACGCCTCGGGCAACCGCAAGCTCGAGGCGGTGCACGCCCAGCTGATCGCCCAGATGGGACGGCTGATGAGCAAGTCGGCCGAGCTGCGCGGCGGGCTCGAGCAGTCCGCGGCCGAGCACCGGGCGATTCTGGCGGCGATCGACGACAGCGACGCCGAGCTGGCCGCGCGCCTGCTCGAGGAGCACATCGAGGTGCCCCAGCGCGTCCTGCAGCTGCCCATCGCACGCGCGATCTTCGAGGACGAGGACGACCCCGACCAACCCCAAGACGAGGAGTGGCGAGCCGATGGCTGACACCACGCTGGATCCGCCGACGCAGTTCGGCGTCAACCTGAACAACCGCGAGCCGCTGATCGCCCCCGACTACGACCTCACGGCGCTGCTCGACCTCTCGCACCGCGTCGAGGAGCTCGGCTTCGACTCCGTCTGGGTCGGTGACAGCCTGTTCTCCAAGCCGCGCTACGAGGCGATGGCGCTGCTCTCGGCGATCTCGCAGCGCACCGAGCACGTGCGCCTGGGCACGGCCTGCCTGGTCAGCTCGATGCGCAACCCGCTGTACCTCGCGCTGGAGTGGGCGACGCTCGATGTGATCTCCGGCGGGCGGACGATCCTCGGGCCGTGCATGGGCAACCCCGAACAGGGGGTGCGGCGCGAGTTCGAGGCGCTCGGGCTGCCCTTCGCGGACCGCGCGACCGTCTTCGAGGAGGGCCTCGAGGTGCTGGG
>CAWHZJ010000007.1:0-58408 GCA_963833765.1 uncultured Solirubrobacterales bacterium | reverse complement strand
GGGCGGGCCCCCGAGCCCGTCGAGCGCGGTCCCCGGCGGCGCATCGGCGAGCTCGCGGTCGGTCCAGTCGTACTTGCCGCCGCGCAACAGCGACGCCGCGGCGGCCAGCACGCAGGTGATCACCGCGAAGGTGAATGCCGCGCTCAGCGCGCTCGAGAACGGCTGCGTGATCAGGCGCGGGAAGAAGCCGTGTCCGGTCAGGATCGCGGCCTGCCCCGGCGGCAGCGCCGCGAGCACGTGATGCCCGAGCAGGTTCGCGACCGGGTTGTAGCCGAGGAAGGTGGCAAACAGCGTGGTCACCGGCGGCAGGTGGGAGATGCGCGCGGCCGCGGCCCGTGGCACGCCGTGGGCGACGAAGCCGTGGTAGAGCGTCGCCGGCAGGTGCGCGGCGAGGCCGATGATCATCAGCGAGAAGAAGATCCCGATCGAGAGCACCTGCGCGGAGTTCTGGAAGGTGTTGGTCATCCCGGCACCGACGCCGCGGCGCCACGGCGGCAGGCTGCTCATCACGGCGGCGCGGTTGGGCGAGATGAACAGCCCCATGCCGATCCCGTTCAGCGCGAGCAGCGCGGCGAACGCCGGGTAGGGAAAGTCGACCGGCAGCCGTGCGAGCAGGAAGAACGCGACGGCCGCGAGCAGCGCCCCGGCGGTCGCGAACGGGCGCGCGCCGAAGCGATCCGACAGCACGCCGGAGATCGGACCGGCCAACAGCAGGCCGCCGACCAGCGGAAGCATGTGGATCCCCGACCACAACGGCGTGTCGACGAAGTTGTAGCCGTGCTCGGGCAGCCAGATGCCCTGCAGCCAGATGATCAGGATGAACTGCAGGCCGCCGCGCGCGAGCGAGGTCAGCAGATTCGCGATGTTGCCGGCGGTGAACGCGCGGATGCGAAACAGGCGCAGGTGAAACATCGGCTCGGCGACGCGCGATTCGATCACGGCGAAGGCGGCGAGCAGCAGCACGCCGCCGCCGATCTCGCCGATCACCTTCGGGCTCGTCCAGCTCATCGTGTGCGATCCGTACGGCTGGATCCCGGTGGTGATGCCGATCATCACGGCGATCAGGCCGAGCGCGAACGTGAGGTTGCCCCACCAGTCGATGTGCGCCGCGCGCCGCTCGCCGATGTCGCGCAGCGACACGTAGCTCCAGATCGTGCCGAACAGGCCGACCGGGACCGAGACGAGGAAGATCAGACGCCACGAGATCGGCGCCAGCACGCCGCCGAGCACGAGCCCGACGGTCGAGCCGGCGACGAACCCGATGTTCATGATCCCGAGCGCCGTGCCGCGCTGGCCCGGCGGGAACGCGTCGGTGACGATCGCGCTCGAGTTGCCGAGCAGCATCGCGCCGCCGAGGCCCTGGCCGATGCGCATCACGATCAGCCAGTTCGCTCCGGCGCCGCCATGCATCCACGAGACCGACAGCAGGATCGAGAACACCGTGAACACGGCGAAGCCCAGGTTGTAGACGCGCACGCGTCCGTAGATGTCGCCCAGGCGGCCGAGGCTGACGACCAGCACGGCCGTGACGATCAGGAAGCCCATGATCATCCACAGCATGTACTTGGTGTTGCCGGCGGCCAGCGGGTTGACGTGGACCCCGCGGAAGATCGCGGGCAACCCGATCAGCACGATCGTCGAGTCGATCGAGACGATCAACCCGGCGAGCAGCATGTTCGACAGGACGACCCACTTGTAGCGGTCGCCCACGCCAGCCGCCGCGGCTGACGATCCCCCGGCCGTGTTGTTGGTGGCCACCGCCTGCGGGCGCGCGGATCGGGCCATCGCGCGTCCTTCCCTGTCGTTGCCCGATCCACCCTACCCGACGCTCCCGCCGGAATCACCGTGACGCCGCCGACCGGGCGCTACACTCGCCGCCGTGGCGTCCGTCAAGCTGCATCGCTGCTCGTGGACCTTCCTGCACACCGACCTTGACGCGTGCTGGAAGGTGCAGCGGGCGCTCGACGAGCAGGGCGTCGACTACCAGGTCGTCAAGCACGGCTTCGGCAAGGGTGCGCGGCCCGCGGTCGAGTCGCTCAGCGGACAGAAGTGGCTGCCGGTGATCGAGTTCGAGGACGGCCGCGCCTACCGCGCCGAGTCCGACGAGATGGCGGCGCGCGTGCGCTCCGGACAGCTGTTCGCCTGACCGATGGGCGATCCGGCGCGAGGGCTCGCAGATCCGCGACCAGCTCCCGACGCTGCGCTTCGACGAGCCGGGCGACTGGGAGCGCTGGCTCGAGTCATGGCATCAGCGCTCGGATGGCGTCTGGCTCGCGCTGGCGAAAAAGCGAGCGCGGGGTGAGCGGCCTGACCTACGCCGAGGCGCTCGACGGGGCGCTCTGCTTCGGCTGGATCGACGGGCAGAAGGCCGCGCTCGACGAGCGCTTCTGGCTGCAGCGGTTCACGCCGCGGCGGCCGCGCAGCCGCTGGTCGCAGATCAACCGCGCGCGTGCCGACGAGCTCGCGGGGGCCGGGCGGATGCGCGCCGGCCGGGGCTCGCCGAGGTCGAGCGGGCAAAGCTCGACGGCCGCTGGGAGGCCGCCTACGCCGGCCAGCGCAGCGCGGTGGTGCCCGAGGATCTGGCCGCCGCGCTGGCCGCCAATCCGGTGGCCAGGGAGTTCTTCGCGACGCTCGACAGCGCCAACCGCTACGCGATCCTCTACCGGATCGATGAGGCCAAGCAACCGCTGACGCGGGCGCGACGGATCGAGCGCTACGTCGCGATGCTTGCGGCTCGAGAGACGATCCACCCCTGAGCGCGGAGTCCCGGCGCGTCGCGCACGCTGCGGGCGTGGCTGCGGCGCGCTTGCCATACTCCTGGATCCCAGTCGTCTTGGGGGCGTAGCTCAGTCGGTTAGAGCGCCGGCCTGTCACGCCGGAGGTCGCGGGTTCGAGTCCCGTCGCTCCCGTAGGGGGAGGCGGCCGCACGCTCGATGCAAGTCGAGCCGCCACGCGGATCTCGGGCCGCGCATGCCCGGCGGTGATGACTGCCTGAAGGCCGACTCTGGGTCGCGTGCACGCTGGCGGAGACTCGTGAGCCGGCGAACCAGCCGCCCTCCTCGAGTCGATGGCGTGCGATGGCGACGTGCTCGGCGGTGAACAGGCGCCCCTTGCGCTCGGTGGCCCGCGCGCTACTTCCGCTGCGAGGGGAACGAGCCGTCCGGCTTCCGGCGCGACGGAGTGCTGCGTCTCGTCCGTTCCGCTAGTCCGCCCGAGGTCCGTGCGAACATCTGCTTTCGGCGCGGCGCTCGGCACGGCGACATATGCAGCATCGCGATCGGCGGCAACTTGCTCGCCTCCCTGGACATATCGCCTGCCCTGCCAGAGCGCACCTGCCGGAGCTCGCGCAGATGCGCAAGCGTTGCCCGCGGCGTCGTCTATCTGCGCAACGCCGCCCTGCACGCTCCCGGAAATCCCGGCAGCCGATTTCGGTATGCGTGGCAGAGTGCGCGGACCTGCGCGCTGTCGCGCTTGAGTACCGCGTGATTGGTTGGTGTCGCGAGGAAGATTGCGCCGGGCTTGACGAGCGGCGCGATCGGTGGCGGGCGCATCACAATCCGCACGCGCTTGGCGCGGGGGGTGCTGGCGGCGAGCGATGGGATGCTCGCCAATAGCTTGGCGCGGGCGCTCTGGGGCAGCCGCTGGACGAGCGCGGCGATGAGGCTCTCGACGTCGTTGTCTCCTACGCTCGGGCGGTGCATCGCCGGCGTTGGCGCTCGGTTTCCCGGCGAGCCCGGGGGCAGGCCCCCCACCGGGAGTTGATGCGGGGTGAATGTCCACTGGAGTTCGATCGTGCCCCAGTATTCGGGCTCGTTGGAGGGATCGGTCGAGAGATCGAACGTGAGCAGCACGCCCTCGCCCGGAAGCACCCGCTCGGTGATTCCGGGGTGCTCGATGTTCATCGCGTCGAAGTACGAGCCGATATTCTTGACCCCCGTCGCCGGTCTCGGTTGCGAAATGAGGTTGACGCCGCGAGCGCCGTTCAGCCAGGGAATTCGCACCGTGATCGGACCGGCGGGGATCGGGTGGTCGTGCGAACTGCAATACCCCTCGTCACCCCAGTTCCGGGCGAAGAGCGCCCACGTGTCGATGCCTCCACGAAGCGGAGCGCGCGGGTCACGTGTGACATCCATCGCGATTGCGTAGACGGGGTGAAGCTCCGCCGCGGGCGTGTGGGCCGCATCTATCCCCACCAGCCCGGTGACCTCTGCAAGGTGGCCGTCGATCATTTTGTGCGCGGCGCTATCTGAGCTGTCGACCGCGTCGTGAAAGCTTGCCCACCATGAACTGTCGTCGAAGTGGTCGATCGTCTCGTCGGAGTCGAACTCGATGTGGATCGCGTTGCCGCCGTTGTTGCCCGCGGTGACCCCGTCAAGGTTGAACGGGTGGAGATCTAGGCTGTAGTCGTCATCGGTCTCCGGCGAGTGCTCGAACCACTGCAGCGTCCCCTCGTAGGTCGCGGGCTCCCAGTTGATGTGGCCGTGGAAGGAGGAGCTCGGATCGCGACCCATGTTGCAGAAATAGCCGGAACCGTGGTTGCCCTCGTCGGTGGTCACCTGCTGGGTGGTGCAAAATGCACCCTGGTCCGAGGGTAAAGTACCCCAGTCCGAGGGGTTAGCGGTCGGAAACCCACCGCAGTCAACACTCGCGTTAGGCGGCTGTCCGGTCAGGAGAAAGCCGGCCCAGTCGGGGTTGAAGGGGAAGAGGTTGTCGTCGAAGCCATTGACTGGCAGCAGATCCATCTGGTGCTGGCAGCCGTAGTTGGCGCACCAATCTCTGGCCACCCCGGTGAGCGAGTTCTCCCACGCCGTGTGCAGCCCAGGGTTTGCGCTGCAGCGGTACATCACGCACGGGCGCGTCGCCGTCGCCAGGAGTGGCGGCGGGGCGTACACCAGCGGCCGTTTGCGCTGAACGGTGTACTGAAACGTTGTGCTGGCTGTCTGACCATCCTGGCTCCGAGCCGTCACGGTGTAGGTGTGAAGGCCCAGGCTCGCCGTGTTCAAGCCGACAGTGGTCGCGGAAGCCGGTCCAGCCGGGCAGGGCGAGGACGGGGTGAATGCTTCCGGCGTTTCGCAGGCGGTGCAGGACTCTAGCCCCGGCCCCCCGGTGCCTTCGTGGCACGCGAAGCTCAGGGTGACCGCGTGGTGCAGCGTGAACACGCTGGCCGCGGCGGGTGAGTTGATGACCGCGACCGGCGGCCCGGGCCCTGGTGGACCGCTTCCCGGAGGAGCCAGCAAGCGCACCTTATGACTGCCGGAGTCAGCGATATACACGCGCCCGCTGGAGCCCAGGGCCAGCCCCACCGGGAGATCGAGCTGCGCAGAAGTAGCCGCCCCGTCGCCACAGCTCGTTGTCGACACCGGGCACGCGGTTCCGGTGCCGGCGACGGTGTCTATGACCCCGGTCGCATCCACATATCGAACCTCGGCGTCATCGGTGTCCGCGATGTACAGGTTGCCGGCCGAATCCACCGCCACGCCCTGGGGGGACGTGAGTTGGGCATTCACCGCGGCGCCACCATCCCCACAGGACGGTTTCGTGGCCGCCGCCGAGACGCACTTCGTCCCATTCCCGGCTACCGTCGTAATCATCCCGCCGGCCAACTTACGAATCTCGTGGTCGCCGGTGTCTGCGACCAAGACGTTACCGGCGGGGTCGACCGTGACCGCCGCCGGAGCCGACAGCTGAGCCGTAGTTGCAGCTCCTCCGTCGCCGCACGTGGGCTTCTCCGCATTTCCGGAGGTCGTACATGGGCTTCCGTTGCCCGCGATCCGCTCGATGTTTCCGCCCGGCGCGAACATCCGGATCTCATGGTCGAGGGTGTCGGCGATGAGCACGTTCCCGGCTGAATCGATCGACACCCCGCGGGGCGAGTTGAAGCTCGCACTCGCGGCGGGACCCCCGTCACCGCACGTGGGCTTCTCCATGTTCCCAGCGGTCGTACATTGGCTGCCGCTACCCGCGATCCTCGTGATGTTTCCGCCCGGCGTGAACATCCGGATCGCGTTGTCGCCGGTGTCGGCGACGTACACGTTCCCGGCCGAGTCCACCGCCACTCCGCGAGGCCCGCTGAGCTTGGCCGAGGTGGCAAGCCCGCCGTCGCCGCAGGTGGTCAGGCCCGTGCACTGGACGCCATTGCCCGCCACCGTGGTGATCGTGCCGCTCGACGAGATCCTGCGGATCTCGTTGTCGCCGGTGTCGGCGACAAACACATTCCCCGCCGCATCCGCGGCGACCGTGCCCGGGCCATTGAGCTGTGCGGCGATCGCGGCCATGCCGTCACCGCACGTCGGAGCGGCGCCAGACGCTGTACCGCAGGCAACACCGCTGCCGGCGATCGTCGAGATCGAGACGCTAGCGGACCGCGCCGCTGTCGCGCCAAAGGGGACGCTAGCGAGACCCGCCACAGACAGGACGGCGACGACTCGTCTGGGTCCTCCCTTCACCCCTAACATCCCCGCGGCCAGCCTCCCGCAAGGGAGCGGATGGTGACTGGCTTGGGCATCGTACCTTTCCCACGCGCCTGTCTTCTTCCCCGCGCGCGTTCCTTTCCCTGGCCGACCGGCTCAGGCTCAGCTGACACTACAGGTCCCGCGGCTCGAATGGGAGAAATCGCGAGCGCGACCACCTCGGACGAGGAGCAGTGTGTGTTGGGACATCCAGCCCGGCTGTCGCATGGGGCCAAGAGAGTGGTCGAGCCGGATGGGGAGCACTAGGCACCAAATGCGGCTCTTGTGCTGACAACCCGATCGAACCACAGCCGGCGACGGCGCGATTCTGTCGTCGACGGCGACGGCGAGACCTTCTTGAATTCGCGTATTTTGCGGGCGATTGCCCGAGGTTTGGGGAGCCGCATTGGTGCCCGCGGCCGCCAGCGCGGTCCAGTCCCGGGATGTCCTACCTTTCATCGGCATGAAGCGGATCTACACGGGGCTACTCGTCCTCGGGGTGCTGAGCTTCACCGGCGCCGTTGAAGTTGGAGGCGCTCCGGCTGTGGGGCGGGTCGCGCCAGCGACGCCGGTCGCTGGCTGTGGCCTCGCCGACGCGGCGTTCTGCGACACCTTGAGTCAGCCAGTTCCCAATCCAGTGGGCGACCGCGAGGGCGAGTTGAACGCTCGCGTGTGGGGGGTGTCGCGGGAGCTCGGCTTCAACAACGTGGGTCAGGGGCAGTACGCCGCGGCGGTGCGGAGTTTGGAGATGACCGGAAGCTGCCCGGCGCGCCGCGCGACGATCGAGACGGACATCGTTGTGTGTCACGGGCGGCTGAACGAGGTCGTCAACGACAATCCGGATATCACGACCGCCAACGAGGATCAGCCGAATGGCGACGGGACCGTGACCTCGCTCGCGATGTATCCGAAGCAGCCTTTCGACTTCGCCGGGAGAATGGGTAAGGTCGTGTTCGACGTATCCGACGATTCGGGTGGCATGCACACGGCGTGGCCGGAGTTCTGGGTGACCGACATCCCGGTGCCCGATCCGTTCGTGCATTTCTCGAGTTGGCAGGCGTTGCCGCAATACGGCTTTGGCATCCGTCTCGGCGCGGTCTGCATCCCGTATGACCCGAGCGTGTCGGGCTCCGGAGATGGCGGCTGTGGACCGGACTGTCACAACAACAGCCACACAGTGGTGACGGTCTCCTCCGTCATCACCGTCGACAACTACCGTGAGAACGACAGCGACGCGGGAGACAGCAGCCCGCTCAACCCCGGGACGCTGCGCGTGGTGCCGTACGGATGTGTTACCGAGCCGACCAAGCCGGGTCAGCTCAACCACTTTCAGATCGACGTGTCGGAGGGCCAAATCGCTGTCTATGGCACGAATGCCGGTCGGACGGGGCCGCTCGTCCATCTGGCGACGATTCCGAACGCGGACCTGGGCTTCACCCGCGGCTACATCTGGCTGGAGGACGACCATTACGACGCCAACAAGCAGGTCGACCCACGGCTGCAGGCGATGCACACGTTCACGTGGGGCAACGTCGGGTTCGATGGCCCGATCCTGCCGCGGGACCTGGGCTTCGACGCCCCGGACAGCCGCAGCCGCGTGCGCTCCTACCCGCGGCTCGAGAACCTCGGCTGGCTCTCGTCGGCTTCCTCGCCAGCGAGGATCTCGATTCCGCGCGTCTCGGGCATCCACAGGGCCACCGGTGCGCTGCTGACGTTCAGCTTCATCGACCCCGACACAGCCCCTGTGAATCTCGAATACTCGTTGAACGACAAAGGGACCCACGCCGTCAAGTGGCCGTTCATCGGCGACGTTACGAACAGCGTGCGGACGATCGGGATACCCATCCTGCTCTCTGAAGTTCTTCGGGGCACCAATCACGTGAGAATCTGGTCGGACCGGGACACCCTGATCCTCTCGAACGTCGACCTGATCATGAAGGGGGCGGGCGGAGTGGTGAGGCCGCAACCGCTGCACCACTCGCGTCCGTAAGGACATCCCGCGCCAGTCAAGCGCGCTACCGAGTCGGACGACGTTCGGGCGCACGGCCTTGCGATCGGCACACACGCGCTCGCGCCGGCGCAAGCGGCACTCCTCGCCGAGCCCCGCCCGAGACTCGTTGGTCGGCCGACGCCCCGCCACTTGACTTTGTGACGCAAAGCGTGGTAGGTTTGCTCCGCAAAGTCAAAACGGCGGAGGGTTCCACGGCAAAACACCTTCCGCAGACGTGACCCGAGGAGGGATCATGAACGCATATCAGTCAATCAAGCGCGTATGCCAGCTCGGGTCCAGGTACCCGTTGCAGGTTGCCCGCGTGCGTGTGGGTGTCGGTATCTGGCTGCTTTTCCTGACGGCCTGGATGTACGGCTCAGGGCACGGTGGCCAGTGGGGATGGCTACTGGTCGTGGCCGCGGCGTTGCACTTCGGCCTCGCGTACCGCCTGTTCCGAATCGCACGGAAGCGTCTCGATAGGCCCGTGACGCTCCACTAGGACGTGCCGTTGGCGTCTGCGGATCGACGGTTGGTATCGCAACCAGCGCGCGCGAACACCGCCGCCCCCCGCTCCGGGCCCGAAGGCCCGGACGGGAGGCCCGGGCGCGGTTGCCGGCACACGAGCTGCCCGGCACCGCGCCACGGGCCTCTCGCGGATCGCGGCCACGGTCGCTGTCCTGGAGGTCTCGTGTCCGGATGGGGTGCGGCGGCGCAGAGGTCGTGTCGGCCGCACGTGGAGAGCCGGCCGCCACCGACCCTTGACTTTGCGCCGTAAAGCGTAGTAGGGTTTGCGCCGCAAAGGCTACGAAGGAGCGAGAGATGAACGGGACGTACGACACAGGCACGACCGAGGCCTACGAGGACGAGGGCGGACTGGATCCCCGTGAGGCGGCGCGGCTGCTGGAGCGGACCCGGCGGGAGGCGGAGCGCGGGCTCGACTTCAGGTCACCGTGGCTGACGTTGCTCGCGGCCGCGGTGGCGCTGGTGGCCTTCGGCGCGGTGTGGCTGTCGGTCCGCGGACAGCACCCCTACAAGGGCCCAACCCCGGAGGGTCTCGTCGTCCTGTACGCCCTCGTGCTGATCCGGATTGCCAGCGTGGTGTTCGCCCATCGCCGCGCCAGCGCTGGCGTCACCGGGCGCTCGGTGCGCCGGCGGAACGCCGAAGGAGCTGCCCTGGCGGCGGCGTTGGTCGCCGTGTACGTGGTCATGGGGGCGCTGGCGAACGCCGGGGCGAGTGACTCGGTCGTCTACGGCGTGTACGTCGTTACCGCAACGCTGCTCGTCCTCGGGACGTTCTGGGCCGCGCGCTCGGCTGTGCAGGAGGACTGGCTGCAACTTGGCCTATCGATCGCGATCCTGCTCGTCGCCGCGGGCAGCGCGTTCGCAGGACCCCGCGGAGTGTGGCTGAGTGACGGCGTGGGCCTGTGCGTCGTGCTCCTGGCCTACACCGCTGTGCAGGCTTGGCTGCTACGCGCGTCGCGATCAGAGACATGACGATTGACGCGCTCGACCCGCTGATCCACGTCCCCGCGCGACTGCAGATCGTGGCCACGCTGGCCGCGTTGCCCGACGGTGATGCGCTGTCCTTCACCCGCCTGCAGGCGATGATCGGGCTGACGCCCGGCAACCTGATCACGCACCTGCGCAAGCTCGAGGACGCCGGCTACCTCGCCACCGAGAAGACCGGCAATGGGCCCGCGTCGCGAACGTCGGCGGCGCTGACCATCCAGGGGCGCGCGGCACTCGACGCCTACACCGAGACGCTGCGCGGGCTGCTCAACGGGCTATAGGAGACGGACATTCCGGCTTCCGGCCACTACAACGTGAGGAGTGGACTGGCATGAAAACGAGCTTGAACAGTCGCGCCGCGCTCGGTGCGGTCCTGGTTGCGGCGGCCGGGTTGCTGGTCGCGGCATGCGGCGGCAGCGCCAGCGACAGCACGACCACCGCGGGTTGCGCCCTCCGGACGAGCGCCACCGCGACCAACGCGGCAGCTTCCACGACAGATGCAGCATCCGCGTCGTGGCCGTACCCAAATGCAGATCTCGCGAATACCCGCGACGCGCGCGGATCGACGATCTCCTCGGCGAACGTGTCCAGGCTCGCGCAGGCGTGGACGTTCAAGCTGACAGGAAGGGCCGCGAAAGGGTACGGCGCACTGTCCGCAGCTCCGATCGTGCGCGATGGCGTCGTCTATCTTCAGGATCTCGACTCGAACGTGTATGCGCTCGCGCTCGCCACCGGGAGGCTCGAGTGGGAGTTCCGGTGCAATCAGCCGGAGAAGAGTGGACCCGGACCGAACGGCGTCGCCGTCGTGGACGGAACCGTGTACGGGGCGACGCCAACAGCGGCCTTTGCGCTGGCCGCCGCCAGTGGCCGGACGGTGTGGGCCAACAGCAAGCTCCTCAACAGCGGCCAAGGCACCTTCGGTATTCAGCCACAAGTGGCAAACGGGCGGGTCTATCTCGCGAGCCAATACGGCTCGGGGCCCGGCGGCGGGATACTCCTGGCGTTGAACGCATCCACTGGAGCGGTGCTGTGGAAGTTCAATACGGTCGTCGGCGCGCACCAAGGCGTGCAGTCTCTGGGCGTCGGCTCGGGCGGCGCGTGGGAGACACCGCTGGTGAGCAGTGACGGGTCGGTGACCTACGGCATCGGCAATCCATATCAATCGCCCGCGGCGGCGATTGCCCATCCCTCCGCGCAGCTCTACACCGACAGCGATGTGAACCTCAGCGCGGCGACCGGGAAGCTGCGCTGGTACTACCAGGGCTTGCCCGACGACTTCAAGGACTACGACATGCAGGCCTCGCCGATCTCGGCGAGCGCCAACGGCGTCTCGGTCGTCATCGGTTCGGGGAAGATGGGCTACGTCTACGAGATGAACGCCGAGACAGGCACGCTGATCTGGAAGACCCCGGTCGGCGAACACAACGGGCACGACAACGACTCCCTCCTGGCATTCGAGCACAGGAGCAAGCTGAAGGCGCCGTTCACGATCCTGCCCGGATCCTTCGGCGGCGTATTGACCAATCTGGCCCTCGGCGGTGACAGCGTCTACGTGGTCACGATTGACTTGCCGCTCACCTACACAAACCTGAATGAGCCCGTCCCGACCAAGGCAGCCGGCGCGGCCACCGGGGAGGTGGAGGCCCTCAACCTCGCGACGGGCAAGGTGGAATGGGATACGAAGGTGGCGCAGCTGCCGCTCGGCGCCGCCACGGTCTCGAACGATCTCGTCTTCACAACGCTTTACGACGGTGTACTGATCGCGCTGGACCGCAGCACCGGTGCGATCGTCTACCGGCGCCAGCTGCCCACATCAACGAACTCGCCGATCGCCATAGCCGGCAACACGCGTGATCGTTCCGGCGGGCGGCGCCACCACGAGCAAGGGAGCCGGAGTTCCGCAGGTGGTGGCATACACGGCCCGATAAACGGCGCATGGCGCGTTCACCCGAAGCTGCTGGCCTACACTGATCTTCCACGGGGTAGCGGGCGAACGTGCAACCAGACGAGAGGCGACCCTGATGGCCGAAGCCACGGAGTTCACGATTGGGAGCGAAGTTGTGTGCAGCGACGGTGGGTGTGGCGAGCTGAGACGGGTGGTCGTCAACCCCGTCGCCCGGGCGCTCACGCATCTTGTGGTCGAACCGAGGTTTCAGGAAGGAACCGGTCGCCTTGTGCCGATCGATCTGGTCGAATCGACGGCGGCAGAGATCCGGTTGAAGTGTTCGCGGTCTGAGTTTCATGCGCTCGAGGAGGCCGAGGAGACACACTTTCTGCAGGGAGCGCCCGGACAGTGGGGTTATGGGCAGGGGCAAATGCTCTCGCTGCCCTACTTCGCCCTTGGCATGGGTATGCGCGGGATGGGCGGCATGGGCATGGGCGGCATGGGTATGGGCGGCTTGGGCATGGGCGGCATGGGCATGCGCATGGGCAGCGGCATCGGCATGGGTCCCCAAGCAACCACAGAGGACCGCGTGCCCGAGGGTGACGTGGAGGTGCGCCGCGGCGAGCCCGTCCACGCGACTGACGGCGCGATCGGGCGGATCCAGGGTTTCGTGATCGACCCGACCGACCATCAGCTGACGCACGTCCTCCTCGACGAGGGTCACCTGTGGGGCAAGAAGAGGGTTGCCATTCCGATCAGCGCGGTGAAAGACGTCGACGACGGTGTGCGGCTCACCCTGACAAAAGCTGAGGTCGGGGACCTGCCGCCGGTCGAACTCGACGGCGGCTAGTCGCGCGTCGGCCATCGCGACGACCGGCAGGGTTTGGCTGCGTGCGGCGCAAGGCGCCGGGGGGAAGGTGCTGGTCGAGCGGCTGACCCGGCGCGCGTACTGTCGGGGCGCGGCAAGCCGAGTACTCTCCGGCTCGTCATCGAGGCGATCGAAGGGTGAGCTATGCCGAGTTACATCACGTTGATGAATTGGACCGATCAGGGCGTGCGGACTTTCAGGGACAGCGTCGATCGCGCCGACGCCGCCGAGGTGGCGCTGAGCCCAGCGGGCATCAGGTTCAAGGATCTCTACTGGACGGTCGGCGCGTACGACCTGGTCGCGACCTTTGAGGCCCCGGACGAGGAGACGCTGGCCGCTGCGCTGCTCACGCTGGCAGCCCAGGGAAACCTTCGGACGACGACGCTGCGCGCGTTCACGGCCGAAGAGATGAGGGGCGTCATCGCGAAGGCGACGTAGATCGTTGCTGCGGGCGGTGGCGCACGCCTGCCGAACGCTCCTACGCGCGTGGGTTCCAGATGATCTCCCAGAGGTGTCCGTCGGGGTCGCGGAAATACCCCGAGTAGATCCCCCACGGCCGGTCGTGGGGTGGCCCGGTCAGGGTGGCGCCAACGGCCTCGGCCTGGGCGAGCAGGGCGTCGACGTCCTCCTTGGTCGCGACGAGATGCCCGATGCTGAACTCGCCCGACTTCGGTGGGCCGAACGGCACCCCCGCGTCCTTGGCGAGTTCCGTGCGCGGGTACAGAGCGAGAATGAGCTTCCCGTCGAGGTGGAACATCGCAATGTCTCCGGCGGGGTTGTCGTTGTCGGCGACGAACTCGGTCCCAACGACCCCCGCCGATTCCAGTCCGAGGCCCTCGCGGTAGAACGTGAGCGCACGCTCGAGATCAGCCACAGCCAGCGTGATCACATGGATGCGCGATTCCATGGTCCGCTGAGTGTCGCACGCTTACGACGTCTACTGAAGCGCGGCGCGTGCAGTCGCGCGACCCGGCGGTTGCGGCTCAGCGACCGAGCTGATGCGGATCGTCGTCGACGGCCGTTGAGTCGACGTCGTCCGGGCGCCGACCGCCGCCCCGTGAGGCGAAGCGTCCGCTGGATGCCACGAACCGCATCGTGCGACCGGCGTAGTGCCGCGACAGCCATCGGCGCGTCAGCGCTCGGGTTGGCGGAAGCAGGAGCAGCACGCCGAGCGCATCGGTCACGAACCCGGGCACCACGAGCAGCGTGGCGCCGAGAAATCCAAGCACGCCCTCGATCGCGGCGCGCGCAGGGGGCCGATGCTCGGAGACCGCCAGCGAAACGCGCTCGATTGCGGCGCGCCCCTGAACCCGGAGCAGCTGCGCGCCGAGCACGGAGGTCCCGAGCAGGAGCACGACCGCCAGAAGCCAGCCGATCGCGTTTCCGACCACGATGAACACGAATATCTCGGCGACGGGCAGCCCGATGAGGACAAGAACGAACATCTCGACGGTCCACCCTACGGGTTGACGGTGTCCGGATCGTTGATCACTTCGCCGTTGCGCCACCGGAGGATGTAGCGGTAGTAGAGGCCGCGCCGGATTCGCACCCCGGAGAGCTCACGCCTTGCGGTCGCGCGAATCTCTCGGAGGCTCGCCGCCGGTTCGGCGACGACGCCGCCGACGTCTCTGACTTCATGATGCCCACGGCTGAGGACTCGCACCACCGGAAGCTGCAGTCCCGAGATCAACCAGTCGATCGGCGACTTGGAGGCCGAGACGCCGACGACGAACAGCTCGCCTCCGGGTGCGAGCAGCCGGCGGGCGCGGCGCAGTGCGTCCGTGAGGTCCATGTGGTGGAGCGTCGCGACGAACGTGACCAGGTCGTAGCTCGCCGGCTCGGCCGGCATGTTGAGGAACTCCTCAACGCGGAGCGTGACGTTGTCGAGTGTCGCGGTGCGTTCGCGGGCCTGCGCGATCGCGTTCGGGTCGGGATCGACGCCCGTCACGTGGCGAGCGACGCCCGCGAGGCGCTGCACGAGCAGACCCTCGCCGCATCCGACGTCCAGAACGCGACCCGGCCGCCCGGCCGCCGCAGCGACGATCTTGTCGTGATAGGCGGCGTTGTGGTTCCAGTAGACCTCCACGCGCTGAGTCTCACAGCTGGCCTCGGCATGGGGCCAGACGATCACGGCGACCGTCGGCGGGTTGGCCCAGCGCCGGCCCGCGGCGTGGCTGGGCAGGCTCGCCGTCACGGGTGCCCTGAGCGCCTCTCGTCCCGGGGCACGAAACCGCCCGTCGTCGCGGTTGATCGGTGGCGCGGTGGCGGGTATGTTCCGCTGCGTGTGCTGCTGGCGCTCACCGTGGTGACGCTGGCGCCGTCGCTGCGTCGGCTTCTGCGCCGCCACGCTGCCGAGCCTGCAGCCGCGGGCGACTCCGGCGCGGCCACCGTCGTTGAGCACGTCGCCGGCAGCGGCGGTGCACGGCTCGGCTCGCTCGCGATCGCCTTCGCCGCCGCGACGGTTCTGCTGGCTGCCGGGTCCGCTCACGGTGCGGGCGCGAACTCGGGCGGGCACGCCCTCGATCCGCGGCTGTTCGGGCCGGGGTCGTGCGTGACGTTCGCGCCGACGTCCGGCGACCGCCATCGGACCGTGTTCATCGACGCGGGCCACGGCGGACCCGACCCCGGGGCGGTTGGCGTGACCGCGGCGGGAAGCACCGTCCGCGAGGCGAGCGAAACGCTGCGCGTGGCGTTGGACACGCTGCCGCTGCTGCGGGCAGCCGGCTACCGGGTGGTGCTCTCGCGCACAACGGCTGGCGCGGTGGCGCGCCCTGCGCCCGGTGACCTTGCGGGTGGCGAATTCACCGGACAGGGTGTGCATCGCGACCTTGTGGCGCGGGATCTCTGCGCCAACCGTGCCACGGCGAGCGTCCTGGTGGGGGTGTACTTCGACGCGAGCGAATCGGCGTCGGTTGGCGGAAGCCTCACGCTTTACGACGCTGCGCGGCCGTTCTGGCGCGCCAACAGGCGGCTCGCCCAACTGCTGCAGGGAGCGGTGCTGGCGCAGTTGCACCTTCGCCGCTGGAGTGTCCCTGACGACGGAGTCCACACCGATGTCGGATACGGCTCGGCGGTGACCAACGCGGACCGCGCGTATGGTCACCTGCTGATCCTCGGCCCGGCGAAGCCGGGCTATTTCTCCAGCCCGAGCACGATGCCCGGTGCGCTGATCGAGCCGTTGTTTCTGACCGCTCCCGCCGAGGCATCGATCGCCGACAGCCGCGGTGGCCAGCAGGCGATCGCCCGCGGGCTCGCCGTCGCCATCCGTCGGTACTTCGGGGCGTAGGCGCTTCTACAGCCGCGCGTGGCGGTCGCTCGAGCGCTGCACCTGTGGTCGCTGTGTTGGGCCGGGCCAGCTGCCTCCACGGCGCGCTGGCTGCGGAAGCGCGTCGAGCCCGCTGACTAGGCGGGCTCGACGGTCGCGTGCTGCAGAGGAGAGGAAGGTGCTGCGTCACACACGCTAGGCGAACGCCATGCCGGCGTCCTTCGACGACGGTCCAAAGTTGCGTCGACAACGACCGCCCGGCGTCCAGTTCGGCGTGCTCGCCGAACCGGTGCCCGCGCGCGCCAACCCAGAGCCCCTTTCGGCAACCCCGGGCTCTCCTGAAGCCCTGACATCGAACCTGGTCGGGTCCGCGTTCGTGACCGCTTTGCGGACCTGGCGCTTCGGCGCTCCCCGGGCGGTCAGTCGGCCTCGGTGGCGGCTGCGGCGGCGGCTCGCGCCCTGAACGACCCGGGCAGCAACTCGCCTTCGGCCCGAGCGCGCGAGAGTGCGCTCGAGAACCACGCGAGATCGTCGAGCGTGATCGACAACGCGATGTCGGTGGCGGGGCTGGCCGGCTCGCCATCGTCGCGGAAGGCGTCGGCGACGAACGGGATGAGCACGGTGTTTCGAAGCGGCACGGCCTCGGCCTCGATCGCGATCAGCGCAAGGTGCTCGACGGCGCGCGTGCCGGCGGCGATGCCGCCGCTGTAGCCCACGAACCCGATCGGCTTGTTGCGCAGGGCGAAGCTGACGAAGACGCTGTCGATTGCATTCTTCAGCTGACCCGGGACGCTGTGGTTGTACTCGGCCGTGACGATCAGGAATGCGTCGCCCTCGGCGATCTTCTGATTCCAGGCCCTGACGATCGGATCGGAGTACGTCGGGTCGGCGAAGTCTCCGATCGTGCCGATGTGCTCCTGGAAGAACGGGAGCTCCCAGTCGCGCAGGTCGAGCAACTCGACATCGAACTCGCCGTGACGCTTCGCGCGGTCGAGGACCCAGGGGAACACGCGCTCGGCGGCTCGCGTCGGGCGCGTGCTTCCGACGATGATTTGCAGCTTGTGCATGGACGCCTCCTTCACACTACTAATCGATAGTTGCGCGCGCAACGATATCGAACGGGTCGTGCGGGCTGGATCCGGCCTGCGTGCGCGCCGGGTTCACGGCGCGCCGCGCGACGCGCGGCTGGAAGTAGAACATTTGTCGAGCTACAGTTCTGAGCGGATGTCGCTCGAGGCGCTCAGGGTGGCCCTTGACACGAGCCGCCCGATGATCGAGGAGGCGCTCTCGGCCGCGGAAGCCGAGCGTGACGAGCTGCGGGCGCGCTGCCTCGAGCTCGAGTCCTTGATCGCCCGCGCGAAGGCAGCGTTGGGGGAAACGCAGGCGCCCACTCCGCAAGTCCGCTACGAACGGACATTGCGCCACTTCGCCGGCCAGGCCCGCCGACGCGCCGTCTGAATCGCCGGCACGACTCAGACACGGATAGCGTTGGCCTCGTGTGGATCCAGCGCCATGTTGATCTTGCGGCGCGCCCCCGCGGCTTTCATCTGATCACTGCCGAGGTGGTGGAGGCGCTGCCCGAGTTGCGCCAGCTCAGCGTTGGGCTGCTGCACCTGCTGATCCAGCACACGTCCGCGTCGCTGGCGCTGAACGAGGATGCGTCGCCGGCCGTCAGAGTCGACTTCGAGAGCTGGTTCAACGCCGCGGTCTCGGAGCAGGCCCCGTTTTGGACACACCGACTCGAGGGAAGTGACGACATGCCCGCGCACATCAAGGCGGCGCTGCTCGGCCCGACGCTGACGCTGCCGGTAGCCGACGGGCGCCTCGCGCTGGGGACCTGGCAAGGGATCTATCTGTGCGAGCACCGCAATCGCGGGGGCACCCGTTCGCTGCTGGCCACCGCGTGGGGCCAATCGGCAGAGCGCGACAGCCGCTGAGGCGTGGGCGTGGCGCTTCGCCGAGCGCCCGCGCAGGGTTGCCGCGGATGCGCGAGCGCTCGCTTCAGGCGTGTGCGCGCGCGAGGACCGCGACGGTCGTACGCCGCAGCGGCCCGCCGCGGGCAGCGGCGGTGCGGCCCAGCAGGTCGAGCGTGAGCGCGGTGCGTTGGTCCGGCGCCATACGCGCGACGAGCGATCCGTATGGCGTGCCGAGGATTCCGGCGGCTCTCGTTTCCGCATCGGGCCAGACGATCGTGTGCTCAACGACCGATACCTCGATCTTCGCGAAGCCTGCGTCGCTCAGCAGCGTCGTCAGCTCCTCGGCGCCGATCACGAAGCTCGACGAGTCGTACGCGCCCGCAAACGGCGGCTCGACGCCCGCTGCGATCAGCGCGTCGGCGTAGTCATCGAAGGGCTCGAGGCGGTGACCGAGAGCCCACACCGCCACGCCGGCCACGCCGCCTGGACCGAGCACGCGATGCATCTCGGCGGCAGCGCCCGCCTGATCGGTGAAGAACTGAAGCCCCTGCTGGCAGAGGACGACATCGACGGCGTCATCGGCCAGCGGCAGCTGGGTCGCGGGCGCCTCCAGGTACTCGATCGGAGCAGCACCGGGCGCCGCCGCCCGTGCCGCGGCATGCGCGAGCATCGTTGCGCTGGCATCGCTCGCGACCACGCGGCCCTCGAGCCCCGCGTGTCGGGCCGCGAGCCGGGCGACGACGCCCGTGCCGCTCGCCACGTCGAGCACGCGGTCCCCCGACCGGACGCCCACCGCCTCGAGGAGGATCTCCGCCCACGGCTCGAAGATGATCGGTGCGAGGTGGCGGTCATAGTTCTCGGGAACCGAGGCGGAGGCGAATGCGGCCGATCGGCCTTCAGTCCCGCGGGCCATGCGTCACGGTACTGCGCCCGGCCGCTGCGCGGCTAGCTCTCGGGGTCCCAGAGCGGCTGCAGTTCCCGGAACGCCGGGCGCCAGGCGTCGGGGTTGGCCAGCGGGTCGTTGCGCCGCACCCGCTCGCTGAGGATCGTGCGGAGCACGCGCAGGCCGTCGCGGATCGTCCGCAGGTTGCTCTCGCCGAACAGGCGCTGGTGCTCGACCGACGGGACCTCGGCCACGTTGAGGCCGGCGCGCGCCACGCGGACGTTGATCAGCGTCTCGACCTCGAAGCCGTCGCAGGTCACGTTCATGTGCGGCAGGCAGTGGCGCCAGAACGCGTTGTAGCCGTAGCAGAGGTCCGAGTAGCGCGTCCCGAACAGCGCGTTGACAAGCCCGTTCAGCCCGCGGTTGCCGACTCGGCGGAGTCCGGTGATGTCGCTGCTCCGTCCGCCCGGCGCGAAGCGCGAGCCCTTCGCGAAGTCGTTGCCCGCCAGCAGCACGGCGACGAACCGGCCGATCTCGGCGGGGTCGTTGGAGGCGTCGGCGTCGAGCATCACGATGATCTCCCCACGCGCCGCCGCGAACCCGCAGGCCAGCGCGTTGCCCTTCCCGCGCCCGCTCTGCAGGATCACGCGAACGTCGGCGCGGACGGCGCGCGCGACCTTGATCGTGTCGTCGACCGAGTGGCCGTCGACGAGCACCACCTCGTCGACCGAGCTGGGCAGTCGCGCCAGCACGTGCGGCAGGTTCGCGGCCTCGTTGAGCGTCGGGATCACGACGCTGATCGTCGCCGCACCGCCGTTGGCGCGGCGATCGCGATCGCGACCGCCGGCCGCCCACTCGACCGCCACGCCGGGATCGCCGATCGGCGCCGGCTCGCGTGCGCTGCCGCCGGCCGCCACCGTGAATCTGGCGCGCCGCCACAGCGGCGATCGGCGCGTCGTCAGTTGCTCCCTCACGGTTCGGTTCACAGCATGCCTCCGGCGTTCATCGCTCCTAGTCCTATGACTCCGGATGCTGCGCAGCCTTCCCGAACGTCGGCACAACACATGGTGCGGCCCCGCCTCACCACGCGGTCACGCGCGCAATATGCTCGATGCTCCCATTCCACAGTCCGAGTGCATGCCAGTCTACGGGCGCGCTCGCGGCTCAGCCGAGGCAGAGCGAACGAAAAGTCGCGCTATGCGCGCGGAGGAGCGATTGATGAAGACACGCAGGCTTGGCAGCGCCGGGCTCGAGGTATCGGCACTCGGGCTGGGGTGCATGGGGATGTCGGAGTTCTACGGACCCCGCGACGACGCGGAGTCCGTCGCGGTGATCCACCGCGCGCTCGAGCTCGGCGTGACCTTCCTGGATACCGCGGACATGTACGGCCCGTTCGTCAACGAACAGCTCGTCGGGCGCGCGATCGCTGGCCGGCGCGACGAGGTCGTGCTGGCCACGAAGTTCGGCAACGCCCGCGGCGAGAACGGTGAGCGGCTCGGCGTTCGCGGCGACGTCGACTACGTGCATGCCGCCTGCGACGCGTCGCTGCGTCGGCTCGGGGTCGATCACATCGACCTCTACTACCAGCACCGCGTCGACCCCACGGTGCCGATCGAGGAGACCTGGGGCGCGCTGGCCGAGCTGGTGGCTGCCGGCAAGGTTCGCCGGCTCGGGATCTCCGAGGCCTCGGCCGAGTCGATCCGTCGCGCGAACGCCGTGCACCCGATCACGGCGCTGCAGAGCGAATGGTCGCTGTGGAGCCGCGACATCGAGGACGAGATCGTCCCGACGGCGCGCGAGCTCGGCATCGGCCTCGTGCCCTACAGCCCGCTCGGACGCGGCTTCCTGACCGGTGAGATCCGCTCGATCGATGACCTCGCCCCCGATGACTTCCGCCGCCACTCGCCGCGGTTCGCCGGCGCGAACTTCGCGCGCAACCTCGAGCTGGTGACCCGCGTCCAGCAGCTCGCCGAGGCCCACGGATGCACGCCCGGCCAGCTCGCGCTCGCGTGGCTCTTGCACCAGGGCGACGACGTCGCCCCGATCCCGGGGACCAAGCGGATCGCCTACCTCGAGGAGAACGTCGGCGCCCTCGCCGTCGAGCTGAGCGACGAGGACCTGCGCCAGATCGAGGCCGCCGCGCCGGTCGGTGTGGCCGCCGGCGATCGCTACGCGGACATGTCGACGATCAACCGCTGAGCGCCGCGCGCCGCCGCCGGCGGCGGATCAGCACACGAAGGGCGCAGTGTCGAAGTGGAGCGCTCGCTCGTCGTAGCGCGAGAGCAGAGCGAGCGCCTCGGGCTCGAGCACCGGCCGCTCGAAGTCCTCGCCGGCGAACGCGCGAACGGCATCGACCGAGTCGAACCGCGTCAGCGTGACGAACGCGACCTCGGCTCCGTCGGCTCGGCGCAGCAGCTCGGCGCCGCGGAATCCGGGGATCTCGCGCATCGACGGGAACAGGCTTCCCAGCAGAAAGCGCTCGTAGGCGTCGGCATCCTCGTTTGCCGTCCAGCCCTGCCACAGGCGCGTGATCATGCGATGAGTTCTAGCGCGCGCGGCCGGGGCCGGCGTGCGGGTGCAGGCGGTCGCCGGCGCTTGCGCTGCCGGGAATCGGCACGCGCCGGGCATCGGGGCCCCGTAAGAAGTTCCTCAACGTACGCAACCAGCCGGAGTCGTGGCGGGTTACAGCGGAGGTCGGGGATCTTCGAACTGGAGGCGACATCACCAATGCGACGCATGATCCGGACTCGTTTCACGTTTGCCAACGTCGTTGCCGGCACCGCGCTGTTCGTGGCGCTCGGCGGCGGCGCCTACGCCGCGACGACCTCGTTCGTCGGCCCGCACGGCAACATCAACACCTGCGTGCCGCCGGCGGGCGGGGAGGTCAACGTGTGGAAGCCGGGGCACCGCTGCACGGGCGGTCGGGTGGGACTCGCCTTCCCGGTCATGAATCAGGGGGCGACCGGCTCGACCGGGCCGACCGGCCTGACCGGCGCGACGGGTGCGACCGGCGTGCCGAATCCCGCTGCGACCACGATCGACGGCGAGACGGTGACCAAGCTGTCGCTCAAGGAGCCGACGCCGGCGTCGGGCACGACGAGCGTGACGCTCTACAGCGCCGGCGGGCTGACGATCCTGGCGGCCTGTGACAGCCTCGGCAACGCGAGCCTGCAGGCCAACGGCCCGGCGAGCGCGGACTCCGAGCTGACCGTCAGCGGCTACCAGAACGGCGGCACCGGCTACTACGGCAGCCAGACCAACACGCTCGGCCCGGCATCGCTTGCCGCGCTCGGTCCGGCGAACGCCGGTGAGGCCACGTTCTCCTACGCGAGCAGCGCCGGCCAGGTCGCCACCGGCAACATCGGCTACCAGAAGGCGCCATCGCTCGGCAGCTTCGCCGGCTGCGCGTTCTTTGGCACCGTGATCGCGGGCTAACGCGGCCGGCCGGCTGCGCGGATGTGGAACGGCGATCGCGGTAGCGCCCGCGATCGCCGTTCAGAGCACGCGGCGAAGGCGCCTGCGAAGCTCGCGAGCTCCCTCACCGGCCACCTCGCGCAACTGCTCTCCGGCGTCGCGCAGGATCGCGGCCACGCTGTCGCCGGATCCATCCGACGCGCTGCCTCCGGCACGGGGAGCCATGCCGGCGAGCCGGCGGGCCTCGTCCTCCAGACGCCGCGACTCGGCGAGCAGGTCCTCCATCCGAGCGCTCGCGGAGCGCATGTCGGCGCTGGCGGGACGGGCGCTCGGCCGGGGCGGCGGCGGGGGCGACGCCGCGCCCCAGGCGCGTCGCCGCGCGGGGTCGCGAAGCGCCTCGTAGGCCTCCTGGACGGCCTCGAAGGCGTCGGCGCTGCCGCCGGCGTCGGGATGGGTGCGCCTCACCGCATCGCGGTAGGCCGCGTGGATCTGCGCGTCATCCGCGCCTCGCGCCACTCCGAGCACGGCATAGGGATCGGCTCCAGCGCGCACCGGACAACCCTAACGGACGGACACGTCTGCGCCGCCGGCGATCGCTGCAGTAGCGGCAGCGTCCGCGTCGGAGACCGCGAACCAGACGTGCAGTGGTTTGGCTTCGCGCGGCGCGCGCACCGTGATCTGCCGGTTACCCGCGCCGGCCCTCAGCGACGGCGAAGCCGCGCGGCGGCGCCGCGCGCGCCGAGCCGCCCGCCGTCAACCGCGCCCCGTACCTAGAGTCTCTGAGCAAATGACCTCGACCGCAGCCAACGAGGGCCGATCGGAAGGGGCGCATCGCGTGGTGATCGTCGGCTCGGGCTTCGGCGGCCTGTTCGCGGCCAAGGCGCTGCGGCGCACGGCGGCGGCGGTCACGCTCGTCGACCGGACCAACCATCATCTGTTCGCGCCGCTGCTCTACCAGGTGGCGACGGGGATCCTCTCGCCCGGCGAGATCGCGCCGGCGATTCGCGATGTCCTGCGCCGCCAGCGCAACATCACCGTGGAGCTGGGCGAGGTCACCGGCATCGACGTCGGCGCAAGGCGGCTCTCGGTGCTCTGTCCCGACGGCGAGACGCGCTCGGTCGACTACGACAGCCTGATCCTCGCGGGAGGGGTCACGACCTCGTATTTCGGCAACGACCGCTTCGCGCAGTGGGCTCACGGGATGAAGACCATCGACGATGCGCTGGAGCTCCGCGGCCGGATCTTCGGCGCCTTCGAGATGGCCGAGTGGGAGACCGACCCGGCCCGGCGGGCGGCATGGCTGACCTTCGCGATCGTCGGCGGCGGGCCCACCGGCGTCGAGCTCGCCGGGCAGATCGGCGAGCTCGCGCACGGCGCGCTGGCGCGCAACTTCCGGACCTTCGATCCGGCGCAGGCGCAGATCCTGCTGTTCGACGGCGCCGACCGGATCCTGCCGACGTTCAGCGAGCGCCTGTCCGCCAAGGCGTCGCGGGCCCTCGAGCGGCTCGGCGTCGACATTCACGTGCGCACGATGGTCACCGGGCTCGACGTCGACTCGATCTCGGTGCGCGACGGCGCCGGCGCGGAGCGCACGATCGCGGCGATGACCCGGATCTGGGCGGCGGGGGTGCGGGCCGCGCCCCTGGCGCAGCTGATCGCGCAGGCGACCGGTGCACAGACCGACCGCATGGGCCGCGTCAGCGTCGCGGCGGACTGCTCGCTCGCCGGCTACCCCGAGATCTTCGTCGTCGGCGACATGATGGATCTCGACGGCCTGCCCGGGCTCGCGGAGGTGGCGATGCAGACCGGCGTGCACGCAGCGAGGGTGATCTCGGCGCGCATCGACGGCCGCCGCGAGCCGCGGCCGTTTCGCTACCACGATCTCGGCACGATGGCCGCGGTTTCGCGGACCTCGGCCGTGGTCAGCTTCCGCGGGCTGCAGTTCAGCGGCCGCCTCGGCTGGCTGGTCTGGCTCGTCGTCCACCTCGCCTTCCTCACCGGCTTCAAGAACCGCGTCACGACCGTTGTCCACTGGGCGATCACGTTCATCGGGCGGGCCCGTGCCGAGCGCACGATCTCGGCGGTGCACGCGGCGACCGACCGCCGTGGGCAGCCACCCGGCTGAAACCGCGAGCGTCGGCCGCGCCGCGCCGCGCCGGCCGGGCGCGGCCGGCGGCCGCCGCCTAGACTGCCGAACGTGCGCCCCAGACCAACCTCGCCCGAGAGGGCCGTCGCGGCACCGACCCGCGGGACGAGCGGATGAGCGAGCCGCTGCGTTGGGGCGTGCTCGGAACCGGTGGCATCGCCGCCACCTTCGCGGCCGACCTGGAGCTGACGGACTCCGGGGTCGTCGCCGCCGTCGCGTCGCGGCGGATGGACACGGCGGATCGCTTCGGCGAGCGCTTCGGCATCCCCAACCGCCACGCGAGCTACGAGGCGCTGGTCGTCGATCCGGACGTCGATGTGGTCTACGTCGCAACGCCGCATCCGTCCCATCACGCGAACGCGCAGCTCGCGCTGCGCGCCGGAAAGCCCGTGCTCGTGGAGAAGGCGTTCACGATGAACGCCGAGCAGGCACGCGACCTGGTGGCCACCGCCCGCGCCGAGGGACTGTTCCTGATGGAGGCGATGTGGACCCGGTTTCTGCCCCACGTCGCCGAGATCCGTCGGCTGCTCGACGACGGGGCCCTGGGGGAGATCGTCACGGTCACCGCGGACCATGGGCAATGGTTTGCCGAGGACCCCGGATTCCGGCTCTTCGCCCCCGAGCTGGGCGGCAGTGCGCTGCTGGATCTCGGCGTCTACCCGGTCTCCTTCGCGTCGATGGTGCTCGGAGCACCCGAGCGGATCGTCAGCCTCGTCTCGCCGGCCTTCACCGGGGTCGATGGCCAGACTTCGATGGTGTTCGGCTACGCCACGGGCGCCCAGGCCGTCCTGACCTGCACGCTGTCCGCCAAGAGCGCGACCCGGGCTGCGATCGTCGGCACCGAGGCGCGGATCGAGATCGACGGCGATTTCTACGCCCCGACCTCGTTCACGCTGATCACGCGCAGCGGCGCGCAGACGCGGTTCGACGAGCCGCATGAGGGTCGCGGCCTGCGCCACGAGGCCGACGAGGTGGCGCGCTGCCTGCGCGAGGGACTGCTCGAGAGCCCGCTGATGCCGCTGGACGAGACGATCTCGATCATGGCGACGATGGACGCGGTGCTCGCGCAGAGCTGACGGCACGGCGGGCCCACCCGAACGGCTATGTTTGCGGCTAGGCGGGTGACGAAAGGCGCTGCGTGGGCGAAACGGCAACCGACGTGCCGACCGGGAGGACGTCGGCCGATATGAGCACCGCGGGGTCGCGCATCAGCCTCCCCGCCGTTCGCCTGACCGGCCTGCGCAAGTCCTACGGGGCGCTCGCAGCCGTCGCCGGCGTCGACCTCGAAATCGCCCAGGGAGAGTTCTTCACGATGCTCGGTCCGTCGGGCTCGGGCAAGACGACCCTGCTGCGGATGATCGCCGGCTTCGAGCGGCCCGACGCCGGCTCGATCGAACTCGGCGGCGTCGAGGTGTCGCGCACGCCGCCGTACGGGCGAAACGTCAACACGGTGTTCCAGGACTACGCACTGTTTCCGCATATGGACGTCCTGCGGAACGTCGAGTACGGGCTGCGCGTGAGGCGGGTCGCCCGCGCCGAGCGACGCAGCCGTGCCGAGGCTGCGCTGGAGATGGTGCGCCTTTCAGGACTCGGCGGACGCAAGCCGGTTCAGCTCTCGGGCGGCCAGCGCCAGCGCGTCGCGCTTGCGCGGGCGATCGTCAACGAGCCCGATGTGCTGCTGCTCGACGAGCCGCTCGGCGCGTTGGACCTCAAGTTGCGCCAGGAGATGCAGCTCGAGCTGAAGCGGATCCAGCGCGAGGTCGGCATCACCTTCGTCTTTGTGACCCACGATCAGGAGGAGGCGCTGACGATGAGCGACCGGCTGGTCGTGCTCAATCACGGCCGCGTCGAGCAGGTCGGCACGCCGGTCGAGGTCTACGAGCGGCCCGCCAGCGCGTTTGTGGCCGGCTTCATCGGTGTCTCCAACCTGCTCGAGCGTGACGGGCGGCGGTTCACGATCCGCCCCGAGAAAATTCGCTTGCTCGACATCGGGGAGCCGGTGGCGGCCGGTAGCCACGTGGAGCGCGGCCAGATCGAGGACGTCATCTATCTCGGGATGGTGACCCGCTACGTGATCGCGCTGGAGGCGGGCGGGACGCTGACCGCGGTCCGCCAGAACCTCGAGACCGCGGCGGCGGAGGCGCTCGAAGCCAAGGGGCGCGAGGTCGCGGTCGCCTGGCGCGACGACCAGACGTTTGAAGTCGACCCCCCGTCCGGGGGGCAGGCGAGCCGCGCTGCAGCAGCGGCCCCGTCGACGCAGGAGGAGACCAAGAGGAGGGAGGGTCCATGAGAGCGACAAACATGAAAGGAACCGGTGAGCGCATGAAGCCCCGGAGGAAGCACGGCGCGACAGGCGCCCTGATCGCGGTGGCCGCGCTGGCGCTCGCGGTCGTATCGATAATTCCGAGCGCGGCGTCGGCCGGGCGCGTGAACGGTGGGCTGACGGCTCCGGAGGCGGGCGCCGCGGTGCCCAGCTCGGTCGGCAAGACCGAGGGCCATCTGAACCTGATCGCCTGGGAGGGGTACGCCCAGCCCGAGTGGGTCAAGCCGTTTCAGACTGCGACGGGCTGCAAGGTGAACACGAAGTACGCCGGTTCCTCAAGTGAGATGGTCTCCTTGATGGCCAACGGCGGCGGCGGCCAGTACGACCTGGTGTCGGCCTCCGGCGACGCGGACCTGCGGCTGATCTACGGCGGCGATGTCAGGCCGATCAACATCTCGCTGATCCCGTCGTGGAAGGACTTCCAGCCATTCCTGCAGGCGCCATCGTTCAACACGATCGGCGGCAAGCACTACGGCGTCTCGTTCGAGTTTGGCCCGAACGTGCTGCTGTACTCGACAAAGACGTTCAAGACCGCGCCGACCTCCTGGTCGGTGCTCTACGACAAGAAGTACGCCGGTCAGATCACGGTGCCGGACAACCCGATCCAGATCGCCGATGCCGCTCTGTATCTCTCCAAGACGGAGCCCAAGCTCGGCATCACCGACCCCTACGAGCTGACCCAGCCGCAGTTCAACGCGACCGTCGCGCTGCTCAAGTCAGAGCACCCGCTGATCAAGAAGTACTGGGATCTCGCCTCGCAGGAGATCTCGCTGTTCCAGAGTGGGACGACAGTGGTCGGCGCCGCGTGGCCCTACCAGACCAACACGCTCGTCGCCGCAGGCGCGAAGGTCGGCGAAACGATTCCGAGCCAGGGGGCGACCGGTTGGGCCGACACCTGGATGCTGGCGACGCGGGCACCCGATCCGAACTGCGCCTACAAGTGGATGCAGTGGATGACGACCCCGCAGATCCAGGCCGAGGATGCGATTTCCTTCGGCGAAACGCCCGCGAACAAGCTCGCCTGCCCGATCATGGACAAGCTCCAGAAGGGCTCGTGCGCGGCCTACCACGCGAACGCCCCGGCGTCGTACTTCCAGACGATCAAGTTCTGGAAGACGCCGCTGGCGACCTGTGACAACGGCAAGAACGACTGCGTGCCGTTCCAGGACTGGGTCACGGCCTGGACGCAGATAATCGGGTAGCCGGAGACACGCCGTATGTCGATGACCGCGATCCGCGAGGACCGGTCGGGAAAGGGTACGGCCCGCATCTCGGCGGCGCTCTGGCGTCGCGCGTGGCTGCGGGCCACCCTGACCCTCACCCCGCCGCTGGCGTGGTTCCTCGTCATCTATGTGGCATCGCTGGTCCTGATGCTGATCACGGCGTTCTGGACGGTCAACCCGTTCACGAACGTCCTCGAGCACACCTGGACGTTCGCGAACTTCAACCAACTCTTCACCTCCACCTACACGACGATCATCGTGCGGACGGTCGAGATGGCGGCGATCGTCACCGCCACCGACGCGATCATCGCCCTGCCGTTCGCGTATTACATGGCACGCGTCGCCTCGCCCCGGGGGCGCCGGGCGCTGTTCACCGCCGTGCTGCTGCCGCTGTGGGCGAGCTACCTGGCGCGCGTGTATGCGTGGATCGTGATCCTGCAGAAGGGCGGCACGCTCAGCTGGACCACGCAGAAGCTCGGCCTCGGCGCCGTCAACATCGGCTACACGAACACCGCGATGTGGGTGGTCTTCTCCTACATCTGGCTGCCGTTCATGATCGTGCCCCTCTACGGCGCGCTCGAGCGGATCCCGGACTCGCTGCTGGAGGCCTCCGGCGACCTCGGCGCCCGCTCCTGGCGGACGCTGCGCAGCGTCGTGCTTCCGCTGGCCCTGCCCGGCATCATCGCCGGCTCGATCTTCACCTTCTCGCTCACGCTCGGTGACTTCATCACGCCGCTGCTGGTCGGCGGTGCCAGCTCGCAGTTCATCGGCAACGTGATCTACTCCAACATCGGGACCGCGAACAACCTGCCGTTCGCGGCGACGCTCGCGCTGGTACCGATCGTGATCATGGTCATCTACCTGCTCGGCGCGCGCGCGCTCGGGGCGTTCGAGTCGCTGTGATGGAGGGGCGCGTCACCCGCATCTGGCTTCGCGTCTGGGTGGTCGGCGTGCTGCTGTTCCTGTTCGTCCCGATCGCGATCATCTGCCTGTACGCGTTCAACAGCTCCAACGTGCAGGCATGGCCGATCCGGGGACTCAGCACGAAGTGGCTGACGGTCGCCTGGAACGATCCGCAGGTGCATGCCGCCCTGTGGCTCTCGGTCAGAGCCGGGCTGTTCGCCACCGCGGTCGCGCTCGTGCTCGGCTCGGCCGCGGCGTTCGGGGTGCATCGCTACCGCTTCTTCGGCCGCGAGGGGGTCTCGCTGCTGCTCGTCCTGCCGCTCGCGCTGCCGGGGATCATCACCGGGATCGCGCTGAACTCGGCGTTCGAGTACGTCGGAGTCAACCTCTCGCTGCTGACGATCGTGATCGGCCACGCGACCTTCTGCATCGTCGTCGTCTACAACAACGTGCTCGCGCGGCTGCGCCGAGTCTCCGGCTCGCTCTATGAGGCCTCGGCCGACCTCGGCGCGCACGGGCTGTTCACGTTCCGCACGATCACGCTGCCGACGCTCTCGACGGCGATCATCTCCGGGGCGCTGCTGGCCTTTGCGCTGTCGTTCGACGAGGTCATCGTGACGACCTTCACGGCGGGGGCCCAGAACACCCTGCCGCTGTGGATCTTCGGTGCGATCCGGCTCGGCCAGCAGCTGCCCGAAGTCAACGTCGTCGTCGTCGCGGTGCTGCTGCTGACGGTCATTCCGGTCGGCATCGCGGCGCGCCTGACCGGTGGCGGGGGCGTGACGCGGGCGTCGGCGGGCCCGGCGCGCCGCGAACGCGGCTTGGCCGCCACCGGGCCGGAGTCCGCGGAGTTCGAGCCGGCGGGCCTCTAGCGCGCGGCGCTCAGACCGTCAGCCGGAGGTTCTGCGGGTCATAGAGCACGTCCGCGACGACCTCGGCGCCGACCGGCTCGCCGAGCACCTCGACCTCGACCGCCGTGCCTTCGCCGAGCGTCGGAGGCACGCTCGCCAGCGCCACGTTGCGCCCGAGCGTGAACGCGTAGGCGCAGCTGCGCACCCGGCCGACGACCTCACCGTCGAACCGCACGGCCTCACCGCCATAGAGCCGCAGGTAGCCCGCGTCGCCGACCAGCAGCGTCCGTAGGCGCCGCTGCGGACCCGCTTCCCGCGCGCGGGCGAGGGCGCCGGCGCCGATGAATTCGGCCTTGTCCGTGGCCACGCAGAACCCGACGCCGCCCTCATACGGGGTGTCGCTGGCCGTCAGATCCGTCCCGAAGTAGCGGTAGCCCTTCTCGATTCGCAGCGACTCGAGCACGCGGTAGCCGCCGGCGCGGATGCCGTGGCCGGCCCCGGCTGCCATCAGCCGGTCCCAGGCCTGCACGGCCCAGTCCGGCGGGACGTAGAGCTCGTAGCCGAGCTCGCCGACGAAGGTGATCCGCTGGGCGAGGAGCGCGACGCCGCCGAGCGCCAGCTCGCGCGCCGTGCGGTAGGGGAGCGCGGCGTTGGAGACGTCCTCGCCGCTCGCCGCGGCGAGCACGTCGCGCGCGCGCGGACCCCAGATCCCGATCACCGCGTGCTCGTCGCTCTCGTCGCGCAGCTCCACCTCGCCGTCGCTCTCGCGCAGGTTCAGCCGCAGCCAGCCCAGGTCGGAGTCGATCGCGCCGGCGCCGGTGACGACGCGAAAGCGCTGCTCGGCCAGCCGGGTCACGGTCAGATCGGCGACGATCCCGCCCCGCTGGTTGAGGAACTGCGTGTAGATCACGCTGCCCACCGGACGGTCGATGCGGCTGTCGCAGACGCGCTCGAGCAGCGCCAGCGCGCCGGGGCCGCTGACGGCGATCTTGCCGAACGACGTCAGGTCGATGATCCCGACGCGCTCGCGAAACGCGCGGTGCTCCTCCGCCAGCAACTCGAGGTACGGCGGTGTGCTCCAGCCGAACCGCCGTTGGTCCTCGCCCGCCCGCCGCCACGCCGCGCCCGGCTCGAAGTAGTCGGCTCGCTCCCAGCCGTTCTTGGTGCCGAAGACCGCGCCGAGCTCCTCGAGGCGGACGTGCAGCGGGCTCAGCCGCCGCCCGCGTCCGGCCTGCGGGCTGTCGAGCGGATAGCGCAGCCGGTAGTAGTAGCGGTAGGCCTCGCGTGCGGTCTCCGCCGCGAACACGCTGTCGCGGTAGGCCGGGCCGAAGCGCCACGCACGGTAGGAGTCGACGTCGATCTCGCTCTCACCGTCGGTCATCCACTCGGCCAGGCTGCGGCCGATCCCGCCGGCACCGCCGAAGCCGTTGAGCGACAGCCCTGCGGCGACCCAGAAGCCCGGCGTGCCGGGGATCGGCCCGATCAGCGGATTGCCGTCGGGCGTCATCGCGTCGGGATGGCAGAGCAGGCGGATCACGCCGGACTCCTCGAGGAACGGAAAGCGGCGGATCGCGCCCTCCAGCAGCGGCGCGAAGCGGTCGATGTCCGACGGCACGGGGCTCGACCCGTGATCCCAGGGCACCCCGTCGGTCCAGCGGGCGACCGGGTTGGCCTCGTAGCCGCCGATCAGCATGCCGCCCGCCTCACCCTTGCCGTAGACGAGGTTGTCCGGGTCGCGGAAGCACGGCGCGTCGCGCGCGAGCTCGTGGCCGGGAACGGCAGCCATCGCGACGTGCTGGTGATCGACCGGCACCGACGGGATGAAGGCGCCGACCATCGCGGCCACCTGCGGTGCCCAGATGCCGGCCGCGTTGACGACGCACTCGGTCTCGATCGGGCCGTCATCGGTCAGCACGGCGCGCACGTCGCGGCGTGGCCCCAGCTCGATCCCGGTGACCCGCGTGCGGATCCTGATCTCGGCGCCGAGCGCCCGTGCGGCATCGGCGACGGCGTAGGTCGCGATGTGCGGGTCGACGTAGCCGTCTCCGGGCATCCAGACCCCGCCGAAGATCGTCGCGGGGTCGGCTCCCGGCAGGCGCTCGAGCACCTCCTGCGGTGAGATCAGCTCGGCGTCCAGCCCGATGCCGGCGGCGCGGCTCGCCGCTCGCCGCAGGTCGAGGAGGCCCTCGGGGCTCGACGCGACGCGCACGCTGCCGACGCCCTCGAAGACGCCCAGCTCGCGGTACAGCTCGACGCTGTAGCGGCGGAAGCGCATCATCGTGGCCGACGGGTTGAACTGGGTCACCAGGCCGGCGGCGTGATGGGTGGACCCGCTCGTCAGCTCGCCCTTCTCGAGCAGCAGGACATCGCTCCAGCCGGCCTTCGCGAGGTGGTAGGCGACGTTGCAGCCGGCGATTCCGCCGCCGATCACCACGACCCTCGCTCGCTTCACGGCGCCGTCCCCATGCGAGGTGCAATCTATTGGGTTGCGATTGGAGCCAATTCGGCTGCGCCGCGCACGGCGTGATCGCCCGTCTGGGGTTTCGCGGTGTAACACGCGGCACTCTCGGCGGGACTAACGGGCAGCGAGCATGTCGCGACACCTTGATCTGGCGGAGCAGCAAGGCCCGCCGCCGGTCGCCTGCGAGCTCGCGCGCACCCAATCCACCGACAGGAGAAACGCACATGCTGCGCAAGAAACACATACTTCGGGCGGGGAGCTTCTCGCTGGCAGTCTTCGCACTCGCCGCCTCCACCGCGAGTGCTGATACCGTGCGGTCGCCGGTCGGCGACCCGTCTCCGGTTGTCGGTCACGCGTACGTCGACGACAACACTGCGGTGTCGAATACGGTGGCCGGGTTCGATCGGCACGCGGATGGTTCGCTCACTCCGATTCCAGGTTCGCCGTTTGCCATCGGCGGCGCGGGATCCGGCGTCGGGTTGGCCTCACAGGGCGCGATCGAGCTCTCGCGCGACGGGCGCTTCCTGCTCGCGGTCGACGCCGAAAGCAACCAGATCTCGGTCCTGCGACTTCACGACAACGGCGTGCCGGAGGCAGTCGGTGCTCCCGTCTCCTCGGGCGGCATCGACCCGGTCAGCATCGCGGTCTCGGGGAATCTCGTATTCGTCGCCAACGCCGGAGGAAGCCAAACGAACGTGACCGGGTTCTTCCTGGCTCCCTGGGGAAGCCTGTACCCGCTGCCAGGCTCGACTGTCGCGCTACCCGGCGACGGTGTGCCGGGCGACGTGCTGTTCGACCCGACCGGCCGCAAGCTCGTCGTCACGCTCGTCAACACTTCGACGATTGCGAGCTACCGCGTTCGCTGGGACGGCCGCCTCGTCGCGGCGCCGGGGTCGCCGATCGCGGCCCAGGGCCTTGGGCCGTTCGGCGCTGAGTTCCGGCCGACCAATCCGGCGCAGCTCTACGTCAGCAATGCCCACAACGTGGGCGCGGGCACCGGGACCGTGTCGGCGTTCAACGTCGACTTCACCGGGGCGCTGACCTCGATCGGCGCGTCGCCGTTCGCCGATTCTCAGACCGCGCCGTGCTGGGTGGAGATCAG
Organism: uncultured Solirubrobacterales bacterium; assembly: GCA_963833765.1. Lineage (GTDB taxonomy): Bacteria > Actinomycetota > Thermoleophilia > Solirubrobacterales > Solirubrobacteraceae > Palsa-513. The sequence continues at coordinate 25,220 of CAWHZJ010000007.1, read as the reverse complement.
CGCCGACGGGCGGTTCCTGTTCGCTGTCAACACAGGGTCGGGCGAGATCTCCGGCTACGCGATCAACTCGGACGGCTCACTCGCGCTGATCAGCAGTACGCCCTTCGGTTCGGCTGCGGCCGGCGCGGTTGATGCGCGGCTGTCCCCCGACGGCAAGACGCTGCTCGTGGACGGAAGCAAGGCCGACGTGATCGCGTCTTTCGCGGTCGACGATGGCCTCCTTACCGAGCTGGCGAGCTCACCCACGCCGCTGCCCGCCGGCGCCGTTGCCTCGGGCATCGTCGTCAACTGACGGCTGCAGCCCGCCGCCGGCCCGGGCCCTGTGCGCCCGGGCTGGCGGGCCGGGCGCGTTCACGCGCGAAGAGGCGCGCAGCAGGGCCCTTGAGGCCGGGGAGTGCGGCGCGTTGAGCGACAGCCCCGTCAGGCCGGACCTGATCTCGCCTGAACCAATCGAGGCGGTAATGGGCCGGGTGGCGCCCCGGCGGCAGCGTCAGGTCGGGCCATCAGATGCGTGGAGGTGTAACGCCGAGCGTGCTGCGCGGACTAATACATGCACGCATTCCCGATCCAGGAGCTGTGTGATGCACGAATATGCGCCAGTTGACGTGGACCTCGAGCGGCTGCGGCCCTCGCTGTCGCCGGGATCACCGTGACGCCGCGTTCGACCGCTGGGCGCGGCAAGTGCGAACCGAGCCGCCGCACACGATCGCCGTACCCTTGCATCAGTGGACGATGACGCACGGTTCCTCAAGCGCCTGCGCGCGGGTGACGAGGCGGCGTTCGTCGCCCTTGTTGCCGCTCATCATGATGCCATGGTCCGTCTAGCCACCACATTTGTCTCCAGTCGCGCGATCGCCGAAGAGGTTGTCCAGGACACCTGGCTCGCCGTCGTGCGCGGCATCGAACGCTTCGAGGGGCGTTCCTCTCTGCGTACATGGCTGTTGGCGATCCTCGTGAATCGGGCGCGCACGGCGGAAACCCGTGAGGCGCGCAGCGTCGCGATCGGCGACGCCGGTCCTGCTGTCGACCGCGCGCGCTTCGACCCGACCGGCCACTGGGCGGCGCCACCTGAACATTGGGTCGAGGACGCCGAGGCTCGTCTGGGCGCCGCCGAGCTCGCCGGGCGCATCCGGATTGCGCTCGCCGAGTTGCCGCCGCGCCAGCGCGCCGTCATCATGCTGCGCGACGTCGATGGTCTGCGCAGCGACGAGGTTTGCGAGGTGCTCGCGCTGTCGTCGGCCAACCAACGGGTGCTCCTGCACCGCGGGCGCAGCCAGCTGCGGCAGGCGCTCGAAGACGCGCTCGGAGAGTGCTGACGATGCTACTCGGCAGAGGCGACCTCGTCTGCCAACAGGTGGTCGAGCTGGTCAGCGAGTATCTCGAAGGGACACTTTCGCGCGGCAAGCGCCGGCGTTTCGAACGCCATCTCGTAGGCTGCCCGCACTGCACGGAGTACCTTGCGCAGATGCGCGAAACGATCCGCCTCGCCGGGCGCCTCGTGCCCGAGGACTTCTCGCCAGCGGCGCGCGACGAATTCACCGAACTCTACCGTCGGTGGCGCGAGGACTCCGACCAGGAGGCGCCCGAGCCGTGACCCGGACGCGCTCGCAGCATCGTCAACGTGTGGCAAACGGCAGCTCGGTCTCGACCGACCGGTGAGCGTTCCGGACCTTACGCTGAGCGCGTGGCGGCGCGAGGTGAGCGAGCTCTACGCGGCCGTGCGCCACGAGAGCGACCCCGAGCGAGGTCACGCGCTGTGGCGTGCCGGGCGCGACAAGCTGTTTGGCGGCCATCCCCAGAGTCCGCTGCCGGTCGGGGACCCGCTGCGGGACTCCGGTCTGCCCTACTGGCCGTATGACCCGAGCTTGCGCTTCGAGCTGCCGCTGCTCGCCGCGCCAGGCGGGATCCGGCTGTCGCTGCCGACCGATGGAAACGGCACCACGCTGCTTGAGCTCATCGGCCGTGTCCAACTGCCGCCGCCGCTGGACGCGACGATCGACGTGTGGTGGCTGCAACAGTACGCCGGCGGGCTGTTCGTCCCGCTCCGCGATGGCACGGCAGGGGACTCAAGCTACGGCGGCGGCCGCTACCTGCTCGACACGGCGAAGGGCGCCGACCTCGGCGGCAGTTCGGAGCGGCTGATCGTCGACCTCAACTTCCTCTATCACCCGTCATGTCGCTACGCGCCGGCATGGCAGTGCCCGCTCGCGCCCGCGGGCAACGTCATCAGCGCCGAGGTCCGGGCTGGCGAACGCGTCTGAGGCCCGCGCCCACCGCGTCGGCGTCGGCGCTGGGGCCCGCGGGCAACTTGACGGCGTGCTCGGCGATCGATGCCGCGGTCGTCGCTTCGTCGCACGCTGCTTGGCTTGGCTGCCAAACGCGAACTGCCTGGTTTGCAGTTTCGCGCTCAGGGTTCCAAGGATCGTCCCGCTCACCGCGAGCGTCGCCACGAGCCGGTGGCGCTCCCTCAGCAGGCGTCGACCGGTGGCGTTGAGCGATACCGAGAGAGTGCGCCGTCTCCCGGCGGGGAGCTTGGTCGTCAGGGATCCAACGGTCACCGTCCTGCGTTTGTGGCGGACGATCCGATTGGCGCTCAGCCGCAGCTTGATCGTGCAACTGCCGGCTGCCAGGGGCGAGCATGTGACGGGGGCGCTGATCGAGGTGGCCTCGCTGGTTGGCGTGCCGACGAAGCTCTCGACGGTCGTCTGCGACGGGATAGCCTCGAAGCCGCTCGTCGCCGCGGCGCTGCCGCCGTCGCCCGAGACGGTCACGCTGACAGCTGAGATAGTGGGTCTGGTCGGTGGGGGCTACGAGATAACTCGCCGCAGTCGCGCCGGCGATTGGGGCCGAGTCCCTCAGCCATGCGTAGCTGAGGGTCACTGCCGCCGTCGTTGTGAGGTTCGGCTTGCAGGTCAGCGTGTTGCCGACGGCGGCCGTCCCGCTGAGCGAGGGACTCGCCTTCAGCGGTGCGGGCGTTGTGAAGACGGCGTCGGCGCCGTCGGCGCTCGCGACACCGCTCGATGCTGCGATCCGGAAGTGGTAGGTCGTGGCCGCGCTCAGGCCGCCGATCCACGCGACGGCGATCTGGCTTCCGCCGGTCGCGGCGGGCACGACCGCGCACGGTACCCGCGCACCGTAGGCCGTGCTGGCACCGTAGTCGAAGTGGCAGTCGGAGAGCAGCGCGTCGTTGGGGTTGACGCTGGCGCGGAGTTGCGCGACCGTCTGCGACCGCGCGATGCCGCGGCCGGTCGTCACCGCCGGCGGCGGCAGCGTCGCCGCCAAGGTGTCGCCAGCGTGATCGGCTGCGACGCAGAAGCCAGCCGAAACGCACGACACCCCGGTCAGCCCCTCCGGACCAGGGTCGATCACCGCTGACGCCCACGTCGGGCGGCTGGCCGTTGGGTCGTCGCTCTCAAATGCGGCGCCAGCGTGGTCCAGCACGACACACAGGCCGACGTCGCTGCACGACACCGCCGCCGGCGAGCCAAGTGGGTCGACCGGCGTGGCCGACCACGTGACCGGCGCCTCGACGACGTCGGCCGTCGCGTAGACGCCTCCGTCGCGCGCCACCGCGACGCACAGCGCCGAGCGACTGCACGACACTGCGGTCAAGGCCCCGGTATTCGTCAACGACGTGGCCTGCCACGACGGCATGCTCGTCGGACTCGTGGATACCAGGACATTGCCCGCGTCGTCGACCGCGGCGCACAGCGAAACGGTCGGGCAGGAGACCGCCGTGAGCTGGTGTGAGCCGTCCACGGGCATCGGAATGGACCACGTCATCGGGTCGCCCGGACTGGTGGACACGAGAACGTTGCCCGCGCGGTCGACGGCGACGCAGAGCGAGACCGACGGGCACGAAATCCCGCTGAGCGGGGTGGCCATGTCGATGTTCTCGGAAGTCCACGCCGAGACAGTCTTCGCCGGCGTGCCGAAGTAGACGTTGCCGGCGTCGTCCACTGCGAGGCACAGCGCGGCTGACGGGCACGAGACCGCAGCGAGGCGCGAAAAGGGCTGGATCGACGAGTGGTCGCTCCACGAGCTCCTCACCGGAGCCACGCTCGACACGACGTTGCCGCCGCGGTTGACCGCGACGCAAAGCGAAGCCGATTGGCAGGTCAGCGCGATCAGTGAGTGCCCGGAGGAGCCCGACTGGGCCGGCGGCGTCCACGTCCACGTCAACGGCGCCGCCGCCCGTGCCGCGCTCGCGCCGATCGCGACGGCGCACAGCACTGCCACCGACGCGAGGGCCGCGCGTCGCTTGTGCCAGCCAATACTCGTTCTGCCGACGGTCGTGCCTCCTGCGGAGACCAGGCACTCAAGGCTACCGCCGCCCGGCGCTGCTCCAAGAGTCATCAATGGATCTCCCGTCGCGACATGGCCGGCGGCATGGCGCGCTGCCGGTCGACTCGGCGCGGCGCCCGCGTTTGACGGCCGCTGCCGGAGCCGCTTTACTTCGCGGCGCGTCGCCGGAGGGAGGGCAGGATGCTTGCGCTCGAGCAGGTCTTGGACGAGGTTGCGGAGCTCGCCGACCCGGGCCGCTCGGTCAGCGATCTGCCGGGCGGGCTGACCAACGCCAATTACAAGGTGGTGACCGCCAGCGGCGCCTACGTCGTGCGTCGCTGGAGCGACGACACGGGGCTGCTCGCGATCGACCGCGACAACGAGTACGAGAACTCGGTGCGCGCCGCCGAGGTCGGCGTCGGCGCCGGCGTCGTCGCCTATCTCCCCGAGCACAACACGATGGTCATGGAGTGGCTCGAGGGCACGACGCTGAGCGCCGCCGAGCTGCGTCGCGGGACGATCCTCGACCAGGTCGCCGCCGCCTGCCGGCGGCTGCACGGCGCACGGCGCTTTCGTGACGACTTCGACATGTTCGAGATCCAGCCCCGCTACCTCGAGATCGTCCGCCGGCGCGGGTTCCGCGTGCCCGAGCGCTACGCGGAGTTCGAGCCGCACGTCGCGGCGATCCGCGACGCCTTCGCCGCTCGCGACGAGGGCACGGTGCCGTGCAACAACGACCTGCTCGCCGAGAACTTCATGCTGACGCAGGCGGGCCTGCGGCTGATCGACTACGAGTACTCCGGCAACAACGATGCCTGCTTCGAGCTCGGCAACATCTGGAGCGAGTCCAACCTGTCGCTGGCCCAACTCGAGCAGCTGGTCGGCGCCTACTACGGCCGCCCCTGGCGCCACAAGGTGGCGCGCGCGAGGCTGTGGGGCCTGATGTCGAAGTACGGCTGGACGCTGTGGGCCTCGATCCAGGACGGCGTATCGGAGATCGACTTCGACTTCTGGGGCTGGGGGCTCGAGAAGTACGACCGCGCCGTGGCGGAGTTCGACAGCCCCGAGTTCGAGCGGCTGCTCGACGAGGCCCACCGCCGCGACTGAACGCCCTGCCGGCGCGCGCGCCGATGCCGGCGGCGGCGCCGCGTGTCCAGGCGCCGCGTCCCGCCCTCACGGGCGGGGGCGATACGGTCGATGGCACTGTATGGCGCATAGCGCGAGTGCAGAGCCGGTGGCGGCGGACTCCTGGGTCGCCGAGGAGGAGCGCATCGCGGTTCTCCAGCACAGCCGGCTGCTCGACAGGCCGCCCGAGCCCGAGTTCGACCGCTGGACGACCGCGCTGCGTGAAGACACCGCCACCACGGTGGCCGCACTGCTGCTCGTGGACGCGACCCAGGTGTTCGTCAAGAGCCTCGCCACAGCCGACGGCCCTGCCGACGAAACCGCCACCGTGCCGCTGTCGGAGCCGCTCGCCGAATACCTGATCGGCCGCGCCGACCCGCTCGCGGCGATCGATCCGCCCTGTGCCTACGCGCAGGCCCCGGTCTCGGTCGACGGGCAGCTGCTCGGCTGGATGGCGATCGCCGAGAACTCCCACCGTGACTGGAGCCCCAGCGACCTGCGCGCGCTCGACGACGCCGCCGTCGCCGTGTCGACCGAGGTCAGCCTGCGCCGGGCCAACCGGGAGGCCGTGCACATTCGAGATTTCGTCGCATCCAACAACCACGTGCACGAGCTGATCGCCGCCGCAGCCCCCCTCAGCGAGGTGCTGCGCGAGCTGGTCAACGGCGTCGAGCGCTACGAACCCTCGGTGATGCCGTGCGTCGTCCTGCTCAATCACGCCACGAGCACGCTGCATCCGGGTGCCGGCGGCCCCTCGCTGCCCAAGGCCTGGCTGGCCGCGATCGACGGCGTCGTCATCGGGCCCAACGTCGGCACCTGCGGGTCGGCAGCGTGGTCCGGCAACCTGACGGTCAGCGAGGACATGGCCGTGGACCCGAAATGGGCGCCGGTCCGCGAGCTCGTGGCGAGATTCGGCCTGCGCCACTGCTGGTCGATGCCGATCAAGGCGCACGACGGCGAGGTGCTCGGGACGCTCGCCTTCTACGGGCTGCGACCGCGGCTGCCACTGCCCGAGCACATCGCGCTGCTACACGACGGAGCGCGGCTGGCCGGAATCGCGATCGAACGCCAGCGGATGATGGAACGGCTGATGCACGACGCCCGGCACGACGCCCTGACCGGTCTGCCGAACCGCCGGGCGATCTTCGAGCGGCTCGACGAGGCCGTGCTCCGAACCAGGCCGGCGGGCACCGGCGTGGTGCTGTTCGTCGACCTCGACGGGCTGAAGCTGATGAACGACACGCTCGGCCACGATCAGGCCGACTCGATGATCCACCAGGTCGGCGAGCGGCTGGCAGGCGCCCTGCGGGCGGAGGACTTCGTCGGGCGCTTCGGTGGCGACGAGTTCGTCGTCGTCGCCGAGGGTGCCGACACCGACCAGGCGGCCCAGCTCGGCGCTCGTCTGCTGGAGGTGATCTCCAAGCCGCTGTCCGGGATCGGATCGACGGTCATCACCGCCAGCGTCGGGATCGCGCTGATCGGCGACCACGACGCGCGCGAGGCGATCCGCGACGCCGACAGCGCGATGTACGCGGCCAAGCGCGCAGGCGGCGACGCGTGCAGCTTCTTCAAGGGTGCCCAGCGCGTGCGGACCGGGCGACGCCTGTCGCTGGCCCGCGAGCTGCGCGACGCCGAGATGCGCGGCGAGATGCATCTCGTCTTCCAGCCGGTGTTCCAGCTGTCCGGCCTCGAGGTCGTCGCCGTCGAGGCGCTGATGCGCTGGACCTCGCCGAGGTTCGGCGATGTCTCGCCGGCCGAGTTCATCCCGATTGCCGAGGACACCGGCGCGATCGTGCCGCTCGGAGCGTGGATGTTGCGTGAGAGCTGTGAGACGCTGACCCGCCTGACGGCGCGCGGCGGACGCCCACTGGAGCTCGGCGTCAACGTGACCGCGCACCAGGTGTCAAATCCCGGGTTCGCGCAGTCGGTTCACCAGACGCTGACCCACGCCGAGTTCCCGGCCGAGCTGCTGACGCTCGAGATCGCGGAGACGGCGCTGATGACGCCCGACGCCACGAGCAGCCGCACGCTCAGCGACCTCGAGTCGCTCGGCGTGCGCATCGTGCTCGACGACTTCGGCACCGGCTACTCGTCGCTCGGTTGGCTCAAGGATCATCCACGCGACGGGATCAAGATCTATGGCGGCCTCGTGTCCGGGCTTCGCGACGATGTCGGCGGCCAGGCGATGGTCGCCGCGGTGATCGGCATGGCCAGGGCCCTGGACTCGACCGTGACCGCCCAGGGCGTCGAGACCGATGCGCAGCTCGCCGCGCTGCGGGCGCTCGGCTGCGGGCGCGCCCAGGGGTTCCTGCTCGCGCGGCCGATGCCCGAAGACGAGCTGTTCACGCTGCTGCACTAGCAGCGGCGGCCCTACGGGCTGCGACGACGGCTTCGCTGCGCCCGCCAGATCCGCGCGCCCAGGCCGATCGCGATGCCGACGAGGAACAGCGAGATGAACCACGGCTTGACCAGCAGCGCAACGGCGACTGCCGCCATCAGCGACCAGATCATCGGGCGGTAGACCTTCCAGTCGCCGGTCATTCGCGCATCATTGCGCCTTGTGCCTCGCGGCGCCGCGGCCAGTAGGTCTCGAGATCGGCCAGGCGGTTCTCGCCGCGCGCCAGCCGGCGCAGCGTCTCGGGCCGCCGCGCGTCAAGCTGGCTCGCGGCGACGATGAACAGCTGGGCCGTCGTCAGCGCGTCGCCGATCGCGGTGTGCGGCGAGTGGACCGGCAGCCCGCAGGCCTGCGCCAGTTGCGCCAAGGTCATCCGCGCCGGCAGCTCGCCGTCGCGCTCGGCCAGCCAGACGCGGGCGAGGACCGCGGTGTCGAGCACCGGTCCGCGCAGGCGCAGGCCGAGTCGCCCCAGCGCAGCGCGCAGAAACGCGCGCTCGATCGCCGCGTGGTGAGCGACCAGCACGCGGCCCGCCATCGCCGCCAGCAGCGGCTCGAGTGCCTCGGCGAGCGGCGGCGCGTCGGCGAGATCGGCGGCGCGGATGCCGTGCACCCGGATCGCCGACTCCGCGAGCGGCGCCGTCGGCCGCACCAGTCCGGCCGCGGCACCCTCGAGACGCACGCGCCCGCCGTCGATCGGCAGCGCGCCGAACGAGATGATCTCGTTGCGGCGCGGGTCCAGGCCGCTGAGCTCGAGATCGACGACGCAGTAGGCGGCCTCCCGCCACGAGGTCCGCATCGACGGCAGCCGCGCCTGCGCGTATCGTCGCGCTCCCTCGCCACGCGCGGGCCGCCCTCGCAGGGCTCTCACCAGCTGGCCACCTGCAGCTCCGCGGCGACGCGCTTCTGCACCGCGGCGACGGCGCGGAAGGCCTCGCGCAGATAGCTCCGGGTCAGCGGGCTGAGCGCCGCCGGATCGATGTAGTCGTCGGGGGCCTCGCCGGCGACGAGCTGCTCGATCTGGCGCTCGAAGCGCAGCCCGACGAACAGCTCGTGGGCCTCGAGCAACGTGCGCGCGTCGCTGCGCGGCAGCGTCCCCGCCTCGCCGGCGACGCGCAGGCGCTCGGCCGTCGAGCTCAGGGTGACGCCGGCCGACATCGCCGCCCAGCGCGCCAGGTCGACGATCGGGACGACGCCGCCGTGCTTGAGGTCGAGCTGGCCGCGGCGCTCGCCGCTGTGTTCGACGACCAGGCCGCGCAGGAACCCGGTCGGCGGGCGGTAGGACAGCGCGAAGCGCGCGAGCTGGCGCAGCAGCGCCGGATGGCGGGGAGCCAGGCAGAACTCCTCGGCCACCGGGGTCCCGGCGTGGATCCCCCACACCGGCCGGCTGTCGACGAGCACCGAGGTCAACAGCAGCGCCTTCTCCTGGGTGGGGTCTTCGAGCCACGAGCGCGCGACGCGCCGCCAGGACTCCTCGGAGCGGACGAAGCGCAGGTCGGACGCGGTCGCCCCGTGGTCATCGGCCCGCAGCCCGCAGGCGGCGAGCCCGGCGACCACGCGCGAGCCGAGATCGTGCAGCAGCGGGCGGACCGCGCCCTCGTCGACGTCGCCGTACCAGACGATCGCGCTGTCGACGTCGGAGCTGGGGACCGCCTCGCGTCGCGCCTGGCTGCCGAGTGCGAGCCACGCGAACGCGACCTCGGGCTCGCCGGTCTCGGCGACCGCCAGGTCGATCACGCGACGCGTCAGGGCGTCGAGCACGACCGAGTAGATCGCCGCGATGCTCGTCGCCGCGAGCTTGGTGTCGTGGAGCGCGATGACCATCGGCTGCATCTGAGTCGGCTGCGCCGGCGAGCTCGCCGACGCTGGTCGCTGCCGCGATCTGGCGGCGCACGTAGAACGAGTTGCGCGTCTCGACCGCGATCAGGTCGAGGTCCTCGACGACGCCGACCAGCTCGCCGCGCGCCGAGATCACCGGGAAATGGCGGATCCCGCGGTCGAGCATCTCGAGCAGGACGCCACCGCCGAGGCGGTCCGGTGCGACGGTGTAGGCCGGGGCGGTCATCACGGCGCTGACCGGCTCCTCGACCGACACGCCGGCGGCGACGACGCGCGAGCGCAGGTCGCGATCGGTAACGATCCCGAGCGAGCCGGGCAGCGTGACGACGACCGCCGTCGCGCCGGTCTCGTTCATCAGCCGCGCCGTCTCGCGGATCGTCGTCCCGGGTGAGACGACCGCCGCCCGCGTGCGGATCAGCGAGCCGACCGGCTGGTGTGCCGGATCGCGGCCGTTCGCGGCGCGTGGCGGTCGCGCGTCGCCCAGCGCGTCGCCGCGCGTGGTCAGCAGCGAGCGGGCGACGAAGCCGACGCTCTCGGGCCGGGCGAGCACGCGCAGCGCGGCCTCGTGACCGATCCGGTAGCACAGCGTGTCCTCGTGCGCACGCGCGGTGAATCCGGCGGGCAGGCCGGACAGCATCGAGCCGTGGCCGAACAGCTCGCCGACGCCGAGCAGGTCGAGCACGACCTCGTCGAAGATGATCTCGACGGCGCCGCTGCGCACGACGCGCACGTGCTCCGCCGGCTCCGCGCCCTGCGAGAAGATCGTCGTCCCGGCGAGGTGGAACTCGATCTCCGCCGAGGCGGCCACGTCCTCGACGTCGCCGATCGAAAGCGCGTCGAACGGCGGGTGGACGCGGAGGAACTCGACGACGTCGGAGAGCGCCCCGGCCGGCGCGACGGTCAGCCGCCCGGCGGGCTGGCCGCGGCCGGGCTGTGATTCCGCGTGTCCGCTTGGATCATCTGCGCGCACTTCTCACCGACCATCATCGTCGTTATGCAGGGGTTGATCGCGGGGAGGAACGGCAGAATCGAGCCGTCTGCCACGCGCAACCCCCGCGTGCCGCGCACGCGCAGCTGCGGGTCGACGACGGCGAGCGGATCGGAGTCTGCTCCCATGTGGGCGGTGCACGCCGGATGGTAGACCGTGTTGTGGGTCTTGTGCATGTAGTCGATCAGCTCGTCGTCGGTCTGCGCGTCCGGTCCCGGCGCCAGTTCGCGACCCGCCCACGGCGCCATCGGCGCCTGGCTGACGATCTTGCGCGCGAGCCGGATGCCGAACGCCATGACCTGCTCGTCGTGGCCGTCGGGATCGGTGAAGTAGCGCGGATCGACGCGCGCGCGGTCGCGGTAGTCGCTCGTGCGCAGCCGCACCGTGCCGCGCGAGCGGCCACGGCAGACGTTCGGCGTCAGGCAGAAGCCGTTCTCGGTCGTCGGGTAGCCCCAGCGCGCCGTGTTCATGTCGAACGGCACGCTGCCGTAGTGCATCATCAGGTCGGGGCGGTCGAGGCCGGGCTGCGAGGTCGCGAACAGCCCGATCTCCCACCACTGCGTCGAGCTGCGGATCATCGGCTGGGTCGCATCCCACTGGACGATCCCCTCGACGTGGTCGTCGAGGTTGGCGCCGACCCCCGGCGAATCAACCAGCGTCTCGATGCCGAACTCGCGCAGGTGCTCCACCGGGCCGATCCCGGACAGCATCAGGAGCTTCGGCGTGTCGATCGCGCCGGCGCTGAGGATGATCTCGCGGCGCGCCCGCACGCTGGCCTGCGTCAGCAGGTCGGGCGTCAGGTACTCGACCGAGCGCGCGCGGCGCTCCTCGTCGAAGCTGACGCGGCGGACCCAGCAGCCGGTGCGCACCTCGAGGTTGGGGCGCGAGCCGAGGATCGGGTGCAGGTAGGCGTGCGAGGAGGACATCCGCGTGTTGTCGGCGGCCGAGTTGATCTGGAACCAGCCGGCTCCGTTGGTGACGGTGGAGCCTTCGTTGAAGCGCGACGTCGGCAGTCCCGCGGCGGCCGCCGCCTCGAGCAGCGCGACGCCGCAGGGGTCGGCGGGCGGGACGGTGCGGATGTTCACCGGGCCCGAGCGTCCGTGGTGCTCGCCGGGGCCGTCGTTGGTCTCGAGCTTGGTGATCAGCGGCCAGCACTCGGCCGAGCTCCAGCCCTCGCAGCCCATCGCCGACCACTCGTCGAGGTCCTCCTTGGGCGTCCAGAAGGCGATGCACGAGTTGTGCGAGGAGCAGCCGCCGAGCACCTTCGCGCGGGCGTGGCGCAGGAACGAGTTGCCCTTCTCCTGCGGCTCGACGAGGTAGTCCCAGTCATAGCCCGAGTCGAGCAGATACATCCAGTCCTCGAGCGCGAGGATCGCGCGGTCGTCGACGTCCGATGGTCCCGCCTCGATCAGGCAGACGCTGAAACGGTTGGGTCCTCGCTGAGGCGGGCCGCGAGCACGCAGCCCGCGGTCCCGCCCCCGGCGATGACGTAGTCGAACTCGCCCGCGTCGATCATCGCCGTGCTCCCTTACACGTTCACGGCGCCATCTCGCCGAGCCCGACCGGTGTCCGCAGGTCGAACTGCGGGTCGGCGCGGTGGGACTCGATCACCTCGATCGGCTTCTTCGCGTAGACCGAGAAGTACCAGATCGCGCCGAGCATGATCGTCGCACCGATGAACTCGTAGGCGGCGAAGCTGGAAGTACCAGGGCTTGCCGTACACCGCGGCGCGCGGCCAGGCGATGTTGAACGCGACGACCGCGCCGTAGATCACCGCGGCCAGGTTCACAGCAAACCCCCAGCGCCCGAGCGAGAAGTAATCGCCGTGCTCGGGCCTCGGCCAGGTTCCGCGCAGCCGGCTGATCAGCATCGGCCCGGTGATGCCGAGGTAGCAGAGGTAGAACATGATGATCGCGACGGAGGTGAGCGCGACGAACGCCGACTGGTTGGCGATGTTCAGCGCCAGCATCGCGAGCGTGATGAAGCCGGTGACGAGCGCCGGGACGATCGGCACCTTGCGCCTGCCGGAGACGCGGGCGATCGCGTTGCCGAACGGCAGGCGCCCGTCGCGCGCCATCGCGAACAGCAGCCGGATGCACGCGGTCTCGATCGCCAGCGTGCAGACGGTGATCGCGAGCGCGGAGTCGACAGGAACATGTTGCCGAGCGTGTTCCCGAGCGCCTGCTTGACGATGTACGGGAGTCCGAGCAGGCCGATGTTGCTGTCGTTGATGCTCTTGACATCCATCATCGCGAGCAACAGCAGCGCGCCGCCGATGATCCCCGCGGCGATCAGCGCACGCCAGATCGCCGGTGGCGCCGCGCGGCGGGGATCGTTGGTCTCCTCGGCGAGCGTGCCCGCCGTGTCGAAGCCGTACATCACGTAGGCGCTCATGATCCCGCCGACGATGAAGGCGCCGAAGTAGCCCAGCGGGTGTCCCTTGCCGAGGCCGAGGTTGTGGACGACCACCTGCGGACCGCGGTGGATGTGGAACAGCAGCAGGATCACGAGGATCGAGGAGCCGATCAGCTCGGCAAGCACGCCGAAGTTGTTGATCCGCGCCATGATCTTGACGCCGAGCATGTTGATGATCGTCGCGAAGACGACGAGGATCGCGCCGAGCAGGATCGCGTTCTTGGCGCCGTTGGGCGCTGTAGTAGAGGCCGGCGTCGGACTTGCCTTGCCGATGAACTCGAACGACGTCGAGACCTGCGGCAGCATGACCTGCCAGGCGACGGCCACCGCGGCGACCGTGACGAACGAGCCGACGATGTAGACCCAGCCGGTCATCCAGGAGGTGAAGTCGCCGGCGACCCGCTTGGACCATTGGTAGACCGAGCCCGCGAGCGGGTACTGGCCGGCGAGCTCGGCGAAGCACAGCGCGACGAGCATCTGGCCGCCCAGCACGATGACCCATGTCCACCACAGCGGCGGGCCCGCCTGCGATAACCCGAACGCGAACAGCTCGAACATGCCGGTCAGGATCGAGATGTAGCTGAAGCCGGCGGCGAACGACGAGAAGTTGCCGAGCGAGCGATCGAGCTCCTGCTTGTAGCCGAAGGTTGCGAGTTCGCCCGAGTCGTTGCTGGTGGGTCCTGCGGCCATTCCCTTCCCTCCCTCATGCGGTGCCGGAGCCGGCATCGCGGTCTGGTGACGCGTCGCACCGTCATCGTGTGCGAACCGCCGTCGCTGTGCGGGCACACGGGCACACTGCGTGGGTACCCGTCGTGGCTGACTGGGTTCGTTTCGAGCCGGTTGTGGTCCCTCTCAAGGTCCCTGAGCGATCGGGATGATCGCCTCGGCACCATTGACCTCCACCTGACCGGGCGGTTATATATCAGTTGTCGAATGGTGTCAACGATCAAATCCTGCGACCCACCGCGATGATGAGCACCCGTCAGCGGCCGGCCCGAGCGCGGTCCCCGGCGAGCAGGTCAGTCTGCGACATGTTCATCGCCGGCGAGTGGACGCCGGCCGCGAGCGGCGAGACGTTCGCGGCGAGCAGCCCGTGCAATGGCGCGACGATCGGCTCGGTCGCCCAGGGCGACCGCGGCGACGCGCAGCGGGCGATCGAGGCCGCGCGGGACGCGGCCGCCGGCTGGGCGCGCCTGACCGCGTTCGAGCGCGCGGCGAAGATGCACGCCGTCGGCGACCTGATCGAGGCGCGCCGTGACGAGCTCGCGCGTACGCTGACCCTCGACCAGGGCAAGCCGCTGCACGCCGAGGCCTACGACGAGGTCGCCGAGCTCGTCGAGTACTGGCGGATGGCGGCGGAAGACGCCAAGCGCCTCGGCGGCGAGCTGCCCAACTCGATCTCGGCGGGCAAGCGGGTGATGCTGGTGCGCCGCCCGCGCGGCGCGGTCGGCGTCATCAGCCCGTGGAACTGGCCCTACACGATGCCGGCGGAGCTGCTCGCGCCGGCGCTCGCCGCGGGCAACACGGTCGTCTGGACGCCGGCCCCCTCGACCGCGGTCTGTGCCCAGTCACTGGCGCGCTGCATCGTCGACGCCGACCTGCCGCCCGGCGTGTTCAACCTCGCGACCGGCCCGGGCCCGGTCGTCGGCGATGAGATCGCGCGCAACCCCGGACTCGCGGGGATCGCCTTCATCGGCTCGACCGCCACCGGCAACCTCGTCGCAGCCGCCGCCGCCGGCAAGGCCGCGCTGCTCGAGATGGGCGGCAACGGCCCGCTCGTGGTGATGGACGACGCCAACGTCGCCGCGGCCGTCGAGGCGACGCTGGTCGCCTGCTACCTGTGCGCCGGGCAGAGCTGCACCGCCGGCGAGCGGATCCTCGTCCAGCGCGGCGCCCACGACGAGTACGTCGAGCTGCTCGGCCGGGCGGTGTCCGAGCGTGTCCGGCTCGGCGACCCGTTCAGCGCCGAGACGACGATGGGCCCGCTCAACAACGAGCCGGTCGCGGCGAAGATGGACGAGCACGTCGCCGACGCGCTCGAGCGCGGTGCGACGCTGGTCTGCGGCGGCGCGCGGGCGAGCGGCCTCGGCACCGAGCTGTACTGGCAGCCGACGGTCCTCGACGGCGTGCCGAGTGACGCCCGCGTCGCGACCGAGGAGACCTTCGGCCCGATCGCGCCGGTCGTGCTCGATCGACTCGCTCGAGCAGGCGATCGAGCTGACCAACGCCTCCCCCTATGGCCTGCTGTCGGCGATCTTCACCGCCGATCTCGCCGCCGGTTTGCGCTTCGCCGAGGCGGTGCGCACCGGCTGGGTCAACATCAACGAGTCGACCAACTACTGGGAGGCGCACCTTCCGTTCGGTGGCCGCGCCGGGACCGGCAGCGGCATCGGGCGCGTCGGCGGCGCGCATGTGATGCACACCTTCACCGAGCTGCAGACGGTCGTCGTGTCGGAGTCGCCGTGAGCGACGGCGCCGAGGCGGCGAGCACGTCGCCGCCGGATGCCGTGGTCGCGGATGCCTCGGCCGAGCGTGCGGCCCACGCGCTCGCGCTGATCCTCGAGCGCGAGCCGCGCACGCTCGGCGAGCTGACGCAGGCGGTCCGCGCGACGCCGGCCGAGGCCGCCGCGCTGATCGACGCGCTCGAGCGCCACGAGCTCGTCGGCCTGGGCCGCCGGCCGCTCGGGACTGCGGGCGGGGCCGGCGGCGCTGCGCTTCGCGCGCTCCGGCGTCGGCCGCGAGGACCTCGCCGAGCTGGCCGAGCCGAGCATCCGCCGGCTCGCCGACGAGAGCGGCGAGACGGCGAACCTGATCGTGCCGCGCCCGGCCGGCACCGAGGCGATCGGCCAGGTCGACGGGCGCCATCTGCTCGGCGCGACCAACTGGGTCGGGCGCGAGCTGCCGCTGCACTGCACGGCGGCGGGCAAGGTCTTTGTCGCCTTCGGCGCGGCGGTGCTTCCGGACGGCCCGCTCAGCGCCCCCGCGCGGGCGACGATCGTCGATCGCGACCGCCTCGCGCGCGTGCTCGAAACGGTCCGCGATGAGGGCTACGCGACGATCGTCGACGAGCTCGAGGACGGGCTCGCGGCGGTCGCGGCGCCGGTGCGCGATCGCGACGGCGCCGTGATCGCCGCGCTGGCGGTGTCCGGCGCGACGGTGCGCCTGCCGCCCGCACGCCTGCGCCTGCTCGGCCGCGTCGCGCTCGAGCAGGCCCGCGCGCTCTCGGCGCGCCTCGGGCAGACGCCGGCGGCGTAGCCGCGCCGTCGCCGCGGGGACTCGATCGGCCGGCGGCGCCGGGAGACGGCGCTCGGGCGCGCTCGGCTTCAGTCGGGTCGTCGCGGGCCGGTCGAGCCGCGCACGATCAGCTCGGTGGCGAGCTCGACGTGGACCGCCTCCAATTGATGGTTCTCGAGCAGCCGGGTCAGCAGGCTGACCCCCATGCGACCCATCTCGGCGAGCGGCTGGCGCACCGTGGTGAGCGCGGGCGTGACGAGCTCCGCCTCGGCGGTGTCGTCGAAGCCGACGATCGAGAGATCCTCGGGGACGCGGAGGTTGCGCGCCAGCGCCGTCTGCATCGCGCCGATCGCCAACTGATCGTTGAACGCGAAGATCGCGCTCGGCGGCTCGGCCAGTTCGAGCAGCGCGGCTGCGGCGGCGCGTCCGCCGTCGACGTCGAAGTTCGACTCGATCACCAGTTCGGGGTCCGGCATCAGGCCGGCCGCGGCCAGCGCGGCGTGGTAGCCGCGTGTGCGTTCCTGGGTGGCCAACAGCGCGCCGGGGCCGGTGATCGCCGCGATCCGCCGGTGGCCGAGATCGAGCAGATGCCCGGTGGCCTGGTCGGCGCCGGACGAGTGGGCGGCGGACACCGTCGGGCACGTCCCCGCCGATCCGCTTGCGCGGGTCGACGACGACGAAGCGAAAGCCCTCGGTCCGCAGCGTTCGCAGCTCACTGCTGGACTCCTCGGGGAGTACGAGCAGGCCGCCGTCGGTGGTTCCGTGGACCAGGCGCTCGAGCAGCGAGACCTCGCGGTCGTGCTCGTGGAGCGTCGGACAGAGCACGATCCGCATGTCGTGCTCGTAGAGCGCATCGGCGACGCCGGCGACGATCAGCGAGAAGTAGGACGGGATGGATTCGAGGCACCGTGACGCCGATCAACCCGGTGCGCCCGCTGGAGAGGCCGCGAGCAGATCGGTTGGCCGTGTATCCGTGCTCGCGGATCACCCGCTCGACGGCACGACGCGTCGGCTCCGAGACGTAGCCGCTGCGGTTGACGACGCGCGAGACCGTGGCGATCGAGACGCCCGCGAACTCGGCGATCTCGCGGATCGTCGAGCGCTGAGTGCGTCCGTTGCCGCCGTTCTCTGGAGCTTTTGCCACGCTGTACCCGAGCTTTGTCTATGAAACGTTACAGATTGCCTTGCTGGACGCTTCCACGGCTCAACGCCGGTGAA
Source organism: uncultured Solirubrobacterales bacterium (assembly GCA_963833765.1). Classification (GTDB taxonomy): domain Bacteria; phylum Actinomycetota; class Thermoleophilia; order Solirubrobacterales; family Solirubrobacteraceae; genus Palsa-513. Next base: position 7,725 of record CAWHZJ010000007.1, on the reverse strand, counting down.
CGCGGAGCATAGCGGCATTGGGCGATGCGTTCCTGCGCCGCTTGAAGCTTGACTCAACGGAAACAGCATGTTAGCGTTTCCACCCGGGCCGTGTGTCGCGTCGTTGGCCTGGCGGGTTCTGCTTGAGGTGCAGGAGAGGAAGAGGATTGCGGTTCATCATCCGTCGGCTGGGGTTCTACGCCGTCGCTGCCTGGGTGGCGGTGACGGTGAACTTCTTCATCCCGCGCGCCATGCCCGGCAACGCGGTCGACACGATGATGGCCAAGTTCCCGCAGCTGCAGCCGGCGGCGCAGAAGGCGTTGCAGGCCGAGTTCGGCGTCGGTCACCAGGGCAGCCTGCTGCACCAGTACTGGGTCTACATCGGCGACCTGCTGCACGGCAACCTCGGCCTGTCGGTGAACCTGTATCCGGCCAAGGTCTCGTCCGTCCTCGCGCAGACGATCCCCTGGACTCTGGCGCTCGTCGGCACCGCCACGCTGATCAGCTTTGCCCTGGGGACGCTGCTCGGGATCCTCGCGGCCTGGCGGCGCGGCGGCTGGCTCGATCAGTCGCTGCCGGCGTTCACGTTCCTGCAGGCGACGCCCTACTTCTTCCTCGCGTTGCTGGCGATCGAGCTGTTCTCGCTGACCTGGCGCGTCTTCCCGATCGGGGAGGGCTTCACGCTCGGACTGGTGCCGGGATGGAACTGGGCGTTCATCGGCAGCGCGGTCTACCACTCGATCCTGCCGGCGCTGACGATCGTCGTCACCTCGATGGCCGGCTGGATGCTGCAGATGCGCAACGTGATGATCACGACGATCGGCGAGGACTACGTGCTCGCCGCGCAGGCCAAGGGCCTCTCGTCGCGCCGTGTCATCTTCACCTATGCCGCGCGTAACGCGATCCTGCCCAACATCGCCGGTTTCGCGCTGGCGATCGGGTTCGTCGTCGCCGGGGCGCTGGTGATGGAGATCGTGTTCTCCTACCCCGGCGTCGGCTTGACGCTGTACAACGCGGTCACCTCTGACGACTACCCGCTGACCCAGGGGATCTTCCTCGTGATCTCCTTCGCCGTGCTCGGTGCATGCCTGATCTCCGACGCGGTGTATGTCCTCGCCGATCCGCGCACCCGCACGAGGGCGGCCTACTGATGGCGGTCGCGCTCCCCGTCGGCCCCGTCGCAGTCGTGCCGCTGCCGCGCAGGCGGATGATCAGGTCGCTGCCGCTGAAGGTGAAGATCGGCGGCGGCATTCTCGGCGTCTTCGTGCTGATCGCGATCATCGGACCGGCCATCGCGCCCTACGATCCCTCGGCCACGACCACGCAGGTGGTGCCGCTGGCCCCGACCCTGCACCACCTGCTCGGCACGACCCAGAGCGGTCAGGACGTGCTCTCGCAACTGCTCGTCGGGCTGCGCGCGACCGTCGTGCTCGGGCTGCTCACCGGCGTGATCGCCACGGTGCTCGCGGTCAGCGTCGGCGTGACCGCCGGCTTCCTCGGCGGCTTCGCCGACGAGGTCCTCTCGCTGCTGACCAACGTGTTTCTCGTCCTGCCGGCGCTGCCGCTGCTGATCGTGCTGCTCGGCTACCTCCCGGCGAGCTCCGGCCAGCTGCCGACGGCGATCGTGCTCAGCGCGCTCGGCTGGCCGTGGGGAGCCCGGGTGATCCGCGCGCAGACGCTCACGCTGCGCAACCGCGACTACGTCGCGGCGGCGCGGGAGAGCGGTGAGCGGACGTGGCGCATCGTCCTGTTCGAGATCCTTCCGAACGAGGTCAGCCTGATCGCCGCGAGCTTCGTCGGGACGGTGCTCTACGCGATCCTCACCTCCGTGGCGCTGGCGTTCATCGGCGTCGCGAGCTTCTCCGGGTGGAGCCTGGGGACGATGCTCTACTGGGCGGAGGGCCAGAGCGCGATCCAGGTCGGCGCCTGGTGGTGGTACGTGCCGCCCGGAGTCGCCGCTGCGCTGCTGGGGATGAGCCTCGTGCTGCTGAACTTCGGGCTGGACGAACTGGGCAACCCGAGGCTCCGCGCCACGGGCCGCCGCAAGATCCGCGGGCGCACCTGGCGGCCGTCCGATCCGACGCCGGTCGTGCGCGAGGAACGCGCATGAGCGGCATCGCTCCGATCGCCCTCGGCGAACGCGACCCGCAGGCCGGCGGTCCGCCAGACCCGGCAGCGCCGGTGCTGGAGATTCGAGACCTGTCGATCTCCTTCGCCGCCCCCAGCGGCGAGCTGAGGGCGGTCCAGCATGTCGATCTGACGCTGGCCCCGGGCGAGATCGTCGGCCTCGCGGGCGAGAGCGGGTCGGGCAAGTCGACGCTGGCGCTCGGCGCCTGCCGGCTGCTACGCCCGCCGGCCGTGATCACCGGCGGAAGCATCATCTACCGCGGTCGTCGCGTCGGCGCCGAGGGGGTCGAGATCCTCGACCAGACCGCGCGGCAGCTGCGCTCGCTGCGCTGGCGCGAGATCGCGATCGTCTTCCAGAGCGCGATGAACGCGCTCAACCCGGTGCTCCGGGTCCGCGACCAGCTCGGCGACGTGCTCGACGCGCATCTCGACATCTCGCGCGAGCAGAAGCGGGAGCGGCTCGAGGCCCTGCTCGACCTCGTCGGCATCCCGCGCGAGCGGCTGAAGAGCTATCCGCACGAGCTCTCGGGGGGAATGCGCCAGCGGGTGATGATCGCGATGGCGCTCGCGGTCGACCCGGAGCTCGTGATCATGGACGAGCCGACCACCGCGCTCGACGTCGTCGTGCAACGAGAGATCCTGGCGGAGATCGCCGAGCTCCAGAAGCGCCTGCACTTCGCCGTCCTCTTCATCACCCACGACCTCTCGCTGCTGCTCGAGATCGCCGACCGGATCGCGATCCTCTACGCCGGGCGGCTGATCGAGGTCGGCACGGCCGAGCAGATCCACCATCGGACCGCCCACCCCTACACCCGCGGCCTGCTCGAGTCCTTTCCGAGCGTCCACGGCCCGCGCCGGCGGCTCGCCGGGATCCCCGGATCCCCGCCCGACCTGCGCTCGATCCCCGCCGGCTGCCCGTTCGAGCCACGTTGCCGCTTCGCCACGGCGGAGTGCCACGAGGTCGACATGCGCGCCCTGCCGGTGCCGGGTTCGAGCGCCGGCCACAGCACCGCGTGCCCGTTCGTGATGCCCGACGCGATCGACCCCGCCCACGCCGCGGCCGCCGCGGCCCACGCGAGCGATCGAGGAGACGACGTGAGCGAGACGGCGCCCCCGGTCGACCTCGTCTCCGCGGTATCGGCGCGCGGCCCGCTGGTGCTCGAGGCACGCGAGCTCTCGAAGGACTTTCGCATCGGGCGCGGCCCGGGCGGAGCGATCCTCTCGGCCGTCCGCGCCGTTTCGCTGCGGTTTGCACCGCCGCGCCGTCGTCGCCCTGGTCGGCGAGAGCGGATCCGGCAAGTCGACGGTGGCCAAGCTCCTGGCCGGCCAGGAGTCCCCGACCAGCGGCGAGATTCTGCTCGACGGAGAGCGCGTCAGGCCGTCCAACCGACGCTCGTTCCGCCGCTACAAGAGCGAGGTGCAGATGGTCTTCCAGGACCCGTTCGCCTCGATCAACCCGGTGCACAAGGTGCGCTATCCGCTGCAGCGGGCGGTGCGCCTGCACCAGCGTCAGCTCGGGCGTGAGGCCGTCGAGGCCGAGCTCGCGCGCCTGCTCGAGGAGGTGCGGTTGACGCCGCCCGAGCACTTCCTCGGGCGCTATCCGCACGAGCTGTCCGGCGGCCAGCGTCAGCGCGTCGCGATCGCCCGCGCGCTCGCCGTCAAGCCGCGTGTCCTGCTCGCCGACGAGCCCGTGTCGATGCTCGACGTCTCGATCCGGCTCGAGGTGCTCGACGTGATCGACCAGCTGCGCGACCGCTTCGAGCTCGCCGTGCTCTACATCACCCATGACATCGCCTCGGCGCGCTACTTCGCCGACGAGACGCTCGTGATGTACGCGGGGGAGATCGTCGAGCGCGGCCCCTCCGAGGACCTCACCCAGCAGCCCGCGCACCCCTACACCCAGCTGCTGCTCGCCGCCGCGCCCGATCCGGATCGCCTTGGTGCCCCGGTCGAGGACCGCGTCCGGCGCGGCGCCGCTCAGGCGGCGAGCGCCCTCTCGACGACGATCGGCTGCCGCTTCAGCCCCCGCTGCCCGTTCGCGGACGAGCGCTGCCGAGCTCAGTCACCGCCGCTGCGGCAAATCGCCCCGCAGCGAGCGGCGGCGTGCTGGCGACTCGACGTCGCCGCACCAGATCTGGTCATCGAGGGACACCAGGAAAGGAGCGCGCCAGTGAAGGCTTAGCTTCGACGGCCAGTAACCCGCCGCCACGAGCAAACGCCTCGCAGCGGCGGGCCCTGACAACGATCGGCGCGTGCCACACACGCCCCGATCGCAATGCACCGAATGATGCTCTACGAAAGGTACATCACGCAATGGAACCGAAAATCCTGAAGAAGCGGAGGCTGAGATTCGCCTCCGCAGCGGCTGTGGCTGCCGCCAGCGCGGCGGCCATGCTCGCGACATTCGCGTTGCCGAGCGCATCGAGCGCCAGTGCCGCCAGGGCCGCGGCAGGCTCCGTCCTGACGATGGAGTCAAGCCCGGAGAACTCGATCACCCAGGACTTCAACCCGCTCGTCCAGTCGACGGGCGCGTATCAGATGGGCGCCGACTCGCTGATCTACGAACCGCTCCTGCAGTTCAACCTGTCACGGCCGTCACAGGCTCCCTACTACTTCCTCGCGACCGCCTACAAGTGGGGCAACGGCGGCAAGTCGATCACCTTCACGGTCCGCAGCGGCGTGAAGTTCTCGGACGGCACGGCGATGACCCCGGCCGACGTGGCCTTCAGCTTCGACATGCTGCAGAAGTACCCCGACGTCAACACGGCCGGCATTCCGATCACGGGAACCAGCGTGTCGGGCAACAACGTGACGGTCACCTTCTCCTCGCCGCAGTACACGAACCTGCAGGCGATCGGAAACGTGTACGTCGTTCCGCAGGCGAGTTGGAGCACGGTCGGCGACCCGGCGATGTACACGGACGCGAACCCGGTCGGTACCGGGCCCTACACGTTTGGCACGTTCAGTGCGTCCGGGATCACGCTGAACGCCAACCCGAACTACTGGGGTGGCACGCCGTCGATCAGCCAGGTGGACTTCCCGGTCTACGCATCCAACGACACCGTCCTCTCCGCGTTGACGACCAACGCGCTGGACTGGGCCGGCAACTTCCTGACCGGCCTGCAGGCGGCGTACATCGCGCCGTCTCCCTCGACCCACCACGACTACTTCGCCGCGGTGCAGACCAATACCCTGGAGCCGAACCTGAACGTTTGGCCGACAAACCAGCTGGCGGTCCGCAAGGCGATCAGCCTCGCCATCGACCGTACGGCGATCAGCACCCAGGGTGAGGCCGGACTCGAGCCGGTGGCAACGAACGCCAGCGGCATCGTGCTGCCGGGCTTCAAGAACCTGCTCGTGCCGGCGGTGGCCAAGGACACCCTCTCGCCGCACGCCAACCCGGCGGCAGCGATCAAGCTGTTGAAGGCCGCCGGATACGTGATCAAGAACGGCTTCTTCTACAAGGGCGGCAAGGAGGTCACGATTCCGGTCACCGACCCGTCGGCGTACACCGACTACGCCGAGGACGACGCACTCGTCGCGCAGGAGCTGAAGGCCGCGCATATCAACGCGACGTTCGTGGGGCAATCGGCGACCGCCTGGGCGGCCGACCTGGCCTCCGGCAAGTTCGTGTTGTCGATGCACTGGTCACAGACCACGATCTCGGCCTACCAGCTGTACGACTACTGGCTGAACAGCGCTCTGATCACCAACAACTCGGCCGGTAACTTCGAGCGGCTGAGGAACCCGGCGATCAACAAGGACCTGGCGGCTCTCGCCGCCCAGACCTCGATCAAGGGACAGATCAAGGACCTGACGCCGATCGAGGAGTACGTGGCCCAGAACCTGCCGGTCATCCCGACGGTCTACGGGGCCGCGTTCGAGGAATACAACACGTCGAGGTTCACCGGCTTCCCGTCGGCGAGCAACTCGTACGAGATCGGGCAGCCAGGCTCGCCTCAGAACGAGGTCGTCGTGCTGCGCCTCAAGCCCACCTCCTAACGCAACCGGTGCCGGCGCCCCGTCCCCCCGTTGCGGGGGGCGGGGTGGCCGCGCCCTTCACAAATCAAATCGGGAAAGGACAAGATCAACATGACGGCGACCGATGCGAACGGCTCGGGCGGGGTTGCGCGCCCGTTCCCAGAGGGCTTCCTCTGGGGCGCCGCATCTTCGGCATATCAGATCGAGGGGGCGGCGCAGTCCGACGGCCGCGGACCGTCGGTGTGGGACACCTTCAGCCACACGCCCGGGGAAGGTGCGCGGTGGTGACACCGGCGATATCTCGTGCGATTTCTACCATCGCAGCGAGCAGGACCTCGACCTGCTCAAAGAGCTTGGGCTCGGCGCCTTTCGCTTCTCCATCTCCTGGCCGCGCGTGCAGCCGTCGGGGCGCGGCGCGGTCAACCAGCGCGGACTCGACTTCTATCGCTCGCTCGTCGATGGCCTGCGCTCGCGCAATCTGGAGCCCGCGATCACCCTCTACCACTGGGATCTGCCGCAGGCGCTCGAGGACTCCGGTGGCTGGGCGCAGCGCGACACGGCGGAGCGGTTCGCCGACTACGCCCAGATCGTCGCCGAGGCGATCGGTGACGTCGGTGCCATGTGGATCACGCTCAACGAGCCTCAGGTGGTCGCCCATCAGGGCTATCGAATCGGCGTGCACGCGCCGGGTCACGCCGACGACGCACTCGCGGCCGCGGCGACGCATCACCTGCTGGTCGGCCACGGTCTGGCGGTCGCACGCCTGCGCGCCGCGATACCCGACGTGCGCGTCGGCATCACGCTCGACATGCACGCGGTACGGGCGCTGGATCCCGACGCCGAAGAGGCCGCGACCATCGCCGACGCCGAGCAGAACCGAATCTTCTCCGACCCGATCCTCCACGGGCGCTACCCGGCGAAGGCGCGTGAGCACCTGCTGCCCCCGCCGTCGCTGATCCGCGACGGAGATATGGAGCTCGCGAGCGCTCCGATCGACTTCCTCGGCATCAACTACTACTCACCCCACTACGTGAAGCTCGCCGATCCGGCCGGACTGCGCGCCGGCGAGACGCCGATCGCGGGTCGGCCCGGCGTCGTCATGTACAACCCCAAGTGCCTGCCGCGCACCTCGATGGGCTGGCTGATCGAGCCCGACGGCCTCTACGACACGCTGGTCACGGTGGCCTCCGAGATCGCGCCCGGGTGCAGCCTGTACGTGACCGAGAACGGTTGCGCCGCCGAGGACTACGTCACCCCCGAGGGAGTGGTCGATGACTTCGAGCGGGTCGAGTACCTCCACGGACACCTCGCCGCAGCGTGGCGCGCGATTCAGGACGGCGTACCGCTGGCCGGCTACTTCTACTGGTCGCTGCACGACAACTTCGAATGGGCGTGGGGCTACCAGAAGCGGTTCGGGCTCGTGTTCGTGGAGTACGAGACGCAGCGGCGGATCCTCAAGCGCAGCGCAGCGCTTCTACCAGGGGGTGGCAGCCGCGAACGAGCTGCCGGCGCTCGATCTGGAGGACGACGAGTCAACCTCCGCGCAGTCGACCACACCCTGATCGCCACGACGGTTCCCCACCGATTACTCCGGCGGCGCCGCGTCGTCATGGCGCCGCCGACGTCGCGATGACCGGC
>CAWHZJ010000006.1:0-202814 GCA_963833765.1 uncultured Solirubrobacterales bacterium | reverse complement strand
ACTCTACCGGCAGCCCGAGGGTTAGTCAAGCGCGTCAATCGCGCTAGCGACCGCGTTAGGCCTGATGCTGTAGCGGGGCCACGTCCTTGCAGGGATTGGCCGCTCGCCCGCATTTCGGCGGATCCGACCGGAGGAGCCTGGCCCTTCGCAGTTCGAGACACTGCCGGGGAGGACTCGAGCTATCTCCCCTGTTCACCGCAACGACTCAGGTAATCGCGCAGAAGGCTGCGCGCTTATTGACTGATACTCGCAGCGAACGCCATGCGAAGGCCGCGTAGACGTTCGCGGTACCGCGCGACGGTCGCCAACTTGACAGCCTCGTATCCGCGGACCGTGTCAGGAAGCTTCGCGATCTCCAATGCTATGTCGTGGTTGTCCGGGCGGAGCTGAGGGAGCATCCCGTGTATGACATCGTGATATTCCACGATTAGCTGTCGCTCGGTTCGGCGAACCTCAGAAAAGCCGAATGCATCCAGTGGCGTGCCACGCAGCCTTCGACCTGCACGCAACGCGACGAGAAGCGGCGTCGCCCAGCGCCCTAGAGCGACTTTACGGTTCATGCCGAGTGCGCGCAGGACCGGCGGGTGGAAGCGCCATGAGAATCTCGCGTGGGCTCCGAACTGTTCACGTATCTGCGCCCGCACCGCCGGGTCCAGCGACAGGCGGGCGACCTCGTACTCGTCCTTGTAGGCCATTAGTTTGTACAAGTTCCGTGCGACGGCCTCCGCCAAGAACAAGTTTCCCGACGCGACCGCGGCCTCGGCGGCTCGGACTCGTTCGACCATCTCGGCGTAAGATCTTGCGTAAGAAGGGCTCTGGTAACCGACGAGGTCGGACGTTCGATCGGCGACAATTTGCGCTAGGTCGCTGCCAGGCTCGGCGTGCACGAGCGCGGCGATCTCGCCGCCGACCTGACGGGCTTTCGAGGAACGTCGAGCTGCGGACTTTGCTGTTTTAACCGCACCGAGAACTGCTTGACGTCCGACACCAAACGCGTGCAGGTTGCGGTCCACTGCAACGCCGTTTAGGCGAATGGCTTCCTGAATCGCGGACAGAGGCAGTGGCAAAGCACCCAGCTGATAGGTCGCACCGAGCATCACCATGTTGGCGTACTGGTCGCCGCCGCAGGCACTTTCGGCCAGATCACGCGCGTCGATAGCGACCGACGCGTCGGCGCGTGTAACTGCTCCGACACGAGCCGATAGCGCGTCGATGTCGAAAACGGCGGCCTCCGGGTCGACGACCATGCGACCCGTCGGCGTCCGACTGAGCGACAGTACGCCGACGGTACGTCTCGCATCGGCGACTTGCAAGTTCGTGGCGTCGGCAGCTACGAGGATGTCGCACCCGATATATACGTCGCACTCGCCAACTCCCAGCTTGTTCGCGCGTAACACCGGCTCGCGTGAAAGCTTGAGATCGGAGATCACCGGCCCTGCTTTTTGGGAAAGTCCGGTCTGGTCAAGAGTACGCACCGACCATCCTGCGAGGTGTGCCGCCTGAGCCAGGATTTGCGCCACTGTTACGACACCTGTTCCGCCTATGCCGGTGAAGCGGACCGTAAGGTCGCTATCGGAGACGACAATCGTCGGATCGGGAAGGTCGGTGGGCTCGCCTGGGTCCGCCGGCGTCGACTCCGCTGTGCTGCGGGGGACGACCGTAAGGAAGGACGGACAGTCGCCTTTCAGGCATGACAGATCCGTGTTGCAAGAACCCTGGTTTATACGGGTCTTCCGGCCGTACTCCGTCTCGACCGGTTCGACAGACAAGCAGTTTGACTTCTCGCCGCAGTCGCCGCAGCCCTCGCACACACGCTCGTTGATGAAAACCTTTCTCTCCGGCTTGCCGGGGGGGTTGCGCTTGAGTTGACGCCGCTTCTCGGTCGCGCACTGCTGGTCATGAATCAGTACGGTGACGCCACGTGTGGCGGCGAGTGTCTGCTGGGCCTCTTGGAGCCTGTCACGGTGCCAGACGTCGGTGCCCGGCGCCAGCCTTGCCCTTCGGTAGCGCTTCGGCTCGTCCACAGTAACAATGACGCGGGCCACACCTTCGGCGCGCAATATATGCGTAAGCTCTTCAACTGGGCGGCCGCCCACCGCTTGCTGACCACCTGTCATCGCAACCGCTGAGTTGTAAAGGAGCTTGTAGGTGATGTGGGCGTTCGCAGCCACCGCAGCCCGCAATGCAAGGCTGCCCGAGTGGAAGAATCCGCCGTCGCCAATATTCTGCAGCAGATGTGGCGTGTTCACGAATGGCTCCATGCCAATCCACTGCGCTCCTTCGCCGCCCATCGGCACTACACCGATGACGTCACCGACCCGTTTCGGATCCATCAGCAACACCAGTGAGTGGCACCCGATAGCTCCACCCACGGTCGACCCTTCGGGCGCGCGGGTCGAGCGGCTATGTGGGCAGCCCGAGCAAAAATACGGCGTGCGGACAGGTGAACTCTGATCTGCTGCGACTCCGCTCTGTGTTACAAGTATTGGTGGCGAAGGGCGCGGACTGCCAGAGCCGCTAGCGGCGACCCACGCGCGCGCTGGAGCGATGTCGTGGTAAAGCGCGAGTCGCCGGGCGAGTGCGGGAGCAACTCGATCGACGGAGAGTTCGCCATCCTGCGGGATGAGAGGCAGGCCGTCGGTGTCGTGCTTTCCAAGGACGAGCGGTACAGTTGCGCGGCCATAAAGCTGATCTCTAATTGCCGTCTCGATAAACGGCCGCTTGTCTTCGACCACGACGATTTGCTCGAGGTCCCGGGCAAACTCCGTGACCACGCCGGTTTCCAATGGGAACAGCAGCCCGAGCTTGAGCAGGCGGATCCCGTAACGCTCTCGTGCGCGCGCATCAAGTCCCATCGCGTCCAGGGCCTGGAGCACATCGAGGTAGGCTTTGCCAGAGGCCACAATGCCTATCCGGTCATGGTGCCCATGGCTTTCGATCACGTTGAGTGAGTTGAGCCGTGTGTACGCCCGCGCCAGGTCCATTCGCAGTCCGTAGGCTGAGCTTTCGGAGTCGACCGCCACGACACCTATCAACTTCGACGTCGGCTTGTGCTGGTACGGCAAGCCAGAATCGAGCTTGGGAATTACGGGAGCTTCGCGATGTCGCGGAATCATGACATCGCTTGCGCCGTCCGCGACATTGGTAACGACCTTCAGGCCCGCCCACAGCCCGGTGGCCCGTGAAAGCGCTACTGCGTGCAAGCCGTAATCAATGATCTCCTGCGAGTCGGCAGGGTAGAAAGTCGGGATCGCCAGCTCCGCCAATGCGAGCTCAGATGCGCTCGGCACACTCGAGGACTTGCAACTCGGATCGTCCCCCACAAGGGCAACGGCACCACCTGCTGGATGCGTGCCACCGAAGTTGGCGTGACGGATGGCATCAGTGGCCCGATCGAGGCCTGGGGCCTTTCCATACCAGTAGCCGACGACTCCTTCGTACCTTGCGTCGGCGCGGTCCGGGACGAGCTGCGTCCCGAATATCGACGTCGCGGCAAGCTCTTCGTTCACTGCAGGTCGGTGCACTACATCATACTCGTCGAGGAGCTGCCTGCGTCGTCCGAGTTCCAGGTCGAGCCCGCCTAGTGGGGAGCCCTCATAGCCGGAGATCAGGGCGGCCGTCCTACGCCCACGGGCCCGATCGAGGCGCTGCTGCTCGAGTACCAAACGTACAAGTGCCTGGATCCCAGTCAAAAGGAGTGATTCATCGTGGGCGACATAACGAGCAGCCAGCGAGGGCGCAGGCGGCGCAGTCAACGAGGTGCTCATAGGGACCCTCCGATCGGACGTTGTCGTCTACAAGAACGCGGGAACAGAATCCGCTTCTGCTGTCCAGGACACCTTAGCTGAGCGCGCGCAGCATGAGATAGCTGCGCTGAGGAGCCTGCGCGCAAGCGACAGGCGCACGCGGTTGCCACCGGGCTGTTTGAGCGCCTGCTCGTAGCGCTCGCGGTCGGGATGGTTACGACCATGCCTCAAGCACCCCGAACAGCGCCGGTCGACTGGTGCACGGTGATGGTCCGTGCCGGATCGGAGTGATGGTAAGCGTGGTGCGCTCGCTAATGACGATTCGTTCCGATGGCGTACGAGTAGCATCGACGACGCTAGTCGTCATGAGGCTGCTCGGGGCTCAGCGAGACAGGTGGCGTGCGATCACAAGTCGTTGGATCTCGTTCGTTCCTTCATATATCTGCGTGATCTTCGCGTCGCGGAGCATCCGCTCTACGGGATAGTCGTTGACGTATCCGTACCCTCCTAGCACCTGTACCGCTTCGACCGTGACTCTCATGGCGTTATCGGAGGCACAAACCTTGGCCATTGACGTCCACATCGCGAGGTCGGCAGGAGGCGGATCGAGATCGGCCAAGCTGCACGCGCGATAGAGGAGCTCACGGGCCGCAGCCGTTCCGATCTGCATGTCCGCAAGCTTGAACTGCATGCCCTGTTGCTCGATGATGGGTCGGTCAAACGCGGTCCGTTCTTTCGCGTACCCGATTGCGTAGTCGATCGCACCCTGGGCGATCCCGACGGCTTGGGCCGCCGCGCCTAGACGGGTACGCTCCAGCGTGCCAAGGGCCACTCGCATCCCTCGGCCCACCTCACCAATTACATTCGCACGCGGAACGCGCACATCGTCCATAACTAGCGAGCCTGTTGGCGAGCCTCTAATACCGAGCTTGTGTTCAAAACCGCTTATTGAGAACCCGGGGCGGTCCTTCTCGACGATGAATGCAGTGACTCGCCCGGCTTCGCGGTCGGTAACTGCGAAGACGATGTAGAAGTCGGCGACGCCGGCATTGCTGATCCAGGTTTTTGTCCCATTGATGATCCAATCCTCACCGTCGGGACGCGCGATGGTGCGCATTGCGGCGACGTTCGAGCCGGCCTCGGCCTCAGACAGCGCAAATGCTGCGAGCAACTCGCCGCTTGCACACTTAGGCAAGAACCGCTGCTTTTGCTCCTCCGATCCGAATCGCTGAATCGGCAAGGTGCCAAGCTCCTGGGCCATCAGGATCAGCGCGCAGGAAGCGTCCGCCTTCGCGATTTCCTCTACTGCGATCTGAAGCATCAGCGTTCCAGTGCCGGTCCCGCCGTACTCCTCCCCGAACGGAAGCGCGAGAATGTCATTTTCAGCAAGAAGTTGCCGGATATCGTCCGGAAACAAGGCGTCGCGGTCGATTTGGGGTGCCCGCGGCACGATTCTATGCTGCGCGATCGCGCGTATCGTTGAGCGCAACTCCTCAAACTCTTCCGGTATCTGGTATCCGGCGCTCTCAGCGCTCGGGATCATGCCGCCCACCCCCGTGATGAGCGCGCCCGAATGTCCGTACAGGTCGCCGCCAGGCCCGCGCACCGGTCGCGGCCGAGGATGCGCTCGCGTAGTGGCGGGGTACATCGGGTTCGCCGAACGTCGAACGGGTCAAACATCGCGTATCCTCGGATGGTCGCCGATCAGACGGCCGCGGGTTCCGATACGGGCGAGGACATAGTGTCGGTCATGGAAGCGCGCGACGGAAGACCGACGAACAGAACCTCGGTCAAATCCTCGGCCCGCAAACTCACGACCTCGCCCTCGTCGAGATACATCGCAGTGAGGTCGGCAAGCGGCTGATCGCCTACGCGGCCCTTACCCGAAAGGGTCAAGTACATGCCGCGGCCGACAGCCTCGTGAGTCGCCCCTGGCAGCAGACGGTACTGGGCCGTTCTGATGCATGCGCTCGTGAACGTACCCAGCGACCGCTCCGCGACCCCTGTTGCCGGAAGCGTCCGCCACGGGAAGTTATGGGTGTTGATCATGATCGGCTTGTCGTACTGGGGGTCGGGATATACTCTCGGCTTGGCGTGGATGTATTCGAACATCGCGTCACCAGCGTCCTGACTCCTGGTTCCGTCAAGATCGTCGCTTCGTCGGTAAACGCCCTTGTCGAAGGTACCCTTCGCCTTTAGCGCTTCTCGAGCCTCCTTGACCTGCTCGATGTCCATATATCCGGATCCGCTCGCACCGCCGAACTGGAACGTTGCCGTCACAGTAGGCTCGCCCGCGCCGTCAATTGTAGGCCCGTAGAAAGCGCCCTCAGGGAAATATCCTAACGTCCCCGGACTCATCTTCCCGTCTTGGTCGTAATCAGAAAAACCTTCGAGCTGATACCGGAACTGGTCGAAGTTGTGGTGGTGGCGCGGCGAGTGGAAGTCACCCTGCATGTAGTAGACCACAAGCGAGAAGTGCTCAGGCCCACCCTCGCCCCTTAAAAGCGACCTTATGAATACCGATCCTCCGCGCACGTTGTCGAGCTCTGTCTTGGGTACCTTGTTACCTTGCACGATTTGCATCGTCACTCTCCCTCGCCACCCACGGTTAGCTTTCACATGTTCGCACGGAGTCGCGGCTGTTACACATTCGGTCATCAGAGCTCCGGGCTCATACGGCCTCGGGCCGGCATCGGAATTCCCACAGCACGAAGTGGACACGGGTTGCGTCGCGACCACTGGTGCTCCGACGCGCCGGTGACATCAAGCGATCTGCTTAGCATAATCTGATTCTATCCTCAGGAACGGTACGGGATAGCCCCGCGTAAGTCAAGCGCTCCGGCGTCGGTTCGGAGTTGGCGGACGGTCGTGTGCACGGTGCAGTAGATCAGCCTCGGGCCGGCGGCTGAGATCAGCAACGCGTCGCTCACGTCGGCGTGCTGATGAGCGTCGCCGATCCGCAGGTAGTCGCGTAGCGCGGTGACGGTCGTGGGGTGCAGCGGCAGCTCGCGTGATTTGCCGCACTTGGTGTCGCGAATCGTCACCACACCGGCGGCGAGGAGGTCAGATCCGGACGGTCGAGACGGATCGCTTCACCGACTCGCATCCCGGTGACGGCCAGCAGCCCGAGGCGCGTCCGATAGCTCGCCCGTCGCAGCGGTGTGTGGAGCCGGTCGGTCGCAGCCATCAACGCCCAGATCTCCTGCTCGGTATAGAGATACGGGACAGCGCGACGGATCCGGCGTGCGAGCATGTCCGCTGGCGGGATCTCGTGCGCGGGATCGAGGGCGTGCAGGTAGCTGGCAAAGCAGCGCACCACCGACAGCCGCTGAGCCCACCAGTTCTCGCCGCCCGCGGTCGGCAGCCGGGCCTACTGGAGCGCATTCTCAACAGGTGAGCGTGCGCTCGTCGGCGCGGTAGCCCGTTGCCCGCCGCGAAGGTGTGGCGCCAAGACGCGCAGGTAGCGCTACGGCGCGGCACCATGCGAGTCGCGGCTGGTCCCATTCTCGCCCAAGCTGCTCACGAACTCGTAGCCGGGATGCAAGACGGCTGGGTACTCGACCGTGGCGGCCGGCCCTACAAGCCGTCGACCATCCGTTCCTACGAGACGTCGTTGAGGCTGTATCTGACTCCGCTGTTAGGGACGCGGCGGCTGGGCGAGCTGCGTCGTCGCGACGTGCAGGACGTGGTCGAGCGCCGGCGTGGCAAGGGCCTATCGGCGTCGACAGTGACGAACAGGTCGACCCATTGCGAGTGATCTGCCGGCGAGCGATGCGTGCTGACGTGATCGCGGTCGATCCGACCGACGGTCTTGAACTTCCCGCCGTGCGGGGGCGGCGCGACGGCATCGAGACCCCCGACCAGGCACATCGGTTGCTCGCCGCGCTCCCGCCCGAAAACGAGCACTCTGGTCGGTCGCGCTGTTCGCGGGGCTGCGACGCGGCGAGTTAGCGGCGTTGCGCTGGCTCGATATCCACCTCGATGCTGGGCTGATCCGTGTCGAACGCGGATGGCGGGGAGCAGGAGGCCGCAGCGCGTCTATCGCACTACCTGGAGAGTCCGACTGTCGCGCAAACCGTCGCGCATCCCGCCAAAGAGGCGAAAGCGCCAGCAATCACAGGCCCATCAAATACCGCTACCGGGATTCGAAACGAGTCATGCGGTCAGTGTTTCCGGGCTTTTCCCCGCCAATACTGGGCGCTTGTACCGCTCACAACCGCTCGAAACCGCTCGTTACCGGCGCTGACTTTCGGCCAACTTTCGGCCAAGGTAGTCGTCGAGCTTGCCAACGATCACCGTCGACGAGTCGGGGAACAGGTGCCCATAGATCAGCTTCGTGGTCCGCGGGTCGCTGTGCCCGATCGTCGTCGTCAGCTCGAGGTCGTTCAACCCGGCCTCGATCAGATAGGACGCGGCTGAGTGCCGCGCTTCGTGCGGCGAGATCGGCGTGAGCCCGGCCTTCGTCCACACGGCGTGCGTCTGGTAGCGGAGCGTCGACGGGATAAATGGGTCCGCCTTGGTGCGACCGAACACGAGATCCGCCCCGCCGCGTCCGGTCGCCATCTTGTGCGCGACGAGCAGCTTGCGCAGGATGCCCGCGAGCGGAACCGTGCGCTCGCCTGCGGCCGTCTTGGTCGCGACGTCGTCCTCCTTGTCATCCCACGATCGGGCCACGCGAATCACGCCCGCGGCGAGGTCGACGTCGTCCCAGCGCAGCGCGCGCAGCACTCCGCGCCGTAGGCCCCCGTAGAACGCGCACGCCCAGAACGCCTGTTGGCCAGCCGGGAGCGCGTCGATCAACTGCTGCGCCTCGGCACGGTCTGCGACGCGCTCACGCTTCCCGCTGCCGTGCGGAACCCTCAGCCCTGCGGTCGGGTCGACCGTGATCTGGCCGTCCTCCAGGGCCTCGCGGAAGATCACGCGCAGCGGATCGAGGTTGTTACGGACGGTCGACGCCGTCTGGCCGTCCTCCGTCCACTTGCGAAGTGGACACGATGCTCGCGGTAGTGCGCGGAGGACGCCTCGAAATAGCCGAACTGCGTCGGCTCGTCAGCCACGACTGACTGCCAGCCATGCCTGCGTTCTAGTGCGCCAACGTCGCCAGCTCTTCGCGGATCGCGTCAAGCGCCTCGATGGTTCGCCCCGACACGGTGGCCCAGGCCTCGGGCCAACTCGCTGGGGGGAAGCCGATGCCAAGTGCGACGAGCGCTGAGGCTCCCTTGCTCCCGGCAGCGCTGTGCTGGCCTGCGTCGCGAATGGCGATGACCGCGTGGAGCGTGTCGATCGCGTGTCGGAGCCGCGTCTCCGAGTCGGGTAGTTTGGAGACGAGGTATTCCGCAAGTGCGTTCAGCGGCTTGTCGCGCTCCTTCCTGAGCCTCGTTTGCGCCGGCAGCTGGAAACTGCGCAGAATCTCTCCTAGCGCGGTAAGCCGGGACTGAAACTCGTTCTCGTTCTCGGCGGCAAACGCGAGTTGCGCGGTTCGCTGGGCGCTGTGCAGCTCGAACAAGTGGCCGCCATGCACCGCCAATCGCCATACAGCATCGAGGTAGTCAATGGCAGCGACGAGATCAAGCGGCGACGGTGCGGCCATCGGCCGTGCTGATGGCGGCTGGTACACGAGGTCCACGGTGTCTGCGATGTACTCCTTGATTTCGCGGACGTTCGAGAAGATCAACACGTAGCGCGGGATCTCGCGGTACCAGTCATCGTCGCCGCTGATCGATGCACCAACGCCCCAACTGGTCGCTGGCTCCCGGTCCATGAGGTCGTAAAGAAATCGCCCTGGTAGCGAAGGAACGAAGTTTGTGACTAGATCCTCGGTTGATACGAGTCTCGGCATGCGAACCTCGATGGGAGAGGGCTTGTGCGTGCGCCGTCGGTCCGCGAGGAGTTGCAGGAGAGTCAAGAAGTCGGATACAGCGGCCGTCGCTTGCGGCCAGCGCTTCGCGTGGTAGAGGCCGAGCACGGTCAGACCTACTTGCTGGTCTGGGGCCGGCTTCTGACCAGGGCGACGCGGCCACCAAGCGGCGCAGTACTCGCCGTGACCCTCAGCTCTCGGCAGGCTTTCGAGCACCGCCCATGCGTCGAGCTGAACGAAGTCGAGTGATCCCTCAAGAAAATCGAAGATGGGCCACTGGCCGCCGGCCGCCCTGAACCCTTGGGCGATCAGGTCGATGACCTGCTGCTGCTCCTCGTTGAGCGGCGCTAACAGCCTCTCAACGACGGCGGCGGGGCCCGACTGCACGGCCTCGTCTGGGGATGATCCCTGGGCGATGGTCCAGCGTAGCGACTTTCGGCCGCGGTTTCGGCCACAACCCCAAAAACGCGATCGGCCCCGGAAACTCGGGGCCGATCCCATACCGCTACCGGGATTCGAACCCGGGTTTCCGCCGTGAGAGGGCGGCGTCCTAGTCCCCTAGACGATAGCGGCGTGCAACCGGCGCCTGAGGCTACCAGAGCGCCTGTCCGGCCCCGGCAGCCCATCCTGCGATATCGTCGCCGCCTTGCCTGCCTGCGGATGTGGCGGAATTGGTAGACGCGCACGGTTCAGGTCCGTGTGGAGGTAACTCTGTGGAGGTTCGAGTCCTCTCATCCGCATAGCGAGGAATCTGTTAGCGGCTGCGAGCCTCCGGAACGGCCGGAGCCTGGCTGTTTCGAGTTGCTCGCCGCCGGCGCAACGCAGCCCGACATCGACCAGATGATGATCGAGAACCCGCGGCGCTTCCTCGCGCGGCAGGCCTGAGCCGCCCGAGATCGCAACCCCTTACCGCGCGATCCTCGACGAGCGCCAGCGCGACGCCGCAGCGCAGGCAGCCGCGCTCGAGCTTCAGGGCCCCCAGCGCTCGGTCAGCTCCAGATCCTCCGTCAGCGGGCGCCGCGGGGCGATTCCGAGCGCGGCGAGGTCGCTGTGATAGGCGCGGCAGGCTTCGTCGGCGTCGATCTGCCCATCGGCGAGCGCTCGCAGGTGCCGTACGAACGTCAGCGGATGCTCGCTGTCTTTGATCTTGCGCCCGAACAGGGCAGCCCGGGCGCCATTGCGGCGCGCATCCTCGAGCAGGAAGAAGGCGTCGAAGGTCGTGCCCGAGGCGCCGCCGAGGACGCCCGGGATGAGGTACGGGTCGTAGGCGGCGAGTTCCCGCATCGCCTGCGGTCCCCCATACGGCATCTTGAGGAACAACGGGCGAACGGCGCTCACGACGCCCGCGAGCGTCCGGGCAACGAAATCGTTGAGGAAACGCACGGGATCCGCCGGTGCCCCCGCCACCGGGTTGGGCGCGAACACCTCGAGGAAATGCCGGAAACCCTCCCGCTCAGCCTCGAGGCGGAAGTCACGATACGCCTCGAGCGCAACGACGTCGACGACGGCATCGTTGGCCGGGGTCAGCGAATACAGCCCCACGTCGACGCCCGCGGCTCGCCTGATCTGCTCGATCGTCGCGGTACGAAACGGCCGCGAGGGCTGCTGAGGATAGGCGGCACCGGCGAGCACGTGAATGTCGGTCGTGTCGTTCGCACGCACGGCCGGCGTGACCGGGGTGGCGTCGAAGAGGCGCTCGTCGACGGTCAGCAGCTCGCTCGTGCTGGCGCTCATCAGCATGACGTCGACCAGGCCCTGGCTGACGATTTCGCGAATCTGGTCGCGGTAGTCAGCCAGCGATCGTCGTGCGCCGGTGAGCGGATCGCTCCCGGGAGCGTCCAGCCCGAAGGCCATATCGGCATCCTTCGCGTCCGCGAGGATGAAGTCATCCGCACCCGCCGGATCGGCGTGCAGGTTCGCGAGCTTGGCGTCGAGCGACTTCATGAGCTCAGTGTCAGCGTACCTGCGGCATCGCACTCAGCGCTGACGTCAGGGCCGAGCTCGATATCGACCGGCACCCGCGGCCAGCCTGCCTCGATACGCGCGGCAACCTCCGACCACGGCGGGATTGCGCTCGTCGGATCGCCGGCCTCCACGCTGAACGCACCGACCGCGGTGGCAGCGGTCGCCGCGTCGGCGGGGTTCGCGCCGCGCAGCAGCGCGGCGAGCAGACCAGCGATCGTGCAATCACCGGAACCCGTCGTTGCAACGACCTCGCGGGCCTCAAAGCACGGCGCGAAGACCTCGCGGGCACACCACGCCTCGACGGCAAGGCCAAGGCGGTCACAGAACGCCTGCGTGCGGCCGGCATCGGTCGCGGTGCGGACGTACAGCCCCTGCTGTCCGAGCTTGATCGCCACCACGGCCGCGCCCATACCGATCAGCATGTCACCCAGCTCGGCGAGCCGCGCGCGGTCGACGAGCGCCTCCAGCGAAACCCCGCTACACAGTTGGTCATGGGCCGGCCGGTCGAGGATGAACAGGACCTCGTCGATGCTCGGTGCGAAGAGATCGACGTGCGGAAGCGTCGTCGCGAGCACGTCCCGCCAGTCCGCCTTCGCGGCCTCGCTGTCGGGATCGAACGCACAGAGGTCCAGTGAGGTGGCCGGGCCGGTCTCGTGCACGCGGGCGAACAAGCGACCCAGCTGCACGCCACCGTCCGCATACATCGCGGGCATCAGCGGCGGATAGCCGAAGTGGAACACCCGGCTGCCGGCGAGCAGCTCAGGGCGCACGTCGTCGGCGCAGAACGTCCGGTTGGCTCCGGCGCAGTGGAGGAAGCTGCGATCGAAACCGGGCGGGTTGATCACAATCGTGTAGCTCGTGTCCTCGCCCTCTGTCACGACGATGTCGTCGGCCAGCCGCTCATCGTGTGTCAGCAGCGCCTCGAGGACAGCCCGTCCGAACAGGTCCGCTCCCACCTTGCCGGTCAGGCGTACGCGCACGCCGAGTCGATGCAGCGCCAGGCCGGTGTTGCAGACGACGCCACCGGTCGAGATCAGCGCCGGCCCGACAACGACGAGCCGTCCGGGCTCCAGCGTGACCGGCCCCTGCAGGGTTGGTGCGAGGTCCAGTGAGATGTGACCGGCGACCACCGCGTCGATTGCACCAGGCAGCGAATTCAGCGAGCCGGACCGGGAGGCGGCCATGGTCGAGGATTATGGCCGGGCAGCGTTCTCGGCCCCACCCGGTGGCGCTTACGTCTGCGGCGCGCTTGGCGGTTCTGTCGGTGAGGCGGGACCGGGGTCCGCTGCTGCGAGGCTGGCCTCAGCCGTTCGTACTCCGCGATCCCGATCTCGCCGAGGGCGAGACGTCGATCGAGAATCTCGCTCGCGGTGCCAGCGTGGAGGTGGTGGTCGCGGTGTTGGCGTCTCCGCGGCCCTGCATGAGCCAGACGATGAGCGCGACGAACAGGCCCAGCAGCACGACGCCGATGAGCGCCATGAAGAGCCAATAGCCGGCACCCATGTGATCCTGGTACTACACGACAACCTCGCTGCTGTGATCCGGCACCCATCCTATGTTCGCGCCGCCGAGCGCGGATCGGCAGTTTGCGCACCGCCCCGCGGTGAATCACGACCTCAACCAACGGAGACGCAGCACCATGCCTGATCTCGATTACCGTTTCTCAATTGGTCCCTGGAATGTCAGCGAAGGCCGCGATCCCTACGGTCCCGAGACTCGCCCGCTCAAGGACATCGCATGGAAGATCGAGCGGTTCGCCGAGGCGGGCTTCGACGCGGTGATGTTCCACGACGACGACGTCGTCCCGGACATCGACGCGAAGACCTCCGCGCAGGTGATCGCCGAGGCGACCGCGATGCGCCGCAGAGTGGAAGACGCGGGCATGACCGTCGAGCTGGTTGCGCCCCGCCTGTGGTTCAGCCCGTGGACCGTCGATGGTGGCTACACCAGCAACGATCCCGCCGCGCGCAGATACGCCATCGATCGCTCGCTGCAGGCGATTGACATCGCCGTGGCGATGGGCACCGATCTGATCGTCTGGTGGCTGGCGCGTGAGGGGACCTACGTCCGCGAGTCCAAGAGCTACGGGCGCTCGCTGGAGCTGCTCGTGGAGGCCGCAGACCGGATGCTCAGCTACAACCCCGGCATCCGGCTCGCGATCGAGCCCAAGCCCAACGAGCCGGTCGATGTCGCCTATCTGCCGACGATCGGCCATGCGCTCGCCTTCGCCCAGCTGACCAGTGACCCTGCGCGGGTCGGCGCGCTGGTCGAGACGGCCCACTGCGTCCTCGCCGGTTTGGATCCCGCCGACGAGATGGAGTTCGCACTGGCGGCGGACAAACTCTGGTCGGTGCACCTCAACGATCAGAACGGGCTCAAGTTCGACCAGGACAAGCCGTTCGCCAGCGTCAACTTGCGCAGCGCGTTCGACCAGGTGCGCGTGCTGGAGCGTCACGGCTATGGCACGCGCGGCGAGTGCGTCGGCCTGGACGTGCACTCGTTCCGCACCACCGCGATTGAACAGGGGCTCGCCCACGCCGTCAACAGTCGCGCGACCTTCCTGCGGCTCCTCGAGAAGGTCCGCAGCTTCGACGAGAACGCCGCCCAAACGCTCATTGCCGCGCGCGACTACCAGGCCCTCGACCAGCTGGTCATCGACCATTTGCTGGGCTGAGGGGCGGCTGCCGGGCGCGGCGCCGGAGCCGTCGACATCGCTGACCCGCGAGCGCGCCTATCGGCTCCATTCCCTCGTCGCCCTGCGGCGTGCGCGGGCGGTGATCTCCGGGAGCCGACGCACCTGGGCGAGCAAGCTGCCGAGGTCGCGCGCACCGGCAAGATCGTCGAGGTCGCCAAGGATCGCGTGCATGCCGCGTGTGACGGGCCGGTAGGCGGGCTCGCAGGCCAGCGGCGACCACCACAGCAGGCGATGCCCGAGACGCGCGAGGCGGCGTGTCGCCGCCGCCATCGCGGTCGGGTCGCCACGCTCGAGGCCGTCGGAGAGGACGATGATCAGCGCACCGCGGGACAGCGGCAGCAAGCGGCCGTTGGCCAGGAATTGCTCCAGCGCAGTGCCGATCCGCGTGCCACCGTCGGCATCGAGCACCGTCGCGGAAACGGCCTCAAGCGCCCGGTCCACCTCCGGCGTGTCGAGCGCCGCCGTGACGCGCGTGAGTCGCGTGCCGAAGCTGAACGCCTCGGCTCGGCCGGCAACCCGCACGACCTTGTGCGCGAATCGCAGCAGGTCGGGGCTGTACTGCCGCTGCGAGCCGGATACATCGATCAACAACAGCACCCGCCGGGGCCGTGGCGGTCGGCGCAGCCATGCGAGCGTCACGACCTCGCCGCCGGAGCGATTGGCGGCGCGTAGCACCCGCCCGATGTCCAGCCGTCCGCCGCGGCGCGCGGGGCGCAGCCGGCGCGCCAGGATTCTCGGCAGAACCTCCGCGAGCGTGGCCCCAACCTCGCGTAGCTGCTCGCGCGCCGCTGCGGGCGTCGGCGGGAAGCGCCGCGTGCCGCGAAGGTCGACACCGCTCGCTTGCCGACCCGAGCCGGAGCGTGGCTCGAGTGGCTCGAGCTCGCCGCCGCCGCCGGCGTTCGGGGCCGCCGTCTCGCCTTCGGCGTCGGGCGGCTGAGGCGGCTGCTCCTGCACCTGTAGGTCGCCTCCGCCGAAGAACGCGTCAAAGACGGCATCGAAGGTCGGGAAGGCCTCATGATCGGTCACCAACGTG
The DNA here is from genome assembly GCA_963833765.1 of uncultured Solirubrobacterales bacterium. Classification (GTDB taxonomy): domain Bacteria; phylum Actinomycetota; class Thermoleophilia; order Solirubrobacterales; family Solirubrobacteraceae; genus Palsa-513. The sequence goes on along the minus strand of CAWHZJ010000006.1, from coordinate 187,518 downwards.
AGCCGCGCGCGCCAATACAGACCCGTGACGTCCTCCGGTGGCGAGACCACCACCGACTGCAGGAAGTCGGCGCGCTTTGGTGGGCTGACCGCAACGCCCGTCTCGTTGAGCGCCCGCAGGAACGCGTGCAGGTGGTGCTGCGCCTTCCTCGTCATAGCGCGAAGAGTTCGGGCTGACCCGCCACCCGCTCGAAATCCTCCTGGTCCTTGAGCAGCAGACCGAGCGAGCGCTGCAGCGCCTCCGGCCACCGGGCACCCTCGGCCGTGAGGATCGCCGCGCCCTGCGCCCAGTCGATCGTCTCGGCGATGCCCGGGCGCTTGAGCAGCGTCAGAGCGCGGATGCCGGTGATCGCCGCGACCAGCGCCGCCGCCGCGGCCTCGTCCAGTCCGGGCGCCTGGGCTCGGAGAATCCGGCGCTCGCGCTCGGCGTCGGGGAACGGGATCCAGTGATACAGGCAGCGGCGCTTGAGCGCGTCGTGCAACTCGCGCGTGCGGTTGGAGGTCAGCACCACCACCGGAGGCCGGACGGCCCGAACGGTTCCCAGCTCGGGGATCGTGATCTGGAAGTCGCTGAGAAATTCGAGCAGAAATGCCTCGAACTCGCTGTCCGCGCGGTCGATCTCATCGATCAGGAGCACCGATCGCTCTCCGGCTCGCAGCGCGCGCAGCAGCGGGCGCTCGAGCAGGAAGCGATCCGCATAGAGCTCCCCCACCTCGCGCCCCTCGGCCTCGGCTACGCGCGCGTGCAGCAGCTGCTTCGGGTAGTCCCACTCATACAGCGCGTGCCCTGCATCGAGGCCTTCGTAGCACTGCAGCCGGATCAGCTCACGGCCCAGCACATCGGCCAGCACCTTCCCGACCTCCGTCTTGCCCACGCCGGGCTCACCCTCCAGCGCCAGGGGGCGGCCCAGCACGAGCGCGAGGTGAATCGCGGTCAGCAGGCCTTGCTCGGCGAAATAGTGCCGTTGCGCGAAACGCTCACCCAGCTCCTCGATCGAGCAGGCCGCCGGCTCTGGCGCATCCGGCCGAGCCGTCACGCGGAGCGCGGTCGCTCGACGGCGGCCGCCAGCGCATCGAGCCCGCGCAGTACGCGCTCGGGCGTGAAGGGCATCGTGTCGAGCCGCACCCCGCAGGCGTCGAAAACGGCGTTGGCGATGGCGGGGATCGGGGCGTTGGCGGTCATCTCTCCAATTCCCTTGGCGCCGAACGGACCGCTCTCCGCCGGGCGTTCGAGGATCACGCTCTGCATCTCCGCGATGTCGGCCGGGCCGGGCATGAGGTACTCGCTGAAGTTCTCGGGCCCTGCGCGCGGTCCGGGTAGTATGGCTCGGTCGTCTCGAACAGCGCGTGCGACATCCCCATCCACGCGCCGCCCTCGATTTGCTGGGTCGCCATCGCCGGGTTCAGCGCGCGCCCGACCTCGTAGACGTTGTACATCGCGAGTACCTCGATGACGCCTGTCTCGTCGTCGACCTCGACGTCGGCGACCGTGCAGGCGTGGGCCTGGCAGGAGTCGGGGTCCATTTCGCCCGTCTCGGCACCGGGTCGTTCTTCTCCTTGCAGGAAGATGCCGCGCCCGGCGATCGTGCGACCGTGCTTGAAATGTGCCGCGAGTGCGAGGTCGACGATGTGGATCTTCTTCTCGTCCGAGCCCTTCAGCTTGACGAAGCCGGTGCCGTCGGTCTCGAGATCGCCCGGGTCGACCTCGAGCTCCTCGGCGGCGACCTGCAGCATCGCTTCGCGCGCCTCGCGGCGCGGCCATGATCACCGCGTTCCCGACGCGGTGCGTGCCGCGGCTGGCGAATGTGCCCATGCAATGCGGGCCGGTGTCGGTGTCGGCCGTGTCCACGATCACGTTCTCGAACGGCAGCCCGAGCGTCTCCGCAGCGCATTGCGCGACCACCGTCTTGAGGCCCTGGCCAAGGTCGACCGACGAGAGCGTGACGACGAAGGTGCCGGTGGTCGTCGAGTGGATCAGAGCCTGCGACGGATCGCCGCCGAGGTTCATGCCTGTGGGGTAGTTGACCGACGCGTACCCGCGTCCGCGTAGTTTCGCCATCGTCAGCCTCCGCTCGGCACCGTCGACGCCAGCTGGCGGAAGCGCTCCGGGAGCTCGTGGCCGACCAGGTCGGCGGCGCGTTGGATCACCTCGATCAGCGCGGTGCCCTCAGCGCGCTTGCGATGCGCCTTCATGTCGCCGTCGCGATAGGCGTTGATCAGCCGGAGCGTCAGTGGGTCGAGCTCGAGCGCGCGCGCGATGCGGTCCATCTGCGACTCGAGCGCGAAGTCGGCGATCGTGACGCCGAAGCCGCGCATCGCGCTCGACGGTGTGCGGTTGGTGTAGACGCAGTGGCGTCCACCCACACGTTGGGAATGCTGTACGGGCCCGGCATGTGCGCCGCCGCCTTGGTCGTCCCGTACGGGCTGTGGCGCGAGTAGGCGCCGGCGTCGACGTAGAGCGTCACCTTGCGGGCGACGATCGTGCCGTCGTCCATCACGCCGTCCTTGATGTAGATGCGCTCGGCGGCGCGCGGCGACGACACCTGCATTTCCTCGGTCCGGCCGTAGACGTACTTCACCGGACGGTTTGTGGCCATCGCGGCCAGGCACGCGATCGGCTCGACGATCACATCGACCTTGCCGCCGAACCCGCCGCCGACCGTGCCGCCGACCAGCCGCAGCTTGTTGAACGGCGTGCCGAGGATCAACGCGGTGTTGTCGAGCGTGAAGAACAGGCCTGGGTGTCGGAATGGATGCGCAGCCGCCCGTCGGGCTGCGGGCACGACGATGGCAGCCGGTGGTCTCGGTCGGCGCGTGCTCGATCGGCGAGGACTGGTAGCGCCACTCGAAGACGTGGTCGGCGGCGTCGAAGGCGGCATCGACGTCGCCGAAGCGGATTCGCCGGAAGTGGTGGCCCTCGTAGACGAAGTAGTTGGTGCCGTGGTGGCTTGATCAGCGGTCGCGCCGTCGGCGAGCGCCTCCTCGACGTCGAAGACGGCCGGCAGGTCCTCGTACTCGACCGCACTGGCGGCGCGCCCCGCAGCGCCGCCTGCTCGCTCGCGGCGACGACCGCGACGATCGGCTCGCCGCGGTACAGCACGCGATCCTCGGCCGAGCACTGGCTCGTCGTTGGGCTCGACCCCGATCAGGCGCAGGATCGTGTACCAGTTGTTCGGCACGTCCTCGTGCGTGAGTACGCGAACGACGCCGGGCTCGCCGAGAGCGCCGCCGAGCTCAACGCGCCGGATGAGCGCGTGGTCGCGCTCGGAACGGTGGATCTTGACGTGTAGCAGCCCCGCCGGTTCGAGATCCTCGAAGAACTGCGTGCCGCCCGGTCACGTGGCCGCGCGCATCCGCACGCTGCACCGGCTTGCCGACCACGTCGAGGTTGTCGTCGCGCTCGGAGGCGAAGAAGCTGCGATCGATCTGCTCTGTCGGGATCACCATCAGGCGACCGTCGCGACCGCCGCTCGGCGCGCCGCCGCGTCCCGGATCGCCGCGATGATCAACGCGTAGCCCGTGCAGCGGCAGACGTTGCCGGAGATCGCCCTGACGACGTCCTCGTGGCTCGGGTCGGGGTTCTCTGCGAGCAATGCCTCCGCGACCATGATCATGCCGGGCGTGCAGTAGCCGCACTGGGTGGCAAAGCCCTCGAGGAACGCGGCTTGGACCTCGTCGAGCTCGCCCTCGGGCCTGCTGACGCCCTCGAGCGTGTCGACGCTCGCGCCCTGAATCGTCTCGACCGCTATCAGGCACGCGAACACCGGCGCCCCGTCGAGCAGCACCGTGCACGTGCCGCAGCTGCCCTGAGCGCAGCCACGTTTTGCCGCGGTCAGCCCGAGCCGGTCGCGCAGCGCCGCCAACAGGGTCGTGCCGGGCGAGGCGAGGAGCTCCCGCGGCTCCCCGTTGACAGTGAGTTCGATGACGCGCGAGGCCATGGTCGCTGCTTTCACTCGCCGATCAGCGCGCGGCGGAGATGGATCGGAAGGACGCGGCGTCGATACCAGGCGCTTGCGTAGGCGTCGGTCGGGGGGTCGGCGGCCGATGCGGCGGCCGACCCGGCTCGCTCGGCGCGCTCGCGGCTCAGCGGCGCGCCGATCAGCTCCGCTTCCGCCGCCGCCGAGCGCAGCGGCCGGGGCCCCGCGCCGCCGATTGCGACCCGGGCGGAGGTGACCACGCCGTCGCTGCAGCTCAGCACTGCGGCAACCGTGATGATCGACCCGGAATTCATCCGCCGTCGCATTGCCTTCGTGTAGAAGAACTCACCGGCCGCTGGCACCGTGAAGCGCACGCTGGTCACGACGCAGCCCGGCGCCAGGCCGCCGTCAAGCACGGCGGACACCGGCATCCGCTCACGGCCGCCCGGGCCGGCCGCCTCCGCTTCGGCGTCGAGCGCGAGCAACGCGACGGCCAGATCGCCGGAGGGGACGAACAGGTTGCCGGCGACCGTGGCAAGGTTGCGCAGCGGCGGGGAGGCGATCGACTCGATCACAGGCCGAAGCAGCGCGAGGCGCTCGTCGCGGCCGACTTGCGCGAGCGTCGTCGCGGCGCCGAGCTCGGCGACGCCGCCGGTCACTTCGATGCCGGCCAGGCCCGCGCCGCGGACGCTCACAAGGGTGGCGACGGCGTGCGCGCTCGTGTTGATCAGCGGCATCACGACGGTGCCCCCGGCGATCACGAGGCCTCCGTCAGCCAGCAAGCCCACGGCGTCGTCGGCAGAGGTCGGCAGCTCGACGGTCATGCTCATCGGCCCGCTCCAGAGGCCGCCTCGACCCCGAGGCGCTGCATCGCGCTTCGGCGAGTCGCGCAGCGGACGGTGACAGCCGACGCGGCCGCCCGCTTCGCTCGCGCGCGCAGCCGCACCGCCGACGGATCGCTCACGGGCGGCACGCGTTCCGTCGAAAGTGGTCTAGAACGGCTCGTAGAACTCACGCTTGCGTTCGGCCAGCCGGGGAATCGCATCGCCGACCCCGTCGCGCTGGAAGTGCTCGGTCTCGGTGTGCGCGGTGTAGGCGCTCGCATCTGTGTATTGCTCGAAGATGAAGAAGATGCGCGGGTTCGTGGGATCGCGGTGGGGCAGCCACATCAGGACGCCCCCCTCGGCCAGCGTCGGCTCGCGCAGCCGTTCGAGGGCTGCCGCGACGGCGTCCTCCTCGTTCTCCTTCGCGGTCCAGGTTACGGCGACTGTGTAGGGCACGGGTTTCCTTCGGTCGATGATCAGCGCTCGACGTGGCCGGTGGTGCGCCCGTCGGGTCCCGGTACGAGGTCGCGCGCGGTGGGGAACATGCTCGCGCGGGACGGGCGCGAGCATCTCCATGCACTCACCGGCCTCGAGAGTCTCGAAGCTGTCGAACGGCGAGCGCGTCGCCGACGGCCCTGCGAGGGCTGCGCTGGCTCGGCCGTGGACATCGGCGTGAGCGTAGCACCGGCGCCGCGCGCGCATTCAGACACGCCGGTCGAGGACCGCGCGGCGATCTGATCTGCTTTCGCGTGCCTGGCGGCCGGCCTGCCCTCCAGCCCGGCGCCGGCTTGAGGCCCTAGCCGGCGCGGGCGGCGCTGGTCACAAGCAGCGGTAGGCGATCTCCTCACGGCACCCCCTTTCGCTTGAGCGCACGATCGCATCGCATACCTCCGCCGCGCGGTAGCCGTCCTCGAAATCGGCGCCGTAGGGGCGCACGTCCGTCGTCGGCGATCGCCGCCAGCAAGTGATGGATCTCGTGCACGAACGTGTGCTCCCAGCCGATGATGTGGCCGTGCGGCCACCACCACTCCCAGAACGGGTGGTAGGCCTCGGTCACGAGCACCGTGCCGGAACCCCTGCGCGTGCGCGCCCGGGATGCGAGCCCACGAGGTGCACCTGCAGCTCGTTGAAGCGCTCCAGGTCGAACGCGATCGACCCCTTCGAGCCGTTGATCTCGAACGTCAGTGCGTTCTTGCGACCCGGCAGAAGCGCGAGGCCTCGATGGTCCCGATGCGCCCGCTCTCGAACTCCACCACCGCCTCGAACGCGTCGTCGACGTCGACCGCGCCGCCCGGCCGCTCGGGAACGAACGTCCTCGTCAGCGCCGCACACCGCGCTGATCTCGCCGACGAGGAAGCGCGCGAGGTCGATCACGTGCGCGCCGAGGTCGCCCAGCGCGCCCGAGCCGGCGACGGCCTGCGTCCAGCCGCCAGCACGCGTTCGAAACTGCGGGTCGACGATCCATTCCTGCAGGTAGCGGCCGCGGAAGTGGTAGATCTCGCCCAGCTCGCCGGCCTCGAGCATCTCGCGCGCCAGCCGGACCGCGGGAACGAAGCGGTAGTTGAACGCGCACATGTGCTTGACGCCGGCTGCGGCGCCGCGCTGCCAGATCTCGTAGCTCTCGCCGGCGGTGCGCCCGAGCGGCTTCTCGCAGAGCACGTGCTTGCCCGCCTCGGCGGCGGCGATCGTCGGCTCGGCGTGCAGGTTGTTCGGCCCGCCGTTGTCGAACAGCTCGACGCGGTCGTCGGCCACCAGCGCCCGCCAGTCCGTGACGGACTCGCCGTAGCCGTAGCGTCGCGCGGCCTCGGCGACGGCCTCCCCGTTGCGGCCGGCGATCGCGATGAGCCCCGGCCGCAGCGGCGGTGGCCAGGTCATGTAGTCGAGTCTTCCGGTAGGCGTTCGAGTGCGCCTTGCCCATGAAGGCGTAGCCGAGCATGCCGATGCCGATCTCGGCCACATCGCCGACCGGAGTCACCGCCCGCTGGGTCACGAAGCCAACCCGCGGATCGGTCATGTCTCACTCCCGCGCATGGCTTCGTCGAACACGAACGTCGAGGGCTGAAAGTCGCTGCGCCGCACGAACGCAATCGCGTCCTGCGCACCCCATTCGCGGTCCATACCGGCGTCCTCCCACTCGATCGACAGCGGGCCGTCGTAGCCGACGCGGTTGAGCGCTCGCAGCAACGACTCGAAGTCGACGTCGCCGTGGCCGGGAGAAACGAAGTCCCAGCCGCGCTTCGCCTCGCCGAAGTTCAGATGGCCGCCGAGGATCGAGTTTCGCCCGTCGAGCGTCTTGCGCGAGTCCTTGATGTGGACGTGGTAGATCCGCTCGGCGAACTCTTCCACGAACGCGGCGGAATCGAGGAACTGGTGGGCAAAGTGGCTCGGGTCGAAGTTGATCCCGAACCCCTCGCGGTTGCCGATCGCCGCCAGAGCGCGGCGCGTGGTGACGAAGTCGTAGGCGATCTCCGTCGGATGCACCTCGAGCCCGAATCGCACGCCTTCACGCGTCGAACACGTCGATGATCGGGTTCCAGCGCTCGGCGAAGTCGTCGTAGCCGCGGTCGATCTCCGCGAAGTCGTTCGGCGGGAACGAGTAGAGCATGTGCCAAATCGACGAGCCGGTGAAGCCGTTCACCTGGGTCACGCCGAGACGCCGCCGCGGCCCGCGCGGTGTCCGCCATCCGCTCCGCCGCGCGGCCGCGCACGCCCTCAGGGTCGCCGTCGCCCCACACCTCCGGCGGCAGGATCGCGCTGATGGCGCTGGTCGATCGGGTCGCACACCGCCTGGCCGACGAGGTGCGCGCCGATCGCCCAGCAGCGCAGCCCGTGGCGCTCGAGCAGGGCGCGCTTGTCGACCGACGTAGTCGGGCTCGGCCAGCGCGCGATCGACCTCAAAATGGTCACCCCAGCACGCCAGCTCGAGTCCGTCGTAGCCCCAAGCGGCTGCCTTTGCCGCAAGCTCTTCAAGCGGCAGGTCGGCCCATTGGCCGGTGAACAGCGTGACGGGTCGTCCCATCTGGCCTCCTTTAGGGGAACAGCAGTTGAAGATGAGCGATCGACTCGCGGGCGAAGACGTCCGGGTCATCGAAGAACGGCCGCCACATCGAGACCGCGGTCTGCAGCCCGGGCACGGAGGGGACGAAGGACTCGACGGAGATCACATCGTCATATTCGATCGCGCGCAGCGCATCGGCCACCTCGGACCAGTTGACATGCCCGCTGCCGGGCGCGCCGCGGTCGTTCTCGGAGGCGTGGAAGTGGAGGACGTGCCCGCGCGCCTCGATCAGAGCCGCTCCCAGGTGCTTCTCCTCGATGTTCATGTGGAAGGTGTCGAGCAGCAGGCCGACATGCTCGACGTCCAGCTCGGCACACAGATCCAGTCCCTGGGCGACGGTGTTGAGCATGTCGTTCTCGAAACGGTTGAGCGGCTCGAGCGCCAGCGAAATGTCCCGCTCACCCGCGTACGCCGCCAGTTCGTGCAGGCCCTTGACCGCGCGGCGCCGCTCGGCGCGACGCTCGTCGGCGGCCAGGACGCGAGCCTTGCCGACCGCCGAGTACAGCGGACCGCTGACGACCCGGGCGCCGGCGGCGCTGGCCAGGTCCACGCACGCGCGCCCGTAGGCGAGGCCGGCGGCTCGCTCCGCTGCGTCGGCGCTCGAAAGGTCGCGCCCCGCCGCGGCGAATCCGATCACCACCGCGTCGAGACCGTGCTCATCCAGGCCGGCTCGCAAGGCGCCCGGATCGAGCACGCCGACCTGCTCGACGGCAACCTCGACGACATCAAAGCCGGCCTCCGCCACGCGCGCTAGCACGCCGAGCTCCGAGGTGGCGAACGGGCTCGTCCAGATGAACGTGATGGCGCCGAATCTCACGCTTCCTCCGTTGCGCACTCACGCCGCGTCGGCGGCCGTTTGGACGCCGAGGTAGCGTCGCTGGGCGTCAGGGTCGTTGGCGAGCGTCTCGGCAGTGGTCTCGGCAGCGATCCGGCCGGCCACCATCACGAGCTGGCGCTCGGCCAGCGACGTGGCCACACGCATGTTCTGCTCCACGAGCAGAAGGCCCACGCCGCCGGCCACCAGCCGATCGATCATGTCGATGAGCTCGTCCACGAGCTTGGGAGCCAGGCCCTCCGAGGGCTCGTCCATGACCAGCAGCCGCGGGTTGTTGAGCAGGGCGCGGCCGATCGCCAGCATCTGCTGCTCGCCGCCTGAGAGCAGGCCGGCGCCTTGACGCCGCAGATCGCTCAGCCGGGGGAAGCTCTCGTAGACCCGCTCGGCGCTCCACTCGCCCCCGCGGCCCCGCGGAACGATCCGCAAATGCTCATCCACCGTCAGCGACCCGAACAACCGCCGACCCTGCGGCACGAAGCCGATGCCGGCCTTGGCGATCTTGTACGAGGGCCTCCCCAGCAGCTCCTGCCCCCGAAAACGCACCGAGCCGTGGACCGCGGAGAGCATTCCCATGATCGCCGCGCACATCGTCGACTTGCCCATCCCGTTGCGCCCGATCACGGCGACTGGGCGGCCGTCCACGACGAATGAGACGTCCTGCAGCACGTGCGCGGTGCCGTAATGGGCGTTGAGGCCCTGAATCTCGAGGACGGCGTCAGCCATCGTGGCTACGGCTCCCGAGATAGATGTCGTGGACCAGCTGGTTGGCCCGAATCTCGTCCGGCGTTCCTTCGGCCACGATGCGGCCCTCATTCATGACCGTCACCCAGCTCGGCGACGCGCAGCGCGACATCCATATCGTGCTCGATCAGCATCACGGTCACGCTCGTCTCGAGGGCGAGCAGGAGCGAGATGAGCGTTTGGCGCTCGGTACTCGAGAGCCCTGCTGCCGGCTCGTCGAGCATCATCAGCCTGGGATGGGTGGCCTGCGCGATACCGACCTCGAGCTGGCGCTGCTCGCCGTGGGAGAGCTCGCCCGCGGTCGCGTGCAAACGCGACGCGAGGCCCACGTCGTGTGCCACCGCGCGCGCACGTTCGCGCAGCTCACGGTCGCGCGCTGAGCGCGCGACGCGCAGGTGGCCGCTGCGCTCACCCAGCAGCGAGAGGTACAGATTGTCCTCCACCGTCAGACCGACGAACAGCTTTGACGTTTGGTAGGTCCGGCGCAGCCCGTGCCGTCCGCGCAGGTGGGCCGCCTCGCTGGTCACGTCGCGGCCGAACAGCTCGATGGTCCCTTCGCTCGGAGCGAAGTCGCCGGAGATCAAGTTGAAGAGCGTCGTCTTGCCAGCGCCGTTGGGTCCGAGCACGGCCCGGCGTTCGCCGGGCCGTATCTCGAGATCGACCCCGGCGACGGCCTGCAGGCCGCCGAACTGCCGGCCGACCCCCCGCAAGCGGAGGATCGGCTCGGCGAGTCCGGTGCTGTCCGTGGCTAGCACCACAGATTCACCGCGGTCGTGGTTGCGCTCCCGATCATCATCCCTACGGGAAGTGCACCTTGATTTCGTGGCCGACCCACGGGGGCGGCGTCTTCTTGACGCACGCCGGCTGCGTCCGTGAGGGCGGCGGTGTGCTCGGGCTGAAGAAGCCGCCGAAGGTCTGGTCGACGTTCGGCACCTCCTCGATGGTCCTGATGCCCGGAACGCTGCTGCCCTTGGCCGGGGCCGTGATCTGCACGACCCAGTTGTCGAAGATCGCCTCGCGGTTCTTGTCCAGGCTGATCTTGCCGTACGGGCCGTTGAGGACGACCTTGGACAGCGCGGCGTCGAGCTTCGAGCCGACACCAAACGGCTTGCTGCCCAGGCTCGGCGTGGCCTTCAACGCCTGCGCCAGCGCCTGCGCGGCCGACCAATAGCCGAGCGTGAACACGCTCGCCGCGTTCGCCGCGAGGCCCGGGTAGACCGACAACACCTTTTCGTAGGCCTTGGTCGCGGCCGAGTTGTCGTCGCCTGCGGTCCCGTTGGCGGCAACCGCACCGACCATCGGGGTTCCGATCGCCTTCAGCAGCGTCGGGTCGGGCCAGAACGTGTTGCCCATGATCTTCTTGGTGTTCAGCGGGCCGTTGACCTGCTGGTACTGCTTGAGGAAGGTGACCAGGCCCGAGCCGCCGACGGAGACGAACAGCCCGTCAACGTTCTTCGGGATCTGGGCGATGTAGGACGAGTAGTCCGTGGTCCCGATCGGGGGCCAGATGCGCTTGGTGATGTTGCCGCCGATTGCGCAGAACTCGGCCACGAAGCCCGCCACCGAGGTGTACGGGAAGTCGTAGTCGTCGCCGATCGTGGCGGCGGTACGCCAGTGCAGCGTGTTGTACGCGTAGTCGCCGAGCCCCGCGTTCCACATCGCCCCGTCGGGGTTGTAGCGGAAGAAGTTCGGGGAACGGACGTCCAGCGTGGCCTGCTGCGCGCCGGAAATGCCGTTGATGAACGTCACACCCGGCTGGGTCTTGGAGTACTCGGCAACGGCGATGCCCTCGTCCCCGGAAAGCGGCCCGATCAGAACGTTGGCGTGATCCTGCTCGACCAGTCGCCGCGCCTCCGAGAGGCCCTTCGCCGCGGTCTGGTCAGCACACCCGTAGCCGACGATCGTGATCGGGTGACCACCGATATTGATACCGGTCATCCCGGCGCTGGCCTGCGAGCCCTTGGGCTTGCCGCCGTACTGCGCGAAGACGGCCTGAGCGCCGCCGAGGTCGTCCTGGTAGAAGGCCCCGAACGGGCCTGTGCAGTCCGACTCGATCCCGACCCTGATCGCGCCGCCGGCAGCCGCGGTGGTCCCCGTGGATGCTGAACTCGTGGTCGCGGCCACAACCGCGAGCGCGAGGACCAACAGGCCGAACAGCCCGCCCAGAGCGTTCCGCCTGGTCCTCATTGGCTTTGGTCTCCGATTCGTCAACTTTCACTCCTCCTAGCAAGAAACGACTTGGTTGGTGGGCGACGGAGAGGCCCGAGAAGCTGCCGACTCATCACCCGCGGTACTGGCGTGTGTGTCCAACGCATGCCCTGGTTCGTTATGCGATCCCCCCTTGCTCGTTTGGGGTGCTCGGCGCTTCCGGCGTCGTGGAGATCGGCCCAGCGGCGGCCGACGCCGCAGCGCCGGTGGCCGCGGCCGCGAGCGACCGGCGGCCTACGAGCCTGCTTCGCAGCGACACCCAGATCCCCACGAGGCCTCCCGGGGAGGCCAGGACAATGGCCAGGAAGATCACGCCGAGCACGGTTGAGAAGCGTCCCGGTCCGAGCCACACTCCGACGCTGGGTGTCCAGCTGCGCGAGTAGTTGTTGAGGATCGAGTAGACGAGCGCACCCACGAAGGCGCCCTCCATCCGGTAGAGGCCCCCGATCACGGCGATGATGAGCACGTTGATCGCCTGGGTGATGCTGATGTCACCGGGGGAAATCTGGGTCGACCACCAGACCGACAGGATCCCGGCGACCGCAGCGATCAACGCTCCGACCGTGAACGCGAGTGTGCGGTGCAGAGCGACGTTGTAGCCGAGCGCACGCATGCGATCCGGGTTGTCGCGGATGCCCTGGATGCTCAGTCCGAACGGCGTGCGCGCGAGGTAGCGGACAGCGAACAGGCAGACCGCCGCTGCGGCGAGCGCAACGTAGTACAGGCCGTCCGGATGGGTCACCGGGTTGCCGATCAGGCCCGGCGTGACGACGTTGCGAACTCCGCCGTCCCCCCCAACTGGGTGACCTGGCCGAAGAAGTAGTACACGATCAGCGTCAGCGCGAGCGTGATCATGAGGAAATAGATGCCGTAGCTGCGCGCCGAGATCGCGCCGAACACGAGGCCCACGAGCACCGCCACCGCGATCCCGCCGATCACCGCCAGCCAGGGCGACCAGCCGAGCGCGAGCCCCCCGACGGCGTGACCGAGGTTGGCCATTGCGAAGCCCGCCACGCCGTAGAGCCCGACCTGGGCCAGCGACACCATCCCACCGTAGCTGGAGAGGAAGATAAGGCTGAGCGCGGCGATCCCCAGCCACAGCGCCTGGGTCAGGATCTGGCTGAGCCAGAAGGCGCTGAAGATCTCGGGCGCCAGGACGCAGACGATCGCCAGCGCGAGCAGACTGCCCCAGCTGAGCAGGCGCCACGGCGGGCTCGACTGCGACCGGGCGACGGGCTGCGCGACGGCGCTCACGCCGGCCGCCCGAACAGGCCCAGGGGTCGTACCGCCAGCACCGCAACGACCAGGATGAACGTGAGCAGGATCGAGTAGTTGGTCAGGTTGGTCGACCCGAAGCTCAGGTACACGTCGGCGTACGAGTTGACCAGGCCGAGCGCGAGCGCACCGATCGCCGCGCCGCCCAGGCTGCCCATCCCGCCGATGATCACCACGATCAGCGCGTAGAGCAGGAACTGCGAGTCGTTGCCGGGCTGGACATCGAGCATCGTGCCGCCGAGCACCCCCGCGAAGCCTGCGAGCATCGCACCGATGAAGAACGCGCCCGCGAACACGAGCTGGATGTTGATACCGATCGCCGAGACCATCGCGCGATCGTCGACCCCCGCGCGCACCACCATCCCGAAACGCGTGCGCTTGATGATCACGAACAGCACCGCGCCCACGGCGACGGCGCAGCCGCCGACGATGACCAGGCGGAAGAATCCGTAGTTGGTGCCGAACAGCGAGACGCTGTTGGGCCAGGCGCTCGGGGCCTGGATCGACTGCGAGACGCCGCCGTAATGGGCCTCGAGCTGATCCGCCGCAATCACCGAGATCGCGATCGTGATCAGTGCCTGGCGCAGATCCTGGCCCTGGTTCCAGCGCAGAAAGAGCTGCTGCATCGCCACGCCGACGAGGCCGACGACAACCACAGCAAAGGCCCCCGAGACGACCCACGAGGCGACCGTGATCGCGCTCGAGTTGCCGAGCAGGTTGCTGTTGACCCCGAACCAGCTCTCCTGGGCCCTGAACGCCAGGTATCCGGCGAACAGATAGAGCGATCCGTGGGCCATGTTGACGACGCGCATGAGCCCGAAGATCAGCGTGAAGCCGGCCGCCACGACAAACAGCAGCGCCGCGAAGGTCAGCCCGTTGAGCGTGACCTGGAAGAACGTGGAGGCGCCCTCGCTGGCCTTAATCGCCAGCCAGACAACCGTCGCCCCGCCGAGCAGCGCGTAAGGAGCACGACGGAGCAGCGAGCGCCGGTCAATACGGTGGGTGATGTCGCGCAAGCCCTCTCCTCAGGTGAGCTGCTCTCTGGATCGAACCGTATCCGGTTGGCGTGCGTCGCGTCAACACCGAAGCCACAATTATCTTTCATGCTTCTTACATGACGGGTCAGTGTGATCGCCGTGTTTGCAAGACATTGAAAGTTGGTGTAGGGTCGCCCTGCACATCGCTCATTACCGAGTTCCAGCAGGATCAGCGAGAGCGGCCCCTCCGACACGGGCGGCCGCAAAGGCTCAGACAGCCGATGCCCAACCCGGATGGAATGGACTTTTCGTGTCGCTGACTCCATCTATCAACGCGGGAAATCTCGAGCCCGGCCTGCGTGCCACGATCACCGCGGGCCAGGTCCTCACCGACGCCGAGGATCTCGATCGCTACACGGCGGACACGTTCTGGAAGTCGCTCTACTTTCAGGCCCGCGGGACGCCGCTGGGACGCCCCGACATCGTCGTCGTGCCCGCCGACGAGCGCGAGGTGGCAGAGACCGTGCGCCTCGCAAACGAGACCCGCACCCCGCTCGTGGCGTGGGGCGGCGGGTCGGGTACGCAGGGTGCGTCGGTCCCGATCGCGGGCGGCATCGTGCTCGACCTGCGGAGCTTGAACCGCATCCTCGAGATCGACGACGTCTCGCTCACCGCCACCGTCGAGGCCGGCCTCAACGGCCGCGAGTTCGAGCAGCTGCTGAACGAGCGCGGTCTGATGTTTCCGCACTATCCGGCTTCGGCGGAGTGGGCGACGGTCGGCGGCTACGTCGCGGCGCGCGGCTCGGGCGTGCTCTCGACGCGCTACGGCAAGATCGAGGACCTGTTGATGTCGCTCTCCGTGGTGACCCCCACCGGCGAGCAGATCACCACCGTCTCGGCTCCGCGCCACGCCGTCGGGCCGGAGCTGACCCAGCTCTACGTCGGGTCGGAGGGAACCCTCGGCGTCATAACGCGTCTCACGGTGCAGCTTGCGCGGCTGCCGGAGCGGCGCCGCTTCGAGGCCGTGCTGTTCCCTAGCGTCGATTCCGGGGTCGCCGGGATCCGCGACGCCCTGCAGCGGGGACACCGACCCTCGGTGGTGCGCATGTACGACCCGGTGGCGACCCGAGCCACACTCGATCCGGTCGTCAGCACCGGTGTCGAGGGGGTGTGCGCACTGCTGATCTTTGAAGGCGAGGAGGGGGCCGTCGAGGTCGAGGCCTCGGCGACGCTGCGCCTGGCGCAGGCGCACGGCGCCCAGCTGCTCGACCCGGGCCTCAGCGAGAGCTGGTGGGACCACCGCTACGACTTTTACAGCCCCCCGCACCATCCCGCGCTGCCCGCCATCTGGGGGACCATCGACGTCGTGGCGAGCTATTCGCGGATCGGCGCCGTCTACGAGGCGCTGCAGGAATCCGTGGCCCGGACCTACGCGCCGATCGGGTTGGAGCTGCGTGCCCACTTCAGCCACTGGTACCACTGGGGGACCATGATCTACGCCCGTTTCGTGATCCCCGGCGCGGCCGAGCGCCCCGATGCCGAGGCCCTGCACGACGGGGTCTGGAAGGCCGGCGTGGACGCCGTGATCGCCGCCGGCGGCGTGTTCAACGACCACCACGGCGTCGGCCTCAAGCTCGCGCCGTTCATGCGCCCGCAATGGGGCGCGGCGTTCGACCAGCTCGAGCGCATCAAACGGGCGCTGGACCCCAACAACATCATGAATCCCGGCAAGCTGGGCTTCGCACCCTGACAAGGAGGGACTGCTGACATGCACCTGTCGATGCACAACTGGATGCGTGTGGAGCCGCTGGAGCGAACCTGCGAGCGACTCGCACAATGCGGCTACGAGAGCATCGAAATCATGGGCGAGCCCGAGGCGTACGCCGACCGCGCGTCGGTGCGCGCGACGCTCGAGAAGCACGGGATCCGCTGCTGGGGTTCGGTCACGCTGATGCTTGAGGACCGCGACCTGCTGCATCCAGATGGCGCCAAGCGCGCGGCCAGCGTCCAGTACGTCAGGGACTGCATCGATCTGGTGGCCGACCTGGGCGGCGAGGAGATCACGATCGTGCCCGGCCTGGTGGGCAAGACCAAACCGACCGCGGCGGCCGAGCAGGAGTGGGACTGGGCGGTCGTGGGTCTGCGCGAGATCTACGAGCACGCCGGGCCCAAGCGCGTGCGCCTGGCGCTCGAGCCGCTGAACCGATTCGAGACCTACTTCATCAACCGCGGCGCGCAAGCGGTGGCGCTGGCCGAGGCCGTCGGTGAGGACTGTGGCGTGTGTCTGGACTGCTTCCACATGAACATCGAGGAGGCCGACCTGCTGGCGGCGATCCGCAGCACCGGGAAGCGCCTCGCCGACTTCCACGTCGCCGACTCCAACCGGATGGCTCCCGGGATGGGTCACCTCGATTGGCCGCTGATCGTCGATCAGGTGCGCTCGGTGGGCTACGACGGGGCACTGACCTCCGAGTTCGTCCCGTCGATCGACCGCACCCCGATCAACCCCTATCCCGACGCGCTCGAAACCGAGGACGTCGAGATCTCGGCGGGCCTCGCGCAGTTCATCGAGGACCACGGCTCGGACGTCGTTGGCGACACCTTCTACACATGGCTGGTGCAGTCCACGGCCGACGCGCTCTTGCCGCTGGTTCGGTGATGCCCGGCACGACGAGCGGGCGGCCTGCCCCGTCGGACAGCCCGAGCCAACGCCCCAACGACGAGCGCGCCGCGAGCGCGCCGCCGAGCGAAAGGTGATCGATGACCCAACTGCCGTCCTACAACATCGCGGACCTTGCGCCCCCGGACATCCGCACCTACCTGCTCGAAAAAGACATCGTGATGATCCCGATCGCGAGCCTGGAGCAGCATGGGCCACACCTGCCACTGAGCACCGACACGATTCAGGCCGAGGAGGTGGCGCAGCGCGCCGGGGAGCGTGCACAGGTGCTGTACACACCGTGCGTCTGGATGGGCTACTCCCCCCAGCACATGTACGAGCCCGGGCAGGGCACCGGCACGATCACGATCCGCCCCCAGGTGCTGCTCGACCTCTACTACGACATCGCCCGCTCGCTCATCCACCACGGGTTCAACCGCTTGGTGTTCGTCAACAACCACGGCTCCAACACGAAGATCATCGACCCGCTGCTGCGGCGCATCCGCTACGACACGGGCGCGTTCGTGGTGCTGTCCAAGCTCTACGGCGAACGCTACGGCGGGCTGACCGAAGGCATTATGGAGAACCCTCCCGAGGAGACCCCTGGGTGGCACTCCTCTGAGCTCGAGACCTCCGAGGTCATGGCACACAACCCGGACCTGGTGCGCATGGACCGCGCCGTCAACCAAAAGGTCAAGCGTCCCGACTGGTTTCCCGAGGGATTCATCAAGCTCGACGGCGCACCCGACGTCGAGTTCGAGGGATATCAGTACTTCGCGTTCGCCACCGAACACAGCGACTTCACGGAGTCCGGGATCATCGGCAACCCGTTTCGGGGGACGGCCGAGAAGGGCGAGCGCGTGTACGAGCTGTTCGCGGACCATCTGGCGGCAGCGCTGGCGGAGTTTCAGACGGTGCCGGTGACGGTGACCAACCGAGCGTTCCGAGAAAGGGTCTGAGGTGAGCGGTCCCGCGGGCGAAGAGGAGCGGCCGCGGATCGCGCTCATCGGCACGCTCGACACGAAGGGACCGGAGATCGCCTACGTGCGCGACCGTCTGCGCGGCCTCGGCACAGAGCCGGTGGTGATCGACTCAGGAATCCTCGGGGGACCGGTGGGGATCGCGGCGGACATCTCCCGCGAGGAGGTGGCCCTGGCGGGCGGGCACACGCTGGCGCAGGCGCGCGACGCCGGCAGCCGCGGGGCGGCCGTCGAGATCATGCAGGCCGGGGTGCGCGGCGTGTGCACCCGGCTGTGGGCGCAGGGCACCCTGTCGGGCGTGCTGTGCCTGGGCGGGGCCGAGGGCGCGCAGATCGGCGCGGCCGCCATGCACGCCCTGCCGCTGGGGGTGCCGAAGGTGATCCTCTCCCCGAGCGCGTCCGGGCGCCGGCCGTTCGCCCCCTTCGTGGGCGAGAGCGACGTCGTGGTCATGCACTCGGTCGTCGACATCCTCGGCCTCAACCCGATCGCCCGCTCGGTCTACGACAACGCCGTGGGCGCGATCGTCGGAATGGTCCGCACCGCGGGCAAGCCTGTCGGAACCCTGCGGGCGGGTACCGTCGGCGTGACTATGCTGGGCCAAACCACCCCCGGGGTCAGTTGTTTGTCGGCCGAGCTGGCGCGCGCCGGCTTCGAGCCGGTCGTCTTCCACGCCAACGGCGTCGGCGGCCCGGCGATGGAGCGCCTCGCGGAGCAGGGAGCGCTGGCCGGGATCGTCGACTACACGCTCTCTGAGCTGGCCAACAGCGTGATGGACGGGATCCACGCCACCGGTCCGGACCGGTTACGCGTCGCCGGTCGCCTGGGACTGCCTCAGGTCGTCGTGCCGGGCTGCGCCGACTTCTTCAACCAGGACGCGCCCGTGCCTGAGGCCTATCGCGACCGGCCGTTCTACTACCACAACCCGACGGCAACGCTGGTGCGCCTGACGCACGCCGAGATGCACCAGCTCGGCCGGCTGCTGGCTGAGCGCCTCAACGAGGCGACCGGGCCGCTGCTCGTGCTCGCCCCTCGCGGCGGCTTCTCGCTCGCCGGGGTCAAGGGAGGCGCACTGTACGATCCCGTCGGCGACGACATCCTGATCGACGCGCTCGACGGTGAGCTGCGGTCAGACATCACAGTGGAACGCTTTGACACCGACGTCAACGACAGCCGCTTCGCGACCGCCGTCGCCGAACGCTTCATCGCGCTGATGGGAGGCGAGCGTGCCCACTGAGCCGCCAATCCCGATCGCCCGGGGACGCCGCGGTCCGCTGGTCGCAGCGCTTCGCCGGCGCGAGATGCTGCGGCGGATCGAGACCGAAGGCGGCGGCGGCGTTGCCGAGCTCGCGCGCATCTTCGGAGTGTCGACGGTCACGATCCACCGTGACCTCGAGATTCTGGTCGGCGAGGGGGTCGTGGAACGAGTGCGCGGCGGCGTGCGGCCGCTTGCTGTCGCCGACGACTTGCAACAGGGCGGCTTTGAGCGCCGGCTGGGCCAGGCGACCGAGGCGAAGCGCATGATCGCGACGTCCGCGGCGCTGCTCGTCAACGAGGGCTCGACGATCTTTCTCGACGCGTCCACGACCTGCTTCGCACTCGCTCGCGAGCTCGAGCGGATCGCTCCCCCCGGGGTCACGCTCGTGACCAACTCGCCAGCGATCGCCTTCGAGCTTCACGCTCCCTCGATCCACGTGATCGTCACCCCTGGCGAGATCGACCAGAACCTCCGCCTGATCGGTGGCCGCTGGACGGTCGAGTTCATCGCGGGGCTGAATCTCGAGACCGCGTTCATCTCCGGGTTGGGGCTGACGCCCGAGAACGGTCTGACGACCGGCCAGCGCAACATCACCGACGTACTGCACGCCGCGCGCGCGGTCGCCCGGGAGACCGTCGCGCTCGTCGACGCGTCGAAGTTCGGAATCAGCTCGCTGCTCACGATCGCCGCGGTGGACGAGATCGACCGCTTGATCGTCGACGAGACCGTGGATCGCAGCCTGCTGGCCGGCTACGCGGAGGCCGGGGTCCGGGTGACCGTGGCGAGAGCTGCAGGCGCAGGCCGCGAGCCGGACGGCGCGGATCGAACACCCTGGCATGAGGACGGCGTCACGAGCTCGGGTCCGACGCCGTGAGCACGCACGCTAGGCGAACTCGCGCGCGACGCGCAGCGTCAGACTCGACCGGCTCGATGCGGCGGCCGAGGTCAGATCGCTGACCGGCGAGGAAATCAGCCGCCGCCGGGAGTCCCAGGAGCCACGCTCGCCGCTGGCGATCGGCCGGAACGTGGCCGGCCCCGACGTCGAGCACCGGCGTGGTGCCCGAGCCCCCGGCGGGGGCCTCGCTGTCGCGGTACCGCGCCGTTGAAACGCGCCGCTCCGATGGAGCGTTCCACCGTCGATCGCGACGCGCGCCTGCTGCTCGGGGCGCTGTTCCTTGCCGCGCTGGCGCTGCGCCCCCAGCTGGTCGGCATCGGCCCGCTGCTGTCCAGCATCCGGCAGGACCTCCGCGTGTCGCACTCGACGGCCGGGCTGCTGTCCACGCTGATCGTGTTGTGCATGGGGCTGCTGGCCCCATCCGCCTACCGGATCGTCCGCCGCGCCGGGCTGCGCTGGACGATCGCGATGGCGCTCGCCACGATCTCGGTGTTCGGCGTTGCCCGGGCGCTGATCCCCCCCGCGGCCGCGGTGGTCGGACTCACGATTCCGGTGGGCGTAGGCATCGCGGTCGCGCAGAGCGTGATGCCACTGGCGGTCCGCCGGTCATGGTCGGCGCGCCCGGTGCTGGCAACCGGCGTCTACACCGCCGGCATCAACGGCGGCGGCGCGCTGGCGGCCGCGCTGGCCCTGCCCGCCGCCCACGCTCTCGGAGGCTGGCGCGGCGCGCTGACCGCCTACTCGGTGCTCACCGCCGCGCTGCTCGCGGGCTGGCTCATGCTCACCCGCGGACACCCGCCCCACGCCCCACCCGCCGAGCCGCTGCTGCGGCTTCCCTGGCGCAACCCGAACGGCTGGTGGCTGATCCTCTTGTTCTCGCTCGTGTCGGTCATGTATTACGGGCTCAACGCCTGGCTTCCCTCGGCGCTCGCCGAGCACGGCTGGAGCCACTCCGCCGCGGCCAACGTGCTCACCGTGATGAACGCCGTCACGGTTCCCTTCTCGATCGCGCTGGCCTGGCGCGGCGATCGCTACGGCTCCCGGCGCTTCTGGCTGAGCGCCGGCGCGAGCGCGATGCTGCTCGGAGTGCTCGGACTGGTGCTCGCACCTGCGGGCGGCTGGCTGTGGGGGACGTTGTTCGGGGCGGCGATCGGCGTGCTCTTCCCCGCGATGCTCACCCTGCCGCTCGACGCTGCGGATCGACACGAAGAGGTGGGAGCGATGGCGGCGATGATGCTCTTCGGCGGCTACACGGCGGCCGCGCTGGCGCCGTTCCTGCTCGGCGCGCTGCGCGACGCCGCCGGCTCGTTCACGCTCGCGCTGTGGCTGCTCGCAGCCGACACGGCAGCGATGCTCGCGGTCGCGCTGTCGCTCACGCCAGAGCGTCTGGCGCGGCGCACGAGCATCCAGCGGTCGGTCGCGCGGATCGCGGAGGAATGAGCGGCGCGCGCGACGGCGCCGCGGCCCGACAGTCACACGCGAGCGAGCTCGGGGACCTCCCCGGCGGCCAGCTCCCGGAAGTCCGGCAGTCCCGCGAGCGCGTCCTCGGCGCCGGCCGGCGAATAGATCGCGAGCAGGCTCAGGGGCTGCCAACCTGTGTTCAGGGTCGAGTGATAGGCGCCCTTGGGAATGAACACGGCCTGCTCGGGTCGCACTGGGAACGGCTCGCCGTCGTCGACCATCTGCTCGCCCTCGCCGGCGACGATGTAAAGGATCTCGTCGGACTCGGGGTGGTTGTGGCGTTCATGGCCACGGCCCGGGAGCAGAACCACATGCATCAGGCTCATCGCCGGGTCGTCGGTGTTCGCGCGCGCCACCAGCGGCTTGATCACTCCCCAGTCGAAGCTGAGGGTTGAGATCGCGTGGGGGTCGACGAGCTTCGAGGGCATGGCTCTCCTCCTGGAGGTCAGGGTGGTCAGCTGGCGTCCAGCGCCTTGAAGCGCCGCATGTTCTCCGTCATCGCGACCTCGGTGGGCAGACGCTCCATGCTCGAGGCGCCGAAGAAGCCGACCACGCCGGCGGTGCGCTCGAGCACGTAACGCCGCGTCCTCGGGCTCGGCGATCGGGCCGCCGTGGCACAGCACGATCACATCGGGATTGATCGCCACCGCGGCGTCGCGCATCTCCTGGATCAGCGCAACGCACTGCTCGAGCGTCCGGGCGGTGCGAGCGCCGATCGTACCCTTGGTGGTCAGCCCCATGTGGGGCACGAGCACGTCCGCGCCGGCCCGCGCCATGGCCTGCGCGGAGGCGGCGTCGAAGACGTAGGGCGCGGTCAGCAGACCACGCTCAGCGGCCCGCCTGATCATGTCGACCTCGAGGTCGTAGCCCATGCCGGTCTCCTCGAGGTTGGCGCGGAAGACGCCGTCGATCAGCCCGACGGTGGGGAAGTTCTGCACGCCGGCGAAGCCGGTCGTGCTCGATCTCGCCGAGGAAGTTGTCCATCAGCCGGAACGGGTCGGTTCCGCAGACCCCGGCGAGCACCGGCGTGTTGCGCACCACGGGAAGCACCTCAGCGGCCATCTCGAGCACGATCGCGTTGGCGTCTCCGTAGGGCATCAGCCCGGCCATCGATCCTCGGCCGGCCATCCGGTAGCGCCCTGAGTTATAGATGATGATCAGATCGGCGCCGCCGGCCTCGGCGCACTTCGCCGAGAGGCCGGTGCCGGCGCCCGCGCCGATGACCACGCCGCCGCCGTCGAGCGTGGCGCGCAGGCGCTTTCGTGCCTCAGCCCCGGTCATCCGGCTCCCTCCAGGAACTCGTCGAGCTTGGCCGCCATGGCAATGGCGAACTCGGGATCGTTGATGTGTTCTCGCAGCTCGTGCAGCTCGACCGCCTTGCCCAGGTTGTCGCGCAGTGCCGAGAACAGCGCCTGATCGGCTTCGGGGTCGTAGAACGGGCCGCCCTCGACGGCGATCGCCGACACTCCGCGCAACGGGATGAACAGGGCCATCGGTCCCATGGCGCGCCGACAGCTTTGCCGCGATCAGGCGTCCGAGCTCGGCGCATTCCTCCGGCGTGGTGCGCATCAGCGTGACGGACGGGTTGTGCACGTAGAGATTGCGCTGCGCGAACTCGGGCGGGACGGTGTCGCGCGCGCCGAAGTTGACCATGTCGAGGGCGCCCAACGACACGACCTGAGGCAAGCCCTTGCGTCCGGCCACCTCCAGGCGCTCGGGACCAGCGGGAAAGACGCCGCCGACCAGCTCGTCGCACAGCTCCGTGGTGGTGATATCGAGGACTCCGACGAGGAAGCCGCCGTCGGCCAGCGCCTCCATCGCGCTCCCGCCGGTGCCGGTGGCGTGGAAGACGAGGACCTCGTAGCCGCGCCGCTCCAGCTCCTCGCGCGCCGCCGTGACGCACGGCGTCGTGACGCCGAACATGGTGGCGCCGATCAGCGGGCGCTGCTCGCCCAGGGCGACATCCGGGGCGTTGACCATGCCCGCCATCGCGGCCGCGGCGTTGGCCAGGATGCGAGCCGAGATCGAGTTCACCCCGGACGATGTCGACCACCGAAGCCATCAGCGTGATGTCGCTTGAGCCAATATAGGCGCGTGTGTCGCCCGCGGCTACGGTCGAGACCATCAGCTTGGGCACGCCGACCGGCAGTGCCCGCATCGCGCTGGTGGCGATCGCCGTGTTACCCGAGCCGCCGGCGGCGAGCACGCCGTCGCAGCGTCCCTGCTCGTGCAGACGCACGACCAGCGCCGCCGCCGCCTGCGCCATGGCCGTGACCGCCCGCCCACGGTCGCGCAGCGTCGCCAGCTCGTCGAGGTCAACGCCGGTGACCGCCGCCACCTCGTAACGGTCGATGTCGGGCTCGACCAGCGGCGACTCGAGCGTACCGACATCGACCAGCAGCGTGCGCACGCCGGCGAGCTCCAAGCGCTCGCGCAGATACCGGTACTCATCGCCCTTCGTGTCGAGCGTGCCGACGAGGACGACTGTCTTGTCCGTCACCCGAGAACCCCCCTTCTCCGCGCGTGCCGGGGCTGCCGCGCGCACTCTACCGCAGGCCGCTGTTCGGTGGGAATCGCTGCTCGAAGTCCACTTCGGTCAGCCGCCGCGCCAGAGGGGCGACGACGCTGCGGGCCTCGCGATAGATCTCAAGCAGCGAGGCGTAGCCCGCCGCACGGCCCGCGTCCGGGATGATCTCGCCGCTCACGC
This sequence comes from uncultured Solirubrobacterales bacterium, assembly GCA_963833765.1. Taxonomy (GTDB): domain Bacteria; phylum Actinomycetota; class Thermoleophilia; order Solirubrobacterales; family Solirubrobacteraceae; genus Palsa-513. Next base: position 163,727 of record CAWHZJ010000006.1, on the reverse strand, counting down.
CGGCCCGCTCATGCGCGGCCTGCAGCGGATCGGCGAAGCAGCCCGTGCCCACGCCGGCCAACAACGCCGCCCCCGCTGAGGCATCGGCCAGGATAGGAACGAGCAGCCGCCGTCCGAGTACGTCAGCCAGGATCTGGCACCACAGCGGCGAGCGGGCGCCGCCGCCGATGATCCGCAGATCGTCGATCTGAAGCCCCGCTTCGCTCGCCGCGCCGGCGCAGTCGGCCAGCGACAGGGCAACTCCCTCGAGCACCGCGCGCAGCATGTGCGCACGGCCGTGACGGCCGCTCAGCCCGAGGAAGCTCGCGCGCAGCGAGCTGTCGAACACCGGGGCGCGCTCGCCATGCAGGTAGGGCTGAAAGAGCACGCCGTCCGCTCCGGGCGCGATCGCCGCTGCTTCCCGATCCAACCGCTCGTAGTCCGTGGGTGCGTCGGCGCCGATCAGCGCGTGCAGCCAGGCTCGCGACGCGGCGGCGGCGTTGGTGCCGTACGAGTGGTACACCAGGCCGTCGACGGGGTGCGAATAGCAGAAGTAGCTCACCGAAGGCATGGCCGTTGCGCCGACGACGTTGACGTTGCCCGCCGTGGCGAGCTTCACGATCCCCTGGCCCACCGCGACCGCGCCGCAGGCCAGGGCCTCCGCCGCGGTGTCCGAGCAGCCGGTCGCCACCGGCGTGCCCGTCCGCAGACCGGTGCCGCGCGCCGCCTGCGGACTCACCCGGCCGGCAAGGTCAGTCGGAGCGCGCACCGTTGGCAGCCAGCTGCGATCGAGCGGAACCGCATCGCAGAGCAGCGGATCCCAGCCGCGCGTGGCTGCGTTCAGGAGCAGGCTGCCCTCGGCGTCGATGTGGTCGGTCGCACGCTCACCTGTGAGCCAGAAGCGCACGTAGTCCTTGGCGAACAAGACCCCCTGGGCGCGCTCCCAGACCTCGGGCTCGTGCTCGCGGATCCAGGCGAGCTGCGGCGCCGTCCAGCCGGCGCTCGCGTGGTTGCGCGCGCGGCGCAGCAGCTCGGGACCGAGCTGCAGATTGATCCGCTCCGCCTGAGCGCCGGCGCGGGTGTCGCGCAGCGTGATGCATGGCCGTACGGGGACTCCGGCGCCGTCCACGAGTACCGCGCTGTGGGTGGCCCCGGTGACGGCGACCCCGGTCACCTCGCCACCACCGGCGCCAACCACCTCGCGACACGCGCTCGCAGCGGCGCGGAGCCAGTCCTGCGGGTTCTGCTCGACCCATCCCGGGAACGGATGCGACGTCGGGTAGCCACTCGTCGCCGTGGCGCAGACGCCGCGAAACGGGTCTAGGGCGACTGCCTTGCACGCGCTTTGTCCGAGGTCGATCCCGATCAGCATCGCGCGGCGGGTCGGGGGGCTGGGGCGAGTGGCTCGGCGCGCCGACGGCGCGGGCGTGGAGGTGTGCTCACGGAGCAGAAGTCGCAGGGTGCGCGAGGGACGGCCATCATCCCCGATCGGGGCGGCCGCCGTCGATCACGCCCGCGTTGCGGATGTTGCTGCTGCCGATCGATGTCGGCACCCGGTGTGGCAGAATCGCGCCCCAAGTCGTCGGCGCAAGGAGAACGAGGTCAATGAGCGTGGAGCAGCGCCGAGAGTCCGGGCCGCCGCCGACCGGGCGCCAAGTCCGCCCGGTGGGGATCGTGATGAACGGCGTGACCGGGCGGATGGGGCGAAACCAGCATCTCATCCGCTCGATCATCGCGATTCGCGAGCAGGGCGGCCTGCCGTTACCGGACGGCCGCGCGATCTGGCCCGAGCCGGTGCTGGTGGGCCGCAACGCTGAGCGCCTGCAGGCGCTGGCCGACGAGCTCGGTCTCGAACGCTGGAGCACCGACCTCGACGCCTCGCTTGCGGACCCGGCCTGTGAGATCTACTTCGATGCGCAGCTCACCTCGGCACGTGAACCGTGCGTGCGCCGGGCGATCGCAGCCGGCCGCCACGTGTACTGCGAGAAGCCGCTGACGGGCTCGCTCTCGTCCTCGCTCGAGCTTGCGCGCCTCGCCAACGACGCGGGCGTCAGCAGCGGCGTGGTGCAGGACAAGATCTTCCTGCCCGGGCTGCGCAAGCTGCGCGTGCTGATCGACAGTGGGTTCTTTGGGCGCATCCTGGCGCTGCGCGGCGAGTTCGGCTACTGGGTCTTCCCCGGCTCGGACCCGGCGCCGCAGCGGCCGTCGTGGAACTACCGCGCGGAGGATGGCGGCGGCATCATCTCGGACATGTTCTGTCACTGGCAATACACACTGGAGCACCTCGTTGGGGCGCCGCGCGCGGTGTGCGCGATCGCGGCTACGCACCTGCCCGAGCGCACCGACGAAGACGGTGTGTCCTACGCCGCCTCCGCTGAGGATGCCGCCTACGCGCTGTTCGAGCTGGACGGCGGCGTGACGGTCTCGTTCAACTCCTCCTGGTGCGTCCGCGTGCATCGCGACGAGCTGCTCGAAATGCAGCTGGACGGAACCGATGGCAGCGCGGTGGCCGGGTTGCGCGAGTGCGTGATCCAGCCGGCCGGACAAACACCCCGCTCGGTTTGGAACCCCGACCTGCCCGACCCGATCGATCACCGCCAGGCCTGGGCGCAGGCCCCCGAGGAGCGATTCTACGATAACGGCTTCAAGGTCCAATGGGAGCTGTTCCTGCGCCACGTCGTCCTGGGCGAGCCGTTCCCGTGGGACTTCCTGGCCGGCGCACGCGGCCTGCAGCTGGCCGAGGCGGGCATGACCTCGTGGCGGGAGCGCCGCTGGGTGGAGATCGCGGAGCTGAGCCTGTGAGCACGACCGCTGTGTCCTCGGTGCGCGTGACACTCCCGCGGGCCGGCGGGCAGCTGGAGCTCTACGAGATGGGATCGCCGTCCCCGTTCGCTCCCCCGGACCGAGCGCTGGCCTCGCGTACGTGCTTCGCCGCGGCGCACGTGGTCCGCGACCCACTGGCCGATGTCGACCCCCACGGTCCGGCGCAGCTGGACTGGGAGGCGACGCTGGCCTACCGCCGGCACCTGTGGGAGCACGGGCTGGGGGTAGCCGAGGCGATGGACACCGCGCAGCGCGGCATGGGCCTGGACTGGACCGCGACGCAGGAGCTGATTCGGCGCTCATGCTCTGAGGCGGCGGCCACGCGAGGCCGGATCGCCTGCGGAGCGGGCACCGACCAACTCGACGATCGCTCGCCAGCGAGCCTGTCGGCGGTGCGCGCCGCCTACGAGCAGCAGTGCGAGTTGATCGAGGAGCACGACGCGCAGGTGGTGCTGATGGCCAGTCGTGCCCTGGTCCGTTGCGCCGGCGGCCCCGACGATTACCGCCAGATCTACGGCGAGTTGCTCGATCAGCTCCGACGGCCAGCGATCCTGCACTGGCTGGGCGAGGCGTTCGATCCCGCTCTGCGCGGCTACTGGGGCGCCACCGACGTCGATGCTGGCGCCGAGGTGCTGCTCTCGATCGTGCATGAGCACGCGCCGCAGGTCGATGGCATCAAGGTCTCGCTGCTCGACGCCGATCTCGAGGTGGCGCTGCGGCGCCGGCTGCCGGCCGGTGTCCGCATGTACACCGGTGACGACTTCAACTACCCGGAGCTGATCGCCGGCGACGAGCAGGGTCACAGCGACGCGCTGCTGGGGATCTTCGACGCGATCGCACCCGCTGCGGCGGCGGCCGTCGCCGAGCTCGACGCGGGGCGGCTCGCTGGCTACCACGCGATCCTGGGGCCCACCGTCGCCCTCGCGCGCCACATCTTCGCCGCACCCACCCAGTACTACAAGACGGGGATCGTCTTCCTGGCCTATCTCAACGGCCACCAGTCGCATTTCCAACTGCTGGGGGGTCTTGAGAGCGCGCGCAGCACGCTGCATCTGAGCGAGCTGCTGGTGCTCGCCGACCGAGCTCGCGCTCTGCGCGATCCGGAGCTGGCCGCCCGGCGCATGGCCGCAGTCCTGGCCGTGGCCGGCGTCACGTGAACGCCGCGGTGGCTTCAGCTCCGCTGACGGTGGAGCGGCTGAGCGTCAACCAGATAACGATCAGCCAGTGGACGCTGGCGGAGCTCGTCGAGGGCTGTCAGCGCCACGGTGTCAGTTCGATCGCTCCCTGGCGCGACCGTGTGGCCGAGCTCGGCGTTGCCCGCGCCGCGAAGCTCATCGGCGACGCGGGGCTGCGGGTGTCCAGTCTGTGTCGCGGCGGCTTCTTCTGCGCCGAGACCGAGACCGAGCGCCGCCGGGCGCTCGAGGACAACCGCCGCGCCGTGGAGGAGGCCGCGCAGTTGCAGAGCGACTGCTTGGTGCTCGTCTGCGGGCCCCCACCCGGGCGCGACCTGGCGGCCGCGCGGGCAATGATCGCGAGCGGCATCGAAGCGCTCCTCCCCTATGCGGTCGATGCCGGGGTGCGGTTGGCGATCGAGCCGCTGCATCCGATGGCGATCGGCGAGCGCTCGGCCATCGTCAGCCTCGAAGAGGCGACCGAACTCGCACTGCGCTTCGACGCCCCGCACGTGGGGCTGATCGTCGACGCCTACCACGTGTTCTGGGACCATCGCCTGCAGGAGCGGATCGCCGCGGCCGCGGGGCGGATCCTCGGTTTCCACGTCTCCGACTGGCTGCGAAGGACGACCGACCCGCTCCAGGGGCGCGGCATGATGGGCGATGGGATCATCGATTTGCCCGCGATCAGAGGCTGGGTCGAGGCGGCGGGCTATCGAGGCCCGATCGAGGTCGAGGTGATCAGTCGCATGCTTTGGGAGCGAGACGCGGACGAGCTGCTCGCGCTCGTCTGCGAACGCTTCACCGCGTGGGTGTAGGGACGCTGCGCGCACCGAAGCACCGTCGTCGCCCGCGCCATCGGGTGGTGGGCGAGAACGGCGCGCACGCGCTCAGGGACGGGTGTCCTCGTCGGCAGGAAAACACCATCCGGGCGCCCAGGCCTTGGCGATCGAGACGCCGGCGCGCTGGCGATGCGGCGAGAAAGACGATTGGGACTGCGGGCGTGTGAGATCCTCTGACGCCGGACGGGCGGCAGCAGCTCGACTCCCAGGGTTCGTCTTGACACCCGTGATCGGGCCGCTCTAGTGTGTTGCGAACGTTAGCCACGAGCGTGGCGGAGGAGGACGTCATGGCGCTGTCGGACCTGCACGACACGTGGACGGGCAACCTGTTCCTCGACGGCGCGTTTCGCCCGCCCGGCCACGCGAAAACCCTGCCGGTGCGCGACAAGGCGACCGGCGAGACGTTCGCGAGCGTCGGCCTTGCCGGCGCAGACGACGTCGACGCCGCGGTTCGGTCCGCGGCGGCCGCCCAGCCACGCTGGGCGGCCGAGAGCTACGAGATCCGAGCCGGGCTTCTGCGCACCGCAGCGGCACTACTGCGAGACCGCGCCGACACGCTGATCGATCTGATCATGCGCGAGACGGGCTCGATCCGCGGCAAGGCCGAGTACGAAGTGCACGCGGCCGGCAACGAGCTCCACGAGGCCGCAGCGCTCAGCTCGCGAGCCACCGGCGAGATCCTGCCGTCGGGCAGCGTGACGCGCGTGAGCTTCACCGAGCGGGTGCCGGTCGGCGTTGTCGCGGTACTGACGCCATGGAACTTTCCGCTGGTGCTGGGCATGCGCGTCATCGCCCCGGCGCTCGCGCTCGGCAATGCTGTGGTACTCAAACCCTCGCCCGAGACGCCGCTGATCGGCGGCATGGCGCTGGCCGAGCTCTTTGCCGACGCGGGCGCGCCGGCCGGCGTGCTCCAAGTGCTGGCCGGCCAGGAGGACGTCGGGCAGGCGCTGGTCGCCCACCCACAGGTATCGATGGTGCATTTCACCGGCTCGAGCGCGGTCGGCCGGGTGATCGCGCGCGAGACGGGCAGCCAGTTGAAGCGGGTCTCGCTCGAGTTGGGCGGCAACAACGCCCTGATCGTGCTCGACGACGCCGACGTTGAGGTCGCCGCGATGATCGGTGCGTGGTCGGCCTATCACTATCAAGGCCAGACCTGCATCACCGCCGGGCGGCACATCGTCGCGCGACCGCTGTTCGATCGGTACACGCAGGCCCTGGCCGAGCGCGCGGCCGCGATACGCGTCGGCAACACCGTCACCGAGGAGGTCGGCCTCGGGCCGATGATCAACACCCGCCAGCGCGACCGCGCTCACCGCCTGCTGAGCGAATCGGTCGCCATGGGGGCGGTCGTGATCGAGGGCGGTACCTACGACGGACCCTTCTACCGCCCCACCGTGGTCACCGATGTGACGCCCGAGATGCCACTCTGGCGCGAGGAGATCTTCGCGCCGATTGCCCCAGTGATCGCGGTCGATGATGAGGCGCAGGCGCTGGAGCTGACCAACGACACCGACTACGGCCTGGTCAACGCGGTGCTCACCGCTGACGCCGACCGTGGCCTGCGGTTCGCGCGCGGCGTGCGCTCGGGGATGGTGCACGTCAACGACGCCACGTGCTTGGACGAGGCGCACGTGCCGTTCGGCGGTCTCGGCGCCTCGGGGCTCGGGGGTCGATCGGGCGGCGACACGAATCTCACCGAGTTGACCGAGCAGCGCTGGATCTCGCTGCAGCGTGGCGCGGTCGAGTACCCGTACTAGGCCACGCGATGAGCACCGGCTACAGGACACAGCCCGACTTGCTGGTGGTCGGTGCCGGCATGGCCGGTCTGGCCGCCGCCGCCCGTGCGGCTTCCCGCGGCCTGAAGGTACTCGTCGTCGAGAAGCGCGACGAGGTGGGCGGCTCGGCCGCGTTGTCGGCCGGAATCGTGTGGACAGCTCCCGACCTCACCGTCTTCGAACGGGTCGCCCCGGCGGGTGACCCGCAGCTTGGGCGCGCGCTGATCGAAGGATTCGAGCCGGCCGTCCAGCGTGTCCGCGAGCTCGGTCTGCCGGTGTCTGAGCGCTGGAGCGGACAGATGGGCTTCGGGCTGGCATACCACGTGGACATTGGCGCCCTGCTGGAGCGGTGGGTGACTGAGCTCGCGGGAGCCGGAGGCGAACTACTGCTCAGCACGGCGGCACGCTCGCTCGAGCTCGACCCTCAGGGGGCGGTGCGATACGTCTTGGTCGATGGGCCCGATGGCCGCGAGCTGATCGAGGCGGGAGCGGTGCTGCTCGCCAGCGGCGGCTTTCAGGGCGACCACGAACTGGTGGCGCAACTGATCGGCTTTGGGGCGCAGGACCTGCCATTACGCTCCGCCTCGGGCAGCGTGGGCGACGGCCTGCGCATGGGCCGTGCCGCGGGCGCCGCACTGAGCCGGTGCCTCGGAACGTTCTACGGACATCTGATCCCCGACCGCGTTTCGTCATGGCAGGCGTCCCAGTTTCTTCCGCTGACCCAGTACCACTCGGCGTTCTCGATTGTCGTGAACAGTCGGGGGCGGCGCTTCTGCGATGAGTCGTTGGGCGACGAGGTCACCAACCAGGCCACGCTGCGCCAACCCGGCGCCCGGGCGCTGCTGATCTGCGACGAGCGGATCCGGCGCGAGCGCGCGGTGGGGCCGCCCTATCCGCATGGCCAGCCGATCGATCGCTTCGCGGTGGCACGCGAGGCCGGGGCACGACTGGTCCAGGCCGACACGCTGGAGGAGCTGACCCGGGCGGTCGGAGCTCTGGGCGTCGACGGTGCCGGCCTGCGGCGCACGCTGGCCGACTACGCGTCCGCGGCGGAAGGCGAGGCTGTGGCGCTCGACGCACCGCTGCCGGCCACCCCTGCCCGACTCAGTGAGCCGCCGTTCCACGCACTCGCCGTGACGCCCACGGTCACCTTCCCGTTCGGCGGGCTCAGCGTCGACGCCGACGGGCACGTGCTCGACCGCGACGGCCGCTGGGTGCGCAACCTGTTCGCCGCCGGCGCGGATGCCGGGGGCCTGCAGGGACCGGGCTATGTGGGTGGTCTGGTGTTGGGGTTGGTCTTCGGGCCGCGCGCGGCGGATGCCGCCTGGCGCGCACTGCGCCCCGACGCCGCGCAGCCGCAGTTCGCCGCTCGGTCAGCGAGCGAACATGGCTGAGCAGGCGCGCCGCGGTGACCCGGATGTCCTGATCGTCGGCGCCGGACCGGCCGGTGCGGTCGCGGCCCGGCACCTCGCCGAAGCGGGGATCAGCGTGCTCGTGCTCGAGCAGGGCGACTGGCCCGACTATGCTCGGGCGCGGGTCACCGAACCCGACTTCGACCTGACCGCGGGGCGCGACTGGGCATGGGATCCGAATGTCCGCCGGGCTCCCGGCGACTATCCGATCGACGATGCCGAGTCCGATATCACGGCGTTGATGTGGAACGGCGTCGGCGGCGGGACAATCGTCTACGCGGCTCAATGGCAGCGCAACCTGCCCTCCGATTTCCGCGTGCGCACGCTGGACGGTGTCGCCGATGACTGGCCGCTGACCTACGAGGAGCTCGAGCCCTACTACGTGCGAGTCGAGCGGGACTTCGGCGTCTCCGGGTTGGCCGGAGACACCGCCTTCCCGCCGGGCGAGGGACCGCCGCTACCGCCGGTGCCGATGGGTCGCATGGGCCAGCGCGTGGCCGCCGCCCACAATCGCCTGGGCTGGCACTGGTGGCCGGCCCCGAACGCGATCGCCACGCGGCCGTATCGCTCATTGAAGGCGTGCGTGCAGCGCGCCACGTGCCTCCAGGCGTGCGCCGATGGTGCGAAGGCAAGCGTCGACCGCACCCACTGGCCGACCTCCGTGGAGCTGGGGGTAGAGCTGCGCACGCGAGCGCGGGTGCGCCAGCTCACGCTGCGCGCCGACGGCCTGGTGAGCGGGGCGATCTATCTCGACGCCGACGGCCGCGAGCACGAGGTCCGAGCGGGTTTGACGATTCTCTGCGCCAACGGCGTGGGAACGCCCCGGCTGCTGCTGCTATCGCGAGACGACCGCCACCCGCAGGGACTGGCGAACTCCTCGGGGCTGGTCGGACACCGCCTGATGATGCACCCGTTCGGCACGGTGGTCGGGCTGTTCGACGAGCCGCTGCACAGCTGGCAGGGACCCTGGGGACAGCATCTGCACTGCCTCGAGTTCTACGAGACCGATGACTCGCGGGATTTCGTGCGCGGTGCAAAGTGGGGCCTGCAGCCCACGGGCGGGCCGGTCAAGATGACCACCCCCTACCCGTGGGGGGTCGAGAACGAGATCTGGGGCGAAGGCTTCCACGAGGCCGTGCGCAAGCGCTTCGGCCGATCCGCGATGTGGGGGATCATCGCCGAGGATCTGCCGGAGGACAGCAACCGGGTCTCCCTGGATCCGATCGGCACCGACGACTACGGCATCCCCGGGGCCAAGATCACCTACCGCATGTCAGAGAACTCGCGGCGTCTGATGGCGTTCCACGAAGCCCGTGCCCACGAGTCGCTGGTCGCGGCGGGCGCCTACGAGACGACGATTGCCCCGTTCATCCGGGCCACGGGCTGGCACCTTCTGGGCACCGCGATGATGGGCGAGGATCCGACCGGCTCGGTCGTGGACCGCTGGGGGCGCACCCATGACGTGCCCAACCTGTTCATCTACGACGGCAGCGTGTGGCCCACCTCCTCGGGCATGAACCCGACCGCGACGATCGCCGCGCTCGCGCTGCGCTTCACCGAGCACCTCGTGGAAACCCGGCGCGATCAGCCGCTGGCCGACTGATCGACGGAGGCTGAGCATCATGACGATCGAAGCAACGGGCGGGCAGGACATCTCGGCCGACCAGCGCGCGTGTTTCGCGGCGCTTGCCGATGAGATGATCCCGTCCGCTCCGACGATGCCGAGCGCGACGGGCGCCGACGCGCACCGCTCCGGGCTGAACGCCGTGCTGCGCGCGCGGCCCGATCTCCTCGACCCGCTACGGGCTGCGCTCGATGACCTCGCCACCTCGCCGGCGTACGCCAGTTCAGGCTCGGCGCTGGGCTGGATCCGCTCCGGCGGCCACGAGGACAGTTGGGGTGTCCTGAGCACCGTCGTGGTCGCCGCCTACTTCCTGAACCCGCTGGTATGTGCGGCGCTCGGATACCCGGGCCAACAGGCGATCCCAGTCGATCAGCAGCCCGACGACATCGACCGCCAGCAGCTGGACCAGGTCCGCGAGCGCGGGCCGGTGTATCGCCCCACGCCGCCGGGGTGAGCCCGGCCCTACGCGTGGGCCGCCTTGCCGCACACGTGGAAGCCGTCCAGCTCACTGACCTTCTCGAGGTCGAGCTCAGCTGACTGCTGGCTGAGCTGGGTCTCTGCGGCAGCGATGGTGTTCTGCGTTTCCGCGTCGTGCAGCAGGGCGCGGCCCGCCGCGTTCTCCTTCTGGACGTCGCCCACGAAACGCGACCAGTCGTGAGCCATCGCGGGCGGCGGCCGCAGCGAGCGCAGCGCGGCAAGGCCGCGGTCAGAGATTCGCAGCGTCGCCAGCGCCGTCTTGATGAAGGCCTGCCGCGGTCCATCGGGGTTGTGCGGAATGCTGATGTGCGCACTCGCCGCCGCGGCGCGGTCGTCGGTGCTTCGACAGATGGCATCGGCCCGGGCGATCAGCGCCTGGCGACTCAGTCCCGGCGGAGCACTCACCGCCTGCTTGGTCGCGGGGTGGCTCTCGCCGCCGCATCCGGCCAGCGCAGCAATCGCGGCCACCGCGGCGCACGCGGCGCCGGGCGCTCTCGTCATCACGTGGGTGGCCCTGGTCCAAGATTCATGCGCAGCAGCTCCCGGTTGCTTGAACGCTCGCCCCGCGTGCGGGGCGACGCAGTGTCCCAGATCAGGCCCGGACGGAGCGCTCGAGGAGCTCGCACAAGCGCCGGCATGCAGTTCGAGACGATCGTCGAGGCGTTCTGCCCGGTGGCGCGGCAGTCCGGCGCCGTCGTCGAGCCGCATATCAGCACCGTCACCGCGTAGCGGCCCCTCGGACGGGTGTCGAAAGAGCGTGATAACTACGTAGCGCCTCTGTGGAGTCGTGCGGTTGGTCCGCACGCGCCGATATTCGATTCTGGTTGGGTCCGGAGCGCATCGGCCGTGAGTCGTGCAGCACCGGTCCAACAGGTTTCCGAAGGAGTGAGGCGATGCGTCGCAGGGTGTTCGACATATTGGCCAGCGGTGTCGGGCTCGTCGTGGTGGTGGTCCTCGTCGTCGCTGGAGCGCTGACGCTGTGGGGTAACAGCTACGTGGACTCCAACGTCCACAACCAGTTGGCTGAACAGCAGATCTTCTTCCCGCCCAAGGCGGCCTTTGCACACCCGGTGGCCGGTAGCGAAATCACGCCGGCGATGATTCCGTCGGTGTCGCAGTACGCCGGTCAGCAGTTGCTGACCGGTGCCCAGGCCGAGGCGTGGGCGGATCACTTCATCGCCGTTCACCTTTCCGAAATGCCGTACGGCGGCGTGTACGCGAAGATCAGCACGGCCGCACGCGCGAACCCGAAGAACACGCAACTGGCGGCACTTGAGCAGACCTCGTTCCAGGGGACGACGCTCCGTGGGCTCCTGCTGGAGGCTTACGGATTCTCGGAGATCGGGAACGTCCTCCTGTGGGCAGCAATCGCATCGTTCTGCTCGGCGTTCGTCATGGCGATCCTCGTCGGACTCGGCTTCCGACACGCTCGGCGCACCCCGTCCGAGGCGGAACTCCTGGCCGCCCAGAGCACCTGATCTCCCGCGCGCGACGGCCGCAGCCACCCGGGTGCCAGCGCGACCCGCGCGCAAGTCGCATGCATCGCGCAATCACGATGGCACGAGCAGCCGCCCCGCTTCCTCGCCTTCGTGAGGGCGCGCCGGCGCGCGGCCGGGGTGCGTCGGAGCAAGCTTGTCAGCGTCAGGGTGCGTGGCTGGGCGGGATCTCGGCCGTCCCAAACCTTCGCACGTCAACCAGCGCGAGCTCAGCCTCAATCTTTTTAGGCAACCACCGCGAGGCCGTCCCACTAATCCTAGGGACAATAAATTGATGAAACTCGTCAACGAACCTCCGCTCGTATTGCTTCTGCGGCGAGGTGCGCTCCACGGATAGCAAAATCCCACGTTCTTTAACACACTATCTACAAGGGCGCCTCCTCGCTTGGCTTAGTCCAAGTTAAACGTTACCTTTTTCACCTGCGACATTACTGAGGTAATAACCAAATACATTAAATGGTAAAGGTGTATATTATCTCATATTGGTGAAAGATCGTACGGGGTCTCAAGTAGAGCTTTATGGTTTGGGCCTCGTCTCCGAAGGTTGTAACAATCGCAACGAACTTCGCCTGGAACGGCGGTTCCGATCACCGCGGATGTCGAGCAACCGACCGGCGATCGGGCCCAGGTGGCCGGTCCTGCGCCGCTCACCGCACGCCCTGGCGTCTCGCCGCCGCTAGACCCGCCTCGCCGGGAAAGCGAAGCTCGAAGCGTTCGATGAGACCGGGCACGCTGTCGAAGTCGATCTCGAGCTCGTATCGCACGCGGGTTCTCGCGGCAACCGGCCATGCGCTCGCCTTCACCACCTGGCGGTCGCTGGTTCGCGACCAGGGACTCGACGACGCGCGGGCCACCGACCTGATGTGCCGGCTGGTCGCCGCGGCCTCGAGCAGCGCGAACAATCGCTGAGCAGTCGCGCGTCCCCCGGCATCGCGCTCAGCGATTCCGCGCGGCGGTCTCAGCCGTCAGTCGTCTCTGCGGCCGAGATCACGTTTGCGTAGCCCTGCGACAACGCGTCGAGGAAGGCGGCGTGCACCGACGGCGCCGGCACCTCAATGCCGCCGAAGGAGAGCGCCGGTGCCGCGCACGCGTCGTGGATAACGGTGACTGCAAACCCGAGATCGGCAGCAGCGCGAACCGTCGCATCCACGCACATGCTGGTCATCATTCCGCAGACGACGACCGTGTCGACGTCACGCTGGCGCAACTCACGCTCAAGTGGCGTGCGCAGGAACGCATTCGGAGCGTCCTTCTGGATCACCGTCTCGCCGGGGAGCGGTGCCACATCGTCATGGATCTCCACACCCTCGGTTCCGGGACGCATGAACAGCGCGTCGGGTGCGTCCCAAACGTGCTGGATGTGAATCACGCTCTCGCCGCTTGAACGAAAGCGGTCCAGCACGCGGCGCGCAGCGGCCACCGCCTGCTCGGGCTGATGAAGCGGATTCGCGCCACCCGGGAAGTAGTCCTTCTGAATGTCGACGATGACGAGAGCTTGCGGCACGCTGAAACCCTGTTCGCGTCGGCGCGGTCACGCCCCCACCATCACACCAAGCGGCGCTCGGCCGCACCACGACCACCGCCGACGACCGCATGATAGCTCCACGTGGCGCCCACGAATTGGCCGCTGGCGCGCAGCGTCGGCTCAGCGCCAGCGCCCCGCACGACCGCGACCGCGACCGCGGTGCAGGCCCGGCTGGGAGCCCGCTCGCTCAGGCGGCGAGCGGCGTCTGGATGCCCGAGGTCTCGGCCGTATCCTCGACCGCCGGCGCCTCGGCGATCACGCCACGGCCCAGCAGCGCACCGGCGGCCAGCGCGCCGAGCAGGCACAGCAGCGCACCGGCCAGGAAGGCCAGTTGATAGCCGTCGCTGGTGGCCCGCTGCACCCCGACGCCGCTGAGCAGCTGCGCGTGCGTGCGCGAGGCCGCGATCGTCGAGAGCACCGCGAGCCCCAGCGCGCCGCCCATCAGGCGTGAGGTGTTGATCAGCCCGGACGCGAGGCCGCTCTGCTCGCCGGGCACGCCCTGAACGGCGACGATCGTCGCCGGCACGAGCGCGAGCCCCATCCCGATCGCCGCGAGCACGCCGCCGGGGAGCACCTGCGCGAAGTAGCTCGACCCCGGCTGGACCCCTGAGAGCAGCGCGAGCCCGAGCGCACAGGCCGCCATTGCGCCCGCGATCACGGTCCGCACGCCGAACCGGGCGACCAAGCGCGGAGCCTGCGAGGAGGCGAGCACGATGCCGAGCGTCATCGGCAGGAAGGCAAAGCCCGTCGTCAGCGCATCGAGGTGCAGGACCTGCTGCAGGTACAGCGACAGGATGAACCACATGGCGAACAGCGCCGAGCCGAGCAGGAAGACGACCAGGTTCGCGGCGCGCAGCAGGCGCAGGCGAAACAGGCCCAGCGGGATCAGCGGAGCCCGCGCGAAACGACCCTCGACGGCGAGGAATCCCGCCAGCAGCAGCAGGCCAAGGCCGATCGGCTCGAGGACGCCGGCCGATCCCCAGCTGTGCGTGTCGGTCCGCACGATGCCGTAGACGATGGCCATCAGACCGCCGGTGACGAGCAGCGCACCGATCACGTCGAAGTGACGCGCAACGACACTGCGACGCCCCTCGGGCACGATCGCCGGCGCTAGCAGCAGCACGGCGAGTCCGACCGGCACGTTGATCAGGAAGATCGACGGCCATCCGAGACCCTGGGTGAGCAATCCGCCGAGCAGCACGCCCGAGGCGGCGCCAATGCCGCCAACGGCACCCCAGACGCCGAGTGCGCGATTGCGCTCACGGCCCTCCGCGAAGGAGGTGGCGATGATCGCCAGGCTGGCCGGGGAGATGATCGCGCCACCGAAGCCCTGCACGGTGCGGGCGGCGATCAACAGCCCGCGCGAGCTCGCCAGCGCGCAGGCCAGCGAGGACACCACGAACAGGGCGATGCCGGCCATGAACACGCGGCGACGCCCGAGCAGATCGGAGGCGCGCCCGCCGAGCAGCAGGAAGCCGGCGAAGGTGAGCGTGTAGGCGCTGACGACCCACTGCAATCCGGTCGCGCTGAAGTGCAACCCGTCGCGAATCGAGGGCAGCGCCACGTTGACGATCGAGATGTCGAGCACGACCATGAACTGGGCCAGGCAGATCAGCACCAGCAGCACGCTCGAGTGCTCGCGCGAGCGGGCACGCAGTTGGCGCACCACGGCATCGGTCATCGGCGAATCGCCTCCAGGATGTAGGCGGCCTCGACGACGGCGGCGACGCGCGCGTCACTCCACTGGATCGCGTCGGCGCGGGCAGGGCTCGCCGGGGCGGGCGGCGGGGTCAAAGTCTCAGGCGTCATGGTTGGCTCCTCTTGTTCGCTAGTACGACGAGTATCGTACCACATTGGACGACGATCGGCGTACAATGAAACTATGACCCTGCTCCACCCCACCCGCGACGAGCTCCAGCTCGCCAACGTGCTGCACGCTCTCAGCGATCCGCAGCGGCTGCGAATCGTGCAGACCCTGGCCGCGAGCCCGGCGCCGCGACGCTGCGGATCGTTCGACCTCGATGTCACCAAGTCGACGTTGACCCACCATTTCCGCGTGCTGCGCGAAGCCGGCGTGATCGACCAGCGCGAAGAGGGCACGGCCCGCCTGAACTGCCTGCGCCGGGCCGATCTCGACGAGCGCTTCCCGGGCCTGCTCGACGCCGTGCTCGCGGGCCTGCCCGCCGCCGAGCCGGCTCTGCGCTAGCGGCGCCGGCTCGCGGAACGCAGCGGCGTCGCCGCCGCGCGGCGCACCGCCGCGCCGCCCGCCACGGCCGCTAGAGCAGCTCCAGGAGCTCGGCGACGGCGTCGATCACCGCGTCGGGCCTGCGCCGCGGCGGCACGCGATCGAGGTCGATCGAGCCGCTGATGCCGCTCCTGACGAGCACCGTGCGTGAGCCACCCAGACGGCCGAGGCCGATGTCCATCACGAGGTCATCACCGATCACCACCACCTCGTCGGTCGGCAGCCCGAGCTGCTGACCGATGACCGCGACCGCCGCCTTCGACGGCTTACCGACGATCTTCGGCCGCGTGCCTGACGCCTTCGCGATCGCCGCGGTGACCATCGCACCGCGGCTGATGATCGGCCCGTTGGCGCCCGCGTAGGCAGCCACGTAGCTGCCGGTCAGCAGCCGGCCGCCGTTCATCACGGCGCGCGCGGCGCGCTCGAGGTCGACCATCTCGACCTCGTCCACGTGGGCGACGAAGACGACCTCCGCGCCCTCGGCGGCCTGCGGCTCGACGAGCCGCACACCCGCCCGCGTCAGGTACCGCTCGGCGGGCGGCGTGCCGAACAGCCGCACGCCGGCACCCGGGTGACGTCGCGCGAGGTAATAGAGGAAGCTGCGAAGCGGGGTGAGCATCTGGTCGTCCGCCACCGGGAGGCCGGCGTCGCGCAGCCCCTGCGCGAATCCGTGTGGCGCCAGGTGGCTGCCGTTGGTGAAGATCGCGAACGGGCGACCGGATGCGCGGATCCGCTCGAGGACCTCGCGGGCGCCCGGAATGACGTGGACCTCCTCGCCCGCCCGGTGCACCAGCGTCCCGTCGACGTCGAAGACGAAGCCGCGGGCGTCGTCAAGCCGCACGGCGCCAGACCACCACATCGTCGCCCTGTTCGAGGCGCAGGTAGGCGATCGACCGCCGCTTGCCGAGCTCGTGCAGCAGCCGCACGAGCGGGTCGCGGCCCGGTCGCGACAGTGCCGGCCGGCGGTCGGTCGCGGGCGGCGAGCGGCGCATCGCGTCGACCTGCTCGACCGGCATCGTCAGCCGCAGCAGGAGCTCCTCGTCGGAGATCCCGCGGCCGAACTTCTCACGCGCGCCATCGAGGCTCAGCGGCTCCAGCTGAGCCAGCTCCTTCGCGCGCGGGCGGGAGAGCACGGAGTCGGACACCTCGGGGTCCGGTGGCGCGGCCGCGGCGGCGTAATGACCGAGGAAATAGCGGACGATCTCGTCGGAGACGGTGCTCCAGCGCTCGCCGTGGGTCACGTTCATCACGGCCTGGGTGACCATCAGCTGCGAGACCGGCGTGACGACGATCGGATAACCCATCTCGGCGCGCACGCGCTCCACCTCCTCGAGCGTCGCGTCGAACAGCTCCGGCCGGCGCAGCTCCGCGAGCATCCGCCGGGTCGTGGTGACCATGCCGCCGGGCAGCTGGTGGCGGTAGTAGGCGGCGTCGAACTCCTGCGCGGTCCCCGGCGGTAGGCCCTTGTCGCGCGCGAGCGCGCTGAAGTGCTCGTTCACCGCCGCGAGCGCGTCGCGGTCGAGCGAGTGGGAGAAGCCCTCGGCCTGGAGATTGCCGAGCGTCGACTCGGCCTCGGGGTTGGAGGTGCCGCGGGCCGCCGGCCCGACCGCGGTGTGCAGAACCTGGAAACCGGCCTTCAGGCCCTCCATGTAGACCAGCGGGGCGAGCCCGATCGTGCAGTGGCTGTGCAGCTCGAGGGTTCGGCCGGCCGCCGAGCGCAGCAGGTCGGGTGCCAGCTCGCGAACCGTGTCTGTCGTCAGCAGGCCGCCGGGATCCTTCAGGTACAGGCGATCCATCTCCGCGCAATCGGCCAGTGCGGCGGCGCGCTCGGCGTAGTACTGCGGCGTGTGGGCCGGGCTGATCGAGTAGGTCAGCCCGATCACGACCTCCTCCACGCCCGCCTGGCGCGCCAGGCGCGCGAGGCGCAGCAGCCGCTCCGGCTCGTTCGCGGGGTCGACGATCTGGAAGCGCCGGATGCCGTTGCGGACGACGCAGTCGAAGACCAGCCGCATCACGTCCTCGTTCGCAGGCACCCAGGAGATGAATCGCATGCCGGTGGTGATGAAGTTGAGCGGCGTGTTCGGCATCGCGGCGCTGACCAGGCGGATCCGCTCCCACGGATCTTCCTGGTGGAAGCGCACCGACACCGCCATGTGCGTGCTCGAGGTGAAGTCGAGCGCGTGAAAGCCGACGCGGTCCATGGTCGGCGCAATCGAGAGCACATCGGGGGTGATCAGCCCGGTGGCGCTCCACAGGCTCTGATTGCCGTCGCGCGTGGTGGTGTCGACGATCTCGATCGTCCGGCTCACGCGGCGATCCCCTCCTCCAGCCACCGCGTGGTGACGGCTCCGGCCGCGAAGTCGTCGTGCGCGAGCACGCTCACAAGCAGCGAGCGGTTGGTCTCGACGCCCTCCACCTCGAGTCCTTGGAGCGCCTCGAGGAGCACGCCTACGGCCTCTTCGCGGCTCTCGCCGTGGCCGATCAGCTTGGCCATCAGGGAGTCGTAGTAGGGCGGGATCAGCGCTCCGTCGCGGCAGTGCGTGTCGACGCGCAGCCCGGGCAGCGCAGGCACCGCGAAACGCGTCAGCCGCCCCGGGCTCGGTGCGAAGCCGTTCGCGACATCCTCGGCACACAGCCGGGCCTCGACGGCGTGGCCGTCGAAGGCGAGCTCGTGCTGAGCGATGCTCAGCGGGCGTCCGTCGGCGATCGCGAACTGCTCCGCCACCAGGTCGGCGCCGGTGACCGCCTCGGTCACCGCGTGCTCGACCTGGATCCGGCAGTTCACCTCGAGGAAGAAGAACTGGCCGCTGTCGGAGTCGACGACGAACTCGACCGTGCCGATGTTGCGGTAGCCGATTGCGCGGGTCAGCGCGACGGCGGCGGCGCGCAGCTCCGCGCGAGTGTCCGCCGCGAGATTGGGGGCCGGAGCCTCCTCGATCAGCTTCTGGTAGCGGCGCTGGACCGAGCAGTCGCGCTCGCCGAGGTGAATCACGGAGCCGTGGTCGTCGGCGGCGATCTGCACCTCGACGTGGCGGGCCGAGCGGATGTAGCGCTCCGCGTAGAGGCGCTCGTCGCCGAACGCGGAGCGCGCCTCGGCCACCGCCACGGCAAACGCGGCGCGGAGCGCGTCGGGATCCTCGACCAGCTTGATCCCGCGCCCGCCGCCTCCGCCCGCCGCCTTCAGCAGCATCGGGTAGCCCGACTCCTCGGCGAAGCGCCGCGCGTCGGCGAGATCCGCCAGTTCGCGGCCGGGCACCACCGCCAGCCCCGCCGCGAGCGCCGCCGCGCGGGCGCGCAGCTTGTCGCCCGCGAGCTCGATCGCCGCCGCCGGCGGCCCGACGAACGCGAGGCCGTGCTCGTGCGCCGCAGCCGCGAGCAGCGGGTTCTCCGAGAGGAAGCCGTAGCCGGGGTGCAGCGCGTCGCAGCCGGTGGCGAGCGCGGCGGCGACGACGGTCTCGCGGCGCAGATAGCTCTCGCTGGCGGGCCCCGGTCCGATGCACACCACCCGATCGGCCAGCTCCGCGGCCAGCCCGTCCATGTCCACCGCGGAGGCGCCGACCACGCAGCCGAGACCGAGCTTGCGACACGCCCGCACGATGCGCACGGCGATCTCGCCGCGGTTGGCGATGAACACCCGCGAGACGCTCATCGCCCGGGCTCGACGCGGAACAGCGGCTGGCCGTACTCGACGAGCGCCCCGTTCTCCGCACAGATATCGACGATCGTCCCGGACACGCCGGCGGCCACGGAGTTCATCATCTTCATCACCTCGATCAGGCAGACGACGGTCTCGGGCTCGACGTGCGTCCCGGCGTCGACGAACGGCGTGGCACCGGGCGCCTCGGCCCGGTAGAAGACTCCGAGCATCGGCGCTTCGATCGCGACCCCGTCCGCCGCGGCGGGCGCCGGCGCGACGGCAGCCGGTTCACGTGCTGCGGGCTCGCCTTGCGGCGCCCCGATCGCGGACGCGGCGCCACCGCGCAGCACATGCAGCGAGAACCCCTCGGTCTCGATCCGCAGCTCATCCAGCTGCGACTCGTCGATCAGCCGGAGGATCTCGCGGACGTCGTCGTCGCTCAGCACGAGGCGTGGCCACCCTCGTCGCCCGCGGCGCCGAACCTGCTCATCACCAGCGAGATCGCCGTCAGCGCCTTGGGCGCGACGGCGGGCTTTGCGACCGCAGTCACCGGGCGCGACTGGACCACGAACAGCTCCCCGTCGTGCCCGATCGCCCATTCGATGTCCTGATGGCAGCCGAAGTGGCGCTCCACCCGACGCGCCAGCGCCACGAGCGCGGCCAGGCGCTGCTCGTCGAGGCAGGGCGCCCCGCGTCGCTCGCGCGGCACCTGCGCGCGCACCGCCCCGCGACCGTGCGCGCCCGGCACGTACTCGATCTCCTTGGCGGCCACCGTCTGGCGCACGACCTCGCCGGTCACCTTGCTGACGAGGTAGTCGTCTGGCGTGACCTCGCCGCCGACGACCGCGAGCCCGAGCCCCCAGCTGGCGTTGACCGCGACCATGCTCGGGTCGCCGCTGACCGGATTGCAGGTGAACATCACACCCGAGACCTCGGCGTCGACCATCAGCTGAACCGTGACGCCCATCGCGGCGGCTCCGCCGGCTCCGATGCGCGCCCGATAGGTCATCGCCTGCGGGCTGTAGAGGCTGACCCAGCAGTCGCGGACGGCGTCGCAGACGCCGTCCGCGCCACGCACCCACAGATAGGTCTCCTGCTGCCCGGCGAAGGTTGCGTCCTGGCTGTCCTCGCCGAGTGCGCTCGAGCGCACCGCGACCGCAGGCTCCGCGTCGCCGCTCAGCTCGCCGTAGCGGCGCGCCACCTCGGCGCGCACCGACTCGGGCACCGGCGCCGATCTCATCCCCTCCGAGATCGCGCTCGACACCGCGGTGACGCGTTCCAGGTCCCCGGGCACAAGATCCGCGGTCGCCGAGGAGATCCGGCCGGCCAACCCCGCCTCCTCGACGAAGGCAGCGAAGCCGCTGGTCGACAGGGCGAAGCCGGGCGGCACGGGGATGCCGGCCGCGATCAGCTCCCCGAGGCTCGCGCTCTTGCCGCCGAAGCTCGCCGCGTCGGCCCCCCGCAGCTCAGCCAGTGGGCGGCTGTGCGCGCCGGCATCGCTCACGCGCCGGTGTCCTCGCCGTCGGCGAGAATCGTCACGACGCCGGTCGATCCGTCGACGCGAACCGTCTGCCCGGTGCGGATCCGCGACGTGGCGCGGCCGGTGCCGACCACGGCCGGCAGCCCGTACTCGCGACAGACGATCGCCGCATGCGACATCACGCCGCCGATGTCGGTCACGGCCGCCTTGATCTTCGAGAAGATCGGCGCCCAGGCCGGTGAGGTGATCGTGCACACGAGGATCTCGCCCTCGCGGACGTCGGCGATCTGGTCGACCGTCTTGACCACGCGCGCCGGGCCCTCGACGGTGCCCGGCGAGGCCGCGGCACCGATCAGCTCGTTCGTGTCCCCCTCCCCGGCCCGCGCCCACTCCTGAACCCGCTGCGTCGTCACGCCCCAGAGCATGATCGTCATCGGGTCGGTCACCGCCTCCGGCGTCACGCCGAGCGCGGGCGGCGGCGTCCAGTCGGCGAGCTTCGCGAGCAGCGCCTTGCGGCGCGCCACGATCGGCGGCCAGTGATGCGGACCGAGCGCCTCCCCGCCGGTGGCCCACATCAGCAGCAGTTCGTCAAGCGCGGACGCCACCTCGTGGCGCCCGAGCTGGAACACGTCCTCCGCGTCCTCGAGGTAGCCGTGCGCCGCGAGCAGTGCCCCGAACTCGCGCAGCTTGTTCCACCAGCGCGTCAGGAACCAGTAGTCGCAGAAGAACTTGTGCTCCTCGACGTAGGGGAACACGGTGCGTGAGAGCGCCAGCAGCTCGTCGAACCCGCCGCGCGCCGGGTCCGGCAGCAGCGAGCGGTACTCCTCCGCCAGGCGATCGCGCTCGCGCTCGATTTCCGCGGTCGGCCGGTCGATCTGCTCGCCCGACCGCAGAGCGTTGATGTGCCCGATCAGCGAGGCGTAGGGAATGCTCGGATCGTCGAGCCAGCTGCGGTAGTAGTGGTAGAGCCCGTCGCCGGTGGCCATGTTGAACCACGGATCCTTGATCTTCTCGAGCTCCGCGAGCCAGCGCCGGCCGTCCTCGCTCTGCGTCAGCTCCGCGTCGATCTCGGCGGGCGAGCGGCCCTCCACGAAGGCCGCGTCGACGGCGCTCTCGATGGCCAGCCGCGCGAGCCGCCGCAGCTCGGCGTCGGGCCGAAACAGCAGGACGTCGATGCCGGCGACCATCTGGGCGATGTGCTGGTCGGGGATGTCGGGCAGGTTGCTCTTGCAGTAGTCGGCGAACGTCGCGTACGCGCCGTAGCCGAGCAGCAGGAACTCGAAATGCTGCTGCCACATCAGATCGCCGAGCCGCAGCGTGCGCTGGTAGGCGTCGAGCACGTCGATGAACGAGGTGTTGCGCGCGTCGTCGAAGATCACCTCGTCGGGCTCGTACTCCGGCAGCTCGGGAACACGCAGGTTGGTCACCTCGTCGATCAGCGCCTCGACCTTGGTCCGCCACTTCGCGTAGAGCTCGTCCCAGTTGGCGTAGTAGTAGCCGGCGCGACGCTGGAAGAACTCGGCCCGCTCGGCCACCTTTGCGGGGTCGGTCACCGGGTTGCCCGAGATGTAGATGTAGCCGTTGATCACGCGGTAGTCGATGCCCATCGCCGGCGGCACCGCGAAGACCCGGTTCTGCCAGGCGCCGACCGCCTGGTACGGGCTGTCGATGCAGGCGACGTCGAATGCCGGCATCGGCACGGGAAAGTGCATCGAGTTCCAGAACCAGAAGCGGTTCTCATCCTTCGCGCGCCGCGCCTCGGCAAAGAACGCGTGGTAGGGGTACATCTCCTCCCAGCCCTCGCAGCCGGGCGGAGTCTCGATCGAGTACGGGCTCGGAAATGCCCCGACAGGTGTCGACGTCGCCAATGGGTCCTCTCTTCTCGTGGCCGGTGCGTCTCGTGGGTTCGAGAAACCCCGTGGGCAGCGGTATACATCAAACCCCGAGCGCGCGGAAGTCAGCCCGGCGCCGGGCAGCCGTTCGTTCTGTGAGACTCTCGTCGCCGCCGAGCCGAACGCACGACCCCGATCACGGAGACCGATGAGCGACCACTCCGGCGCACCGCGCGTGCCGTACATCGCTGTGGTGGGACCCGCCGAACCCGACGCGGAGACCTACGACCTGGCGGTCGAGGCCGGCCGGCTGATCGCCGAGCGCGGCGCCGTGGTGGTCTGCGGCGGGCTCGGGGGAGTGATGGAGGCCGCCGCGCAGGGAGCGTCACAGGCGGGCGGCTGGAGCCTGGGGATCCTCCCCGGTGCCGATCGCGCGCAGGCCAACCGGCACCTCACGATGGCCATCGCGACCGGGCTTGGCGAGCTGCGCAACGCGCTGGTCGTCCGCTGCAGCGACGCCGTCCTCGCCGTGGGCGGCAGCTGGGGCACGCTGAGCGAGGTGGCACTCGCGCAACGGCTCGGCAGACCGACGGTCTCGCTGCGCGGCTGGTCGGTCGTCGATCGGGGCGGGGCCGCCGTCACGGGCATCCTGGCCGCCACGTCGGCGGCGGAAGCCGTCGAGGCGCTGATCGCCGCGCTCGGCGAGCCGCTCCCGCGATGAGCAGGCCCCGGCGCGGCGCAGCGGCCCGCCGGCGCGTGGGCGGGAGGGCGGTCAGCGCGGTGGCGGCGCCGCAGGACCGCCTGCCCGCACGTTCAGCAGCGGCTCGCCGGCGACGTAGCGGCGGATCTGGTCGCCCGCGAGGCGATAGGCGCGCTGCTGCCAGGTGCGGACTCCGCCGGCGAGGTGCGGTGTGATCAGCACGTTCGGCGCGCTCCACAGCGGGTGGCCGGGCGGCAGCGGCTCCGGGTCGGTGACGTCGAGTGCCGCGCGGACCCGCCCGGCGTGCAGCGCTGCGAGCAGCGCAGCCGTGTCGACATGCCGGCCGCGGGAAGCGTTGACGAGCACCGCTCCCGGTTTCATCCGCGCCAGGAAGCCGGCGTCGACGATCCGCTCCGTTTCCGCGGTCAGCGGGAGCAGCACGACCACGGCGTCGGCCTGCGGGAGCAGCCGCTCGAGCGCCTCCGGCGGCGCGGCATCCTCGCGCGCGTGGCGTGCGATACCGACCACACGCGCACCGAAGGGCTGCAGGCGGGCGGCCACCGCCCGCCCGATCGAGCCGTGGCCGAGCACGAGGATCCTGGCCCCGTCGAGGTCGTCGATCGGCCCGAGCGCGGAGGCACCGTTCGCCGTCGAATCGTTGACGCTGCTGTCCCACTCGCCGTGGCGCTGGCGTTCGAGCAGCTCCGGCAGGCGCCGCCGGAGGGCCAGCAGGGTGGCGACCACCCACTCCGCAACCGCGATGTCGTGCGCGCCGCTGGCGCTGCAGACGACGACTCCCGGCGGGACAGCGGCGACGAACCCGTCGACGCCCGCGAAGATCGCTTGGACCACGCGCAGCCCCTGAAGCTGATCGAAGAGCGCCGGCACCTGCCGCATCAGCCCCAGCCCGAGCACGACCAGTTCGACGTCGGGCGCCGGCTCGTCGACCAGCTCCACGTTCTCGGGCATCGGCCCGAGCGCCGACCGCTGCGGCACGTCTTCGACGAGGACCTTCACGCGCCCGGCTGCCATCGCGGGCGACATCATCGCCGAGCGGGACCGCCGGAGCGTGCCCGCGGCGCGGTCGGCGGGTCAGTGGCGGGCGGGACGGTCGCGCGAGGTTTTCACGAGCGGATCATCGCCACGGGGCCGCCGGCGGCCGAGCCTCGCGCGCGCTGCTCCGAGCGTGGCGACCCCCAGCACCGCGCCCGGGTGACACCTGATACCGCCTGCGCCTCGGGAGCTTCGCCAGGCGTCGCCTAAGCGCCCTGGCTCTGCTCGTGCGCTCGCCCGTCGATGACGTGCTCATGACGCTCGCCGAAGACGTCGCCGGCTTCCTCCCCGCGGCTCAGCTGACGCTGCTCCCGCCGGTCCTCCTCCAGCTTGGCGACCCACAGGCGGATCTTGCGCTCAACCGGTCGCTCGTGTCCATGCATGTCGTTGCGGCCCTCCTCGTCGGAACACGGATGATCGGACGCTCGTTGGCGCCGCCGAGGCTCGCGCTCGCCCGTGGGTGCCGTCGGCCGGGCTGTGGCCTGCGGGCGCGCGAGGGTGATCGCCGCAACGGCGCTCGCTCCTCCCGCCGCCGCTCTGGCACCCCCGGCGAGCACGGGCCCAGGCCTGTGGCTTCATGCTGCGATGCTCGCGCCCGCAATCGGCGCGCGCATCGTACGCCGGTCCCAAATCAGCACGGCGATTCCTCGACGGTTGGCCCAACGCCGTGGGCACGCAGGTCCGGATCGCGAATCTCTCCGTGTGTCCGGATTGCGAATCTCTCCCGCGAATCTCTCCGTGTGCGCGCCGCCCGGCGCACCGGCCGAGCCGCCTACTGGCCGCGCTGCGGCGTTTCGGGCGCGCGTCGCGCCGATCCGATGATCGTCGGCCTGACGGTCGCCGGCGCACGTGGCTGGCGCCCGTGCTCCAGCCGCTCGACCGACAGCGCGGAGTCCCCGATCAGCTGCCAGGTGCGGCGGTTGGGACGGCAGCCGGCCCCGATCCGGCTGTGCGGCCGCGCCACGAGATCCTGAAACCGCGCGAGCGCTGTCCCGTCGCGCGCGCGCACGTGCTCGAGAAACAGCAGCCGTCCGCCGGGCCGCAGCACGCGGGCGACCTCGGCGAGCGCTCGGCGTGGGTCCGCCACCGAGCACAGCACGAAGGTGCAGACCACGGTGTCGAAGCTCGCAGCGTCGAACGGCAGCGCCTCGGCCCCGGTCGCGACCACACTCCACGAGCCCCCCACGCCGGGCGCGGCTCGGTCGAGCGCACGCCGCAACCGCCGCAGCATGTGCGGGTTCGGCTCGGTGATCACCAGCTCGCTGACGCCCGCGCCGTAGTGGGGCAGGTTCAGGCCGTGACCGGCGCCGATCTCAAGCGTCCGGCCCGCGGCCTGCGAGATCAGCCCACGCCTGATCTCGCGCTGCCCGGCGTTCTCGGCGAACGCGACGATGCGCGGATAGCACGCCGCGAACAGCCGCTGGCCCAGCGCGTGATCGCGCATCGCCGGGCGCCCGCCTCAGCGGAGGTCGTCGATCGCGTACAGCTCGCGGCGGGAGTACCCCGGCTCGTCCGGTCGCGCCATCCGCACGCCGTGGAACTGGCTGCGGTAGCCGCGCGCCATCAGCCGGCGATAGGCATCGTGGCGCGCGACGCTGGTTCCGGCCACGATCCGGACCGCGCCGCGCTCGCCCGCCAGTTGCTCGCAGGCCGCGAGCAGCGCCTCGAACAGATCGCCGGCCGCGGGGCCCGGGCGCACCGCGCCGAACTTGACGAAGCAGGTGCCGCTCGCCGCCTCGCCGGCCCCGCAGTGAGCGACGGCGAGTCCGACGATCGCCGAGCCGTCGACCAGCAGCACCGTGTCGCCGAGCTGCTGCGCCTCGGCGGCCCGGATCTCGTGCGCCACATCGAGGCCCTCGAACAGCGCGCCGGTCAGCCCGCGACAGCGCTCGAGTGTGGCGTCGCGTTCGCCGGCCGGGATCTCCGAGTACCGCGCAGCGCGCCCGCGCCCGCGCCCGCGCCCGCGCCCGCGCCCGCGCGCCGTCGCCGGCCCGACGTCCCGTGCCATCACCGCCGTCAGCTGCTGGGGCCAGAACCCGAAGCGCTGGTAGAGACCGACGTGCTTGGGGCTCTCGGCGAAGGTGAACAGCGCGGCCTGCCGCAGCCGCCAGCCGTCGAACAGCTCGATCACCGGCGCCATCAGCCGGTGGGCGATCCCCCGGCCCCAGAGATCGGGACGAACGCTCAGCGGCCCGAAGAAGCCGAAGCTCCCCCAGCGGGTGGCGAAGTTCGAGCCGACGATCTGCCCGTCGAGTTCTGCCGCGAAGGCCCAGCTCGGCGCGGCCGCGAAGCGCGTCCTGACGACCTCGGCATCGCCGAACACCGCGAGCGGGTCCGCGACTCCGATGAAGGTGCCGAACGCCAGCCGCGTCACACGGTCGGCCTCGTCGACGTCGCGCGGCTCGAGCGGCCGGATCACCACGCCGCTCGCGCCGCGCCCCGACGGTCGCTGCGGCCCCTCGCGCGCCACGATCAGCCACCCACCGTTGCCGGCGCCTGTGCGCCGCTGCGCTCCAGCACGTAGACGTCCTGAACCCCGAGCAGGCGGCCGGGCTCGTAGAGCCGCAGCGACCAGTCCGGCAGGACCCGCGCCAGCAGCCACTCCGGTGTGAAGTAGGCCGAGCCCCAACGCGGATGCGCGACACCCCAGTCGCCGCGCTCCCCGAAGGCGTCCGCCCACCAGAAGCCGGTCGTGCTCAGCGCGGCCCACGCCGCGCGCGCATACTCCGCGGGAACCTCCCAGTCGCGGGTCAGGACCGCGACATTCGCCAGCCCCGCCGCGGTCAGCACGAGCACGCCGCCCGGGCGCAGCACGCGGTGCATCTCCGCCAGCCACCGCAGACCGGCCACGGCGTCGAAGTGCGACCAGATCGAGATCCCGCAGACGAGGTCGAGCGTTCCGGGCTCGAGCGGGAGCGGCGGCTCCTGGTCGTTGCTGAAGAACTCCGCGACCGGGAGCGCCGCGGCGGCCCACTCGATCGCCGCGCGGTTCGGATCGCAGCCAAGCCACGCCACCTCCGGCCGGACCGCGGCCAGGACCCGCGTGACGCGCCCGGAGCTGCAGCCGAAGTCGAGCGCCCGGGCGCCGGCAGCGAGCGTGACAGCGGCGCGCTCGAGCACGCCGAGGATCAGATCGGCGGTCTCGATCGACCCGGCCACGCAGTCGGGTCCGCGGCACATCGCGTGGATCTCGGCGGGCGGCTCGACGGCCAGCAGCCGGGTGCGCTCGAGCACCAGCGGTACCCCCCGCGCCGCGCCGTAGCCGACCACGCGGCGGCTCCGAACCACCGCCGGCGAGGCTTCGATCAGCTCGCGGTCGGCGCGCGGCAGCGCGGCAAGCACCGCCGCCTCGCCGCCCTCACCGAGGGCATCGAGCAGCGTCCGCGACGCGGCGCCGAGCTCGGCCGGCCAGTCGGGCACGTCGTGGCGGTCCAGCGACCACCCGAGTGCGATCTGCGCGAGCTCCTCGCGCATCCGCAGGTGGTTGTGCACGACCCTGTTCGCGGCGTCGCGGCGCTCGAGCTCCTCGAGCCGGCGATCCTGCTGCTGCGCGCGCAGGGCCAGCGCCTTCGGCGCGATCGGCGACGGCACCCGGCCGCGCGAAAGCACGGCCAGCAGCGCCGCGAGCTCGCGGCCACGCGGGCGGCGATGCAGACTGTCCAGCACCCCGCGAACATAGCCCATCGCATCGGCCTCAGCCAGGCGGTTCGCGCGCCGGTCACTGCGGCCGCGCGGCCCGCGCAGCGCCGTCGCCGGCGTCCGGTCGTGGCCTGCACCGCCGCCCCGTCGCGGAGCGTCAGGGCGCGCCCGCGACCCCGCAGCCGCCGCCGCCCGGCGTCTCGATCCGCAGCCGCGAGCCCGCCGCCAGCGTGCCGGTCGCCTTGCCGGCCAGCGGCTCGCCGTCGACGGTGTCGCGCCCGCACGCGCCGTCGCCACCGCCGTCCGCCCCGCGCGGCGCGTGCCGCCGGCGTTCGGCGATCAGCGAGAACTCCATCGGCTCGAGCGCCTCGAGCTCGCGCACGATCCCGTCGCCGCCGCGAAACCGTCCGGCCCCGCCCGAGCCGCGTCGCAGCTCGCTGCGCACGACCCGCAGCGGATAGGCGCGCTCGAGCGCCTCGACCGGAGTGTTGAGGGTGTTGCTCATCGCGACGTGGACACCGCTTGGCCCGTCGGCATCGGGGCAGGCTCCCTGCCCGCCGCCGATCGTCTCGTAGTAGGAGAAGCGCGCGTTCCCGAGCGTCAGGTTGTTCATCGTGCCCTGCCCGAGGGCGCGGCCGAAGGCGCCGAGAACGAGATCCGCGACGCGCGAGGAGGTCTCGACGTTGCCGGCGGCCACCGCCGCCGGCCGGCGCGCGTTGAGCAGCGACCCCTCGGGGGCGCGGACCTCGATCGGCCGGTAGGCGCCGGCGTTCGGCGGCGTCTCCGGGTCCGTCAGGGCGCGCACCGCGAAGTAGCACGCCGAGTGCGTCACGGCCAGCGGGCAGTTGAGGTTTCCGGCGTGCTGCGCGGCGCTGCCGGCGAAGTCGAGCACCAGCAGCTCGCCCTCGACGGTGGCGCGGACGCGCAGTTCGAGGTCGCCGTCGGGCGCTTCGACGACGTCGCGGGCCTCGCGCACGCCGTCGCCGAGCGCGGCGATCGCGGCGCGGGCGCGACGTTCGCCATAGTCGAGCACCGAATCCAGCGCCGCCTCGAGCCGCTCGGGCCCCAGGCGACGCGCCAGCGCTTCGAGCCGGCGCGCCCCGACGACGTTGGCCGCAAGCTGCGCGCGCAGGTCGGCGCGGCGTTCGGCGGGCTGGCGCATCCGCGCGATGATCGCCTCGATCTGCGCCTCGCCGAACGGCTGTGGCTCGATCAGCACTCCCTCCTCCTCGAGCGTCCGGCTGTCGGCCGGCATCGAGCCGGCGGTCCGCCCGCCGACGTCGGCGTGGTGCGCGCGCGTCGCCGCGAAGCCGATCAGGCGCCCGTCGAGGTGCGCGGGCGTGATGACCGTGATGTCGGGCAGATGGGTTCCGCCGGCGAACGGGTCGTTGAGGATCCACGAGCGACCGGGCGTCTGCGTCTGCTCGCGCACCGCCGCCACGGCGGCGGGCATCGCTCCCAGGTGCACCGGGATGTGCTCGGCCTGCATGATCATCTCTCCGCGCGCGTCGAACAGCGCGCTCGATGCGTCGCGGCGCTCCTTGATGTTCGGCGAGTGTGCGGCACGGATCAGCAGCGCGCCCATCTCGGTGCAGCTCGCGTGCAGCCCGCCGAGGACGATCGGCAGCTCGATCGGGTCCAGGGCCGCCCGGCGTCCGTTCATGCCGCAGTCAGCTCGATCGTGCCGTCGGCCAGGACTTGCGCGCGCCAGCCGGGTGTGACGAGCAGCGTCGCGTCCGCCAGCGCGCAGACGGCCGGACCGTCGATCCGCTCACCCGGCGGCGGGGCGCCGGCGATCAGCGTCGCCTGCAGCTCTCTGCCGTCGTGCCAGATCGGCACGCGCGAGCGGCGCGCGGCGCGCTCCGGCGCGCCCGGCGCGAGCGCCGGCGCGGCCCCCCACACCGACACGGTGACGGTCACGAGCTCGACCGCGCCGTCGCTCTCGCGGTAGCCGTAGCGGCGCTCGTGTGCCGCCTCGAAGCGGGCGCGCAGCTCGCGGGGATCGGCGTCCGGCGGGGCGTCGATCGCCAGCTCGAAGGACTGTCCGCGGTAGCGCAGCGAGTAGCGCACGCGCTCCGCCACCGGCTCGCTGCCGAGCTCGGCGCGCGCCCGGGCCCGCAGGCGCTCGACCTGCGCCGCCTCGAAGGACCCCGTCGCGTCGCGTCGCGGCGGCGCCGCCGCCAGGCCGAGCGCCGAGAGCACGCCGCAGGTCGCCGGGCAGAGGATCCGCTCGATCCCGAGCTCCTCGGCGATCGCCGTCGCGTGCAGCGGCCCGGCCCCGCCGAACGGCATCAGGACATAGCCGCGGGGGTCGACTCCGCGGGCCACGGTCATCGTCCGCAGCGCGCCGAGCATCTCCGCGTTGGCAACGGCGACGACGCCCTCGGCGGCGCGCAGCGGGTCGACGCCGAGCTCGCGAGCGAGGCCGCCGAGCGCCTCGAGCGCCAGGCCGCGGTCGAGCTGCACGCCTCCGGCGAGCACGCCGTCGCGCGGCAGATGACCGAGCACGACGTGGGCGTCGGTGACCGTCGGCTCGCGTCCGCCGCGCCCGTAGGCGGCCGGCCCGGGCAGCGCTCCGGCCGAGCGCGGCCCGACGCGCAGGGCGCCGCCCGCGTCGCGCCAGCCGATCGAGCCGCCGCCCGCGCCGACGGTCTCGATGTCGAGGCTCGCGAGCGCGAGCGGCCGCCCGGCGATCGTGCGCTGATCGGTTTCGCGGACCACGCCGGCGTCGATCACGCAGACGTCGCACGAGGTGCCGCCCATGTCGAAGCACAGCACGTCGCGCGCCCCCGCCGCGGCGGCCACCAGACGCGCACCCTGCGCTCCCCCGGCCGGGCCCGAGAGCACCGTGAACGCGCCGTGCGCGGCGGCCGAGGCCGCGCTCGTCAGGCCCCCGGAGGACTGCATCACCGCGGCGTCGGGGAGGCCCCGCTCCCCACAGCGGGCCGTGAGGTTCTCGAGGTGGCGCCGCAGCAGCGGCGAGAGCGCCGCGTCGATCTCGGTCGTGGCACCGCGCTCATACTCGCGCGGCGTCGCGCTGACCTCGTGGGAGACCGAGATGTGGACGTCGGGCAGGCGCCGGCGCAGCGCGTCGCGGACGGCGAGCTCGTGGCCGGGGTGCGCGGCGGCGTGCAGCAACACGACGGCGATCGCCTCGACGCCCGCGGCGGCGAGCTGCTCGGCGAGCGCGGCCAGGCCGGCGGGCGCGCGGATCGCGCCGTGCGGGCCGCTGCGCTCGTCCACCGCGAAGCGCAGCTCCGGCGGTGCCAGCGCCGGCGGATGGGCGGCGCACAGGCGGTAGAGCTCGGCGCGGGCCTGGCGGCCGAGCGCGACCAGATCGGTGAAGCCCGCGGTCGCGACCAGCGCGGTGCGCGCGGCGTGCCCCTCGAGCAGAGCGTTGGTCGTCACGGTCGTACCGTGGGCGAAGGCCGCGACCTCGCGCGCCGAGGCGCCGGCGGCGGCGAGCGCGAGCTCGATCGCCGCGATCACGCCCACCGACTCGTCCTGCGGGGTGCTCAGCGTCTTCGCCGTGTGCAGCCGGCCGCCGTGGGATGCGAGGACCGCGTCGGTGAAGGTCCCGCCGACGTCGACGCCGAGCCGCATCCGGCGGACGTTACCGGCGCAAACCGCTAGCGGTGCAGCGCGGCGACCGCGGGCGTGCTCGGCAGCGACGCCGCGAACAGCTCGCACGCGCGGCGCGTGATCGGCCCGGGAGCCGTCAGCGCCCGGCCGTCGACGCTGGCGATCGGCACGACCTCCGCGCCCGTGCCGGTCAGGAACGCCTCGTCGGCGGTCCAGGCGTCGGCGCTGACGACCGCCCGCTCCTCGACCAGGATGCCGTCGCCGCGCAGCAGCTCGATCACGTGGCCGCGCGTGATGCCTTCGAGCCCGCCGGCGGACACCGGCGGCGTGCGCACCCGCCCGCGCGAGACGAGAAACACGTTGTCGGCCGTGCACTCGGAGATCTCGCCGGCGCCGTTCAAGAGCAGCGCCTCGTGCGCTCCGCGTGCCCGCGCCTCGGCCGCCGCAAGCACCGAGGTGAGGTAGTTCAGCGACTTGATCTGCGGCGGGACGCTGTCGGGAGAGGCGCGCCGCAGGCTCGAGGTGATCACGTCGACGCCGCGCTCGTAGAGCTCGGCGGGGTAGAGCTCGAGCGTGGCCGCGATCAGGATCGTCGTCGGACGCGGGCAGGTGTGCGCCGACACGCCGAGCAGCCCCCGCCCGCGCGTGACGATCAGTCGCAGGTAGCCGTCCGGCGCGCCGAAGCGCTCGACCGCCTCGCGGCAGAGCTCGGCGAGCTCGTCGTCGCGGTAGGGCAGCTCGATCGCGAGGCAGCGCGCGGACGCGCGCAGGCGGCGCAGGTGCTCAGCCAGCAGAAACGGCGTCTGCGCGTAGAACCGGATCCCCTCGAACACCCCGTCGCCGTAGAGCAGCCCGTGGTCGAGGACCGAGACGGATGCGCTCGCGGCATCGTCGTGCCAGACCCCGTCGACCCACGCGATCGCTTGCGTGCTCATCGCCGCGAACTTACTGTTCGTACAGTTAGTTGTCAAGCCGAGGCGCTACCCTGTCGGCCGTGCCAGCACCGACCGCCGCGGCTCCCGTCCTCCGCCGCCGCGACGCCGCGGCCTCCCGCCGCGCGATCCTCGACGCCGCCGAGCAGCTCTTCGCCGAGCGCGGCTACGACCGCGCGAGCCTCGGTCAGATTGGCCGGCGCGCCGGCGTCTCGGCGGCGCTGCCAACCTATTTCTTCGGCGGCAAGGAGCAGCTCTACACGGCGGTGCTCGAGCGCCTGCTCGCCGAGCGCGAGCGACGCCTCGAGCCGATCGCGGCGGCGGCGGCCGAGCTGTTCGAGCGGACCGGCGAGCTGCGCCCG
Organism: uncultured Solirubrobacterales bacterium; assembly: GCA_963833765.1. GTDB lineage: Bacteria > Actinomycetota > Thermoleophilia > Solirubrobacterales > Solirubrobacteraceae > Palsa-513. The sequence continues at coordinate 131,140 of CAWHZJ010000006.1, read as the reverse complement.
GCGCTCGAGCTGCTGATCGACGGCTACATCGACTTCCTCTGCGAGCGCACCGCGCTCGTCCGCCTGATGGGCCGCGAGGCGCTCGACCACGGACGCCATCTCGCACCGGGGCCACGCCATTCCGTAGCCCTCGCGGAAGGGCTCGCCCGGTTCATGCGCTCGCTGTCGCCGGCACCCGGCGCCGCGGTCGACCCGGAGCAGCTGCTGATCACGACCGTCGCGCTGTGCTTCTTCCCGATCGAGCACAACGACACGATGCTCGCGGCGATGGGACTCGACGCGACGGGCGCGCGGTTCGCAGCGGCGCGCAAGCGCCACGTCGTCGACGTGCTGGAGCGCGTGCTCCGCGGCGGCGAGGCCGCGCGCGCCTAGCCCTGGTTCCTAGCGACGCCGCGCGCGCCGGCGCGTCAGCATCCGCCACAGGCGCCGCAGGAGTCGAATCCACTCACGCATCGCACCCGAGTCTCGCACACCACGCGGGTCGTGGCCAGCTACGGGCCGCGCGCGGCCAGCGGAGGGGGACCGAGCGGCCCGATCGCGGCCCGCGCCAGCGCGAGCGCCGACGCAATCGCCGCGTCCAGCTCGCCCGCCGCCCGTTCGCCGGGGACACCGTCGGAGAAGTCGCGGGCGGAGAGGTAGGCAGCGGTCGGCACGACCAGCGCGCCGAAGAAGGCGAGCACGTCGCGCAGGTGGCGCTCGGCGCCGAGGTAGTGGTGCTCGCTGGCGCCCATCGCGACGATCGCCACCGGCGTGTCGCGCAGCGCGTCGACCGGCACGTGGTCGAGCAGGTTCTTGAGCGTCCCGGTAAACGAGCCGCGGTAGACCGGCGTCGCGAGCACGACCGCGTCGGCTGCGGCGATCGCCGCGACGGTTGCCGCCGTGTCATCGCCCAGGGCATCGGGCGGCCGGCCGTCGGCGGGCGCGATCCGGCGTTCCGCGAGGTCGATCAGCTCGACCGACAGCTCGCCGCGCCGCTCAGCCCGCTCGAGCGCCTCGGCCAGGGCACGGTGGAGGCGTCCCGGGGCGGTGGCGCTGCCGAGCACGGCGACCAGGCGCACCGGGCTACCTCGCCATCGGTCCCGATTCGCGCTCGTCGTCGACGAGCCGCAGCCGCCGGTGCTTCGCGGCCGCGTCGTGCTCGCCCCCCACCCCGCCCGGCGGCACCGGGCTCCACGCACGCCACGACGGCACGCGCGCCGTCGCGCGCCGCGATCCGCGCTCGCTCCGCGGCTCGGGCGCCGGCGCGGCCGCCGCGACGAGCGGCGGTTCGGCCGCTGAGCCGGCGAGCGGCGGCGCGGCCGGCAGGCGAAAGACGAACATCACGAGTCCCAGGTCGGCCTCGACGCTCCAGCTTCCGACCGCGAGCTCGCAGCCCGTCTGCACGCGCACCGCGGTCGCGACGAGCTCGGGGATCGCCTCGTAGGGCAGCGTCGCTCCGTGCTCGCGCGCCACCCCGCCAAACGGCGCCGGACCGGCGAGCCGCAGCAGCATCAGCAGCGAGTCGCGGTCGCACCAGGTCCGGACTCCCACGGGCCGCTCGCCGTAGACCGCCGCGTAGAGGTCCTCGAGGACGCCGGCGGCGAACGCGCCCACGCCTTCGCCATCGGATAGATCGTGTCCCATCGAGCTCGGCGTTTCCCGCTAGGTACGCGACCCGGTCATCAGTTCTCCGTAGCGCAGGCGCCCCGGTTTGTGACGCCGCCGCAGCTGAAAAACCCGCACGACGCGACGCGCGGACCGGCTGCGCGTCGCCGTTGCCCGAGTCGCGGTGGTGTGGTGCTGTCGGTCGCTTGCGCGGCCGCAGAGTTCTCGCTCACGTCCCGATACCGAGGCCGAGCAGGTAGGTGACGCCGCCGACGATCGCACCCGCGGCCGTCATCTCCAGTCCCGCCGACCAGGCCGTGCGCAGGGTGAACAGCGACTTCGCGGCGCCGACGGCGAAGTGCGCGACGAGCGAGACCGATGCGGCGACGATCACGCCGGCCGTGCCGCTGAGGAAGAAGAACGGGATCACCGGCACCATCGCGCCGACCGCGGTCGAGATGCCACCGGCCAGCGCCGCCTGGACGGCGTCGCCCCGCTCGGCGTCGGCGCTGCCGAACTCCTCGATCGCGATCGCCTTGAACAGCTGCTCGGGATCCTCGGCGATGCGCTCGACGACCATCCTCGCCTCCGCGGGCGTGAGCCCCTTGAGCTGGTAGAACAGCGACAGCTCCTCCTTCTCCTCCTCCGGGTGGTTGAGCACCTCCTCGCGCTCGCGTGCGAGATTCGCGGCGGCGACCTCGGCGATCGAGCGCTCGGCGAGATAGGCCCCGGTCGCCATCGAGAGCGCCGAGCCGATCGCACCGAACAGCCCGGCGGTCAGCACCAGGTGCGATCCGCCGGTCGCGCCCGAGAAGCCGGCGACCAGACCGAAGACCGCGGCGAGGCCGTCGTTGGCGCCGTAGATCACGCCCGAGATCCAGCCGCCGCTGCCGCGATGCCAGCGCTCGCGGCCGATGATTCGATCCAGGCGCACCTGCGGTCCGTCGTCGGCCGCGCCGCGCTCGACCGCCGGCACGCCCCCGGCGCGCAGCTGCGCCAGCGCCACGGTGTGCTGCTGCTCCTCGTCGCGGATCTCCTCGAGCAGCCGATCGGTGTCGGCGTCGCCCGTCGGGCGCTCCTCGATCTCGGCTGCGATGGTCTGCTCCATCGCCTCCTGGCGCGCGAGTAGGCGATCGACCGGCGCGACGCGCGCCTGCAGCCGCCGCCAGGCGGAGATCGTGACGGTCCGCTCGTCGGGGATCTCGATCCCCAGCTCACGCATGCGATCCTCGAGCCGCGTGCGGTGCGCCCGCTCGATTTCAGCCAGCTGGCGGAGCACCTGCGCGCGGCGCGGATCGGCCTCGCGGCTCGCGATCAGCCCATAGACGACCGCAGCCCGGACCTCGTCGGTCCAGGCCTCGATCAGCCGGGCGGTGACATCGGAGCCCACCGGTCAGAGAGCGTAATGCACGTGATACCGGCGGATGAAGGCCCGCGCGGCGGCGTAGGGGTCGCGCAGCTCGCGCGCCCGGCCCGCGCAGTCGAGCAGGAACGAGCCGACGCCGTCGCTGGCCCCGCCCGACCAGATCAGACCCGGGACCTCCGGGCAGACCAGGCGCGCCGCGACGGAGGCGCCGTTTCCGCCGCGCGTGGCGTAGGGACCGCCGATCAGTACGTAGCGCGCCCTGTGCGCCGACACCAACGCGGCCAGCTGCGGCCCGCTCAGCACCGGGTCGGTCGTGTTGTAGCCGCCGACCGCCGAGGCCGGTAGGCCCAGCAGGATCAGCGGCGACGCCTGATCGGAGGACTGGGTCAGCAACGTGTACGGCTTGGTCGCGCCGTGTGTGTGCAGGTAGCCGATCAGTGCTCGGTCGCTCCGCAGAGTCGTGGGACCGACGCCGTAGCCTCCCGTGCCCGCGTAGCTGTAGGGCCCGGCTGCGGGGAACGTGCCGTAGACGGGCGCCAGCCAGACGCTGAAGCTGAAGACCGTCGGCGCGACCAGCAGTGCTGCCACCGCGACACCCACGGCCCAGCCGGCGCGCCGGCGCGCGAGCGGGATCGCGATCAGCGCCCCGACACAGAGCACGACGAGCGGGATCCGCCACCACAGCGGATCGCCCTCGCGATTGATCACCACGAACTGCACGCCGACGGTGCCCGCGACCGCCAGCACCGCCAGCACGTATCCGCGCAGCGCGTCACGCGAGGCGCGGCCACCCACGAGCGTCGCGATCGCGACACCCCCCGCGCCGACCATTGCGGCGACCCCGGGCCCGAGCGCCGAGGCGTAATAGGGATGCACGATCCCGGCCGAGAAGTCGAGCGTCGCCAGCTCGATCAGAAACCAGCCGCCGAGCACGAACAGCCCCGCGGTCCGGGGATCGCCCCGCCCCCGCCCGCGCACCGCGAGGCCGAGCGCGAGCATGCCGATCAGCGCCAGCGGCACGAGCCAGCCGGCCTGGCCGCCGAGCCCGTCGCCGAAGATCCGCCACGGGCTGCGCGCGCCGCCGAAGGGAACCGGCTCCGCCGCCCGCTGGCGACCCGGGAGGGTGCGCGCAGCCGGCCTTGGCGGCGGCCGGTGGGTGGCCAGGAAGCGATCCTCGGCCGCCGTCAGGCCGGGCGAGTTCACGCCCGGGCGGACGAGCGGCAGCGTCTGGGGCCCGCTCAGATGGTGGATCGTCGAGGTGCCGGGGCCGCCCTGCTGCCCTCCGACCCGCCCGAAGCCGTTGTAGCCGAGGGCCAGCTGAAACTCCGAGTTCGACGAGGTGCTGCCAACGAACGGCCGCTGCGAGGCCGGCGTCAGCTGGACGACCGTGATCCACGACAGCGCGACGATCGCGAACACGACGCCGGCTGCCGTCAGCTGGACCAGGCGCCGCCGCAGCGACCCCGGCGCGCACACCAGGTAGCCGAGCCCGATCCCCGGGACGCAGAGCAACGCGGCAAGCGATTTCGTGTTGAACGCCAGCCCCGCCAGCACCGCGCACCAGACGAGCGTCCGCAGACGCCCTGAATCGATCGCGGCCAGACCCGCGCCGCACGCGGCGAGCATCAGCAGGATCAGCAGCGGATCGACGCCGGTGTCACGCGAGACCGCGACAAACGACGGAAACACCGCCAACGCAAACGCGCTCACCAGACCAGCGAGCGAGCCAAACCGCGGCGCGACGATCCGATAGATCAACGCCACCGCGAGCACCGCGCAGATCCCCTCCGGGATCAGCAGGCTCAGCGGCGCGAAGCCGAAGAGCTTCGCACTCAGCCCCTCCAGCCACAGCCCCACCGGCGGCTTGTCGACCGAGATCAACCCGTTGGGGTCGGCGCTGATGAAGAAGAAGTTGTGCCACGAGCGCAACATCGACTTCACGGCCGCCGCGTAATAGGTGTTGGCGTAGCCGTTCTGGCTCAGCCGGACGAACTCGAGCAGTCCGCTCAGCACCAGAATCGCCGCGAGGCCGAGGTGCACCGGGGCCGGCGGACGCAGGCGCCGCGGCGCGGCGCCTGCGCGCCGTGACCGCGCCGGCTCGGCAGCTCGGGGTGTGATCGTGGCCATGTGCAGGGAGCCTCCGGCGGCGGGCGTGGGGCGGCGCCCGCGTAGGCGTCAGAGGGTATCCGCCGCCGCCGACGGCTGGGTTTGAGACGCGGTTAGGTAGCCGGCGTACCGCGTGCGCCGCCGCGACTCGCCGGCTGCGGACGCTGCCCGTGGCGCGGCGATCAGCTCTCGAACCGCGCCTCGGTGCTGGCCCGGACCTCCTCCAGCGTCACGCCGGGCTGCAGTTCGGCGAGCGCCATGCCGCCGGCCGGCGGGAAGTCGAACACCGCGAGGTCGGTGATCAGCCGGTGTACGACGCGGCGCCCGGTCAGCGGCAGGGTGCACTCGCGCCTGACCTTCGATTCACCGCCGCGGGTCAGATGCTCCATCATCACGACGACCCGCTTGGCCCCGTTGACCAGGTCCATCGCGCCGCCCATGCCCTTGACCACCTTCCCGGGGACCATCCAGTTGGCCAGGTCGCCCTGCTCGGAGACCTCCATGCCGCCGAGGATCGCCAGGTCGATGTGTCCGCCGCGGATCATCGCGAAGGAGTCGGCGCTGTCGAAGAACGAAGCCCCGGCCACCGTGGTGACCGTCTCCTTGCCCGCGTTGATCAGGTCGGGGTCCTCGTCGCCGGCGAGCGGGTAGGGCCCGATGCCGAGCAGCCCGTTCTCCGACTGCAGCAGCACGTCGTGGAGTCCCTCCGCGTAGTTGGCGAGCAGCGTCGGCAGCCCGATCCCGAGGTTGATGTTCATGCCGTGCGCGAGCTCGCGGGCGGCGCGTGTAACGATCCGCATGCGGGGGTCGGCGGTCTGCGGTTCGCGGGTGGCCATCTCAGCGCTCCCTCACGGTGCGCCGCTCGATCCGCTTCTCATAGCCGGACCCCTCGAGGATCCGTTGCACGAAGATGCCCGGCGTGTGAATCTGGTTGGGATCGAGCTCGCCCACCTCGACGAGCTCCTCGACCTCGGCGATCGTGACCTTCCCGGCCATAGCGGCGAGCGGGTTGAAGTTGCGCGCGGTGTCGCGATAGACGAGATTGCCCAGCGCGTCGCCCCGCCACGCCTTGACCAGCGCGAAGTCGCCGCCGAGCGCCCGCTCGAGCAGGTACGTGCGCCCGTCGAATTCGCGGGTCTCCTTGCCCTCGGCGATCGGGGTGCCGACGCCGGTCGGCGTGTAGAAGCCGGGGATCCCCGCGCCGGCGGCGCGCATCCGCTCGGCGAGCGTCCCCTGCGGAACCAGCTCGACCTCCAGCTCACCCGACAAATACTGCGCTTCGAAGATCTTGTTCTCACCGACATACGAGGAGACCATCTTCGCGACCTGGTTGTTGGCCAGCAGGATTCCGAGGCCGAAATCGTCCACGCCACAGTTGTTCGAGACGATGACGAGCTCGCGCGAGCCCTTCTCGCGCAGCGCTTCGATCGCCTTCTCAGGGATCCCGCACAGCCCGAAGCCGCCGACGATCAGCGTCGCGCCGTCCTCGATGTCCGCCACGGCCGCCGCAAACGACGCGACGACCTTGCCTGCGCTCACGCGTCGGGATCCTGATACCGGGCGACGCTGTAGCCGAGCAGCAGCGGGATGTTGACCGCGAAGACCGCGAGCATCGCCGTCAGGATCAGCAGTTGGGCGCCGCGCGTGTGGTCGTAGACGAAGACGTACTCGAGCATCCCGGCAATCACGATGTAGGCCGCGAACACCCAGGCGGTGACCACGCGGAAGATCCGCCATGCGAAGGGGTCGATGCGCGAGAGCAGCACGACGTTGGTCGCGAGCAGGATCACGGCCGCGGCGAGCAGAGTGATCGTCGGCCCCTGCGGCACGTGGCGCGGAAGGTGTGCCGCCGTGTAGATGCCGCCGGCCACGATCAGCGCGATCGTCGCCACGGCGATCGGCTGGATCGGCGGAAGCCGGCGCTCGTCTGGGGGCGCCGCTGCCTCCACTAGCCGCTCGCGACCTTGGTCATGATCACCAGCGTCGCGATCTGCATCAGCCCGGTGATCCCGGCGGTGTAGATGAACACCTTCATCAACTTCCCGATCCGCGCGCCGTTGGGGTTCGGCTTGCGCAGCTCGAAGAGCACGGCGAGGTTCGCCGGCTCGAGCAGGCCGAGCGCGATGATCGCCATGACCCCGACGACGGCGTAGGAGGCGACGAGCCAGTCGTGGTTGGGTGAGTTCGAGGCGAGGTTGCCAAGCTGGCGCGCGAGCTGGAAGCCCGATCCGAGCGTCATCGTGACGAGCGTGGGCATGATCAGCAGCAGCTTCGGCATCATCCGGCTGGACAGCTCGATCCGCGCCGGCGCCGACATCGAGCCGAGGATCGGGCCGAGCACGAGGCCCACGAACAGGTCGATCCCGGTCCACAGTCCGCCGCCGGCGACGTGGTAGAAGTCGAGCGCCCACCGGCTGTTGGTCGCAATCGCCGTGACGAGGCCGACGAGCACGACGCCGACGACCGGGAGCAGCCTGACCGGAACGATCTTGACCGTCGGCCGCGACGGTGCGAAGGCTCCGGGTATCGGTTGGGCGACGCTCGCCATCGTACAGTGCTCCTTCTCTCCGCCTTAGGGCGATCGGGCGTTCGCGGACAGGCGGAACGATAGCTCGCGCTGCAGTCGTTCGTCCACTCGGCGCATACTTGGAGGGTGGCAGGGACTCGCCCCGCTGATACGCGGTCGCCGGCGCCGCGGCTCCGCCGCATGCCCGGTATCGACGGCCTGCGCGCGGTCGCTGTCGCCGCGGTGTTCCTCTATCACGCGAACGTTTCGTGGATGCCGGGCGGCTTCCTCGGCGTCGATGTCTTCTTCGTGATCAGCGGCTATCTGATCACCTCGCTGCTGATCGCCGAGTTCGAGGATCGCGGGCGGATCGCCCTGGGCCGTTTCTGGGCCGGGCGCGCGCGACGGCTGCTACCGGCGCTCTTCGCGCTGCTCGCGGTGTGCCTGGCGATCGGCGCGACGGTCCAGCGCGGCAAGCTCGTCGGACTGCGCGGCGACGCCCTGGCGTCGATCTTCTACGTCGCGAACTGGCGTTTCATCTTCGACCACGAGAGCTATTTCGCCCAGTTTGGCCGCCCGTCGCTGCTGCGCCACCTCTGGTCGCTGGCGGTCGAGGAGCAGTTCTACCTGCTCTGGCCGCCGCTCTTCCTGGTCGGCATGCGGCTGCTGCGCCGCGCCGCCCTGGCGGCCCTCGTCGCGCTCGGGGCGATCGGCTCGACCGCGCTGATGTGGGCGCTGTACCACCCCGGCGCGGACACCTCGCGGATCTTCTACGGCACCGACACCCGGGCAGCCCCGCTGCTCATCGGCGTCCTGCTCGCCTTCGTCTGGAAGCCGTCGGCGATGCCGGCCTGGGACAGCGCGCGGGCGCGGCGGCGGCTCGACGCGGCCAGCCTCGTCGCGCTCGCCGCCGTGATCTATGCGTTCGTCGCCGTGCACGACTACGACCAGAGCATCTACCGCGGCGGCTTCCTCGTGCTCGCGCTGTGCGCGGCGCTGCTGCTGGCGACGATCGTGCACCCGGCAAGCCTCCTCGGACGGGTGCTCGCCCACCCCGTTCCGCGCTGGCTGGGCGAACGCAGCTACGGCATCTACCTGTGGCACTGGCCGGTGCTCGTGTTCAGCCGCCCCGGCGTCGACGTCCACCTGCCACGCGGCGTGCTGATCCCGGCCCAGGCGGCGGGCACCGTTGCGCTCGCCGCGCTCTCATACCGCTACATCGAACGCCCGATCCGGACCGGCGCGCTCCGGCGTCTGCGGGTGCGCGCCCCGCGTTGGCTGGCCCAGCCCCGCACGCCGTTCGCCTTCGCCGGCGGCGGCGTGTCCGTGCTGCTTGCGCTGGTCGCGCTGACGCCGCAGGGTGTCGCGGCGTCCCCGCCCGGGTTCACGCGCAGCGCGCTCGCCAGCTCGCAGCGCGCGAGCACGCACCTGGTGGCGCTCCCCCGGAGCGGACGGCATGCCGATCCGCCGCCGGTCTCCCGCCCCCGTCGCCGCCACCACCGCCCGCCGCCGATCCCGCGCAGCGGCCCGATCCTCGCGGTCGGTGACTCGGTGATGCTCGGCGCCTCGAGCGAGCTGGAGTCGACACTCGGCCCCGAGTTGCGCCTCGATGCCGTCGTCTCGCGGCAACCGGAGCAGACGATCGCCCGCCTGTTCGCCTATCGGGCCGCCGGCACCCTGCCGCCGCGCGTGATCGTCCATATCGGCGACAACGGCCCGGTCTACTACGCCGACCAGGTGCGTCTGAGGGCCGCGCTCGCCGGCGTGCCGCTCGTGGTGATCGTCAACGTCCGCGTCGCCACGAGCTGGCAGGGCGAGGTCAACAGCGAGCTCGCCCAGGTCGTGTCGGGCTGGCACGAGGCGACGATCGCCGACTGGTACGACGCCAGCGCAGCCGGCGGGGCGGTCGGCGACGGCACCCACACGACGGTCGCCGGCGCCCGGCTGTTCGCCGCCCTGATCGCCCGCGCGCTCCGCGCGCCGCGCCTCGGCGGCGTGACCCACTGAGCGCTACGGCTGCGGAATCAGCAGATAGATCCGCGCCGGTGGGGTCGGTGCGAACGAGAACACCGACCAGTTCTTCGAGAGGTAGCTGACCGTGCCGCTCGACGGCAGGATCGGCGGTCCGGGACCCTGGCTGCCGCCGATCGCCCGCAGGCCGATGCGCACCACGACGATCGCGCCGGTGTCGGCATGGCAGGTTTCGACGAAGCCCGGGTAGCTGGCGACGAGCGGATGGAAGCGCGCCGCGATGCGCTCCGCCACGCGCCCGATCTCGCCGACCACGACCGCCTGACACGGCTCGCTGCTCAGCGTTGCCGCGGGCGCGGGCACGGCGATCACCGCGCTGAGCGTGCCGCTCGGGAACGCCTGGTAGGTCAGCGCCAGGGCGGTGTAGCTGACCCCCGCGAGGCTCACCTGCGCGCCGGGCGGCTGCTGGTTGGGGAAGTACCCACCGAGCTGGACCGCGAGCTTGCCGTTCACGTAGATGCCGATCGGGTCGCCGATCGCGTGGCGCTCGAGCTTGGCGAAGCCCATGTCGTCCTGCACCGACATCACGAAGCTGCCGATCACGTGGCCGCCGAGGGACAGCACGCCGTGCACCGGCGCGATCACGTACGGGCCGCCGACGTCGGCCAGGATCTGCCCGGAGGCATCGAGCGCCTGCAGTCGCACGATGTGCCAGAAGTGGTGGTAGACGATCCGTGTCACGGCCTTGAGCGCGGCGGCGCGGTTGTCGGCGGCGACCGCGCTGAGCAGATCGGCCGCCCCGGCCACGTGTCGCAGGTCGACCTGCGTCTCGCTGCCGGCCAGCTCGCCACGGTCGATGTTGCCCGCCACCTTGCCGTCGACGGTCATCAGCGTCGACAGCGTCGCCGCGCCGCACGGCGCGGCCGTGTCGGCCGAGGCCGGCGAACCGGCGGCGGCGAGGGCGAGCGCCGCGAGCAGAGCGCCCACGACGATCACCGGCAGAGCAGCCCCTCTCCAGCGGAACACTCCGCCATTCTCGCGGGTTTGCGCCGACAGGGGGTGCAGCGCCCGGCGCCGGGAGCTCACAGGCTGACCGCCGGCAGCGCCACGAACGGGTAGCACAGCACCACCGCGGCCAGCACGAGAACGAGCCAGCCGCCGAGCGCCCAGCGTGGTATCCACGGCCGCGAGAACAGTCGCGCCAGCGCGAGATAGATGCCCGGCATCACGATCACCATGTAGTAGAGGTAGGACGTCCGCTGCCAGAACAGGCTCAGCGCGACGAACGGCAGCCAGCTGCCGCAGAACCAGGCCACGGCGACCGCGTCGATCTCGGGGCCGCCGCGCCAGGCCGCGTACAGCGCGAGCGCCAGCGCCGGCACTGCGAACAGGAGCATCGGCGGGCTGACGAGGCCGAGGAAATGGACGGTCGCGGTCCGCGAGCTGCCGCTGGTGACCGTCACGTTCAGGTAGTTGATCGGCTTCACGTCGATCAGCCAGTCCCACGGGTAGGAGGCGATGCCCCTCGGGCCGTGCGGGCTCGTCTGCCCGGCCGCGTAGCTGAACATGTGCGCGGTGTGGGCGAACGGTCCGCCGGTGATCGTCGTGCCCGTCTGCGGGTCATACGGCGGCGCGATCCGGTCGAACACCGCGAGCACCCCGAGATAGACCGCGGTCGCGACAGCCGTGAGCGTCGCCAGCGCGCTCCCGGCCGCGCGGAACACGGCGAGCCGGTGGCGCAGCAGCTCGACCAGCACCAGGACCGCCAGCAGGTACGGCGCGACGAGCTTGGCCGTCGCCCCGACTCCCAACACCACGCCCGAGGAGATCGTGTGCCCGCGCAGATACAGCGCCGCGGACCAGATCATGAAGGTGACGACGTAGATGTCGAGCGTCGCGATCCGCGCGTGCACGAGCAGCAGGTTGTCGGACGCCATCAATGTCGCCGCGAGCAGCGAGCACCAGCGGTCCGCCCCGCCCGCGCGGGCCAGCGCGAACATCCCGAGGATCGCGAGCGATCCGAACAGCACGCTGCCGATGCGCCACGCGAACGGGCCGTCGCCGAACAGCTTGATCGCCCCGGCGATGACCAGCTTGACGAACTGCGGATGCTCGGAGTTCGAATCCTGGCCGGCCGGATCGTCGGCGTAGCTCTGATTGTGCGGCACCGCGATCCCATCGATCCGCCGCGCGGCGTTGACGTAGTAGACCTCGTCGAAGATCAGCGAGTGCGCCGCCGGACCCCGGCAGGGGTTCGCGCACGGATCGCTGAGCCACGCCACGCGAGCGGCGAGCGAGAGCACCGAGACGACGGCCAGCAGCGCGATCGGCGTCCACGGCGCGCGGAGCAGCTCGGCGAATCGGTCGCGGAGCCTCATCGAGGCCGACGCTACATCAGCCCGCGGCGCCGGCACCGGGGCGGCGCCGACCCCGCAGCTATCGGCGGCCCTACTGCTGCGCGCCGATCATCCAGCGCTGCTTCTCGAGGACCGCAACCGTGGCGATCATCAGATCCTCGCTGACCGCGTCGTACTCGGCGGCCTGCTCCATCCGCTCGCGCGCCCGCGTGATCGTCTGATCGAGCGCCCCGATCAGCGTCTGGATCACCTCCGCGGTGCGAACCTCGCCCGGCTCGAGCTCGGCGAGCTCGCTGCGCGCGGCGACCGTCCGCGCCTGGCCGTCCGGGGCGACGCCCAGCGCCCGCGCGCGCTCGGCCGTCGCGTCGGAGCGCTCCTGCCACTCCGCGACCAGCACGTCGAGATGCTCGTGAAGCTCCTGGAACCCGGGACCGGTGAGGTTCCAGTGCAGGTGCTTGCCGAGCAACGCGAGCTCGATCAGATCGATCAGCTCGCCCTGCAGGACGGTGCCGAGGGCCTCGCGCTCCTCGTGGCGCAACGTTGGGTGGCCGTCCTTGACGATCAGCTTCGCTGGCATGTCGCCGGTCCTTTCATTCGCTTGGCAAGAACGCGCGAGTGGGAGGTTAGCCCGCCGGGAGCGCGGCGCGCTACTGTCTGTCGCGATGGCCGAGTCGAGCGTGCTCGTGGTCTATCGCAAGCAGGCCAGCGGCCGCCGCGCGCTGGCCGCCGCCGCCGCGCTCGAGGCGCCGCTGACCGTCGTGGCGATCGCGCCGAAGGACGTTCGCGGCGCTCGCTGCGGCATCTCCACGCCGGCGCTTGACCTCGCGGTACACGCCGCCGCCGAGCAGGAGCTCGAGGCAGCCCGCGAGTTGCTCGGCGTGCGCGCAAACTGGGCCGAGTTCGTGGTGCTCGAAACGAAGCGCGACCAGGACCTCGCGATCTGGGCGGTCGGCGCCGGCTTCACGAAGGCGCTGATCGGCGCCCGCCGCAGGCTGTTCGGGGTGGGTCCGCGCGATCCGGCGGCGCGGGCGCTGTCGCGCGCCGGCGTGGAGGTCCGCAGCATCGAGTGACGCGCGCGGGCGCTCAGCGCTCGCCGAGCATGGCCAGGAACTCCGCCTCGCTGTGGCTGCCCGGCGGCACCCCGGCTCGTGCTGCGGCGCCGGAGAGGCGCCGCAGCAGCTCGTTGACCGGTGTCGGCACGCCGTGGAGTCGCCCCAGCAGGACGACCTCGCCGTTGAGCAGGTCGGTCTCGATCACCCCGCTCGCGCGGGCCAGGCTCTGCCACGAGGAGCCGCCTCCCCGCGCGCGCCCGGCGACCGGTTTGGTCGTGATCAGGCGCCGGTGGCGCTCGTCGTACTCGGCGTCGCCGACGTAGGCGATCCCCGCGGCGTCGAGGGCCGCGACGGCCTCGGCGACGGCGCGCCGCCTGACCTCGGCCGCGTCGCCGCGGTCAAACAGGGCCTCGACGGCGTTCGCGACGTTGCGCAGGAGCTTCGCGTACTTCCAGCGCGAGATGTCCGCCCGCGGCTGCGATGCGAAGCCGCTGCCGGCGAACGCGGCGGCGATCTGCCGCGCCCGGTCGTCGAGCCCCTCGGGATAGCGGCCGATGTCGAGTGCGCCGGTGAGGGGCGCGGAGTGGGCGACCACCACCCCGGGCTCCAGATGCGTCGCCGGGAGCTGGACGACCACCGAGTACACGCGGGCGAACCGCCGCAGCGCCGCGCGCTCGTTCTCGACGCCGTTCTGCAGGCAGGCCACAGCGATGTCGGGGCCCGCCACCGCTTCGAGGCGCTCGAGCGCGGCGGCGGTGTCCTGGCCCTTGACCGTCAGCAGCACGACGTCGTCCTCGCGCCAGGCGATCTCCTCGGGCAGCTCAACGACGTCGATCGGCTGCACGAGCACGCCGTCGGGGGATTCGAAGCGCAGCCCTGCGCGCGCGATCGCCTCGCGGTGCGCGCCGCGGGCGATCAGCACGACGTCATGGCCGTGCTCGAACAGCCGGCTGCCGACGGACCCGCCGATCGCCCCCGCGCCGTAGACGATGAACCGCGGCATCCGGCGGGACCGGCTACTCGAACGCGGCGTGCCCGGTCAGGGCCTTGCCGAGGATCAGCGTGTGGATCTGGTGGGTCCCCTCATAGGTCAGCACCGACTCGAGGTTGACCAGGTGGCGCATCACCGGGTACTCGAGCGTGATCCCGTTCGCGCCGAGCAGCGCGCGGGCGCGCCTGGCAACGCCGGTCGCCATCCGCACGTTGTTGAACTTGCCGTAGGAGATGTGCTCGGGAGTGACCCGTCCCGCGTCCTTGAGGCGACCGATCCGGGCCGCGAGCAGCAGGCCGTTGTTGACGGCGACGTGCATCTCGACGAGCTCCTGCTGGACGATCTGGCGTGCCGCGATCGGAGCGCCGAACGCGATCCGGCTGCCGGTGTACTCGAGCGCCGCCTCCAGGCAGGCGCGCGCCGCGCCGACGGCGCCCCAGACGATCCCGTAGCGGGCCTCGTTCAGGCACGCCAGCGGCCCGCGCAGCGAGCTGACCTCGGGCAGCAGCGAGTCCTCGCCGAGCCGGCAATCCTCGAGGACCAGTTCCGAGGTCGTCGATGCGACCAGCGAGAGCTTGTCCTTGACGTCGATCGCGCGAAAGCCGGCGGTCCCCGCCGGCACGAGGAATCCGCGGACCCCCTCGTCGGTCTTCGCCCACACCACCGCGACGCCGGCGCGGCTGCCGTTGGTGATCCACATCTTCGTCCCGTTGAGCACCCAGCCGTCGCCGTCGCGGCGCGCCGCGGTCCGCATCGCCGACGGATCGCTGCCCGCGTCGGGCTCGGTCAGGCCGAAGCAGCCGATCACCTCGCCGGCCGCCATCGGGCCGAGCCAGCGCTCCTTCTGCTGCTCTGACCCGAACGCGTGGATCGCGAACATCGCCAGCGAGCCCTGCACCGAGACGAAGCTGCGCAGCCCGCTGTCCCCGGCCTCGAGCTCCAGGCAGGCGAGCCCGTATGCCGTTGCGCTGGTGCCCGCGCAGCCATACCCCTGCAGGTGCATGCCGAGCAGCCCGAGCTCGCCGAGCTCGCCAGCCAACTCCGCCGGCAGCCCGCCCGCGCGCCAGGCGTCGATGACGATCGGGAGGAAGCGACGGCGAACCCAGTCGCGGACCGTGCCGGCGATCAGCCGCTCCTCGTCGGTGTGGTCGGCGGCGAGGCCGAACGGATCATCGACCGAGTAGCTCGTCACTGAATCGCTCCCTCCGCCGCGCGCCGGCGGCGTCGATCGTTGGCATGCCTCCTACACATTCAATCGCGAACCGCGTCACGGGCCGCCGCCGGACCTCGCGTGGCGCCGCGGTCGCCACCGCCGTCAGTCCCCGAGCACGCCGTCGTCCTCGAGCAGCCAGGCGCGCACCGCGGCGTCGTCGCCCCCGAGCCGCGGCGGAACCCGGCGGTAGCCGACCGGGGTGCCGTCGAGTGAGATCGGGTTGGCGACCTGGCGCACCCCGGCGGCCATCTCGACGATCGGGCCGAGGCCGAGCGTCGCGGCCATCGCGAACGCTTCACGCACGTCGTTGACCGGCCCGCACGGCACCCCGGCCGCGTTGAGCGCCGCGGCCAGGTCGCCACGCGGCCGCGCGGCGAAGCGCGGAGCGAGCGCGTCGACCAGGGCCGCGCGATGTTCGACACGCGCGGCGTTGGTCAGGAAGCGCGCGTCGGTGGCGAGCGCCGCGGCGCCGAGCTCGCGGCAGAGCGCCGCGAACTGGCGGTCGTTGCCGACGGCGACGACGATCTCGCCGTCACCTGCGTCGAACGACTCATACGGCGCGATGCTCGGATGGCGGTTGCCCATCCGTTCGGGGACGGCACCGGCGCCCAGGAACCCGGAGGCCTGGTTGACGAGCCCCGCGAGCAACGATCCCATCAGCGAGACCTCGGCGCGCTGGCCGAGACCGCTGCGCTCGCGCTCCGCGAGCGCAGCGAGGATCGCGACGGCCGCGAACAGGCCGGCGATCACGTCGACCAGCGCGACGCCGACCTTCATCGGCGGTCCGTCGGGCTGACCGGTGACGCTCATCAGCCCGCCGACCGCCTGGATCAACAGGTCGTAGCCGGGCAGCGCCGCTCCCTCGCCGGCGCCGAAGCCGGTCACGCTGCACGACACCAGGCGCGGGTTGGACTCCCGCATCGCCTCCTCGCCGAGGCCGAAGCGCTCCATCGCGCCGGGGCGGAAGTTCTCGATCAGCACGTCGGCGCGCTGGATCAGCCGACGCGCGAGCGCACGGTCGCCCTCCTCGCGCAGGTCGAGCACGACGCTGCGCTTGTTGCGGTTGACGGACTGGAAATAGGTGCTCGTGCCGTCGGCGGCCCACGGCGGGCCCCAGGCTCGCGTGTCGTCGCCCTCGGGCCGTTCGACCTTGATCACCTCGGCGCCCAGGTCGCCGAGGACCATCGAGGCGAGCGGTCCCGCCAGCACGCGCGAGAAGTCCGCGACGAGCAGCCCGTCGAGTGGCGGACGGCGCGTCGGCGGGCCGAGGTCGGCGTGCACCGGACGGAATCTACTTCGCGCCGCGCGCCAACCGGCCAGCGGGCGCCGCGTGCCCGCCGAGCGCAACCCCGATAATCCTGCGATCGGCGCTTCGGATCGATCGGCCGCACCGCACGCGTCGCCCGCCGGCGGGCCGTCGGGACCGATCGGCGGGCTGATCCTCGCCGCCGGCGCCGGCCGGCGCTTCGGCTCGGCGAAACAGCTCGCGACGCTCCGCGGCCGTCCCCTGCTGGAGCACGCACTGCTCGCGATGGCGCGCGCGACGAGCGTCGAGCGCGCCGTCGTCGTGCTCGGAGCGGACGCCGACGCGGTGCTCGCCGCGGTCGAGCGTCACGGCGCGGTGCCGGTGATCTGCGCGGGCTGGCAGGAGGGACAGGCGGCATCGCTGCGCGACGGCGTCGCGGCGCTCGCGGGCTCGGTCGAGGCGATCGTCGTGATCCTCGGCGACCAGCCGGCGATCGATCCGCGTGCGATCGACCGCGTGACGGCGGCGCGTGACGGCGTGAGCGTGGCGGTCTGCGCGAGCTACGGCGGGCGTCCGGGACACCCGGTGCTGCTCGAGCGTGGCCTGTTCGAGCAGGTCGGAGCGCTGCGCGGCGATCAGGGGGCCCGCAGCCTGCTGGCGGGCGCCGCGGTGCGCACCGTCGCCTGCGACGGCCTCGGCAGCGACCGCGACGTCGACACCGTGGAGCAGCTGCGCCTCAGCGCGGGCGAATCGAGCTCTCGGTTGTGACCAGCGGCTGTCCGGCTCGCCCCGACCGCGCTGCCACGACCTCCGCCATGATCGAGATCGCAACCTCCTCGGGGGTCGCGGCGCCGATGTCGAGACCGCAGGGCGAATGGACGCGCGCGAGCGCCGCCTCGTCCGCGCCGGCCGCCAGCAGGCGGGCGTTTCGGTCCCTGGCCGTTCGGTGGCTGCCGAGCGCGCCGATGTAGCCGGCGTCGCTGTTCAGCGCCGCGAGGATCGCCGGCTCGTCGAACTTCGGATCGTGGCTGAACACGATCACCGCGTCACGCGGCCCGAGCACGCGCTCTTCGATCGCCGGCGCCGGCCAGCCGACGTGGATCGTGGCGACCCGCGAGAAGCGGTCCGAGCGCACGAACGCCTCGCGCGCGTCGGCGATCACCACCTGATAGCCGGCCGAGCCGGCGAGCGCCGCCACGGCGGCCGAGTAGTCGATCGCGCCGACCAGCACGAGCGTCGGCGGGGTGCGGAAGACCTGCAGGTGCACGGTCAGCCCGCTGCCGAGCGCTTCGCCCGCCTGCCCGTAGTGGCGCAGCGCGCTCGTGCCGCGTTCGCTGAGCGCGGTCAGGTCCCGCGCGACGCTGTGGTCGAGCAGCTCCGGGCCCTGCAGGCCACCGAGCACGCGACCGTCGATCACGGCGAGCTTGGCCCCGGGCTGCGCGCCGTCGACGAGCGTCGCGATCCCCGCCGTGACCGAGCGAGCGGCAGCGTCGAACGCCTCGGCACAGACCGCGCGGGCCTCCCCGCGCAACTCGTGGACGAAGACCTCGACGGTGCCGCCGCACATCAGCCCGACCTCGTGTGCCGCTTCGTCGGTGACGCCGTAGCGCAGCGTCCGCGGCGGCTCGTCGCCGGCGAGGATCTCGAGCGCGTTGACCACGACGTCGCTCTCGACGCAGCCGCCGGTGATCGAACCTTCGATCGCGCCGTCGGCGTCGATCAGCATGAAGGCCCCCGGCGCGAACGGCGAGGAGCCCTCGGCGTCGATCAGCAGGGCGCAGACGATCCGGCGCCCATCAGCCAGCCAGCGCAGGCCGATCGAGATCTGCTCATCGATGACGCTCATCCCATTCTCCTAATGCTCGGTTGGTTGGCCCGCGATCAGCGCGACCGCGTGCGGTAGCGCGCCCGCGATCGCCGCGGCCGTCTCGGCGATGCTGCGCGGATTTCCGGGAAAGTTGACGATCAGCGTGGCGCCGCGAATCCCCGCAAGCCCGCGCGACAGCATCCAATGCTTGGTGTGGGGACGCGAAGCTTCGCGCATCGCCTCGGCGATCCCGGGTACCTCGCGCTCGATCACGGCGCGCGTCGCCTCCGGGGTCTCGTCGCGCGGAGCGACGCCCGTGCCACCGGTCGTGAGCACCAGCGCGCAGGCGTCGACGTCGCTGAAATGCCGCAGGCGCTGCTCGATCAGCGGGCGGTCATCGGGGACGATCTCGCGCGCCGCGATCTCGCCGCCGATCTCGCGCGCGAACTGCTCGAGGCGGTCGCCGCTGGCGTCATCCTCGCCGCTCGCCGCACGCGAGGTGCTGATGGTGAGGATCGCGACGCGCAGCGCTCACGCCCCCTCGTCAAGCCGCCAGTCATGGCGCCCGCCGGTCTTCTCGAGCAGCACCACCGCTTCGATGGCCACCCCGCGCTCGAGTCCCTTGACCATGTCGTAGACGGTCAGGGCCGCGACGGAGCAGGCGACCATCGCCTCCATTTCGACGCCTGTCTGGGCAGCGACCGCGACCTCCGAGGTCAGCTCGACGAGCCCAGCCTCGACGTCGACGCTGGCCTGCACGTCGACGAAGCTGAGGGCGATCGGGTGCGCCAGCGGAATCAGCGCAGCGGTCTGCTTGGCCGCCATGATGCCGGCGAGCCGGGCGGTGCCCAGCACCTCGCCCTTGGGCGCATTGCCGGCGGCGATCGTCGCCGCCGTCTCGACCGACATGCGAAGCCGCGCCCGAGCCCGCGCGCGCCGCTCGCTGACCGCCTTCTCGCCCACGTCGACCATCCGTGCATTGCCGCCCGCGTCAAGATGTGTCAGGCGCCCCTCGGTCATCGTTCGCGCGGCCCGTTGATCGCCTCGCCGGCCACCCAGCGCGCCGCGCCCCGGTCGACCTCCTGCTTCCAGATCGGTGCCTGCGCCTTGATCCGGTCGATCAGCTCGCGTGCACCGGCGAAGGCTGCCTCGCGGTGGCCGGCGGCGACGGCGACGACGACCGCCGGCTCCCCGAGTGCCACGCGACCGATGCGATGCTCGGCGGCCGCCGCCTCGAGACCGTGGCGCTCGACACACTCGCCGGCGATGCGCGCGATCTCCTGCTCGGCCATCTCGCGGTACGCCTCGTAGTCCAGGAACTCGACGTCGCGGACCGTCCCCTCGAAGGTGACGATCGCGCCGGCGCTCGCGCGGCGCACGAGGTCGGTCACACGCGAGGCGACGATCGGCTCCTCGCTGACGCGCACGTGCGGTGTCCCACCGCCGCTGACCGGCGGCAGCAGCGCCAGCTCATCGTGGGCATGCAGCGTCGTGTTCGCGCTGACCAGCTCGCGGTTGACGGCCATCCGCACCGGCAGCCGCGCGAGCAGCTCACCGAGCAGTGGGCCCTGCGCGAGCTCCGCCAGCGCGTCCGCCACCGTGGCGCCGTCCGCGAGCACGGCCTCGATCGAGTCGGCACCGGCGCGCTCGCGCAGTTGGGCGAAGAGTCGAATCCGCACCACCATGCAACCAGCCTACCCCCCGGCGGCCGCGAGCTCCTCCGGGGTGTCGATGCTCAGGCACAGGCGAGCCGGGTCCCCGAAGGGCTCGAGCTCGCGCTCGCCGGGCACCCGGCTCCCGGCGCGCGCGTTTGCCCAGCAGACGCGGGCCCGGGCGCCGCCGAGAGGGCTGCGCTGCCAGCCGGCCACGACGGCCGAGATGCGCATCGCGCTATCGTCGCTTGATCGTGGAACGCACGCAACTGCTTGACGGTCACGGCCGCGCGATCAGGGACCTGCGCCTGTCGGTGACCGACCGCTGCGGCTTTCGCTGCAAGTACTGCATGCCCGCGGAGGGCATGCGCTGGCTCGAGCGCTCCGAGCTGCTGAGCTTCGAGGAGATCGAGCGCCTGGTCGGCGTGCTCGTCGAGATGGGCGTCCGCGACGTCCGCCTGACCGGCGGTGAGCCGCTGGTGCGCCGCCAGCTGCCGCGGCTGGTCGCGATGCTCGCCGCGATCCCGGGCCTGCGCGAGCTGGCGCTGACGACCAACGGCTACCAGCTCGAGCGCGATGCCGAGGCGCTGGTGTCGGCCGGCGTGACGCGCTTCAACGTGTCGGTCGACTCGCTCCAGCGCGAGCGCTTCAACGAGATCACGCGCCGCGACGCGCTGGAGCAGGTCCTGCGCGGCCTCGAGGTCCTCGCCTCGTTTCCGGAGGCGCACCCGATCAAGGTCAACGCCGTCGCGATGCGCGGCTTCACCGAAGCAGAGGTCATTCCGTTCGCGCACTTCGCCCGCGAGCACCCCTACGAGGTCCGCTTCATCGAGTTCATGCCGCTGGACGCCGACCACGCGTGGACGCCCGACGACGTGCTCAGCGGCGAGGAGATCCGCGCGGCGATCCACGAGGTCTTCCCGCTCGAGCCCGAGCCGCGCAAGCCCAGCGCGACGGCGCGCACCTACCGCTTCGCCGACGGCCGCGGCCGGATCGGCTTCATCAACCCGGTCTCCGAGCCGTTCTGCGGCGACTGCAACCGGATCCGCGTGACCGCCGACGGGCAGCTGCGGACCTGCCTGTTCTCGCTGCGCGAGACCGACCTGCGCAGCGTGCTGCGCGGCGGCGCGGACGACGACGAGCTCGAGACGGTGTTGCGCGATGCGGTGTGGCGCAAGGAGCTGAAGCACCACATCGGCGACCCGGGCTTCGTGCAGCCGGCCCGCACGATGTCGGCGATCGGCGGCTGATTTCTCTACAACAGCTCGACGAGCACCCGCTCGCCGGCCAGCGCCGCTCCCTCGCCGGGCGGGATGATCGCGAGCGCATCGGCGGCCAGCATCGACGTCAGGATGTGCGAGCTCTGCGGACCGGTCGTGATCGCGTGCCAGCCGTCGGACTGCAGCTCGATCCGGCAGCGCACAGCGTGCGTGCGTGAGCGCTCGCGTTCGAAATCCTCGTCGAGCGTGGCCAGCGTCTGCCGCCGCTGGGCCCGCTCGCCGGCGAGCGCCCGCAGCGCCGGTCGTGCGAACAGCAGGAAGGTGACCAGCGAGGACACCGGGTTGCCGGGCAGGCCGAAGACCAGTGTCGCGTCGCGCGTGCCGAACGACATCGGCTTGCCCGGTTTGAGCGCGACGCCGGCGAAGCGCCGCGTCACGCCGAGCCGCGAAAGCACCACACCGACGTGGTCGTGCTCGCCGATCGACATGCCGCCGGTGATCACCGTCACATCGGCATCGAGCGCGGCTCCGATCGCCTCCTGGATCAACGCCGGGTCGTCGCGCGCATGCGCCACCGAGATCGTCTGCCCCCCGCCTGCTCGACAAGCGCCGGCATGACGTAGGCGCCCGAGTTGTGTACTCCGCCGGGAGGCAGCGGCTGATCGAGGCCGATCAGCTCGTCGCCCGTCGTCACGATCGCGACCCGCGGCCGCGGCCCGGCGAGAATGCTCGCCTGGCCCATCGACGCGAGCACCCCCAGCTCAGCCGGGCCGAGCCGGACGCCCGCGTCGAGCACGGGTGCCCCCGCGCTCACATCATCGCCCGCACGGCGCACGCAGTGGCCGGACTGGACGCTCACCAGCAACTCCACGACGCCGTCGTGGTGGCGGGTGTCCTCCACGCGCACGACGGCATCGGCTCCATCCGGAATCACCGCCCCGGTCGAGATCGCGCAGGCCTCCCCCGAGCCGACCGTCGCGCGCGCCGGAGCTCCGGCGCGCGATTCGTCGACGATGCGCAGCCGAACCCCCGGACCGCTGTCGCTCGCACGAACCGCGAATCCGTCCATCGCGGAGTTGTCGAATGGGGGCACGTCGGCCGGCGCCCTGACCTCCTCGGCCAGCACGCGTCCGAGCGCATCGTGCAACGACACCGTCTCGGGCGCCAGTGGCGCCGCGTATTTGAGCACCAGCGACCGCGCGTCTTCGAACTCGATCAGAGCCGCCACTGCGTGGCAACTCTAGTGGCCGCCGCGACCCCGTGGGCGTACGCAGATGCTCCCATGGCGTCGACGGCGAGCGCGATCGCGGCCCGCAACTGAAACGCCCCGCCCACGCCGCCCAGTTGCGGCGACGCTGCGCGTTTTGTCCGGGCGCGATCGCACGACGGAGGCCACCCGGGCGTCGCGGTCGGAACGCGCGGCCCGTGTCCATCTACCATTGGAGGAGTGCACAACGCCGCGGCGATCGTTCTGGCGGGCGGACGATCATCTCGGATGGGGTCGCCGAAGGCGACTCTCGAGTGGCACGGCTCCACGTTGCTGCGCCGGGTCACCGGGATCGTCGCCCGATCGGTGGACGGGCCCGTCGTGGTGGTGTGCGCGCCGGGACAGGACCTCCCTGCCCTCGACGCCGCGGTCGAGGTGGTCGCTGACGCCCGGGAGGGTCGCGGTCCGCTGCAGGGACTGGCGGCCGGCCTCGACGCGATTGGCGACCGGGCTTCGATCGCCTACGTCTCCTCGACCGACGTACCGTTGCTGCACCCATCGTTCGTGCGCTGCGTCGTCGGTGCCGCCAACGACGACGTCGATGTCGTCCTCCCCGAGGTCGGCGGTTACCGTCAGCCCCTGGCAGCTGCCTACCGAGTTGAGCTGCTCGGCGCGGTCGAGGAGTTGATCGCGGCCGATCGGCTGCGGCCGGCCTTCCTGTTCGAGCGTTGCCGCGTCCGGCAATTGACCGATGAAGAGATGCTCCGCGATCCGGCTGTGGCCCGGCTGGACCCGAGTCTCGGCTCGGTGCGCAACCTGAACGAGCCGGCCGACTACGAGCGCGCCCACGCGCTGCCACCACCCGAGGTGGTGGTCGAGCGGTTCGGGACGCTGGCCCCGCGCTCGCGGCCGCGTCGCGAAGCCGTGCGCGCGTGGACGCTCGGCGGCGTGGCAAAAGCAATCGGGCTGACGCTCGATGAGCACATCGTGGCGGCCCTCAACGGCGACAAGATCAGCCGCGACGACCAGCTGCCGCTCGCCGCGGGTGACACGGTCGCGTTCATGGTCGCTGACGCCGGCGGATGACCGTCCCGAGGCGGTCTGGCCGGTCTCGGTTGTGGGCTACGATCGTTGCATGCAAGAGCCCGCACCTGGCGGCTATTTTGGCAAAGCGCTGGTCGTCGATCTGGGTCGAGCTTCGCGGACCGTCAAGCCGCTGAAGGAGTCGGTGCTTCGGTCCTACATCGGCGGTGCGGGCCTGGGAGCCTGGCTGATGCACGAGTGTTGTCCGGCTGCGGTCGAGCCGCTGGATCCCGACGCGCCGCTGATCTTCGTCTTCTCGCCGTTGGTCGGGACGCCCTTGACGACGAGCGCAAAGTTCGCGGTCGTGGCGAAGTCCCCGCTCACCGGCCGCCTGACGGATGCACTCGCCTCGAGCCACTTCGCGATCGCCGGCAAGCTGACAGGACACGACGCGATCGTCCTGCGCGGCGCGTGCGCGCGCCCTTCTGTCCTGATGATCGACGGGGACTCGGTCTCGGTCGTGCCCGCCGACGATCTCTGGGGCTTGCCGGCGGCCGAGGCGGAGCTGCGGCTGCGCGAGCGCATGGGGCCCGCGTGGCGGGTCGCCGCAATCGGTCCGGCCGGCGAGCGCCTGGTGCGCTACGCGACGATTTCCCACGACGGCCGCCACGCCGGCCGTGGAGGACTCGGGGCCGTGATGGGATCGAAGCGCTGCAAGGCGATAATGGTCCGCGCCCGCCACAAGGTTGCGTCGGCCGATCCGCGCGCGGTTCTCGCGGCGGCGAAGGACCTGCGTGAGCGCTCCTTCGGCGCCGCGACCGCCAAGTACCGTGAGCTCGGGACGATGGCCAACCTGCTGGCCTTCAATGCGATCTCGGCGCTGCCGACGCGCAACTTCTCTGCCGCGACGTTTGACGGTGCGCAGTCGCTGGGCGCGGAGGAGATCGCGGAGTTGCGTCAGGTCGCGCGCAGCTCCTGTGCGTCATGCTCGATCGGCTGCGAGCATCTCTACGACGGCCCCGGCGGCAAGAAGACACGGATGGAGTACGAGAATGTCTTCGCCCTCGGGCCGCTGTGCGGCGTGAGCGACGCCGACGCTGTGATCGCCGCCAGCTCGCTCTGTGACGAACTCGGCCTGGACACGATCTCGACCGGCGGGACGATCGCCTGGGCCATGGAATGCGCCGAGAAGGGCCTGATCGACGCGCCGTGGCTCCGGTTCGGCGACGGGATCGCGTTGCTGCGGGCGATCAACGAGATCGGCGCACGCCAGGGTATCGGCGAGTTGCTGGCCGAGGGATCACGCCTGGCCTCGCGCTCGGTCGGCCGCGGGTCGGAGGCGTTCGCGGCCCATGTGAAAGGACTCGAGCTGCCGGGGTACGAGCCGCGAACGCTGCAGGCGATGGCGCTCGGTCTGGCGGTCAACGCGCGCGGCGCCGACCACAACCGCTCCGGGGCCTATGAGGCGGATCTGTCCGGTCGCCACGACCGGCTCGTCGGCGGTGAGCCCCATGTCGCCGGCGCGATCGAAACCGAGGACCGCGCCGCGATCATGGACTCGCTGATCCTCTGCAAGTTTCTGCGCGGGGTGTTCGCCGATCCGTTCTCGGAGTGGGCGGGCCTTTTGAGTGCGGTCACCGGCTGGGAGGTCGACGCTGACGAGCTCGCCACGACGGCGCGGCGGATCGTGCTCGCCAAGCGCCTGTTCAACCTGCGCGAGGGGTGGACACGCGACGAAGACTGGCTGCCCGAGCGCTTCCTGTCAGAGTCGCTGGAGCTCGAGTCTGGTCGGACCGCCACGCTCAGCGCAAGCCGTCTCGAAGGGATGATCAACTCGTACTATCGCGCCCGCGGCCTCGACCAGGCAGGACTGCCGAGTCGGGCAACGCTCGGGGAGCTGGAGCTCCAGGAATTTGGTGCGGAAGCTCGACAACTGGGATAGTTGACGGTCGATGGCAACGGCTTCTGCACCGACACCCACCGCGATCACGAAGAACGTCACGCTGCGGATCGATGGTCAGGAGCTGACGGTCGCCGACGGAACGACGATCCTCGACGCCGCCGCCCAACTCGGTATCGAGATCCCCGTGCTTTGTCACGACGAGCGCTACGACCCGGTCGGCGTGTGCCGTATGTGCGTCGTGGACGTCGGCGCCCGCGTGTACGCGGCGGCGTGCGTTCGCCCGTGCGAGGAGGGCATGGAGGTGACGACCGCCGACGATCGAATCGAGCGTCAGCGCTCCACCCTGGCCGAGCTGCTGCTGGCCGACCAGCCCGATCCCGAGGCTGACCCCAAGGAGACGACCACCGCCGACAACGAGCTGCTCGTGCTCGTGCGTCACTACGGCCTGGCCAAGGGGAGCGGCATTCCGCAGGGCGAGGGCCGCGGAGTCGATGACTCGAACCCGGTGATCTCGGTCAACCACGATGCCTGCATCCTCTGCGATCGCTGCGTGCGCGCCTGCGACGACATCCAGGGCAACGACGTGATCGGCCGCAGTGGCAAGGGCTACACGACACGAATTGCCTTCGACCTCAACGATCCGATGGGGGACTCCTCCTGCGTGACATGCGGCGAGTGCGTGGCCGCGTGTCCGACCGGCGCGCTGACCAACAAACCGCTGCACGAAGTCCCGATCCAACCGCGCGCCGAGCTGCGTCAGGTCGACACGGTGTGCCCGTACTGCGGCGTCGGCTGTGCACTCACCTACCACGTCGACGACGAACGCCAGGCGATCTCGTTCGCCGAAGGCCGCGACCAGCCGGGATCCAAGGGCAGGCTGTGCGTCAAGGGCCGCTACGGATGGGACTACGCAGCGTCGCCGCAGCGGCTGACGGTGCCGCTGATCCGCCGCCCGGAGGCCTACCCGAAGGGTCCGCTCTCCGGGGACGTCCGCGGCGAGGGTCGAGGGCGGCGCAAGCCGGGCGGCCTCGTCGACTACGACGAGGTGATGCCGCACTTCCGTGAAGCGACATGGGAAGAGGCGCTCGATCTGATCGCCCGCCGGCTGGTATCGATCCGTGAGGAGCACGGATCAGGTGCCATAGCCGGCTTCGGCTCCGCCAAATGCTCCAACGAGGAGGCCTACCTCTTTCAGAAGCTGATCCGCGCCGGCTTCGGCAGCAACAACGTGGATCACTGCACACGGCTCTGCCACGCCTCGAGCGTCGCAGCACTGTTCGAGGGCGTCGGCTCGGCCGCGGTGTCCACCACCTACGGCGACATCATCAACGCCGACGTCGCGATCCTCGCGGGAACCAACACCACCGCCAATCACCCGGTCGCATCGTCGTTCTTCAAGCAGGCGCACCGCCGTGGCACGACGTTGATCGTCGTCGACCCTCGCAGGGAGCGCGTCGCCGACCACGCCGACATCTACTGCCAGATCAAGCCCGGCACCGATGTCGCGTTCTACAACGGCGTGATGCACGAGATCATCGCCCTCGGCCTCACGGATCGCGAGTTCATCGCTCAGCGGACCAGCAACTATGCAGAGCTCGCGAAACTTGTCGAGCAGTATCCGGCCGAGCGCGCCGGTCAGATCTGCGGAATCGCGCCTGCCGTCCTGCGCGAGGTGGCGCGACTGTGGGGAGAGGCCGACGCGGCGGTCGTGTACTGGGGTATGGGTATCTCCCAGCACACCACGGGCACGGACAACGCGCGCTGCCTGATCGCGCTGTGCGCAATCACCGGACAGGTCGGCCGGCCCGGCACCGGTCTGCATCCATTGCGCGGACAGAACAACGTGCAGGGAGCGTCTGACGCAGGCCTGATCCCGATGTTCTATCCGGACTACCAGCCGGTCGACCGGCCGGCGGTCCGTGAGCGCTTCGAGCAGGCCTGGCATCGTGAGCTCGACCCGGTGCGCGGCCTGACGGTGACCGAGATCATCGGCGCCGCGCTGAGCGGCGGCGTCCGAGGGATGTACATGATGGGCGAGAACCCGTTCCTGTCGGATCCCAACATCAACAAGGTGCGAAAGGCGCTGAGCGCGCTCGACTTCCTCGCCGTGCAGGACATCTTCCTGACCGAGACGGCCGAGTTTGCCGACGTGGTCCTGCCAGCCTCCTCCTACCTCGAGAAGGACGGCTCCTACACCAACACCGACCGCCGCGTGCAGCGCGGCCGCAAGGTGTTGGACCCGCCCGGACAGGCGCGCGTCGACTGGGAGATCATCCAGGACATCGCCAATCGCATCGGTCTGCCGATGGACTACGCATCGTCGAGCGAGATCTTCGACGAGCTCGTGTCGGTGATGCCCAACTACACGAACCTCAGCTACGACAACCTGGGACCGAGCGGCAAGCTGTACCCCAATTCCAACCCGCTCGAGTCGGATGGCACGGTGGTTCTGTTCCAGGACTCATTCAACACCGACGACGGCCTGGCGCACCTCGTGCCCGCCGAGTGGTTGCCGGCGCGCGAACTGCCCGACGACGAGTTTCCGTTCGTCCTGAACACCGGCCGGCTGCTCGAGCACTGGCACACCGGCACGATGACCAGGCGGTCGTTCGCGCTGGACGCGATCGCGCCGACCGCGACGGTGTTCCTGCACCCCGGCGACGCGGAGCGGATGGGCATCGCCGACGGCGACTTTGCCCGGGTCACCTCGCGGCGCGGGTCGATCGAGCTCGAGGCGCGGTGGTCCCACCGGGAGACACCGGGGAGTTGCTTCATCCCGTTTCACTTCCGCGAGGCCGCGGCGAACCTCCTCACAATCGACGAGATCGACCCGTTCGGAAAGATTCCCGAGTTCAAGTTCTGTGCGGTCCGTGTCGAGCCGGCCCAGGTCGCTGCCGTGGTCGCTGAGGGCGACTGATGGCACTTGCCGGTGGCCGCGTGCCCGGTCGCGAGGCGCGGGCCGGACGGTTTCCCGGACCGAGCCTGATCCCCTCGCTCAACGCGATCCAGCGCGAACAGGGTTGGCTGCCGCGGGAGCAGCTCGCCCAGCTCGCACGAGAGACGCAGCGCCCGCTCTACGAGATCGAAGGCCTCATCTCGTTCTATCCTCACTTCCGCACCGAGCCGCCACCGGCGATCGAAATCACCGTCTGTCGCGACCTGTCCTGCTGGCTGCACGGTGCCGACGAGCAGATCGCGCGGATCCACGAGCGGTTCGGCGGCGAGGCCGACATCGAGGTCCGCGAGGTCTCGTGCATCGGACGCTGTGACATCGGTCCCGCCGCGACGGTCCAGGAGCAGCCCGTCGCGGTGTCCGCCGTGTCCGATCTGGTGCAACGCGCGCGGGACGGCGAGGCGCCGCCCGGCCCGCCGCCGGCGCCCCGCCGGCATTGGCCAAACGATCCCTACCCCGAGACGGAGCCCGCCCGAAGGTACGCCAGCGTTCGCGATCTGCTCGCCGGCCAGCTCACCGCTGAGCAGGCGATCGAGACGCTCAAGGCCTCGGGCCTGCGGGGCATGGGCGGTGCCGGGTTCCCGACCGGCGCGAAGTGGGAGCTCGTGGCAGCCCAGGCCGATCACCCCAAGTACGTCATCTGCAACGCCGACGAGTCCGAGCCCGGCACGTTCAAGGATCGCCAGATCCTCGCTGAGCAGCCGCATCTTGTCATCGAGGGCATGCTGGCCGGCATGCTCGCGGTCGGCGCGGATCAGGGCTGGCTGTTCATCCGCCACGAGTACGGGCTCGAGGAAGCCGCCGTTCGCGTGGAGCTCGAGGCCGCGCGCGCCGCTGGCGTTCTCGGAGAGGGCGCCCTCGGCTCGGGGCGGCGCTTGGACATCGATGTCTTCACCTCCCCGGGCGGCTACATACTCGGTGAGGAGTCGGCGCTGATCGAGTGCATGGAGGGCCACCGCGGCGAGCCGCGCAACAAGCCGCCGTTTCCTGGCGTCAGTGGGCTTTGGGGTAAGCCCACGCTGATGAACTCGGTCGAGACGTTCGCCGCAATCCCAATCATCCTTCAGCGCGGCGCACAGTGGTGGCAGGACCAGGGGGTCAACGGTGGCGTCGGCCTGAAGTTCTTCGCGATCTCCGGCCACATTGCCCAACCCGACGTCTACTGCGTGCCGATGGGCAGCACGGCCCGTGAGCTGATCGAGCTCGCCGGCGGGCTCGCCCCGGGCGTCGAGCTGCAGGCGTTTCAGCCCGGTGGTGCATCGTCGAACTTTCTCGGCACCGATCAGCTCGACGTGCCGCTCGACTTCAAGCCGCTGGCCGACGCCGGGTCGATGCTCGGCTCGGGCGCGGTGGTGGTGATCGGCCGGCAGACGAACCTCCTCGCGGCCGCCAACAACGTCCTGCGCTTCTTCCGCAACGAGTCCTGTGGCAAGTGCGTGCCGTGCCGCGTCGGCTCCCACAAAGCTCACCACATCGTGAGCGCCGCGCTCGAGCGCGGCGCGGACGCAGACGCGATCGACGGGCGGGTCGACCAACTCGAGGAGACACTGCGCCTGACCTCCATCTGTGGACTCGGACAGGTCGCCCTCGGACCGGTCATGAGCGTGCTGCGGCTTCAGCGCACGCGCGTCCCCGGCTGAACCGCCGATGCCCACCGCGGGACGGGAATTCTTCACGGTGAAAACCGTCGCTCAGGCGCTCACCGAATTCCATCCTGCACATCGGAGCGCCATCGAGAACGTGCCGCTGGAGGATGCCTGCGGACGCGTGCCGGCAGCGGACATCAGCGCACCGGAGGCCCTGCCAGGGTTTGATCGCTCGGGCGTCGACGGCTACGCCGTGCGTGCGCGAGACACCTTCGGAGCCTCGGAGGCGATCCCCGCGTATCTGCGTGTGATCGGCGCCGTGCGCATGGGTGCCGCCGCTGAAGATCAGATCACCGCCGCCACCGCGGTCGCGGTTCCCACCGGCGCAATGCTCCCGATCGGAGCCGACGCCGTCGTGATGATCGAGCACACCCACGAGGCGATACCGGGCACGATCGAGGTCGTTCGCTCGGTTGCTCCCGGTGAGGGGATCGTGCGCAGCGACGAGGATCTGGCTCCCGGCGCGGCGATAGCCCCGCGGGGCCGCCCGCTGCGCGCTCAGGACGTGGCCATGCTCGCCGCCTGCGGAGTCGTCGAGGTGGCGGTCCACACCGCTCCACGCGTGGCGATCGTCGCCACCGGGGACGAGGTGGTTCCGCCGGCCACGGCGAGCCTGCTGCCGGGGCAGGTGCGTGACGCACTGAGCGTTTCGATTGGCGCCCTCGCACAGGAGGCGGGCGGCCGGCCCGGCCAGCGCGCCATCGTGCCGGATGACCGCCGCGCGTTGCAGCAGGCGCTGAGCGGCGCCGTGGCGGACAGCGACCTTGTCGTGATCTGCGCAGGCTCCTCGGTCGGGGGGCGTGATGAGACGGCGGCGGCCGTCGCCGCACTGCCGCGATCTCAGACGTGGTGCCACGGGCTTGCGATCAAGCCGGGCAAGCCGACCCTGCTCGCGCAGAGCGACGGGATTCCGATCATCGGCCTGCCGGGTAACCCTCGCTCGGCGCTGGTCGTCTTCCGGCTGATCGGCATGCCGCTGCTGCGTCGCGTCGGCGGCTGGACGCTCGAGCATCGTGTCGGGGCTGTGCGCGCACGCCTGACCCGTGACTTGCCCTCCGCCGCCGGACGACTGGACGTCGTCCAGGTGCGGCTGAGCGAGGAGCTCGCCGAGCCGATCTTCGGACCGTCCGCGCTGCTCTCGGTGCTGACCGCCGCCGACGGATACCTGATCGTCCCTGAGGATGCCACCGGCCTTCCGGCCGGCGAGCAGGTCGAGGTGTTCCTCTATGGCTGAGCGGCCAACCCCGTTTCTCCACGACGTCCCGCTGGGGCGCGCTCAGCACGAGTGGCGTCAGTGCTGCTCGTCGGCCAACTGCCCGACCCGCGTGGAAGCGTTGAGCGTCGCGATCGACCTCGCCGTCGGCCGCGTCACCGCCGAGCCGATCTGGGCCGAGCGCTCATCGCCTCCGTTTGACTCGGCCGCCATGGACGGCATCGCCGTCCGGGCGGCCGACACCCTCGGCGCGAGCGAGAGCACGCCGCTGCTGCTCGCCGGTGACTCGTTCGCCCCGGTCGACACCGGCGATCCGCTCCCCGAGCGCTTCGACGCAGTGGTGATGCGCGAGCACGTTCACTTCGCCGACGGCCGCGCGGAGCTCCGAGCCGCGGTCGCGCCCTACCAGCACGTGCGCTCGATCGGCGAGGACATCAGCGCCACCGAGCTGCTGCTGCCGGCCGGGCACCGCCTGCGCCCCGTCGACGTTGCCGCCGCTGCCGCCTCGGGTGCGACCCGCGTCACGGTACGCCGGCAGCCGATCGTCGCGATCCTGCCGACCGGCGACGAAATGCGGCCGGTCGGCAGCGAGCTCGCGCCCGGGGAGCTCCTGGAGACCAACTCGCTGATGCTCGCCGGACAGGCCCGCGAGCTGGGCTGCGAGGTCATCCAGTTGCCGATCGAGCCCGACGACGAAGCGCGCATCACCCACGCGATCCGAAACGCGGTGGCACGCTGCGACCTGCTGATCGTCATTGCCGGCTCGAGCGCGGGACGCGATGACCACACCGCGGCACTCGTCGAGCAGCTGGGCAGCTTGGCGGTACACGGCGTCGCGGTACGGCCCGGACATCCCGTCGTGCTCGGCGCGATCGATTCGACGCCGGTGCTCGGCGCGCCGGGATACGCGGTTTCCGCCTCGCTCACCTTCGACATCTTTGCGGCGCCGCTGCTCGCGGACCTCGAGGGCGTGTCGATCGCGCCGCGGCCCGTCGCTCGCGCCCGGCTCGCGCGCAAGCTCGCCTCGACAATCGGCATGGACGACTGGGTCCGGGTGCGACTGGGCCGCGTCGGCGGGTCGCTGGTCGCCTCGCCGCTGCCGCGCGGCGCCGGCGTGCTGACCTCGCTGGTTCGCGCCGACGGATTGCTCGTGGTCCCCGCGGACGTCGAGGGCCATCATCCGGGCGAGGAGGTTGAGGTCGAGCTCCTGCGTGACCTCGCGCAGATCGAGCGCACGATCGTCGCGATCGGCTCGCATGACCTGATCCTCGACCTCGCCGCCTCCGCGCTGCGCGCGAAGGACCCAGACGTGACGCTGGCATCCGGGAACGTCGGCTCGATGGGCGGGCTGATCGCGTTGCGCGACGGACTGTGTCATCTCGCGGGATCACACCTGCTGGACCCGGCGACAGGCGAGTACACGCTGCCCTACGTCGACCGGCTGCTGGCCGGCCGGTCGATCGCCGTCGTTCGCCTGGTCCACCGCGAGCAGGGCCTGATCGTCGCAATCGGGAATCCGCTGGACCTGCATGGCGTGGCCGACCTCGGCCGCCCCGGCCTGCGCTACGTGAACCGGCAACCGGGCGCCGGCACACGCGTGCTGCTCGACTACGAACTCTCGCGCGAAGGGATCGACGCCGCCGCGATCACCGGCTACGCGCGCGAGGAGCCCACCCATCTGGCAGTGGCTGCGGCGATCGCAGCGGACCGCGCCGACTGCGGACTGGGCGTGCGCGCCGCAGCGCGTGCCTTTGGGCTCGAGTTCGTGCCCGTGACTCAGGAGCCGTACGACCTGGTGCTGGAGCTCGAAGCTCTCGAGCAACCGCTGCTCGACCCGTTGTGGCAGCTGCTCGCATCGCCGGACTTCCAAGCATCCGTCGAGCAGCTTGGCGGCTATGACACCGCGGAAATGGGGCGCCGGATCCGCTGAGGACGCACGTCCGGCCCCGGATCGCCATCCTCACCGCAGCGCCCGCAGCCGGATTGGGTTGGTATCTTTGCGCGCCGCCTTCGCGCCGTCGCAGCTTGGTGTTGCTGGCGCGCGGTGACGAGTTCTTTTTTTGGTGGTGGTGTGGTGTAGTTGTAGTTAACAGTGTTGTTGGTGTGGTTGTGGTTGGTGTGTGTTGTGTTGGGTGTCTGGTGGGAGGTGTGTATGGGTGTTGGTGGGTTTTTGTTTACGTCGGAGTCGGTGACGGAGGGGCATCCGGATAAGATTGCGGATCAGGTGTCGGATGGGGTGTTGGATGCGGTGCTGAGGGATGATCCGTATGGGCGGGTGGCGTGTGAGACGTTGGTGACGACGGGGTTGGTGGTGGTGGCGGGGGAGATTACGACGTCGACGTTTGTCGATATTCCGTTGGTGGCGCGGGAGACGGTGCGGGCGATTGGGTATGACGATGCGGCGTTTGGGTTTGATTGTGAGACGTGTGCGGTGATCTCGACGATTGATCGTCAGTCGCCGGATATCGCGCAGGGCGTGAGTCAGGCGTTCGAGCGGCGCGCGTCGGGGTCGGGCGATGAGCTTGACGTGGCGGGGGCGGGCGATCAGGGGATGATGTTCGGGTACGCGTGTGATGAGACGGCGGAGTTGATGCCGTTGCCGATCGCGTTGGCGCACCGCCTGGCCGAGCGACTCGCGCAGGTGCGGAAGGATGGGACGCTTGGGTATTTGCGCCCGGATGGCAAGACGCAGGTCAGTGTGCGCTATGAGGGGGGCCGGCCGGTCGGGGTTGAGAAGTTGTTGATCTCGACCCAGCATGCTGAGTCCGTTGATTCGCAGTCCCAGATCAAGGGTGATCTGTGGGAGCACGTCGTGACCGCCGTGCTGCCCGAAGGGCTCTACGATCCGGTCGCCTTGCGCAAGGCGTTTTTGGTCAATCCGACGGGGCGGTTCGTGATCGGCGGACCGATGGGCGATTGCGGGTTGACCGGGCGCAAGATCATCGTCGACACCTACGGCGGGATGGCCCGCCACGGCGGCGGCGCATTCAGTGGCAAAGACCCCTCGAAGGTAGACCGCTCCGCGGCCTATGCGGCGCGCTGGGTCGCGAAGAACTGCGTCGCGGCCGGCCTCGCGAGCCGCCTCGAGGTCCAGGTCGCCTACGCCATCGGTGTCGCGCACCCCGTCTCGGTCATGGTCGAAACGTTCGGCACCCACACCATCGCACCCGAACACATCACCAAACTGATCGACGAACACTTCGACCTACGCCCCGGCGCCTTCCGCGAAGAACTCCAACTCCACCGCCCAATCTACCAAGCAACCGCCGCCTACGGCCACTTCGGCCGCGAACACCCCAACTTCACCTGGGAACACACCAACAAAGCACAAACCCTCCAAACCGCCGCAGGACTCTAAAACGACCGCACCGCCAGCCGGCCGGGACCACACCACCCACCGACGGCCCCGCCCGGGGACAGGTCATGACGATGCGGCTCATCGTGACCTGTCCCGATCGGACCGGATCGTCGACGCCGTCGCACATTTCCTCGCGTCGCACATTTCCTCGCACACGCGGGCACGAATATTGAAAGTTCACACGCCTCAGCGCGGTGTGAACCGCGCATGCAACTGCTGCGGGGCGCGAAACTCCCATCCGCGGAACTCCGCCGGGCGCTCGGGGTCGAGTGTGATGTCCGGCAGACGCTCGAGCAGCACCTCGAGCGCGATGCGAATCTGCTGGCGAGAGAAGCGGTGCCCCGAGCAGAAGTGGCGTCCGAAGCCGAACGAGCCGTGGCGCTGTCTGGGGCGGTGAAGATCGAAGCGATCGGGATCGTCGAAGCGCGCCGCGTCGCGGTTGGCCGAGGCGATCATCAGCGCGACCGGATCGCCGCTCGGGATCACGACGCCGTCGACCTCGATCGACTCAGCGCTCGCCCGCAGCTGGCTGGCGATCGGCGCCACCAGCCGAAGACCCTCGTCGACGGCGGCGTCAAGCAGTCGATCGGGCTCCGCGACGACCTCGCGCGCGGCCACCGGGTCGGAGAGCAGCGCCCACAGCACCGATCCGGCGCCGTGCCCGGGCTCCTGCATGCCGCCGAGCAGGATCACCAGCAGGTTGGGCATGATCTCGGCGAGCGATCGCGGTGCCCCGGGCGCACGACCGGCGTGCAGCATCTGGCTGATCGCCGAGTCGTCGGGCGCGAGGAGGAGTCGCTCGATCCGCTCGTCCAGCCGCTCGTGGATCTCGCGCACGGTGGCGTCGCCGACGGCCTGCTTGTGCGCGTCGCGTTCGTAGTTGGTCGCGCCGCTCGCCAGCCCGCTGAACCAGCGTCGCAGCGTCACGGCATCCACGTCGGCGAGCCCGAGCACCGCGCCGAGGCTCAGCACGCTGACCGGCTCGAGGTAGGAGGCCATCAGCTCGGCCTCGCCGAGAGCGGCGATTCGCTCGACGAGCTCGAGGGCGATCGGCCGAACCAGCGCGTCGATGTACTCGTCCACCTCGCGCGGGCGGAACTTCGGATCGATCGAGGCTCGCATGTCGCGGTGCAGCGGACCGTCGCAGGTCAGCACGGTTGGGCTGCCGAAGGTGCATTCCACCGGCGAGTTCGGCGCGGCGGCGCTGAAGCGCAGCGGATCGCCGGCGGCACGCTCGACGTCGGCCCAGCGCGTCACCATCCAGACATTGACGGCAGGCACGTAGGCGACGGGCAACTGCTCGCGCAGCCGCGCGTAGATCGGATAGGGGTCCCGGTCGAGCTCGGCGACCGTCACCCAGTCCGCCACCGGCGATCTGATCGGCGGCTGCAAGCCAGTTCCTCTCCGGTACTCGTTGGTGACCGCTATATTGATCACAGTGACTCATAAAATCAAGCATCGACGGCCCGACGCCGCCTCCCTGCCGTGATCAGGCTGCGCAAGATCGATCACGTCTGTCTGTGTGTGGCCGACGTCGCCGCCGCCGCGCGCCGCTACAGCCTGCAGTTCGGGCTGACCGTGCGCGAGCAGTCTGCGACGCGCGCGACGCTGGCCTGCGACTACGAGCCCTACTCGCTCGAGCTCGTCGCGGCGATCGACGACGAGCCGCTCGGCTTCGCCCATTGCGCCTGGCAGCTTCGCCGCTCCGTGTCGCTCGATCAGGCACGCGAGCACCTCAGCGTCACGCACCCGGCCTTCGAGGATCATGGCGGGCATCTGAGTCTCAGCGACAACGAGGGCTTCGAGCACCACATCTTCCCGTTCACCCCTGACGACGACACCCGCCCGGCGATCGCCCGCGCGACGAGCGAGCTGCCGGCGATGCGTCCGCGCAAGCTCGGCCACGTCAACCGCCTGA
Source organism: uncultured Solirubrobacterales bacterium (assembly GCA_963833765.1). Taxonomy (GTDB): domain Bacteria; phylum Actinomycetota; class Thermoleophilia; order Solirubrobacterales; family Solirubrobacteraceae; genus Palsa-513. The sequence continues at coordinate 94,848 of CAWHZJ010000006.1, read as the reverse complement.
CCGCCGACCTGCAGGCGAGCGCGCGCTTCTACACCGAGGTGCTCGGCATGGAGATCGCCGACTACCTCGGCGATGCGGGCATCTGGCTGCATGTCAACAGCGAACACCACCAGCTCGCGATGGTCGACGTTGGCCGCCCCCAGTTCCACCACCTGGCGTTCGACTACTACGACTTCGGCACGCTGCGGGCGCTGTTCGACAACCTCGCCCAGCACGGCCGCTGGCTGGCCTGGGGGCCGGTCCGCCACGGCATCGCCCAGAACATCTGCGGCTACGTGCGGATCACCGACGAGCCGCTGCTCGTCGAGTGCTACGTCGACATGGAGGTGCTCGAACCCGACCACGAGCCGCGCCACTGGCGCGACGACCGCTTCTCGAGCAACACCTGGGGCCCGCTCCCGCCACGCTCGTACTTCCGTTTCGACGATGCCGCAGTCGAGTCCGAGCGCGAGAGCCTCGAGATGCTCGGGACGCCGCTGGCGCCGCTGAGCGACTGAGTGCGGGGAGCGGGATGCCGCCCAGCAAGACGACCACCGCCAGCGTCGCGCGCGCCGGCACGCCCGTCAGCCGCGCGCTCGGCGAGAACGTCCGCCGGTTGCGCGTCGAGCGCGGGCTGTCGGTCGTCGAGCTCGCCGCCCGCTCGGGGATCGCGCGGGCCACGCTGACGCAGCTCGAGGGCGGCCGCGGCAATCCGACGATCGAGACGATCGCCGCGCTCGCCGGGGCCCTCGGTGCCCACGCGGATCACCTGCTGCGCCACGAGCCCGCGCCGGCGGTGCTCGTCGTGCGCGACGGCGAGGGCAGCCGGACCTCGGAGATCGCCACGCTGATCGACCGCCATCCCCACGACGGCGGCCGCACCGAGGTGTTCGACCTCAGCCTCGCCCCCGGCGCCCGCGAGCGCTCGACTTCACACGGTCCGGGCTCGGCCGAGATCGTGCTGGTGCGCGGCGGACGGCTCCGCGTCGGTCCGGTCAACGCAACCGTGGAGCTCGGCGCCGGCGACTACGCCGCCTTCAGCGCCGACTGCCTGCACGAGTTCGCCGCCGGCCGCGACGAGCCTGCGCGGTTCTGGCTCCTCGTGCGCTATGCGAGCTCGCGGTCGCGTACGCGTCGCTGAGCCGGGCCGGCCGAGCGGCGGCTCAGCCGTTGCCGTTGGCGCCGCGCGGGAAGGTGTGAATGACCCACAGCAGGGCGTCCTGGCGGCCGGGGTTGCCCCAGCGATGGGGGCGGTCGCTGAGGTAGGTGGCATAGTCGCCGGGCCGCAGCTCGACCTCCTGGCCGGTCGGACCGACGATGACCCGTCCGCGGCGGACGAGCACGTGCTCGCGCGCGCCGACGCCGTGCGAGACCGACGTCTCCCAGAGGCCCGGGTGGACCGCGACCTCGACGACCTCGACGAGCGTCGCGCCCACCATCATGCTGCGCACCAGCGCGCCCCGGACGGCGGTTCCCGAGATGTCGACGCCCTCGCTGCCGGCGCGCACGACCTCGATCGCCGGCGCCTCGTCGCCTCCGAGCAGGTCGGCGATCGAGACCGAGAAGAACTCGCCGAGCGCGGTCATCGTCTCGAGCGTCGGGTTGCTGCGACCGCCCTCGATCTTGAACAGCGTCGTCTTGGCCACCCCGGCGCGCTCGGCGAGCTGCTGCATCGACAGCCCATGGCTCTCGCGCAGACGGCGCACGTTGGCCGCCAGGGCGACCGCACGGCTCCCGACGTCGCCCACGCTCGGCGCCTTCCGCGCGGGCATCACTCGCTCTCCGGAACGAACGCGAGCGTCGCGGCGTCGACCAGCCCCGCACCACCGTCCAGCGGGATCACCGCTCCGTTGAGGTAGGCCGCCTGCGGCGAGGCGATCCAGACGACGAGCGCGGCGACCTCGTCGGGCTCGGCCGCGCGCCGCGCCGGGACGGCGGCGTTGGCCTCGCGGTAGGCGGCTTCGCGGTCGATCCCGCGTCGGCCGGCGAGCTCGTCCATCGCCGCGTCGGCCATCGCCGTGCGCGTCCACGCAGGGCAGACGGCGTTCGCCCGCACGCCGAGCGGCCCGTAGTCGACGGCGATCGTCTGCGTCAGCATCACCATCGCGGCCTTCGAGGTGCAGTAGGCGGCGCTGCGCGGCCCGACCCGGCGCGCCGCCTGCGACGCGACCGAGACGATCGAGCCGCGACGCTCGATCAGCGAGGGCAGCGCGGCCCGCGCGATCAGGAATGCGCCGTCGACGTTCGCGCCCATCACGGCGCGCCAGCTCTCCGGCGTCTGCTCGAGCACCGTCCCGGAGTGCGAGACGCCGGCGTTCAGGACGACGCAGTCGAGACCGCCGAGCTCGCGCACCGCGGTCGCGACGATCCGGCTCGCCTCCGCGGGGTCGGAGCAGTCGCCGCAGATCGCCAGGCCGCCGAGCTCCCGGGCGAGCTCCTCGATCGGCGCCGCGCGCCGCCCGTTGACCGCCACGGCGTCGCCCTGACCGGCGAAGCGGCGAGCGCACGCGGCGCCGATCCCGCTCCCGCCACCGGTGATCAGCACGTTCACGCTGCGTGCGTTGCGCTCGGGTGCATCCGCCGGCCCCTCAGGCCAGATCCCGCAGCGTCTCGAGGTCGTCGACGGTGTAGGCGAAGCTGAAGCGGAACCCGCGCCCGACCCGCACCGGGGCCAGCGCAGCGTGCTCCTCGTGCGGTGCGTCGAACAGCTCGAGCGTCGCCGAGCCTTCCCAGATCGCCGAGATCGCCCGATCGCGCGAGACGCCTCCGACCAGCTCGTGCACGGCCGGCGTGTCGTGGCGCCCGGCGGCGAGCCGCGGGAAGTGGCGCACGTTGACCAGCCGCGGATCGTTGTGCGTCGGGCCGCGCTCGGAGAGCTGCTCGAGCGTCACCGATCCCTGCGCGAGCCGGCGGTCGCCGGCCGCGAGCGTCCCGGCGAACGTCGATCCCCTCGCGACGCCCGGGTCCGCACGGCATTCCAGGCCGAAGCTGCGCGTCAGCCAGATCGAGCCGAGCTTCTTCGGGAAGCCCTGGATCCAGCCGCGCATCAGCGCGAACGGCTGATCCACCCAGATGTAGGGGCAGCTCGTCACGAGCTCGCCGTCGAGCATCGCGTTGACGACGATGAAGAACTCGCGGTACTGCGAGCGGACCGGGTCCGCCAGCTCGCCGCCGCCGTCGCCGTCGCTGCAGCTCTGCCAGTCGACGAACAGCGCCGCGGCGCGGCCGGGGTCCTCGCCAAACGGCTCGAGGCCCTCGGGCAGCACGGCGGCCACGGCATCGGGATCCGCCCAGTACTCGATCACCAGGAAATCGCCGACGTAGTGCCACGGCGGCGCCGGCACCAGCGAGGCGGTGCCGTGGGGCGAGAGCGGAAGCGAGTATCCGTGCGGCATGCGGGGGTCCGGGCTGACCATCGCGGCTTCAGGCGTGGAACGCGTAGTGCGTCCACTCCCAGTCGGTCACGGTGCCGGCATAAGCCTCGCATTCCGCGCGCTTGAGCGCGCCGAACACGCGAACCAGCTCGGCGCCGAGCGCGCCGACGGTCGGCAGGCGCAGGTACGCGAGCCCCGCCGCGCCGCAGCGCGCGGCTCAGCCGCCACGGTCTCCGACCGCACCTCCACTAGATCGTCGTGTTCTCGGGCGCGGGGGTGAAATCGACGTTCTCATCCAGCGGCGGCACGCCGCGGTGTTCGGTCGCGTGTCGCGCGGCGTTGGCCACACGATCGGGCATCACGATCCGGCAGAACGCGAACCAGAGGACCGCGATCGCGAGCACCACCAGCGTGTAGTAGAGCGCGATGTAGTTGTAGTTGCTCGTGTTGTGCGGGCCCGGATGGAGCGCCCCGTAGAAGCCGAGCACCGGCGTCGCGATCGCGATCACAACGATCACGTACTGCCACGGTTTTCCGCCGGTCCGCGCGAGCACCCAGATCATCGCCACGGCGAGCATCAGGTAGACGAACTCGACCGCGAACGAGCCGACGGTGGCGGCCATGATGAACGTGGCGAACTGGTCGTTGGGGAAGATCGGCACCGGCTTGCCGTTGGCGCCGGGCGCGACGAACAGGTTGAAGTAGTGCGCGTTGGTGGCGAGCAGGATCAGGCCCACGCCGCCCACGGCGACCAGCAGGTTCCCGACCCACGGCGTGTCGAACCGCGACGTACGCGCGAAGACCTTCGGGAGCAATCCGTCGCGGCCGAGGGCGAAGTAGCCGCGCCCGATCGTGACGCAGATCGCGAGCGCAAGCCCGATCGCGTCGAGGATCACGACGAGGTCGAGGATCGTCGAGAACCACGACCCGATGTACTTGGTGCCCAGCGTGTCGACCGCCGCCGGATCGAGCGCCCAGGCGCCCTTCGAGACCGCCGCATGGCCGTAGCCAATCGAGAACGCGTAGGCGATAAAGGTGAACAGCAGCCCGGCGGCGGCGACCGTGGCGAGCACGGCACGCGGAATCGAGCGGTGCGGGTCGTGCGACTCCTCGCCGATCGACGCCGCCGCCTCGAAGCCGACGAACAACAGGATCCCGAGCAGCACACCGCCGAGCACACCGCCGTGGCTGATGCCCAACAGCGAGGTCTGGCCGGGGTCGAACATCGACAGGGTGTTGCCACCCTGGCCGCCCTTGGCGACGATCACGATGCCGAGCAGCAGCATCGGCACGAGCGCGATCGCCGCGAAGGTCAGCATCGCGCGGATTGCGATGCGCACGCCGAGATAGTTGAGGACGAGCACGAAGGCGATCCCGATCAGGCCGAAGATCCACCACGCGGGTGCACCGCTGGCCGAGATGTGCTCGGTCCAGAAGCTGTTCATCAGGATCCCGAGACCGAGGAAGATGCCGCCGCCGCCGAGGAACAGCGTGCCGATGAAATAGACCCCCGACGCAAAGATGCCGACCGACGGGTGTGCCCCGCGGGTCAGGTACTCATACATCGCTCCGGCACCGGCGTAGCGGCGGGCGAAGAGCGCGACGACGTAGCCGATCGCCAGCACCCCGAGCGAGGCGAACAGCACCGCCAGCGTGGCGTTCCATCCGGCGCCGATGTCCGGACGCGAGATGCTGCCCTCGACGAGGGCGATAGAGAACATCGGGCCGATCGCGAGCGCCTGTGCGACGGCGTGAATCGTCGAAAGCTTGCGCTCACCCAGAGCGCCCGTCTGCGGCGTTGACACGGTCCCCTCCCTCTCTGGTGGCTTCGCCGGCAGGCCTCCCTTGACCACCGACGATGGCGATCCCTATAGTAACCGCGCGTATCACCAACGTCAATGGGCGCGGCTCGAACAGCGCGCAGCAAGCGCGTGCGCCAGCGCCGGGAGGACGTCGTGCAGCGAGTGCGGATCGAGATCGGAGGCGACGGCGTCTGGGGCCGCCTCGAGGGCGCACGCGTGGTCACCGACGACGGCCGCGAGCTCGCCGCCGACGCCGTGGGCTGGCTCGCTCCGGTCGCGCCCTCGAAGATCATCGCCGTGCACCTGACCTACCGCTCGCGGCTGCTCGAATACGCCGTCGCGCGGATGCCGGCGCAGCCGTCGTACTTCCTCAAGCCACCGAGCACGCTCAACGGACACCTGCGAGCGCTGCGCCGGCCGGCCGGCACGCGCTTCCTCAACTACGAGGGCGAGCTCGCGGTGATCGTCGGCCGCCGGATGCACGGCGTGGCGCAGCGCGACGTGCTCGACCACGTCTACGGCTTCGCCCCGGCCAACGACGTCGGGCTGCACGACTTTCGCCACGCCGACCGCGGAGCGATGCTGCGCGTCAAGGGTCAGGACGGCTTTCTGCCGATCGGACCCGCGGTGGTCACGACCGACGACTGGCGCCCCGATGACGGCTACACGCTGCGCACGCGTCTCAACGGTGAGATCGTCCAGGAGGCCGATGCCGGCGACCTGATCTGGGACTACCGCTACCAGCTCGCCGACCTCTGCCGGCTGATCACGCTCGAGCCGGGGGACGTGGTCCTCACCGGCACCCCGGCCCACTCGCGGCCGATGGAGCCCGGCGACGTGGTCGAGGTCGAAATCAGCGGCATGCCCGCGCTGCGCAACCACGTCGAGGAGTGGGAGGTCGATCTCAGCGGTCCCGGCGAGCAACCCGAGGTCTCCGCCAACACGCTGCACGTCGCGCTGGCGATCGCGGAGGATGAGGCGGAGCGGATCACGGCCGAAGGGCGCCAGCGCTGACTCCCGCGCCGCGCATGGTGCTGGTGCTCAGCGAATGCTGGACGATGACCGCGCCGCGCGAGCTCCGCCGTCTCGCACGGATGGCCGCCGAGGCCGAGGACGCGGGGTTCGACGCGGTCATGCTGAGCGAGCACATCGTGCTCGGGTCCGGCGCTGACGCGGACGGCCTGATGGCCAATCCGCGCGAGTACGCGATGCCCGGAAACCAGGACCCGGCGACCCCCTGGCCCGACTCGCAGGTGTTGCTCGCAGCGATGGCGGCGCTGACCACCCGGTTGCGGCTGTTTGCGGTGGCGGTGATCGCGCCCCTGCGCCACCCGCTCGCGCTGGCCAAGTCGCTTGCCACGCTGGATTTGCTCAGCGAGGGCCGCCTGGTGGTGCTGCCCACACCGAGCTGGCACCGGGCCGAGTACGACGCCCTGGGGGTCCCCTTCGCGCAGCGTGGCGAGCGCCTCGATGAGCATCTCGCGGTCTGGCAGGCGGCCTGGGGCCCCTCGCCCGCGTCGTTCCACGGCCGCCACTACAGCTTCGAGGAGGTCTACGTCGAGCCCAAGCCCCACCGCAGCGACGGGGTCGTGCTGCACTTCGGCTCCTCGTCGATGCACGAGCGCCTGATCGCGCGCATCGTGCGCCACGGCAGCGGCGTCAACCCGCTCGGGCGGATCTCGGCGGCCGAGCTGGAGCGGCTGGCAACGGCGATGCGCGCCGCCGGACGCGATCCGGGCGAGCTGGAGCTCGTCGGCGGCACCCGCGCGGTGTTCCCCGACGAGCACAGCGTCGCCGATCTCGGCGCGGCGCTGGCCTCGATCCCCGAGCAGATGGCGCAGGGCTTCTCGACGTTCTGCTTCAAGCCCTCGCAGTTCACCGACGATGCGGACGCCGTCGGCAGGCTGTGCCGCGAGGTGATCGCGCGCGTGCAGGCGCTGGTCGCCTGAACGCGCCGCGCGGCCGGCCTACAGCCGGTGCGAGTACTCGGCGAACTCCCAGTCGGTGACCCAGGTGCGAAAGCGCTCGAGCTCGGCCGCCTTGATCAGGCAGAAGGTCTCGACCAGCTGCTCGCCGAGCGCCTCGCGGATGACGGTGTCGCCGTCGAGCGCCTCGAGCGCCTCGGCGAAGCTCGTCGGCAGCGCCGGACCCTGCTCGGCCTCCGGCAGCTCGTAGAGGAAGCCCTCGATCGGCGCCGGCAGCGTCAGCTCGCGCCTGATGCCGTCGAGCCCGGCGGCGAGCACCGCGGCGCTCGCGAGATAGGGGTTGGCCGTCCCGTCGCCGAGCCGCGTCTCCATGCGCGTCGCGGCGCCGCGCTCGCGCGGGACACGCACGAGCGTCATCCGGTGGTCATGGCCCCAGCAGATGCGGGTCGGCACCAGCGCCTCGGCGTGCAGCCGCCGGTAGGAGTTCACCGTCGGGTTGAGGAACACCATGATCCCGGCGGCGTGCTCCATCACGCCGGCGATGAAGTGGCGCGCGCCGGCCGAGAGGCCGTCGGCAGCGTCGGGGTCGGCGCACGTGTTCTGCTGGTGCGCGTCGGCGAGCGAGATATGCAGGTGCAGGCCCGAGCCCTCGTCGCCGTTGAACGGCTTGCCCATGAAGGTCGCACGCAGCCCGTCGCGCGCCGCGAGCTCCTTGACCAGGTCCTTGAAGCGGAACGCCCGGTCGGCGGCGTTCAGCGCGCCGCTGTGGCGCAGGTTGATCTCGTACTGGCCGCGCCCGTACTCGTGCGCGCCCGCGATCGCGTCGAGGCCGAGCGCCACCGCCGCGTCGAGCATCGCCGAGACCGTGCCCCGCGGGTCGGCGAGGTAGCCGACGGTGTAGGGCGGGCTGTCCTGCGCGGCGTAGGGCGCGTAGCCGTGGGGCTCGGCGGTGTCGGGCTCGCAGAGGTAGAACTCGAGCTCGTGCGCGAGCACCGGTGCGAGGCCGAGCTCGGCGTAGGGCACGAGCGCGCGGCGCAGCGCCCCGCGCGGATCGACGGCATAGGGCTCGCCGCTGACGGCGTCGTGCAGGTCGCAGATGCAGACGGCGACGCGCGGGTCCCAGGGCAGTGCGGCGAGCGTTGAGAGGTCCGGGCGGGCGACGATGTCGGGGAACCCCTGCTCGAACCCGGCGATCACGTTGTGGCGCAGATCGACGGTCATGATCGCCTCGACGAAGCCGATCCCCTCTTCCGCGGCATGCTCGAAGACGCCGATCGGGATGTCCTTGCCGCGACAGATCCCGTGGAGGTCGGGGTATTGGAGGCGCACGACGCGGATCCCCGCGGCGTCAAGCTCGGACACGCTCAGGGTTTGGGCCATCGTTGCGCTCCTCCGTTTCGATTGCTGTCGTGCGTGAGGCTCTCGGGACCGAGCTCCGTCGGCGGGGCGCCGCCGCCCGGTTCCCGTGCGACAACCTATCCCGGCGTGGGTCAGTCGTGCAGGAACTGCTCGACGAGGGCCTCCGGGAACGACTTGTCGGCGATCGCGTAGGCGAGCGCGGTCATGTGGTAGGAGTCGGAGAGGTAGAAGCGCTCGTAGAGCTCCCCGCGCCCGCCCAGGTCGGAGCCGATGAAGTCCCAGGCGAGCCGGAACAGGCGGATGCGACGCGTCGCATCGGCGCCCGCGGCCTGGAAGTAGGTGGCGATCTGCTCGGCCAGCGGCCCCTCGACGTCGGCCCGCGAGGGCGTCGCCATCAGGCTGCCGCCGCCGATCAGCGACAGCACCTCGGCGGCGCGCGGCAGCCACTTCGGCATCGCGCCGCGCAACGCCACGAACGGCCGCTGATCCGGGCACAGAACGCCGCCCTCGTCGACCATCGCGCCCGCCTCCGCGGCGACGATCGCGCTGCGCGCGAGCTCGCTCATGATCCAGACCTCGCCGAGCTTCTCCTGCACGTGGTCGAAGCTGACGGAGCCGGTCGTGGTGGCCATCAGGTGGCCGAGCCCGAGCGCGAAGCACAGCTTGACGTGGGCGCGCGTGAACGCCTGGTGCATGATGTGCCCGCGCCAGCCGGTGTCGGTGATCACCTCGCTGTAGCCGACCGTGTCGCCGTCGAGGAAGACCCGCTCCCGCGGGACTTCGACGTCGTCGAAGATCACGAAGGCATCCTGCTCGTCAAAGCGCGAGGACAGCGGGTAGTCGAACGGATCGCGCGTCTTGGCGAAGCTGTCGCGACAGATGAAGCGCAGACCGGGCGTCGCGATCGGGATCGCGAACGAGAGCGCGTAGCGACCGTCCTGGGGGCGGATGTCCGAGCCGGGATAGATCAGCAGCTCGTCGGCGAACGGCGCGAGCGTGGCGAGCATTCGCGCGCCACGCACGACGATGCCGGACTCGGTCTCCGCGACCTTGTGCAGCGCGACCTCGCCGGCGGCCTGCTCGGCCTCCGGCCTGCTCTTGTCGACCGTCGGGTTCATCAGCGCGTGCGTCGTCGAGAGGTCGCGGTCGCGCATCAGCTGCTGGTAGGCGACGATGTTCTGCGCTCCGCGGTCGTTGCCCCGGCGCTCCCAGACGTCGGCGCGCCCCGCGAAGCACGCGAAGGTGACGTTGAGGTAGTCGGGCGTGCGACCCATGATGCCTCCCGAGCTGGCGGCCACCAGCTCGAAGGCACGCCGGCGGCGTTCGAGGTCGGCGGCCGAGCGCGGGATCAGGTGGGTGACGTTGACGAGCAGGCCGGGATCGTCGGGCGACGGCGCCAGCATCTCGTCCGCATGCTCGTGCTGGATGTCGAAGACCCGTGCCAGCGACTGCGCGCCGCCGCGTAGCTGCGGGTGCTCGAGCGGATGCGTGATCTTCTCCCCGTTCAGCCAGATCTCGCGCGCGCCGGCGCCCAGCCCGTCGAGATACTGGCGTCCGGAGCGCGCTCCGGACGCCGGGATGACCGTGGTCTGCGACATCGGGACCTCCGTGGCCTGGCGAGCGGGGCGGCGCCCCGGAGGCTCGCGAGCCGAAAATGTTTGGATAAAGTATTCGCGTGACCGAGGGGCTGTCAAGCGATCGCCAGACCAGGCCCGGCGACGATCGCAGAGCACGCGGGCTGGCGCGCCTCGAGCAGCTGGGCGACGAGCCGGGCGGCGCGGAGTTCCTCGCGCGGATGGGCGTGCTCGGCGACTGGATCGTCGATTTCGCCTTCGGCGACGTGCACGCGCGCGCGGTCCTGGCCGCGCGGGAGCGCGAGCTGATCATCGTCGCGGTGCTGACCGCGCTCGGCGGTTGCGAGCCCCAGCTCGAGGCCCACATCCGCGCGCTGCGCGCGATCGAGGTGCCGTGGGCTGAGATCGAGGAAACTGTGCTGCAGACGGCGCCCTACGCCGGCGTGGCGCGGGCTGTCAACGCGATGAAGGTACTGCGATCGATCCAGGAGGAAGCGGCGTGAAGGCCGTTCGGTTCGAGGGTCCCGACGGAGCCGCGCACCTCGGCGCGCTCGACGGTGAGGTCGTGCACGACGCGGGACCGGCGCCGAGCGCCGGCTTCGTCCCCTCGGCGGAGGGCTGGGCTCGCGTGGCCACGGCGAGCGGACCGGCGCTGCCCCTCGAGGGTCTGCGGCTGCTCCACCCCGTGCATCCCTCCAAGATCGTCGCGATCGGCCTCAACTACCGCGCCCACGCCGAGGAGTCCGAGCTCGCCCTGCCGGACGTGCCGGTCGTGTTCGCGAAGTTCCCCTCGTCGCTGATCGGCGCCGGCTCCGCGATCGTCGTGCCGCGCGAGGAGACCCGCCCCGACTGGGAGGGCGAGGTCGCGGTCGTGATCGGCCGGCGGACCTACCGCGCCGACCGCGCCAACGCGCGTGAGGCGATCGGCGGGATCTCGGCGCTCAACGACGTCTCCGGGCGGCGTGCCCAGCTGGAGACGCCGCTGCGCCAGTTCACCCTCGGCAAGAGCTTCGACACCTTCACGCCGATGGGTCCGGCGATCGCCTCGATCGAGGACCTCGACCTCGACGACATCGACGTGCGCACCACGGTCTCGGGCGAGCTGATGCAGCACGGCAATACCAGCGATCTGCTGTTCTCGATCATCGATCTGATCGTCTACCTCTCCGCCGGACTGACGCTCGAGCCCGGCGATGTCATCGCGACCGGGACGCCGAGCGGCGTCGGCGACAGCCGCACGCCGCCGCGCTATCTGCGAGAAGGGGACACGGTGGAGATCTCCGTGTCGGGGGTCGGCACGCTCCACAACCCGGTCACGATGGAGCGTTGAGCGAACCCCTACAGTGGCGATCGCTTGATCGCCGCCGCCACGTGGCGGCGGGTCAGCGTCTCGGCCGCCCGCGCGTCGCCGCGCTCCACCGCTGCGAGAATCGCCGCGTGCTCGTCCGCGTCGAGCCGCATCCGCTCGGGCGTCTCGGCCTGCGCCTCATAGATCGCCTCGCCGATCCGCGCGACCCACAGAAGCTGCGCCAGCTGCTCGAGGAACTGGTTGCCCGATGCGGCGACGAGCGCGAGGTGGAAGTCGCGATTGGAGGCAAAGCTCGCGCTCACCCCACCGCTTGCGCGCCGCTGGCGCGCCAGCGCCTCGCGCATCCTGCGCAGCGGCTCGGGCGGCCGGCGTTCGGCGGCGAGCCGCGCCGCGCCGGGCTCGATCACCAGCCGCGCTTCGTACGCCGCGCGCATCCCGCTGCGGTCCAGGTCGGCGACGCGTGCGCCGCGGTTGGTCCGCATCTCCACAAGCCCCTCCGCGGCCAGCCGCCGCAGCGCCTCGCGCACCGGCGTCCGCGACACACCGAGCTCAACCGCGAGGTCCTCCTGGTGCACGCGGGCGCCCCGCGGCAGCGCGCCGCCGACGATCCGCTCGCGGATCGCCGCGTAGGCGAGGTCGACGACGCTCGCGACCGCCAGCGGCTGCTCCTCGCGAGCCCGTCGTCTGTGCGTCAGCGCCACGCTGGACAGCATCGCAGCAGGACAAGATGACCGACCCCCCCACGAGCTCGCTCCCTCTCGAAGGCCGCGAGCAGGTGCTCGAGCACGCCGCGGCGCTGATCCTCGAGACCTGGCGCTCGTTCGACGCGCCGCGCGCCGATCAGCCGTTGCCGACCGAGCGACACCTCGCGCTGCTGGGCGAGGCGCTGCCCGAGGGGCCCTCCGACGCCGCCGCGGCACTTGACGCCGCCGCCGACGTGCTCGACGTCTCGCTGACCCAGGCGCGGCCGCGCTTCTTCGCCTGGATCGGCGGCTCGGGCCTCGAAATCGCGGTGCTCGGCGACGCGCTGATGGCCTCCCACGACGTCAACGTCGCGGTCAGCTCCGGCGCCGCGACGCCGCTCGAGCGCCAGACGGTCCGCTGGACCGGCGACTTCGTCGGCTTCGCGGCGAGCGCCGACGGCCTGATGGCGGCGGGCGGCACGATCTCCAACCTCACGGCGTTGACCGCCGCGCGCGAGCGCGCGCTCCCGGGCGTGCGCTACGCGGGGCTCGCCGGCCACCGCCTCGCCCTGTACTGCTCCGCCGAGGCGCACTACTCGGTTCACCGCGCCGCGGAGGTGCTCGGGATCGGCGGACGCAACGTGCGCGCGATCGCGATCGACGCCAAGCGGCGCATGGATCCGGCCGCCTGCGCCGCCGCGATCGACGCCGACCGCCGCGCGGGCGTCGTCCCCGTCGCCGTCGTCGCCACCGCGGGCACGACGCTGACCGGCGCGGTCGACGACCTGGCCGCGCTCGCCGAGGTCTGCGCCGCGCGCGGGGTGTGGTTGCACGTCGACGGCGCCTACGGCCTCCCGGCCGCCGCCACCGAACTCGCCGGCCACCTGTTCGCCGGGCTCGACCGCGTCGACTCGGCGACCGTCGATGCGCACAAGTGGCTCTACGTCCCGAAGGCCTGCAGCGTGCTGCTGGTCCGCAACCGCGACGATCTCGAGGCCGCGTTCACCCACGACGAGAGCTACATCCCGCACACCGACCGCGAGGACATCCACCCGGTCGACCGCACGCTCGAGTACTCGCGCCCGCTCAGCGCGCTGAAGCTGTGGCTCGCGTTCCGCGTGCACGGCGCGCAGGCGATCCGCGCGGCGATCGAGCGCAACCTGCGCCAGGCCCGGCTGCTCGCCGAGCTGGTTCGCGAGGATCCCCGGCTCGAGCTGCTCGTCGACCCGCAGCTCTCGGCCGTGTGCTTCCGCCACCTCCCGCCCGAGCACATGCCGGCGCTCGAGCACAACGCGGCGCTGGCCGCCGCGATCACCGCCGAGGGGCGGATCCTGCTCGCCCCGGCGACCGTCGACGGCGTGCCATGCCTGCGCGCCTGCTTCGTCAACCACCGCACCACCGAGGACGACGTCCGCTCGATCGTCGACGTCGTGCTCGAGCTCGGCGCGCGCGTCAGCGCGACGCGCTAGCGACTCACTCAGGACCTACAGCTGGCTCGCCCCGCGCACGGCGAGTCCCTGCCACCACAGCTCGAACAGCTCCCACGCGTGGCGGCGCGCGAGCGGCGCGCGCCGCTCGCTCTCGGCACGCAGCGCGGCCGGGCTGACGCCGAGCTTCGCCAGCTGCTCCTCCGAGCGCGACCACGTGGCGATCACCTCGAGCGTCGCCTCGGGATGGAACTGCAGCCCGAGGTGGGGTCCGTGGCGGAAGGCCGCCGGCCCCGCCTCGCTGTGGGCCAGCGCGGCCGCGCCCGGCGGCACGCTGAGCTGTTCGTAGTGCCAGTGAAACCACGGTCCCGACGGGATCCCGTCGGCGCGCTCGGACAGCTCGAACCAGCCGACCTGCGGCTTGGCGGCGGGCACGACCTCACCGCCGAGCGCGATCGAGAGCGCCTGGCCGCCGAAGCACAGCCCGAGCACCGGCACATCCGCGGCGATCGCCTCGCGCAGCAGAGCGATCTCCTCGGCGACCCACGGCGTCTCGGCGTCGGTGGCCGAGCGCTCGGACCCGAGCGAGGCGACGAAGCTGTAGTCGCCGAGCGCCGGGACCGGCGCCTTGGTGACGTCGTGGACCTGATAGCGGCAGCCGCGTTCGGTCAGCCACTCGCCGAGCAGGCCGGCCGGGCCGTCGTCGCCGTGGCTGAGGATCAGCCCGCCTTCAGCGCCCATCGCGGAACCCGCTGGTGCGCTCGCAGACCGTCTTGACGTCGCAGTAGAAGTCGAATGAATAGCGGCCCCCTTCGCGGCCGATGCCCGATTCGCGCGCCCCGCCGAACGGGGTCTCGAGATCGCGCACGTAGAAGCAGTTGACCCACACCGTACCGGCGACGAGCGCTGCGCTGACCCGTTCGGAGCGCTCGGCGGAGCCGGTGAAGACCGTCGCGGCCAGGCCGTAGTCGCTGTCGTTGGCCATCGCGATCGCCTGCGCCTCGTCGGCGAAGCCCTGCAGCGTCAGCACCGGCCCGAACACCTCGGTCCGCAGGATCGCCGCCTGCGGCGGGACGTCGGTGAACAGCGTCGGCGGCCAGTAGAGCCCGCCGAGCGACTCGCCGCCGAACAGCAGCCGCGCGCCCTCGTCGCGGGCCCGCTGCACCCGCGCGGTGACCCGCTCGAGCGCGACCGGGTGGATCAGCGGCCCGTAGGTCGTCTCGGCGAGCCGCGGATCGCCGACGACGATCGCCGCCACGCGCTCGCGCAGCCGCTCGAGGAACGGTTCGAGCACGCTCTGCTCGACCAGCAGCCGCGTCCCGGCGAGGCAGACCTGGCCCGCGTTGTCGTACTGGTAGGCGGCGGTCGCGGCCGCCGCGTCGAGGTCGCAGTCGGCGAAGACCACAAACGGCGACTTGCCGCCCAGCTCGAAGGACACCGGGGTCAGCGCCGCGGCGGCATCGTGGTACACGGTCCGCGCGGTCAGCGGCGAGCCGGTGAAGGCGACGCGGTCGACGCCGGGATGGCCGGTCAGCGGCGCGCCGGCCTCGGCGCCGCTGCCGTGGACGATGTTCAGCACGCCGGCGGGCAGCCCGGCCGCCGCCGCCAGGTCGCCGAGCATCGAGCAGGTCAGCGGGGCCCACTCCGGCGGCTTGAGCACGACCGTGTTGCCGGCGGCCAGCGCCGGCCCGACGCGCCAGGTCGCGAGCATCAGCGGCGCGTTCCAGGGCGTCGAGACCGCGACCACCCCGGCGGGGTCGTAGCGAACCCGGTTGCGCTCACCGCCGGCGAGCACGCGCGGCGGCTGCTCGAGCCGCTCGGCCGCGTAGTCGGCGAAGAAGCGGATGTTGGTGGCGGCGCGCGGCAGTACCCGCTCGCGCATCGCCTCGAGCAGCGAGCCGTTGTCGGCGCACTCCACGGCGGCCAGCGCCGGGACGGCCCGGTCGATCTCGTCGGCGAAGGCGCGCAGCTGCTCGCGGCGCCCGCCGGGCCCGAGCGCCGCCCACGCCGGGAAGGCCCGCCGCGCCGCGGCGACCGCGAGGTCGACCTCGGCGGCGCCGCCGGCCGCGACCGCCGCCAGCTCCCAGCCGTCCCAGTCGATCGGGCTGCGCACCCCAAAGCGCGCCTCGCCGCCGACGCGCCGCCCGTCGATGAAATGGTCGGTCGGGACCTCGACGCCCTCGACCTCGACGCGGCGGCCGCCCTCGCTCATACCGGCGTGACCGACACCGGCAGGCGCTTGAGCCCGTTGCTGAAGTTCGAGCGCAGCCGCGGCGGAGCCTCGGTCACCGCCAGCGTCGCGACGCGCGTGACGAGCTCCTCGAGGTAGACGCGCAGCTCCATCTTCGCGAGGTGCTGGCCCAGGCAGACGTGCGGCCCGCCGCGGCCGAAGGTCAGGTTGTCGGCCGGGTTGCGCGCGAGATCCAGCCGATGCGGATCCGGGTAGTGCTCGGCGTCGCGGTTGGCGGCCGCGAACCAGACCGTCACCTTGTCGCCGGCGGCGATCTCCACGCCACGGATCGCCGTCGCCGCGGTCGCGGTGCGGCGGAAGAACCAGACCGGCGGGCAGAAGCGCAGGAGCTCCTCGACGGCGGACTCGATCAGCGCGGGATCCTCACGCAAGCGGCGGTAGGACTCGGGATGGCTCGCCAGCGCGAGCGTCGAGAGCGCGATCGACTGGCGGGTCGTCTCGTTGCCCGCGACGATCATCAGCGCGAACATGTTGTCGAGCTCGCGCTCGTCGAGCGGGCGGTCGTCGACCGTCCCGTTGGCGATCAGCGACAGCACGTCGTCGCGGGGGCACGCGCGACGCTCCGCGTAGTGGGCGCGCCCGATCGCGCACAGCTCCTCGGCCCACGGCGAGCCGAACGGCTTGTAGCGGTACTCGTCCTGCTCGCCGGAGTACGCGAGCTCGCCGACGAAGTCGGGCTCGGTGTCGACGAGCAGGCGGTCGGCCAGCTCCACGAGCGATCCGAGCTCCGCATCGGGAAGCCCGAGGATGTGCCCGAGCACGCGGATCGGGATCGGCGCCGCGAGCTCCGCGACGAGATCGAACTCCCGCTGCGCGACCGCGTGATCGAGGCGCGCGCAGACCAGCTCCCGCAGCCACGCCTCGTAGCGGCGCACGGCGCTCGGCGTGAAGTCAGCCGAGAACAGGCGCCGGTAGCGGCCGTGCTTGGGCGGATCGAACTCGAGGAAGTTGCGCCGCGCGGCGAGGACGTCCTCGGGCAGATCCTCGATCCGCGCCGCCCCGCCAAGCTCCGAGGAGAAGGTTGCGTAGTCCTTCAGCACCGCGCGCACGTCGTCGAACTTCGTGATCACCCAGAAGCCGCGATCGCCGTCGGCCCCGGGGTGAAAGTACACCGGCGCCTGCTGCTGCAGCGCCTCGAACACCTCCCACGGCTCGTGGTCGGCGAACAGGTCGTGGTCGAGCAGATCGACGTCCAGGCGGTGAGCCGCGGGGATGCCCATGCGCGCCGCCCATCCTACCAGTGCCCCACCTTTTGCGTAATGTATTCATATGGGGTGGCGTGGCCGGCCGGCCGGCGCGATGTCGAGACAGCGCCGCTACCAGCCACCGCCCCCGTGCACGTCAAGCGCCCCGGCAAGCCGCGCCGCGGCCGCGTCGCTGCGGCGATCGCGACGCAGCCGGGCACGCTCGAGCAGCCGCAGCGATCCGCTCAGCAGCACGCTGTCGGCCGCGCTCAGGTCCGCGAGCGTCAGCGGCGCCTCGCGCGCCGGGATCCCCAGACGCCGCGCGTGCTCGAGCACCACCTCGCGCGTGACGCCGGGCAGGATCGCGCCGTCCGCCGGCGGCGTCGCGAGCTCGCCGCGGCGCAGCAGGAACACGTTGGCGCGCGTGGTCTCGAGTAGCGCTCCGGAGGCTGTGACGAGCAGCGGCCGGGCCGCCTCCCCGGCTGCCGCCTCGATCCGCGCGAGCCAGCGGCGGTCGATCAGCTTGTGCGGGCCGGCGCCGGCGCTGACGCGCACCGTGACCAGCGCCACGTCGTCCGGCGCCAGCACGAGCCCGGGGTCAAACGGCCTGACGGCGATCTGCGGCGCCGCCGTCTGCGGGGCCACGTCGATGCGCAGTCGCGCGAGCTGCCGGCCCGCCGCCGCGCTGGCGACCCGCCGCTCGAGGTCGCGCGCGAGCTCGGCGCCGTAGAGCTCCCGCAGGCTGCCGCGGAGCCGTTGCAGGTGACGGGCGGTCTCGAGCGGGCGCCCGTCGACCACGAGCAGCGTCTCGAACACGCCGAGCGAGCGGTCGGCCTCGGGCGCCGGCGCGAAGACGATCTGCGGGTCTGGCCACGGCACGGCCTGCGAATACTCGCGCGATCGGGGGTCGCGCGTGCATCCGGCGGGGCCACCTGCAAGGCTGCATGGCCGGTGAGCCGGTGACCACGCTGTTGATCGACAACCACGACTCGAACACGTTCAACCTCTTCCAGCTGCTGGCGGTGGTGGAGGGCGCCGAGCCGGTCGTCGTGCGCAACGACGAGACCGACTGGGCGTCGCTGCGGGCCGAGCGCTTCTCGCAGTGCGTGATCTCGGCCGGCCCGGGGCGGCCGGACCGCTCGCGCGACTTCGGCCTCTCGCTGAGCGCGCTGGCGCAGGCCGAGCTGCCGGTGCTTGGCGTCTGCCTCGGCCACCAGGGCCTGGTGCTCGCTCACGGCGGCGAGGTCGACGCCGCGCCGCGACCGATGCACGGCCGGCGCAGCCGCATCTACCACGAGGACTCCGAGCTGTTCGAGGGGATCCCGCAGGGCTTTCTCGCCGTCCGCTACCACTCGCTGTCCGCGCGCGAGCCGCTCCCCGCGGCGCTCGAGGTGACCGCGCGCACGGCTTCCGGCACCGTGATGGCGGTGCGCCACCGCGAGCGCCCGCACTGGGGCGTGCAGTTTCACCCGGAGTCGGTCCAGACCGAGTTCGGCCAACGGCTGCTCGAGAACTTCTGCCGGCTGGCGCGAGCGCGGCGAGCCGCCGCTGGCCGCCGCCAGGCCGGCCGGGCGCCCGCCGCGCGGCCGTCGCAACCGGGGCACGCGGGTGGGCGCCGGCGCCGGCTCGAGCTCGTGGTGCGCTCGGTCCGGCGGCCGCCGGACCCCGAGACGGCGTTCGTGCGTCTGTTCGCCGGCGAGCGGAACGCCTTCTGGCTCGACAGCGCTCGCCGGGGCCCGGGGCTTGGGCGGTTCTCCTACATGGGCACCGACGGTGGGCCGCTGTCGGCCCTGCTCAGCCACGACGTGGCTGCCGCCGAGCTGACGCTGGATCGGCGCGGGCAGCGCGAATTCCATCGCGGCGGCCTGCTCGACTGGCTCGACCGTGCGCAGGCGCGGTTCACGGTCGAAGATCGCGAGCTGCCGTTCGACTTCACGGGCGGCTTCGTCGGCTACCTCGGCTACGAGCTCAAGGCCGAGTGCGGCGCCGCGCTCGTGCACCGCTCCCCCCACCCGGACGCGATGCTGCTCTTCGCCGACCGCCTGGTCGCCTACGACCAGGCCGCCGACGAGGCCCACGTCGTCTGCCTGACCGAGGCCCGCGACCGCGCTGAGGCCGCGGCCTGGGCCGATCGGACGGCCGCGCGGCTGCGCGTGCTGCGTCCCGTCGAGCCGCCGGCGCCGGCCGATCCGGGCGGCCGCACGACCTTTTCGCTCACCCGGGCGGCCGACGACTACCTGCGCGACATCGAGCTCTGCCAGGAGTACCTCGCCGCCGGCGAGAGCTACGAGATCTGCCTGACCAACGAGCTCGCCGGACCGCCGTGCGCCGACACGCTCAGCCTGCACCGCGTGCTGCGCCGCGTCAACCCCGCCCCCTACGCCGCCTTCCTGCGGCTCGGCGGCGTCGAGGTCTCCAGCTCCTCGCCCGAGCGGTTTCTCGCACTCGACCGCTCCGGGGGGCTCGAGGCCAAGCCGATCAAGGGGACGATCGCCCGCGGCGTGACGCCGCGCGAGGATCGCGAGGCCGCGGCGCGCCTGCGCTCGGGCTCCAAGGACCGCGCCGAGAACCTGATGATCGTCGACGTCCTGCGCAACGACCTCGGTCGCGTCGCCGAGGTCGGCTCGGTGCGCGTGTCCAAGCTGATGGGGGTCGAGAGCTACGAGACCGTCCACCAGCTGGTCTCCACCGTCCGCGCCCGCCTGCGCAGCGACGCCACGATCGTCGACTGCCTGCGCGCGTCGTTCCCCGGCGGCTCGATGACCGGCGCGCCGAAGCTGCGGACGATGGAGATCATCGACAGCCTCGAGACCCGCCCGCGCGGGATCTACTCCGGCGCGATCGGCTATCTCGCGGCCAACGGCAGCGCCGACCTGAGCATCGCGATCCGCACGATCGTCAATTCGAGCCACGGCATGACGATCGGCGCCGGCGGCGCGATCACCGTGCAGTCCGACGCCCGCGCCGAGGTGCGCGAGCTGCTGCTCAAGGCGCGGGCACCGCTCGACGCCGTCGGTCTCGCGCTGCACGGCCGCCGCGACGGCGCGCGGCTGGCCGAGGCCCGTTCGGCGCCGCGGCTCGCGCCGGCGCTCGCCGCGCGAAGCCGACCTTAGGGAATCGCGTCGGCTGGCGGGCCACGCCACCCCAAAACAGCCGTCGCGGACACGGGAACGTTGTCGGGATGCCGGCCTGCTGTTAACCTGCGCGCTCGCATGACCGGCCGCCGGCTCGAGCTCGCCCAGTTCAACATCGCGCTGCCGCGCGAGCCGCTCGACGCGCCGCTGCTCGCCGATTTCGTCGCCGCGCTGGCGCCGGTCAACGCCGCCGCCGACGCGAGCCCCGGATTCGTCTGGCGGCTGCAGACCGAGGAGGGCGACGCGACCGGCGTGCGCGCGCTCGACGACCACCGGCTGATCGTGAACATGTCGGTCTGGGAGTCGCTCGAGGCGCTGCGCGACTTCGTCTACAGCCAGCGCGCCCATCTCGACGTCCTGCGCCGCCGGCGCGAGTGGTTCGAGCGCCTCGGCGAGTCGGCGGTCGTCCTCTGGTGGGTCGCCGCCGGCCACCGGCCGAGCGTCGCCGAGGCCGAACAGCGGCTCGCGACGCTGCGCGCCGACGGACCGACGCCGCAGGCCTTCACCTTCCGCCACTCCTTCGCCGCCGACACGCTGGGCGGCGCGATCGTCGATCCGCGCGAGCTCTGCCCCGCGGGCTGAGGATCGCCGCCGCAGAGCATGCCCGGCGCCGTATAGTCGCGCCTGTGGGGATCACGCATTTCGAGCAGGCGCCGCAGTGGGAGACGGCGGCCGGGCACCTGCGCGGGCGCTGGTCGGCGCTCGGCGAGGCGGCCGGCTCGGTCGGCGTGGGCGTGCACCGGATCGAGCTGCCGACCGGCGCCTGGGCGACGCCGGCCCACGACCACGCGGGGGCCGAGGAGCTCTTCTACGTGCTCGGCGGGCGCGGGATCTCGTGGCATGACGGCGTCACCGCGGAGATCCGGCCGGGCGACGCGATCGCCTACCTCGCCGGCGGCGGAGCGCACACGCTGCACGCCCTCGAGCCGCTCGACGTGCTCGCCTTCGGCCCGCGGCATCGCGACGGCAGCACGCGCTTTCCGCGGCTCGGCCTGACGATGATCGGCCGTCGCTACGTCAAATCGATCGCCGGCGAGCCGCGCGGGCCGCTGCTGCAATTCGTGCGCGAGGCCGAGCTCGGCGCGCCGGAACTGGCGGAGCCCTCCGAGCCTCGGCCGGCGAACATCGTCAACCTCGCCGACGTCGAGCCCGAGCCGCTCGAGCACGCGCGCGTGCGCAGCAGCTGGCGTGACCTCGGTCGCGCGACCGGGTCGGTCACCACCGGCCTCGCCCACGTCGAGGTCGCACCCGGCATGGAGGCCACGCCGCTGCACTGCCATTCCGCCTCGGAGGAGATCTTCGTGGTCCTCGACGGCGAGGGCGAGCTGGTCCTCGACGGCAGCGAGCCGACGGCCGTGCGCGCCGGACACGTGATCGCGCGCCCGCCGGCCACGCGCGTCGCGCACATGTTCCGCGCCGGTGACGGCGGGCTGCGCTTCCTCGCCTACGGCACCCGCGAGGCCTCCGACCTCTGCTACTACCCGCGCTCCAACAAGCTCGCGTTCAGCGGCGTCGGGGTGATCGTGCGGGTCCAGCCGCTCGACTACTGGGACGGCGAGGACTGAGCCGTGCGCACGGTCGCGGCCTGAGCGTCTGCTACGGTTGTCGTGCGGTCGGCGTGGTCGACCGCGAGGCAGCTCGCTTGGGTTCCTTGTTTCCAAAGGTTTCGGGTCAGCCAGAGCCTCCCGAATCTTTTGCGGCCAAGCGCTGCTGAACAGGAGTAATCCAATGTCCCAATCGTCCTTCGCCGAGCTCGGCGTGTCGCGCGCCGTTGTCGACGCGCTCGCGCGCGGCGGCATCAACGATCCGTTCCATATCCAACGCCTCGTGATCGGCGAGGTTCTCGCGGGCCACGACGTGCTTGTGCGCTCACCGACCGGCTCCGGCAAGACGCTCGCCTTCGCGGTGCCGATGGTCGAGCTGATCGCCGCCGAGGCGCCCCGGCCCGCGGCATTGATCCTCGCCCCCACCCGCGAGCTCGTCGTGCAGATCGCCGAGGAGCTCTACCCGATCGCCCACGCGCGGGCGCTGAAGACCGCGCCGGTCTACGGCGGCGTCGGCCTCTCGCGCCAATCCCAGATCGCCGCGCGCGCACACATCCTCGTCGCCACCCCCGGCCGCCTCGAGGACCTGATCGCGCGCGGAGCCTTCGAGCTCGACCAGATCCAGCTGCTGGTCCTCGACGAGGCCGACCGGATGCTCGACATGGGCTTTCGCCCGGCCGTCGACCGGATCGTCAGGCTGTGCCCGACCGACCGCCAGACGCTGTTCTTCTCGGCAACGCTGTCGGGCGAGACCGGCCGCGTCGCCAAGGCCTACACGCGCAACCCCGTGCGGCTCGAGCACGCCGGCGATCCGGCGCACTCCGCGGCGCTCACGGAGCACCGCTTCCTCGAGGTCGAGACGCCGTCGCGCGTCGCGGCGCTGGTCGCCGAGCTCGACGTCGATCGCGACCTGACACTCGTCTTCGTCCGCACCAAGCGCGGAGCCGACCGGCTCGTCAAGCGCCTCGGCGCTCACGGCGTCGACGCGGTCGCGATGCACGGGAACCGCTCGCAGAGCCAGCGCGAGCGAGCGCTCGCCAGCTTCGAGTCGGCCGAGGTCTCGACCCTGGTCGCGACCGACGTCGCCGCGCGCGGGATCGACGTCGATCGCATCTCGCACGTGATCAACTTCGACCCGCCGGAGGACCGCGACGCCTACATCCACCGTGTCGGGCGGACCGGCCGCGCCGGCCGCTCGGGTATCGGCATCACCTTTCACTCCGCCGCGGAGCGCGACAAGATCGCCGGCCTCGCGGACGAGCTCGGGATCGAGCACAGCGTCGCGCCGGGTGCCCGCGGAGCGCCGGTCCCGCGTGCGCCGCGCCCGACGACGCCGCGCCGCTCGCACCCAAGGCCGCCGCGCTCCGGTGCCAACGCGCCGAGCACGGGCCGCCGCGCGAACACGCGGCGGCGCCAGCGCCAGTCCTGACGTCGGCCCATCCGCTATTTGCGGATGTTTGCGAGCTTTCGTTTGGAGAACGGCGTCGCGGTGCTATCTTCGAAGCGAGCTCCACAGCCGCTTTCCGGGCTCACTACATAGGAGGGCGAAGCGATGACACGCAACAGCTATCTCCGAATGCGCCAGGCGTCCGAGGCCGGCCTGGTCAGCGAGATCCTCCGGGTGCTCGCGAGCGAAGCACGGCAAGCCCGTTCTCAGGCCGGGGTGCGCGCGACGCGCATGGCCGCCATCGGGCGCAGTGGCGATACCCGCGGCGAATGGACGCGCCGCGTGCAGCGCGAGCGCGACCGCAACGCTCGGACAGTCTGAGCGGCCGCTACTGCTGGGGCGGCGTGGCGGCGGTGGTCCGCCCGCCGTTGTCGGTGCCGACCGGGCCGAGGCCGTCGTCGACGTAGACGTCCTCGGGCTCGAGCTCGAGACCTGACGCGTTGGCGGCCACCTCGAGCAGCACCGCGAAGTCGATGTCGTCGTAGCCGCTGTCGACCACGTCCTCGACGATCTGCTCGGCTGCTGCGGCGAGCGGCATCGCCACCCCGAGGTCCCGAGCGGCCTCGAAGCCGAGGCGGAAGTCCTTGAGCAGCAGCGCCGGGGTGAAGCTCGGCGTGAAGTCGAGGTTGACGAACGCCGGGCTCTTGTAGCGGGTGAACACCGACCCCATCACGCTGTCGTTGAGGAACGCCAGGAAGTCGGCGCGCGCGACCCCGCCCTTCTCGGCGAGCACGGTGATCTCCGACAGGCACTGCGCGACGACGCCGAGCATGAGGTTGTGGCAGATCTTGACCAGGCGGGCACGCTCGCCCTCGCCGACGTAGGTGACGCGCGCGCAGAGCAGCTCCAGGTACGGACGCGCCTCCTGCCAGGCCTCCGCCGCGCCCGACACGACGATCGTCAGGCGGCCGGCGGCGGCGACCTTCGGATTGCCGCTGACCGGAGCCGCGAGGACCGCCGTGCCGCGCAGCTCGCCGGCGATGCGCACCTCGGCGGACGCCGCCGGTGAGATCGTCGTCAGGTCGACGAGCAGCCGGGGCGCGAGTCCCGGGCGCGAGAGCAGCCCCTGCTCGCCGAGCACGACGTGCTCGAAGTCGTCCGACCCGCCGACCATCGTGAAGACGAGGTCGCGGTCGGCGAGCTCCGCCGGGGTGTCCACGACCGTCGCCCCGAGCTCGGCGAGCGGTTCGGCCTTGGACCGCGTGCGGTTGTAGACGGCGACGTCATGGCCGGCCTCGAGCAGCCGGGTGGCGAGCGCCAGCCCCATCCGGCCGGTGCCGATCCAGCCCAGGCGTAGTGGTGGCTGGTCGTTCATGCGGGTTCGTGGAGGTCGTTCATGCGGTTGGGGGGAAGGATCTTGCAAACGATTGCATCCTATCGGGTGGACCGAAGGTGGTCAAGTCACGCCGCAACCGGGCGAGACCAAAACCCCCGCGGCGGGCGCGACCCGGGACGCCGGGTGCCCGAGCCGGGGCCGCCAGTAACCCCGCTCGGCGGCGGAGACGAGCGACGCCGCGGCGCTATTTCCCGAGGCCGGCGATCAGGTTGATCGTCGCCGCGATGATCAGCGCCCCGTACATGTACGACAGCACGGCGTGGCGGATGGCCGTTCGGCGAAACGCCTTGGTGGTGAGATCGGTGTCGGAGACCTGGAAGGTCATGCCGATCGTCAACGCCAGATAGAGAAAGTCGCCGTAGTCCGGCGAGGCGTCGTCATTGAAATCCACACCCTCCGGCTTGCCCTCGTAGAAGAGCTTGGCGTAGCGCAGCGTGTACACGGTGTGAACGACCGCCCAGGCCAGGACGATGCTGGCGACGCTCATCCCGACGAGCAGTCCCTTCGTCAGGCCTGTCTCGTGGCTCGCGCGCACGAGGACCAGGCCGACGGCGACCAGGCTGATCAGGCTGCCGGAGAGCAGGATCAGGTCCGCGGAGGCGCGGCTGGGATTTTCTCGCGTCGCGTGGCTCGCGGTCCGCGTCGCGTCCATCGGCCACAGCGACCGCCAGGTCCAGGCGAGCAGCGTCGCGGCCGCGGCGTCCCATCCGGCGAGCGGGATCAGCCACCATGGTCCGACCACGCCGACGACGATCGCGGTGAGCCCGCCGCCCGCGGCGCACGCGAGCCAGCCGCCGCCCCGGCGAGACCCCGACCACCGTGGCGCCTCCCTGGGCGCCCGGCCGCCGAGACCTGATCGTCCCGCGCCGCCGTCGCTGCGTCGAGGGCGCCACGACACCGTCATACCCGCGTGGACGCTGCCCCAAACGTGACGCGCGGCGGGAGCAGACCTGCGCGGCAGCCGCCGCGGTGGTCCGGCGCTCGGACGCTACTTGGCTCGCCGTGTTGGCAGCAGCCGCAGCAACGACCGCCCGATCGCGCGAACGATCAGGCGCAGCCCGCCGATCGGCGCCACCGCGACGGGAGCAGCGGCTGCGGCGGCGGGGGCGCTCGCTCCGTTCCCTGCGGCCTCCGCGGAGCCGGCGAGCACCGCCGAGCCGTCGCTCTCGCCGAGCTGGGCGGCCAGGTTCTGGGCGAATTGATCGACGAGCTGGCCCGCGACGTCCGGCACGACACCGCGACCGTACTGAGCCACGGCACCCTGCATCTGCAGCTCTGTGACGATCGTGACGCGCGTCCCCGAGCCGTCGGCGCCGAGCGAGGACTCGATCGTCGCGGTGGCGCCGCCGCGCCCCTTCAGCTCGCGGGCCTTGATCGCGAGGGTCGTCCGCAGCGCGCTGTCGTCGGAGACCTCGCGCCGCACGTCGGTGGCGAACTGGAGCGCGATCGGCCCGAGCTTGACGTGCATCGTGGCCTTCCAGTTCGTCTCGTCGACGATCTCGGTCAACTCCGCCCCGGGCATGTTCGGCACCACCCGCGGGACATCGTTGAGCAGGGCCCATGTGCGCTCCGGCGACGCCGGCACGGCGAATGAGTTCTCGAGCCTCACTGCGCTGCGGCGGCGGCGTCGAGCAAATCGAGCACCCGCTCGGGCGTCAGCGGCAGCGTGTTGACGCGGACGCCACCGAGTGCGTCGGCGACCGCGTTGGCGATCGCCGGCGGGGCCGCGATCGTGCCGCCCTCGCCCACGCCGCGAGAGTTGACCTCGGCGAGCCCCTGACCGTGCACGTGCTCGATCTCGATCGTCGGGATCTCCATCGCCGTCGGCACGAGGTAGTCCATGAACGTGCCGGCGAGGAAGTTGGCGTCGTCGTCATAGAGCGCGTTCTCGAGCAGCGCGATGCCGATGCCCTGGGCGACGCCGCCGCGGATCTGCCCGTCGACGATCGCCGGGTTGATCAGGTCGCCGCAGTCCTCGGCGACGATGTAGCGCAGGATCTGGACCACCCCGGTCTCGGGATCGACCTCGACGAAGCAGACGTGCGTGCCGCCGGACCAACCGCCGGCCGGCTGCTCGTAGAGCGCGCTGCTGCGCAGGCCCTCGTCCTCACCGGGCGGCGTCGCGAAGTACGCGGCCATGGCGATCCCGGCGAGCGGAATGCCGCGCTCGGGGTCGCCCTTGGGCAGGACGACCGCGTCGACGATCTCGAGATCGTCGGGCGAGATCTCGAGCATCTCGGCGGCCATCGCCAGCACCTTCTGCTTGACCAGCCGCGTCGCGTGCAGCGCGGCGCCGCTCGCCATCGTCGCGGCGCGCGAGCCGCCGGTGCCGATCAGCAAGAACGGCGTGAGCTGGGTGTCGCCGTGGACGACGCGAACGTGCTCCAGCGGGATGCCGAACTCGGTGGCCGCGACCTGCGCGAGCGTCGTCTCGTGGCCCTGGCCGTGCGGCGCCTGCGCCGTGATGACCGTCAGATGGCCGTCGGGCTCGAGCCGCGCGATCGCCCGCTCGCTCGGCGGCAGGTGCGAGCCGGCGGAGGCGAAGAAGTCGATCGGCCCCGGGGCCGGCTCGATGTAGGTCGCGAAGCCGACACCGAGCAGCACGCCCCGCTCGCGAGCCTGGCGTTGCTCCTCGCGGAAGCCCGCATAGCCGGCGATCTCGACCGCCCGCTCGAGCGTCGCCAGCGACTCGACGCCGTCGATCGTCGGGCCGGTTGCCATCTTGCGCGGCTGCTCGTCGGGGCGCAACAGGTTGCGGCGGCGCACCTCGACCGCGTCGAGCCCGAGCTCGCGCCCGATGAGATCGATCAGCACCTCGCGAACGAGCGACTCGACGGCCCAGGGACCGCGATAGGTGCCGTATGAGGCTTTGTTCGTCGCGACCACCGAGTGCTGCCAGCGAAGGTTCTCGATGCGATAGGGCCCGACGAACATCGTGCGCACGATCGGCCCGAGGAACGACGGCGCGAAGGGAAGGACCGGATAGGCACCCAGGTCGAGCTTCATCGTCACATCGAGCGCGAGAATGGCGCCGTCATCGTCGACGGCGGCGGCGATCTCGACGGTCTCGGAGCGTGCGTGCGTGGCCGACGTCATGTTCTCGACGCGATCCTCGACCCACTTGACGGGGCGGCCCAGCAGTTTCGAGGCGGCACAGACGGCGACGTCCTCGCGCGCCACGCCGGCCTTCTGGCCGAAGGCTCCGCCGACGTCGGGCGTGATCACGCGAAGCTGCTCCGCCGGCTGGCCGAGCAGCCCCGAGAGCAGCAGCCGCAGCGCGTGCGGGGACTGCGTCGCCGCGTGGTAGACGAGATCGCCGGTGCCGGGGTGGTGGTCCGCGACGCCGCCGCGAGTCTCCATCGGCACCGGGGCGACGCGCTGGGGCGTGAACGTCTCGCGCACGACGCGGGCTCCCGCGAACGCCGCGTCGGGATCGCCGAACTGCATGCTCTCGGAGTAGAACACGTTCGAGCCGACGTCCTCGAACAGCACCGGCCCGGCCGGATCCTCGGCCTGCTCGATCGTCGCAACGGCGCCGAGGACGTCGTATTCGACGAGGATCGCGTCACGCGCGTCCTCCGCCGCGTAGCGGCTTTCGGCCAGGATCAGCGCTACCGGATCGCCGACGTAGCGCACCTTGTCGGTGGCGAGCGGGGTGAACACCGGGCGGGCGACATCCGGTGTCTCCGGCCCGAGCTGCATCGGATTGGTGACCTGCGCGAGCTCCGGCCCGGTCACGATCGCCACGACTCCGTCGAGCGAGCGCGCCTGCTCGACGTCGAGGTTGGCGATCCGGCCGTGCGCGACGGTGCTGCGCAGGAAGACCGCGTGCACCATCCGCGGCAGCCGGATGTCGTCGACGTAGCGGCCGCGACCGCTGAGGATCTTCTCGTCCTCGACACGCCTGACGCTCTTGCCGGTGAAGCGAGTGGCGGCCGGGACGCTCACAGGCCACGCTCCGCCGCCAGCAGGATCGCCTGGACGATGCTCTCGTATCCGGTGCAACGGCACAGGTTGCCGGAGATCGCCTCGCGCACCTCGAGCTCCGTCGGGTGTGGGTTCTCGGTCAAGAGCTCGGTTGCGGTCATCAGGAACCCGGGGGTGCAGTAGCCGCACTGGAAGGCGTGGCTGTCGCGGCAGGCCTCCTGGAGCACGCCCATCGTCGAGCCGTCGAGCAGTCCCTCGATCGTCGTCACCTCGGCCCCGTTGGCCTGCACGGCAAGCATCAGGCAGGAGCGAGCCGATGCGCCGTTGACGAGCACGGTGCACGACCCGCAGACGCCGTGCTCGCAACCGAGATGGGTCCCGGTGAGGCTGAGCTCCTCGCGCAGGAAATCGGCGAGCGTGCGCCGCGTCTCGACACTCGCTGAGCGCACCGCCCCATTGACGGTCAGCGTCACCTCGACGCTCATGACGTCGCCTCCGCCAGCGCCCGCCGGGCCAGCACGCCGGCGACGCGGCGTCGATAGGCCGCGCTGGCGTGCGTGTCGCTTCCCGGGTCGAGCTCCTGCTTGGCACGTTCTGCCGCCTCGGCGAAGACAGCGCTCTCCGGCATCGCGCCGCGCAGCAGCGCCTCGGCCTCGCGCGCACGAACCGGCGTCCCGCCGACACCGATGAAGGCGAGGCGGGCGTCGACGATCGATCCGTTCCCGTTGAGCGCGACCGCCGCGGCGACGCCGACGACCGCGAAGTCGCCGTGGCGCTGTGCCAGCTCGACGAACGCAGCGCCGTGGCCCGCGGGCAGGCCGGGCAGCCGCACTTCAGCGAGCAGCTCGTCCGGCGCAAGCGCGGTGGTGAGGAAGCCGAGGAAGAAGTCAGCGGCGGCGATCGTGCGCTCGCCGCGGCTGCTGCGCGCCACGAGTTGGGCGTCGAGGGCGAGCGCCACCGCGGGCAGCTCCGCCGCCGGGTCGGCGTGCGCAAGGCTTCCGCCGATCGTGCCGCGGTTGCGGATCGCCGGATGCCCGACGTTCGCGAGCGCCTTGACGAGGAGCGGGAGGCGCTCGCGGACCAGCGCCGAGCGCTCGGTGGCGCGCTGACGGGTCATCGCGCCAATCGCGACGCCACCGTCGAACTCGCGGACTCCGGCGAGCTCGCTGACGCCGCCGAGGTCGATGACCGCTCCGGGGAAGGCCATCCGCAGGTTGAGCAGCGGCATCAGGCTCTGGCCTCCGGCGAGCACGGCGGAGTCCTCGGCATGCTCGGCGCGCAGGGCGAGCGCGTCGTCCAGCGAAGACGGCGCGAGGTAGCGGAACAGCGGGGGCTTCACGGGGACCCGATCGATCCTCGCGCGCGACCGTGGCGGCGAGCGACGGCGAGGCCTGGGCCGGCCGCCGCGTCGAGTTCCCTCATCCGCGCCTCCTCGCCCGTTGTCGGTCACCACCCACGACGCGGATCCTAGCTGCCCGGCGGCGCCGCGCGGCGGAATTTGGCTCGCGCGCCGGGACGGCCACGTTCGACCCGCGTTTGGCCGCTACCGGGCGGCGGGTAGCGAGCACCCGCGCCGAGGCCCTCCGATCGAGACGAAAGAGCGCTGATGACCGAACGCGGACTGGACATCTACCTGAACGACCATTTGGCCGGTGCCGCGTTCGGCAGCGACCTGGCCCGCCAGATCTGCAAGCACAGCGAGGGCACTTCGCTCGGTCAGGTGATGCACTCGCTGGCCTCCGAGATCGAAGCGGACCGACACACCCTGCTCGACCTGATGGAACAACTCGGCACGCCGAAGAACCCGGTCAAGCAGGCCACGACCTGGATGGCGGAGAAAGCCAGCCGGCCGAAGCTCAGCGGCGTCACCGCAGGCGACGACGCACACGGCACGTTCCTGGCACTCGAGACGCTCGCGCTCGGCGTCGAGGGAAAGCACTCGCTCTGGATCGCGTTGAAGACGGTCGCGGATGACTATCCCGCGCTCGAGACGGCGGAACTCGATCGCCTGATCGAGCGGGCGGCAGCACAGCGCAGCATCCTGGAGCGTGAACGCGTGGCCGCGGGCCGGCAGGCATTGAGACGCGACGACGCCGGCGCGTAACGTAACCGACACGGGCTTCGCGGCGCTCAGCGCTGTCGACGACGCGGCGGCGGACGCGGCACGGTTCGTCCAGCCGAGACCAGCCGAGACCGGTCCCGGTAATGCAAGACACACGGCCGCGAGGTAATGCAACACACCCGTAAGCGCGAGCGAGTTGCAACAGCAGGGTGCTCGGGCTATCGTCGCAAACCCGGCGCCCGCGCCCCGGGCGCCTCGGCCAACGGGAGCGTGAGATGCTGCAAGCGAGGCCTCTCGGAAGCGATCGGCGACCTCGGGCACGCGAGGCGCTGGCGGGACTCGACGCGCGGCAGCGCCGGACGCTGATCATGATGGCCGCCGTCGTCGTTGGCCTGCACGTGCTCGGCTTCGTGATGCTCGCTGCGGCCGTCGCGAGCGGTCGCTACCAGCTCGGCGCAGCGGGCACCTTCACGGTGGGGATCGGGATCACCGCCTACACGCTCGGCTTGCGCCACGCCTTTGACGCCGATCACATCTCGGCGATCGACAACACGACGCGCAAGCTGATGTCCGAGGGCCAGCGACCGCTGTCGGTCGGCTTCTGGTTCTCGCTCGGCCACTCGACGATCGTCTTCGCGCTCGCCCTGCTGATCTCCCTCGGCGTGCGCTCGCTCCACGGTGCGGTGACGAACAGCGGCTCTGACCTCCACCAGCTGACGAACTACATCGGCACCGGCGTCTCCGGTGGCTTTCTCTACGTCATCGCCGGTCTCAACATCGCGATCCTGGTCGGCATCGCGAAGGTCGTCCGCGAGATGCGCGGGGGCGCCTATGACGAGGCGGCGCTCGAGGACCAGCTCGCCAGCCGGGGCCTGATGAATCGCTTCTTCGGCCGCTTCACGAAGTCGATCGCCAGGCCTCAGCAGATGTACCCGATCGGCATGCTGTTCGGGCTCGGCTTCGATACCGCGACGGAAGTCGCGCTGCTCGTCGTCGCCGGCAGCGCGGGTGCCGCCGGACTGCCGTGGTACGCGATCCTCTGCCTTCCCGTGCTGTTTGCCGCAGGGATGAGCCTGATGGACTCGATCGACGGCTCGTTCATGAACTTCGCCTACGGCTGGGCCTTTTCCAAGCCCGTCCGCAAGGTCTTCTACAACCTGGCGATCACCGGCTTGTCGGTGGCCATCGCGCTCGTCGTCGGAACCATCGAGCTCGGTGGACTCGTTGCCTCGGAGCTCAGGCTCTCGGGCTCTTTCTGGAAATGGCTCGAACACATCAACATCAACACCATCGGCTTCGTGATCGTCGGGATGTTCGTAATAACGTGGGCAATCGCCCTGTCGATCTGGCGCTTCGGGCACATCGAGGAGCGTTGGAGCGCTAACCTCGAGAAGCCCACGCCGACCGGTTAGGCGGGCCGTCAACCCGGCGAGGAGAGATGACACGCGCCCCCGACGTTTCGCGCCTTCGGTTCAACAGCGTTGCCGACGCGGTTGCCGAGATGCGTCGCCGCGGGCTGCGCCTCTCGACCTCGCGCCGGCTCGTGCTCCAGGCGCTGTTCGCCGCTGACGGCCCGCGCTCGGCCGAGCACCTCGCCCATGGCCTCGACCTTGACGTGGCCTCGGTGTATCGCAACCTCGACGTGCTCGAGCGCCACGGCCTCGTGCAGCACGTTCACCTCGGCCACGGGCCCGGCCTCTACGCGCTCGTCGGCGACGGCGAGCACGAGTATCTGTATTGCGAGCGCTGTGGTGCCGTGCGCGCAGTCGTGCCCGATGAGCTCGATCCACTGCGCGCGTCGCTGCGAGACCGCTTTGGCTACGAGGCCCGCTTCACCCACCACGCGATCGTCGGGACCTGCCCCCGCTGCGCCGCGCAGGCGCGAAACGACGCGAGCTTCGGCCTGCACGAGAACGCCGATGGCAGGGAGCGTTCGGGCGGATCCGCGCACGCGCATCCGCGTGCCGGACCCGCGGATGAGCAACTCGATCACGGCCACGAGCACAGCCATGGCGACTACGTCCATTCCCATACCCGCGCGGAGCGCGGCTAGCGCCACTCGATCCGATGCCTGTCTCGGTCGTCTTCCGATGCGATATCTGCCAGCGGTGCCCCGACCCCGAGACGCAGCGTGCGCTCGAACGCCAACTGCTGGACCTGCGCCACGGCGAGTACGTCGACGCCGACCCCGGGCACTGGCTGACCTGGCACGGGCGCGGGATCTACGGCCCCAACCGCTATGCGTGCGGCGAGCACCGGGGCGAGCTCAAGGCGCTGCTGCGCGAGCATTACGGCACGCTCGGCTGGCATCCCTGGGCGATCGGACCCCATCCGTGGGCGGGGCGGCGGGGCACCGATCGCGCGCGGCGGCTCGCACGCTCACTGCGCTCGACCTTCGGGGCGCCCGGGTCCTAGCGCGAACGGCGTCCGCCGTCTGAAACCGAGGCGGCGAGGGGCGGCCGCCGCGCGCTTACCACGACCGGCGGTAGCCGGTCGCGAGCTGCTCCGACGGCCGTCTCCACGTCGGCTCGACGTCAAAGGTCGTGCGCATCCTGCGCTCACGGAAGAACTTCAACAGGGCGCCATGACCGTAGCGGGCGGTACTGGCGTAGAGCCGGCTGACCGAGCTCGGCTGCACGAACGGCATGTACTTGTCGGGAAAGCCCGGCATCGTGCACGCCATGCAGATGCCCCCGACGTTCGGGCAGCCCCCGATGCCGTTGACCCAGCCGCGGATCGGTACGTTGCACCTCGCGACGGGACCCTTGCATCCGAGCTTGACCAGGCAGCGTCCGTCGCCGTGGGTCTCAGAGAACTTGCCGTGTTCGGCGAGACCGGCGCGGTTGCAGCTTTCGTGGGCGGTGCGCCCAAAGATCCGCTGCGGGCGGCCCTGCGCGTCGAGCGCGAGTTCGGGTCCGATTCCCGCGAGGTGCAGGACCATGCACAGCAGCGTCTCTGTGATGTTGTCCGGCTGGACCGGGCAGCCCGGCAGGTTGACGATCGGCAGGCCCAGCCGGGAGGCCCAGTCCCAGCCGAGGTAGTCGCGCAGCCCCATCGCGCCCGTCGGGTTGTTGCGCATCGCCGGGATCCCGCCGTAGGCCGCGCAGGTGCCGATCGCCAGAACCGCCGCGGCCCGCGGTGCCAGGCGATCGATCCAGGTGCAGGTGGCGATCGGCTCCCGGCTGACCGGGTCGACGCCGAACGACGCCCAACAGCCCTCGCCGTTGATCTCCTCGTTGGGCACCGATCCTTCGAGCACCAGGATGAACGGCTCGAGCCTGCCTGCGGCGGCGTCGAACCACGCGCGCATGAAGTCCTCGCCGGTCTCGTAGGCGAGCAGCGGGTTGTAGAGAATGACCGGCGGCATTCCCGGGAAGCAGCCCCGCAGCAGGTCTTCGAGGCTCGGATTGGTTGCCGCGGTCATCGCGATGGAGTCCCCGTCACAGCCGAGGCCGCTCGTCATCCAGAGCACGTTGACCGGCTGCCCCTCCAGCCCGCCGTGCTCGCGCGGGAATCCGGCGGGCGAGTTCGGCGCCTCAGCGGGTACGGCCATCCGCTACGCGATCCCATTCGATGCGGAACGACCGTTCCCATTCGATGCGGAACGACCGTTCCCCCGCAGCGAGGTCGTCCGTTCAAGCAGAGCTTCGAGATGTTCGTCCAAGGTGCCCTGGAGATGGAGATCGCCGGCGCTGCCGGTGACCAGGCCGGCGTGCCCGAGGCGCGCGAGCGCGTGCGAGATCGAGGGGCGCTCGGCCGCCACGAGCTGGCCGAGCAGCCGGTGGGTGAGCGGCAGGGTCAGGCGGATGCCGGCCGGCTCGACGCGGCCCCAGCGGGCGGCGAGGTGCCAGAGCAGCAGGACAAGGCGGACCTCGAGACGCGGCTGGCAGGTGATCGCCCGCAGGGCGTCGACATCGGACGTCCGTCTCCCAGCGCGGCGAAGCAGCTCCTGGATGATCTGCGGCCAGGGCCGCACACGATCGGCGAACGCCGTGTCGAGCAACGCGAAGCGAGTCGCGCAGAGCACGCGCCAGCCATCGCCGCGCGCGAGCAAATCGTCGGCCCGCTGGGCCGGCAACTGCAGCAGGTCACCGGCACCGACCAGCTCGAGCGCCGTGCGGTCACCCACCCGCGTCTGGAACGCGACGACGCCGTCGAGGATCAGCAGACCCGGGCCCTGCCCGACGGCCTCGAACCAGGGTGTGAGGTCGCACTCGCCGACCGGAGCGTGCAGGACGCGGGCCGTGGCGAGCTGGCGGGCGGCAACCCGGGAGCGAAGGTCGAACTCCTCGGCGAGGTCGGTGTCGGCATCAAGCAGATAGGCGTACAGCGGCGTCGATTCCGGCTGCCTTCGCGCCAGCGCGGGTCTCGGCCACCGCAACGCTCCACGCTCGATGCCCCGCTGTTCTTCGATGGACATGGCGGACCCCTTCGACTCCCTCGTGCCGACGCCCCGGCAACCGAACCCCCGGAGGCAGTCTACGCCTCAGACCGCCGCTGTCACGCTCCCGAACGGCCCGGTAATCCAGGTTACACACGACCCGTGTAAACGTCGTTACCACCCCCGGCGACGGGCCATTTACCCGTGCGTGTGGGTGGTAAAACGGTGCGGTGTGCTTGGCGATCCCGGGTCAAATCATCGAGCTCGTCGATCCGGACAACAGGCTCGCCGCGGTCGAGGTGGCAGGCGTGCGCCGCACGGTCAACATCGGCCTGCTCGATGCGGAGGGCTCCGGTGTCGGTCCCGGCGACTGGGTTCTGATCCACGTCGGCTTCGCGATCGCCCAGGTGGACGAGGAGGAGGCGCGAGCGACCCACGACCTGCTGGTGCGCATGGGCGCCGCCTACGAGCAGGAGCTCGAGGAGCTGAAAGCGAGCGTGATCGAGTGAGCGCCGGCGCGCGAGCCGACCTCGAGTGTGCGTCCCAGCACTGCATCACCTGCGCGGATGACGGCGAGCCGATGACCGTCGTCGGCGTCGACCGCGAGCGCGGGCTGGCTCTGTGCAGCTCCGACGACGGTGTACGGGCGACGGTCGAGACAGCGCTCGTCGAGCCGGTCCTCGCGGGCGAGCGGCTGCTCGTGCACGCGGGAACCGCGATCGCCCACTTGCAGCCGGACGGCGGCGAGGCGACGCGATGAGGTTCGTCGACGAGTTTCGCGACCCCGAGCTCGGTCGCGCCGTCGCGGGCGAGATCCTGTCGCTCGTCGAGCCCGGCCGTCATTACAAGGTCATGGAGGTGTGCGGCGGCCACACGCACTCGATCTACAAGTACGGCGTCGACGATCTCCTGCCCGCCAACGTCGAGCTCGTCCACGGCCCCGGATGCCCGGTCTGTGTGATCCCGATGGGGCGCGTCGACGACGGCATCGCCGTCGCGCAACACGAGGGCGTGATCTTCACCTGCTTCGGCGACATGATGCGGGTCCCGGGCTCTGACGGCAGCCTGCTCGAAGCCAAGGCAGACGGGGCCGACGTTCGGATGGTCTACTCGCCGCTCGATGCGCTGCGGATCGCCAAGCAGAACCCGGAGCGCGAGGTCGTGTTCTTTGCCATCGGTTTCGAGACGACGGCGCCATCCACCGCCCTGACGCTCAAGCGCGCACGGGCTGAGAACGTGAAGAACTTCTCGTGCCTGTGCAGCCATGTCACGATCGTGCCGCCGCTGCGGGCGCTACTGGAGTCCCCGGATCTGCGGCTCGACGGGTTCATCGGCCCGGGGCATGTCTCGACGGTCGTCGGCGCGCGGCCGTTCGAGTTCATTCCGGCCGACTACGGCAAGCCGATCGCAATCGCGGGATTCGAGCCGCTGGACATCCTGCAGGCGATCTCGATGGTCCTGCGCCAGATCGCCGAGGGCCGCTGCGAGGTGGAGAACCAGTACAAGCGGGTCGTGCCCTACGAGGGCAACCTCCGCGCGCTCGAGGTGATGGCCGAGGTCTTCGAGCTGCGTCCGCATTTCGAATGGCGCGGGCTGGGATTCATCTCCCACAGCGGGCTGAAGCTCTCGGCGGCCTATGCCGACCTCGACGCGGAGCTTCGCTTCAGCGTGCCCGGCGTGCGGGTGGCCGACCCCAAGGCGTGCCAGTGCGGAGAGGTGCTCAAGGGCGTGATCAAACCCTGGGAGTGCAAGGTGTTCGGTACCGCGTGTACCCCCGAGCGCCCGATCGGCACGTGCATGGTCTCCTCCGAGGGGGCGTGTGCCGCCTACTACAACTACGGCCGCTTCGCGCGCGAGCGAGAGGTCGTCTGATGGCGGGCCAGACCACGGTATCCGAGCGCGAGCAGACGATCCTCGGGATCATCGCGACGGCGCGCGGCAAGCGCGCGAAGTTTCGCGACGCGCAGATCACGATGGCGCACGGCGCGGGCGGAAAGGCAACGCAGACCCTGATCGAGGGGCTCTTCGTGCCGGCGTTCGCCGGCGCCGCGCTCGCCGAGATGGCCGACGCGGGAGCCGTTTCCGTCGACGGCGCCGAACTGGCGTTCACCACCGACTCCTACGTCGTGAAGCCGCTGCGCTTCCCCGGCGGGTCGATCGGCGAGCTGGCGGTCAACGGAACGGTCAACGATCTCGCCGTGTCAGGCGCCCGGCCGCTCGCGCTGAGCCTGTCGCTGATTCTCGAGGAGGGGTTGTCGGCCGACGATCTGCGCGCCGAGGTTGCCGCGATCGCCCAGGCCGCGCGCGACGCCGGGGTCGCAGTCGTGGCGGGAGACACGAAGGTCGTCGAACGCGGCCACGCCGACGGGATGTACATCTGCACCAGCGGCATCGGGCAGCGTGACCCGCGAGCGAACCTCTCCCCCGCCGCGCTGCGACCGGGCGACCGGATTCTGCTCTCCGGCAGCATCGGCGAGCACGGCACCGCGATCATGCTCGCGCGCGGCGAGTTCGAGCTCGAAGCCCCGATCGAATCCGACACGCGGTCGCTGTGGCCCGCCGTCGACGCGCTGCTGGCGGCGGCCGGTCCGGACCTCCGTTGCCTGCGCGATGCGACCCGTGGCGGCGTGGCGTCGGTCCTCAACGAGCTCGCCCGCGCATCCTCGGTGGCGATGATCGTGCACGAGGCGACGATCCCTGTGCACCCGGCCGTGGCGGGTGCCGCGGAGATCCTCGGGATCGACCCGATGTATGTCGCCAACGAAGGCAAGCTGGTCGCCTTCGTCGCGCCGGCGGCGGCCGAGGCGGCGCTGGCGGCGCTCCGCGGCGTGCCCGGGTGTGAGGACGCAGCGGATATCGGCGAGGTGCGGACGGAGCCGCCCGGGATGGTGCTCGTGCAGACGAGCTTCGGCGGCAGGCGGGTCATGGACCAACTGGTGGGCGACCCCCTGCCGCGGATCTGTTGAGAGCGAGAGGAGACAGGATGGCGACATCGGCGTTTGCTGACTACAAGAAGACAGAGGCGGTCACCGCGCACGTCCTGTGGATGACGACAGGCCTCAGCTGCGAGGGCGATTCGGTGGCGATGACCTCGGCGACCAACCCGAGCCTCGAGGACATCATCCTGCAGGCGATCCCAGGCATGCCGAAGGTGGTCATTCACAACCAGGTCGTCGACTACGCCACCGGCCAGGACTACGCCCAGGCGTGGTTCGACGCCGAGCAGGGCAAGCTCGATCCGTTCGTGCTCGTGATCGAGGGCTCGCTCGGCAACGAGGAGATCAACGGCGAGGGCCACTGGACCGGCTTCGCCGTCAATCCCGACAACGGGCAGCCGATCACGATCAACGAGTGGCTCGACCGCCTGGCGAACAAGGCGGCCGCCGTCGTCGCCGTCGGAACCTGCGCGACCTACGGCGGCATCCCGGCGATGAAGAACAACCCGACCGGCGCGATGGGCGTGCCCGACTATCTCGGCTGGCAGTGGAAGTCGAAGGCCGGCCTGCCGGTCGTCTGCATCCCCGGCTGCCCCGCGCAGCCGGACAACATGACCGAGACGCTGCTCTACCTCGCGCTGCACCTGGCCGGCCTCGCGCCGGCGCCGGAGCTCGACGAGGCACTGCGGCCGAAGTGGCTCTTCGGACGCACGGTGCGCGAGGGCTGCAACCGCGCCGGCTTCTCCGAGCAGGGCGAGTTCGCGACCGAGTACGGGTCCGATCACCGCTGCCTGGTCAAGCTCGGCTGCAAGGGACCGGTCGTCAAATGCAACGTACCCGTCCGCGGGTGGGTCAACGGCATCGGCGGCTGTCCGAACGTCGGCGGCATCTGCATGGCCTGCACCATGCCCGGCTTCCCCGACAAGTTCATGCCATTTATGGACGAGGACAAGTACGGTCGCGCGGCGGCCGTGATCGTGAAGTACTCCTACGGTCCGATCGTCCGCTACATGCGTCACCGCAATATCGCCAAGAAGTATGACGTCGAGCCGGAGTGGCGGCGCAAGGGGAAGACGCTCACGACCGGCTACGCAAAGAGGTGGTAGCCCACACCAGCGTGATTGCCGGACCATCTTTGACCACGTTTTCTCGGCTGAACGCCGAGTCAGGAGAGCGACATGGCGATAGACACATCCGCCCAGCAGAAGGTGATGATCAAGGAGATGTCGTGGGATCCGATCACCCGGATCGTGGGCAGCCTCGGCATCCACACCGAGATCGATTTCACGAACAGGCAGGTGCTCAAGGCGTACAGCACCTCGATGGTGTTCCGCGGCTTTGACATCTTCATGAAGGGAATCGACCCGCGAGATGCCCACTTCATCACGAGTCGCATCTGCGGCATCTGCGGCGACAACCATGCGACCTGCTCGTGCCTGAACCAGAACATGGCCTATGGGGTGAAGCCCCCGCCGCTCGGTGACCTGGCCTTCAACCTCGCCGAGTCTGCGGACTACATGTTCGACCACGCAATCTTCAACGACTGCATGGCGAACGTCGACTTCTGCGAGCAGATGGTCAAGGAGACCAACCCGACCCTGCTGGCCAAGGCCGAGAGCACGCCCTCCCCCGGTCAGGACATCCACGGCTACAAGACGATCGCCGACATCATGCGGGCGCTCAACCCGTTCACCGGCGAGTTCTATCTCGAGACGCTGCACGTCGCGCGCTACACGCGTGAGATGTACTGCCTGTTCGGTGGCCGTCACACGCATCCCTCGACGATCATGCCGGGCGGCTGCAGTGCTGACATCACACACCAGACGTGTACCGATTACTACGTTCGGCTGATGCGCTACTTCGACTACGTCAAGCGCAGTGTGCCGATGCACGATGACCTCTACGACTTCTTCCTGCAGGAGTTGCCGGGGTATGACATGGTCGGCTACCGGGAGACCAACCTGGTGAACTGGGGGAGCTTCGACGACCCGGACTACGTCGACTATGACTACCGCACCATGACCGACTGGGGCCGCAAGCGCTACATCACCCCCGGCGTGGCGATCGGTGGCGAGCTGATCTCGACCGACCTCGTCGAGATCAACCTGATGATCCGGATCCTGCTCGGCTCCTCGTACTTCGGGGGCTGGGAGGACGAGCCGACGTTCGTCGACAAGGACCCGCTCGGCAACCCCGTGCACAAGGACCACCCGTGGAACAAGGTCACGCTGCCGCGGCCGCAGAAGCGGGACTTCACCGATAAGTACACCTGGGTCGTCTCGCCGCGGATCTACGACAAGCGGACCGACACGCACGTTTGTTGCGACACCGGCGGCGGGCCGTTCGCTCGCCAGTGGTGCACGGCGAAGGCCGGGCTCGTCGATTTCGGTTACCTGAAGGCGACCGGTCACTCGATCCAGATGGCGTTGCCGCGCTCGCCGAACCTGCCCGAGATGGAGCTCGAATGGCACGTCCCGGAGAAGTCCAACGCGATCGAGCGCGACCGTGCCCGCACCTACCACCAGGCGTACTCGGCGCTCGTCGGGCTGCATTGCCTGGAGCGCGCGCTGAAGGAGGTGCGAGCGGGGCGGACGAAGAGCTGGAACAAGTTCACGGTCCCTGAGAGCGCCGTCAGCGTCGGGTTCCACGAGGCCGCCCGCGGTGTGCTCTCGCACCACATGGTCATTCGCGACGGCAAGATCGCCAACTATCAGCCGTATCCGCCGACACCCTGGAACGCCAGTCCGCGCGACGTCTACGGGACGCCGGGACCCTACGAGGACGCGGTGCAGAACACGCCGATCTTCGAGGAGAACGGGGCCGAGAACTTCAAGGGCGTCGACATCATGCGGGCGGTGCGCTCGTTTGACCCCTGTCTGCCGTGCGGCGTGCACATGTACACGGGCGGTGGCAAGGTGCGCAAGGTCACGCACACGCCGACCGCGCTGGCCTGAGCGCCATGGATGCGACGGCCATCGCATCGTCGGAAGGGCCGGAGGCCCTGCTCGCGCGGGTCCAGGATCTGCAGGAGCGGCTGGAAGCGGGCGGCGAGCTCGTTGCGCGTGAACTCGCGCAGGATCTCGTGTTCTCGATCATGCAGATGTACGGCCTCGGCCTCGAACAGATCCTCGCTGCACTGTTCGACGCCGGCGAGGACGGCGAGCGTCTGGCGCTCGGTCTCGCCGAGGACCCGCTGCTGGCCACGCTGCTGCTGATCCATGACCTGCACCCCGTCCCGCTCGCGGTGCGCGTCCAGGGAGCGCTCGACTCGGTCCGCCCCTACATGGAGTCCCACGGAGGCAACGTCGAGCTGCTGTCGCTGCAGGACGGCGTCGCCCGGATCAGCCTGCGCGGGAGCTGCTCGGACTGCTCGGCGTCGTCGGTCACGCTCGAGCTCGCGATCAAGCAGGCACTCGAAGAGGCGGCGCCCGACCTCGACGGTCTCGAGGTTGAGGGCGTGGCGCCGCAGATGAGCGGCATCGCGCTGCCGATGTCCGGCGCTGGAGCGCCCTCCGCGGACGGTCTGTCGGTGGTCATCTCGCCACCGGCTCCGCCGCCCTCGTGGTTCGAGGTTCGCGGGGCGACCGCACTGCGCGACGGCGGTTTGATCGCCGCCGAAGTCGCCGGGAGCGACCTTCTGATCGCGAACGTGGAGGGAACATTGCTCGCCTACCGTGACCGGTGTGCGGCCTGCGGTGGAACGCTGCACGACGGTGAGCTCGCGGGCGGCGCCCTGGCGTGCAACCACTGCGGACGCTCCTTCTTCCTGCCGCGGGCGGGACGCTCGATGGACGAGGAGCGCATCCAGCTCGACCCGGTGCCGCTGTTGCGGGAGCTGGGCAGCGTCAAGGTGGCGCTCGCGCCGTGAGCGCCAACGGCAACGGCCGGAGTCCGACGGCGCGCGTGGCGGTCGCCGACGCGGTCGCGGCCCGGCGGCGAGCGCAGCTGGTGAGCGGCCTGCGCGGGATCGTGCGCCCGCCGGCCGCGGCCGCGACGTCTGCGGGCCTCCGCGACCCCGCGGAGGAGCCGAGCTTCGCCGGCGAGGACGAAATCACCGGCGATGTGTGCGACCTCTGCGGCATCACGATCGCCGAGCGTCACCGCCACCTGCTGCATCTGGTCGAGCGGCGGATCGCCTGCACGTGCGAGAGCTGCTGGAACGTGCGCTCCGGGGATCCCGAATATCGACCGGCGGGCAACCGCACGCTGTGGCTGCCCGATCTGGACGTTCCCGATGATCTCTGGGCGAGTTTCCAGATCCCGATCGGTCTGGCGTTCTTCATGGATTCGACCGTGACCGGATGCGTCGTGGCGCTCTACCCGAGTCCGGGCGGTGCGACCGAGAGCGAGCTGCATTTTGAGTCCTGGCGGCGCATGCGCGAGCTCAACCCGGTGCTCGAGGGCCTCGAGCCGGATGTCGAAGGACTGGTGGTCAACCGCCTGTCGGACCCGCCGGCGTACGCGATCGCGCCAATCGACCAGTGCTACGCGCTGACGGGAGCGATCAAGATGAGTTGGCAGGGAATCTCGGGAGGCCCCGCCGTGCAGGAGGCGGTGGCGCAGTTCTTCGAGGGCCTGCGGTCCGACGCGGTGCCGGCATGAGCGTCGAGTCCGCCGACGCGCTCCTCGCCGCGGCGCAGGCGCCACCCGACCCCGAGTTCGCGGTGGTGGGCGTGCGTGCCGTGCGCTACGCCGCCGCGCCGATGCTCGCGCTTGACCTGCAGGTGATTGAGCCGAGCGGCCGTCCGGTGTACATGATCGCGCTGACCATCCAGTTGATGATCGAGCCGGCGCGTCGCAGCTACGACGACGCGACGCGCGCCGGGCTGATCGAGCTGTTCGGAGCCCCGGAGCGCTGGGCCGTGACGACACGCAGCCTGGTCTGGTCCCAGCTCGACGTCCTGGTGCCCGCCTTCACCGGGTCGACGACCGTTGTCGTACCGATTCCCTGCAACTACGACCTCGAGGTCACGGCCGCGAAGTACCTGCACTCGCTGCCCGACGGTGAGGCACCGCTCGCGCTGCACTTCAACGGCATGATCTATTACCCGGGCGAGGACGGCGGCCTGCAGATGGTGCTCGTCCCGTGGACTCGCTCGATCGACTTTCGCATGCCGGTCGCGGTGTGGAAGGACACGATCGCGCACTACTACCCCAACACCGGCTGGGTCGGGTTGCGGTCGGAGACGCTGGCGGCGCTCCAGCGACTGAAGGTCGACCGCGGCCTGGCGACCTTCGACGCGTGCGTCGCGGAGCTGTTGGACGAGGCTGGTCGTGGCTGAGGTGCTCGAGCAGCTCGTCGACTCGCTGCTCTACGAGGGCTACGCGCTCTACCCGTATACGCCAGGCGCCTCCAAGAACTCGACGCCGACTCCCTTTGGGATCGTCTACCCGCCGGCCTATGCAGCGACGCTGGCGAGCACCTTCGACCATCTCGAGCTGCGCTGCGTCCTCGAGGCGCCGCCGGACGCCGTGCTGGGCGCCGAGGTGCGGTTCCTGGCAGCAAACGGCGAACGCCA
Organism: uncultured Solirubrobacterales bacterium; assembly: GCA_963833765.1. Lineage (GTDB taxonomy): Bacteria > Actinomycetota > Thermoleophilia > Solirubrobacterales > Solirubrobacteraceae > Palsa-513. Next base: position 51,695 of record CAWHZJ010000006.1, on the reverse strand, counting down.
CCAGGCCCAGGCACAGGCGGTCTCACTGAGCGCCGCGATGGTCGGTGCGTTGGCGGTCACGCCGGCGGAGAAGCGGGCGCGGGTTGGCGAGACGGGCGCGGCGCCGCCGCTCGCGGTACAGCTCGGTCTCAGCGTTGAGGAGCTCGACCGCGGTGCCTACGAAATCGCGCTGCGCGTCGAGAACCGGACGCTCGTGCCCAGCGGGCTGGACCGCGCCGGGGCCCTGGCACGCTCGCTGCTGTCGACGATTCCAATCGTGCACGTCACCGGTGGACGCTTCCTCTCGGTGCTCGAGCGCCCGTGCGCAAGCGTCAACACCTTCCCGGTGCTCGCCACCGCGGGCGATGACACGATGGTCGGGGCCGCCATCGTGCTGCCCGATCACCCGCAGATCGCCCCCGAAAGTCGCGGTGGGCTGTTTGACTCGACCGAGATCGAGGAAGCGCTGCTGCTGCACGTGCTCGCGCTGAGCGACGCCGAGCGCGAGGAGATCCAGGCCCAGGACGCGACCGTCCGCGAGATGGTCGCGCGGGCAGCCGCGGCAACGCCCGCTGACATCATCGCGCTCCACGGCCGCGTCACGCTGCGCGATCCCGACCCGCAACGTGACCGCGAGACCACGACACCGCCCGTTCCGTCGCCCGGCCTGACCGACCCCACGCGCGGTGAGGACGCCGCGGAGGTCGAGGGGGTGACCTTCCGGCGCGGCGGCAAAGTCGTGATCCGGCCCGCCGCCGACGCCGACCTGCACGCGCGGATGCTCGACGGGCGCACGGCGACGATCGAGCGCATCTTCATCGACTACGACGGCAAGGCTCATCTCGGCGTGACGGTCGACGGGGATCCGGGCCAGGACCTGATGCGCGAAACCGGCCGGTATCTGTTCTTCTTCGCGCCCGAAGTGGAGGTGGTGCAGTGATGAGCGAGGAGCGGATAGGCGGCATCCTGGTCGCCGGGATCGGCAACGCCTGGATGCGCGACGACGGCTTCGGTGGCGAGGTCGCGCGCCGTCTCGAGCAGCGCGAGCTGCCCGACGGCGTCGCGGTGATGGACGCCGGCACCGGTGGCCTCGACCTGGCCTACGAGGTGATGCGCGGCTACGAGGCATTGGTGATCCTCGACGTGAGCCGCCAGGGAGGCGAACCCGGGACGCTGTACGTGATCGAGCCCGACGAGGCCTCCGTTGCGGGCGGGATCGAAGACGGCGAGGTGATCAATCCGCACGGCATGGATCCCCAGACCGTGCTGCGGTTCGTCAAGTCGATCGGTGCGTGGCCCGGCCGGGTGATCGTGATCGCCTGCGAGCCGGCCGACACCGAAGTGGTTGGCTGGGGTCTCTCCGAGCAGGTGGAGGAGACAGTGGAACGCGCGGTCGAGCTCGTCTTCGAGACGATCGCCTCCCTGCGCGCGCAGGCTGTCCACCAATCTGCGGGGTGAGCCGTGCACGAGCTGGCGCTGAGCAGCGCGATCGTCGCCACGGTCGAGAGGCACGCCGCCGGCCGGCGCGTCACGCTGGTCACGCTGCGCGTCGGACGTCTGCGGCAGGTCGTCCCGGAGACGCTTGAGTTCTACTTTGAGTTCGTCGCGCGCGGCAGCGCCTGCGAGGGCGCGCGGCTCGAGCACGAGCTGGTCGAGGCGCGGCTGCACTGCAATCCGTGCGGCACCGAGTGGTCGATCGACGTGCCGGCGTTTCGCTGCCCGAGCTGTGGCGACGGCGACGTCGCGGTCGTGGGGGGCAACGAGTTCCAAGTCGAATCCATCGAGGTCGAGGAGGCCGAATGCATCGCACCAAGGTGACGGTCGTCGAAGAGGCGCTCGACGCCAACAACACGATCGCCAGCGCCAACCGGGACGATTTCGACCGCGCCGGCGTCACGGTGATCAACTTCATGAGCGCCCCCGGCGCAGGCAAGACGACGCTTCTGGAGCAGGTGGTCTCGAGCCTTCCCGGCGTGCGCGTGGGGGTGCTCGAAGGCGACGTGCAGGGGTCGCTGGACGCCGACCGTCTCGCCGGGCTGCACATCCCGGTGGTCCAGCTGAACACCGACTCCGGCTTCGGCGGCGAGTGCCACCTCGACGCGAACATGGTCCGCTCCGCGATCCCCGCCCTGCCGCTCGAGGAGATCGACCTGCTGATCGTCGAGAACGTCGGCAACCTCGTGTGCCCGGCTGAGTTTCGCATCGGCGAGGACGCGCGCGTCATGGTCACCGCAATCACCGAGGGCGAGGACAAGCCGCTGAAGTACCCGTTGATGTTCCGCGCCTGCGAGCTCGTGCTCGTCAACAAGATCGACCTGCTGCCGCATCTCGACTTCGATCTCGATGCGCTGCTGTACAACATCGACCAGGTCCACCCTGACGTGGAGCGGATGCTCGTCAGCTCGCGGACCGGTGAGGGAATCGACTCCTGGCGCGAGTGGCTGCAGCGGCTCGCCGTCGGCGATCGGGTCGCCGCATGATCCAGGCGGCGCTGCTCGGCGGTCCGGCGGAGCGTCTTCAGACGCTGCTCGACGAGCGCACCGCAGCCAACGAGAGGTTCTTCGATGAGGGCTCCGAGCGGCTCGCTCGACTCTGTCACCTGATGGCCGAGCGCTTCGCCCGCGGGGGCCGTCTGATCGCGTTCGGACGTTCTCCCGCAGCGCGCTCGGACGCTCGTCACGTGGCGGTCGAGTTCGTGCACCCGGTGATCGTCGGAAAGCGCGCGCTGCCGGCCATCGGCCTGGCCGGCGAGGGTGGCGACCTCGGCGCCCAGCTGGCGCTGCTCGCCCGGCCCGACGACATCGCGATCGCCTTCGGCGCAGACGAGGATGGCGGCGAGGCCTCGCGCGCCGTCGCGCTCGCACGCGCCCGGGGATGCCTGACGATCGCCTTCTCGTCCGCCGGAGCCGAGTACGAGTTCGAGCCGCCCAGCGACGACCGTCAGGTGCGTCAAGAGCTCGTCGAGACCTTCTATCACCTGCTCTGGGAGCTCGTGCACGTGTTCTTCGACCACCGCGGACTGCTCGCCGGCCGCGATCCGCGCCGCGTGCACGACGCCGGCGCCTCGAGCTTCCTCTACCCGTTCCTCGACGAGCACGAGCACGAGCTCGAGCCCATCGTCGAGGACGTCCGCCGCTCCGTCCTGATGAAGGCAGCCGAGATCGGCGTGCTGAGGGCCCGGACGCTGACCGAGTACGGCGAGACGCTGACCGGTGCCGCCGTCGCTCTGCGTGCAAGCTTCGACCGCGGCGGAAAGCTGCTCGCGCTCGGCAACGGGGGCTCGGCGACCGACGCTATGGACGCCGTCGCGGACTTCCGCACGCCGGTCGGCACGGCTGGCGCCCGCGCGGCGATCGATTTGACCGAAGACTCCGCGATCCTGACGGCAATCGCCAACGACATCGGCATCGACGCCGTCTTCTCACGGCAACTGATCGCCTACGCCACCCCCGGCGACACGCTGCTCGCGCTGTCGACTTCGGGCAGCTCGCGCAACGTGATCGAGGCGCTCGCCGAAGCACGACGACGGGAGCTCATCACGATTGCCATGGTCGGTTACGACGGCGGAGCGATCGCCCACGATCGGCTGGCCGACCACGTCGTCGTTGTCCGCTCTGAGCACATCCCGCGGATCCAGGAGGCACAGGCCAGCGCCTACCACGCGCTGCGGGAGTTGGTGGGTTGAGCGTCCGCACCCCGGCCCGTCCGTACCGGCGGACTCGGGTGCGGGTCCACGGCACCGTCCAGGGCGTCGGCTTTCGGCCGTACGTCTACCGCTTGGCCGGCGAGCTTCGGCTCAGCGGCTTCGTGCTCAACGACTCCCGCGGCGTGCTCGTGGAGGTCGAGGGACCCGGCGCCGACGTCGCCTGCTTCCTCACTCGCCTGGGAGCGGAGGCACCGTCACTCGCCGTTGTCGAGCGCGTGGTCACCGAGGAGCTCGAGACGACGAGCGCCGGCGGCTTCTCGATCCTCGAGAGCCCGCGTGGCGAGATCGCCGACGCGCCCGTCACCCCCGACATGGCGACCTGCGAGTCATGCCTGAAGGAGCTCTTCGATCCCACCGATCGCCGGTTCCGCTACCCCTTCATCAACTGCACCAACTGCGGCCCGCGGTTCACGATCATCCGCGGTGTCCCCTACGACCGCCCGCTGACGACGATGTCGGCGTTCACGATGTGCGACCGCTGCCAGGCGGAGTACGAGGATCCGGGCGACCGGCGCTTCCATGCCCAGCCCAACGCCTGCCCGGACTGCGGACCGTCGGTCGCGCTGCTCGACGCCGCGGGCGAGCCGGTGTCCACGGCCGGCGCGCTCGACCCGCTCCAAGCGGCGGCCCGGGCGCTGTGCGACGGGAGGATTCTCGCGCTCAAGGGCCTCGGTGGGTTCCACCTCGCCTGCCGCGCCGACGACGAGGCCACGGTCGCCGCACTGCGGGCGCGCAAGCACCGCGAGGACAGGCCGTTCGCGCTGATGGCGGCATCGATCGAGGCCGCCGGTTCGCTGGTTGCGCTCAGCGCGCAGGAGTGCGCGCTGCTGTCGCGACCGGAGCGCCCGATCGTGCTCGCCTCACGCCGTGCCGGCGCGACGGTCGCGCACGCGGTCGCGCCGGCCGCGCGCGAGCTTGGTGTGATGCTGCCGTACTCGCCGCTGCATCACCTGCTGCTCGAGGACGCCGGCACGACGCTCGTGGTGACCAGCGGCAACCGCTCCGACGAGCCGATCGCCTATCGCGACGAGGACGCGCTCGAGCGGCTCGCCGGCATCGCCGACCTCTTTCTTCTCCACGACCGGCCGATCCAGACCCGCACCGACGACTCGGTCGTCAGACTCGTCGAGGTGGCGTCGCGGGCACGCCCGTCGTTTCTGCGCCGCTCGCGAGGATATGTGCCGGGCAGCCTGTCGCTGCCGGGCGGCACGCCGGCACCGCTACTGGCCTGCGGAGCCGAATTGAAGAACACCTTCTGCCTCGCGAAGGGAGAGCGCGCCTGGGTTGGCCACCACATCGGCGACCTCGAGAACTACGAGACGCTGAGCTCCTTCGTCGAGGGAATCTCGCATTTCGAGCGGCTATTCGCCGTGGAGCCGACGATCGTGGCCCACGACATGCACCCCGAGTACCTGTCGACCAAGTACGCGATCGAGCGTGAGGGCGTGCAGCTGGTGGAGGTACAGCACCATCACGCGCACCTCGCCGCCTGCCTCGCCGAGCACGGCGAGCTCGGCAACGCCGTCGGCGCGATCTTCGACGGAAATGGATACGGGACCGACGGCACGGTCTGGGGAGGCGAGTTCCTCCACGGAGACGTTGCCGAATTCCGGCGGGTCGGGATGCTGGCGCCCGTCCCCCTTCCCGGCGGCGCGCGCGCGATCCGCCAGCCGTGGCGGATGGCGTGTGCCTGGCTCGCGGCGGCGCTCGGCGGCGAGCCGGAGCTCCCACACGCCCTGATCGGCCTCGTCGAGGAGTCCGCCTGGCGCCAGGTCCAGGCGCTCGTCCGCGCCGGGGTCAACTCGCCGGTCACGACGAGCATGGGCCGCCTCTTCGACGCCGTGGCCGCGCTGTGCGGGCTACGGGCCGCCGTCAACTACGAGGGACAGGCGGCGATCGAGCTCGAGGCCGCGTGCGACCCGGCGGAGCGCGGGCGCTACCCGCTGGAGCTCGCGACCAGCGGAGAGCTGCTCGTCCTCGATCCGCGCGAGACCGTCAGGGCCGTCGCCGCCGAGGTCGCCGCCGGGGTTGGCGTCGACGTCATCGCGGCGCGCTTTCACAACACGATCGCTCGAGGCACGGTGGAGGCGTGTCGGCGGCTGGCCTCCGCCGCCGGCAGCGACCTCGTCGTGCTCTCGGGCGGGGTGTTCCAGAACCGGCGGCTGCTGGAGACTGCCGCCGCGGGCCTCGACACCGCCGGTCTGCGGGTCCTGACACCCGAGCGTCTTCCCGGCAACGACGGCGGAATCGCCTACGGACAGGCGGTTGTCGCGGCTCGGCGAGCGACCTCGTCGCCGTCATGACCGACCCGAAGCCACCGCCCCGCCTCGAACACATCCTCAGCCAGACCGTGTTCACTCGCGGCGCGAACGTGCCGTTCGGCGAGCTGACGGCGGATCAGGCGCGCGCCCGCGCCGACGAACTGCGTGCCGCGACGGGATGGGGTCCGACCGCGCGCGTGGCGCCCGTGGCGCTGGCGTGGCGTGAGCTGACGGTGACGATGGAGCGCAGCGCGGCCGCCGCGGTCAGCGACCTCGATCCAGAGGTGATCGTCCAGCTGGCGCCGCGGTTGTGGGTCGTGCCGCCGGGCGGCAGCCTGCTGTAGCAGCGCCGCGCCGGCCGGCCAGGCTCACCCGACGCTCGCACGCGGCTCCGAGGCGAGCGCGGCCTCCGCAACCCCGGAGACGACGGTGCGGTCGCGGCCGGCCCTCTTGGCCGCGTACAGCGCGGTGTCCGCGCGTTGCATCAACGGTCTGATGTCATCGGGCGCAGTCGCGGAGGCGATTCCGGCGCTCAACCGCACGATCGGGAGCCCGGACGCGTCGGGGACCGCGAGTGCGCGCCGGATCCGCTGGGTAAAGTCATCGGCGGCGCCACCGTCGGTGTTCGGCAGCAGGACGGCGAACTCCTCGCCGCCGATCCGGGCTACGACGTCGACATCCCTCGATTGGCCGTTCAGGACCGCGCCCACCCGCGCGAGCACCCGATCGCCGGTCTCGTGGCCCCATTCGTCGTTGACGCGCTTGAAATAGTCGATGTCGAACGAGACGACGGCGATCGCATGGCCTCCGCGTCTCGCGTGTGCCAGTTCGATTGACGCGCGCTCCTCGAAGCCGCGCCGGTTCAACAGACCGGTGAGAGTGTCCGTCCGCGCCTCGCCGGCAAGCCGCACGACCAGCTCGTCATTGCGGCGGGTGAGCATCAGGACGACCGCCGCGACGACTGAGACGGAAACCATGACGTCGACCCAGCGATCGGCGTAACCGCTCTGCGGAGCTAGCGAGCGCAGCACGAGGCCGTGGGCGAGACCGATACAGGCGACAATCGAGATCGCGCCGGGGAGTTCGAAGAAATACACCGTCCACAGCACTGGCCACATGTAGAGGACGGCACCATCGCCGGCGGCGGGAACGGTCGCCAGTGCAGCGGCGATCAGCCCGACCCCAATCGGTCCGAGCGGGGCCAGCGCCCAACGTGGCAGCCGCGGTCCGACCGCCAGCAGAAGCGCGACGATCGCGAGTGCGACAAGCCCAGGAGCCACTGAGAAACTGGGGCCGCCGCGAAGGAAGCCCTCGATCAGATCGATGAGCACCGCGGCGCCGTACATGGCGGCGGCGGTGTATACCGCCAGCCGCCTGTTGTGGCGGAGGCTGCCCGGCGCGCGGATCACACAGGAGGTATCGGCGTCCCCGGTCCGCACCTGAGTGCCGCGGAGGGCTCGCCGCACCCCGGGCGGCACGCCCCCGAGCCCGTTGCGAGAGCGCCATCGCTTCGAGGATCCGAGCGTGCCGGCGTGCCGTCGGCCTTCAGCGATAGGCATCCACGCCGAGGTGGACCGCCAGGGCCAGCCCCGCGCAGGCGATCACGGCGCGCAAGGGACCCGGTGGCGCCCTGCGGACGACGAGCGGGCCGAGTCGTCCACCGAGCAGGAAGCCGACCGCAAGCGGCAGGACCGCCGACCAGCGCACCGATCCGAAGACGACGAACACCACCGCGGCCAGGGCATTTGCCACGCCGAGCACCAGGTTCTTCATCGCGTTGCGCCGCGCCAGCGGTTCCCCGGTGGTGATCAGCAGCAGAGCGAGCAGCAGCACGCCCGCCGCCGCGCCAAAGTAGCCGCCGTAGACCGTGACGAGAAACACCCCGACGCTGAGGGCCCACGTCGGCTGATGCGCTTCGGTCGACGTCGGGGAAACCGAGCTACGTCGGCTGAGAATCGCGAGCGATGCCCCCGCGATCAGCCAGGGCACGATCCGTACGAACGCGTTCGACGGCGTGGCCACCAGCAGCAGTCCGCCGCAGATTCCACCGGCGACGGCGATCGCGCCAAGCCGCCGAGCGTGAGCACGCTGACCGCGCAGCTCCGCGACCGAGCCGGAGACCGACCCGACACCCCCGAATACCAGCGCGACGGTGTTCGACATGTTGGCGCTCAACGGCGGGAGACCCACCGCCAGGAGGGCCGGGTAGCTGACCAGCGACGCCAATCCCGCCACGCTCCCGATCAGACCGCCCCCGAACCCGGCCAGCACCAGCCAGAGTGGATCCATCAAGCGCCCGTCGAACGACGCCGCGCGGGCGGAGCATCACCCAGCCGGCCGAGAATCCCAACGAATCCTGGTGCCGGCCAAGGCGCCATGCAGGGCTCGATGTGCACGAACCCGCAGCCTATCCCGACGGCCGTTTGCCGCGGGCGTGACTTGCGGCGCCAACGCCGCCGCCCGACGCGGCGTCGGGGCTCGCGCTGGACTCCGTGGATCCGCGTGTCTCGCCGTGACCGGCTTGCGGGGCGGCGTGCCGCCCCGCAAGCCGCTGCTGGTCTCTGGCGGGTCAGGCCGTCTCGAGTGCGAGCTCGGAGGCCCGTGGCGCCGCCGCGCGCTGGGTCTGGGGGGCTGTCGCCGTCCGGCGCTTGCGCTCGATGAACAGCGCAGCGATCGCTCCGAGCCCGACGATCAGCGCGCCCACGTAGACCGCCGGCGTGAGCCCGTTCACGAACGTGTGTGGTGTCTGGTAGCTGCCGTAATGGGTGAAGATCGACGCGAGCACTGCCACGCCGAACACGCCGCCGAGCTCGCGGATCGCGTTGTTGGCGCCCGACGCCTGTCCCTCTTCGTCGGGCTCGACCGATCCGAGGACGACGTTCGCCACCGGCGCGAAGAACAGACCCAGCCCAACGCCGGCCATCACGAACGGGCCGATCAGGGCCGAGTAGTGGACGGTCGCAGAGGCGATCGCCGCGAGCCAGGCGAGCGCGACGGCCTGCAGCGCGATCCCGCCGGCCATCAGCGGGCGGCCGCCGATGCGGTCGGACAGCACGCCCGCGATGGGTGCGACGAACAGCGGCATCGCGGTCCACGGGAGCACGCGCAGGCCGGCCTGCAGCGGCGAGTAGCCCTGCGCGGTCTGAAGGAACTGGGTCAGCAGGAAGATCGCTCCGAACATGCCGAAGGACATGAACAGCGAGGCGAGGTTCGCGGCCGTGAACGTGCGGTTGCGAAACAGGCGCATCGGCAGCATCGGGTTGGCGGTGTGCAGCTCCCAGCGGCCGAACGCGGCGAGCAGCGCCGCGCCTACGGCAAACAGCAGCAGCACCTGGGTGCTCCCCCAGCCGACCTGGTTGCCGCGGATCACGCCGAAGACGATGCCGAAGAGGCCCGTCGATGCGAGACCGAGGCCGGGCAGGTCGAGCGCCCGGTTCGGCCCGCGGGACTCCTGCAGCTGGCGCATGGCGACCGGGATCAGCGCGAGCCCGATCGGCACGTTCAGCCAGAAGATCCACTGCCAGGAGATGCTTTGCACGACGGCGCCGCCGACGACGGGTCCGAGGCCGACGGCGAGGCCGCTGATCGCGCCCCAGATGCCGAGCGCAGCTCCGCGGCGCTCCGCGGGTACGGCCGCGGAGAGGATCGTCAGCGTGAGTGGGGCGATGATCGCGCCGCCGATGCCTTGGAACGCGCGTGCGGCGATCAGCCAGCCGATCGACGGGGCGAGCGCGGCGGCGGCGGAGCCGAGCACGAACATGCCCAGCCCGAGCACGAGGGTCCGCTTGCGGCCGAACCGGTCGCCGAGCGCGGCCCCGGTGAGCAGCAGGACGGCGAACGTGAGCGTGTAGGCGTTCACCGTCCACTCGAGGCCCTGGATCGAGGCGTGCAGGCTGTGGCGGATCGAGGGCAGGGCCGTCGTGACGACGAGATTGTCGAGCGTGACGATGAACGCCGCCGCTGAGGTGACGATGATCGTCCAGAGCGCGAGACTTGGTCGAGCGCGTTCAGCGACGTTGGTTTCCGTGTTGGGCTGCGTGCCGGAGATCAGGCGCCGGACGCGAGCTCCGAGCCGTGCGAGTCTGGAGGGCATGTGAGGTCTCCTTGGAAGGACCGACCGGTCGGTCTGTTTTGTGGGCAAAAAAAGGGTCACGCTTGTCCGAGCAGCGTCGAGCGCAGCGCGATCGCGCGCAGCGTCAGCCGGAGGTGGTCGTCGATGCGATCGAGGAAAGCGTCGCGGCCGTCGGTCGAAAGAGACTCGACGCCGACGTAGGCGCCGACGGCGTAGCGCGCCGCCTCGAGCGTGTCGGCCGTGGGGTCGAGATCACCCTCGCGCTGGGCGCGCTCGAGCAGCTCACGCACGAGGTGAACCCACACGCCGTAGGGATCGAGATCGCCGATCGCGATCTGCGACTCCTCGCGGAGCTCCATGCACAAGCGGCCGATGCCGGACGCAGCCGGCTTTGCCTTCGAGTGATCCGCGATCGCCCGAACCATCGCGACGAGCTGGTCAGAGCCCCGCGCGTACTCGCCGGTCGCGGCGAGCACGTCGGCGGCGAACTGCTGCCGCGCGTCCTCGACAACCGCGAGACCCAGGTCCGCCTTCGAAGCGAAATGGAAATAGAAGCCACCCTTCGTGGAGCCGGCGGCCGCGATCACCTCGCTCAGCGACGTCGCCGTGTAGCCGTGCTCTGCGAACAGCTCAGCCGCCGCTCCCACGATGCGCCGCCGCGTCTCCTCCGCCTTCTCGGTTTGCGTCGTGGTTCGGACCATGCGGCAGAGCCTAACAGACCGACCGGTCGGTTTCAAGTGTCCCGTTTGGATCCTGCTGCGGCAGCGCCGTCGAAACCGTCTCACTGCCGGCAGCGGGAAGCCGCGCGATCGGATCCGGCCCCCCACTTGAGGCGGACGGCGCTCAGGCGGTGATCCCGCGGATATCGAGCTTGCCGACCAGCTCGGGGTCGTTGAACACGTCGATCGCCACCGCGCGGTCGCCGATGACCGTGAACGCCAGCACCGCGAACGGCCGCTCACCGTCGAATGCGACCACGCCGGCTGCGCCGTTCACCAGCGCCGGGCGAACGTAGGGCGCGAAACGCCGCGCCGACATCGCCCCTGCCGCAACCCGCGCGGCGCCGTGCAGCTCGAGCGGTTCGCCGTCGCTGCGGTGGGCGCGGAGCACGACGTCCGGGTCGAGCACCGCCACCAGCGCCTCGAGGTCGCCCTCCCGAGCGGCCGCGAAGTAGGCGTCGACGACCGCTCGCTGGCGGGTCAGGTCCGGGTCCGGCAGCGGCGCCGACTCGCGCACGCGGCGGCGGGCCCGGCTCGCGAGCTGGCGGGTCGCCTCCGGCGAGCGGTCGACCATCAGCGCGATCTCGTCGAACGGAACCGCGAACATGTCGTGCAGCACGAACGCCAGTCGCTCAGCCGGGCCGAGCGTGTCCAGCACGACCTGCAGCGCCATCCCGACCGCGTCCGCCAGCAGCGCTTGGTGCTCGGGATCGGTCTCGGCCGCCGGGTCGTCGATGATCGGCTCCGGCCGGAAGCTGTCGAGCGGCTGCTCACCGCGGGTCCGGCGGGACCGGAGCATGTTCAGGCAGATCCGGGCGACGACCGTCGTCAGCCACGGCTCGAGATTGTCGATCTGCTCGGCGTCGGTCCGCCACAGCCGTAGCCACGCCTCCTGGACGGCGTCGTCGGCCTCGGCCAAGGAGCCGAGGATCCGGTAGCCGACGGCGCGCAGCTGGGGCCGCTGGCGGTCGAACTTGTCCGCCAGCTCGAGTTCGTCCATCGCTGTCACACCTTCCCGGTCTCGCGGGTCATACGGGATAGACCCCCGGACCCCAACCGATGTGACAGGAGGTACCCGATGGCACGCATCAACGGAGTATCGAAGAACGAGGCCGGGCCGATGATCAGGCTGATCTACAGGTTCGGACCGAGGATGATGAAGAAGCTGACCGGCCGCGAGCCGCAGATCGGCAGCGGGCTCGAGCCGATGGAGATCTGGGCCCATCAGCCGAAGATGATGTTCGGGATGGGCAGGTTCAACCAGGCCGTGCGCAAGGGGAAGTCAGTCGATGAGCGGCTCAAGTGCCTGGTCGAGCTGAAGGGCGCGCAGATGATCGGGTGCGAGTACTGCGTCGACCTCGGCTCGCAGATCTGCCGCAACTCCGGCTTGTCCGACGACCAGTTGCTGGCGCTGACGCGCTACCGCCAGAGCGATCTGTTCAGCGAACGCGAGAAGCTGGCGCTCGACTACACGGTGGCGGTGATGCGGACACCGGTCGAGGTCACCGACGCGATGGTCGAGGAGATGCGGGAGCACTTCAACGACAAGCAGCTCGTCGAGATCACCGCACTGCTGACGCTCGTCAACCTCGATCGTTTCAACGCCGCCTTCGCGATCGGCGCGGCCGGATTCAGCGAGGGAATGGTCTGCGTGCCGCCCGACCGCCCCGCCGCCCACGCAGCACTGGCGAGGATCGCCTAGAAGTGCCGCTCACTTGATCTGGCCCGTGGTTGTCGCGTTCTCTTGCTTCAAGCTGCGCTCGGCGTCGCCGAGTTCGTGCGCCGTTTCGGTCCCCGCCTCCGGGGCGAAGGCGCCGTTGACCGCTTCGACCTCGTGCTGGAACGGCGGCGCGGCACCGGTGCGTTTGGGGTCTGGGAATGCGATCTCGATCGAGAGTCCGCCGTGGTCGGGGAGCGTGGTCGTGATGGTCGCGGCGTGCGCGTCGGCGATTGCCCTGACGATTGAGAGGCCGAGGCCCAGGCCGTCGGCGGTGCTGCTGCGCGTTCCGTCGATGCGTTGGAACGGCTCGAACAGGCGGTCGAGGTCGTCGGCTGGGATCGTCGGGCCGCTGTTGGTTACGCGCAGGATCGCGCCGTCCTTCGTTGTGCGGGTCGTCACGTCGATACGGCCGGCGGCTTGGTTGTGCTGGACGGCATTGCTCAGCAGGTTGGCGGCGAGGCGCTCGATCAGGCGCGGGTCGCCGTCGGCGAGGGCGGGGGCGAGCGAGCGCTCGACTCTCAACCCGTTGGCCTCAACGGCTTCGAGTGCGCGCGCGGTGACCGCGGCGAGGTCGACCGGTTCAAAGTGGTCGAGGCCGCGTTGACTGCGTGAGAGCACGAGCAGTGCTTCGATCAGCCGCTCTTGGTGCTCGCCGGAGGCGAGCAGCTGGTCGAGCACGTCGCGGAGCCGCTCGTTGCTTGCGCTGGGGTCGGCGAGCGCGACCTCGATCAGCGCGCGCTCGTAGGTCAGCGGCGTGCGCAGTTCGTGCGAAACGTTGGCGGCAAACTGGCGCTGGGCGGTGAACGCGGTCTCGAGCCGCTCGAGCAGCGCGTCGAAGGTGCGTCCGAGTTGGCGCAGCTCGTCGTCGGGGCCGGTGAGGGCCAGGCGCCGGTGGAGGTTGCTGGCTGAGATCTCCCGCGCGGTGGCCATGATCGCGCGCAGCGGGCGTAGCGCGCGACCGGCCATGACCCAGCCAAGCGCGGCGGCGAGGAGCGCCATGATCGCGAGCGCGATGCCCGACTCGATCAGCAGCGTGCCGTGCGCGGCGTTCGATGACGCGATCGCGCCGGCCTGCAGGACCGTTTGTGACGGCAGCTGTGCCCCCTTCGGCAGGGCTTTGCCGTTGATCGTGGTCGGGCCGCCGCCGCCAGGCGAGGGGTTGGTCGTTCCGGCAATCGTGCCGCGCAAGCCGCCGGCGACGGGCGCCGTCACCGTGAGGTTGCGGCTCAAGCCGCCGTGATGCTCAATGAAGACCTGTTCCTTGCCTGCGTTGAAGCTGATCTTGGCGAAATAGTCGCTGGTGAGTCGTCCGGAGACGAGCGCGTAGTTGATTGCGAGCAGCCCTGCGCCGCAGGCGAGGAAGAGGCCGGCGTAGATGGCTGTGAGGCGTACGCGGATCGTGCGCGGTGGCAGTGAGCGCCAGCGCGCGATCAGGCGCCGGGTCAGGCGGGGTCGCTTCATGTGCGGATGCGGTAGCCGGCGCGAGGAACGGTTTCGATCGCGTCGGGGTCGCCGAGCTTGCGTCGCAGGCGATTGATCGTGACCTTGACGACGCTGCTGAACGCGTCGGTGTACTCGTCCCAGCCTCGTCTGAGCAGCTCCTCGGCGGCGAGCGGCTGGCCGTCGGCGGTGAGCAGGAGTTCGAGCACGGTGAGCTCTTTCGGGCTGAGGTCGAGGCGGCGGCCGCCACGGGTCGCGACGCGGTGGATCGTGTCGAGTTGAATCTCGCCGCAGGCGAGCACGGGTGAACGCGCTGGCTGGTCGCGGCGGGCCAGCGCGCGGATCCTCGCGACGAGTTCGGCGAACGCGAAGGGCTTCGGCAGGTAGTCGTCGGCGCCGAGGCTGAGGCCGTTGACGCGGCTCTCGATCGTGTCGGCGGCGGTCAGCATCAGCACGCGAGCGCGCGCCCCGGCGGCGACGAGTGCGCGGCAGACCTCGTCGCCGTGCAGCCCGGGCAGGTCGCGGTCGAGCACGACCACGTCGTAACTGTCCTGGATTCCGTGACGGAGCCCTTCCTGCCCGTCGAACGCGACGTCGACCGCCATTCCCTCGCGCCGCAGGCCGGCCGCGATCGTGATGGCCAGGTCCCGGTGATCCTCCACGATCAGCACGCGCACGCCTGACACGATGACCGGTCTCGGGTTACAGCGGGGTAACTGATGTCGTAACTGTGGTGTTACCACCGCCTCGCTATTCCTTTGCCTCCGATGCCGGCCGACGCCCACGCGAAGGAGTCAACCAGGATGCGAACCGCCGATACCGTGACAGCTCGCCACCGCCTCGGCGCGGGCCCGCGCGCGCTGGCCGCGGTCGCGGCACTGGTCGTGCTCGGTGTGCTCATCGCCGGCTGTGGTGGGGGCAGCAAGACCCCGGGGGTGGCCAACGTCAGCAGTTCCAGCACCTCCAGCAGCCACACGTCCTCGTCCTCGTCCTCGACTGCGACCGGCGGCGGCACTGCGCTCAGCGGCGGCGGGCCGTCCAGAGGCGGCGCCGGAGCGCCGCGGTCGGGGTTTGCGATCGCGACCGGGAACCCGCAAAAGGCGCTCAAGCTCTCCGAGTGCATGCGCGCCCACGGCGTGCCGAACTTCCCGGACCCCAACGGACAGGGCGTGATCCAGGGCAGCGGAATCGACCCGAACTCAGCGGGGTTCCAGAAGGCCCAGCAGACCTGCGCCAAGGACCTCGGCTTCGGCGCCGGCACCCGCAGCCCGGCACAGATCGCCCAGGCCGAGGCCGCGGCGCTGGCATTCTCGAAGTGCATGCGTTCGCACGGCGTGCCTGACTTCCCCGACCCGCAGTTCGGCCCAGGCGGCGGGATCACGATCAGGATCGGCGCCCACCCAGGCGCCGGGGGCAACAATGGCCTTGACCCCAATTCGCCGATCTTCCAGAAGGCGCAGCGGTCCTGTGGCTCGCTGCTCCCCGGCCGCGCGGGAGGGAAGTTCGCTCCGTGAGCACCGAGGCCCCCCCGGCTGAAGCGACGGGAGAGGCGCTCCCAGCCGCTCCCCCGCCCGGACGGGGGCGGCGTCGGCGTCGCATGCTGGCGGGGGCCGCGCTGCTCGTGGTCGCGGCGGGCGTGGTGTTGGTCGTGACCGACCCGTTCTCGGGCGCCAGCGGCCCGTCGGGCGGGGGCAGCGACAACGCGTATGCGACCTCGACCCAGGCGGTGGTGCGGGAGTCGATCTCTCAGCAGACGCAGGTGAGCGCGACGCTCGGCTACGCCGGGGACGTGACGATCCGCGTGCCGGCCGGGAATGCGCCGTCCGCGGTAACACAGGCGCAGCAGACGGTGACGACCGATCAGGGGATGCTCTCCGGCGCGCAGTCGACGCTTGCGAGCGACGCCTCGGCGCTGTCCGCGGCCCGTGCGACGCTCGCCGCCGACCGCCAGCAGGAGAGCGTGGACTGCGCGGGCAACAACGCCGCCCAGGCCCCCTCAGCGGGCGGCGGCGGGTCGGCCGGCGCGTCCGGCGGCTGTGCCTCGGACGCGCAGCTGGTTGCGAGCGGACAGCAGTCGGTGACGGCGGATGCGGCGAAGGTGTCGGTTGATCAGAGCCAGGTGAGCTCGGCGGCAGGCTCGCTCGCGGCGGCGCGCTCCGCGCTCGCGACCTCCGACGCGCAGGCCGCCGTCTACGGCCAGGGCTCGACGTTCACGCGCGTGCCGTCGGCGGGTGAGATCGTGCGGCGCGGCCAGGGCCTGTACTCGATCGACGGCCAACCGGCGCTGCTGCTGTACGGGGGGACGGTTGCGACGCGCGCGTTCGCGGCCGGGATGTCGCCGGGTGCAGACGTGGCGGAGCTGAACGCGAACCTCGACGCGCTCCGCTACGCCCACGGCCTGCACGGTGACGCGTTCACGGCGGCGACCGCGACCGCGATCCGCCGCCTGCAGGCCGCGCATCGCGCACCCCAGACCGGCGCGTTGCTGCTCGGCTCGGTTGTCTTCGAGCCGGGGCCGGTCCGCGTGACGTCGGTGATGCCGACGGTCGCGGTCGGCTCGAGCGTCATGGCGGGACCGGTGCTGTCGGCGACCTGGGTCACGCGGCAGGTCTCGATCCAGCTCGACGCCGGACTCGAGGGCCAGGTCCACGTCGGCGACCCGGTCACGATCACGCTGCCCGACAACCAGACCACGCCCGGTCGCATCTCCTACGTGAGCTCGGTCGCGACGACTGGCCAGAACGGATCGACGATCGCGGTCGACGCCGTCCCGACCGATCCGGCGGCGACCGGTGATCTCGACCAGGCGCCGGTGAACGTGTCGATCACGACGGCCAGTGTCAGCAATGTTCTCGTGGTCCCCGTCGACGCGCTGCTGGCGCTTTCGAGCGGCGGCTACGCCGTCGAGGAGATCGGCGCCGGCGGCGTGCACCATCTTGTGGCGGTCACGACCGGTCTGTTCGACGACGCCGACGGCCTCGTGCAGGTGAGCGGCAGCGGTCTCGCGCCCGGCCAGCGCGTCGTGGTCCCGGGACAATGAGCGTCGCAGCGAGCACCACGGCGAGCGCTCACGGCGACCGGCACGGCGCACCGGGCGCGTCCGGGAACGGCGCCGATGCCGTGCTGGAGCTGGAGTCGGTGACGAAGACCTACCCGGCGGTGCCGCCGGTGGTCGCGCTCGCGTCGGTCAGCTTCCGTGTGCGCGCCGGCGAGCTCGTCGCGATCGTCGGCCCGTCCGGGTCGGGCAAGTCGACGCTGCTGCACGTGATGGGCACGCTCGAGCGGCCGACCAGCGGCGCGGTGCGGATCACCGGGCTGGACGTCGCCGGTCTCGACGACCGCGCCCTGTCGGTGGTGCGCGCGACCCGCATCGGCTTCGTCTTCCAGCAGTTCTTCCTCGCCGAGCACCAGAGCGCGCTCGACAACGTCGCCGACGGCCTGCTCTACGCGGGCGTCGCGGCGCGGGAGCGGCGCGCGCTCGCGGCGCGCGCACTCGACCAGGTCGGGCTCGCACACCGCGCGAGCTTCCGGCCGACGAAGCTCTCCGGCGGTGAACGGCAGCGCGTCGCGATCGCGCGCGCGCTCGTCGGGCAACCCGCGATCGTGCTCGCCGACGAGCCCACCGGCAACCTCGACTCCAGCAACGGCGCGGCCATCTTCTCGCTCCTCCAGGAACTGCACGCCGCCGGCACGACGATCGTCGTGATCACCCACGACCACCAGCTCGCCGCACGCCTACCCCGCCAGATCGAAATGCTCGACGGGCGCATCGTCACCGACACCGCCGAGCCGGCCATCGGCGCCCCGTCGAGCAACCATCGTGTTCCGGGCGCGGACATTGACCCGCGCCCCGGCGCCGCGAGGGCCGGCTGATGCGCACGTCGTGGCGGACGATGCTCCTGGCGTGCACCGTCGCGGCCACCGTCGTGGCCGGCGCCGACGCGGTCGCGACCAGCCCCCTGGCGCGGGCGCAATCGGGACCGACCGGCGACACCGGGAACAGTTCGTGTCCGTCGACCAACGCCCCGAACGAGCTGGTGCTCGCCGGCGGCACGCCGCAGACGGCGCCGCTCGAGACAGGGTTCGCAAACCCGCTGCAGGTCGCGCTGGCGAACACGAACGGCTGTCCGATCACGACCGCGGTGACGGGCACCCCGGTGACGTTCACGGCGCCGGCCAGCGGGGCGAGCGCGACGTTCGCCGCAAGCGGCTCGAACACGCTGACCGTCGGCAGCGACGCCACCGGCAGCGCGTCTGCGCAGATGCTCACCGCCGACGACACCGCTGGCAGCTACACCGTGACCGCCGACAGCGCCTACGGCAGCGTCTCGTTCTCGCTGACGAACACCGCGGCCGGGATTCCCGCCACGATCACCCCGCTCGCCCCGACCAGCCAGCACGCGACCGTCAATAGCCGCTACGCGCAGCCGCTGGCCGTGCGCGTGCTCGACGCCGCTGGCAATCCCGTCGTCGGCGCGAACGTGACGTTCAGCCTTGGCTCAGCCGGTGGCGGCGGAGCAGGTGGCGGTTCGGCCGCGGCGGCGGATGCGAGCTTCGACGACGGCACAGCGCAGGCCACGGAGACGACGAACGCCGGCGGCGTCGCCACCTCGCCCGGCCTGCGCGCGAACGCCACCAGCGGCGCCTTCACCGCGACGGCCACCGTCCCGCACGTCACCGAGCCCGCCCGCTTCACGCTCGACAACCTCGCTGCCAAGCCGCATGCGATCGCCCCGGTCGGGTCGAGCAGCCGCACGGCAACGATCGCAACGCGCTACGCCCAGCGCCTACGGGCGACGGTTCGCGACGCCTCAGGCAGGCCGGTGGCGGGCGCGACGGTCACCTTCAGGCTCGGCGCCACCGCCGCCGCGGGCGCCTCCGCCGGCAGCGGCGGCGCGGGCGCCACCTTCACCGGCGGCTCGACCCAGGCCACCGCGACGACGGGCGTGCACGGGATCGCGACCTCGCCCCCGCTCGCCGCCAACGATCAGGCTGGAAACTTCACCGCGACCGCGAGCGCGAGCGGAGCCAGCGGAACGGCGCTGTTCCATCTGCACAACCGTGCCGGGAAGCCATCGACGGTCACCGCTGGAGTCGGCGCCGCCCAATCGACGACCACCGGCACGCGCTTCGCGATCGCGCTGGCGGTCACCGTCACCGACGGCCACGCCAACAAGGTCCCGGACGCCGCCGTCACGTTCGCCGCCCCCTCGACCGGGCCGGGCGGCAGCTTCGCCAATGGGCAGACCAGGGTCACCCTCAAGACCAACTCGTCGGGCATTGCGATCGCCCCGCCGTTTGCCGCCAACGGCCAGGCGGGCGGCTACATCGTCACCGCATCCGTCAAGGGCGTCCGCCCGGTGGCGTTCGCGCTCGTCAACACCGCAGCATGACCGCGGCCGCGGTCAGTCTCACGCCGGCGCGCCTACGCCCCGCCGACCTCGCGCGACTCGCCTCGATCGGCGTGCGCACACGCCGGCTGCGCTCCGCGCTCTCGGCGCTCGGGATCGCGATCGGCGTCGCCGCGATCGTGGCTGTCCTCGGCATCTCCTCGTCGAGCCAGGCCGGCCTGCTCAACGAGATCAACAAACTCGGAACCAACCTGCTCGACGTCAGTACCGGCCAGAACTTCAGCGGCCAGTCGGTCCCGCTACCGCTCGCCGCACCCGGGATGATCGGCCGCATCGGGCCGGTCTACGACGTCGCCTACACCGGAGCGCTCTCCGGCGCCAACGCGTACCGCAGCCCGTTGATCGCCTCGATCAACACCAACGCTCTCAGCGTCGACGCGACCAGCCTCAACCTGCCGGGCGCGGTTGGCACGACGGTCGCCCAGGGCCGCTTTCTCAACCCGGCGACCGCGACCGAGCCGGTCTGCGTGCTTGGCGCCGCCGCCGCCCAGCGCCTCGGCATCGACCGCATCTACCCCGGCGAACGGATCTGGGTCGCCGGCATGTGGTTCTACGTGGTCGGCATCCTCAACCCCGCGGTGCTTGCCCCCGAGATCGACGACTCGGTACTGATCGGCTTCGCCGCCGCCAAGACCTACCTCCACTACACCAGCGTCCTCGACGGCCACCCCGCCACCGGCAACCCGACCGAGATCTACGTCCGCGCCCAGACCGACCAGGTCAACGCGGTCTACAACGTGCTCGCCGCGACCGCAAACCCCGAGAACCCAAGCGAGGTCGACGTCACTCAGCCGTCCTCGACGCTCACCGCCGAAGCCGACGCCAAGGGTGCCTTCAACGGCCTGTTCCTCGGCCTCGGCGCCGTCGCCCTGCTCGTCGGCGCGATCGGCGTCGCCAACATCATGATCATCAGCGTCCTCGAACGCCGCTCCGAAATCGGACTACGGCGCGCCCTCGGCGCCACCCGCGCACAGATCCGCATGCAGTTCCTCACCGAAGCAATCCTTCTCGCCCTGCTCGGCGGCGCCGCCGGCATCGGCGCCGGGGCGCTCGCCACCGCCATCTACGCCCACACCAAACACTGGACCACCGTCATCCCGACGCTCGCCTGGGGCGGCGGCATCGGCGCGGCGATCCTGATCGGGGCCGTCGCCGGCATCCTCCCGGCGATCCGTGCTGCCCGCCTATCCCCCACCGACGCGCTCAGAACCGCATGAACGACCATCAAACGATCGCCAGCCACGCCCAGGTCGTCGATCGCCTCGCACGCCTGCGCAGCATCCTGCCGCTGATCGCCACCGACCTCGCCGCGGCCCGCCGCCGCGCCAACGAGCTCGAGACCCGGAACCGGCAGCTGACCGAGCGCGTCGCGGAACTCGAGTCGAAGCTGACGAGCGACCGCCACGGCAGCCCTCGGCTCGCTAGCCGATCGGAATCCCTGGGAGCGCGGGCGGCAGCAGATGTTGGCAATCGTTCCCGGCGTGAGTGACACGCGGCGATCTCGCCTGCTGCCGGGAGATGCCGGCTGCAGGGAGTGGGAAGATCGGGCGGCCCTCGGAATCGGTGGTGGGGTCGGGCCAGTTCGGCACCCCGTGGGAGCGCATGCACTGGCTGAATCTCAGCATGCCGATCAGCAGCTGCTGCACCTCCCCCGGGGGAAACTGGTCGTCAGTGCCGGGCGGGAGCAGGTCCTGGCACACTCTCTGGGCCGCCTGGAACTGGGAGCTGCTGACCCGGAGTTGCCGCAGGCTGACCTTGGGAACCACTCCGCTGCTGGTGGGGTCGGGGAACATCGTCACCCCGTGCGAGCGCATGCAGTGGGAGTAGGCGAGCGCCTTCTGGGTGCTGGTTGATTGGGAGAGCGCTGACGCTCGCGCGTTCGATGAGCCGCCGGCAACGGTCGGTGATGGGCTGCTGCCAGATGCCGCCGCCGACAGGGCGAGGCTGGCTGTGGCGATGATCGCGGCCGCGGTGCGCGCTGTGGGCGGCCATGCCCGCCGTGGCCGGCGTGTGAAGCGGGTGCTGCCGTTCATCATGCCCTCCTGTGGGTCGGATGGTCGTCCCGGGCACCGGCGTGGGCGTCCGGCCTGGACGGCGCGGGCCACGGCGCTCGCCGGGCGGTCACCCGCGCAGCGGACGACCGGTGCCGCGGTGTGCCTGCGGTTCTACAGCCGGGCGGGTGACATCAGCGCTACCGGCGATGTTTGACGGATGTCATGTCGGCCGGGGCATACTGGTGGGATGCGGGTGCTGGTGGTCGAGGACCACGCGACGCTTGCCGCCCGGGTCGCTCAGGGGCTGCGTCAATCCGGGATGGCCGTCGATGCCGTGCACGACGGCGCGGCGGCGCTTCACGCCGCCGCGCTGACGGCCTATGACGTGATCGTGCTCGACCGCGATCTGCCGATCGTCCACGGTGACCGGGTGTGCCGGACGCTGGCCGGCTCTGGCCCGCGGATCCTCATGCTCACCGCCGCCGCCGGCGTCGATGACCGAGTCGACGGGCTGGAACTGGGCGCAGACGACTACCTCGGCAAACCGTTCGCGTTCGCCGAGCTCGTCGCCCGCGTGCGCGCGCTGTCGCGCCGCGCGCCGTCCACACCGCCGGTCCTGCGCCGCGGAGACCTCACCGTGGACCGGGCACGGCACCGCGCCAGCCGCGGCTCCCGATCGCTGTCTCTGACCCGCAAGGAGTTCGGGGTCCTGGAGACGCTGCTGGCCGCCGACGGCGCCCTGGTCAGCGCGGAGGAGCTGCTCGAGCATGTGTGGGACGCCAACGCCGACCCGTTCAGCAACATCGTCGCGGTGACGATGACCCGGCTGCGGCGCAAGCTCGGCGACCCGCCGCTGATCGAAACCGTGGTCGGCAGGGGCTACCGGATGTGAGCCGCCGCCGCCCGCAGCTGACCGTCCGAGCCCGCCTGACCCTGCTCTATGTCGCCCTGTTCGCCACGTGCGGCGCGATCGTCGTCGCGGTCAGCTACATCCTGGTGGCGCAGCTGGGGGCGCCCGGACTTGGCAAGGCGCCTCGCTCCCGTAGCGGGATTCCGGCCAGTATCAATGCGCTGTGTCGGTCCGAGCAGCCGGGCGCCCACCCCAACAAGCCCCTCCTGGCCCAGTGCATCTTCCAGCTCCTGGGCGCGCAACACCAGCGCGACCTCACCCTGTCGCACCTGCTGCAGTACTCGCTGATCACGCTTGCCGCGGTCATCGCGCTCGCCGCGATCCTCGGCTGGATCACCGCCGGGCGGGCGCTGCGCCCGCTGCACCGGATCACGGCGGCCGCCCGCGCCGCGTCGGAACACAACCTGTCGGCGCGAGTGGCGCTGCGCGGTCCCCGCGACGAGCTCCGCGAGCTGGCCGAGACCTTCGACGAGATGCTCGCCCGGCTCCAGGCCGCGTTCGAGAGCCAGCAGCGGTTCATCGCCAACGCCTCCCACGAGTTGCGCACCCCGCTTGCGGTCATGCGCGCGACGGTCGACGTCGTGCTGGCCAACCCGGACAGCACGCCTGACGACCTGCGCGCCATGGCGGCGGACATCCGCACCGCGGTGGATCATGCCGAGCACCTCATCGGCGCGCTGCTCATCCTCGCGCGCAACGAGCGCGGGCTCAGCGTCCATGAAGCCGTCGACCTGGCCACGGTCGCCGAAGACGTCCTCGACACCGTCGGCCTGGGCGAGAGGCGGGTCCACGCCACGCTCGGGCCCGCCGTCATCGCGGGCGATCCGGTGCTGGCCGAACACCTCATCGCGAACCTTGTCGACAACGCGGTCCGCTACAACGCCGCCGCCGGTGACATCTGGATCACCACCGCCACCACGGCGGGAAGCAGCCAGCTGACCGTGGCCAATACCGGCCCGGTCATCAGCCCGGCCGACGCGGAGCGCATCTTCGACCCATTCCAACGGCTCAGCGACCGCACCGCCCATGATGGTTTCGGACTCGGCCTGGCTATCGTCGCGTCGATCGCCGCGATGCACGGCGGCACCGCCACCGCGCACCCCCGCGACGACGGCGGCCTGTCGGTCACGGTCACGATCCCCTCGGCCGGCGCCCCGGCCCAGGGCGGCGGCATTCGGGCAGCCCAAGGACCAGCTGTGGCGGGCCCAGGCTGAGATCGGCCCGTTCCGCGTCGACCCGGTTCCCATCAGTGGTTGTGCAGCGGGAATCTGCACACAGCGGCCGCCCGCGAGAACGCCGGCGACTGCTCGTCGATCGTCCCGGGGAACACGAGGACCACCCCGTCGATATTGCTGATCACGCCGTTGCCGCCTACGGCGGCTCGAGGGTTGGACGGGATCGAGGTCCGAGGGTCGGGGAAGTTGGTGATGCCGTGTCGGCGCATGCACTGCGCGACGTGCACCATCTGCGTCAGCGCCTGCGGGGACGGATGCGTCTGCGTGCCCGGGGTGAGGCCGTCCATCGGCATCAGCTTCTGGCACTTCGCCTGCGCCGCCTCGAACAGGGGCGATGAGGGATTGACTCCGGCGCCCTGTTGGAACACAAACCCCCCGCCGGCGTTCGGATCTGGGAAGTCGGGCACGCCGTTGGCACGCATGCACTTGGAAAACGCGAGTGCCTCCGAATCGAGGGCGCCTGGCGAGGACGGGCCGGAACCGGCGGCACCGCTGCCGGTCGCGCTGCTCGAGCGTGAGCTGGTCGCCGAGCTCGACCCGGAGGCGGTCGCAGCGCCGGCGCCAGCCGCACTCGACGTCGAGGTGCTCGAGCTGGCGACGTTCGCCACGGACGGGCTGCCTGAGCTTCCGCCGCATCCGGCGATCAGGACCACGCTCAGGAGCGCGGCGGCCGCGAGCAGGCGCGCCTTCGTCGAGTGGGTCAGCGTCTGCGGATGGTTGTGGTCTGACATCTGGGCTCCTTCTGGTCTGCGCCGGGTCTGCGCATCGGTTCTACTTGGCCGGCGGTTACGGGAAGGTTTCGCCGCTCGAGGTCACCGCGGCGCGTGCGCAGCCAAGAGGCGGCTGCAACCGTGCCGTAACCTCGCTGTGGCTACCGTAAGGAGCACCGGTGCGCGTGCTTGTGATCGAAGACGATGAGGAGTTGGCCGAGACCGTCGCGGCCGGTCTGCGTCACGCGCGGATGGCCGTTGATGTCGCACTGGACGGCGAGGCCGGCCTGGCACGCGCGCTGGTCAACGACTATGACGTGATCGTGCTCGACCGCGACCTGCCCGGGTTGCACGGCGATCAGGTGTGCGCCCGGCTGGTCGACGGCGGCGGCCGCAGTCGGCTGTTGATGCTGACCGCCGCGGCAGCGAGCGATGACGTCGTCGACGGACTCCGGCTGGGCGCCGATGACTACCTGCCCAAGCCGTTTGACTTCCCCGTGCTGGTCGCGCGGATCGGTGCGCTGGCACGCCGTGCGCAACCGGGCATCCCGCCCGTGCTTGAGTCCGGTGATGTCGTGCTCGACACGGCCAAGCGCTCCGTCCGCCGCGCCGGTCGGTGGCTCGAACTGGCGCCGAAGGAGTTCGGGGTGCTGGAACTGCTGCTCGCCGCCCAGGGCCGCGTCGTCTCGGCCGAGGAGCTGCTCGCCCGCGTGTGGGACGAGGCCGCCGACCCGTTCTCGGGCACGGTCAAGGTCACGATCAGCCGGCTGCGCGCCAAGCTCGGCGAGCCGCCGGTGATCGAGACCGTCGCCAGAGCCGGCTACCGGATCGGAGGACGATGATGCCCGTGCCCCGTCGTCGGCTCGGACCGCCGGCCTGGCTGCGCTGGCCACGGCGCACCGCCCGCCTGCGCTTCACCGCTGTCTACGGCGCCCTCTTCCTGCTCTCCGGCGCAGCGTTGGTCGCCACCACCTACGTCCTGTTTGAACGAGCCACCGCATACCGGCAGCCGCAGTTACCGCAGGTTCCTCACACCCCCGCCATCCAGGGCCTCAAGCAGCAGCTGCCGGGGCGCCCGGCGGCGCTGGCGCGGACTCTGCCTCAGCTGGCAAAGGACCAATTCCAGCTGGCACAGGCCCAGCGTCAGCTGGCACAGAATCTGAATCCGCCGAGGAATCTGCCTTCGCTGACATTTTCGGTGCCTCGGCTCGCGCAGGACCAGCGTCAGCTGACGCGGGACCAGCATCAGCTGGCGGCGGTACAGCGTCAGCTGACAGCGGCCGTGCATCAGATCGCCCGGTCAGGATCCGTCGAAGCGGCACAGCGTGCTGCCGACTCGCACCAGCTCCTGGTCGACTCGGGAATAGCCCTGGCCATCGTGGCTGTGCTCGCCCTGCTGGTCGGCTGGCTCGTTGCCGGGAGGATGCTGCGACCGATCCGAACGATCACCCGCACGGCCCGGAGGATCTCCTCCGCCAGCCTGCATGAGCGTCTGGCCCTCGACGGCCCGCCGGACGAGCTCAAGGAACTCGGTGACACCCTCGATGACCTGTTCGACCGGCTCGAGGCGTCGTTCGAGGCCCAACGGCAGTTCGCTGCGAACGCCTCGCACGAGTTGCGTACGCCGCTGGCGCGCCAGCGCGCGCTGATCCAGGTCGCGCTCGCGGACCCGGCTGCCAGCTTCTCCTCGCTGCGCTCGGCCCATGAGCGCGTGCTCGCATCCGAGCAGCACCTCGAGCAGATGATCGAGGCGCTGCTGACACTCACGCGCGGCCAAGCCGGGGTCGAGCGGCGCGAGCGGCTCGACCTCGAGGTTCTCGCCTCGCAGGCCCTGCTCGCGCGCGAGGCAGAGGTCGCCGGCCGCGACCTCGACGTTCACGCGGCGCTGGCCGCGGCGCCAACGGAGGGCGATCCGCGACTCCTCGAGCGCATGATCGCCAACCTGATCGATAACGCGATTCGCCACAACATCGCCGGCGGACACATCGACATCGCCACGGGGGCCCACGACCGCCACGCCTTCGTGTCGATCACAAACACCGGCCCGCCCGTCCCGCCCGAAGAGATCGAGCGTCTCTTCCAACCGTTCCAACGACTGGGCGGCTCCCGTACCCGCCACAACAACGGACACGGACTGGGGCTCTCCATCGTCCACGCGATCGCCACCGCCCACGGCGCCCAGCTCAGCGCCCAGGCGTGCCCGCAGGGCGGACTCACCATCGAAGTCTCGTTCCCACCGACAAGCGACAGCGACTCCACGGCGACGCTCACCGCTGCCCGGGCGACCCGCGCCGGCGCGGACGCCGACCTCTGACAGCGGCGTGGTGATGCACGCCACGCCGTCGCGTTCGGGCAACGGCCGAGCGCTGAGGGTCGGCGTTCGCCCCGGGGAGTTACTTCCCGCGTCGCGCGTGGACCGCCGCGAGCTGGACGGATGCTGCCGGGCCCAGCACGTCCGGAGCACCCTCAGCCCACACCGTGACGTGGACTGCGGCTGCGGGACTGACGGCTACCGTCAGCGAGCGGCCGGCGGTCACCGTGAGCGACGCGACCCGGCTCGAGCCGGCCGTGATGGCGACACGGTAGTCGCGCGCGCCGACGAGGCGCTGCCAGCCGATCTGGACGGTCGCCTTGTGCCTGACCGCCCGGAGCCCGCGCACGCGACCGGGCCGCGCGAGCGCGGCGATGCGAACCGTGACAGCGGGCCCTGCGTTCCCGTCGGGACCAACGCCGGCGAGCGAGATCGCAGCTCCGGCGTCGGGCGGTCCGGGGGCGGTGAAGGTGCGGGCCCGGCGCGGGAGGATGTAGAGACTGCGGGCGCCGTCCGTGTCGATCACGGTCAGGTGAAACCCGATCGTGTCGGCACCCGCGCGCCAGCGGATGGCGAGCGCTCCGTGAACCCGCCGCGCCGCCAGGCCGCTCGGAGCCGCAGCGACCGGCGGGCCCGGCGCGAGGTAGCTGGCGACGGCGAGCCGCTCGGTCGGAAGCCCGCTCATCGAGACGATCGCGCGGATCGAACGGCGGCCTGGCGGTCCGCTCGCGGGCGTGAAGTGCAGTGTCCCGTGCGAGCCGTGGGCGGTGCCGATCAACTGGCTCGCGCCCGCTCCCGACTCGGCGAACTGGACAGTCTGGCCCGGCCGCGGTCGAACCGAGTAGTCGAGCACACGGTTGTATCCATGCCCGGTCACGGTCGCATGCACGACGGCCGGGCCAAGGCCGTCGGCGACCGCCAGCGACGTGATCGGGGCCGAACCCGGTAGCGGCGTCACTGTCCAGCGACCGGCCGCGGGGTCCTGCAGGCCGACCCAGGTCCGGTCGAGCTGTGGCATCCGCGCCAGCGCGATCACCCGCCGGCCGATCCGCCCGCCCGTCAGCTGCGTGCCCGTGCCGGTGCTCGCCGCCTGACCGTCAGGCCCGGTGACGCGTACCTCCGGGGACCCGGCGCTGCCCGCCAGCCGGACCATCGCGTCGGGGACGCCGGGCCGGATCGTGAAGCTGCGCGACCCGTCGTCCAGCGCGCTCGAGGAGGCGCTCACCTGGTAGGAGCCGTAGTTGTTGCTGCAGCCTCCGAACAGCCAGATGTTGACGCCACCCAGCCCCTGACCCCAGTGGTATCCGGCGCCCTCGCTGAGCGTCGCCAGCGTCCCGCTGAACGGAGGCGGATCGGGGATGTTGACGTTCGCGCAGCCGATGATGCCCTTGCTCGAGAGGACGATCCCGACACTGCCCCCGAAGCCGGCGACGTTGAAGTTGCCATTCGCCTGGATCTCGAACTCGCGCTGCGGCACCCACAGCTGCCCGGCGCCGCTGAGGCTCGCCGTCAGCGCGCCGTCCAGAACGTTGATGCCCCAGCTGCCACCGAACTCGACGTACCCCGGGAACACGTAAAGGGCGTATCCCTTGACGGTCAGCGGCAGGCCAAAGGGGCTGTACTGCCCGCCGATCCCGATCGCGGTTGTCGAGAACGGCTGGCCGTAGAGGATGCTGTCGGTCCCGGGGATGTCGTCCTGGCCGGTGATCGACTTGTCCTGGTTGTAGGTGTAGCTGTGGCTGCCCGTTGCGAACACGGCCATCGTCCCGCCCTGGAGGTCGATCACGCTGCCCGCGGAGCCGAGCCCGACGAGCCCGAGCGTGGCCGTGGCGTTGAACCGCGTCGGGTCCAGGAACGTGTCGAAGCTGATCCCGTCGAGCTGGAGCAACTCGGGAATGATCGGGACGTCGAGCCCTGACGCACACCCCCCGGCCCCGTTGAAGCTGCCATGGACGAAGCTGAAGAAGCCGCTGACCGAGGCGCCACCGATCGAGAACTTCGCGCCGCCGTCGAGCGTCCCGGTCGACGGGTCATAGTCGAGGTAGCCGTTCGTCACGGGCAGCCCGCCGAGGAACGCCGCGGGGAACGTCAGGTGAATCGGGAGGTTGGGCGGGATCTGGAGCGTGCACGGGTAGGCGTCAGCGACCCGGGCGCGGGGGCTGCCGCCCGCGCCGCGCAGGCCGATTGGGGCGAGCGGTGCGAGCCGTGCGGCGAAGCACTCGTTGCCGCAGGTCGGCGCCGGCGCGCTGCCGGGTGGCGCCAGTGCCGGGTACTCGCCCGCGAAGGTCTGCGTCGCGGTCACCGGCCCGCCGGAGTAGGCCGCGAGCGTCAGCGCGTCCGGTAGCCGGATCGCGGCCGCGACCCGGACCGTGCCGAGGCCTGTGATGGTGATCGGCAGCGCGCCGCTGACCGGCAGGTCGTCGACGGATGCCGACGAGGACGCGGGCACCACGCCAAGCGTCGAGCCCTCGACAACCCACGGGTCGCTCGTCAGGTTCACCGGGCCGAGATCTCCGAACAGCGCGGGCTCCGCGGCGTACTGCTCCTCGGTCAGCCACACCTCCGACTGCGGTCCGGACAGCTCGCCGCCGCCCTCGGTGTCGAGGACGTACGGGGTTCCGGCGGATTGTGTGGCGGGCTCGAGCTCAATGCCGTTGACGATGACCCGTCCGGTTGTCTGGAACAGGCCGGGGGTTTGCCCATGCCCGCCCGCGCTCCCCCCTGTCGGCAGCGGAGCGCCCTCATACGTCCATGGAGCGTCGACCGCGCAGACGACGAGGTCGCCGAATCGCACGACGCGGTCGTCCGCGGACAGTCCCCAGTTCGGCGGGCCGGGCGCGAGCGCCTTGCCGTAGCGGCCACTCGTCGCCCCGACCGACGGGATCGAGCTGAGGCAGCCCGCCTTTGCCGGAGGTGGCCCCGCGACCGCGTCGGTACCGCTCGCAACGGCACTCGCGCCGTGCGCGTCGTGGGCGGTCACGGTGATCGTGTACTCGCCGGGGCCCGAGTAGGTGTGTGATCCGTCGACGGCGAGTCCGTGGCCGCCCGACACCGGCGTCACCGTCCCCGCGGAGCTCGACCCGTCGCCCCAGTTGACCGTGGCCGAGACGTCGCAGGCGCCGCCGGCGCACGACGGGGCGTCGGGATTGGCGTCGACGACCGTCGCGAGCTGCGTCGTCGGGATCGTGAAGCTCGACCCCACGGCCGCGAGCGCCGTCGCATCGAACGTCGCTGTCAACGGCGCATCGGCGACCGTGGTGGTCCCCGAGACCGGCGCCGCCCAGCTGGGCGGACTCGGGGTCACGGTGACGGTGTAGGAGCCGCCCTCGGCGTAGCTGTGCCCGGCGCTCACATCGAGGCAGCTCGGGGAGCCCGGGGCGAGGGTCGTGGCGCTGTCGGCGGGGCTGCCGTCACCCCAGTTGATCGAAACCGAACCGGGCGAGCCCGACTCGCCGCAGAACTGGGCGATCACCCCCGAGAACGGCGTTCCCTCCTCGGCGCTGAGCGACTCGACGCCTGCCTCGGTGACCGTCGCCGACGCCGTCGCCCGCACCGGCCCGTAGCCGGCATGACCGGAAATCCGGTCGGTGATCGAGGTCGTGACCGTGTACGTCCCGGCGACTTGGTAGGCGTGGCTGCCGGTCACCTCAAAGTGACCCTGGCCCGAGCCGACGCCGATGGTTCCCGCCGTCGGGGCGGTGCCGTCGCCCCAGTTGATCGTCGCCTGGTAGTTGGACAGGCGCGGATCGGGGTCTGCGTCGGTGAAGGTCGCGACCTCGGCCGGCGCCGCGACCCCCGCGAGCTCCGTGATCGGGGGTGGTGCCCCTCCGCTGAAGACGGTGCCGACTGTAAGCGGAGCGTCGGCGATCGCCGCGGTCCCGGTGATCGTCTCCCCGGGCGCCGTGATCGTCCAGGTGTACGGCACATCGGTGCCGGCGCTCTCGACATCCGGGGCGGCGTAGGCGTGGGCCCCATAGATCGCGGCTGGGGACACGTCGGCCTCCCCGCGCCAGAACCAGCAGGCCGGCGGGGGCGAGGAAGTCGGCGGCGAGGACTCGTAGACGCACGTGCTGCTCTGACCGTCGCCCCAGGCGATCGTCACCGGCGTCGAAGGCTCGCCGAGATCGACCCCCGCGAGTTCGACGCCCTCCTGGTCCCCGGCGACGCCCGTTCCAAGAGGCTCGTTCTCAACCCCGGAGACAGCGAGGCCGGAGAGCGCGCTCGCCGGCGAAGGCGCACACAGCACCACGCCCGCCATCGCGGCGAGCAGGACCACGCGCCAGCGCATCACAGCGGGCACCGGCGAAGACTAATCGTCGCCGGCGACCTGTCCACGATCATCGACGAAAGAACAGTGCCGGCGGCGTGACACGCCACCCGCGGCGGGCCCACTATTGGGGCTGCGCGAGGCAGCTCACGAGGATCTCGACGAGCCGTTTGGCGGTGCTCCCATCCTCAGATCCGTGGTGGGGGTTGAACTCGGTCACGGTGAGCGAACATACGCGCGCGTCGGCCAGTAGCTCGCCGAGCATCTCTCCGCAGGCCCTCAGCGATGGCGCGACACCACGATCGGTGTTCTCGGCGAGCGGCGCATCGAGATAGTCGACGAGGTCGACGTCGAAGTGCACCGCCAAGGCGTCGCAGTCCGCGAGCGGGGAAAGCGCCGCCCGCGCGGCCTGCTGCGGACGAGCCGCGGCGGTCTCCACATCGACCACGGGCAGCCTGCGATCGGCGATCACGTCGGCCTCAAAGTCCGTGTGGGGCCCGAGCCCGAGGAAGCTGATCTGTTGGCCGCCCAGCATCGGTCGCTGACCGGCGAGCGCCGCGAGCCCGTCGACGGCACCGGCGATGTCGAGCATGTGCGCGACCCCCATCCAATCCAGGGCCCCGTCAACGGTGCTGTCGGGCACGTTGAGATCAGCGTGCCGATCGACGTAGACGACACCCAGCCGCTCGACACGATCTCGCAACCCGGCCACCGTGCCGACCCCCACCGTGCAGTCGCCGCCGAGCACCAAAATCGTGTCCCCGGCCGCGGCGGCTCGGACCAGCGCAGCGACCTGGCCAGCGCGGTCGATGACCGCACCGGCATTTGCTGCCCGGGGGTTGTCTGGGTCCGGCCGCCAGCGACAGGGCGTCACCTGCCCGCCGCGGTGTACCGCCACACCGGCCGCCTCCAGCGAGTCGATGAGGCCGGCATCGAGCAGCGCGCGAGGACCATCCTCCTGACCAGGGGCGTAGCCACCGGCGCTCGTCGGGGCCTCCACGAGCGTGACCGTCCGCATCATCACCTCAGCTCTCGAGCACCGATTCGCGGCACCTCTCGATCAGCAGCGGCCGGGCTGGCGCCAACCGATTTGTCCCGCCGCCGCGCCCGCAGCTCGCGGTTCTTGAGCCGATTCCCGCACACGGCCATGTCGCACCAGTGGCCCTGCCTGTTCTTGGACCGATCGTAGAAGGCCCAGCGGCACGTGTCGTTGGCGCAAACGTGCAGGCGTGACCAGGTGCCGTCTTCCTGGGCGGTGCGGACGATCAGCAGGAGCTGAAACAGGGCGTCGGTCAGGTCGCGCCGGCCTGGCGGTGCGAGCGCCAACGCCCCTCCCTCCCCGACCAGCAGCCTCGCCGCGCGCTCCGCCGCCACCTCGCACAGTGGTCCGAGGTCGCCATCGCCCGACTCGAGCAGCCGACGGATGCTCTCCCGCATCCCGCGCGCCAGCTCGAGCTCAGCTCCCCCCGCGGCGGCGCTCGCGTCAAGGAGCCCGGCGGTCACAAACCAGTCTGCGTTGAGCAGGTCCTCGCCCTGCTCAACGTCGAGCGTGTTGACGAACGCCTGCACCAGCAGCAGCGGCATCGGCGCCGGCTTGGTCTCGGTCTCGGGCCAGGGGTACCAGGCAGGAAGCACGGTCACAGGTTGCATTCTACGTGACCGGCGAAATGATTTGACAAGTCAGCATGACCAGTGTAACGTTTTTGATGGTCATGGCCACATCCGCCCTTTATATCGCCCCTCCTGAGCGGCTGCGCGATCGCCTGGTTGCACGGCTCCACACCCGCTCGCTGGACGCGGCATTGGCGAACGGGACGCCGTCCGAGTCCGACCCGGCCCTCGCGCTCCGGGCGCGGCGCCTGACGAACCTGCCCAGGCGGCGCGAGCTTGCGCTCGCGATCCGCCACCTCGTCCACGAGGCGGACCGCGCCGGTGCGCGTTCGTATATGCGCGTCAGACCGCAGCCCGATCGCGTCTCGGCGGCACGCCGCGAGCTCGCGACGCTGGCCGAGAAGCTCGCCGAGCCCGCGCCGGTCTGCGCACGCGGCGTCGCCCAGGCCCTCCTCCTGCTGACCGACGGAACGGGACCGCTGTACAACCCGCACAGCGACGGCAGCGTACGCGACCGCGCCGCGAGCGCCGTGGCCAACCTGCGGCCCGCGCCGTAGAAACGCTCGATCGGTCCTGATGCGGCTTCAGAGCGATCTCCTGGTCGGAGGGCGGGCGCTTCCGTGAAATGAGGCGACGAGGTGGTCGGCGTTTGACGGGCGGCGCGCGCAATCCGGCGATCCGGGAGCGCTAGGATCGGCCCGTGTCACGTGGCGCGGTGTTAGTCGATGAGATTGCCAATGAGCTCGATACCTGGCCCGGCGTGCATATCGAGCGGCGCGCCGACGGTGCGGCGCTCGTGCGTTACGAGCATCTCGAGCTGGGCGTGCTTGATCGCGAGCGTGGCGTGGTTGAGCTGCGCTTCTCACACGCCCAGCACGACGAGCTGATCGAGCACGGCGACGCCGAGCGGGACGCTTCCATGCCCTATTCGGACGTCGTCAGCCACGGCATCCACGGCCCCTCGGATGTCACTGCGGTGCTCGAGCTGTTTGACCGCCGCTACCGCGACCTGCGCGGCGAGGACGACCCGTACAGCTCGCAAGACCCGGCCTGAGCCGAGCGGTCACCCGTCGCGCAGGACTCGCACGATCACCGCGCGCGAGGTATGGCGCGCTGCGTCGAGAAGCGCGGCCAGCTCGTCGTCGCGCAGCTCTTCGGCCGCCTCGACCACGACGACGAGCGGCTCGGTGCCCACGCCCGCCTGCCCGATCGCGCGGCGAAGCTCTTCGGCCTCGCGCGTCAGCGACTCGGGCGATGGGAGCGACGCCACGACCTTGCCGGCTGCGGGCGGCTCGAGATGGCCGTGCGCGTCGGTCGGGCCTCGCTCGACCACGACGTCGCCGCTCGCCACGCTCTCGGGCACTCGCGCGCTGAATTGCCGATCAACCGCGCCGCCGCGGGGCACCTGGAGAATGAGCCTCGGCTGGGCTTCCACCGACACAACGTAGCGCTGTTCGGCGTCGAGCCATCGGGCGCACCCCAGATCGTGTTCTACGCTTGGCGCGACGGCGCGCCGATGGAGCTGCCAACGTGCCGCGGATGACCGAGCAGGCGTTGGGGCAACGCTGCCACGAGACGCTGAGCGCGAACTGGACGGTTGGCGAGCGTAACGGCGTGCCGTTTGCCTACACCAGGCCCAGCCCCGAACGCTATCGCTGGCAGTGGTACTGGGACTCATGTTTCGCGGCGATCGCGTGGCGGCACTTCGATCGCGCCCGCTCACGCGCCGAGCTCGAGACGCTGCTGGCCGCGGCACGCCCAGACGGCTTCATCGGCCACACGATCCTCTGGGATCACCGTTTGAGCGGCACGCGCTCGCTCTACTACAACGTGATCCATCACACCGACGCGATGACCGCGACGATCCAGCCGCCAGCGCTCGCGTTCGCGTGGCGAGTGGCCGTCGGCGATCCGGCGCTCGAGCCGCGAATCGTCGCCCACCACGAGGCGATCACCGCACAGCGCGACCTCGAGGGCGATGGCCTCCTGTGGATCCTGCAGCCCGACGAATCCGGCTGCGACGCCTCGCCCCAATTCGACCCGATCTGGCGCCACCGCGCGCAGGGCCTGCCCGGGTTCATCGAACTGGTGCACAGCAACCGCAGGCGGGAGTTCCGCATCGACGCCGTCCGAGCCGACGGCGACCCGGTTGTCTGCGAGGTGCTGACCAACGTCCTGCACGGACTCTCACGACTCGCGCTCGGGCTGCCGTCGATCACGCCCGCGCTGATCGCCCGGCTCTACCACGAGCCAAGCGGTCTGTTCCTGCCAGCCGTCGAGCCGCCGACCAGCGAACGGATCCCGCTCACATGGACGGCGCTCGCACCCCTCGCGCTTCCCGACCTGCCCGAAGAGATCGGCCGGCGCTTGGTGACATGCCTCCTCGACGAGCGCCGCTTCTGGACTGCCGTAGCACCGCCCGCGGTCGCGCTCGACGAGCCCGCATTCTCGCTGCGAGAGCATTTCGAGGGCCTGCGACGCTACTGGCGCGGGCCGACGTGGATCAACAGCGCCTGGCTGCTCTGGCGCGGACTCGTGCGACTCGGCTACGACGAGCACGCCAGCGCGATCGCGCGCGCGATCACCGAAACCGTGTCACGGGAGGGCCTACGCGAGTTCTACGACCCCAACGACGGTCGCGGCATGGGCGCCGAGCACTTCGCCTGGTCGGCCCTCGCGCTGGAACTCCTCGACCCGCGCAACGCGAGCAGCGGCATCGCCATGTGACCACGCGCAGCCCACCGCGAAACCGCCGCCGATCGGTCAGCCGACGCCCGTGAGGACCCGGCGGAGGGTGGCGGCGAACGCCTCCGGATCGCCCTGCTGGCCGAACCCGGCGTGGTGGCTCGGGAAGATCACCGCCTCGGTCCCAAGGCGTTCCGCGAGGGCCAGCGCGGCGCGGTAGGGGAACGTACCCTCTGACTCGGCGCCGCCTGCGACGACGATCCACGTGGAGGCCCCGCGCAAGGAGTCGAAGTCGGGCTCGTAGCCGCTGACGTAGACCATGTGCGGGCCCAGCAGCGGGTGGTCCCGGCTGCCATCGTCCTCGGTCGGCAGACCGACGTCGGCCGGATTCGGAGCGTGGTCGGGGAAATCCGGCGGAGTCGGTCCCCTCACGCCGGTGAAGGCGATGAACTTCGCCATCGCAGGTCCGAAGCCAGCGCGCTGATACGTCTCGTGGATGTCCTCGGTTACCGCCAGCGTCTCCTTCCGGTCCGGCAGCACCGTCGCGAGGGGCGGCTCGTGGGCGACGAGCGTGCGGACGCCTTCCGGATGCCGCGTCACCAGCGCGAGCGCGTTCACGGCTCCGCCGCTGCTGGCGAAGATGTCCACGGGCCCGGCTTCGAGCTCGGAGATCAGCCGGTGCAGGTCCTCCGCGTGCTCGTCCGGCGTCGCCGCCGTCACGCCGTCGGTCCGCGGGCTGCGTCCGACCCCTCGCGGGTCGTAGGTCACGACCGTGCGGTCCGGGAACTGGCTGGCCAGCACCGTGAACCCGCTCGCGTCCATCGGTGATCCGATCATCAGCAGGACCGGCTCGGAGCTCTCGAGAGCCGCTTCTCGGACGTCGTAACTAAGTGTGGCGCCAGGCACGTCCAGGCTTTGCGTCTTCGGCTCGGTCATCGCTGTCCTTTCTCGATATCTGGTGATACCGACCCACGGGAGCGGCGAGATTCATCGGTCTGCGGCGGGCCTATCCTAGGTAAGGACTCGCTGATTGTGGACGAGACGGTGCTCGATGTTGCGCTCGCCTCCGGCGGCCCGAAGCTCGCCGAGGCTTGTGGGCATACTGGAGGCGAGTTCGTCCCAGCCAAACGTCCAGATCAGCGTCATCCGACCTTCCGCCGCCGATTCGACCAGTGCCATTGAGCCTCCAAATCTTCGACGGCCGCGAGCTGTGCCTCGGGGACACCGTCGGGTCGATCGGGCCAGGCGAGCACGAGAACATGTTCCGGGTCGCCGTCGCGGGATCGCCGAGGTCTTCAGCATCCACTGCAACGACCTGTCAGCGAAGAGCACGCCGCTGAAGGAGGAACGGATCATCCATATGGAGCTCCTGACAAACCTCGCCGAGGCGATGTGACCTTCGTTCCGATCGCCGCTGTCGAGCTAAACGGGATGACCTCGAGCGTGCACTACGGCGCCTACGTCGCACTCGACCGCGAGGGCGACGTGGCAGCGCGCGCCGGAGACCCCGACGTACGCGTCTTCGCGCGCTCGGCTTGGAAGCCTGCGCAGGCGGCGGCGATGGTGAGCTGCGGGCTCAATCTCCCCGACGAGCTGCTTGCGATCGTGTGTGCGAGCCATTCTGGAGGGCCGACGCACGTTCGACTGGTCCGTGCGCTGCTGCGCCGCGCCGGTGCGTCCGAGTCTCTGCTTGCCAACACGCCAGATCTGCCACTCGACGAAGCCGAGGCCCGCAGCGTGATCGCGGCGGGCGGCGCGCCGGCGCCGGTGACGGCCAACTGCTCGGGCAAGCACGCCGGCATGATCGCCACGTGCCTACTCAACCAGTGGCCGGTGAACGAAGGCGCATACCTCCAGCCTGAGCATCCGCTCCAACGGAACATCTGGGCGGTGGTGCAGCGCCTCGCTGGTCCGACAGTCCGGCGCGCCGGACCCGACGGCTGCGGGGCGCCAACCTACACCTGCAGCCTGCGCGCAGTGGCGGATGCGTTCCGCCGCCTGGCCGCCGCACCCTCGGGTGCCTCCGAGCCCGGGGTTTACCGCGCCATGACCCGCTTCCCGGTTCATTGCGGCGGATTGGGGCGCGTTGCGACGGACGTGATGTTGGCCGTTCCCGGACTGCTCGCAAAGGACGGCGCGGAGGGCGTGTTCGCGGCGGCACACCCGGACGGACGGGCGATCGCACTGAAAATCGCCGACGGAAGTCCCCGCGCCTTGAGGCCGGTGCTCGCCGGCGCTCTCACGCATTTGGGGTTCGACATGGCGGGCTTCGACCATGCCGGTGCCATCGGGTCGCGAACCGACGGTCGCCCGCTGTTCCGCGTTCGCGCACTGTAGGTGGAGCGCAATCCGGGCGTGTTGGCGCCAGCACCGGCGCAGGCGCCATCCGCAGCGATGTCATGTCGTCCGCGGCTTCCCGTTTCCACGCCGCGCCGCATCGCTCTACACCCAGGGTCCGAAGCGACCCCCAAGGAAGCTGCGGATGTGGCGGTCGCGGCTGGCCTCTACGCGGTCCCCTATGACGCGCGAGCGATGCGACTCCTGGCGGACCCAGGTCGGCAGCGCCGACCATCGGCGCCTATGCCCGCGCCTCTGAGTGAACAGCGTTGCTCTCGCTGAAAGTGAACGGATGATCATCCCGACCCCTCATCGGTGGTGATTGAATTTGTGTAATCCGTACGCGCGCAGGTGTCAGCGACCCGCCTGTTGGCAGGTTCAGACACACGCCCGCGCGTGCGTTACTGCAGATACTCGAAGGTTGTTGTGTTGCGGCTGAGTCTCAGCTCAGCAGCGATCACTGCACGTGTTCATCTGTCACTTCCCATCTTGCTCGGGTCTCCATAGGCAACAAAAAAGGGCGGCCCCAGTGGGGTCGCCCTCGCTCGATCGGTCATTGCCGGCCCTGTATCAGGGCGTGGGCCTCTCGGCGAGGGCAAGCATGTTGCTCTGCGCGAACGCACGCGGCGCAACGGCAGGCGTGCCGGTACGCATGGTGGGTGCGTT
Organism: uncultured Solirubrobacterales bacterium; assembly: GCA_963833765.1. Taxonomy (GTDB): domain Bacteria; phylum Actinomycetota; class Thermoleophilia; order Solirubrobacterales; family Solirubrobacteraceae; genus Palsa-513. The sequence goes on along the minus strand of CAWHZJ010000006.1, from coordinate 13,661 downwards.
GCTGCAGGCGGTGTAGGTGAGAGCGTTATTCATAGCTTTGGCACCTCCTCAAGCGGGAGACAGCAGTGAGAGTAACGGATCGACTCGCAGGGTGCAAGGGTGACGCGTGATTTTCTTGTGAGCGAACGCAAAGTCGGCAAACGCGTTCGTGCCGCGAGACCGCTACGACGACCGGGCGGGCTCCCGGACATACTCGCGCGACCGCTTGCGCGACCCGATGCCTCACGCGGACGGCAGTTGCCTGCAAGCAGAACAGAGCCTCCCGTGCCACGCGCTCGATGCTGCTCCCGCCCAGGACCGAGCGCCTACGTGCTATGAAGAGTCGTCGGCCTCGATCACGGCCCGCGCGGCATTGTGACCCGGGATCCCGCTCACTCCCCCGCCGCGACGTGCGCCAGCGCCGCAGATCCACACGTTCGGACGGGTCGTTTCGACGCCCCAACGCCCGATCTCGCATTCGGACTCGGCGTAGGGCCAGGCCAAGTCACGGTGGAAGATGTGGCCGCCCGGCAGGCCGAGCTCTGTTTCGAGCTCCAGCGGCGTATGGGCCTCGATGCACGCGGAGCCATCGCGCATGCGCAGCAGGCAGCCCTCGATCGGCTCGGCCAGGACGGAATCGAGCGAGCGCAGCGTCGCCTGCACGGCGGCGTGCTTGGCTGCATCGTGATCGACGCGAAACAGTCGCGCCGGCATATGCAGCACGAAGACGGTGAGGGTGTGAACGCCCGCCGTGCGCAACGCGGGGGACAGGATGCTCGCGTCGGTGAGCGAGTGGCAGTAGGCCTCGCATGGCGGCAGATCAGGGATCCGGCCGCCGGCCGCTTGAGCGTAGGCGCGTCGCAGCTGTTCGTAGCTCTCGTTGACGTGGAACGTCCCTGCGAACGCCTCGGCACCGCTGACCGTCTCGTCGCGCAGGCGCGGGAGCCGGTCGAGCAGCAGGTTGACCTTCAGTTGCGATCCCTCCGGCGGCGTCGCGGGCGCCGGATCGCCCAACAATCTGGAGAGCACCGACGGTGCCACATTGGCCAACACATGGCGGCTCTCGTACACGTTGCCGTCTGCCGTCTGCACCTCCACACGGCGGGCGTCGGCGCGGATTGACGCGACCGGCGTGTTGACGCGGAGTTCGGCGCCGGCCTGCTCGGCGGCGCCGGTCAGTGCCTCGGTGAGCGCGCCCATCCCGCCGACGGGGACGTCCCAGCGGCCCGTGCCGTTACCGATCACGTGGTAGAGGAAGCATCGGTTCTGACGCAACTGCACGTCGTCGATGTCGGCGAAGGTTCCGATCAACGCATCGGTCGCCACGATCCCGCGAGCCAGATCGCTGTCGAAGGCGCCATTCAGCAGCTGCGAGAGCGGCTGCTCGAACAGCGCTCTCCACACCCGCTCGTCGCCGACGAGCCGGCGGAACGCCTCCCGTGAAAGCAGCGGCTTGGTGAGCGTGGGGAATATGCGCGCGGCTACGGCGGCAGTCAGCGCCCCAAACCGCTCAAGCGCCATACCCGTGGAGTTGCGACCGAGCGTGCGAGTGATCGACGAACGCATCCGCTGCACGTCATCGCAGACCAGAACGCCGGCGTCGCCGCATGGCGTGTAGGAGGAGATGCGCCGGCGACGCAGCTCGACGTCGATGCCCAGCTCTGACAGCAACGGGCGGGGAAACAAACTGACCAGATAGGCATAGCGTGAGATGCGAGCATCGACGCCGGCGAAGGGCGCAGACGAGACGGCCGCGCCACCAACCTGCGCGGCGCGCTCGAGCACGAGCACCCGCCGGCCCGCGCGGGCGAGCATCGTCGCAGCGACGAGGCCGTTGTGGCCGGCACCCACGACAATCGCATCAACAGCCTTCATCGAGACTCGCGGGCCCTCCACCGCAGCAAAGGCACCGAGCCGTGGGACCGCGCACCCGTTGCCCACTAGCATCGTAACCGCCCCCCAGCGCATCGGTCGGCTTCCGGGCCGCCAGCGCCGGCAGGCGCGGTCGCTCCTGGCGTCGTCAGCGGACGTCTTCTGGGCGCATCACGAGGACTGAGCAGCGGGCATCGTGCACCAGTCGCTCGGATAGGCTGCCCAGCGCCCGCAGCCCGCTGAGGCGCCTGCTGGCCACGATGATCAGCGAGCAGCGCTCCATTTCAGCGGTTGAGAGGACCAGGTTGCGAGGGCTACCCCGCTCGATCCGAACGGCCGCCTCCTCACCCAGCACTGCCGTGACGCGCTCGACCTGCGCGGCGATCGCGGCCGGCTGCACGCCGGTCTCTCCGTGGAAGGCGTGCACCAATACGAGCGACGCTCCGCGCTGGCGAGCGAGCTCGGCCGCGAAGTCCACGAGTCCCTCGGAGCGGTGGCTGCCGTCGCTCGCCACCAGCATCCGCTCGCCGAACGTGACGCCTGTCAGGGGTCGCCGCACGAGCAGCACCGACGCGGGCAGCAGATGCGCGGCCTCGGTCGCGGTCCCACCGACAAGGATGTGGGCGATGCGGGACATTGCCGGCGCGCCGATTGCCAGCAGGTGATGGTCGTGAGCGCGGGAGAACAATCGCTCGGTCACCGGGGCGCCGTCGTCGATGTCGACGGTGACATCTTCGATACCTGCCGCAAGAGCGATGCGCCGCCCATGCGCAAGGACGCGACGAGCGCGCTCAGGTCCGATCGCGGCGGTCCGCTGGGTCCCTTCTCCTCTCACCGCTGTGACCGCGACGAGCGTGAGGTGGGCTCCGGGATCGGCTAGCGCGGCCGCTTGGCGGACGGCCTCATAGGAGCGGCGCGTTCCGTTGACGCCGCACAGGATGTCGTCGAAGATCGGCATCGGGGAGTGGTCGGTCTGTCCAAGCGGCTGGATCACAGCTCGAACATACTTCTCGTCGCACCGCGGCTGTATCAGGTGTTGCAGGCAGTACGGCTGCGTGGTTGCCACATTCCGCTCGCTGCCGGCGAGCCTGTCGGGAGCGCGGTTTGATAGCGCCGGGACTGTGCGAACGATGGATCGCGAGACCTCGCGACATCGCGTCCGCCCGCGACGCCGCCCGCGCTCACGGCACCGACGCAGCCGATCGGGCGTTCGGCGCGCGCACCGCGAAGCCGGGCGACACTACGGGCGAACCCTTGACGTCCGACACTATCCTGAGTCTGGCGCGTCGCTGGACGGTCCGTCGCTCCGAGCGCGGAGGTAGCCGTGCTGCTGGAGTTCGCGGATCGCCTTTTGCTGGTGGGCGGCGAGCGCGTCGAGCCGGCTGCTGAGCGCTCTCAGCTCGGCGTCGGCCTCGCGTTCGCGGCGCCGCACCGCCATGAACTGTCGATTCTCGATGTCACGGATGCGCGCGCGACGAACGTCATCGCTCACCGGCGCGCCTGGGGTTACGGAGGCTTCTAGGCTGCGGCCCAGAACGACTGGTACGCGGATCAGCAGCCCGCCGCGAGAGCGCAGCAGGGCGTGTTCTGTCGACGGATCCCACGCTGCGATGTGCTGCGCCAGCATCTGCCCGACCGCCCGGCCCGGCGGCCACCAGAGGCAGCGGGTGGAAGGCTCGCGGGTTCCAACCGGGTTCTCGGCGAGCCATGCGTCGCGTTGTCCAATGAGCAACATGCCGGTGAGCTCCGGCGCGCCGGAAGGAATCGTCAGGTCGGCGGCGACACCGTCGGTGCATTGCTCGGCGATCGCCGCGATCGCCGCGTCGGCCTGGCGGGCGGCGAGCGCGCTGTGCTCCAGTCCGGCGGCGACGCACGCACCGGCAGCCCACGCGCGTTCGCTGCCCCAGACCTTGAGTGTCGTATCGACCTCGATGAAGCCGGCGCCGTCGGTGGCCACGCCAGCGAGGGACGGTCCGTCGACGGTTGGCAGGGCGATCAACCGGTCGAACGCCCGCGTGGAGTCGGCGTGTGGCTGTCCGCGGGCTGAACCGCTCGGCCTACCGATGAGCGCGTCGGCAGCATCGGCTTGCAGCTCCGGCACAAGGATCACATTCGCAAGGTCAGATCGCGTTGCATCGTCCCCCACCGCATCGATCACCTCGACTCCGGTGATCAGCTCGACGCCGGCCGCCTCGAGCTCGTGCGCGACGGCCTCGGCGGCGGCCGCCCCCAGTGCCCCCAACGGCTCTGGTTCGGTCGTGATGAGCGTGATGTGTGCGGCCGTCCCGCCCACCGTCCAGGCCAACACGAGCGCGAGCTCGTAGGCAGGTATCGGCCACCTGGCCCCACGCGGAACGACCACGGCGACGCTTCGAACGGTGCCTGCCGCCAGTTCACCGAGGATCTGGTCGAGGAAGACCGGGTCGTCGCCGCGTGCCCACAGACACCCCTGCCGCAGCGCTCGCCTGGGGCGCGCACCGACGGCGAGCAGCAGGAAGTCGAACGTCACCGTCTCGCCGTCACGAGTGACGACGCTGCGCTGCGCCTCATCGACGAGCACGGCGCGGTCCGCTACCCACCTCGAGCCCACCTCCGAAACGATGTCGACGATCGCAAGGCCACGCTCCTTGGCCGGACGGAACAGCGAATCGGGAGTCATCGGCCGGTAGCGGAACTCGCGCTCGGGCGCGATCAAGCACAGATCCGCAGCAGACCCGAGCTGCCTGTGTGCCAGCAGTAGACCCTCGAGCCCCGCCGTCCCCCCGCCGACGACACACACAACCGGATTAGCCACGCATGCCGTCCACGCTCAACCGCACCAACAAGCACGCGGCCCGACAGTATCGCCACGATCCGCGCCTCGAGACGCCTCGACAACGAGGCATGCGCACGTCGACACAACGGCACCTCCATCAGCGGTTGGTCTTGAGTATCTCAAGCCGAGCTTGGCCCACGGCGACGGCGCGAGAGAGCGCACGCGCGCCACGCGATGCCTTGTCAATGCTGGGGAGCGAGGGCAGTGCTCAGCGAGTCGCTCGCTGTGATGCGAAGGCGGCACTGTGCGCGCAGACATCCACGCGGAATCACGCGGATCGGCAGCCCGGAGGCCGCGAGTTGTGTGACGCAGGTATGTCGGAGATCGTGGACGCGGATCGAATCGGGGAGACAGGATTTGAACCTGCGACCGCCCGGCCCCCAGCCGGATCTGTAGAGGTTCCCTGGGGTCGAAAACCCCTGTATTTGGGCGTTTTATGTATGCCTAAATACGCTAAGATCCTCTGGAAATGGTACACAAACGGTACACGGACCCTACTTTCCGGCCGACCGATTCGCGGATCCGGAGGGTAGCGTGACCAGCCCGGGTCGTAACCGCCGCCGGGAGTACGGCACTGGGACACTCATCGTGCGCGGCTCCTCCTGGCTGGGGTTGTGGTACGACGAGAACGGCCGGCGAGTCCAGCGCAAGGTCGGCGACGTGCGGATCCCAGGGGTGCGAGACGGGCTGACCAAGGCGCAGGCCGAGCGCGCCCTGCGCAAGCTGCGCGAGGCCGAGCGACCGGAAGCGGTCGGGGCGCGCGTCACGGTCGAGCAGGCGGGGCGCGACTTCTCACGGCGGCTTGAGCTGCGCGGCCGCAAGAAGTCTCACCGCCTCACAGTCGCGGCCGACATCCGCAACCACCTGGCCCCGCACTTCGGCGAACGCACGCTCGACCAGATCACGCCAGAGGACATCGAGCACTACATCGCGGCAAAGACGCGCAAGGAACCCCGCGGCGGGACGAGCGACAGCCGCCGCGAGGAGAAGGCCGAAGGCCTCGCGGTCAAGACGATCCGCAACCACCTGAACACGCTTCACTCGCTGTTCGAGCTCGGCCTCCGACGCGGCTGGTGCAACCGCAACCCGGTCAAGCTCGCCGACCGCCCGGTGATCAAGAAGGCCGAGACGCGGATCCAATTTCTCGAGCAGGGCGAGCTCGAGCAGCTGCTGGCGACGAGCTACCCCGATGACGCCTGGGGTCAGGTCGAACCGACGCTCTACCTCACCGCTGCGATGACCGGCTTGCGCCAGGGCGAGCTGCGAGGCCTGCGCTGGCGCGACGTCGACTTCGACGCTCGCAAGGTCCGCGTCGTTACGACCTTCGTCCGCGGCGAGTTCGCCGAACCGAAGTCGGTCGGCTCGGCCCGATCGGTACCGATGGCCGAGCGCGTCAGCGACGCGCTCGCCGAGCTCCGCGAACGCTCCCCCTACTCCCACGATGGCGACCTCGTCTTCTGCCATCCCGAGTCGGGTCGCCCGCTCGACAGCTCCAAGCTGATCCGCCGCTTCAAGCAGGCGCTCGAGCGCGCCGAGGTCCACCAGATCACCTTCCACGAGCTGCGGCACACGTTCGGCACCAGAATGGCGGCGGCCGGCGTGCCGCTACGCACGATCCAGCACTGGATGGGCCACGCCGACTCCAAGACGACGCAGGTCTACGCCCACTACCAGCCGAGCGAGCACGAGGCCGAGCTCGTCGAGCGAGCGTTTACGTGAGTGGCCGGGCCGTGCTTGCCGAGACGGCGACGCCTGACGGTGTCCGCGTGGTGCTCTACGCGGACACCTGGCGCGAGCACGTCCTCGACCCGCGAACGGGACATGGCGAGTTGCGCTCCCATCTCGACTCCGTCATCTCGGCCGTCGCGGCACCCGACCACCGCGAGCCGGATCCCCGCCCCGGCCGCGAGCGGTTCTACAGGCGCAACGTCGGTCCCAGCCGTTGGTTGATGGTCGTCGTATCCTTCGAGGAGGATCCGGCACGTACGTGACCGCGCTGGGCTACGGACACGGACGATCACCATCCGGATGGATGCCATGAACATCAATATCGACGGACTCAGCTTCGACCGTGCCGACTACGATGCCGATGGCGACGTGCTCTACCTTGCCCGCGGCAAGTCCGCGGAAGCCGCCGACGCGGCCCTCACGCCCGAAGGCCACGGCGTGCGCTACGGCGCCGACGGCCAGGTCATGGGCGTCACGATCATCAACGCGCGCTGGCTGCTCAACCGCGACGGACACTTCACGATCACGCTGCCGCACGCGGTTCGCGTCGAAGCGCACGATCTGGCTGGCGCGCTTTCGTAGCGTCGGGCGCCCGGCGCTACGCAAGCGCGCCTCAACCGGTCAGGCCTGCCGGGCGCTCCGGCAAACACGCCCAACTCCCGGTTCAAGCGTCTCAGCGCGTCGCGATCTCTCCAGCCCTCCGGATATCCGCGTGTATACTCGTAGTCATGAAGGTCGTAAAGATTCGTCGCGTCGGAAACAGCAACGTGGTGTCCATCCCGCGGGAGCTCGAGGCGCACGGGTACGCCCCGGGCACGTCGGTGTTGGTCGAGGAGCTCCCAAGTGGCGAGCTGCGAATCATGCCCACCGAACAGCTGCGCGACCGCATTCGCGGGATCGGTCGGCGCGTGGTTGACGAGCACACCGAGGCATTGAGAATCCTCGCCGACCACGATCCCGACAGCGCGCCCGCCGAGCGCTGACACACGGTGGACCCGAGAGCGACCGAGGGCGACCCGGTCTATCTCGACCTTGCCGACGCACTCGAACTCTACGCCGCGATCCTCCACGCCCCGACTCGGCAGGCCGCCGATCAGCTCCGCCCCACGGCTCCGCGCGAGACTGCGCCCGCTCTAGCGGACCTCTTAGGCACGGCCGCAACGACGTCAATCTGCTCGTTGTGGGTGGCCGACCCGGCGAGCTCGGAGCCGCGGTCTCCTCAAGGCATCCCGGCTCGTAACCTTTTGGCCGGCCGTGCTTCGGTCTACCATCACGGCGATGGCGCCGAAGGCGAAGCACACGCTGGCCCGCGAACACTTGACCACGGCGCAGCACGAGCTTGCGGAGGGCGCGCTCCTGCCCGCGATCATGTTCCTGCACCTTGCGGCAGAGGCGGCCGTCGTGTCGCTCGCAGAGGGCGAGGGCATCGACACGAAGAAGCGACACGACAGAAAAGCAGACGCTGCTCAGGAGCTGTTTCGCCGCGGCCTCGTACCCGAGGACCTGAGCGAGGCTCTCCGCTCGCTCAACCAGGTTCGCAAGGACGCCACCTACGAGGGCGAGGATCCGAACCTTGACGCGGAAGATCTCGAGGCTCTGTCTGAGCAAATCGAGGCGATCGTCGTCGCGGCCGAGGAGCGCGCGCAATGACCTCGCCGACACGCACGAAGGCTTCGCTTATCGATCAGAACTGGCGCAGCGACGCGGTCTGGGCGGCACGACTCGCAAGCGACCGGGCCCGCGCTGCGCACAACCAGACGGCCGCGCAGCGTTCCGTGACCGCTACCGTGCTCGAGCGCGCCCTGAGCCAGGGGGCGGAGGCCGTCGCCCTCACCGGCTCGACCGCTCGAAACCGCAGGACGGCGATAAGCGACCTCGACATCCACATCGTCGGATCACGTCCTCGGTTCGAAGACCTCAACGAAGGCCTGGATCTGTACGCGACATCAGCAGATGTCCTCTGGGAGCGGCTGCGGGCCGGCGATGACTTCATTCAGTGGACCCTGCGCTTCGGCTGCATTCTCGTCGATCACGACGTGTTCCGCCCGGCGCTGGCCGAGATCGTCGAGACCGGCCTGTGGCCGGACCCTCAGCGCAAACGCGACCGAGCCAAGGAGCTGCTCGCGTTCGCGGAACGCATCATCGCCACCGGCGACCTCGACGCCGCGCAAGACCAGACGCGAGCGGCCCTCACGACCGCTGCACGATGGCTCCTACTCGCAAACGGCGAGTTCCCGCTCTCTCGAGACGAGCTCTCCGACCAAGTGCTCGACCTTGGCTGCTTCGACCTCGCAGCGGCTCTCTCTCGCCTGATTCATGCCGACCCGACCCTCCAGGAGCTCGCGACAGGGATCGAGATCGGCCGTTTGGTAATCAGCCTGCCCCCTCGAAGAGCTCGTCGCGCGGCACTAGCCCGATAGACAGCCGCGTCCGCACGCGGTTCGAGTCCAAGCGCGGGGCTTGGCGGCGCGCTGTCGCAGCGCGCTGCCGCCTGACCCGGGTCCCGCCAGTCGGTCTAGCGCGTCACCCGCCGCTTCTTCAGTCGTCCTCGGGCGAGGGGTACTGAGCCGGCGCCGCTCCGCGGCGTTCGATCACGCGAGGGCCCGGGTCGCCCTCGCGTCGCTCGCGCAGAGTGAGCATGACTCGCCACTCGTCGCCGTAGTCGAAGACGTAGGCGATCTTGGCGCCAACCGCCAGGTCGAGCTCGCCGAGCGGCACGGCTGCCGAAGGCGAGTCGCTGTCGGGCATTCCCGGTCGCACGAACTCGGTCTCATCATCGCCCCAGAACTTGCCGTCCAGCCAGAACGAGTAGAGGTGGTCGTCGTCCCATCCGAAGGCCTCCTGGATCGCGTCGTGCAGCGCCGACAAATGCTCGTGCGATCCGACGGAAAGCCGAGCGCTGACCCCGCGGACGTCAACCAGCCCAGCGTCGAATACAAGCGCCGTCATTCCCGTAGTGTCGCTGCGGTCACCTCCGAGCACGAGCGTTGCTGCGGCGCTGAGTGAGATCCCGTTCGCCGAGCGCGACAGCCCGACGGCGAAGCGCTCGCGTTCGATCAGCCCGTAGGCCTCGCCTCGACAGAGGATCTCGCTGACGATCCAGGACACCTCGCGCTCATCAGGCGCGTTGCCTGCGAGATCGCGCCAGCCGCCGCGGTGCGCCGCCCGGACCGCCGGGGCCACGAGCTGGTCGTGCTCGCAGACGCCGTGGGCGTCGAGCGTCGCGATCACCTCGCCGGCGACCATCTCAGTGAACGGATCACCGCCGCCGAGGTCCGAGGCGAGGGCCTCCAGCAGCGCCGCGGGATCGCCGGCGAGCACACGACCGCGGGCGGTCGCATGAAGCAGGCGGCCGCGGCGACGAACGAGCCGCAGCCGCCGCAGCCCGTCGTGAAGCGCCCCGAGCACAGCGAGGTCTGCCTCGCGGTGCGGGGGCCCGAACAGCTCGGCCTTCCACCACCCCGGCCAACGTTCGGCGGCCTCGCGGACGACGATCCTCGCGAGCGCGTGGGTCTGCGTCAGCGGCACGCCACCGTCGGCGGCTGCGGCGAGCAGCCACGTCGCCGGCGCGGTCGCCGCACCCGCCAGATCCAGAACCCGGTCGGGGACCTCGCTGGGGTCACTCGAGCCACCACCTTGACCTGCTCGCCTCACACCGGAAGGCTGCCACAGGGCCTGCGACTGCCGCCGTGCAATCGGCGCTTCGAGCGCGCAAATTGCGCAAGCCGCCGTCGCCACGGGTCGCGCAGCTGCGCTATTCAAACGATGTGAGTTTCGAGCAGTCGTTGAAGGAGGGCAACCTCGCCCAGGCCCGAGCGATCCTCGACGAGTTGGCGAACCTGCCGGACACCGGCGGCCTCTACACGCCGGAGTGCTATGCGGACCTCGCCCGCGCCCACGATAAGCGCGGAGAGCACGCCGAGGCAATCGCGACCCTTGAGCGCGCGATCGAACACGGCCTGCGCGGGCAACCCGACCCCCGCTCGGACATTGCCGAGTTCCATCTGCGCGCCGGGCGCTCAGCTGAGGCGGCGGCGATCTGGGCAGAGCTAAAGGCCACCGAGCCCGACGACGTGTGGCTTTACAACGCCGCGGGCCTCTCCTACGGCGAGATCGGCGAACACGAGCTCGCCGTCGCCTGGCTCGGAGAGGGCCTCGAGCTCGCGATGCGCAGCGACGACCCCGAAGGCATCGCAGCGCAACTATCGGACCTGCGCCGCCGCAGCCTCGACGCCCTCTCCCAACCGCACGACGAACTCGAGCATCGCGTCGAGCCGTTCCTTGAGCAATGGCTCGCGATTCGGCGCGAGCGCAACCAGCGATTCGATCTGCACGCCGCGCTCGAAGAGGTCATGCCCCCCACCGACGCCGCGCCACTTGGAGGTGCCGACGGCGACGCGGCGATCGCGATCGCCTGGTTTCCCGCAGGCGAGTACGAACGAGCCATACAGCGCTGGGCAGAGCTCGCGGAGGAGTGGGCCGACGTCGCGCACCCCGACTACTGCCGGCGCCTCGACGGACACATCAAGTGGATGCGTGCCCAGGGGGTGCGCATCCGCGCCATCGCGCCGATCCTGGTGGATGACTACAGCGCGTGGTGCGAAGCGACCGACACCGACCCCGAGGAGGGACGCGCCCGCTACGCCGCCCACCTGCTCCTGGAAGGCGACGTGATCCCGTGGCCGCCGGGACGCAATGAGGCATGCTGGTGCGGCTCACTGCGCAAGTACAAGAAGTGCTGCGGACCGGCTCCGCCGGAGCCCATGACTAAGGCGTGATCTGAACCGGGCGACGTCTCGGGGAGGTCCTCAGGCAGGCTCTCGCGGTGCTTGGGCGTCGAAGCATCCTGGAGGTCGATCAAGTCGGGCTCGATCCGTAGCGGGCTTCGTCCCAGCTTGACAACGCTCTGCCGTACTGCCTGGGCTGAGCTTAGCTACGTCGCGCGAGAGTCAAGTCGTTTGTAGTGGTGTAACGCTCCGAGCTCGTCGGTGGTGGTTGGCGGCTCAGGCCGCGTTGAGCTGGATTACCTCCTTGTTGTCCGTGGTCGTGGCTTCCTCGGTCTGCGCAGCGGAGAGGATCAGGGTCATTGATTCGGCGGAGAGGTAGCGGCGGTTGACGAGCCATTCGTCGTTCTGTTCGATCAGGAGTGCGCCGACGAGGCGGATCACGGAGGGGTCGTTGGGGAAGATGCCGACGACGTCGGAGCGGCGGCCGATCTCTCTGTTGACGCGCTCGAGCGGGTTCGTGGAGCGCAGCTTGGTCCAGTGCTCGCGCGGGAACGCGTAGAACGCGGTCAGGTCTTCCTCGGCTTCTTCGAGCAGCTCGCAGACCTTCGGCGCGATCGGCTCCAGGCGGCTGATGACCTGGGTCGCGCGGTCGCGGGCCTGGGCGCGGTCTTCGGCGTTGAAGATCTCTCGCAGGGCGGCGGCGACGAGGCCGCGCTGGTCGCGGCGGCAGTGCGCGAGCATGTCGCGGACGAAGTGGACGGTGCAGCGCTGCCAGCTGCAGCCGAGGACGCGCTCGATCGCGGCCTTGAAGCCTTCGTGGTGGTCGGAGACGACGAGCTTGACGCCGTTCAGGCCGCGGTGCTTCAGCGAGCGCAGGAACTCGACCCAGAAGCTGCCGGACTCGACCTCGCCGATATCCAGGCCGATGACCTCCCGCACCCCGGTCTCATGGACCGCGTAGGCGATGACGACCGCCTTGGAGACGACCGGCCGTGGTCGCGGACCTTGACGTGCTTCGCGTCCAGCCACAGATACGGGTAGGCGCCCTCCAACGGGCGCTGGCGGAACGCTCGACCTGCTCGTCCAGCCCGCGGCACAGCGCTGAGACACGGTCCTTCGTCATCCCGGCGATCCCCAGCTGCTCGACGAGCCGGTCGACCTTCCGCGTCGAGACGCCGTTCACGTAGGCCTCCATCACGACCGCGACGATCGCCTGCTCCGACGGCGCCGGGGCTCCAGAAAGCTCGGGAAGTACGCCGGCCCCTGACGCTTTCTCGGGATCAACAGCTCGATCTCGCCAACCCTGGTCTCCCACCCCCTCGGCCGATAGCCGTTTCGATGCGTCACGCGCGCCTCGGAGACCTCGCCGAGCTCGGCGCCGACCTCGACCGAGATCTCCGCCTCCATCAGCTCCCGCGCGATCAACACGACCGCCTCACGCACGAAATCCCCGTGCTCGCCCGCCATCACCCGCGCAACGACATCAGCAACCGTCATCCTTCGCCCTTCGACCATCGTGGTGCTCCTTCTCATCGACTCCTGGTAGAGCCGACGAGCTTGGACGCCACGGTGGTCGGAACCTCAGCCCCGCCACCCCGACGCCCGTTACACCACTTCTACCGACACGACCCCCGATCGAGATATTCAACAGCCCAGTTCGAGACGTTCACCATCCCGAATCTGCCAACGGTGCCGGCACGAGCCCATGCATCAGGGGTGAGCTCACTCGACCGATGCTGAGCGCTCCGTGCCGGCAGGTTATCTTCGGTACGGCGGTTTTCCTCTCGCACAGCAGAAAATACGCCGGGGCCGGAATATCGAGCTCATCGCCCTCTGGCATCGGGTCCACCTGCTCTTTCTCTAGGGCGACACCGCCGGTCAGCGCTGCAGCGAAGGCCATAGACATGTCGCGGTCAAGGTAGAACGGATACAGGGAGTTCCGTCGGAACATCGGATGCGCCTTCTGCCGTCACGCTCAACCTCCGATCTGTCACTGCAAACGACTTTTGCGTGTTTCAGATAACAGTACATAAACGGTACACGGCGTCACTGGACGGCCAGCTCGTATCCAAACAACACCCCGCCTGAACGGGGTCGTTACTTCAGTTTGAGGGACAGGATTTCGAATCTGCGACCGCCCGGGCTGAAACCGGGCGGTCGGAAACCGCGTGTACCAACGTGTTCCAATCGAGCGCTGAGAGCCGCCCGGGCGCGAACCGGAGGGTCGCATGAGCGCCTCGACGCGGCGTCGCCGCGACTACGGCACCGGCTCGCTGCGGCTCCAGGGCGGGTCGTGGATCGGCTCGTGGTACGGCTTTGACGGACGCCGGATTCAGCGCAAGGTCGGTCCTGCTCGGACGCCCGGAACCGCCGATGGGCTCACCAAAGCGCAGGCAGAGGCAGCGTTCCGTCGCATGCGCGACGCCGAGCAGGTCACAAAGCCGCCCGAGCGCATCACGATTGAGGACGCTGGCGCCGAGCTCTCGCGCACGCTCGAAATGCGCGGCCGCAAGAAGTCGCACCGAATGACGGTGGCGTCG
>CAWHZJ010000005.1:0-195606 GCA_963833765.1 uncultured Solirubrobacterales bacterium | reverse complement strand
GGTGCGGGAGACGCCGGGGTCATAAGGGGAGTCGAACTATTCGGTTTTGTAGCCGCAGGCCCTAACAAAAAACCTGCGTCGCACAGGCGAGACGCCGGTGCCGCCAAGACTTTCATTTAAGTATATACTTGTGGAATAACCATGGAATTTGATGCGCAGCAGCAAGAAGTGAGGCAGTGGCTGAAACGCCGCCGGGCCATTATGTTGGCCCACAACTACCAACCCGGGCCCATCCAGGATGTGGCCGACCTGGTGGGCGACTCCCTGGAGTTGTCCATGGCCGCGGCCAAGACCGAGGCCGAGGTCATCGTCTTCTGCGGCGTCCATTTCATGGCGGAGACCGCCGCCATCCTGTGCCCGGAGAAGACCGTGCTCCTGCCCCGGACGGACCTGGGCTGCTGCCTGGCCGAGTCAGTCAAGGTGGAAAAACTCAAGGAGCGGAAAGAGGAACTGCCCGGGGTGCCGGTGGTCACCTATGTCAATTCCACCGCCGCGGTCAAGGCCGAAAGCGACATCTGCTGCACCTCCGCCAATGCCGTCCGGGTCGTCAATTCTTTGACGGCCAGCCGCGTCCTGATGGTGCCGGATCAGAATCTGGCCCTTTACGTGGCCCGGCACACCCCCAAGAGCGTGGAAATCATCACCTGGGAAGGCTGGTGCAACGTCCATGACGGCCTCACCGCCGAGGAGGTGCTGAAGTGCCGGGAGATCCATCCCCAGGCGGTCTTTATCGCCCACCCGGAATGCAACCCTGAAGTCCTGGACCTGGCCGACGCCATCTGCAGCACCAGCGGTATGCTGCAATACGTCCATGAAGCCGGGGCCCGGGAGTTCATCATCGGCACCGAACAAGGCATCCTGCACCGCATGAAGAAGGAAAACCCCGGCAAGCTCTTCCACTCGCCGTGCCGCCGCCTCATCTGCCGGCCCATGAAGCGCATGACCATGGCCGACGTTTTGAGCGCCCTCAAAGAAAACCGGCACATAATCACGGTGCCGGAAGAGACCCGCGTCAGGGCCTTGAAGGCCGTGGAGCGCATGCTGGCAGTGCCCCGGGATTAAGCTTCTTTGCCTGCCGTGAGGCCGCCGGTCCCTGCGGCCACAGCTATTTTCCCCCTTTTTGTCCGGATATCTCCGGGTTGGCCTGCTTTTTGCTTAAAAATAACGCCAGGGGATAATTACCATGGCTAAGCCGGCACCGCTTGATCTGGTCCTGAACACCCGGCAATCTTTGCACGACCTGGCCCAGCCTCTGGCGGCGCTCACCGGCCTGGTCGACCTGCTGCTGCTCGAAACCGCGGCAGACGATCCCAGGCTGCCGGACGTGCAGCGGATCAGCGAGCAGTTGGAAAGGGTGCTGGAAATCGTCGGCGAGATTCGCCGCATGCTCCGGGAGGCCTCCGGGGCCGAGGCGATCTGGCAGGCGCCTGCGGCTCATCCGGAACTATAGAGGCGTTGGCCGGTCGCGGGCCCGCCTGACCGCCCTGGTTTGGATAAATTTGCAGGCCCAGGCTGGCCAGCCCAGACCGGGCGTCACAAAAATCCCGCCGCGGGGAATTTTTCCGGCCCTGAATATGTCAAATGATTGACATAGACTGTCCTGTTTCCCGGTAATCCTCTGCCTTTTTCCGCCTTGCCAATCATCCTAAAACTCCCTATCATGTCCAGCAAAGAGACGTTGCCGGGGTAATGAGCGGTGGGGCGGCTATCCCCGGCGGTCCGGAGAGTTGGCGGGCGGAAGGCCCGCCCCACCGTGCTTTGAGGAACGGCCATGGCCCAGATTGACATCCCCCAGGAAGTGCCGGCTCGGGTGCAGGAACTCCGGGAACGGCTCAATTATCATAATTACCGTTACTACGTCCTGGATGACCCGGTGGTCTCCGACGCGGAATTCGACCGCCTTTTGCAGGAGCTCACCCGGCTGGAGGAGCAGTATCCGGAGCTGCTGACCCCGGATTCCCCCACCCAGCGGGTCGGGGCCGCGCCCCTGGAAAAGTTCGAAAGCGTGCGCCACCGGCAGCCCATGATCTCCCTGGAAAACGCCTTCAGCGAGGCCGAGGCCCGGGAGTTCGACGAGCGCCTGAAACGGTTTCTGCGCACCGACGAGGACTTCCACTACGTCATGGAGCCCAAGATGGACGGCACCGCCATCGAGCTGGTCTATGAGCGCGGCCGCTTCACGGTGGGCTCCACCCGGGGCGACGGCATCCGGGGCGAAAATGTCACCCAGAACCTCAAGACCATCCACACCATCCCCTTGCAGGTGCTGACCCGGGAGGAGCCGGCCCCGGAACTACTGGAGGTCCGGGGCGAAGTCTACATGGACCTGGAGGACTTTAAAAAGCTCAATGAACAGCGCCTGGCCCAGGGCGAGCCGGCCTTCGCCAACCCCCGGAACGCCGCGGCCGGGTCGCTGCGCCAGTTGGACCCCGGCATCACCGCGGCCCGGCCCCTGAAGATTTACTGCTACGGCATCGGCGAGGTGCGGGGCCGCCGCTTTGCGACCCATTGGGAGGTGCTGCAAACCCTGATCAAATGGGGCTTTCGGGTCAACCCCCTGATCGAGCGCGGTATCGGCATCGAGGCGGCCATCGCCTGTCACCATCAGCCTGGAGCACCAGCGCCACGGCCTGCCCTATGAGATCGACGGCATGGTGCTCAAGGTGGACTCCCTGGCCCTGCAGGAGCGCCTGGGCGCCAAGGCCCGGAGCCCCCGCTGGGCCCTGGCCTACAAGTTTGCGGCCAGCCAGGAAACCACCCGGGTGCTGGACATCGTGGTCAACGTCGGGCGCACCGGCGCGGTCACGCCCATGGCGGTGATGGAGCCGGTGGAGGTGGGCGGGGTCACGGTCAGCCGGGCCACCCTGCACAACGAAGACGAAGTGGCCCGCAAGGACGTGCGGGTGGGGGATACCGTCCTGATCCAGCGGGCCGGCGATGTGATCCCGGAAGTGGTGAAGGTTATCCTCGAAGCGCGCCCGCCGGACGCCAGGCCCTTTCAAATGCCCAAGACCTGCCCGGCGTGCGGCACCGAATTGGTGCGGCCTGAAGGCGAGAAGGTGACCCGCTGCCCCAATCCCGACTGCTTCGGGTCCCAGACCCGGTCCATCATGCACTTTGCCGGGAAGACCGCCATGGATATCGACGGCCTGGGGGAGAAGATTATCCTGCAACTGGTGAACGACGGTCTGGTCAAAGACGTCAGCGATTTGTACAACTTGACGGCAGGCGACCTGATTCCCCTGGAGCGCTTCGCCGAAAAGTCGGCCCAAAATATCGTGGGCGCCATCCAGGGCAGCAAACATCCCCCTTTTTGGCGGCTGATCAACGCCCTGGGGATTCGCTACGTGGGGGAGGCCACCGCCCAGGTCCTGGCCCAGCACTTCCAGACCCTGGAGGCCTTGATGGCCGCCTCCAAAGAAGATTTGCTCCAGGTGGAGGGGGTGGGCGAGCAGGTGGCTGCCAGCCTCCGGGAATTTTTCGACCACCCCCGGAACCGGGAACTACTGCGGCGGCTCCGGGAGGCCGGGGTGCAGGAACAGCCGCCGGAGCCGCGGGCTGCCGGCCCCCTGGCGGGCAAGACCTTCGTCTTCACCGGGGGGCTGCCGAACCTCTCCCGGGAGGAGGCCAAGGCCATGGTGACGTCCCGGGGCGGCAAGGTGAGTTCATCGGTGTCGGCCAAGACCGACTACGTGGTGGCTGGGGCGGACCCGGGCAGCAAGTTGGCCAAGGCCAAGGAATTGGGAGTGACCATCCTGGATGAGGCGGAATTGGAGGGATTGATTAGAGGGGCTTGAGTTATTTATGGAGTGGAAGAGAGTTTACTTCCCCCTCACCCTAACCCTCTCCCCCATTGGGGGAGAGGGGATAAAGCAGGAACTCCTTGCTGCTTGCATTAGTTAACAGCCTGAGCCTGAAAGTCCCCCTGTTTAAAGGGGGATTTAGGGGGATTATCCAGAGGTTAGGCATTTAATCCCCCCTGCCCTCCTTTAGAAAGGGGGGGGTAAAGAGGGCGATTTTTTACGGGATAACTTATAAATCGAAGCATTAAAAAGATACCATTTAAAACGTAGCCGTAAGCTTTTGGCTGGCGCAGGCTAAAGCCTGCGGCTACATCCGGGAGAGTGATTGATGGCGGACAAGGTGCGAGTCCACGTCCTGATCGAAGGCCGGGTGCAGGGGGTCTTCTTCCGGGCCTCCACCCGGGACGAGGCCCGGGCCCGGGGTCTGTCCGGCTGGGTGCGGAACCTGGCGGACGGCCGGGTGGAGGCCGTCTTTGAAGGCGATAAGGCGGTGGTGGAGAACATGCTGGCCTGGTGCCGGAAAGGGCCGCCCTATGCCTATGTAGACCACGTGGACCTCGACTGGCAACCTTACCAGGGGGATTTGGCGGACTTCCGGGTGAGGCGTTGAAGACCTGAAGGCGCTGGTCTAACTTGACAGCTAAACACACCGGTCTGAAAAGATCGGTCTCACGCAAAGACGTAAAGACGCAAAGCCAAGGCGCAAAAATGTAAGATGCGTATGGCGCACCAAGATGGCGGGCGAGACGCCCGCCCCACCTAACCGGAAAGTTATTAAGGCATCAAGATCTTGGACCCGGCCACCTTTTACGAATTACTCAGAAGCCTGAATGAAGGCTAATTGCGTTGGAAAGCCCTTTTTGGAGGAACCCATGGCGGAAGTAAAACCGGAGGCTGCGGGCGAGGTGGTGATCAAACCCTGCGGGCGGGCTTTTTTGGTCTATTATGTAGCCATTGCCATCTTTCTGCTGGGGCCGCGGCTCAACCCGGACGTCCGGATTTTCGGGATGTTGCATTTTTCCGTGGCGGTGGGCACGGTCCTGGGCCTCGTGGTCATCGCCCTGGTGATCTATCTGAAAATGGGCCGGGAGTACCGCATCACCCCCCGGGGGGTAATGACGGTCTGGCGCTGGCCCTCGCCCCGCCAGGAGGAGATCACCTGGGTGAACCTCGGAGACGTCCTGCTGCGCCGGGGGCTCATCCAGACGATCCTGCGGGTGGGTAATCTCATTATCCGGGATAAATCCGGCGGGCCTGAGATGTTCTGGTTCGGCCTCTCCGACCCCAAGGAGATCCAGGCGGAGATCGAGAGGAGACGCCCTTGAACCTGACTGAAGGGCCGGGCGGGCCGGAGCCCGCGGCCATCGAACCCGACGCCCTGGGGCCGGTTCCCTGGGAGGACCCGGCGCGGCCCGGTCTGCTGGGGTATTTTCAAACCCTGGCAGAGGTCCTGCGGCGGCCGGCGCACTTCTTTGCCCGTCCGGCCCAGGGGGGCCCGGGAGAGCCTTTTGCCTTTGGGTTGATCACCGGCACTACCGGAGGCCTGCTGGGCCTGTTCTGGTGGACGCTGCTGCTGCTCTCCGCCGGCCGCGGCCTGGGGCCGGCCATGGAGATGTCCCGGATGGTCGGGACCGGCGCCCTGGCGGTCGTAATGGCGTTGTTTCCGCTGGTGGTCCTGGGCAAGCTGGCCCTGGGCAGTCTCTGTTTATGGGGGGCGGCGGCCCTCCTGGGGGCCAGGGTGGGCTGGGCGCCGATCTGGCGGCTTTGCTGCTACGCCACGGCCGCTACGGCCTTAGCCCTGGTGCCGGTGTTGGGGTCGCTGCTGGTGGCGCCGCTGACTCTCTTCATCTTGCACCAAGGGCTGCGGGGGGCCTTGGGGATGTCCGCCGGACGGGCCCTGGGGGCCCTGGCGGTCTGGTTATTTCTGCAAATCCTGGTGGCCGCCCTGCTATTGGGAGGCTTCCTGGTTCTGCTGGGCTTGGGCTCGCTTTTCCTGGGATAGGGCTGCTGCCGCGGATAGCCGTTTCTTCTTCCTGATCCGGAACGCATGGCCGAACCAACCCACGATCAGCCCCAAGGTCAGGCAAATATAGGCGAGCAGAAAAGAAGGTATCTGCCCCAGGGTGAAGGTAAAGAGTTTGAGCTCCTGAGGCTGCAGGACTTTATTCTCCCAGGCGAAGTCAGCCAGGACCACGAGCACGATCAGCAGCAGGATCATTTTGAACTTATTCACATTCGCCTCTCTTTGCTTTACTCTTTCAGATATCGCTTCACTATCGCCTTGAGATCCTCTAAATCCGAGGATTTTACCAGGTATTCATCCGAGGCCCAGGTGGCGAAATCCTGGCGGTATTCCCCGTAAGCGGTGCTGAGCACCACCGGCAGGTCGGGCCGCCTCTCCTTGATTTGCCGGAGGGCCTCGATGCCGTCCATCTCCGGCATCTTGATGTCCAGAATGACCAGGTCCAGAGGGATTTTCTCCACTACTTCCAGGGCCTCCCGGCCATTGGCGGCCAGGTAGACCTCGTAGCCTTCCTCTTTGAGTTCCTCGCTATAAAGGAGGCGAATACTCATCTCGTCGTCTGCCACCAAGATCTTTTTCATCGCCGTCCTCCTTTAGGGGCCTTCAAGGCGCTGGCAGGCACCGCCTCGTGCCCGACTTCCTTCACCAGACAATATTTGGCCACCGGTAGGGTGACGATAAAGGTCACACCCTTGCCCATTTCGTTATTGACCTCGATCTGGCCGTAATGGCGGGAAATGATGCGCTGGGCGATGGCCAGTCCCAGCCCAGTGCCATAGTCTTTGGTTGAGAAAAACGGATTGAAGATATTATGGAGCACTTCCATGGGGATGCCGCCACCGGTGTCACTGATGGCCACTGCCTCATAGAGGCCGTCCGGCCTTTCCACCGGATAGGTGCGGATGAGCAGTTCGCCGCCATGGGGCATGGCCTGGACGGCGTTCGTGAAGAGGTTATAGAAGACCTGCTTCATCTGCCGGTCATCGCAGTGGAGCCGGGGCATCTGGGCGAACTCCTTGACCACCTTGATCTTGGCGGCATCCAGGTCGCGCTGCACCAGCACGAGGGTGTCGTCAATCAGCTTGGCCATTTCGTGGTCCCCGTAGTAGGAGAGGTTCTCCCCGGTGAAATCCAGGATCTCCCGCAGGAGCTTCTCCAGGCGGGACACCTCTTCCTGGATGACCTCGACGTAGCCCCGCAGGGGGGAGCTGACCTCCACCAGCTTGGCGATGCGCCGGGCGAAACCGCCGATGGACACCAGGGGATTGCGGATCTCGTGGGCCATGCCGGAAGCCAGGCTGCTCAAGGCCGCCAGGCGATCCGACTCGAGCATGCGCTCCCGGATGAGCAGCAATTCCCGGTTATTGGCTTCGATGGTGGAGTAGAGTTGGGCGTTCTCCAGGACCAGGGCCGCCTGGGTGGCAAACATCTGGAGCACGTCCAGGGCTTCCTTCTCCAGGGGGCGCCCGGAATCCTGGTTGTCCACCAGGATCACGCCGGTGGCCCGATCTTTCACCACCAGGGGAACCACGTAAAACTCCCCGGCAGTGTATTTGGTCTGCAAAGAGGCAGGCAGGCCGGGAGCGTTATTAGTGGAGCGGTAATGGTAGGGTTGCTTGCGCAGCACCGCCAGGGCCAGGGGCCCCTGGTCGGCTCGCAAAGGCACTTCCCAATCGGCCACCGGCAGGGGCGCCGGCGGCGCGGCAGCCAGGGCCTGGTCACTCATCACCGTCCCGTCGGTGCGGCGCGCCCCTTTGGCCCCCTTCAGGGTCTGGGTCGTTTCGTCCACCATGAAGATCACGGCGCGTTCAAAACCTAAACCGTGCTCCAGAGTGAGGCCCTGGAGGATGATCTCCAGCAGCCGGCCCTGCTGGACCGTGGTGAGCAGGGCCTGGCCGATCTCTTGCAGGGTGGTGAGGTTCCGCACCATGCGTTCGTTCTTCTCCGCCAGATCCTCCACCTGCTGGTAGGTGAGGGCATTCTCGATGGCATTGACCACCACCCCGGCCATGGTGTAGAGCAATTGACGGTTTTCCGGATCGAAGGGCGCGAACTCGCCGCTGGGGCTGAACTTGTCAAAGACCCCAAGGTTGCCCTTGAGCGGCCCCTTGAAGGTGAGGGGCACCGTCAGGCAGTAATGCATCCGGCCTTCGGGGTCCGGCGATTGGACCTCGACGTGGGTAGGCTCACTGCCGACGGCGTCCAGCACGGGCATCTTCATCAAGGTCGGGCATTCCGGCGGAATCTGGCCGTAACGGGACGAGACCCGTAATTCCCCGGTGGCGGCGTCGGTAATATTCAGGGCCGCACCCCGGGCGGTGATCACCTTGGCGGTGGTGCTGACGATGCGCTCCAGCAGTTCGTCCAGCTCCACCGTGGAACTGAGGGCCTTGCCCACCTCGAAGAGCACCGAGAGTTCGGCGATGCGCTTCTTGGCCTCCTCCTGGACGATGGCCTGGCGCAGGGTGCTCGCCAGCATCAGACAGGCGAGCTGGATGTTTTGGCGCTCGGCGGGAGCGATGCTCCGGTCGGTCCGATCCATCAAGAGCAGCACGCCGTAGAGAAAATTGTCATCGGCCACCGGGAAGGCGGCCAGGGTTTGATAGGCGGGGTTGAGCTTTTCCAACTCGGCGTTGGCTTCCTGGACCCCCGGTTGCTGGCGATGCGCTACCTGGAACTTGCGGGTGGCGCCCACCTCGCCCGTCAGGCCGCGGCCCAGGGGAAATTCCAGGCGCAAATGAGGCGCCACGGGACCCTGGCTGCTGATCGTCAGGACCAGGACCTCCTTGGCCTTATCCAGACCGAAATAGAGCGCCAAATCCACCTTCAGGTGCCGGCCCAGAAGGTGAACCATATTGTTGGCCCGCTCCCCAAAGCTGACGGTGGAAGTGAAGACCTCCACCATCTGGGTCAAGAAGGCGGCGCGCTCGGAAATCATGTAAATCTACCCTCCCAATAGTCGCTGCCGTTTTTCGACGGCGTTGGCTTGCACGTCTTGAACGGATTTTTGAACGGAGCCCATGGAGGAGTTGAGCTTGTCGACATTGTCGCTGGCTTGCTGGAGAAGAGTTTTGAGCACGGTGTGATCCGTGGTCATCTGCGTGGTCATGTCGCGCTGACCTTGAAGCAGAGAAGTGATGTCGCGCTGCATGTCGATGATTTCGCGGGCGACGGCTTCGGCGGGGCGCGGGACAATAATGCTGCCGCCGAGTGCCCCGGCGAAAATAGCGGCGGCAAAAATAACGATGTTGCGGATACGCATGAAAAAACCTCCTAGGTTGCCTCTACTCCATAGATGAGTCTTCAGGCCAGGGAAGAGCACTTCTATTCGAGATGGCTAAGCGGCACGGAAGTCTGGAACCGGAGCTCTTTACTCACTTTAACGGCAGAGCCGCGCGCGAGCAAGTGAATGCTCGGTCACGCGGCTCTGCCGGTCATCGAAACAGTTACGAGGATGTCCGCAGCTTAATTGGCCTTCACGAAGTGGCCAACGCGGTTGCGCTGCCAGCACTCCTCATTGTCTTCCGTGCAGAACGGTTTTTCCTTGCCGTAGCTGACGGTGTTCAAGGATCCGCGGAAATGCCTAAGGGAGACGACCGCCGAAGGGGTCGTTCTCTCGTCCGACCGACCGATCTGGCTCGCGTACAAGCTGAGGCACGATGTGCAGATAGCGGATCTCGCCGAGAAACTCCGCAAGCGGCCGAAATGGACGGTTGACATTGACCTGTTCGAGATATGTCTGGCTGCGGCGCGCTTATCGGACTTGTCCTCGTCATCGGGACGTTCGAGAACGACACGCCCCCGGTGCTTGGCGACTTCCGCCTTGACGTAGACACGCTGCTGATTGTCCTGACTGAACTGAAGGTCGTAGCTCCATTCCGGCTCGCCATCGGCGTCGCCCCTATCTCGACGGCAACCCGGACGGTGGGATTCTTTCGCGCAGCGAGAGATCGGATGCGCGTCACGCCTCCCCGACTTCGAACTGCCTCCTGGAGCCCGCCGCCAACCGCGACCAACTCGGCTAGGAAGCGCAACGAGTCGAGCAGATTCGACTTTCCCGAGGCGTTCGGCCCAACGATGAAAGCGCGCCGCTCAAGCGCCACCGACGCTTTCGTGAAGTTTCGCCAGTTCGCGGTTGAAGACGCCTGACGCGGAGGATGCGGGCGGGCGGCGTGCTCAAGCGGGGATCATCTCATCCGCAGACACGGAGGAGTGCGCCGGCATGGCTCCGGGTGGGCGCCTGCCGCTCGATGCCCGCCGCGTAGACATGACCACCGCGTCGTCGGCGTCTCGCCTTACCAGGACTAACCGCTCTCCCAATCGCCCGCGTCACGGATCCCCGGGGGGCTGGGTTGATCATCTTCTGGCGTAATTCAGCCGCGCGGATTCCATCTCGCACGGTCTGTTCAAGCTCCACGACAACGACCTTGACGCGCCATGTGGCGAGCGCTTCTGCGACCCACGTGCCCACCGTCGCGTAGGCCGCCGCGTCCTCATCGACGAAACCATCAGCAGCTCTGCGTCAGGGCGGCTCCGCCCGATCGTGATGAGCTTCAGGACGTCCTGCGCAACCTTGTGCTTCTGCCCGCCCTTAAGCGCGCCCTGGTGGGCGAAGACCTCAGCGAAGACCGACTCATCGACAGCCATACCATCGACCTGCACGGACGCACCAGTCTCCAGCCTCACCGTCGCTGGCGTGACCTTCTCGATAGATTCGCCGACCTTCTCACGGGCCAGCCGTTCAGCCTCGCGCTGGACGGCTGAGTCGCTGTCGTGCGGCATCGATCCGGACGGTACCGGGAGAAGGCGTTAGGCATCATCGGGCGGTGTCCACGCGATGCGCGCGGCTCGTCCCCATGCTGTCACATCAGCCGAAGGGCGCCGGCCTTGGCCTGGTTGCACGGCGCGCACAGCAGTTGGAGGTTCTCGACGGAGGTTGCGCCCCCCATCGAGACCGGAATGAATGTGGTCGAACTGAAGGTCAGATTTCGAGTGGCACTGAACGCAGCGTCCACCGTCGCGGTCAAAGACCGCGAGGCGGGCCTCGCGCGTGATCGGCTCGCGCCCACTACATGGCTCGCTATCGAGCGGCAGCGTTGCGTGGGCGTGGTCAGCTTCTGCCGGTCGCGTCGTTCGTGCTGGCGGACCAAGGCCAGCACGTCCGCTTCCGTCAAGTTCTTGTTCTCCCAGTTGAACTCGCCCTCGAACCACCAGTAGCGGCGGCCATCGAGACTCAGGATCGGAGTCGGCGCAATGCGCTGCGACGCCTCCAGCGCGTGCCACCGCGCTTTGCTCACTGCAGCTCCGAGTTGCTTCTTGCCGACGAAGAAGGTGTAGCGCCATCCCAGCGCGCCGAGCCGTCGCGCCCAGTAGGCGTTCTTGGCTTCATAAAGCATGGTCCTCGTATCGGATCGCCTGAACGCTGGCTCAAGTGCCGAAATCGAGTTGAGCGACATGACGACCGCCCACGCGGACACCCGTGGTCGGAAACGTGGGCGAAAACCTCCGAGGCGAGGCTCTCGCGCACTAGCAGCGACGGAGTCCTTGCCATTAAGTACCTGCAAAGTTTGCATCTTCCTTAGCTTCGGTGCACGTGGCTCGACGAAGGTGCGGTTCAATGGAGCGGATGGCCAGCCTGACAACCGCAGCTTGTTGAACGCCATGAATCGATCCGGTAGATCAGCAGAGTCGAGCGCGCCCGTTCTTACGGCGTTTGTTAGCTGGGCGCACACCGACAACGCCTGGGGCCCGACGCAGGCAGTGCAGTGGCGTCAGACGGTGCTCGACTTCGCGACAGCGTTGCGCCGATTTGGCGGGGTCGATGCTGACCTCGACCTTTGGCACACCGCGGGGCACACAAACTGGAGCACATTCGGTGTATCGGGGGTACGCGACAGCGACTTCATTCTGATCGCGGTCAGCAGCGCGTACCGGGAGCGATGGGAGGAGTCAGGATCTCCGCGTGAGGGCGCCGGAGCCGCGAGGGAGGCGAACGCGATCAAGAGCATCTTTGATCGTGATCGTGCGGAGTTCCGGCGCCGCGTCAAGGTGATCCTGCTGCAGGACGCCACCATCGACGACATCCCCATGGAGCTGTTACCGAGTACCGAACGCTTCCGCATCCGGAGCTTCGTACCTCCAGGGGCTGACCGAGCTTCTGCGCTCGCTACACGGGCAGCCGGAACTGCTCAACCCGCCGGCTGGTCGTGTACCGGCGCTACCGCCCGCCTACGTCGCCGATGTCTCGGCCGCGACGGTAGGGCGTGCCGACGAGGCCGCTACGCGGGAATGTCGGGACCAACACACCGCGGATGAGCACGCGCTACAGCGGCGCCTGTCGCAGATCGATCAGACACTGAGCACGTCGCACCGGGGGGACACCGGGCGACGTCCACTCCTACGAGCGGGAGTTGCTCCGGGAAGCGCGAGGTGATAGCAGGCTCGCTTACTGCCCTGCAACACGTCCCAGGTCGGCGCGAGCACTCCCGCCGCGCTCGCGAAGGTTCCGGACCTGCCGGACGAGCTCACTCAGGCGGTTAGCGACGCCAAGGAGGCGATCGTAGCGACGCGGCAGGCAATGCGGGGGCTGCCCCCAATCGTGCGCGAGGCCCTTTTTCAGTACTTCCACAGCGCGCAACCGCTGACTGTCGGTGGAACGCTCGACCGGTTCGCTGTCGACGAGGCCGTCCGCCGCGAGGAGGAGGGCTACCTGGCGTGGATTGAGGATGTCGAGCAAACCGTCAGCGCCCGCCAGGCACATCCTCGCGTGGGCGCTGCCCAAGCGCGTTGCGCCGCGTTCGCAGCCTTGCGTTTGGCGGCGTATCGTGGGAACCGCGCGCCCAGGCGGCCCCGTGGGCACGCTCTCTCCGCGCGACGAATACGGGATTGACGACCCCGAGTTCGAAGATCGACCCGTCTGGGTGCAGCTCGGCTTCATAGACGACTGAGCGGTCCGCGAGTCCAATCCACGAGCTAGATGACGCCGCAACCTCGGACAAGCCGCTCACTAAGCGGCGCCGTGAAGATTTCCAAGACCCTGCCAGTGCGTCCGTGGGGACGATATGGGGACGAATCGGGCCGTTCCGAGCCGTTTCTGGCGGCTCTCAGCGACAAGACGTAATAGCCAAATGTGCGACCAAAAGTTGCCCTTTGCAGCGGAAAAGCCTGCTTCGCAGGCCCCTTCCAACCCGCCCGGAGAGATTCGAACTCCCGACCTTCGGTTCCGTAGACCGGCGCGCGAGACATGGGCGCTCGAATCGTGCCGTGCGACAGCGGGCTGCCGGGCGAGACCTGTCGCTCCGGGGAAGGCGGACGGCGAGAACCGCAGAGTTTTGGACCCATTTTGGACCCACGCCCAACCAAACGGGCCCAAAACGAGCCTAGTTTGGCCTCCGCCGCCACGGTACCTCGAGCAACGGAAAAGGCGCGTTTTTGCGGGCTTTCCTCCAAGCCGACGCCCGGACTCGAACCGGGGACCCCTTCATTACGAGTGAAGTGCTCTACCAGCTGAGCTACGTCGGCGAGTCGGCGGTGGATGGTACCGGGCGGACTGCCGCGTCGCGGGGTGCGGCCGCCGTCCGCGTGACCGGGCGGGGCCGGGCCGCGGCGTCAGCCGACCGCCGACTCGTTCTCCGTCGCCGTGACCGTCGTCACCGGGAGCCCGAGCCCTGCGACCTTGCGCGGGAGGTCGAGCCGAAGCCAGCGCGAGAGGTGGGTCGGCAGCGTCGAAAGGATGATCTCGTCGTAGGTGTCGGCGTTGATCGCGTCGTCGATCGCGGTCAGCGGCGCCGGGTCGCCGATCAGCCCGTCCACCGGCGACCCGGCGGCCTCGGAGAGCAGCGGCAGGGCGCGGGTGAGGATCTCGCGCGCCTCGCTGTCGTCCTGGTCCTCGGGATCCATGATCCGGTGAAGCCCGTGTGCGGTGCGCGGGACGAGCAGCGTGAAGCGCGCCGGCCCGGCGGCGGCGCGATGGCGTACGGCATCACGCAGGCCGGTGGCGGCGGCGGTGCGGTGGGCGACGACGAGCACACGCGCGGGGGTGGCGGACTCCATCAGGAACTCCTTTCGCTCGATTGGCGTTCCCGTCGGGAGCCGGCCGAGCTCCCGACGGGGAGCACTGCGTCAATGGTTGCACTCGGCGGCCACGGCGCCAACCCCGGCCACCGTGATGCCGGCGATCAGCTCACTCCTCAAGCGCCCACCACGGGACCAGGAGCCGCTCGACGAGCCCCACCGCGGCGAACAGCGCCACGCCGATCACGGCGAGCACGGCGACGACCGCGAAGACGTCCGCCGTGAGCGTCTGGTCGCTGTAGCTGAGGATCAGATAGCCGAGGCCGCCGGAGGAGGTCCCCGCCCACTCGGCAAAGACCGCGCCGATCACGGCGAAGGCGGCGGCGACGCGCAGCCCCGAGAAGACGTAGGGCAGGGCGCTGGGCAGCCGGGCGATGCGAAAGATCTCGCGCCGCCCGGCCCCGAGCGTGCGCAGCAGCCCGACGAGCTCCGGGTCGGTCGCGCGCAGCCCGTCGATCGTGTTGACGACGATCGGAAAGAAGCTGACCAGCGCGATCACGATCAGCCGCGGGCGGATGTCGAACCCGGTCCACAGCACGACGACCGGCGCGAGCGCCGGGATCGGGATCATCTGCGAGACGACGAGCCAGGGATAGACCGCGCGCTCGAGCAGCCGCGAGCTCGACACCGCGGTCGCCAGCGCGAGGCCGACGGCGATCGCCACCGCGTAGCCCAGCAGGATCTCGGCAACCGTGGTCCCGGCGCTCGAGAGCAGCACGCTGCGGTCGTGAACCAGCGCGCGGCCGACCTCGGCCGGCGACGGGACGATCGCCTCGCCGACGCCCGACAGCGCCACGTATCCCTGCCACAGCGCGAGCACCAGCAGACCGAAGATCAATGGCGGCAGCACGCGCCGGGCGATCCCGCGGTGCTCGCGCCCGGCGCGCGGCCGCGGCTCGACCCGCCCGCCGAGCGCCAGCGCCAGGCGGGTGCCGGCCGTGCTCACGCGGCCCCCAGCGACGCGCGTGCCTGCTCGCGCAGCGGCGTGAGCAGGCGGTCCTTGAGCGCGGCGAACTCCGCGGTGGCGGTCAGCTCGAGCGTGCGTGGGCGCGGCAACGCCACCGCGACCGCGGTCCGGATCCGCCCCGGGCGCCCCGACATGACATACACGCGGTCGGAGAGGAACACCGCCTCCTCGACGTCGTGGGTGACGAGCAGGATCGTCTTGCGGTCGGTCTCCCAGACCCCGAGCAGCCATTCGCGCATCGCCTCGCGAGTCAGCGCGTCAAGCGCTCCGAACGGCTCATCCAGCAGCAGCACGTCGCGGCCCGCGAGAAACGTCCGCAGCAGCGCGGCGCGCTGGCGCATCCCGCCGGAGAGCGCCGACGGCCGGCGGTCCTCGAAGCCGGCGAGACCGAAGCGCCCGACCTCGGCCTGCGCGCGCTCGCGCGCCGCCGCGCGTCCGACGCCGGCCAGCTCCAGTCCGACCGTCGCGTTGGCGAGCGTGCTGCGCCACTCCATCAGCAGGTCGCGCTGGGGCATGTAGCCGATCCGCCCCAGCAGCCCGCCGCGCGGCTCGCTGCCGTCGAGCGAGATCCGGCCCGCGGTCGGCTCGAGCAGCCCCGCGAGCATCGCGAGCAGGGTCGACTTGCCGCAGCCGCTCGGCCCGACGATCGAGACGAACTCGCCCTCGGCCAGCTCGATCGAGACGTCGGCGAGCGCCTCGACGCCGCCAAACTGCTTCGCCAGCCCCGACGCGGCGAGCTTCACGGCAGGAACGCGTTGGTGCCGAACCGCGCGACGCTGACCGGCCTGGCGGTCAGGTGGTTGGCCACGAGCCAGCTCGACAGCGCCGCGATCCGCGACGGCACGAGCGTCCCGTCGGGGACGCCGCCGGCATCGAAGATCGGCAGGTATGCCGCGAGCGACGCGCGCGCGAGCTTCGGCTCGATCGACGGGTTCGCAGCCAGCAGCTCGCCGAGGCTGCGCCGCGGGTCGCGCAGCGTGTCCTCGTAGCCGTGCACCGTCGCGCGAACGAAGGCCCGCACGAGCGAGGGGTCGCGGGCGATCAGCGAGCGCGTCGTGAAGGCGACGAGCCCGGGGTATGCCGGCCCGCCGCCGGAATCGAGCTTGAAGACGGTGATCGGATGGCCGCTGACCTGCAGGCTGACCCCGTCATCGGGCCAGTAGCCGGTGAACGCCGCGATCTTCCCGGCCTCGAGGTAGGCGACGCCGTCGAAGCCGACGGTCACGAGCTTGACCTTCGCGGGATCGCCGCCGGCGTGCGCGACGACCGTGTCGAGCGCCGCGCGATCGGAGGGCACGCCGGTGATCCCGACCGTCTTGCCGACGAGGTCCGCGGCCGAGCGCAGGTGCTCGCTGGCGAGCGCGATCGGCGCGCCGAGCGGGCGCTGCACGACCGCCATGATCGCCTTCGCGTCGCGGCCCATCGCGATCTGCTCGGCGACGTCGATCCCGTCCGCCAGCCCGAACTGGGCCTTGCCGGCTTCGACCAGCTCGAGCGTCGTCGAGGTCGAGCTCGGCGGGACGACCTGCAGGTCGATCCCGGCGCTGCGGTAGTAGCCGGCGGCGAGCGCGCGGTAGATGCCGGCGTGCACGGCGTTCGGCACGAAGTCCAGCACGAGCGTGGCGTGCACCGGCCCGCGCGCGCTCGAGCCACAGCCGGCGAGCGCGAGCGTGACGAGCGCCGCGGCGAGGATGCGAATCGAGAGCAGGTGCATTGCGCGGCCTGGGATGATCCCGCAAGCGCGCTCGCACCGCGCACCCGCGACCGTGCTCAACTCACTCCCGCCAGAGTTTCGTCCCTACCTGCGCCGCGTCCTCGTGCTGGTCGTGCTCGCCGCCGCACTCGGCGTGACGCTCGCGCTGCTGATCCCGGCCGGGCACCACAGCTGAGAAGCCGCGCCGGCCCAGCCCGGCAAAGCCGGGCCGGGGGGTCACAGGGGGGTCTCCCCCCTCGCCTACGACTTCGCGGCCGCGCGGCGGTAGACGCGGACCGAAAGCGGCACGAAGACGATGAGGATCCCGACGCACCAGACCACCGCGAGCCAGCCGTTCGAATGCACCGGCGTGCCGAGGAACCAGTCGCGCACCGAATCGGTGATCTTGGTGATCGGCTGTGCGTTGGCGAAGGCGCGCAGCCCGGCCGGCATCGTCGTGGTCGGCACGAACGCGCTCGAGGCGAAGATCAAGGGGAACAGCCAGATCAGGCCGGCGGACTGCACGGCCTCGACGTTTCGCACTGCCAGGCCGATCGTCGCGCCGATCCACGAGAACGCGAAGCCCAGCAGCAGCAGCATGCCGACCGCGGCGGCGATCTCGGGCGCGCCACCCTGCGGGTTGAAGCCGACCAGCAGCCCGACCGCGAACATGACGGCGCCGGTGAAGAAGTTGCGCACGAGGTCGGACAGCGTGCGCCCGATCAGCACGGCCGCACGCGACATCGGCAGCGAGCGGAAGCGGTCGATCAGGCCCCGCTGCAGGTCCTCGGCCAGACCGACGCCGGTCGTGAAGGAGCCGAACGCGACGGTGTTCACGAACACCCCGGCCATCAGGTAGTTGACGTAGGAGACGCCCGGCGGCAGTCTGATCGCGCCACCGAGGACGTAGCGGAAGAGCACCACGAACATCACCGGCTGGATCGTCGAGAACACCAGGAGCTCCGGGTTGCGCGGGATGTGGCGCAGCGCGCGCCCGGTGAGGACGACCGCGTCGGAGACCTGCCAGTAGAGCCAGCCGTGGGCGGGCGCGCTCGTTCGGCCTTCGCCGAGCGGCTGCGCGCTCACGCCGCCTGCTCCTCTCGGTCCTCGGCGGCGTGCCCGGTCAGCGTCAGGAAGACGTCGTCGAGCGTCGGGCGGCGAACGGCGAGGTCGTCGAGCCCGATCCCCGCGGCGTCGAAGTCGCGCACGACGGCGGCCAGGCGGCGAGCGCCGTCCACCGCCGCGCCCGCGAGATGGCGCGCTCCCTCGTCCACGCGGACCGGGCCGTCGACATGGTGCTGCAGCGTCTGCGCGGCCAACGCCATGTCCGCCCCGCGGACGAGCGTCAGCTCGATCCGCTCGCCGCCGACCTGGCGCTTGAGCTCGTCGGCGGTGCCGAGCGCGATCGTGCGGCCGTGTTCGATGACGGCGATCAGGTCGGCGAGGTAGTCGGCCTCCTCGAGGTACTGGGTGGTCAGCAGCAGCGTCACGCCGCCGGCGCGAAGGTTGCTGATGCGCTCCCACATCGCGAGCCGGCCGCTCGGGTCAAGCCCGGTCGTGGGCTCGTCGAGGAACAGCACCGGCGGTGTCGCGATCAGCGACGCCGCGAGGTCGAGGCGACGGCGCATGCCGCCCGAGTAGGTCTTCGCCAGGCGGTTGGCCGCCTCCGACAGGCCGAATTGCTCGAGCAGCTCCAGCGCGCGCGAGCGCGCGTCGGCGCGCGAGAGGCGGTACAGGCGCGCCACCATCTCGAGGTTCTCGCGGCCGGTCAGCAGCTCGTCGACCGCCGCGTACTGGCCGGCCAGCCCGATCTGGGTGCGCAACCGTTGCGCATCCCGCACGCAGTCGAGTCCCGCCACCTCGGCGTGCCCGCCGTCGGGCTCGAGCAGCGTCGTGAAGATTCGCACCGCCGTCGTCTTGCCGGCGCCGTTCGGTCCGAGCAGGCCGAACACGGTGCCGGTCGCGACCTCGAGGTCGAGACCGTCGAGCGCGCGCGTCTTGCCGAAGTTCTTGACGAGGCCGACTGCGGAGATCGCCGGGCGGTTGGGGTCGTGCGCCATCGGCGCCGCACCCTAGTGGTTCTCGCCGGAGCGTGGCGGAGCACCGCGTTGCTCTCGATATCGACGCGGGCGGCGACAGCACCGGGAGACAGCTCAGCCGGCGGGGTCGACGAGTTCGACCGCCGGGGCCCGGCGGCGCGTCATGCCAGCGAGCAGACCGTGACGGCTTGCGCGGCGGTCAGGACCACGCGCCACGGGACGGTCGACGCGTCGCGCCTGAGCGGAAGTGCGGCCTCGCTTGCGCCGAGCACCGATTCGAGCGCCACAGGCGCCGGTGGGTCGGCGAAGCGTGCGAGGCCAACGCCGAGCGGCGGGCCGGCCGCTGGCCGCAAGAGGAGGCCGCCGGGCGGCGCCAGCACGGCGAACCCCGAGGTTGCGGCGCCGGCAGCGATCCGCGCGCAGCCGGTGCCCGCCGGCTGCAGCGGCGCTTCACCCGAGGCGCTGCGCGGGCGCGCGGTCCCGCTGCGAGCGCGTGAGGCGGCGACGGCGATCCCCTCGACGCGCGCGATGATGACGTCCGCCTGAGCGCGCGCGGGTGCCGGTGCGCGTGCGAGGTCGGCGCCGATGCGCACCGGGGAACCGTGCGCGTCGATCGCGTCGTAGTACGCGCGCGGCGTGAACGGCCACAGCAGGCCCGGCTCGAACCGCACGAACGCCAGGGCATCGGGATTGACGACCGCTGGCCGCGCGACCTCGAGCGCAGCGAGCTCGGCGTTCGCGATCGACTCCTGATACGCGTACGTGGTCTCCCAGGGGCCGTAGCGGCCCATGTTGAGCGTGACGATCACGGCGACGGTCGCCGCGAGCAGCGCCGCGAGCAGCGCGGCGCGCCCACGCGTTGGGCGCACGCGCGGCGCGAGCGGCGCGAGCGCGACGATCAGCAGCACGCCGTTGTGGAATTGGTAGCGGCTTTCAGACGCCGGCTCGAGGGCGTTCGCGGTCACGCCGAGAGCGACCCACACCGTCAACAGGCCCAAGCCCATGTAGAGCGCGTCCCGCGGCACCCGTCGAAGCGCCACGCAGCGGGCGACGGCGAGCGCGAGGACCACCCCCGCGAGCGGCGCCCCGACCGAGCTCGAACCGACGCCGGAGACGGCGGTGACCGTGGCCACGAACGAGTCGACCACGTAGTCAGGCATCTGCGCGATGTTGTGGCCACTCTGCGGTTGGTAAGCCACCCACCATGCGACCCACAGGCCTGCGGGGACCCCCACCGTCCACGCGCGCCGCAGCGCCCGCCGCCAGCCCGACCAAAGCACCAGCGCGAGCGCCGACGCCGGGAGCAGCGCGAGCACGATCGAGAAGCAGCCGATGCCGAGCGTGAACAGCACGCAGCCCAGCGCGTCGCTGAGCGGACGGTCTCGCTCCACGAGGAGCATGCCCCCCAGCCAGAACGCGACCGCCGCCCAGACACTCGACACCGCCGGCCACAGCAGGCCCTCGGCGGCCGGTCCGAGCGTGACGAGCACGAGCGGCGGACCCAGCGCGACCCACGGCCCGAGCGCTCGCCGGCCGTAGGCGTACACGAGCGCCGCGCACGCCGACATCGTGAGGAACAGCAGCGCGA
This sequence comes from uncultured Solirubrobacterales bacterium, assembly GCA_963833765.1. Taxonomy (GTDB): domain Bacteria; phylum Actinomycetota; class Thermoleophilia; order Solirubrobacterales; family Solirubrobacteraceae; genus Palsa-513. The sequence continues at coordinate 175,420 of CAWHZJ010000005.1, read as the reverse complement.
TGTACGGCACGGCCGTGCTGATGCCGACGAGCGCGAAGAGCGCCCGATACGCGAGCACGGCGACAGCGGAGAGATGCTCGTTATACGGCGCGAGCAGCGAGTGGACGCTGAGCCCCGGCCGCGCGAGCAGGAAGCCGTAATCGTCGCCCAGCAAGCCGAGGCGGTAGTCGTGGAACCTGACCGCGTTCTGGGCGACGCCGAAAGCCAGCACCACCGCGAGCGCGATCCAGCCAGCGCGCGGATCGGCGGCCGCCCAGCGGACGACGCCGACCGGCCATTTCCGCCGCCGCGCGACCGCTGTAGTGCTCACCGCGGGCTGGCCGCGGAGGAGCACACGCCGCGCGGGACGGACGCGCGCCGACAGCCACGCCACGCCACGCCGCTCTGGATAAGCCGTAACACCTTGCGAAACGTCCCGTGTGCCACTCGCTCCCACGGGGCAGGAGCGGCCGCGGCCAGATTACTGCCTGAGAGGAGCACTCGACGCGGGCTGCACGCGCGCGCCGCGCCCGGGTGCTTCTCGCCGGAGCGTGGCGGAGCACCGCGCTGCTCTCGATATCGACGCGGCCGCGCGGCCCGCGCCACCACAAAAAGACGGCTCAGCCGGCGGCGACGCCGATCGGGCAGCTGACGCCGGTGCCGCCGAGACCGCAGTACCCGCCCGGGTTCTCCTCCGCATCAATTACCCGCTGCGCGTTCCCGCCGATCCGGGTGGCGGTTTCCGCGCCACAAGCCGAACGAGGCACCGCGAAACAGCGACGGCTCGTCGGCTCCGCCCAGAGACCGCACCCGATCCACCGTGCGGCTCACGTTCGATGGGTCCGGGCGCGGAGGAAGAGCGTGGCCGCCAGCACGACGAGCGCCGCGAGCGCGACATAATCGACGTAACGGAACGAGCCGTCGAAGGAATGCCATGCTCCGCCGAGCGCCCATCCGGCAGCGGCGAAGCCGAACGCCCAGATCAGCGACGCGAGTAGGGTCAGCGCGACGAACGGGACGAGCCTGGCCCCGAGCACGCCTGCCGGGATCGAGATGAACGACCGTGCGAGCGGCGTCAACCGCCCGACAAGAATCGTGAGCATGCCGTACCGCTTGAACCAGCGCTCTGCCCTGGCAAATCTCGCCGGCGTGACGTGCAGCCACCGCCCATGACGCTCGATCAGCGACCGGCCTCCGCGCCGGCCGATCCACCAACCGACCAGCGAGCCGAGGAGCGATCCGAGCGCACCCGAGACTGACAGAACCACATAGATCTCGACTCCATGGCTGAGGGTGGCCCCGAAGAGGGTCGGGTGACCCGACCGAACGACCCCCGCCGCGATCACGCCGGCATAGAGCATCACGAGCTCACCACCGATCGGCAACAGCGCATCGATCGCCATCAGTACGCACACGGCGGGCACGCCGTTCGCGGCGATCCAGCTCGTCAGCTGAGCGGTGAGGCTGGCCACCATCTTCGCGCCTCGGTGCCCGGAACTCGGTCGCGGTCCCCAGATCTGGAGCGACCCTCAGATGCGGCGGTAGCGCGCATCGCTCAGCGAGTAGAGCGCGAACGCAATCAACCCGGCCGCGACCACGCCCAGCAGCACCGGCCCGTAGGCCTGGTGCGCGAGCTTGGCCAGCGCGCCGTCGAGTCCAACCGCCTTCTGCGGGTTGTAGTCCGCCGCGGCGGCGATCAGAAAGACGCCGATCAGCCCGAACACGACCATCCGAGCGAGATATCCGACGGTCCCGATCCAGGTGACCCAGGTTCGTATGGCGGGCCTCATCGCCTCGGTCTTCGAATCCTTCAGGAAATCGTGGGAGATCGCACGGTAGCCCTGATACAGGCCGACCCCGATCAGCCCGACGCCGGCAATGCCCACAATCCACGTGCCGGCCGGCCAGCCGAGCACGCCGGCCGTCGCCTTCTGCGTGTTGCTCGCACTGCCGCCCGAGCCCAGCAGGATCTCGACCGCGAGGGCGCAGATCATCGCGTAGACGACTCCGCTCCCGAACGCCGCAACGCGATCGAAGGTGCTGTCTCTTGACTCCGGACCATGACCCAAGAGCGCGTGGCTGAACCGCCACAGGGCGTACCCCGCCAGGGCGATCGCGACAAGCGTGAGGAGGACCTGCCCGAACGCCTGCGCGGCGATCAGTTGCAGCGCGCCCTTCTGATTGGTGGTGCGCCCACCCACGCCGAGCGCAAGCTCCACGGCCAGGATCCCGATGATCCCGTAAATCGCCGCACGCGCGGCGAAACCCGCACGCGCCAAAGCCTCAAACCCCGGGCTGCGTGTTGCACGCTCGCCCCCCGCACGCGCCCTTGCAGCCACAGCCTGTGTCGATGGGTGATAGCTCACAGTTCCTCCCTCGCCGCCTCTGTCATTGCTGAAGCGGCAGATACCCCGTACCCCCGCGTCGAAACAGAGGACGGCTCGGAGGCGCGGCACCCGCCGATCCGCCGTGGCTGGCAGGACGGCGTCATCGACGAGCACCACCACCAGTCAGCGCGGCGAGCAGCTCAGCGGCAACTAGACCGGAGCGGGGGCCTCGCTCGAGCGCACACGTCGAGCAGATCGAGGACCGGTGTCAGCACCGACGCCGAGTGACAACTGCGCGGCCCGCTCGCCGCGTCACGCGGGCCGTCGCAGGCAGGTCCGGTCCACGGACCGCCCGGCATCGGGCACCACGTGCTGGAGCTCGGGGCTACGCCCGGTGGCCGGTGCTGCCAGCAGACGCGGAGATCGACTCGTCGACGGCCTCGCCGTTGCTGATCGAGCTGCCGACGCCGATCGGGCAGCTGACGCCGGTGCCGCCGAGGCCGCAGTAGCCGCCCGGATTCTTGGCCAGGTACTGCTGGTGGTACTCCTCGGCGTAGTAGAACGGGCCGGCGGCCGCGATCTCGGTCGTGATCTCGCCGTGACCGCTGGCGCGCAGCACCGCGGCGTAGGCGTCGCGGGTACGCTCGGCAATCGCCTGCTGCTCGGCGTCGTGGAAGTAGATCGCTGAGCGGTACTGCGTGCCGACGTCGTTGCCCTGGCGCATCCCCTGGGTCGGGTCGTGGCCCTCCCAGAACAGGCGCAGGATCTCCTCGTAGCTGGTCTGCGCCGGATCGAACACGACGAGCACCGCCTCGGTGTGGCCGGTCGAGGCCGAGCAGACCTCCTCGTAGGTCGGGTTCGGCGTGAACCCGCCGGCGTAGCCGACCGCCGTCGTGTAGACGCCCGGGGCCTGCCAGAAGACGCGCTCGGCGCCCCAGAAGCAGCCCATGCCGACGACCGCCGTCTGCAGGCCGGCGGGAAACGGCGGGCGCAGCGGCGTGCCGAGGACGAAGTGGCGCTCGGGCACCGCCAACTCGCTGGCGCGGCCCGGGAGCGCCCGGTCGGCCGCGACCATCCGTGTCTTGTCCTTGAACAGATCGGCGAGAAAGCTCATCTGCTCAGGATACGCCGCCGGCGAGGTGGGCGCCGGGTGAGCGCCGCAGGGCCTGCGCCGGGCTGATCCGCAGCCGCTCGAGGATCCGCTTCTCCTGCGCCGCAGTGAGCCGCTCGGCGTCGACGGCCTCGTCGAGGATCGGCTTCGCGATCCCGGGCGCGGCACGGCGGATCGCGGCGAGCGCCTCGCGCAGCACCCGGCGTGCGCCGAGGCTCGGCGCCGGAGCGGCGCCGTCGTCGGGTGCGTCGTCGGGATCGCGCGGCGCGCTCAGCTCGCCCAGCAGCGCGTGGCGCTCGGCCCGCGTGATCGTCCCCTCCTCGACCGCGCGGTCGAGAATCGGCTGGGCGATCGCGGATGCGCTCGACGCGATCGACGCCAGCACGCGCTCCAGCACCGCGCGCGCCGCCGGGGAGAGCGTTTGCATGTCCGCCGGCAGGGCCAGCGGGGGCTGCTCCGCGGCGATCGCGCCGAAGACGGCGATGCGTCTGAAGGGGGCCTGGGACTCGGTCATCGGGACTCCTGTCGATTGCTCGCGGGGAGTCTCGAGTCGGCGACTGAGAAAACGTTGAAGGCCGGTGAAGAGTTGACTAAGGGGCGACGTGCCGGGCACCGCCGCCGGCGAGCGCGGTTATGCCGTCAGCCAGATCGCTCCGATCACCAGCGCGATGCCGGTGGCGTCGGCCACCGAGGGGAGCTGTCCGAGCACGACGACGCCCATCAGCGTCGCGGTCGCCGGCAGCAACGCGAGCATCACGGCGAAGCGGGGGCGCGTGAGACGGCGCATCGCGAGCTGCTCGAGCGAGTAGGGCACGACGGTCGAGCTGACGGCGACGATCACGGCACGGGCGAGCACGTCGACATTCGTGAACACCTGTCCCGTGCGCCAGGCAAACAGCGGCGCGAGCACGATCGCACCGGTCGCGAGCCCGGCGGCGAGGCCGTCCTGCGGGCGCAGATCCGCCGCCAGGGCGAGCCGGTGGCCGAAGACGATGTAGCCGGCCCAGCCGACGCCCGCCGCGAGCGCCCAGGCGACGCCGACCGCGTTGCCCGAGAGGTGGACCCCGGTCAGCAGCCCGACGCCCACGAGCAGGATCACGAGGCCGGCGACGTCGCGCCGGCGGCGGGATCCGATCGCGGCCACTGCCACCGGTCCGACGAACTCGATCGCCACGGCCGTGCCCAGGGCGATGTGGGCGATCGCGAGGTAGAACGCGACGTTGACGAGCGCGATCGTGATTCCGAACGCGGCGGCGTTGGCGAACCGCCGTCGCGTCCACGTCGACTGCCACGGGCGGCGCCACGCACACAGCACGACCGCGGCGAAGAGCGAGCGCAGCCACGCCAACGCCGACGGCTCCACCGCGTGAAAGAGCAGCACAGCGGCCCCGGCGCCGGCGTACTGCGAGAGCGCGCCGACGATCAGCAGCAGCTGGGGTGGCGGAACGGGCGCCCGACCGAGCGGCCGGCTGGGCGCCTCGCGCTCCGGCGCTACGATGGTCAGCCGGCGGGGGCGGTGTCGGGGGTCATCAGCAGCGACGTCGGCCCGGCCGCCTGGCGCAGCGCGCGCAGCGGGGCGTACTCCGGCGAGTCGTACCAGCGGCGCGCGTCCTCGTGCGTCGGGAACTCGATGATCGCCATTCCGTCGGCCTGCCAGTCGCCCTCGAGGCCCTCGGCGCCCGGGCCGCTGAACAGGTAGCGGCCGCCGTAGCGCTCGGTGACCGCGAAGACCTCGGCGCCATAGCGACCCATCGAGTCGGGGTCGGTGACGCTGACCCAGGCGACGACGTAAGCGGGCATCGATCGATCCTTTCGCTGGAGCTGTGAAGTCGCGGCGGCAGCGATCGGGCGCCGCCGGGCCGGGCGCACGGCACTCTACGCGGCATCCTGGCCGGCGCGGCTCGCGCCCAGGGCCGCCAGGCGATAGGCCAGCGCCTCGAGCGCCAGCTCCTCGGTGACGTTCAGCGCGAGCCGCTCGCGGGTGTCGACGACGAGCTCGAGGGCCCTGTGCAGCGTGCGCGGCGAACGCCCCTCGGCGGTCGCCTCGAGCTCCGCCAGTCGATCGGTGGCGTGCACCAGCTCGCGTGCTCCCTCGACGATCATGCTCGCGTCGCGATACCACAGCTCGACCAGGCCCAGGCCGGTGTCGAGCGTGGCCGCCGAGCTGCGCCGCTGCGCCCGCTTGACGCGCTCGGAGTGCTCGCGCTCGTGGCGCGAGCGCTCGGAGCGCGCGACGAACTCGAGCTCGTCTCGGTGGCGTGCCTCGAGCTCGCTCGCCGAGTGCTCGCCGGCGCGCTGGGCGAGCTCGAGCAGCGCCATCCACGGGCGCTCCTCGAGCTCGCCGCGCAGCGCGCCGACGGCGAACGCCTGCGCGCCGTCGCGCAGCGCGGGCCCGTCGCCCAGTGCGAGCGCCATCGCGCGCTCGCCGTCGCCGAGGGCGAGGCGCCCGCAGGCCGCCGCGACGGCCGGCGCCACGCCCGCCTCCTCGAGGCGCGCGGCCAGCCGCCCCGCGCTCGGCGCCTCGAAGCGAACGTGCTGGCAGCGCGAGGAGACCGTCGGCAGCACCTCGCCGGGTCGCGAGCTGAGCAGGATCAGGTGGACGAAGCGGGCGGGCTCCTCGAGCGTCTTGAGCAGCCGGTTCGCGGTCGCGTCGTGCATCGTCTCGGCGCGCTCGATCACGAACACGCGGCGGCGCGACTCGAACGGCGTGCGCGTCGCGGCCGCCACCACCGGCTCGTCGATGTCGGCGACCAGCATCTCCGACGCGCCGCTCGGCGTCACCCACGTCAGGTCCGGGTGCGATCCGCGCAGCACCCGCTCCGCCGCCTCGCCGGGGTCGGCGGCGCCGTCGGCCAGCAGGGCAGCCGCGAACGCCCGAGCGACCGCGCGCTTGCCGGCGCCGGCCGGGCCGTGGAACAGATACGCGTGCGAGGCGGCGCCGGGCGGCAGCGCCGGGAGCAGCAGTGCCCGCGCGTGCGGATGCTCGTCGATGCCCGGAAGCGCGCTCATCCGCTGAGCCTAACGCCGCATCGACTACCGTCCCGATCGTGCCCGCCCGGCTGATCACGATCGAGGGCATCGACGGCGCCGGCAAGACGACGCTCGCCGGCGCGCTGCACGAGGCGCTCAGCGCGCGCGGCATCGACGCGGTCCTGCTGCGGGAGCCAGGCGGCGTCGCGCTCGCCGAGCGGATCCGCGCGCTGGTCAAGGATCCCGAGCTCGAGATCGGCGACCGCGCCGAGGCGCTGCTCTATGCCGCGTCGCGCGCGCAGCTGGTCGCGGCGCGCGTCGCGCCGGCGCTGGCGGGCGGGCGGTGGGTGCTGCTCGACCGCTACGTCGACTCCTCGCTGGCCTACCAGGGGGCGGGGCGCGAGCTCGGCGTCGAGGCGGTCCGCGCGATCAACGGCTTCGCGACCGCCGGCCTGGCTGCCGACCGCACGCTGCTGCTGGCGATCGACCCGGCCGGCGGGCGGGCGCGGCGCGGCGGGCGCGACGAGCACCCGGACCGGCTCGAACGCGAGACCGACGAGTTCTTCGCGAGCATCGCCGCGGCCTACGCGCAGCTCGCCGCCGCCGAGCCGGACCGGATCCGCACGCTCGACGCGACGCGCACGCCGGCGGAGCTCCTGGCCGCCGCGCTCGAGGAGCTCGCAGACCTGCTGTAGGGACGTCGGGCAGGCCGGCGATCTCGCGGCGCGGGGGTTCGTCGCGGCGCAGCTACGATGCCCGCGTGGTGATCGCCTTCGCAGTCCTGCTCGCACTGCTCGCGCTCGCCGCGCTGAGCGTCGTCATGCTGAACCTGCTCGGGCTCGATCCAGCCTGGCTCGCGCAGACGCGCCACGCCCTCGCCGAGGCGCGCCACCGCGCCGCCGGCGTGCTCGCCGAGTTCGGCGACTGGCTGCGGCTCGGGCGCTGATCGGCGCGCCGAGATCGCCGCCGGCGGAGCGCTCGGCGGCCCGATTTGCACGCGATCGTGCAGCTCGTTTGGGCTGCGCCGAGACCCCGCGGGGAGTAAAATTCCTGGTCCTCTCCTGCTTTTCCTTCCGTCCGACCCGGGGCGGATGATCGTCGGCCCAACCGAACACTTCGCCAGGGCGTCGACGACGCGACGCAGAGAGGGAATCACCATGGAAGCACGCACCACCGAGACAACGACCGCCGGCGACGCGCTGACCCTGCGCCGCCTGTTCACGACGCCCGACGTCCACCCGTTCGACACCGTCGAGTGGGAGCTCCGCGATGCACGGATCGGCCACGGTGACCACGTCGCATTCGAGCAGCGCGACGTCGAGTTCCCGGCCTCGTGGTCGCAGAACGCGACCAACATCGTCGCGCAGAAGTATTTCCGCGGCCAGCTGTCCTCGCCCGAGCGCGAGCGCTCGGTCAAGCAGATGATCGGCCGCGTCGCCGGCACGATCGCCGACTGGGGCCGCGCGCGCGGCTACTTCGCCTCGGATGCGGACGGCGACACCTTCGAGGCCGAGCTGACCTTCATCCTGCTGCACCAGCTCGCTGCGTTCAACTCCCCGGTCTGGTTCAACGTCGGCTTCGAGGCGAGCCCGCAGTGCTCGGCCTGCTTCATCCTCTCGGTGAAGGACACGATGGAGTCGATCCTCGACTGGAACACCAAGGAGGGCACGATCTTCCTCGGCGGCTCCGGCTCGGGCATCAACCTGTCGAACATCCGCGGCTCGATGGAGCCGCTGTCGAAGGGCGGCACCGCCTCGGGTCCGGTCTCCTTCATGCGCGGCGCCGACGCCTGGGCCGGCACGATCAAGTCCGGCGGCAAGACGCGGCGGGCGGCGAAGATGGTCGTGCTCGACATCGACCACCCCGACATCCGCGACTTCATCTGGTGCAAGGCCCGCGAGGAGGAGAAGGCCGCCGCGCTGCGCGACGCCGGCTTCGACATGTCGATCGACGGTGAGGGCTTCCAGTCGATCCAGTACCAGAACGCCAACAACTCGGTGCGCGTCACCGACGAGTTCATGCGCGCCGTCGCGGACGACGGCGAGTGGCGGCTGCTCGCCCGCGCGACCGGCGAGCCGGTCGGCGATCCGATTCCCGCGCGTGAGCTGATGCGCGACATCGCGGAGGCGGCGTGGCGCTGCGCCGACCCGGGGGTGCAGTACGACACGACGATCAACCGCTGGCACACGAGCCCGGTGAGCGGCCGGATCAACGCGTCCAACCCCTGCTCCGAATACATGCACGTCGACGACTCGGCGTGCAACCTGGCGTCGCTGAACCTGATGCGCTTCCGCCGCGCCGACGGCAGCTTCGACGTTCCGGCCTTCGAGCACGCGGTCGACATCGTGCTGCTCGCCCAGGAGATCGTCGTCGGGCCGTCGAGCTACCCGACCGAGGAGATCGGCGTCAACGCGCGCGCGTTCCGCCAGCTCGGCCTCGGCTACGCAAACCTCGGCGCCTACCTGATGGCCGACGGCATGCCCTACGACTCGGCCGAGGGTCGCGCCACCGCCGCCGCGATCACGGCGCTGATGACCGGCCGCGCCTACGCCCAGTCGGCGCGTGTCGCCGCGGTGCTCGGACCCTACGAGCGCTACGCCGAGAACCGCGATCCGCACAACGCCGTGATGCGGATGCACCGCGACGCCAGCTACGCGATCGCCGACGACGAACTGCGCGACAGCGAGCTGCTCACCGCGGCGCGCGGCGCGTGGGACGAGGCGGTCGCGCTGGGCGAAATCCATGGTTACCGCAACGCACAGGCCAGTACCCTCGCGCCTACGGGGACCATCTCGTTTTTGATGGATTGCGACACCACCGGCGTCGAGCCGGACTTCTCGCTGGTCAAGTTCAAGGAACTGGTCGGCGGCGGGCAGATGACGATCGTCAACCGCACCGTGCCGCTCGCGCTGCAGACGCTCGGGTACTCCGACGAGCAGATCGAGCAGATCCTCGCCCACGTCAACGAGCACTCAACGATCGTCGGCGCGCCCGAGCTGCGCGAGGAGCACCTGCCGGTGTTCGACGTCGCCGTCGGCGAGCGCGCGATCTCCCACATGGGGCACATCGAGATGATGGGCGCCGTCCAGCCGTTCATCTCCGGCGCGATCTCGAAGACCGTCAACCTGCCCGCCAGCGCGACCGTCGAGGACATCGCCGACGCCTACACCCAGGCGTGGCGGCTCGGCATCAAGGCGCTGGCGATCTACCGCGACGGCTCCAAGACCGCGCAGGCGCTGCGCACCGACGCCCAGGACGCCGCGAAGCCCGCCTCCGAGGCCGAGATCGAGGCGCGGATCGCCGAGGCCGTCGCCAAGGCCGGGCCGAAGCGTCACCGGATGCCCCGCGAGCGCAACTCGATCACCCACAAGTTCTCGCTCGGCGGGCACGAGGGCTACATCACCGCCGGCATGTACGAGGACGGCACGGTCGGCGAGATCTTCCTCACCGATATCGGCAAGGAGGGCTCGACCCTGCGCGGCATGATGAACGCGTTCGCGACCGCGATCTCGATCGCGCTGCAGTACGGCGTGCCGCTCGAGACGCTCGTGCAGAAGTTCAGCTACATGCGCTTCGAGCCCGAGGGCATCACGACCAACCCGGAGATCCCCTTCGCCAAGTCGATGCCCGACTACATCATGCGCTGGCTCGCCTCGCGCTTCCTCGACACCGACGCCCAGGAGGAGCTCGGCATCCTGACCCCGGCGGTGCGCGCGCGCCACGCCGCCCAGGACGTCGTGACCTCGGTGCACTCCTCGGACACCTCGCTGCCGGCCAACGCCCTGGAGACCGCCCCGGCGCCGACCAACGGCGGCGGCGCGGCGGCGCCGAGCACGGCGTTCACCGACTCCCCACCGGTCGTTCCGGCGAAGCTGCGCGGCCTCGACCTCGGCCCGGCGTGCACCCAGTGCGGCGGCATGATGCAGCGCACCGGGTCCTGCTACACCTGCTCGAGCTGCGGCAACAACACCGGCTGCGGGTAGCTGTCGTAGAAAGTCAATAGGGGGTCACCGCGCGGGTCACCGGAGGTCCGCGTATGGTCACGACATGTGACGAGCCCGCCAGCTGCCGGGCTCGTCAGTCCGATGGGTCGGAGCCATATGGGCGACTTCATCCCGGGGTCACACTTCGGCGCTCGGGCGCAGCGAAGGGGGCGGGGTCCCTCCCGCCCCCTTCGATTGTGCTGTGTTGGGTCCGTACTAGCTAACGCAGATCGCGTACGCCTGGACATATCCGCCGTAGGGGTTCGGATCGTAGATATCCACGCTCCAGGTCGTCGGGGACGTGGCGTAGTCATCTTCGACCGATACCTCATAACCCGCGGAGTACCCACCGCCGATCACCTGTTGACCCTTCGCGCAGACCGCATCAACCGAGCCGGAACCGCTACCCGAGAAGTACGTCGAGCTGCCGTTCACGTAGTTGATGTTGGAGAGATCGAACACTCCGGCCGGACCCTGGTTGCCCTGCGGCCCTTGCTGCCCCTGCGGACCCGCTGGGCCTGCTGGTCCTGCTGGGCCGATGATGCCGCTGGTGGCGCCCGGAGGTCCCTGCTGCCCTTGCGGGCCCTGCTGCCCCTGCGGACCCGAAAGGCCCTGGATGCCCTGCGGACCCGCTGGGCCAATCGAGCCGGTTACGCCCTCCTGATTGATTCTGGTCATAAGGCCGGTTGCTAGATTGGCTTGGGTAATCGTGTGCTTCGCGATTTGTGAGCCAGTGAGCAACGACGCGGCTCCCGCAGCAGTCGCACCAACAGCTAACGTCACGATCACGGCAATGGCTGCGGTTTGCAGTCTGTGCACGATATTCCTTTCGTCGCGCTTGCTAAATAACAGGCGACAACGCATAGCCACGTACGCTCTCGTCTACATCCTAGGTCGACACGTAATAAGACGGGGCGTTGTACTTCGACCGCATGCGGCCTCCCGACTCGATCGAGCATCGAATGGCTTTACGGATCAGAGCACGTGAAGGCGTGCACCGCATGGGAAGACTCCCCTCTGCGAGCGCAAACTACGTGGAAGGTGTTGGTGTCACTTACTGTGACCTACCCAATGACCTGATGGTGAACTCATTGCTCGGCTCGGGCTTGGTGGGTTGGGAGGGACTGGCCACATAATCGTTGAAGCACCGGACCCTGCGTGGTGAGTGTCGTAGTAGCGATATGTCAGACGCGCTCGCCATGAATGGAGGAGTCCGGCTCGGCTCTCCCGTCGAACTCGGTCTGGCTCAACGTGCCGGACGGACTCGCAACGCTGTGCCGGTGTGCCGGTGTGTTAGCGGACCACCGCACGAGCCGGCCGACGAGCCCTGACGGTCCCGCCGCGGCGGCGGGACCGTTCACACGACGAGCCCGTGGCGGACGGTGTTCTCGCTGACCACGCGCGGCTCGACGAAGTGCATCAGGTAGTCGGGGCCGCCGGCCTTCGTGCCGGTTCCGGAGAGGCGCGTGCCGCCGAACGGCTGGCGGCCGACCATTGCGCCGGTGATCTCGCGGTTGATGTAGAGGTTGCCGACAGGCGACCGGCGCGCGACCTGCTCGACGACGTGAGGGTTGCGCGAGAAGAGCCCACCGGTCAGCGCGAACGGCAGGCTATCGACCACGTCGCACGCCGTCTCGACGGAGTCCACGCGCTCGATGGTCAGCAATGGCCCGAACACCTCCTCCGTGAGCACCGGCGCGTCGGGCGGTAGGTCGCCCGCCAGCGTGGGCGAGCAGTACCAGCCGCTCTGGGGCAGCGCGCACTCCGCACGCGCGATGATGCACCCGTCGCGGGCACAGGCTGCGACGTACGCGTCGACCCGCTCCTGCGCCTCGCGCTCGATCAGCGGCGGGACGTCGCTCGCGAAGTCCTCGGGAGCACCGACCTGGAGCAGGGCGACGGCGCCGGCCAGGCGTTCGTACAGGGCGTCGGCGATGCGGTCGTGGGCCAGCACCCGCGCGCAGGCCGAGCACTTCTGGCCGGCGTAGCTGAACGCCGAGGCGACGATCGCCGGGACAGCGTCGTCGAGGTCGGCGTCGGAGTCGACGATGATGCAGTTCTTGCCACCCATCTCGGCCACGACGCGCTTGAGGTGGGTCTGTCCGTCGTAGGTCTCGGCGGCCTCGCGCAGGATCTCGCGCCCGACGGCCGCCGAACCGGTGAAGGCGATGAGGCGCACGCGCCGGTCCGTGGCGAGCGCGCGACCGACCTCGCCGGGCCCGGGGAGCAGGCCGAGGGCCGCGGGCGGCACCCCCGCGGCGCGCAGGGCGGCGACGAGCTCGGCCGCGCAACCCGGTGCCTGCTCGGCCGGCTTGAGCACCACCGGGTTGCCGGTGGCCAGCGCGGCCGCAACCATGCCGGTGGGGATCGCGAGCGGGAAGTTCCAGGGCGCGATCACCGCCACCACGCCGCACGGGACGTAGCGCATCTCGTTGTGCTCGCCGGGGACCTGCGCAAGCGGACGCCCGGCCTCCAACTCGATCGCCTGGCGGGCGTAGTACTCGAGGAAGTCGATCGCCTCACACACGTCCGCGTCCGCCTGATCCCAGGGCTTGGCGCACTCGCGCAGCTCGAGCGCCGCGAGTGTCCGTCGACGCGCACGCAGGATTCCGGCAGCGCCTCGGAGGACGCGCGCCCGCTCGACGGCGGTGCTCGTGCGCCACGCACCGGCGCCGTGCTCGGCGGCGTCGAGCGCGGCGTCGATCTCGTCCTCGCGGGCCACGGCGGCCAGCGCCACGACGCGCAGGGGATCGGCGGGGCTCGTGGACACGAGCTGCTCGCCGTCTCGGCGGTTCTCGCCGACCCATACCGGGGCGCGCAACGGTCCCGCGGCATCGAGCGCGCCCAGCGCGTCGAGCAACGCCGCGCGCTCGGATCCGCGGCGCAGCTCGAGCGCGGGCTCGTTGGCGAATGGCGGCAGCTCGGTCATGGCGCTTGCAGCAGCTCGCTCAGCGGAGCTCCACGGGCCTGCTGGCTGATGAAGGACTCGTTCGCCGTGTTCTCCAGCAGGCGGCGCACGAGGTAGCCCATGCCGGCCACGAGGTCGCCGACCGGGCAGTACGTGCGGACGCGATGCCCTTCCGCCGACAGCGCGTCCTGCAGCTCGTCGCCAAGGCCTCGCAGGACCTGGAGTTCGAGATCCGACCCGTCACCGCCCAGCAGGCGGTCGCAGGCGATCGCGTGCGCGACGGAGCGCAGGTTGTGCGAGGCGATCGCCACGCGCACGGCGGGACGGGCCTCCAGCAGCCGGCGCGTGAGCCGCTCGAAGTTGCGATCGGAGTCCTCCTTCTGCTCGAACACGGGCGCGCGCCAACCGTGCTGGCGCGCCTGGACGATCTCGTGGTCCCAATAGGCGCCCTTGACCAGGCGCACGGTGAGCGGGCTTGCGCGCTCGTGCTCCCCGGACCAGCCCAGTACTCGCTCGAGCATGTCGCTCGAGTCGCGGAGGTAGGCCTGAAGCACCATGCCCGCCGACGGGCCGGGCGCGAACTCGTCCTCACTGAGCACGTCGAGCACGAGTTCGAGCACCGCGTGAGACGAGTCCATTGACTCCATGTCGATGTGCAGATGGGCTCCGAGCGCGTGCGCTCGCCGGAGCAGCGGGCGCAGTCGCTCGGCGGCATCGCGGCGGCCGCGCGCGGGCGCCTGGGAGCGCAACAGGGGCGTCAGCGCCGAGATCTTGACCGAGAGGTTGGCTCTCGGCAGCACCCCGGCCGAGTCGGCCTCCAGCCGTGGGCGCGCGGGCAGGCCGGCGTAGAACGCGGTGAGCTGCACAAGCGCGTCATGACAGCGGTCGGCGTACCGGTCCGCCTCGTCACGCGTCAGGGTGGCCTCGCCGAGAAGGTCGACCGACGAAGCGACCGAGCGCTCCCACAGCTCGCGCAACGCCGGCTCGGCGTCCCTTGGCGTGGCTCCCACGATGAAACGATGGGCCATGTGGCGCACGCCGGCTGCGGCGGCCCTGCCGAGCATTGCGCGACCCGCTCGCGTGTGCGCGACGCGCATTGCCGCCGCGAGCGGCGGAGGGACCTCGTCGACCTCGCCGACAAAGCTCGTCAGATGCTGGGCGAGGTCGTCGAGCGACCGACACGCCGGCGCGACATCGACGAAGCGAAACAGCGCCGTTCTCAACTCGCGGTCGCGCGAGGCCCGCTCCATCGCGCGGTCGTCGAGCCACGACAGCGACCCGCGAGCGGGTCCTGAACACGCGTCGAAGAGACGCTCACCCACGGTGAACAGCTCTCGCTCGAGACCGTCCTCGCGCATCAGCGCTACCTTACGCCCGCTTCACCACGCGAGCGATCGCTGAGGCGAGCCCGGGACCGTCCGTGACGCTCGTCCCAGCCGCACCTGGCTCCGCGCGTCGCACTCGAGCGACGCAGGATGCATACTCGCCGAACACCATGGACGCCGCACAGCACGACTGGCTGAGCCAGTGATCGAAGTGGGACCGGACCTGCGTCCGGACGAGGTGATCGCGGTGGCGAGACGCGACGCCAAGGTCTCGCTCGCTGCAGACGCCCGTCGGGCGATGGAGCGCAGCGCCCTTGTGACGGCTCGCCACGCCGCGGCCGCCGAGCCGGTGTACGGGGTCACAACAGGCTTTGGCTCGCTCGCCACGGTGCCGATTCCGGCGCCGCGCCGTGGGCAGTTGCAGAAAGCGCTGGTCCGCTCACACGCCGCCGGCCTGGGCGACCCGATCGAGACGCGAAACGGTGCGCGCGATGATGCTGCTGCGCGTCCGCTCGCTGTCGATGGGGTATTCCGGCGCGCGGCCGGCGGTCGCGGAGACGATGCTTGCCGTGCTCAACGCCGGCATCACCCCCGTCGTCCCCGAGTACGGGTCGGTCGGTGCGAGCGGCGACCTCGCGCCGCTCGCCCACTGTGCGCTGGCGCTGACCGGGGAGGGAGCGGCCTGCAGCCGCGACGGCACGGAGATGCCGGCCGCGGCCGCGCTCGCGCAGGCTGGGATCGAGCCGCTCACGCTGGGCGCGAAGGAAGGGCTCGCGCTGATCAACGGCACGGACGGAATGCTCGCGATGCTGGTCCTTGCGACGCACGACCTCAGGCGCCTGCTGAGGCTCGCCGACGTGAGCGCCGCGATGTCGGTCGAGGCGCTGCTCGGCACCGATCGCGCGTTTGCGGCCGACCTGGTGGCGCTGCGCCCGCAGCCCGGGCAGATGGCAAGCGCGGCCAACCTTCGCGCGCTGCTGGCCGGATCGGCGATCGTCGCCAGCCATCGTGAGGGCGACCCGCGCGTCCAGGACGCCTATTCGCTGCGCTGTGCCCCGCAGGTCCTGGGGGCAGCGCGCGACACGCTCGAACACGCCGAGCGAGTGGCGGCGAACGAGCTGCGCTCGGCGATCGACAACCCGATGATCCTGCCCGACGGGCGCGTGGAGTCATGCGGCAACTTTCACGGTGCGCCGCTCGCCTTCGCGTGCGACTTCCTCGCGATCGCGGCTGCCGAGGTTGGTGCGATCGCCGAACGGCGGACCGACCGGCTGCTCGATCCGGCACGCTCCGAAGGCCTGCCCCCATTCCTGGCCGAGGACCCCGGCGTCGATTCCGGGCTGATGATCGCGCAGTACACCCAGGCCGCGCTGGTCGCCGAGAACCGGCGGCTCGCGGCCCCCGCGAGCGTCGGCTCGCTGCCGACAAGCGCGATGCAGGAGGACCACGTTTCGATGGGCTGGGGTGGCGCGCGGCGGTTGCGGACCGTCGTGCGCAACCTCGCTCGGATCCTCGCGATCGAGTGCGTCACGGCGGCACGCGGGCTCGAGCTTCGCGCGCCGCTCGCGCCGGCGGCGGGAACCCGCGCCGCCGTTGACGCGTTGCGCGAAGCGGGCGTCCCAGGCCCCGGCGAGGATCGCTTCGTCGCTCCGGAGCTCGCGATCGCCGAGCGCCTCGTGCTCGACGGTCAGCTGCTGGCCGCGGTCGAGGGCGAGCTCGGAGAGTTGCAGTGAGCGGTCAGGCCGCCGACGGCGCCCCGCGCTTGCGGCGGCGTTCGGCGATCGTCGCGAGAATCAGGCTGATCTCGAACAGCAGGTAGAGCGGGACGGTTTCGAGCAGCATCGTTGTCGCGTCGCCCGGGAGCAGCGCGGCGACGGCGACGCAGGCGAGGATCGCGTAGCGGCGGTTGCGGCGCAGCTGGCGAGCGGTGACGATCTCGGCGCGGACTGCGATCAGGATCGCGACGGGAATCTGGAACAGCAGACCCATCGCGAGCACGGTCATGGCCGCGAAGTGGTAGTACTGGCTGGCCTGAACGAGGACGTTGAATTCGCTGCTGTTGAAGTTCTCGAAGAACCGGACGGCCGCCGGCAGGACGATGAAATAGCCAAACAGCACGCCGGCGGCGAAGAGCACGGGACTGGCGAGCAGCATCGGCCTGGCGCGCCGCTGCTGCGGCGGGGTCAGCGCCGGGATCAGGTAGGCGTAGAGCTGGTAGAGGAGCGCCGGGAGCGCGAGGATCAGCGCGAAGATCAGCGTGATCCCGATCGTCGTGGTGAACGGCTCGCCGATTCCGAGGGTGACCGGCTTGTCGCCCTGCGGCGGCACTGACAGCCGCCTGATCGCGCCGTGCAGCTGCGGGCCGATCGCGCGCAGCGAGGCGCGCGTGGCCGCCGTCGCGCCGCTTCCCGGGCGCTCGAGCGCCGCGATGACCCGAGCGAGTTGCGTCGCGACGGTGCGCGTGTTCTGCTGGTCGGTGTAGCTCGCGCCGAGCGGCCCGTGCCCGGCCAGGACCTGCTTTTGCGTCTGGCTGGCGAGCGGCTTGTTGACCAGATGCAACAGCGCGTGGTTCTGCCACAGGCACACCGCGAAGGCTGTCGCGACGACTGCGAGCGACACGATCAGCCGCGTGCGGAGCTCGTCGAGGTGCTCGACGAGACCGACCTGCTCGTCGTGGCCGATCCTCCTGATCGCGACAGCCATCGCGGAAGCCCGCGGTCGAACCGTTCTCAGCGACCGACGTCAGCGCGCTGAGCCGGGCCTTCGTGGACCGCCGGGGCAGGCGCCGGGAACGCGAGCGGGGCAGCGGGCTGCTCGATGGCTGCGGTCTGGTGCGCCCCGCCCTGCAGGCTGTCCTTGAAGCCGCGCAAGCCGTCGCCGAGCGAACGGCCGATCTCCGGTAGCCGCTTGGCGCCGAAGACGAGCAGGACGACCAGCAGCAGCAGAAGAATGTGGATCGGGTTGTCGAGTCCCATAGTGCGTGCGTTCCTTTCGAGGTCGGGGGCGGCCGTCTCCCACGTGTCGCAACTCATTCGCGCCAACGCCCCGAACGGATCACCCGAGCCGGCCGATCGCGCCCGTACGCCTGCGGCGCCGGCGTGCCGGAGGCCACCGCCGCGACCGGCTTTCCGTAACGTTGTCGGAACGCAGGAGAAGTACGGTTTCCGCGATGCCAGGACTGGACGACGGGACTCCAGACGCCGCGGTCGCCGGGCGCGACCCTCGCCGGAGGACGCTCGCCACGGCCGCTCGCCACGCGGGCACGGTTCGAGTGGCGGTCGGCGCCGGCCTCGTGGCGACGATGCTCGTGCAGTTCGCCGACGCGCCGGTCGCCGATCTCGGCCACCAGCTGACGGTCGCCAACTACATCGTCACGACGGCCGTGCTGCTCGCCTTCGCGGTGGCCGGATCGATCGTCGCCTACCACCAGCCGCGCAACGCGATCGGCTGGCTGCTGCTGGGCGCCGGCGCCTTCCTGGCCGTCAACGACCTGGCCAGCGACTACTCGGTCCTCGCGTATCGCGTCCATCACGGAGGACTGCCACTCGGCCCGCTGGCCGTCTTGGCGCAGCCGTCCTGGGCGCCGGGGATCGTCTGCATCGCGATGTCGATCCTGCTGTTCCCCGACGGCCGGCTGCCCGCGGGGCGCTGGCGTTGGGGGCTGTGGGCCTTCCTCGCGCTGGGAGCGCTGTGGCTCGGCGGCGCCTTCTCGATCGCGATCAACGCGATCGCCGGACACACGATCCACGTCAGTCCGAGCGGCGATCTGGCGATCATCGACAACCCGACCGGCGGCGCGGCCTGGTGGGGCTACGCCCAGGACGCCTTCTTCCCGGCGCTCGGGCTGAGCGCGCTGCTGTGGCTGCTCCGCCAGGTGATGACGTTCCGGCAGGCGCGCGGCGAGCAGCGCCAGCGGCTGAAGTGGCTGATCAGCGGCGTCGCGATCAGCGTCCCCACCGGGATCGTCAGCGCCACCGGACTCGACGGGTCGTGGCTCGTCAGCGCGGGCCTCGCCGCATTCCCGATCAGCATCGGCGTGGGCATCCTGCGCTATCGCCTCTACGAGATCGACCGGCTGATCAGCCGCACGCTGTCCTACGCGATCCTCACCGCCCTGCTGGCCGGCACGTTCATCGGGTTGATCGCACTGACCACCAACACCCTCGCCCTGTCGGGACGCGTCGGCGTCGCCGCCTCGACGCTCGCCGCGGCCGCGCTGTTCAACCCGCTGCGGATCCGCGTGCAGCGCCTGGTCGACCGCCGCTTCAACCGCGCCCGCTACGACGCTGATGCGACGGTCGCCGCCTTCTCCGCCGCGCTGCGCGACGCGGTCGACCTCGACACGGTCCGCGCCGAGCTGCTCGCGGCGGTCCAGCGCGCTGTCCAGCCCTCGAGCGCGTCGATCTGGATCCGGTAGCGGTCTCCGCCTGGCCTCCTGCGGCGGCCGTCCGGCAACGCCCGGCCGTCTCTGCTAGAACCGACTGCGCGGTGTGCTCGCAGCGAGCGCGCCTGGCTTCCAGGTGCGGTCGGCCGCCGTGCGCACCACGCGAGGCCGCCCTGATCGTCTCGGCGCGCCAACACCACGCTGACCGGAGGATGAGATGCAGAGGAGCTCGGAGCGGATCCTGACCAGCCACGTCGGCAGCCTGCCGCGTCCCGACAGGCTGATCGCGCTCAACAATCGGCGCGCGCGTGGCGGACAGGTCGACGAGGCCGGCTACCAGCAGGAGCTGCGAAATGCGGTGATCGACGTCGTGCGCCGCCAGCAGGAGGTCGGCATCGACCTCGTCACCGACGGCGAGTACGGCCATTCGATGGGCCACGACTACGACTACGGCCCGTGGTGGACCTACGTCTTCCAGCGCCTCAGCGGACTGGAGCTGGTCGAGCAGGCGCTGTGGATGCTGCCGCAGACACGTGAGACGCCCGAGCCGGGAGAGGTCGTGCTGGCCACCTTCGCCGAGCGCCGCGACTGGGAGCTCTTCCACGACGCCTACATGGATCCCCACTCCGGGGCCGCGCTGCCCGACGTCGGGCTGGGCGAGGCCTCCCCGGTCTGCCGCGGCCCGATCACCTACCAGGGTCAGGAGGGCGTGGCGCGTGACATCGCCAACCTGAAGGCGGGGCTCGAGGCCGCCGGGATCGACGAGGGCTGGATGAACTCGGTCGCGCCGGCGAGCTGCGCGCGGTTCGGCAACGAGTACTACTCGACCGACGAGGAGTTCCTCTACGCGTGCGCCGACGCGATGCGCGAGGAGTATGCGGCGATCATCGACGCCGGGCTGATCCTCCAGCTCGACGACCCCGCGATCGCCGAGAACTGGGACCAGGTCAACCCCGAGCCGAGCGTCGAGGCCTACCAGCGCTGGACGATGGCGCGCATCGAGGCGCTGAACCACGCGATCCGCGGGCTGCCCCAGGATCGCATCCGCTTCCACCTCTGCTGGGGCAGCTGGCACGGGCCCCACACCACCGACATCCCGATGGCCGACATCGTCGAGGTGATGCTCGCGGTCAACGCCGGCGCCTACTCCTTCGAGGCCGCCAACGTCCGCCACGAGCACGAGTGGCGGGTCTGGCAGGACGTCAAGCTCCCCGACGGCAAGGTGCTGCTCCCGGGCATCGTCAGCCACGCGACGAACGTCATCGAGCACCCCGAGCTGGTCGCCGACCGGATCGTCCGCTGGGCCGAGGTCGTCGGCCGCGAGAACGTCATCGCCTCGACCGACTGCGGCCTCGGCGGCCGCGTGCACCCGCAGATCGCGTGGGCCAAGCTCGAGGCGCTCAGCCAGGGTGCCGCGCTGGCCAGCAAACGCCTCTGGAGCTGACGCGAAGGTGCCCGCTGTTCGGGTCGGCTCAGGCGGCGAGGAACTGCGTGAGCGGCAGCTCGGCGCGCCCGACGTGGCAGGAGTCCCAGTCCGGCGCCCCGATCAGCTGGCGCCGCAGCGGATCGCCGACGGCGGCCTCGAGCTGCTCGGGGCTCGGGAACTCGCGCTGCACGATCCAGCGGGGGGCGTAGCCGTAGAACACGACCATCCGCGTGCGATCGGAGAGGTTGGTGCTGCGACCGTGCCAGATCCGCCGTTCGAACAGCGTGACGTCGCCGGCCTTGGCCAGCACCTGGATCGCCCCCTCCGGTGTCTGCCCCGGCGTCCGCGGCAGGAACTCGGTCCACAGGTGGCTGCCGGGGATCACCTCGAGGTTGCCCATGCCCGGCTCGTCGCAGTCGCTGAGCCAGAAGCCGAGCTTCGCCGAGAGCCGTGCGCGGTAGTCGAGGTCCGCGGTCTGGCGACCCCCGTCCTCGTGCCAGCGCCAGGCGTTCGGCTTGTCCTCCTCGGGTGGATGCACGTCGATGTGCGAGTGGTAGATGTGGAGGTTCGGGGTCAGCGCGCCGGCGAGCACACCCATCAGGCGCGGGTCGACCGCGAGGTCGGTGAGCACCGGGTGCAGGTAGGCGGCGCCGAGGGCGTGGACGAACCCCTGCTCGGGGTCGTAGTGCTCCTTGGCCAGGACCTCGACGACCTCACGGACGCGCGCCACCTCGTCGGGCGAGAGCACGCCGGGGATGTGCACGAAACCGCTGCGATCGAGCTCTTCGAGGATCTCTCGCGTGCGCTCGGCGTCGAACGTCGGGGTCGTCGTGCTCACGAGGGCACAGCCTAACAGCGAGATCGGCAGCCGACGGACCGCGCCGGCATGCGGTCAGGAGTCGAGCACGTGGTCGAGCAGCGCCTCGACGTCGCCGCGCGGCATCGAGACGGAGAGCTCGTTGGCGATCGCCTCGCGCGAGTAGCCGGCGAGCGCGAGGTCGATCGCGCGCACCCGCGCGGCACCGGCGGTCGGCGAATCCTCGGGCGTGGGAGTCGCGAGCGGGGCGAGAGGCTCGCCGGCTGGGGCGCGCGCTCCCAGCTCGCGGCCAAGCTCCTCGATGCGGGCGGCGGTGGCCAGCTCGAACGCGTCGAAGCGGGCGACCAACCGCTCGAGCGCGCGGGCGAGGTCGTCGATCGTCGCGCCGGACGGGATCGCCGCGGCCGGCGGAGCCTCGCGGCGCGCCGAGGCGATGATCTCGCGCGCCTCGCGTTCGGCGGCCCCGAGGATCGCGCCGACCCGTGCGCCGACCTCCTCGGCGGTCAGCCGATCCGCTTCCGCTGGATTGTGCTCGTGCGCTTGCGTCACTGCTATTCCTGTCGGCGCCTGCGCGGCAATGCTAAATACGGCAGCTGCACGCCAGCGTAAGAATACGTTGGCGCTCCCGGCGGACGCCTGCCGATCCGCCCGCCGGAGAGGCGTTCGCATCGCCGGCGCCGGTCAGCCCGCAGCGCCGTCCGCGCGGCAGGATCTGCCCAAATTGGGGCGTTGCACGCCGGCTGCCGATAGGGTCAGACGGGGACACGACCATGTCAGGAAAGCATCCCAAGAAGCGCAATCCCGTCCCAGAGGCCGAGCCGACCACGCGCCCACCGTCGCCGGCGGCCGACGTCTCCGCCGCCGAGCTTCGCGCCCAGATGGCGATCCTCGCCGAGCAGGTCCGCCGGCTGGGAGACCGCGTCGGGGGAACCCGCGATGCATGGCCCGCACCGGTCGCGCAGCCGCCGGTCGCGCAGCCGCCGGTCGCGAAGCCGCCTTCGGCTGCAGGCCAGCCCCCGCCACCGTCGCAGCTGCCGAGCGACCCGCCGGCCGCCTCAGCCCCCGGCGATGACGTCCCGCCGTCCCGCGCACACGTCGTGTCGGTGCCGCTCGCCTATGTGCGCCCGGCTGCCGTCGCACACCCTGGCCCCCGGCAGCCTGATGTCGTGGCGGCACCCGCGCCGGCGGCCGCCCACGATGAGGATCCGATCGCCGATGGCACCAGCCGCCTGCTCGCAAGCGTGCTCGAGATGGCCGAGCATGCGGCTGAGCAGATCCGCGAACGAGCCGAGCGCGAGGCCGCCGCGATCCGCGCCGACGCGGCCGGCGATCACGCGCCGGAGGATCGTCGCACGCCAGATTCCGCGGCCCCGGCGCCGAGCGGAGGCCTGGATCTCGCGGCATCGCAGACCGGCCTGGATGTGCTGGAGCGCCAGCGCCAGGCGCTCGCTGCCCTCGCCGCCGAGACCGACCGCATCGAAGCCGCCACCGAGCGCCTGCGAGCGCAGGCCCGCGCGCTCGATGCCGAGCGCCAGCGCCTCTACGACGCGATCGGCGCGGCCCGGCGGGACCGCTGAGCCTGCTCGCTAGCTAGCGCCCGCGTGGCTTCACGCGGTACATCTCGGCGTCGGCCCGCTCGACAAGCGCTTCCGCGCTGGTCGCCGGGTTCTGCTCGACGACCACGCCGATGCTCGCCTGGACCACGAGCAGCCGCTCGCCGGTGCTGACCGGCTGCGCGACGGCGTCCGCCAGCCGGCGAGCCAGCGGTTGCGCCGCCTCGACGCGCACGAGGTCCTCGCACAGGACGACGAACTCGTCGCCACCGTAGCGTGCGACGGTGTCGCCGTCGCGGACCTCGCGACGCAGCCGGCCCGCGACGCTGATCAGTAACTCGTCGCCGACGGTGTGGCCGTGGGCGTCGTTGACCTCCTTGAAGCCGTCGAGGTCGATGAACAGGACGCCCACCGCGGTGCCCTGCCGGCCGAGCCGTGCGAGCGCCACCGATAGACGGTCCATCAACAGCTCGCGGTTGGGCAGCCCGGTCAGCGCGTCGTGCATCGCACGGTGCTCGAGCTCGCGTCGTGCCCGCAGTTCACCGGTCGCGTCGCGAAAGCAGATCACGACCGTCCCGTCGCGCTCGCTCAACGCGCTCGCGCTGATCGCGAGAGCTCCCCCGTCACGCAGGGCGACCTCGAACTCCGCTGCACCGCGCTCGAACTCCGCGCCGGCGGCCGGATTGGCCACCGCCTCGTTCAGCCGCGCTTCGAAGTCGTCGGGGTCACCGACGATCCGGCGCACCTCGCGGATCAGCGTCGAAAGGTCATGCTGGCCGCCGCGTGACGGCGGCGCCGGCAGCATCGCCGAGAGCTCGTCGTTCCAGATCGTGAGCGCCGCGCCCGGGCCGAGCACGGCGATGCCGAACGGCACCGCGTCGAGCACGCCGCGCAGCAGCGTCGAATACCCGCGCAGCGACTCCCACGAGGGAGGCGACGCGAGGGCCGCCGGCGGTGGTCGCGACGGCGCCGGATCGCCGGTCGGGAGCTGCTGAGAATGGGCCGAGTTCACCGCAGCCCGAGTGTATGTGCCGTGTCGGCGGGCGACTGGGTGGAAACCTCACCGCCCCATGTGAACTCGCCCCCGTGACCGCACCCCCGGTGTGCACGCCGAGCCGACACGCCGATTCGGGGCGACTGGGGGTGATTCCGGGGGTCCCAGCATCTAGCCTCTGCGGCAATGGCCGACAGCGAACGGGAGAAACGTGCCGCCGCGCAGGCCGCCGCGCAGCTCGTCGAGGACGGACAGCTGGTCGGCCTGGGGACGGGCACCACCGTCGCGTACCTGCTTCCGGCGCTGGCGGAGCGCGCCCTCGCGATCCGCTGCGTCGCGACCTCGCCCGAGACCGAGCGGACGGCACGGGCCCTCGGCCTCGACGTCGTCGCCTTCGCCGGCATCGCGCACCTGGACATCGCGATCGACGGCGCCGATCAGATCGACCCGGCCGGCTGGCTGGTCAAGGGTGGCGGCGGTGCGCACACCCGCGAGAAGGTCGTCGCGGCCGCCTCGGCGCGCTTCGTCGTGATCGCCTCATCCGAGAAGGCCGTCGAGCGCATCGGTCCGCCGATCCCGCTCGAGCTGCTGCAGTTCGGGGTGGATGCCACGATCGGAGCGCTCGGCGAGGTGGCGCTCAGGGCGGTGCCGCCGAGCCCGGACGGAGGGCTGATCGCCGACTACCACGGTTCCTTCGCCGGTCCGGCCGAGCTCGCGGCGCGCCTGGACGCGACGCCCGGTGTGCTCGGTCACGGTCTGTTTCCGCCGTCGCTGACCGCCGACGTCCTGCTGGCCGCGAACGGCCGCGTCGAGCATCGTCTGGTGCGCTAGTCGCGACGGCGACGCTCAGCGCGGCGCAAGCAGGTACTGGGAGACCATCCACTCCTCGCCGTGGTGCCAGCCCCACATCTCTTCGGTCGAGAGCAGGAACAGCCGCCAGCCGGCCAGGGCCCGCGCGGCGCGTCGCTCGCCGACCGCGCCGCCCAGCACGGCCCGCGCGCGATCGGCGTGCGCGTCGAGCCGCTCGAGCCAGGCCTCGAGCGTGCGCGCGTAATGCGTACCGGACACGGCCCAGCTCTCGCGCACCTCGAGGTCGCGCTGGAAGCGCAGCATCAGCTCGTGTGACGGCATCCGCCCGGCGGTGAAGAAGCGATCGGCCGCCCAGGTCCCGGCGAACTCGTAGGCCAACCGCCGGTGCGAGAACACGTGCACGAACAACCGCCCGCCGGGCTCGAGCCAGCCGGCGATCCGCGCCAGCAGCGCCTCCCAGTTGCGCATGTGCTCGAACATCTCGATCGAGACGACCCGATCGAAGCGCCGCGTCGGAGCGAACGAGTTGACGTCGGCGGTCACCACGGTCAGGCGATCGCGGAAGCCACGGCGGTCGCGCACCGACTCGATCCACGCCCGCTGCGACGCCGAGTTGGATACCGCGACGACCGTGGACCGCGGGTAGCGCTCGCAGATCCACAGCGACATCGACCCCCAGCCGCAGCCCAGGTCGAGCACGCTCATGCCGTCCTCGATCCCGGCCCGCTCGCACGACAGCGCGAGCATCGCCTCCTCGGCGGCGGCGAGATCGCCGACCCCGGGGCCCCACCAGCCGCTCGAGTACTTCAGCCGCGGTCCGAGGAACAGCTCGAAGAACTCGACCGGAAGCTCGTAGTGCTGCTCGTTCGGGCGCCCGACCGACTCGGCGATCGGCCCGCGGCGCATCGTCTCGACGAGCGCGCCCAGCCGCTGCTCCTGTGCCTCGACGCCGCCTCGCGCCTCGTGGCGCAGGCGCGACCGCGCTCCCCAACGCGATCCGCTGCGCAGCAGCGGATCGGGCAGCAGCCCCCGCCCGAGCGCCCGATCGAGCAAGCCATAGCGCACGCGGCCGAGCACGGTCATCCCAGACACCTACCCAATCCGCGCCGATTCGGCACAGCGGCCGTCGCGAGCATGCCTCAATCGTCGCACGCCGCGCGTGGGCGCCGGCCTTCCGCGCGTCGCGAGCGCCGCCGGCGCCAGTCCCGCGGCCGGCCGGCCGGTTTCATTAGGGTCCAGGCATGGCCATGATCGGCAGCTCCGACCTCGACGTCTTCCCGCTGTGCCTCGGCGGCAACGTGTTCGGTTGGACAGCCGACGAGCACAGCTCGTTCACAGTCCTCGACGCCTACGCGGCGGCCGGCGGTAACTTCATCGACACCGCCGACGTCTATTCCGTCTGGGTCCCGGGCAACTCCGGCGGGGAGTCCGAGACGATCATCGGGCGATGGCTCGCGGCCCGCTCGAACCGCGCCTCGATGGTGATCGCGACCAAGGTCGGCCACGACCGTGACCTTCGCCGAGGCGCGATCCTCGAGGGGGCCGAGCGTTCTCTCGAGCGGCTGCAGACCGATCGTATCGACCTCTACTACGCCCACAACGACGACCCCGAGACGCCGTTTGAGGAGTCACTCGGCGCCTTCGGCGAGCTCGTCCGCGACGGCAAGGTCCGCTACATCGCCGCCTCCAACTTCACCGCCGAGCGGCTGGGCGAGGCCCTCGCGGTCTCGGCGCGCGAGGGCCTGCCGTCGTTCGTCGCCCTGCAGAACGAATACCACCTGCTCGATCGCGGCTACGAGGGCGACACTCGCGAGGTCGTAGCCGGTGCGCAGCTCGCGGCGCTGCCCTACCGCGGCCTCGCCGGTGGGTTTCTGAGCGGCAAGTACCGCCCCGGCGGCGCGGCGATCGACAGCCCGCGTGCGAGCGCCGCAGCCGCCGCGCTCGACGAGCGCGGCCTGGCCGTGCTCGCAGCGCTCGACGCGGTTGCCGCCGCGCACGGCACGACCCAGTCGGCGGTCGCGCTTGCCTGGCTGCTCGCACAGCCCACCGTCGTCGCCCCGATCGCCTCCGCGCGAGGGGTCGAGCAGCTCCACGAGTGGCTCGGTGCCGCCGAGCTGACGCTCTCCGCGAGCGAGCTCGACGCCCTCGGTCGCGCCGGTTGACGCCTTCCGGGCGCCGGCGGCGTCGCGGTTCGGACGCGACGGGGAGGCGACGTCCGGTTGGTTCCCTTTGACATACAGACGATCTATGTATAGGCTGTCTACTTATGGCCAGCACCGAGCTTCAGGGACACCTCGACGGGATGCTGCTCGCGATCCTCGAAGCGGGGCCGCGCCACGGCTACGCGATCGTCGAGGAGATGTGCCGGCGCAGCGACGGCGAGTTCGACCTCGCCGAGGGCACGATCTACCCAGCGCTGCATCGGCTCGAGGCCGCCGGCCTGCTGTCGAGTCGCTGGGAGGTTGTCTCCGGACGCCGGCGCCGGGTCTATGCGCTGTCCCGCCGCGGCGCGGCCGCGGTGGGCGAGCGGGTCGCGAGCTGGCGAGCGTTCCGCAGCGCTGTCGATGCCGTGTTCGCCCCGGCGACCTCGCAGGCGCAGGTATGAACGCCGTCGGCGACTACCTCGACGAACTCTCCGACCATCTGCGTCGTGGCCGCCGCGCGCGGATCCTCGCCGAGGCTCGAGCGCACCTGCTCGATGCCACGGCCGCCGAGGTGCTGCTGGGCTCCGATCCCGAGCGCGCGGCGGCCCTCGCGGTCGAACGCTTCGGACCGCCGGCCCGCGTCGCGCAACAGTTCAACGCCCTTCGCTGCCGTCCGCGCGCGATCGCCCAGCGCACCGCCGCGGTTCTCCTGGCGAGTGCGGCGACGGCGACACTCGGTACGGCGACCGTCTGGGCGTTCGCACCGGGCGGCGCCCATGGCCACGCGCGCCAGGAGCATCGCACCCAGCCGGCACATGTCAGGATCCGCCCATGAACATCCCGCCGGAGTTCCCGGGTTCCGCCGCCCCCGGGCCCGAAGGCCCCGCGCCCGACGCTCCCGGGTCGCACGCTACGGACGCGGCGCTCATCCAGCCTCCCGACGTGCGCGGGCCGCAGGCTCCCGAGGCTGCTGGGCCGCTGCCTCCCGAGGCTCCTGGGCCGCCGGCTCCCGAAGCGGCGTTCGCCCAGACTTCCGACGCTCCCGGGCCCGACGCGGCGCTCGCCCAGACTTCCGGCGCTCCCGGGGCCCAGGCTCCCGACGCGGTGCCGCCTGAGCCGCGGACACGCCTCCAGCGCTTTCGCGCGTGGCGCTTTGCCCCGATTGTCGAGGTCATCGCGACGATCGCGGTGGCGCTCGCGCTGGCCGAAAGCGTCCAGGCGGCGGTTGTCAAGCCGTTCGTGATCCCGTCGGCTTCGATGGAGCCGACGCTGACGATCGGCCAGCGTGTGCTCGTCAACCGCCTGGCCTACGACTTCAGCTCGCCACAGCGTGGCGACATCGTCGTGTTCCATCCGCCCGCTTCGCTGACCTGCGCGGTGAACGTGCCGAGCACCGAGCCGTGTCCGCGGAGCAACTCCCGGGAGTCGAGCCAGTACTTCGTCAAGCGCGTCATCGGGCTCCCGGGCGACCGGATCTGGATCTCCGACGGACACCCGGTGATCAACGGCAAGCCGCTGTGGAACGAGCCCTACATCCTCCCCTGCGTCGACTCCGAGAGCTGCCAATTCCCACACCCGATGACGGTCCCGCGCGGCGAGTACTTCATGCTCGGCGACAACCGCGGCGACTCCGACGACAGCCGCTTCTGGGGGCCGATCCCGGGCTCGTGGATCATCGGTGAGGTCTTCGCGACCTACTGGCCGCCGGACCGCAT
Organism: uncultured Solirubrobacterales bacterium; assembly: GCA_963833765.1. Classification (GTDB taxonomy): domain Bacteria; phylum Actinomycetota; class Thermoleophilia; order Solirubrobacterales; family Solirubrobacteraceae; genus Palsa-513. The sequence continues at coordinate 146,974 of CAWHZJ010000005.1, read as the reverse complement.
CGGCGTCTTCTGATCGCCAGCCTGCAAACGGCCGGGTTGCAAGTTCACTTGCAGCCGGAAAAGATTCCCCCACGTTTGTTGGCATTAGCAGGAGAAGACGTGGTAGCCTCGACGCGCAATAGACCAAGCCGAATCGCCGCGCACTCCGTTGCCGGTGAGCGGGGGACCCAACCGGACCCCTGAAGGCCGATGGGGCGAATCGCCACCAGAGGTGGCGTAGCGCATTGCGCGAGCCCGTCAGCTAACCCCGCAGGCTTACAAGTCGGGAAAGAGGGAGGGCCTGCCATGGAGCTCGCACGTGATCTCGGAAGCGCCGATGTTTGGGCTGACTCGCTCGAGCGTTCGCTCGCCCGCCGTGGGCGGCCGCGGCGCGCCTCCCTCGAGCTCGGTCGTCTCAGCCCCGAGCGCGACCTCGCCAACGCCGACACGGTCAACGAGTCGGTCGTCTACTGGCGGACGCGTCGCGCCGCGAGCGCCAGCTCCACCTTCACCCTTCCCGCCGTCGGCGGCGCGTCGGTCCTCGCGCTGCTCGCCGCAACCACCCTTCCGTCGCTCGCCGGGTCGGCCAAGCCGACGACCGGCAAGGGAGCGCAGCACCGCTCCGGCGCCACCGCGTCCGGCGCGCGCAGCGCCCCGCCCGCCCTACCGTCGTGCATCGCGCGGTCAGCGCGAAGCCGGCCTTCGCCCCTCCCACCACGGCCGCGCAATCCCACAGCGCACCGGCGGCGCCGGCGCGCCCGGTCGTCTACGGCAAGGTGACGCACGGCGACCTCCGCGACGCCCAGCGGCTGCTCGGCGTGCCGGTCGACGACGTCCTCGGGCCCAAGACCGGCGCCGCGATCCGCGCCTTCCAGCAGGCGCACGGGCTGACCGTCGACGGCAACATCGGCCCGGCCACCTGGGACGCCCTGAAGGCTGCCGAGCACGCCCAGGCCGCGGCCGCGACCACGCTGGCGTCCGTCGCGAGCGTGAACGAGGCCTCGACGATGCAGCCGACCACGAGCACGCCCGACCCCTCCGGCGTGATCGCGCTGCAGCAGCACCTCGGGATCCCGGCCGACGGCACCTACGGCACGGATACCGAGGCCGCGGTCTCCGCCTTTCAGACCGCCCACGGCCTGACCCCCGACGGCGTCGTCGGACCGGCCACACGCGCCGCGCTCGGCCTCGGCGACGGCCCCACGCTCGAGGCGGCGACGACCACCGGCGGCACCACGAGCCCGGCGGCCACCACCCCGGCGACGACCGATGCGGCCGCGACGACGACCGACCCGGCCGCGACCACCGACGCTTCGAACTCGACGACCGCGACCTCCACGACCGCGACCTCCACGCCCGCGACCTCGACGCCCGCCACCACGAGCACGACGGCCGGGCCCTCGGCCGACGTGACGACCGCGCTCGCGGAGATGGTCACGGCCGGCGACAACATCGCCACGCTCCCCTACATCTGGGGCGGCGGGCACGGCTCATGGATCTCCCCCGGCTATGACTGCTCCGGTTCGGTCTCCTACGTTCTCCACGCCGCCGGCCTGCTCAGCGTGCCCGAGGACTCGAGCGAGCTGGAGAGCTACGGCGCCCCGGGCCCGGGCCAGTACGTCACGATCTACGCCAACGCCGGCCACGCCTGGATGACGATTGACGGCCGCCGGTACGACACGGTGTCGCTCGCCGAGGACGGGTCTCGCTGGGGCACGACCCCCGGGGATCCGAGCGGCTTCATCGTGCGCCACCCGATCGGTTTCTAGTTCGCTCCCGGCCCCGCGCCGCGCTGAGCGGCCGGCACGGGACACGCGAGGGGCCGCCCATGACGGGCGGCCCCTCGTCGTTCTGGCCGGCGGGGAGGGTTAGCCGCCGGCCGGCACGAGCGCGGCTGCCGGGATCTGCTTCACGGTGATCGTGAACGGCGCGCTCGCCGCTCCCTGATTGTCGGGGCCGCCGGGGATCTTCACCCGGAGGACCACGGAGCCTGCCTGGTAGAGCGTCTGCGTGATGCTGTAGCTCGAGTTCGAGCCGATCGTGGCCAGCGCGATGACGTGCCAGGCGGTGCCCGCCTCGTTCAGCCGCTGGAGGTAGATCGTGTGTCCGGTCTTGTCGGGCATGACCGAGCCGGTGAACGTCACCGACTGGCCCTGGTTGATCGTCATCGCCGACACCTGGGCGCTGAGCGCGTCCTGGACGCCGATGAACAGCACGGCCGAGCGGGTCCTGCCGTTCGGTCCGTTGGGGCCGACCGAACCCGTTGCTCCGCTTGCGGCGGTCGAGCCCGTCGAGCCGGTCGAGCCCGTCGAGCCCGTCTTGCCGGTCGAGCCGGTCGAGCCCGTCGAGCCGGTCGAGCCCGTCGAGCCGGTCGAGCCGGTCGAGCCCGTCTTGCCGGTCGAGCCCGTCGAGCCGGTCGAGCCGGTCGAGCCGGCCGAGCCGGTCGAGCCGTTGGGGGCATGCGAGCCCTTCGGTGCGTTCGCCGCGACCACGCGGTAGGAGCTGTTGTAGACCGGCGTCACACTGAACGAGTAGCTACCTCCGTCGCCGGTGACCGTCGTCGCGATCGCTCCGAACGAATGGCGGAAGTCGCGCCCGTAGAGCGTCAGCAGCTGGCCGGGGCCTGCCACGTAGACGCCGCTGATCGTGTCGCTGCTTCCCTCGACGATCGGGTTGCTGTGGGCGTTGATCGTCAGGTTCGGGTTCTGGGTCTGCTCGATCTCGTACGACAGCGTGTCCGACGGACTGTCGACGTTGCGGATGTCGTTGCGCAACAGCGTCCGGATCGTCGCGTCGCCGTCCTCTCCGCTCGGAATCACGAAGTTGTGAACGATCGAGTAGTTGCCGTTCGCGTCAACGGTCCCCCGGCCGATCGTCGCCCAATTGTTGCCGCTCTCCGCGCCCTGACGTTGCAGCACGACCGTCGCCCCGGCCTTCCCCGGCATGACCGAGCCCGCGAAGGTGTAGGTGTACCCCGGGCCGGTCTGCAGCACCGAGCCGCTGGGCTCGGGCACGCCGCCGGGACCGGTGACGTTGAGCGACACGACCGCCTGCACGCGTTCGAGCACGATGCGGCTGACGACGCCTGCGGACGCGACGTACCACGCGCGATTTGTCAGAACCGCGCCGTCGGCGCGCGAGAACTCATAGGCGCCCGTCGAGTCCGTCCGCGTGGCCTGCACGGGAACGAAGCCGCCGCGCTGCTCTGCCGCGCGGTGGTAGAGCACCACGAGCCGCCCGCCGCGGACGCGGCCGAACAGTCGCCCGTAAATCACCACCGGGTCTCCAGCGGTGATCGGATCGGGCTGCGCGTGGATCGTGATTGCGTGGGCGCGCACCGCATGCAGCGGCGCGGCCCCGGCGCCGACCGCAGTCAGCGCAATTGCGGCACAGGCGACCACCGCCGCCACGCCGCCGAAGTACCTGAGTCGCATTGTGAACCTCCTCAAAGGGCAGGGCATCGATATCTCACCCTTGCCAACCCGGCACACGGCAGCCGCGGTGCGGTCGGTTAAGCACTCATAACAGGACGCACCTTTGCGCCCCGGAGCGTGTTGTCCCCTCGGCTGTGCCGGCGGCGCTAGCCGCTCGTCCAGGCCGTCGGCTCGCGCGCCAGCGCCGCCACCTGCTTCGGCAGCCGTCCGCTCGCCACGTCGGCGAGCGTGACCTGCTCGAGCACGGCGCGGATGTTCGCGCGCAGCGCGATCCAGACGTCCTGCAGCGACTCGGCCGATCCGTCATAGGCCAGGTTCTCCGGCCGCTCGCCCCGGACGCTGGCCAGCGGCCCCTCGACCCCACGGATCACATCGGCGATCGTCAGCGTTTCGGGCTCGCGCAACAGCCACCAGCCGCCTTCAGGCCCGCGCTGTGAGCGCACGACGCCGGCGCTCTTGAGCTGGTTGAGGATGTTCTCGAGAAACGACAACGGGATTCCCTGCGCCACGGCGACCGAGTCGGCCTTTCGCGGCGCGGCCGCGCTCGCCCCGACGAGCTCGATCGCCGCGCGCACGGCGTAGTCGGCCCGGGCGGTGACGCGCATTCCGCGATTCTGGCGCAGTTGGGCACCGCGTGCTGCGCGCTGGCCCGCCGCGGCCACGGCACGCGCCCGCGGAGCGGGGCCACGGCGACGCCCGGCGAGCGCTCTCGCCAGCCTCCCCGCCGACGGGTGGATACAGTCTCGCGGTGCTGCCTGCCACAAGGACGCCGGCCCCGGCGGGCGCGATCGCATCGTGAACTATCGACGTCTCTATCAGTACCGCTTTCGCGACGTCGACCAGCGCCGGCGCAGCGAGACCTGGGCTGCCCTCGCGCCGATGCTGCACGCTGCGCTCGGACGGCCCGAGCGCGTGCTCGACCCCGCGGCCGGCCGCTGCGAGTTCATCAATGCCGTGCCCGCTGCCGAGCGCTGGGCGGTTGACGCTGTCGAATATGACGAGGGCGTCGCCGGCGAAGGGCTTCGCCTCATCGTCTCCGAAATCATGGCAGCCGATCTACCCGACGGCTACTTCGACGGCGTTTTCGTCTCCAACTTCCTTGAGCATCTGCTCAGCCAAGAGGCCGTCGCCGCGTTTCTCGAGAAGATGTTCGAGTGCCTCGCTCCGGGCGGGCGGATCGCCGTCATGGGTCCGAATTTCCGTTACACCGCGCGGCAGTACTTCGACTTCGCCGATCACACGGTAATTCTGACCGAGCGCGGTGTCGCCGAGCACCTATACGCAGCCGGCTTCACCATTCTCCGCGTGCACCCCCGCTTCGTCCCGTACAGCTTCACCGGTCGCCTGCCCTCGTCGGCCCCGCTGGTGCGTGCCTATCTGCGCTTCCCGCTCGCGTGGCGCCTGCTCGGCAAGCAGTTCCTGGTGATCGCCGAGCGGCCGATCGCCGCGTGACGGGCCGGCCGAATGCCCCGCTATGGTCCGCCCCGTGATGGCGACAGGGGCCGCGACGAGCGCTCGACGCGTTCTGATCACCGGCGGCGCGGGCTTCATCGGTAGCAACATCGCGGTCGGGTTGGCGGCCCGGCGGCCGGACTGGACGCTCGTGGCGCTCGACAATCTGCGCCGGCGCGGCTCGGAGCTGAACCTCGCTCGCCTGCGCGAAGCGCAGGTGGAATTTCTCCACGGCGACATCCGCGTGCTCGACGACGTGCTCGCCGCCGGGGATTTCGACGTCGTGGTCGAATGCTCCGCCGAACCATCGGTACTCGGCGGCGGCGAATATGTCATGCAGGCGAACCTCGTCGGCGCCTACCACTGCCTCGAGCTCGCCCGGCGCTGCGACGCGCAGGTCGTCTTTCTCTCGACCAGCCGCGTCTATCCCGTCGCCCCGCTCGAACGCCTCGCCTACGTGCCGACCGATTCGCGCTTCGAGCTCGAACGCGAACAGCCAACCGTCGGCGCGAGCGAGGCCGGAATCGCCGAGGACTTCCCGCTCGAGGGGGCGCGGACGCTGTACGGGACGACGAAGCTCGCCGCCGAGCTGTTGATCGAGGAGTACCGGGCAGCGCACGGCCTGCGCGCCGTGGTCAACCGCTGCGGCGTGATCGCCGGGCCCTGGCAGATGGGGAAGATCGACCAGGGCGTGTTCACCTACTGGATGCTCGCCCACCACTTTGGCCGGCCGCTGCACTACATCGGCTTCGGTGGCTCGGGCAAGCAGGTTCGCGACCTCCTGCACATCGACGACCTGCTCGATCTGCTTGATCGCCAGCTCGCCGAGCCGCTGCGGTGGGACGGTGTCACCGTCAACGTGGGCGGCGGGCGGGCGTGCAGCCTCTCGCTGCTGGAGGCGAGCTCGCTGTGCGCCGAGATCAGCGGACGCGAGACGGCGATCGGCGCGTCGGACGAGAGCCGGCCCGGCGATATCCCGATCTATCTCTCCGACTGCCGGCGACTGTTTGAGCTGACCGACTGGCGGCCGGTGCACGGTCCGCGCGAGATCCTCATCGACATTCACTCGTGGATCGTCGAGCACGAAGCGGCCGTCCGCGCCGCGCTGTAGCGCCCGCTCCCGCGGATATGCTTGGACTCCTCGCCACGGCGCCGATGGCGGCGGCAGAGGAGGACAACGCGTGTCGACGGCGATCATCACAGGCTCGGGCGGTCTGATTGGGTCTGAATCGGCCGCCCATTTCGTTCACGCCGGCTACGACGTGATCGGCATCGAGAACGACATGCGCGCCTGGTTCTTCGGCGCCGAGGCGTCGACCGCTCCCACCACGGAGCGGTTGGGGCGCGAGCTCGGCGACGCGTTCAGCTCGGTGGCCCTCGACATCCGCGACGCCGAGGGCATCGACCGGCTGTTCGCCCGCCAGCGCGATCCGATCGAGCTCGTGATCCACACCGCAGCGCAGCCGTCGCATGATTGGGCGGCCTCGGACCCGCAGGTCGACTTCGCGGTCAACGCCAACGGCACGCTCAACCTGCTCGAGGCGACCCGCCGCCACGCTCCGTCCGCCACGTTCGTGTTCTGCTCGACCAACAAGGTCTACGGCGATCTGCCCAACGCGCTGCCGCTCGTCGAGCTCGACAAGCGCCTGGAGCTGCCCGCCGAACACCGCTACTACCCCGGCATCGACACCACGATGTCGATCGACGCCTCGACACATTCGCTGTTCGGCGTGTCCAAGGCCAGCGCCGACCTGCTCGTCCAGGAGTACGGCCGCTATTTCGACATGCCGACCGTGTGCTTTCGCGGCGGCTGCCTGACGGGGCCCAATCACGCCGGGACGAAGCTGCACGGCTTCCTCTCCTACCTGATGCGCTGCACGATGTCCGGCCTGCCCTACACGGTGTTCGGCTACGGCGGCAAGCAGGTTCGCGACAACATCCACTCGGCCGACCTCGTCACCGCGTTCGCCGCGTTCCACGCGGCTCCGCGAGCGGCCGCGGTCTACAACATCGGCGGCGGACGTGAGAGCAACTGCTCGATGCTCGAGGCGATCACGCTGTGTGAGCAGATCGCCGGGGCGACGCTCGACTGGACACTCGGCGCGGAGAACCGGATCGGCGATCACCGCTGGTGGATCAGCGATCTCGAGCCGTTCAAACGCGACTTCCCCGATTGGCAGCTCAGCTACGGGATCGAAGAGATCCTCCGCGAGATCCACGAGCGCAACGCCGAGCTGTGGCTGGAACACCAGTGAAGCTGTCGGTGGTGATCCCGGCCCACAACGAGGCCGGGTCGATCGGCGAGACGGTGGCGTCAATCGCCGCGCACCTCGGCGCCGAGCAGATCGACTACGAGGTGCTCGTCGTCGACGACGCGAGCGGCGACGGCACCGGCGATGTCGTCCGTTCGCTCGCCGCGGAGAACCCGCGCGTGCGCTGCGAGCGATCGATTCTCCCCCCGGGCTTCGGGCACGCCGTGCGCCACGGCCTGTCGCACTACCGTGGCGATGCCGTGGCGATCGTCATGGCCGACGCATCCGACTCGCCCATCGATCTCGTCGGCTACTACCGCGTGCTCGAGGCCGGCTACGACTGCGCGTTCGGCACGCGGTTCGCACACGGCAGCCACGTCGAGGGCTACCCGCCGACCAAGCTCGTCGCAAACCGGCTCGTGAACTGGTTCATCCGCGTCCTCTTCCGCCACGGCTACAACGACACCACGAACGCCTTCAAGGCCTACCGGCGTGAGGTCATCGACCACGTCATGCCACTGCTGTCGAACCATTTCAACCTCACCGTGGAGCTACCGCTGAAGGCCGTGGTGCGAGGCTACACCTACGCGATCGTGCCGATCTCGTGGCGCAACCGCACGCACGGTGAATCCAAGCTGCGGATCAAGGAGATGGGCAGTCGCTACCTGTTCATCGTGCTCTACGTGTTCCTCGAGCATCACCTGAGCCGCGGCGACTACCGCCGGCCCGGCGCCCGCGGCGCCCGGCTGCGCCCGCACCCCGGCGCTGCCGCCGGCGAAGACCCCGACGGCGAGCGCGCCGCTCAGAAATGAGCGAGACCGGGCAGCGCCCCGTCGACGCCAACCCGCCGCCTCCCCCACCCGCGCGGCGTGTGCCCGGTGGCCGTGCCGCCGCGCGCCAAGTCCTCGACCGGGCCGTGCGCGGCGGCGGCGTGACCGCGCAGCGCCTCGGCGCCGTCGCGCTGGTCGTCGCAGTCACCGTCTTCTCCTGGCCCGTCGTCGCCTCACTCAGCGCGACGGCGAGCTTCGACGACTCCTGGCGCGTCGGGCTGAGCCTCGCGCTCGCGCGAGGGCTCGCCTTCGGACGCCAGATCGTCTTCACCTTCGGACCGCTCGGGCTGGTCACAGTGCCGCGCGCGGTGACCGGCGGGACGCTGACCCTCGCGTTGGCCGGCGCCGCGGTGATGCAGCTTGCCCTGGTCGCCATCGTGCTGCACCTGTTGCGCCGCCTGTTCAGCTGGCCGGTCGCCGCGCTGGTCACGCTGCTCGGCGTCAGCATCATCATCTGGGCGGGCGTGCCGCCGCTTGACGAGATCGCCTTCGGCCTTGTCGCGATCGCGCTGACGGCGCCGCCGGCCCGGTCGCGGCAGGCCGCTCGGACGCTTGCGCTCGCCGGCGGCGTGCTCGCCGGCCTCGCGCTGCTGGTGAAGCTCAACGACGGTGTCGGGGCTGCGGCGATCGTCGGCGTGGGTCTGCTGGGCGGCGTCAGCCGACGGCGTCATCTGGCAATCGGCGCGGTCACGCTCGTGCTGACCACCACGCTTGCTTGGCTGGCGATCGGACAGCCGATCGCGGCACTCCCCGACTATTTCCGCACCGGCATCTCGATCGTCCAGGGCTACGTCGATGCAATGGGCTACAACCTGCTCGGCGCGGGCGGGGAGTGGGAGGTGCTGATCGTCATCGTCTCGGCGCTGATCCTCGCTGCCGCGGCGTGGTCGGCGCTCGCCGACGCACCGCTGCGCCGCCGCGTCTCGCTCGCCGCCTGCGTGCTGCTCGTGTACTACTTCGTCGCCCGCGAGTCCTTCGTGCGCTACGACCCGCAACACGCAGTGGTGATCGCGCTGCTCGTGGCCGTCCCGCTGATGCTCCCGTGGCGGAGCCGCCAACGACTCGGCGGCCTGGCGATCGCGGCGGTGCTCGCCGTCGCGTCTCTGGCCGCCTTCGGTGGCGAGGGCGTCGGCGTCGATTCGGTCTTCAACCCCTTCGGTCGCGAGAGCGCGCTGGTCACCGACATCAACACGATGATCTCGCCCCAATCCACGATCGCCGCGGAGTCCTACGCGATCCAGCTCGCCAGCGTCGTGCCGCCGGCGATCGTCGACGAGCTCAACAACCACTGCGTCAATGCGGAGCCGTTCGCGGTCTCGACGGTTTTCGCCTATTCGTCGTGGCGCTGGTGCCCGATCGGGGTGATGCAGTCATACGCGGCCTACACGACGAAGCTCGACAACCTTGACGCCGCCGGCTACGCGAACCCCCGCAGCGGACCGGACCGCGTGCTGCGCCAGAACGTCGCGATCGATGGACGCAACCCGACCTGGGAGTCCCCGGCCGCGATGCTCTCGCTGCTCTGCCACTTCAAGGAGATCGGCCGCGGCGGGCAGTGGCAGGCACTGGCCCGGATCCCTGACCGCTGTGGCGCGCCGCGCCTGCTCGGCACCGTTCACAGCGACGCAGGCGACGTCGTTCACGTCCCGCCGGCGCCGCCCGGGGCGGTGCTCATCGCCCAGGTCCACGGCCTCCAGCTCCACAACGGCGAGCGGCTCAGCACGCTGCTCTCGCGCGCGGCCGAACGAAGCCTGGTGATCAACGACGCCGTCACCTTCCGCGTCGTCCCGGACACGCTGACCGACGGACTGATCCTCGATGTCCCGCGCTACGCCGACTACCGCCCGCCGTTCGGCTTCAGCCTCGACGTCGGCACGATCGAGGCCGAGATCGACCAGGTGCCCGTCGCGGTCAGCGTCACGTTCGAGGCCGTGCCGATCAGACGGGCCTAGGAAGTCGCCGGCGTGGCGAGGCTCGTGATTCGCTGCTCGTAGAAGCGGTAGGTCAGGGACGCCGTCGACCCGCCGACAACCCCGAGCGCGAGCTGCGTGGCCTGAGGATCGATGGCGAACACGCCGGGAAAGTCCGCCGCCGCGGGAACCGACATCGTCAGACCGTCGATCACCGTGTCGGGGACGATCGAGAAATCGCGGACCGGGCCGAGCCCGTCCTTGAGGCCGATCACGCGCTGGTTGGAGCGCCACAGGAGCGATCGCAGGCTCTCCAGGCCGTGCGGGGCAACGCCGTCCACGCGGACGAAGACCAGCTCGTTGGGCGCGGTCGGTGCCGGGACCTGGACGAGCGTCCCCCACGGCGCGCGCACGGTCCCCACCAGCCGTGGCGGCCCGCAGCGGTTCGGCACGCGGGCCAGCACCTCATAGACCCCGGTCGTGCTGAGCGGCGCGTAGTTGCAGAGCATCGATCGCTGCGCGGCCGGCGAGTCGAACAGGTTGTTGCGGCCGTTGACCGGCGCGCTGAGGCTCCGTAGCAGCCGCTGCGGCCCGCTCGGTGAGGCGAGCACGCGCGCGTTGAGCTCGTCGAGCGCCGGCGTGACGCTGTAGTACCACTCATACACCGGCGTCGGCGTCCACTTCAGCCCGTAGGCCCACAGGATGCTCTGTTCGCTGGGCACCACGTCGACCGTGTGGCCGGCGAGCTCCGCTAGCGTGGTCGGATCGAGCCCGTAGGCGGCGACCATCGCGGCGCGCGACTGGGCGACGAGCCGGTCGCGGCTGCCGGCGCTGGCCATCGTGGAGATCTCGTTGGCGAGGTCCCGGGTGCTCGTCGCCGGGTCGACGTACTGCAGCGGGCTCGAGAGATTGACCATGAACCAGATCGCCACGACGAGCGTCAGGCCCCACAGCACGGCCGAGCGCTGGACGCCGCGCCAGCTGAAGGCGATCACGGCGCCCAGCGCGGTACCGAAGTAGATGCTCTCGTGGCCCGGCTCCTGAGCCACGAACCCCTCCTTGAAGACGGAGAATCCGAGTACGAGCCAGATCAGCAGGATCACCGTGCGAGCGCCTGGTCGATCCACGCTCATCGACTGCCAGGCGATCACGAAGACCGCGATCGCGACCACCAGCGCGGCCCACAGGACGGCGTTCGGCCCGACGAGCTGCATCGCGGTCGACCAGCCGCTGATGACCTGCTTGGCCGTGGAGACATAGGGAACGATGTTCCCCAGACCCTGGCCGGCGGCGAACCACGCGATCGCAAAGGTCACCACGAACGACCCGGCGAACGCCGCGATGCGGCGCCACTCCCGCCAATCGCTGAACAGGATCACGACCAGGGCGAGGACCGCTACGGTCGCGCCGGTGTTGATCTTGATCAGCACCTCCAGTCCGCTGGCCACGCCGGCGAGCACCGGAAACACGCGCTTGAGACGCGGCGAGGAGCCCGCGCGCGTCGCCTCGACCAACCACACGACGGCGACCACGAGCGCCGATTCGGGCTCGGCGACGATGATCGAGACCGCGACCCAGGCGATCAGGAACGCGACCAGCGTCGGCAGCATGCGACGCAGCGCCCACACCGCTGTCAGGCACAGCAACAGGTGTACGCCGGCCGTGTAGAGCAGCGACAGGCGCGCCGTCCAGGTGTAGTAGAGGACCGGGTAGCGCAGGAATCCGAGCGGTCCGTAGGTGCCGACGACCTGGGTGCCGAACTGCAGGTGCTCGTGGGCGGCCATGTGCAGGCCGGCGACGAACGAGTAGTCGAGGCCCGGGACGGGAGCCAGGCTACCCACCGGCCAGGTGATCACGAAGAGCACCAGGCCGAGGAACGACGTGGTCCAGATCGTCCGCGCGACCCAGCCCAACGCGACGATCGCAGCCGGCGCCAGCCCGGTCATCCGGGGGGCTGCGATCCGCCGGCGGGTCGGCGCACTCGCGCGTTGCCCGCCGGTTTCGCTCGGCGGCGGTCGCGGCGCGCTGGCTTGGCCGTCCTCGCGTTCGCGCGGCGGCGATCCTCGATCGTCATCGCGCATCGAGAACACCGCCTCGCGGATCCTCGACGGCGGAGTCCGAACTGCCCCGCGCACCGGCGGCCGGCAACGCACGCCCACGGACGGGCCGCGGCCGTCCGTCGTCGCCACTGCCAGCCATCAGCGGTATCGGCGCGGCTTCCGCGAGCCCGGCGACGAAAGGAGCGGCCAACACAGGCCGGACCCGGCCGTGCTCACCGCGTGGATCACCGATCTCGCCGGCTCGCGCCGTCGCGCCGGCGAGATCTCATTGCGCGGCACCGGCGAGTCGAGCCGGCAAAAACCGTGGAGGCTACGGGTTGAGCTGCTTCTTCAGTGCACTCGCCGCTGAGAACTTGGCCGCCTTGCTGGCGCCGATGTGGATCGTCGCGCCGGTGGCCGGATTGCGTCCGCTGCGCGCCGCGCGGTGGCTGACGGCGAACTTGCCGAACCCCGCGACCGACACCTCACCGCCGGCTGCGAGTTGACTCGCGATCGCATCGAATACGGCGTCGACTGCACCCTTCGCCTGGCCGACACCGAGTCCGGCACTCTCAGCGACCTTGCCAGCGAGCTCGTTCTTCGTCATGACACTCCTCTCAGATGGGCAGATGCTCGCCCAAAGCTAGCGCCTAGCCCGGATGTTCAGGAATTTCGTTGCACGATTGAGGCCCGAATTTGGGGGCGTTTGCGCGCCTCGCGCGGCTCGGGGTGCCCGATCGCGGCGATTGCCCACAGCACGCAGAGCCAGCACAGCGACGCCGCGGTCACGTGCACCCATACCAGCTCGGTCGGGAGATGGGCGTCGTACTGGACCGTTCCGACCACTCCCTGGAACGCGATCAGCGCGCACAGCCACATCATCGCGCGGCGCACCTCGGCGTCGGCCTGGCGACGTTCGAGCCCGACCCAGACCAGGACAGCGGCGATGCCGAAGGCGAAGGCGATCGCACCATGCGCGTGAACCGTCCAGTTGAGGGTGTTCGCGCCGTCGAACATCAGACGCTTGATCTGCTGTCCCGTGGCCCCGCCCGAATGGGGCCCGGCAGCGGTTGCGGCCGTGCCCGCGAAGATCACGAGCGTCGCGAGCGGGAACAGCGAACGGACCGCCCAGACCGCCTTGCGATCCGGGTTGAACACCGCAACTTCGCGCTCACCCCGCGCGCGCCAGGCGAGCGCCGCGGCAGCGACGAGGATCAGCATCGACAGGCCGAAGTGAGCCATCACGAACCCGGGTGCGAGCTTTTGCTCCACGGTGAGCCCACCGAGTGCCGCCTGGGCGACAACGCCGAGCGGCAGCGCCAGCGCCAGCCACGCGAGGTCGCGGCGGAACGGCCGGCGCTTCCAGGCGAGGGCGGCGACCGCCACCGTGACGACGCCGACGATCCCCGAGACGACGCGGTTGGAGAACTCGATCAGCGAATGGGTCTGCAGCTTGGGATAGATGTGGCCGTAGCAGCGCGGCCAGTCCGGGCAGCCGAGGCCCGAGCCCGTGAGGCGCACCGCCGCGCCGCTCACCACGATCAGCGTCAGCGCGACGAGCGCGATCAATGCGACCAGCTCAAACTGGCGCGGGGTGAGCTCGAATCTGGTCAGCCGAGCGCGCACGCAGGCGCAAAGCATGCCAGGGTCGCCGCCGCCAGCGGGGCGAGACGCGTCAGCCGCGCGGCTGGTAGACGAACGGAAGCTCGCCCGCGAGCTCGCGCAGCGCCGGGGCCGTCCGGTCGCGCTCGGAAATCGTGAACGACCCGAGCGGCGGCCACTCGATGCCGATGGCCGGGTCGTCGAACGCGACCGTCCGCTCCAGTTCGCGGTCGTAGTAGCCGCTCTGCTGGTAGACGACGTCGGCCACCTCGCTGATCACGCAGAAGCCGTGCGCGAAGCCGACCGGGACGTAGAGCTGGCGGTGCAGGCGATCGTCGAGCGTGAATGCCTCCCAGCGACCGTAGGCCGGTGAGCCGCGCCGGACATCGACGATCACATCGAGCAACTCACCGCGCACGCAGCGCACGAGCTTGCTGATCCCCTCACCGATCTGCAGGTGCATGCCCCGCAACACTCCGCGCGACGAGCGCGAATGGTTCTGCTGCACGAAGTCCTCGGTCACGCCGAAGGCCGCGAAGAGCTCGCGCCGGTAGGTCTCCTGGAAGAAGCCGCGCTCGTCGCCGTGCACGTCGGGCACGATCAGGAGGGCGTCGGGCAGTGTGGTCGCGAGCGCCTCCATCGCGGGCGGACGATAGCGCCCGCGCGGCGTCGTCAATCGAGGCGGCCGCGCAGCGGGGCCGTCCCGCCATCGGCCGGCTGCTCGGTCACGGTGGCCTCGAGCCGCCGCAGCACCGCCAGCGTCGCGGCCTGCGTGCTGAGCATCGCCCCGCGCGTCGCGGCGTTCAGGTCGAACTTGCGCTGGTCGTCGGCGGCCCACAGCCGCTCGAACTCGCGCTCGATCCGCGCGAACACACCCGGCGCCACCCGCCGTAGCAGCCGTCCTCGAGACCCCAGTGTGAGCACGACCTCGAACTCCTTGATCGGCAAGAACGTCTCTCCCTCGCGCCGTGCGTCGATGCTCTCGAGCCGCCGTCGCATCGTCTCGCCGGCAGCCGCCGGCGAGTGCGTGTCGGCGAGTTGCGCCGCGGCAAGCGCGCCGCGCTCGCGCGCGGACGCCTTATCGTCGAAGACCTCCCGCATCAGCCGTGCGGCATGGCCGAGATCCACCTCGGCCCATTGGGCGTCCTCCGGGTATGGCCAGCATCCGGGCCCGACACTCCGCAGCGCGTAGTCGACGAGGTAGGCGTTGTCCCGCGTCATGTAGTCGAGGTTGCCCGAGTAGCCGGTGGCGATCACCGGCTTGCCGAGCGCCATCGCCTCCGCCGGCACGAGCCCGAGCCCCTCGGCGCGGTGCAGCGAGACAAAGCAGTCGGCGGTCGCGATCAGCGCGTGGGTCTCGGCCGGAGACACGTAGCCCTCGAGCAGCCGGACGTGTGGGTGCGGCGCGGCGGCGGCCCGGACGCGATCACGCCCGAAACGGTCGTGCTCGCCGTTGACGCTCTTCAGGATCAGCACCGCACCCGAACTCGGCGAGAACGCCTCGGTGAACGCCTCGATCGTCCCGAGCGGGTTCTTGCGCTCGACGACGCTGCCGTGGTCGAACATGCTCAGGAACAACCACTCGTCGGCGAGCCCGAGCTCTGCGCGTCCGAGCGGCTTGGTGTCGCGCGCCAGGATCGGGATGCGCACCGTGTAGACCGGTATCGGCGAGATCGGCGCGAGCGCGCTCGCGACGTGCTCCGAGCCGACCCAGACCTCGTCGAGCAACTCGAACGCGGCGTGCCATTCGTTCGGCAGCCGGTCGACCTCCCACCACCACAGGCCGATGTTGTAGCGCCCGTCGAAGAATCCGCTGCCGACCTCCTCGCGGAAGCCGAGCAGCCCATCGGCGTTGATGCAGATCAGGTTGATCGGGAATCCCGGTGCGCTGATCGGCAGCGACACGTACTGATGGTCCTTGCGCGAGGACGGCAACGTCGGTGGGCTCAGTGGCAGCAATGGAACGGCCGCGGCGTCGAGCGCTGCGACGACCAGGCGCGCCGCCTCGCCGATGCCGATCTCGGCGGTGAAATAGGCCGCGACGTTGACGCCGAACGGGGTCATGCTCGCGCGGCGGCGGCGCTCGGCCTCGAGCTCCTTCTCCGAGGTCGGCGGCACGACCGTCGCCGGCAGCGTCCCCTCGCGGACACCGTGCTTGTGCAGCCATTCGATCAACCCGTATGCGTCGTCCTCGAGGTCGAGGTCGGGATAGGCGTCACGCAGCTGCGGCTGGGCATCGCGGACCATCAGGCACAGGCGGTTGATGCCGAAGGCGCCGCCGGCGCCGCCCGGCTCGCTCAGCCACGCGTAGAACTCCTCCATTCCCCACCGGGTGAACACGGAGCGCCGGAGCCCCGCGTCCTGCACCCCCTCGCGGTAGATCTGCCGCAGCCGGTGATCGAGGCGCGTGCCGTCGGGCAGGTGCTCCCAGCCATAGGGAACGACGGAGGCCTCGTGCTCTCCGGCGGCGAACAGCTGCTGCGCGTAGCCGTCGCAGAGCGCGACGAGGGCGGGCTGGTCGGCGGCGCGAATCCGATCCTGGGCATCGGAGATCGCGTGCGGATCCAGGGGATCGAAGCGGGGGAAGCGCATCACGCGCAGCGGCGTGCCGTCGATCTCGACGCGGCCCTCTCGCGCCACGATCGTGCGGCCATGGAGATCCCAGAACGACGCTCCAAGCCCCACGTCGGCAAGCTCGCGGGCGCCGCTGCCGAACGTCGCGATCCGCTCCAGCGGCAGCGAGCCGCTGTCGTGCCCGCTTCCTGACCGACCACGCGCGGTCCACCACTCGAGCAGTTCGCCGTGGGCACGACCGCCGCCGAGCACGATCAGGCCGTCGTCGTGCAGCCCCCAGCCGCGCAGGTCCGCCTCGTTGGGTCGGCGTCCGTCGCGGGGAAGCGCGCGTGTCGTACGGGCCTTGACCAGCACTCCGTGCTCCGCGGCCAGCGCGTCGACGTCGTCGAGCGGGCCGCAGATCAGCGAGTCGGCGTCGAGGTAGAAGACGGTCTCGCCGGGGGCTCGTGCGAGCAGGTGTGCGAGCAACAGCGGCTTGCACGCCGCGCGGAGCTCCTCGAGCGCAAGCATCGCGGCGAGCATCGGCAGCTCCGCGATCCCGGCGGCTTCCGGGCGCAGCAGCTCGAACGGCTCACTCGCGCCGTCGTCCTCGGCCGCCGCGTCGAGCACCAGGGCGACGAGCGGGATCGCCGCGCTCTCGGCGGCCGATGTCGCCAGCACACGAGCGCGCGCGACCTCCCGGCGACAGACGATCGTGGCGATCAGCATCCGCGCACATCGTAGGGATCGGAGGGGGACGATCCGGGCCGGGACCGGCGCGCTATCATCGCCGCCGGTCAGGCCGGTGACCGCCAGGCACCCGCACGTCCCGGCACCGCATGCCCCTGCCAGACCGCCCGAACGAACCACGCCAGCGAGCCAGGCTCCGAGACCGTGTCGTGCACCGCGCGAAACTCGTGCGCAACGCCCTGTTCCGGCCGACGCCGCCGCCGCTCACCGCCGACTCGTTCGCGCGCAGCCTCCGGCCGGGACGATTCGCGGTCGAGAGCGACGGCGCGAGCACGGCGCTGATCGAACGCCTGAGCGCCGCCGAGATCGCCGACGTGCACCAGCGCATCGAAGCGGACGCCGAGCTCGGCGCCAGCTACGGCGCTACCAGCGACCCCAGCGTGGCTCGCCACATGCTGCTGTCCTACGGCACCTGGCTGGGGCATCCGGCGCTGCTCGAGCGCACCGGTCTGACCGCCGCCCAGCCGCCGGCCGGGATCCACGCGATGGCGCAGGGCCCGCTCGCGGCCGCCGGAGGGCTCTACGAGGCCGACATGGTTGCCAACGCCCTCGCGAGCGCCGGCGTCGCCGCCGGCTCGCTGCGCGCCGCGCTCGACTTCGGCTGCTCCTCGGGCCGCGTGCTGCGCGTGCTGGCAGCCGCGTTCCCCGACGTTCACTGGATCGGCTGCGATCCGAATACCGAAGCCGTGGCGTGGGCGCAGGCGACCTTCCCGGCGCTCGAATGGTTCACCAGCGCGAACGATCCGCCGCTGGCGATGGCCGACGGCGCCGTCGAAATGGTCTACGCGATCTCGATCTGGTCGCACTTCGCGCCGGCGCTGGGACTGCGCTGGTTCGACGAGATGCGCCGCATCATCCGCCCGGGCGGCCACCTCCTGTTCACCACGCACGGCTGGACGTCGCTCGCGTTCGCCGCCGCAATGGGACAGCGACCGCTCAAGGAATGCGTCGAGATCGAGCGCGCCCTCTACCGCGATGGGTGCTGGTTTCTCGACCCATTCGGCGAAGACGGGGACTGGGGCGTTGTGAACCCGCTGTGGGGCAGCGCGTTCCTGACGCCCGAGTTCGTCCTCGAACAACTGTGCCCGTCCTGGCGCGTTGTAGAGTTCGTGGCTGGTCGCAACCAGAGCAACCAGGATGTCTACGTGCTCGCGCGTGCCTGACGAAACGCGCGCGGCCGCATCAGCGTGACGACCACCACCGCCCCATCAACGTCCGGCTTCGCGGGCGGTCCAGCGTCGCTGCCCGCCGTGTCGATCGCCGGCGTGAGCAAGGCCTTCAGGCTCCCGCACGTCCAGTACCACACGCTCAAGGAGCGGGCGCTGCATCCGTTCCGCTCACGCACCTTCGACGTGCTCCAAGCCGTCGACGACGTCAGCGTGCAGATCGCGGCGGGCGAGTTCTTCGGCATCATCGGCCGTAACGGCAGCGGCAAGAGCACGCTGCTGAAGTGCCTCGCGGGCATCTACGACATCGACGGCGGCGAGCTGCAGGTACGCGGCCGGCTCTCGCCCTTCATCGAGCTTGGCGTGGGCTTCAACCCGGACCTGACGGCTCGCGACAACGTGATGATCAACGCGATCATGCTTGGCCTCAGCCGCAAGCAGGCGCGCGCGCGGTTTGACGACATAATCGCCTTCGCCGAGCTCGAGGACTTCCTCGACATGCGCCTGAAGAACTACTCCTCGGGCATGCACGTCCGCCTCGCCTTCTCGGTGGCGATCCAGGTTGACGCCGAGATCCTGCTGATCGACGAGGTGCTCGCGGTCGGCGACGCCCGCTTCCAGCAGAAGTGCTTCGACGAGTTCCAGCGCCTCAAGCGCGAGCGCCGCACGATCCTCTTCGTGACCCACGACATGAACGCGATCGAACGCTTCTGCGACCGTGCCATGCTGCTCGACAAGGGCAAGATGATCGCGATCGGCGACCCGGGCGCGATCGCGCGACGCTACAACGAGCTGAACTTCGGGCAGACGATCCACGACATCGGCGAGGAGCGCTCCGCGACGGCGGAGCTCCGCGATGAGCACGGCGAAGCCGAGATCGTCGACGCCTGGTTCGAGAACACGGCCGGCGAGCGAATCCCGGCGATCGCGCACCGCGAGTCGTGCACCGCCTGCATCGAGGTGCACTTCAACAGCCCGCTCGACGATCCGATCTTCGGCGCGACGTTGCGCAACGACGTCGGCGCCACCGTCTTCGCCACCACGACGGCCTTCGATCACGGGCCGACCGGCCACTTCGACGCCGGCGAGACGGTGGTCGTGCGTCTGCGCTTCGAAACCTGGTTCACCCAGACGCGCTACACGCTGACGCCGTCGGTCGCGCGAGCGGGCATGGGCGCCGACACGATCGACCTGCGGGCCGATCTTGCCTCGCTCGTCGTCCACGGCGGGAACTTCACGACCGGCGTCGTCGATCTGCCGCACGAGTTCACGGTCGACCACCGATGAGCACCCACGATCACGTGGAGGCACGGCGCTACGGGCCCGATGCGTTCGGGGACGACCTCCGGCGCTTCGTCAACCTCACGCTGACGCTCGCCAACACCGACTTCAAGCTCACCTACTTCGGCTCGGTGCTCGGCTACGTCTGGTCGCTGATGCAGCCACTGCTCTTCTTCGGCGTGCTCGACGTGGTGTTCACGAAGGTCTTCCACGTCGGCAAGAACATTCCTCACTACCCGGTGACGCTGCTCGGCGCGATCATCCTCTGGACCTTCTTCCTGGTGGTGACCGGCAACTGCGTGCAGTGCCTGCTCGGACGCGAGGGGCTGCTGCGGAAGATGCGCTTCCCGCGGCTGGTGATCCCGCTCTCCGTCGCCCTCACCGCGCTCTATCAACTCGGCCTCAACCTGATCCCCGTGTTCCTGTTCGCCGTCGTCTCGGGGGTCGAGCCGCGTCTCAGCTGGCTCGAGCTGCCGCTGCTGGTGATCCCGCTCGCGATGCTCGCCGTCGGCGCCGGGATGATCCTCTCGGTGCTCTATGTCCGCTTCCGCGACATCCTGCCGATCTGGAACATCACCGCGCAGATCCTGTTCTACGGCTCGCCGGTGATCTACCCCGCGTTGCAGTACGGCGGCACCACCACGCCAACGTCCCTGCATCCGGCCGGCTACCTGCCGATCACCTCGCTCGGGCACATCCTGATGTGCAACCCGATCGCCGCGATCATCACGCAGATGCGCAAGGCGTTGATCGGCGAAGGAAATGCCTACAACCCGTCGGCGGCCTACGCCATCGGCGGCGCCGTGCGCCTGCTGATCCCGTTCGCGATCGTCTGCTTCGTGTTTGCGCTCGGCGTATGGTTCTTCAACCGAGAGGCCCCGAGGATCGCGGAGAACCTGTGACGAGCACCGACGACGACGCGCTGCGCACCACCGATCCCTACGCGGAGACCGAGCGCCTGCGGGCCCGCGTGGCGGCGCTCGAGGCCGAGCTGATCGAGGTCCAGGCGCGGGCCAACGCGGCGGTCGCCGCCGCGCAGGAGCGCGCGTACTGGCTCGAGCGCTGGCACATCGACCTCAACGCACTGATGCGCAAACCCGGAGCACGGGAGTTCCGGGCGATCCTCCGTGCCGTGCGGGCGGTGGCGCGCCAGGGACGCAAGCTCAAGCGACGCCTGAACACGTGACGAGCGTCTCGGTCGTCGTACCGGTCAAGGACGGAGCGCGCTACCTCGTGGAGCTGCTCGATGCCCTGTCGCGCGAGGGCCCCGACGAGGTGCTGGTGATCGACTCGGGGTCGGCGGATGACTCGGTCGCCATCGCGGAGGCCGCCGGCGTCCGGGTCCTTGAGGTCCCCCCGAGCAGTTCGGGCACGGGCGAACCCGCAATCTCGGCGCGCAGTCGTGCAGCGGGGAGCTGATCTGCTTCCTGACCCAGGATGCGACGCCGTGTCCCGGCTGGCTCGGCGCCTACCGCGAGGCCTTCACCCTCGACCCGCGCGTCGGCGCCGCCTACGGACCGCATCTGGCGCGCGCGGACACGAGCCCGATGATCGCCCGCGAGCTCGCCCAGTTCTTCGCCACGTTCGCCCCCGACGGCGGGCCGCACGTCCAGCGGGCCGGCGACGCCAGCTTCCTGTCCAACGTCAACGCTTGCTACGCCCGCGCCTGCTGGCAGGAGATCCGATTCCGCGACGTCGGCTACGCCGAGGACCAGGCGTTCGGCGTGGATCTGCTCGCCGCGGGCTGGACGAAGGTCTACCATCCCGGCGCTGCGGTGCTGCACGCTCACGACTACGGTCCGCTCGAGTTCATGCGCCGCTACTTCGACGAGTACCGTGGCCTGCGTGAGACCACCGGCCACGTCGAACCACTGCGTTTGGGCGGGCTGCTCGGGCTCGTCGGCGCGGACCTGCGCTGGATGAGCGCCCAGGGGCTCCCGCCCGGGCAGCGTGCCCGCTGGACGGCGCGTTCGCTCGCCCACCACACCGGTCGGCGGATCGCCGCGCCGGCCGGCTCGCACGCCGGTCGCCTGCCGGGACCCCTGCGTCGCGGACTGTCGCTCGAGGGGCGCGGCGAGAGCGTGGCTCCACCGGCGGCCGGCGCGGTGCCCAGCGGCACCCCGGTTCGCCCGTGGGGCGGGCGCAAGGAGGATTACATGGAGGCCGCGCTGGTGCGAGCCCACGGCGCCACGCCGTTGCTCGAGCCGGTGCCCGGCATGGCCGATGCGGAGCGCCTGCGCGTCGCGATGATCCTGCCGCCGTTTCGCCGCGGAAGCGGCGGCCACAACACGCTGCTGCAGATCCTCACGCGTCTCGAGCGCCGTGGGCATGTCTGCAGTGTCTGGGTGCACGACGTGATGCGGATGCACCAATCCGAGTGGCCCGGCGTGCTGCGCTGGAACCTGCGTGAGTTCTTCGCGCCGATCTCCTCGCCGGTGTACAAGGGCTTCGACGCCTGGCAGGGCGCCGACGTCGCGATCGCCACCGGCTGGCAGACGGTGTATCCGACGCTGATGCTCGATCAGTGCCGGGCGCGGGTCTACGTGGTCAACGACCACGAGCCCGACTTCTACCCGGCCTCGGTCGAGCGGGTTCTCGCCGAGGACACCTACCGCCAGGGCCTGCACTGCATCGCCGCGAGCCCGTGGCTTCGCGATCTGCTGATCGAGCGCTACGGCGCGAGCGCCGACGCGTTCCGCCTGGGCGTCGAACACGACACCTACCAGCCGCGGCCGATCGCCCGCCGCGACGACACAGTGATCTACTACGCCCGCCAGGGGACGCCTCGGCGCGCCGTTCCGGTGGCCCTGGCCGCGTTGCGCGAGCTCCACGAACGCCGGCCGGACACTCGCATCATCCTGTTCGGCGATCCGACGCCTCTCGAGACCGCCTTCCCCTACGAGCACCTCGGCGTCTGCAGCCCCGAGCAGCTGTCGTGGCTGTACTCGCAGGCCACGGTCGGCCTGTGCCTGTCGCTGACCAACTTCTCGTTGATGCCAAAGGAGATGCTCGCCTGCGGGCTACCCTGCGTCGAGCTCGCCGGGGTCAGCGCGGAGTCGATCTTCGGCACCGACGGGCCGCTCGAACTGGCCGAGCTGGACCCCTCCGCGCTGGCCGACGCGCTCGTGCGACTGCTCGATCACCCGGCGCTGCGCGAACGGCGCTCGCTCGCGGGCATCGAGTTCGTCGCCTCCCACACCTGGGAGCACGCGACCGACGAGGTCGAGGCCGGGTTGCGCGCGGCGCTGGCGCTTCGCGAGCAGGCCTGGGTCTAGCTGACGGCTAACGGCGCGCGGTCAGCCGGCAGGTGTCGGCCGACACGCTCATCGCGAAGCGCTCGGGCCACGGGTTCAGCGGCTTTCGGGTCTCGTAGCAGAGGCCGCCGAGCTGAGCCAGCAGCGTGCGATCGATCGCCGCGACGGTCGCGTTCTCCAATCCCTCGGTGTCGATCTTGACGAAGTCGATCTGACCCTCGAGCGCGAGCACCTCGCGCAGCACGTCGTCGATGTGACGGCAGCGAACCTGGATCTGCTCCGCCGTCGCCACGCCGATGCCACCGTAGCGCCCGGTTGCGTCGCGCCCGAACGCGACCGCGCCGTCGCGATCGCCGACGGCCTCCTCATGCAGCGTCCAGCGCCCGTCGAAGGCGGCGAGATTGCCGCGCAGGCGCTCGGCGTTTCGCGGGTCCGGCTCGTAGAGGTGGACGCGGACCTCCGGCGACCGCGTGAGGAAGTAGAGCGCGCTGATGCCGATGTTGGAGCCGATGTCGAGGACCACGCGGGCGCGCGGGGGCAGCCGATAGTCGCCGCGGCAGAACACCTCGTTGACCGTGAAGACGTCGTGATGGGAGTACAGCGTCGGCGCGACGACGCCCATCGGCGTGCGCAGCGGACACGGCGACGGGAAGACTCCGCCGCCGAGGAAGTAGCTGCGGGCGAAGCGCAGCGGCTGGACGCTGACGCGGAGCATTCGCGGCAGCGACCGGTAGTTGGCTGGCTCGATGATCTGGCGGGCGACGAAGCCGGCGGAGCGCCCGCCGAGCATCAGGACCCCTCGCGACGCCGCAATCCGAGGATGCTGAGCAGAAACGATGAGAAGAAGATCTGCAGCCCGACGATCAGCAGCTCGAAGGCGACGATCGCCAGGTTGTTGTGACCGAGCGAGCCGAAGCTCTGGTTGATCCACTCGATCACGATGACGAGCGCCGTGACGAAGCCCGCAACGATGATCGCGCCGCCAAGCGCGAGGCCGTGCTCGAGTCGGAAGCGCGCCCGCATCCGGTCGAACCAGGCGTCCTTCTCGCCCATGAAGTACGTGCCGTACGCGTGCGCGCAGAGGCCGAGGGCGAGGACCTGGACGCCGATGATCGTCAGCAGCGCGCCGCCGATCAACGCGTGGATGTCCCACTTGCGTCCGAGGATGTCGATGTGGGCGAGGACCGTGACCGACACCAGCGTGCCGAGCGCTGCAAGCAGCGCGCCGGGCAGGATGAACAGGTAGGTCGGGCTGTGCACGAGCAGGAACCGCAGATGGCGCCAGCCGTCGCGGAAGCTCGACAGCTTCGATTCGCCGCCGCGCGGGTGGTACTCGATGTCGACCTCGGTGATCGCCAGGTGCTGCTTGGCGGCGCGGATGACCATCTCCGAGGCGAACTCCATGCCGGTCGTGCGCAGGTCGAGCCGGTCGAGCACGTCACGGCGCAGTGCCCGCATGCCGCAGTGCGCGTCGCGCACGCCCGTGCGAAAGAACAGGTTGAGCAGGCCGGTGAGCAGCGGGTTGCCGATATAGCGGTGCAGCCAGGGCATCGCGCCGGGCTTGATGTTGCCCATGCGGTTCCCCATCACGAGCTCGGCGCCGGACTGCAGCTCGTGGATGAAGCTCGGGATCTCGCCGAAGTCATAGGTCAGGTCGGCGTCGGCCATCACGATGTAGGTGCCGCGAGCCGCGGCGAAGCCGGCGAGGTAGGCGCTGCCGTACCCTCGGCGGGGCTCGACGATTACTCGCGCACCGGCCGCGGCGGCCAGTTCGGCGCTGCGATCGTCGGAGTCGTTGTCGACGACGATCACCTCGCCCGACAGCCCGCCGGACTCGAGCGCGTCGATCGCGCCGCGCACGCAGCTGGTGACGTTCTCCTCCTCGTTGAGGCAGGGAATCACGACCGACACGAGCGGAACCGCCTGCTCGGCTCCGGCTGGGGGTGTCTGCTCGAGTGTGCTCACGGTGGATCCGGAGGTTCAAACACGAGCCGCGCGAAGAGGTAGCGCAGACGTCGTCAAGGCCAGTGTAGATGACGTCTGGGATGCTGAAGCGGCGTGCGCGTCTGCCTGATCTACGACTGCCTGTTCCCACACACCGTCGGCGGCGCCGAGCGCTGGTATCGCAACCTCGCCGAGCGGCTCGCGGCCGCCGGGCACGAGGTGACCTATCTGACGCTGCGCCAGTGGGATCCGGGCAGCGAGCCGGATATCCCCGGGGTGACCGTCATCGCCGTGGGTCCGCGCATGGCGCTGTATGTGCACGGGCGCCGCCGGATCGCACCGCCGCTGCGCTTCGGCGCCGGCGTGCTCTGGCATCTGACGCGCCACGGGCGCCGCTACGACGTGGTGCACACCGCATCGTTCCCCTACTTCTCGCTGCTCGCCGCGGCGCTCGTGCGCCGGCCGGGCGGCTACCGGCTGGTCACCGACTGGCACGAGGTCTGGTCGGCGGAGTACTGGCGCGAGTACCTCGGGCGCGCCGGCTGGGTCGGCGTCGCCGTCCAGCGTCGCTGCGCGCGGCTGCGTCAGCGCGCGTTCTGCTTCTCGCGTCTTCACGCGGCGCGCCTGCGCGAGGCGGGCCTGCGCGGCGAGCTGACGATCCTCGAGGGCGAGTACGCCGGCTCGCTGGTGCCAGAGGACCCGCTCGAGCCCGACAGCCTCGTCGTGTTCGCCGCGCGGATGATCCCCGAGAAGCGGGCTGCGAACGTGGTCGACGCCGTGGCGCTCGCCGCGGCGCAGATCGGCGGGCTGCGCGCGATCCTGTTCGGCGACGGCCCGCAGCATGCCGAGGTGCTTGCCCGGATCGGATCGCTCGGGCTCGGCGAGCTGGTCTCCGCGCCCGGCTTCGTCGACGCCCAGCAGGTCCACGACGCGCTGCGGCGAGCGCTCTGCATGATCCTTCCGTCGCGGCGCGAGGGCTACGGCATGATCGTCGTCGAGGCGGCGGCGTGCGGCACGCCCAGCATCCTCGTGCGCGAGCCCGACAACGCCGCTGTCGAGCTGATCGAGGACGGTGTCAACGGCGTGCTCGCGCGATCCGCCACTCCGGCCGATCTCGCGGCCGCGATCGTGCAGGTCCGTGATGGCGCTGCGGCGCTGCGTGACAGCACGCGCAACTGGTTCGCACGCACCGCTCCCCGCCTCTCGCTCGAGCGTTCGCTCGAGCAGGTGCTCGCGAGCTACCAGCCCGCGACACGCGTACCGAGCAGCTCGCCGTAGAGCTCGGCCATCCGCGCCTGAAAGCGCTCGAGCGAGTAGTGCTCCTCGTAGCGGCGGCGCGCGGCGGCACCGAGCTCGCGACGCTCACCGGAGTCGGCTGCCAGCCGCACGAGCACCGCGGCCAGCGCCTGCGCGTCCCCGGCCGGGACGACCACGCCGGCGTCGGCGATCAGCTCAGGGTTCCCCGCGCCGTCGGACACCACGACGGCGAGCCCGTCGCGCATCGCCTCGAGTACCGCGATCGACTGGCCCTCGCGCAGCGAGGGCATGACGAGCAGGTCGGAGGCGGCGAACAGCGTCTGCGGGTCGTCGCGGTGGCCGAGCACCCGCACCGCCGGGCCGGCGAGCGCTCGCACCCGATCCGCGAGCGGGCCGGCACCCGCGACGAGCAGCACGAGCGGGGCGCCCGCCGCCACGGCCGCCGTCGCGGCCGCGATCGCCGTCAGCGGGTCCTTGCGCTCCTCGAGCTGGCCGATGAACAGCGCCACGACGGTGTCGGGCTCGAGGCCGAGGTCCGCGCGGGCGCGCGCTCGGTCGCCGGAGCCCGGGGAAAGCGGCGCGGTGTTCGGAACCACGACCAGGCGGGCACGCAGCGCGCCCGGGAGGAAGACGCACAGCTCCTCGCGCTCGGCCTCGGAGGTGCAGATCGTCCGCCGGCTCGCCGCCACCGCCACGCGCAACCCGCGCCGCGCGAGTGTCAGGCGCGCGCCCCGGGCGCGGCGCAGGAAGTGCAGCCCGTGCGTCGTCAGGACCGCCGGGCGAGCGTGCATGATCGGCAGCGACAGCAGCCCGGCCATATCTCCGTGGACGTGGACGAGGTCCGCGTGACGCGCGGCCGCCGCCACTGCCGGCCAGCGGGCCACGATCGACGGCCCCGCCCCGAGCGGCGAGCGCGACGAGCTGAGCGCCATTCGACGCTGCGTGATCGGCAGCGTCGCGAGCGCGTCGAGATAGCCCTCGGCGCCGCCGCCGCGGTGCGGCAGGATGTGGAGCACGGTCGGCTGCACCCGTCGCGCAGCCTAGCTGCTGACCGCGGCGTTCAAGCGACGAGCGAGCGCCAGCGGCGGTCTGCGGCCTCAACTACCCTGCGACAGCCATGACGCCACGGGTCACCGCCATCATCGGCGCCTACAACAACGCGGCGACGCTCGAGCGGGCGATCGACTCGCTGCTCGCCCAGAGCGTCAGCGACCTCGAGCTGATCGTCATCGACGACGGCTCACGCGACGATTCGCCCGCGATCGCCCGGCACGCCGCGGCCCGCGATCGACGCGTCCGCGCGATCGCCCTGGGCGAGAACCTCGGCATCTCCCGCTCGCTCAATCGCGCCCTCGGCCTCGCGCGCGCAGCGATCGTCGCGATCCAGGATGCCGACGACTATTCGGAGCCGACACGGCTCGAGCGCCAGCTCGAGGTGCTCGAGCGCCAGCCCGATGTCGCGGTCGTCGGCTGCCGCATGCGCGAGGTCGACGAACGCGGACGCGAGCTCTCGCCGCGCACGCGCTTCGTCGCCGGTGATGTCGACGCGGCGCTGCTGCACTTCAACCCGATCCCCAACACCTCGGCCGCGATGCGGCGCGATCGCGTGCTCGAGGTCGGCGGCTACGACCCGCGCTACCGCTACGCGATGGAACACGATCTCTGGCTGCGGCTCGCCGAGCGCTATCGCATCGTGACGCTCGACGAGGTGCTCGCGACGCGCACGATGGGCACCGCGAACGTCGCGGCGCGGGCGGAGCGCGCGCAGCTGGCCGAGACGGTTCGCGCGCGGGCGAGCGCGCTGCGGCGGCGGCATACGCTGCGCGGCGCGAGCGGGATCGTGCTCCCGGCGATCTCGTATCTGACGCCGCTGCCCCTGAAGCGGGGGCTGCGGCGCCGAGTCGGCCAGGCGCCGTGAACCCGCTAGCCTTGCGCCGATGCTGATCGAGCGCGCGCAGATCCTGGTGACCGGCGGCGGCGGGTTCGTCGGGGCGCCGACGGTTCGCGCGCTGTTGGCCGCGGGCGCCCGGGTCCGGGTGCTCGACGCCGTCGAGCCGACGCGACTCGCCGGACTCGACTGCGAGGTCGTGATCGGCGACATCGCCGACGCCGAGGTCGTGGCGCGGGCCTGCGACGGCGTCGACGCCGTGCTGCACCTTGCGGTGCTGCCGCTGACGGCGGCCAACACCGAGCACGAGGCGGCCTTTCAGACGAACGTCCGCGGCTCCTTCAACGTCTTCCGCGCGGCGGGCGGGCGCGGCGTCGGGCGCGTCGTCTACTCATCCGCTTCGTCGGCCTACGGCCCGACGGCGGCGGTCCCGATCAGCGAAGACCACCCGCTGCGCCCGAACGCGTTCTACCCGGCCACCAAGGCGGCGGCGGAGATGCTGCTGCGCGGTCTCGCCGGCGCCTACGGCTACAGCTTCGCGATCCTCCGCTACATGAACGTGTACGGCCCGGGGCAGCGCGCCGGCGTCGTGCCCGCGGTCGCCCAGCGCCTGCTTGCCGGCGAGCGTCCCCAGCTCAGCGGCGACGGCAGCCAGAGCTTCGACTTCGTGCACATCGAGGACTGCGCGCAGGCCAACCTGCTCGCCCTGCGCTCCGAGGTGACCGGCGAGGACTTCAACGTCGGCCACGGCAGCGGCGCGTCGCTGAACGAGCTCGTCGCGATCCTCGGCGAGCTGCTTGCCAACCCGCTCGAGCCGACCTATTCCGGCGAGCCGGTCACCGCGCCGCCGCGCGTCGGTGACGTGACCAAGCCACGCGAGCTGCTCGGCTTCGAGGCCACGGTCAGCCTCCGCGACGGCCTGGCGAGCGTGCTCGAGGAGTTGCGCGAGGCGTCGCTCAGCGGGGCGTGATCCGGTGACCGTCGTCGTGACCGGTGGCACCGGCTTCCTCGGATCGGCGCTGCTCGAGCTCATTGCCGGGGGCGACGAGGTCGTGGCGCTGCACCGTCCCGGCGCCGAGCCGCCGGCGCTGGCCGGCGTGCGCTGGCTGCCCCAGGATCTCGCCGCGCCGCTCGGCAGCGGCCTGCCGGAGGCGGCCGATGCCGTCATCCACCTCGCTCAATCGCGTCGCTACCGCGAGTTCCCCGACGGCGTGCGCGACGTCTTTGCCGTCAATGCCGCGGTGACGGTCGAGTTGCTCGACTACGCGCGGCGCAGTGGCGCGAAGGCGTTCACCTACGCGTCGTCCGGAGCGGTGTACGCGTCGGGGCCCGAGCCGGTGCGCGAGACCGACGCGCCGCAGCCGAACAACTTCTACGCCGCGTCCAAGCGCGCCGGCGAGCTCGCCGCGGAGCAGTACCGCTCGCTGCTGAACGCTCATGTGCTGCGCTTCTTCTTCATCTACGGCCCCGGCCAGCGCAACATGTTCATCCCCGGGGTGCTCGCGCGCATCGCGGACGGCCAGGAGGTGACCCTGGCCGGTGCGGACGGCATCCGCGTCAACCCTGTGTTCGTCGACGACGCGGCGGCCGCCGTCGCGGCGACGCTCGCGCTCGCCGAGTCGGCGACGCTCAACATCGCCGGGCCCGACGTCGTCTCGCTCCGCGACATCGCCGAGATCGGCGGGCGGCTGGTGGGCACCGAGCCGCGCTTCGCGGCCGCGGAGGCCCAGCC
Source organism: uncultured Solirubrobacterales bacterium (assembly GCA_963833765.1). Taxonomy (GTDB): domain Bacteria; phylum Actinomycetota; class Thermoleophilia; order Solirubrobacterales; family Solirubrobacteraceae; genus Palsa-513. The sequence goes on along the minus strand of CAWHZJ010000005.1, from coordinate 117,651 downwards.
GGACCTCGTCGCCTCGATCGATCGTATGCGCGAGACCGTGGGTGCGCCGACGGTGGGCATCGAAGAAGGCCTGCGGCGTACCGTCGAAGCAGCCTGATGGCCGTGGCGGACGCTTCGCCGCTGCCGTCGCGCCTCCGCGACCCGCGGTCGGGGCCAGTCCGGATCCTCCACGCTCCGGCCGATGTCGGCGGGCACGCCGCCGGACTGGCGCAGGCCGAACGCGAGCTCGGACTGCGCAGCGACGTCGCCGTGTTCGCCGCCAGCCCGTACGGCTACAGGTCCGACATCGAGTTCGACCTGCAGGGCCGCGGCCCCTGGCGACGCCTGGGCACCCGGGCGGCGTTCACGGCCCGGGCGCTGCGCGACTACGACATCATCCACTTCAACTTCGGCCAGAGCCTGATCACGCTGCGCGCCGCGGGGCGCGTGTTCAACGAGCTGCCACTGCTCAAACGCGCGGGAATCACGATCCTGGTCACCTTCCAGGGGTGTGACGTGCGACCGCAGGGCCACTGCTTCTGCACACAGGAGCACTGCCGTGCCGAGAATCGCTACCGCGCCCCCAATGCGACGCGCTTCCTGCGCTACGCCGACCGCTGCTTCCATCTCAACCCCGACCTGCGGCAGTGGCTTCCGGGATCGCGCTTCCTCCCCTATGCCTCGGTCGACCTGGCGACGGTCAGGCCGCCGGCGGAGCTGCCGCCCAGCGACGTCGTGCGCATCGCGCACGCCCCGAGCAACCGTGAGGTCAAGGGCACGGCGCACCTGATCGCCGCCGTCGAGCAACTGCGCGCGGACGGCGTGGCGGTCGCCTTGGATCTGATCGAGGGCGTCTCGCGCGAGGCGGTGCTGAAGCGGGTGGCGGCGGCAGACGTGGCGGTTGATCAGCTGCTGATCGGGTGGTACGGCGGGTTCGCCGTCGAGGCGATGGCGCTGCGCAAGCCGGTGGTCTGTCACATCCTCGAGCAGACGCCGGAGGACAATCCCTTCGGCGACGAGCTGCCGATCGTCCGCGCGACCCCCGCGACGCTGCTCGAGCGCCTGCGCGAGCTGATCCTCGACCGCGACCTGCGGGTGCGGCTCGGCGTCGAGGGCCGCCAGTTCTGCGAACGCCGGCACGACCCTCGCCTCGTCGCACGGCAGGTGCTCGAGGGCGTCGTTGCGCTCCCCGAGGCCGCCGGCGCATGACGATCGCGCGCGTCGCGGGGGCGCTGCGTTCCGCGGTGCGTATCGCGGTGGCGATCCCCGCGCTGCCGGTGCTGCTCGTCGCCGCCCTGTCCTCGCGGCGCGCCGGCGCGCGCCGGCGCGCGAACGGCGAGCTGCCCCGGCTCGTCTGGGGCCCGGTGCCGGTGATCGCGATCAAGTACTGGTCGCACTCGCTCCGCGCACTCGGCTACGAGTCGCAGACCTGCGTGTTCGGCCACTACGCGATCAACGAGCGCTCCGACTTCGACCTCTACTACGACCAATTCCTGCCCCGTGGCGTGCTCTTCGACCCGCTGCGCGCCTACGCCGTGTTTCTCTGGGTGCTGCGCAGCGCGGAGGTCTATCTGTCCTACTTCGACGGCGGTTTCCTGCGCGGGACGGCGCTGCGCCGGCTCGAGCTGCCGCTCCTGCGCTTCGCCGGCAAGCGCCTGATCGTCTCGCCCTACGGCAGCGACATCGCAGTCCCCGGCCATCTCGGCGTGGCCGAACAGCGGCTGCTCGAGGACTACCCGTCGATCGCGCGCGACGGCGAGCGCGTCCGCCGTCGGGTGCTCGAGTTCACGCGCTGGGCGGACCTTGTCATCCGCAACTACCAGTACGGGTTCATGCCGCGCTGGGACATCCTCTGGCCGACCCAGATCGCGATCGACAGCGACCGCTGGCTGAGCGCGTCTGCGCCCGGCGACGGCGACGGTCGCCGCGGCGAGGTGGTGATCGTGCACGCCCCGAACCACCGACGGATCAAGGGCTCCGACCGGCTGATCGAGGTCGTCGAGCGCCTCGCGGGCGAGGGGCTGCAGGTGCGCCTCGAGCTGCTCGAGCAGCGCCCCAACGAGGAGGTTCGCGCGGCGATCGCGCAGAGCGACATCGTCGCCGACCAGTTCATCGCCGGGTACGCCCTGTTCGCAATCGAGGGCATGGCCGCGGGACGTCCGGTGCTCTCCGCGCTGAGCTGGCTGCCGGCCGACGTGCGGGCCGACCTCGACGCCCGCGGGCTGCCGATCGTCGACGCCGACCTCGACACGCTCGAGCCGCAGCTGCGCCGGCTCCTCGAGGATCCGGGCAGGCGGCGCACCCTCGGTGAGGCCGGTCGGCGCTTCGTCGTGGAACACCACTCCTACGCGGCCGTCGGCGCCGTCTGGGATCGGCTGATCCGGGGCGTCTGGGCCGGCGAGAAGCCACCGCACTGACCGCGGCGCGGCGGCGGCAGACCGGTGCGCTAAGGTCTCGGTCCTCGTGCCCGCCCGGACCCGTGCGCCGCTGCCTGGATCGACCGCCCCGGCGGACCCGACAGCGCGGGAGGCGTAGCGATGTGTGGCATCGCGGGCGCGCTGGACCGTTCCGGCGCGCCCATCCCGATCGCGCTGCTGCGGCGCATGAGCGACGTGATCGCCCACCGCGGACCAGACGGCGAGGGCCAGTACGCCGACGGGCCGGTGGGTCTCGCCAACCGGCGCCTGGCGATCATCGATCCGCGACCCGAGGGCGACCAGCCGCTGGTGGACGCGACCGGCGACTACGTGATCACCTACAACGGCGAGCTGTACAACTACCGCGAGCTGCGGGCCGAGCTGGAGCGCGAAGGCCGCCGGTTTCGCACCGCCACCGACACCGAGGTCGTGGTCAACGCCTACGCGCACTGGGGCAGCGCCTGCGTCGAGCGGTTCAACGGGATGTTCGGCCTGGCGATCTGGGACCGGCGCAGGCGCCAGCTGTTTCTCGCCCGCGATCGCTACGGCGTCAAGCCGCTGTACTACGCCGAGGTCGGTCCGGTCGTGCTGTTCGGCTCCGAGATCAAGTCGCTGCTCCAGCACGACGGGCTCGCCGCCGCCGTCAGCCTGCCGCACCTGCTCGAGTACTTCACCTTCCAGAACATCTTCACCGACGGCACGCTGTTCGCCGGTGTGAAGCTGCTGCGGCCGGGTCACCGGATCCTGCTCGAGGCGACGCCGGGTCCCGTGCGGCCCGAGCGCTACTGGGACTTCGACTTCCACGACGGCCCCGATGGAGCGTCTGACGAGGAGTATGTCGAGGAGCTCGACCGCCTGTTCCGCCAGGCCGTCAACCGCCAGCTGGTGTCGGACGTCCCGGTCGGTGCCCACCTCTCCGGCGGCATGGATTCGGGCAGCATCACCGCCCTCGCCGCCCAGGCGCTGCCGCATCTGAACACGTTCACCGTCGGCTTCGACATGACCTCGCGCGTCGGGCTCGAGGTGGCCGTCGACGAACGCGTCAAGGCCGAGGCGATGTCCTACCAGTTCCGGACCGAGCAGTACGAGGCGGTGCTGAAGGCCGGCGACATGGTGCGCTGCCTGCCGGCGCTGACCTGGCATCTCGAGGACCCGCGGGTCGGGCAGTCCTACCCCAACTACTACCTCGCGCGCCTCGCGAGCCGCTTCGTCAAGGTCGTGCTCACCGGCTCCGGCGGCGATGAGCTGTTCGCCGGCTACCCCTGGCGCTACTACCGGGCCGTCGTCAACCAGGACGTCGACGACTACATCGGCAAGTACTACGGCTTCTGGAGCCGCCTCGTGCCCGACGAGCTGCGTTCCAGCTTCTTCGCTCCGTCGGTCTGGCGCGAGCTGGGCGACATCGACACCGTCGAGATCTTCCGCGGCGAGCTACCCGACGGTGACGTGCCCCGTTCGCCGGAGGAGTACGTGAATCACTCGCTGTACCTGGAGGCGCGCACCTTCCTGCACGGCCTGTTCGTCGTCGAGGACAAGCTGAGCATGGCCCACGGCCTCGAGAATCGCGTTCCGTTCCTCGACAACGATCTCGTCGAGTTCGCCCAGCGGCTGCCGGTCCGCTTGAAGCTGCGCGACCTCAACGAGATCGTCAGGCTCAACGAGAACGAGCCCGGACCGAAGACCGAGCGCTATTTCGAGAAGACGCGCGACGGCAAGCTGCTGCTCCGCAAGGTGATGGAGCGCTACGTCCCGGCGGACATCACCAACCAGGTCAAGCAGGGCTTTTCAGGCCCCGACTCGAGCTGGTTTCGCGGCGACAGCATCGACTACGTGCGCGAGCAGCTGCTCTCCCCCGAAGCGGCGATATACGAGTTCCTCGACCCGGGCGGGGTCCGGCCGCTGGTCGAGGAGCATCTCGCGGGAAAGGCCAACCGCCGGCTGCTGCTGTGGTCGCTGCTCAGCTTCGAGCAGTGGTGCCACACCTTCCTCAAGGGCGAGCACCCCTGAGTCAGAGCGGCCGCGACGCGCGGACGCTGATGCCGCTCTCGATCACGTCGAGGTGCTCGACCGCCAGACCGGCGTCGCGACACCAGCCGAGGACCTCCTCCTCCGTGTGACGGGAGCGGAACACCGGGCTGTACCAGTCGTAGTTGACCATCACGCTCTGGTGCCAGCCCAGCTCCTCGTTCCAGAAGCACTTCAGCATCGTCCAGTAGATCAGCCGCTGGACGTCGTGCTGACCCGGCTCGATCCCCAGCAGCGGGACGCCGCGCTCGAGCGTGACGGTGGCGCCGGTCCGTGAGAGCTCCCGCCCGAGCTCGGTGAGCTGCTCGCTGAGCTCGAGGCACTGCTCGAAGGACAGCCGCGCGGTCAGATCGATGACGTGATCGTCGACCAGCTCCCGGATGATCGGCTTCTTCCGGTACACGTACGCGGCGATCTGCCCGCCCGGAGCGACGAGCTCGGCCATCGTTGCGAACGCCCGCACGCAGTCCGGCGTGTGGTGGAGCACCTGGTCGGCGACGACGAAGTCGAAGGTGCCGCGGGCGAAACGGCGGGTTGAGGATGTCGCCCTGGACGTAGTCGAGGTTGTGCTGATCGACGTAGCGGCGCTGCGCGGCGATCACGCTGTCGCTCAGGTCCATGCCCGCGACGCGTGCGTCGCTCAGGCGCGCACAGCGCGCGGCGCACAGTCCGGGGCCGGTGCCGGCATCGAGGACGCGGCGCTTGCCGGCGAGGAACGCCGCGAGCCCGGACTCGCCGGCGAAGCCGAATCGCTCGTCGAACCAGCGGTACTGGAACTCCGCGAGCCGGTCCTTCTCGGACTCCTCGTACTGCTCCCACTTCGCGCCGAAGCTCCGCTGCGTGGCTCCCTCGTCGGCGGTGACCGACGAGTCGACGTCGGGCACCATGCGCGCCACCCCCTCGCGAATCGCGTAGCGAGTGCCGTCGTCGCTGACCAGTTCGCCGGCCGTGATCTCCTCGCCCACCGTGCTGTGGCCGGGCTCCAGGGTCAGCGCCGAGCCGCTGTTGGGGTCGGCGAGGTAGTCGAGCAGGCCGGGGTGCATGCGCGCAGACTATGGATGCGCGGCCGCGTCCGGCGGCTCGCCTCGGCCGCGATGCCCGGCGCCGTGCAGGCGATAGGGTGCGATTGCCGATGACGCCCTGCCCGATCTGCTCGACCATGCTTCCGCCGGCGAGCATCGCGTCGCCGGATCGCGGGCAGGCGACGCCCGGTCGCTTCGAGGTCGCGATCTGCGCGGCGTGCGAGGCCGGCGTCACGCTGCCGCCGGTGAGCCCCGCGGAGCTGCTCGCGTTCTATCCGTCGGGCTACGGCCCGCACACGCAGCTCGATCGCCCGATCGTCGCACTGATCTCGAAGGCGATCCGCTGGGGGCAGGGGGTGGCGGCGAGCCGGCGCCCGCCGCTCTCGGCGCTGCGCGGCCACGCCCCCGGTCGCGGGCTGGACATCGGCGCGGGTCGCGGCGACATCTCCGCGATGCTCACCGCGCACGGCTGGCGGATGACCGCCGTCGAGCCGTCGCCGGCGGCCGTGGCGACGATGCTCGAGCGCGGGATCGATGCTCGCGAGGGGATCCTCGGGACCGTCGCGCTCGAGCCTGGCGGCTACGACGTCGCACTGTTCCAGCACTCGCTCGAGCACACCATCGATCCCGTCGGGGATCTGCGGATCGTCCACGCGGCATTGAAGTCCGGCGGCCTCGTGCTCGTCACGGTGCCGAACTTCGGCTCCTGGCAGCGGCGCCGGTTCGGCGGCGCCTGGTATCACCTGGACCTGCCGCGACACCGCGTCCACTTCGCGGGTCCGACGCTCGAGCGCGCACTGGCCGAGGCGGGGTTCACCACCGTCGAGCTGCGGCGCTCCTCGAGCGCCGTCGGCCTGCCGGCGTCGCTGCAGTACCGCGTGTTTGGACGCTGCCTGTTCCCCGACGGCCTGCGCCTGCGCGTCGCCGCCGGTCTCTGCGTGCTCAGCCTGCCGTTCACCGCACTGCTCGACAGGCTGCTGGGCGAGGGCGACACGCTGCATGCCGTCGCCCGCCGCGCGCCCGAGGGGCCGCGCTGATCAGCCGGCGCGCCGCCGCCTGGGCGGGCTGGCGCGCCGCTCCTCGATCGCCTGCTCGACGAGTTCGAGCGCAGCCCGGGCGGGGCCGGGGTAGATGAAGCGCTCGAGCTCGCGCGGCGCATAGCAACGCGCCAGCGTGCCGTCCAGCAACGCCCGCAGGGCCGCGTCGATGCCCGGCTCGTCGTCGGGAGCGACGACGACACCGGTTCCTGTCGAGTCGACGATTCGCGCCGCCTCGTTGTTGGCGGCGAGCGCGATCAGGGGCCGGTTCGCCGCGAGATACTCGAACAGCTTGCCGGTGGCCTCCGAGCTGTCGCTGCCGGTGATCAGCAGCAGGCAGTCTGCGCGGCGCTGCAGCGCGACGGCCGACGCGCGGTCCAGCAGGCCGAGGTGGCGCACGCCGTCGCCGAGCGCCGCCTGCTGCACGAGCTCCTGATCCTCGACGGTGGGGCGTCCGGCGAGCAGCAGACGGATGCGCCGGCCGTCGGCGCCCGCCTCGGCGTTGATCGCGCGCAGCGCTCTCAGCAGCGCCCGCGGATCGCGCCCACGCGGCCCGCGGGCGCGGGGCCCGCTGAACAGTCCCGTGTGCACGAGCGTGACCCAGCCCGGCTGCTCGACGTCGAGCTCGCCTCCGGCGGCCGCGATGTCGGGCTCGAGATCCGGGTCCCACCCGTTCGGGATCCAGCGGGCACGCGATCCGAGTCGCCGCTCGAGATCGTCGGCGATCGGTCGCGTCGCGCCGATCGTCCGCTGCGCTCGGGTGGCGACGGCTCGCTCGAGTGCCGCGTCGATGTGCCGCTGGGCGGCCGTCGGCCAGCGGGCGGCGAGCGGCTGGAACGTCCACCCGTCGCGGAAGTCCGCAATCCACGCGGGGCGGCCGGCGCCCAGCAGCAGTCCGGCCACGTGCGCGGAATCCGGCGGACCGGTCGTGATCACGCACTCGATGTCGTTCGCGCGGATCACGCGGCGGGCCGCGCGCAGCGCGGCCGGGGCCCAGCTCAGCAGCTCGGCGTCGGGCACCAGCACCCTGGTCAGGAGCGCGGGAGCTGGGAGGTCGGTCACCGCATCGCCCGGCTGTCGCAGCGACGGGCGCCGCAGGGCGCGGCGCAGCAGCTGGGACGTCGCGAGGTCGCCGGCCCGCACGACGCCGACGGCCGCGTCGTCGGGGTAGGCGCCGGTGGCCTCGCTGGTGACGACCCAGACCTGGTGCCCGAGCCGCCTGAAGTGGCGGACCATTGCCGCCCAGCGATTCGCGCCGGAGGCCGTCGACGGCGGGTAGTAATAGGCGATGACGAGGATCCGCCGAGCGGACACCTCAGGCACCGAGTGCGACCGGCGCGACGGAGAACGCGTGCGACCAGAGCTCGGCGTTGACGGCGCGCCAGATCGCGCCGACGTCTCGCCAGGCCCCGTTCGCCAGGTCCCGTTCGACCGCCTGGCGATCGAGGCGACCGTCGCTGCCGCCGTCGAGCAGGATCGCGGCGATCCGGCTGCGTCCGTCGGCGGTGTTGAACCAGCGCGCCTCGGGGGTCTCGTAGCCGACCTTGTCGCGCCGGGCGAGAATCTCCGCCGGCACCTCTGCGCGCACCGCGTCGCGCAGAACCTGCTTGCGGTAACCATCGCGGTAGAGGACCTTGGCCGGCAGCGACAGCGCGAACTCGGCCACCCGCCGGTCGAGGAACGGCAGCCGCAGCTCGATCGAATGGGCCATGCTGTTGCGGTCGGCGAAGCGCAGCAACTGCGGCAGGCTCGAGCGAAACGCCTGCGTCAGCAGCGCGCGCCGCAGCGGCGACCCCTCCGGCGTCCAGGTGGGTTCGGCGACCGGCTCGCGGGCCGCAGCGTGCGCCGCCTCCGCGGTCACGTAGGGCGATGCCCCACGCAGGCGATAGCGCACCGCCAGCGGCTCCGGTGCGCGCGGCGAGCCGAGCGCGACGGCGAGCGGCATCGCGAGTCGCGGGTCACGCGCGACGCCCGACAGCGCCGCCCGCCAGCCCATGCTGGCAAGCGCCCAGCCGTCGCTGCCGGCGTAGCCGCCGAACAGTTCGTCGGCGCCCTGGCCGTCGAGCATCACCGTGACACCGGCCTCCTGGGCGGCCGCCATGACGCGCCACTGGGCATAGATGCTGGTGCTCGTGAACGGCTCCTCCTGGTCGCGCACCAGCCGCTCGAGGTCGCGCAGCAGCTCGTCGAAGCTCGGCCGCACCGCGTGGTGGCACTCCACTCCGGCCACCACGGCCACCTCGCTCGCGTAGCGCCACTCGTCACGCGCGAAGCCGTCAAAGGCGGCGGTGAACGCGTGCCGGCGGTGGTCGCCGGCGAGTCGCGCGCAGCAGCTGACGATCGCCGAGGAATCGATCCCGCCGCTCAGCGAGGTGCCGACCGGGACGTCGCTGCGCAGCCGCAGACGCACCGAGTCGGTCAGCAGCTCGGCGAGCGCCTCGGCCGCCTCCTCGGGCCTCTTGGGCGCATCGACCTCGCGCGGCGTCCAGTAGCGGCGCAGCTCGAACGCGCCCGAGACAAACCGCGCGAGATGGGCCGGCGGGAGGCGCTGCACGTCGGCGAAGAACGTCGCCGGAAGCGCCGGCATCGCCGCCAGCGCAAGGTAGTCGCGCAGGGCGCGCTGATCGGGGACGCCGATCGTCGGATCGGCTGCCCGCAGCGCGCGCACATCCGAGGCGAACGTCAGACGATCGCCGCGCCGGTGGTAGAACAGCGGCTTCTCGGCGAACGGATCCGTTGCCAGCGTCAGCGCGCCCGAGGCGTCGTCCCAGATCGCGAACGCGAACATTCCGTTGAAGCGGTCGAGCGCACCCTCCCCCCACTGTGCCCAGGCGTGCAGCAGCACCTCCGCGTCCCCCTCGGTGTGGAAGGCGTGGCCGAGCGGGCGCAGTTCCGCTCGCAGCTCGATGTAGTTGTAGATCTCGCCGTTGAACACAAGGTGCAGCGAGCCGAGGTGCATCGGCTGGTTCGAGCGCTCGTCGAGATCGATGATCGCGAGCCGCCGGAAGGCGAGGCCCGCCCCCTCATCGGACCAGATCCCCTGGCCGTCCGGTCCGCGGTGTGCCATCTCCGCGGCCATGCGCTCGAGCGTCGCAGCCGCGGCCGGCGGACCCCCGACGATGCCGCCTATCCCGCACACGCCGTTGGCACTGCGGCGCACGCCCGCGGAGAGGACACCCGGGAGATCCTCTGCGCGCTGTCCCGGAGTCGCCCCATCGAACCCATAGCCTAGATGGTCGATCCGCTGCACCGCGACCGCCGCGCGGCCGGGTGCAATCCCCGTCGATATCCTGCCGTGGGTGCCGGTCGCGCTGTTCGACACCCACACGCCGCTCGCGCCGCTGCGCGCCGAGATCCTCGAACGGATCAGCGAGGTGGTCGAGGACTCGCGCTTCATCCTCGGCCCGAACGTCGCCTCGTTCGAACGGGAGTTCGCCGCTTACGTCGGGGCGGGACACGCGATCGGCGTCGCGAACGGAACCGACGCCATCACGATCGCCCTGCGGGCGATGGGCGTCGGACCGGGTGACGAGGTGATCGTGCCGTCGTTCACCTTCTACGCGAGCGCCGAGGCGATCCCGCCCACCGGCGCGACCCCGGTCTTCTGCGACATCGACCTCGAGACGTTCTGCGTCACCGCGGACACGGTGCGCGCCGCGCTCACCCCGCGTACCAAGGCGGTGATCGTCGTGCACCTGTTCGGCAACGTCGCGCCGGTCGCCGAGATCGAGGCGCTCGGCGTCGCCGTGCTCGAGGACGCCGCCCAGGCGGCCGGCTCGACGGCCGACGCAGGTCGGCCGGGATCGCTCGGGACGGCCGCGACCTTCAGCTTCTTCCCCTCCAAGAACCTCGGCGGCTTCGGCGACGGCGGCGCGATCACGACCTCCGACGCCGAGCTCGCCGACCGCGTGCGGATGCTGCGCTTCCACGGTTCGCGCGACAAGGTGACCTACGAGCACGTCGGCTACAACTCGCGCCTCGACGAGATTCAGGCGGCGATCCTGCGCGTACAGCTGCCCCACCTCGACGCCTGGGCCGACGGGCGCAGGGCAGCCGCCGGCCACTACGTGCAGGCCGGCCTGGGCGAGCTCGTCGCGCTGCCCGTGGCCGTGGCAGGCTGCGATCCGGCGTGGCACCTGTACGTCGTGCGCGACCCGCGGGCTGACGAGCTGGCGCGGGCTCTGGATGCGTCCGGGATCGGCAACAAGGCCTACTACCGTACCCCGATCCATCTGCAGCCGGCGATGAGCGCCTACCGGACGGCGGTCGAGCTGCCCGCGACCGAGGAGGCGGCCCGCACGCACCTGGCGATCCCGATGAGCGCCGTGCTCGGCGCCGAGCAGGCGGCCGAGGTCACCGAGGCGGTTCGCGCCGCGAGCGGGCAGCGCGCGGGGGCGGCGGTGGCCTCAGGGCGCGACGGCGGCTGAGCGCCGCGACGAGTCCAGCTCGCGCTGCAGCCCCTCGAGGATCCGCACGACCCGCAGCCCGCTCGCCCCGTCTGAGCGGGGCGGGCTCCCCTCTTGCACGCATTCGATGAAGTGCTCGCACTCGAGCCGCAGCGGCTCCGCGTTCGGGATCAGCGGCGAGCGGATCTCGCCGGCGCGGGCCACGTACTCGCCGTAGGCCGCGGTCTCGTCGAACCCCTTGTCGTAGATCGTGACCTTGCGCTCGATCTCCATGTCGTCGAAGGTCGCCATGCGCCTGTCGCCGACGACCGTGAAGCGGCGCTCCTTGTGCGGATCGAGCCAGCTCAGGTGCAGGTGCGCGGCGAGCCCGGACGGGAAGCGCAGGAAGCCGAAGACGACGTCCTCGATGCCCTCGCGCATGTAGCACTCGCCGCGCGCCGCGAGCTCATGGGGCTCCTCTCCGGCGAGCGCCAGGACGACCGAGACGTCGTGCGCTCCGAGGCTCCAGAGGGCGTTCTCATCGGCGCGCAGCTGGCCCAGGTTCAGGCGGTTGCCGTAGATGTAGCGCAGCTCTCCCAGCTCGCCCGAGTCGACGACCTCCTTGAGGGCACGGACGCCCGGGTGGTACTCGAGCAGGTGGCCGACCATCAGCAGCCGGCCTGCGTCCTGCGCGGCCGCGACCGCCCGTTCGGCGTCGGCCACCGACTGGGCCAGCGGCTTTTCGACGAAGCAGTGCTTGCCGGCCTCGAGCACCGCGACGGCAAGCGGCCCGTGCGTCGGCACCGGCGTGGCCAGCACGATCGCGTCCAGTTGCGGGTCGGCGAGCAGCTCGTCGAAATCGTCGGTGAAGCGCGCGGCGCGGAACTGGTCGGCGAGCCGCTCGCGGCGCGCCGGATCGGCGTCGCAGCACCACGCGAGCTCGCAGTCGGGCAGCGCGTGGAAGTTGCGGGCGAGGTTCGGTCCCCAGTAGCCGAGACCGACGACGCCGACCCTGACCGGTGCGCCGGTCACGGCCGCGCGGCGCGGCTGCGGACGGTCGGTTGCGAGCTCACGGCCCGACAGTGTAGTTGCCGCCCTCGCCGGCTCGTGACCGCGTCGTTTGCCAGACTCGCCCGATGGCGCCGACCGGCGAGCAGTGGCCCGGGAGTGCCGGCGACCCGCTCGCAGCAGGCGTCGCAGGAGAGCGCTTCCTGCGCGGCGGCGCGACACGCGTGTTCGCCTACGCCGGCGGGATCACGACGAGCATCGTCGTGCTGCCGTTCGTCACGCGGCACCTGCACCGTGCGGACTATGGCCGCTACGTCGTCGTCACCTCGCTGCTGCTGATCGTCGCCGCGCTCACCGAGGGCGGGATCGCGAGCCTCGGTGTGCGGGAGTTCGCCGGCGCAGACGAGCTGCAGCGCCGCGAGTTCATGCGCAGCCTGATCGGGATCCGAATCGCGCTCAGCGCGGTGGGCGGGGCCGGCGCGATCGCCTTTGCGCTCCTCGTCGGCTACCCGAGGGTGGTGGTCGAGGGTACGGCGATCGCCGCGTTCGGCCTCGTGCTGGCGAACCTCCAGGTGACGCTGACGGTGCCGCTGACCGCGGCGCTGCGGCTGCACTGGCTCGCTGCGCTCGACTTCATCGCACCCGCCGTCACCGCGCTCGGGCTCATCCTGCTGGTCGTGCTCGACGCGCCGCTGCTGCCGTTCTTCGCGGCCGCGGTGCTGGCCTACGCCGTGAGCCTGACGCTGACCGCCGCGCTCGTGCGCCGCCAGATCAGCCTGCGTCCGGCGTTCAACCTCGGGCGCTGGCGCACCCTGCTGCGCGACTCCGCCGTGTTCGCCGCCGCGACGGCTCTCGGGACCGTCTACTTCCAGGTCGTGGTCGTCGCGATGTCGGTGATCACGACGGCGCAGCAGACCGGCGTGTTCAGTCTCGCGTTTCGGATCCTCAGCGTCGTCAACGGCATCCCGGTGCTGCTCGTCGGCTCGGCGTTCCCGATCCTGCTGCGTGCCGCGCGCGACGATCCCGGGCGACTGCGCTACGCGATGCAGCGGCTGCTCGAGGGCAACCTGCTGCTCGGCGGCTGGCTCTCGCTGCTCGTCGTCGCCGGGGCGCCGTTCGCGGTCCATGTGATCGGCGGCCCGGGCTTCCCCGGTTCGGCGACGGTGCTGCGGATCCTCGGCGCCGGGGTGATCGCGACGTTCCTGGCGGCGGTGTTTGCGATGACGCTGCTGTCGCTGCGCTCCTACCGCCTGCTGATCGCGGTCAGCGCGGGCATGGTCGTGCTGGCGGTCGTTCTCTGCGCCGTCCTGATTCCGCCCCACGGCGCGCGCGGCGCAGCGGTCGTCTCGCTCACGCTCGAGGTGGTGCTCGCATGCGTCTACGGCACGACGCTGAGCGTGACGCATCGCGAGCTTCGCCCGGAGCTCGGCCGGGCCGCGCGGATCGCGCTGGCGCTGGCGCTCGCGTTCGCTGCGGCGCTGGCCGCGCCGGTCTCCTCCGTGCCCGCGGCGCTGATCGGCACCGCCGTGCTGGGCGTCGCGGCGATCGCGCTGCGCGCCGTCCCGGTGGAACTGCTGGCGGCGCTCCGCCCGCGCGTCGAGTAGCGGTCTCGCGCGGCGTGCGCGCTGATCAGCCGAGCTCGACGGCGCGCGTCCCGAGCCGCGTCCGCAGCACGGTGCCCGGACTCCAGCCAACCGCCTCGATCGCGAGCCGCAGCGCGCGACCGGGTCTGCGCGCCCGAGCCTCGAAGTGGGCACCGCGCAGCGCATGCCAGGCGAGCCCCGCCCCGCGGCGGTCACCGAGACGCTCGCTCGCCTCCGGATACTCGGCGAGGAACTCGCGCAGCAGCGCGACGCGCCACGCGTCGACGTTCTGCGCCGCGGCCACCCGCGCGCTCTCGTTGCCAGAGTGGCGGCGGTAGCGGGCCAACACGCGTGGAATCCGGGCAACCTGCCAGTCGAGTGCGATCGTCAGCCACAGGTAGTAATCGTCGCCGAGCGAGAAGTCCCGCTCCCGCAGGCGGATCTGGCGACGCTCGAGCGCGCTGCGGCGAAACATCACGGTGATCGACCCGATGAAGCATCCGATCACGAACAGCTCGGCGAGCACGTCCCCCTCGAAATCGCGGCGGCTGTCGGCCCACTCGATGATTGCGCCGGTGTCGGAATCGAACGCGTCGAAATAGCTGTAGAGGAGTCCGACGTCCGGGCGCTCGGCCATCAGCTGCGCCTGCTCCGCCACCTTCGTCGGCAGCCAGACGTCGTCCTGGTCGAGCCAGCACAGCAGCGGTCCGCGGGCGAGGTCGAGCGCCTCATTGCGTGCTCTGCAGGGCCCCTCGCGAACGGTCTTGCGCAGCAGGCGGACGCGGTCGGGGTCGCTTCGCACGTAGCTCTCGACGATCTCCGCGGTGTCGTCGGAAGAGCAATCGTCAACCACGATCAGCTCCAGCGAGCGGTGTGTCTGAGTCAACACGCTGTCGATGGCGGGGCGCAGGAAGCGCCCGCCGTTGTGGGTCGCCATCAGCACGCTGACGGTCGGGTCGCTCACGCCGACACGGCCTTGCCGCGCGCGCGGGCGCGGACGAGAGCGGTGCGAACGCCGCCGATGTCGTCGTGGTCCAGCACGCCCAGCAGCCACAGCGCGGCAGCGAACGCCAGCGCCGTCGCCACCTTGACGCTGAGCGCGACGGCCAGCGAGTCGAACCGCACCACGCCGACGATCATCGCCAGCCCGCCGAGGACGATCGCCGTGACGGCTTTGCGCAGCTCGTAGGGCGTCGGGTACAGGATCTGCGAGCGGTAGTAGTAGAACGCCGCCAGCGCTCCGTAGGCGACGAGCGTCGCGAAGGCGGACCCCAGCATGCCCCACGGCGGGATCAGCAGCACATTGAGGCCGACGTTCAGCGTCAGCGCCACCACGGTGTAGATCGCGACGTATCCGGTGCGCCGCGTGATACCGATCCCGAACAGCACGAGGCTTGAGATGCCGTAGAGGGCGACGCTCATCGTCAGCATCCCGACGGCCTCGTAGGCGTGGGTCTCCTTCGGCGAGGCGATGCTGGCAAGCTCCCGCGCGAACAGCGACAGCAGCACCGCGGCCCCGACGAGGCCGACGGTGAGATATGTGAGCATCCGTGTGCGAACCTGCTTTTCGAGCTCCGCGTCGTCGCGCCACAGCGACAGCTGGAAGGGGCCGAAGGCGAGCGCGAATGCCGTGACGGCGAACATCAGCAGCGACCCGAAGCGGTTCGCGACCGCATACTGACCTGTCTCGGCGGAGGCGCCGAGCTTCGTCAGCAGGACCCGGTCGAGCAGGTTGACCCCCCACAGGGCCACGCCGGCGGGGACCAGCGGCAGCGCGTAGGCGACCATCCGGCGCAGCTCCGGCGGCGAGAAGCGACCGATCAGATCTCGGTGGACCACGACGAAGCCGAGCATCGCCGCGATCGCGTTGCCCACCACCACGCCGAGGAAGATGCTGACCAGTCCGCCGTGAAACGCCAGCACCGCGGTCACCGAGAACGCCGTCGACCCCAGCGTGCCGATGATCGCCGACGCCGTGTAGGCCCAGGGAAGGAGCTTGAGCCGCATCACCTCGCGGAAGAAGTTGGCGATCAGCGTGACCGGGACCGCGACGGCGGCCATCCGAATCAGGCCGGCGTAGCGGGCGGTGCCGAACTGCCAGTCCGACACCGAACGGGCGAAGATCAGAACGAGCGCCGTCCACCCCGCCGCCAGCACGAGCGAGCCGATCAATCCGGTGCTCAGCGCGGATCGCCGCAGCGGCTCCTGGTCGGCGTCGTAGTCGTAGTAGCTCCGCTGGGTCGCCGAGCCCAACCCGAGGTCGGAGAGCACCAGCAGCGCCGCGTAGGCGGCGAGCGTCGTCTCCAGGTTGCCGTACTGGGTTGGCGAGAAGACGCGGGTGAAGACCGGCAGCGTGATCAGCCCGACCAGCTGCAGCGCCGCGCCGCCAAGGCCGTAGATGACTGTCTGGCGCCCGAGCGTCAGAAATCGTTCAAACATGGCGTATCCCGGGGCGGCGCCCGGCTAGCAGCGGCCCGATCGCACGCGCCGGCGCCGGTGCGCAGCTGCGGATGGGCATCGGATCGTCCCGCCGGACACGGTTCAACGCTTGATCATCATCCCCTGGCCACTCGGCAGCGCGATAACTTCCTCCGGCTCGTCGGCAAAGAACTCGTCGATGACCGTGCGCTGGGCCTCGAGCCCCGTCTGACCGTAGTCGTCGAACACGATGATCGCACCGGCGGCGAGCCGCGGGTAGACGTACTCGAGCGCGGCGGTGGTCGGCCTGCTGAGGTTGAGGTCCAGGTGGACGAACGCCAGCGGACCCGTTTCGGTGCGCTGCAGCGTCTCGAACACGTCGCCGGGCACGAGGGTGACCTGCGATTGCCACGCCGCGAGTCGGGCCTCGACGTAGTCGACCGACGTGTTCTCGAGCGCGCCGTGGAGTCCGGCTGCCCGCTCCGAGTCGGTGAGCTGGTCCGGCGGAAAGCCGGCGAAGGTGTCGAACAGGAACAGCGGCGTGGACGGGCGCAGGCCGTCGGTCGCGAGCAGCATGTAGGCGCAGCCGGCGCGGTAGACCCCGAACTCGGCGTAGGCGCCGTCGATATCGCGGCACTGCCGCGCGAACCGTGTGAGCAGCCACATGCGCCAGCGCACGTCGACCTTCGCATGGACCCACCATTCCTTGGCCATCTCGTCGTAGCTCGCGCTGAACGCCGGGTCCGTCAGGAACGGGCTGTAGTGGACGGTCGCGAGGCCGTCAGCTTCGAAGACATAGCGCAGCGGCGGCGTCCGCCGGCCGATCGCGCGCAGCTCCATGTAGGCCCGGTGGGCAACGACGGCGAGCGGTTGCAGCGGCGCCGGAAGGCGGGCGGTCTTCGAATCGGGGGGCACGCTGAAGTCCATTGCGGCGGAGCGCTGCGGTGGGCGGCGGGTTGAAGGGGCACGAGCCGCCACGGCGCGGCGAGTCTAGCAAGCGGGTCTGCTGCCTCCGCCCGGCTTCCGGCGCCGACCGGAGGGCTCGAACTGGACCTAGCGCCAGCGCTCGAGCAGGTCGGCATCGGCGACGTGCGCGTCCGCAACGCGCGCCGGGACCCCCATCACCACGGCCCGCGGCGGCACATCACGAGTGACCACCGCCCCGGCGGCGACGAACGCCTCCTCGCCGATCTCGACACCCGGAACGAGGACCGCAGCGCCGCCGACGCGGCAGGCGCGACGCAGCAGCGCTCCGCGCAGCTCGTAGCTCGCGTCGTGACGACCCATCGTGTCGTCGTTGGTCGTGCACACGCCCGGCCCGACGAAGACGTCGTCCTCGACGATGCTGCCCTGCGTGAGATAGACGTCGGTCTGCACGCGGACTCGCGCTCCGATCTGCACCCCCGGATCGACCACGCTGCCGCGGCCGATCACGCTGGCCGCGCCGACCACGGCCCGCTCGCGCACGAACGACTGGTCGCCGAGGATCACGTCGGCCTCGATCCGCGCACCCGCGAACACGATCGCCCCGCAGCAGACGGTGACGCGCGCTCCGAGGACGAGCCCGGGGAGCTCGCCCCGCGGCGCGCTCGAATGCCGCGCCAGCCGCGGCCGCTTGCCGAGCACGGCGCCGTCCTCGATCACGCAGCCGGCGCCGACCGCGGTGCCGTCGTGGATCGTCACGTGGGCGCCGATCACGACGTCCTCCCCGATCGACACCCCCTCGCCGACGTGCAGGCCCGGTGCGCGCGGATCGGCGCGCAGGCTCACAGGCGCACGACCCGGGAGTCGGCGGAGACCGGCGTGACCACCCCGCGCAGATCGAGCACGCACGCGACGCGCGACGCGATCGCCTCATAGTCGATCCCCGGATGCGCGGTCACGATCAGCACCAGATCGGCGTCCCCGAGCGCCTCCTCGAGCGGGGCCGAGCGCAGCCCGAGCGCCTCCAGGGCCTCGACGTAGGGATCGTGGTAGGCAACGTCGGCGCCGAGCTCGCGGAGCAGCTCGATGATCTTCAGCGCCGGTGATTCGCGCACATCGCCGACGCCGGGCTTGTAGCTGACGCCGAGCACGGCGATCCGCGCGCCGCGCACCGCGCGTCCGCGGTCGTTGAGCGTCCGCTGCAGCTTGGCGACGCAGTGGTAGGGCATCTGCTGGTTGATCTTTCCGGCCAGCTCGATGAACTCGGTCGACATGTCGAACTCGCGGGCGCGCCACGAGAGATAGAACGGGTCGACCGGCAGGCAGTGACCGCCCATCCCCGGCCCGGGCTCGAAGCGCATGAAGCCGTAGGGCTTGGTCGAGGCCGCTTCGATGACCTCCCAGATGTCGATCCCCATCCGGTCGGTGAGCAGCGCCAGTTCGTTGACGAGAGCGATGTTGACCGCGCGGAAGATGTTCTCGAGCAGCTTCGTCAGCTCCGCCGCCTCGGGCGTCGCCACGCGGATCAGCCGCTCGCAGACGATCCCGTAGAGCGCCTCGGCACGGTCACCGCAGGCGACCGTCAGGCCCCCGATCACCTTCGGCGTGTTGGCCAGGGTGAAGTCGGTGCGGCCAGGGTCGACACGCTCGGGTGAGAACGCCAGGTTGAAGTCGACACCGGCGCGCAGCCCGCCACGCTCGAGCAGCGGCGCCACGCGCTCGCGGGTGGTGCCCGGGTAGGTGGTCGATTCGAGCACCACGAGCATTCCGGGGCGCAGGATCGCGCCGAGCGCCTCGGCGCAGCTGAGCAGCGGCGCGAGGTCGGGCTCGCGATTTGCCGTCAACGGCGTCGGCACGCAGATCAGGACGGCGTCGGCCTCGGCGAGCCGCGCGTAGTCGACCGTGGCCTCGAATCGGCCGCCTGCCGCGGCGAGCGCGGCATCGGGCACGTCCTCGATGTAGGAGCGGCCGGCTGCGATCGCAGCGATCTTGCGTGTGTCGACGTCGACGCCCAGCACGTCGACGTCCGCGGCAGCGAAGGCGACGGCCAGCGGCAGGCCGACGTAACCCAGACCAACGATGCCGACGCGCATGAGCGCCGGAGTGTATTCGGCAGGCCCGCTAGGAGAGCTTCGGCTGGCGCAGCCGTCCGGCGACCACAGCGGCCTCGACCCGGGAGTGCACGCCAAGCTTTCGCAGGATGCTCTTGGTGTGGCTGTAGACCGTGTCCTCGGAGAGGAACAGCTTGGCCGAGATCTCGCGGGTGGAGTCGCCGGCGCAGATCAGATCGAGCACCTCCCACTCACGCGTCGTCAGCGGGCTCTTGACCGGACGCATGCCGGTGCCGTTCTCAGCCGTGCCGCGAAGCAGTTGCACGAGGTGGCTGGTCAGCGAGCGGGTCACCGCCGCCTCGCCCCCCGCGACCGAGCGCAACGCGCGTGCGACAGCCTCGATGTTGGCGTTCTTCGACAGGAAGCCGCCCGCGCCGGCGCGCAGCGCCCGGAGCTCGACCTCGCGATCCTGGGGCACCGAGAACATGACCACGCGCACCTCGGGAGCCTTGGTGGTGATCTCCCGGCACGCGCCGATCCCGTCGAGGCCCGGCATGCCAACCTCCATCAGCACCAACTCCGGGCGGTAGTGCACGGCCAGCTCGACCGCTTCGACGCCGTGCTTGGCCTCGGCCGAGACGATGAAGCCGCCGTCGAGGCGCAGCGAGTCGCGAATCACGCGGCGCGCCAGCGGATCGGGGTCGGCAATGATGATCCGCAAACGGTCACCGACTGCCGTTCGGCCGTTGACCGACCGCGTCAGCTCGTTCGGCGCCTCGCGCTCCAAGACCCCGTTGTCCGTACGGGTGTCGCCGTTGAGGCTCTCGCCTGACCTGCCCTCCGTGCCGTCTTGCTTGTTGCTCATCGCGCTCCTTGCGACAATCGCGGATGTCGGCTCACCAAGCGGCGAGCATAGACGTCCCCGGTCGAATCCATCGGTGAAGCGAAGAGTAGGGTCCTTGCCCCGGCGCCGCTGGGTGTATTTCCACCCCGGCGGGCATGCACCAGCAGCCGCTGCAGGGTGGTTTTCTCCGGCACCTCGACCGGACGTCGAGGCCGCGCAAACAAACCCTCGATGGCAACGTTGCTGGGATGTGAACCCACATGCGACAGGCACCGCGTTCCGCCCCACACGCCCCTCGGAGGTCCTCGAGGCCGTACTGCGTCAGCGTACCGACATTCTCGAGACCGAGCGGAGCGTCCTCGCGATCGCTCCCGACCCACCGCTGGCGGAGACGCTCGAGGGCCTGAGCCATCTCGACTATCGCCGCGCGGCGCATGCCGGGCAGGTCCACCAGCGCTTCGTCGCCGAGAGCTTCGACGTGATCGTCGGCGACAGCGCCCAGTTCGGTGCCGACGCCCGCGCCGCCCTGCACGAGCTGACGAGGATGCTGCGCCCGGGCGGCCGGCTGATCCTCGCCGTCGCCACGGAGCGCGCCGATTTCTACCGCCGGCGGCTGGCCGCCGAGGGCTTCCTCGTGTCGGTCGGCCACCAGGACTCAGACGGCCAGGTGCTGCTCGCCGTGCGCGGCGAGTTCGCCGCCTACCGGCGCTAGCCCGGCTGCGAGACGACGAGGCGCAGAGCGCCGGCGAACGCGTCCAGCTCGCGCAGGTGGCCGTGCTCGGCGTCCCATGCGCCGGACTCGAGCGCGTCCGAGAGGCGCGTGACGATCCGCTGCTCGACGCCCACGGGCAATAGCGCCCACATCGACTGGGCGCCGCGCACGGCGGGGTCAAGCAGCGCTTCCGGGCGGCGCCAGTACGCCTCGAAGAAGCCGTCGGCGCAATCACCCGGCGTCGCGATCCGCTCGACGCGCGTGCGTCCGCCGAGCGCCGCCGCGACCTCATCGATCGCAGGAAAGCGCGGTCGCTCGAGCGCGAGCCCCTCGCGCAGGTAGTCCTGCTGCCAGGCCGGAAGGCAGTCGAGCTCGAGGGTGAGGACCACGACCGGTCCGCGTGCCACACGGCGCAGCTCGGCCAGGCCGGCCGCCGCGGGCTGCCAGTGGTGGATCGTCAGGCAGGCCATCGCGGCGTCGACCGCGGCGTCCTCGAACGGCAGCGACTCAGCGCGGGCGGCGATCACCGGCGCGGCATCGGCCGGGCGCTGAGCGCGCATGACGGCGCTCGGCTCGACCGCGAGCACCCAGCGATCGTGCGGCTCGTAGGAGCCGGTGCCGGCACCGACGTTGAGGACCGTGCGCGCATCGCCGAGCGCGGCGGTGATCCGCGCGGCGATCCGAGGCTCCGCGCGCCGCTGGCGCGCGTAGGTGCGCCCATGCTGCTCATAGTCGACGCGGCCACCGCCCACGGGCGCTGAGCGTACTCAGCGCCGGGCGCTCAGGCGGCCAGCGTGACCGGTGCCGCGCCGAGCCGGATCAGCTCGGCCCGCAGCGCGCGACGGCCGCGATGGTGCAGGCCGTTGACCGCGCTCTCGCTGCGGCCCAGGCGGGCCGCGATCTCCGCAGGCGC
Source organism: uncultured Solirubrobacterales bacterium (assembly GCA_963833765.1). GTDB lineage: Bacteria > Actinomycetota > Thermoleophilia > Solirubrobacterales > Solirubrobacteraceae > Palsa-513. Next base: position 96,333 of record CAWHZJ010000005.1, on the reverse strand, counting down.
GAGCCCGCCGAGGTGGCGCAGGACGATGATCTCGCGCTGATCCTCGGGCAGTGTGTCGAGCGCGCTGCGCAGCGTCTCGCGGCGATCGGCTTCCTCACCGTCGTCGGCGGCCTCCGACTCGACCGGTTCCGCCATCGGGATCGCGCGCCGCGAGCGCAGCTGATCGATCGCGGCGTTGCGCGCCAGGCGCACGAGCCAGCTCAGGAACGGCGCTCCGCGGTCCTCGTAGCGAGCCAGGCTGTCGGTCAGCTTCGCGAAGACCTGCTGGGTCACGTCCTCGGCCTCGTAGTGATCGCGCACGATCGAGGAGACGTAGCTGTAGACGTTGTCGGCGTAGCGTGAGTAGAGGTAGCGCAGTGCCTCACGGTCTCCCTGCTTGGCGCGGGCCACGGCCAGGCGCGTCGCGCGGGTGGCCTCGGGGCTTTCAACGGCGGCGCTGCGCAGGCGGAAGCCGCCTGAATGCTCGTCGCCGGAGCGGACTCGCGCGTGCGGGGAAACGGTGCGTGCTGTCGCCTTCGAGGCGGCAGCAGGTGAGGGGGTCGTCGTCATGCAAGAAGAGTCGTCCCCCGGGGATCTCCAACGGGGGGATCTTCGCGGCCATGGGGTGGTGAAGAATCTCACCCATTCCGCCCCGGAGACTGCCGCGTGATCTTCACCGCCTCCGCCCTACAGTTCCCCCCAGCGAGCACCTCACCGCTGCCCTAGTCTCCATGGGTCACCGTGGCCTCGATATCTGAAATCGCCGACCCGCGCTCAGCGCCGGGACCCAAAGCCATTCGGCTCGTGCTGGTCGACCGCGACTCGCTCGCTCGCCGTGCGATGCGCGAGGGCGTCACGGCCGCGGGCGAGTTTATCGTCGCTGCCGAGGCCGCGGAGGAGGCCGACGCGATCGAGGTCGTCCGCCGGGAGCGTCCAGACCTGGTGCTGATCGACATCGGCTTCCCGCACCTCGAGGGGATCGCCGTGGCACGGCAGCTGCGCCGGCAGTTTCCGGCCACGCGGATGGTCTTCTGCTCAATCACCGACGACGAGGACACAGCCGTCCATGCGCTCCGCGTTGGCGCCGTGGGCTACGTGCGCAAGGACCTCGAGTACGGGCCGCTGTCGAGGGCCTTGCGTGGCGCGCTTGCCGGCGAGGCCGCGATCTCGCGCCAGCTCGGCATGCGGCTGATCGAGGAGCTCTACCAGCAGTCCGAGCCGCAGGCCCGGCTCCGGCCGGCCGGCGGCGAGTTGACCGGGCGCGAGTGGGAGGTGCTCGACCTGCTGATCGACGGGGCGAGCACCGCGGAGATCGCGAAGGCGCTCGGCCTCGCGCTCGAAACGGTGCGCAGTCACGTCAAACACGTCCTGCGCAAGCTCGGCGTCGGCAGTCGCGGCGAGGCGATCGACATCGCACGCCGCCTGCGCGGACGCCGCCGCTGACGGGCCCGGCCCGCGCGGGCGAAATCTTGCGTCCCTGGACGGATGTTCGATCGGTCCGATACCACTTGGGGACAAAGATCACTAACTTGTTCGGTGATACCTCACCAACGAGTTTGGCCCGAGCGTCCCGAAATAGATGCTCACGGAGCGGAGCGCGAATGTCGCCGCAAAGAAGGGCAGGACTGTGAGGCACCTAACAGCCAGCCGCGGAGACCGAGCGAATCGGTGCCGTCGCCGCGCAAGCGCTCGCCGATATCCACGTCGCGATCTACGGGGAGGCGCCCCAGGCGGCCCGCGCGTGGACCGACGGCGACGCCATTCTGCTCGTCCTGCGGCTGCCCGCCGAACCCGCTGCCCAGGGCATCGAGCCGGCGCTCAGCGCGATGCAGCGGATGGTCAGCGCGGCGGTCTACCGGCGCACGGGCGAGACGCTGCGGACGGCCGGCACCAACCTGGACGCTCAGCGCGGTCTCGCGGTGCTCGCGTTCGAGCGCGTCCGGGCGCGCAGCGCGCCGGCGAAGCTCGAGCCGATTCCCGCCGCCGGCCCCGTGCGCGGCGCTGGCTGATCCCGCGCCCGCGCCACCGCCGAGCGTTCCGATCCTCGGCATCCCGCTCGCGCTCACCGATTACGCCACAGTCATCGAGTGGATCGACGCGATGGTCGCGTCAGATTCCCGCGGCTCGCTGAGCGCCGCCGCCGTGCATCTGGTGATGGTCGCCCAGGAGGACGCCGAGGTCCGCCGCGCGGTGCTCGATGCCACGCTGGTCGTCCCCGACGGCCAGCCCCTGGTCTGGGCGCTGCGCGCGCTCGGCCACCGCACCGCGACCCGCGTCTACGGTCCGGACCTGATGGAGCGCTACTGCGAACATGCCGCGCAGACCGGGACAACGGGCTTTCTCTACGGCGGGCGCAACGAGGCCGCGCTGGTCAAGCTCGCGGTCAACCTCCGCACACGCTTCCCGGGGCTCGATCTCGTCGGCGCGCACTCACCGCCGTTCCGCGAGCCGACCGCCGAGGAGGATGAGCGGGTCGCGGAGCGCATCGACGCCTCGGGCGCGCAGGTCGTGTGGGTCGGGATCGGCCAGCCCCGCCAGGAGCAGTGGATGGCCCGGATGCGACCCCGCCTGGCTGCCCCGATGCTGATCGCCGTCGGCGCGGCATTCGACTTCCATGCCGGACTCGTTCCCCAGGCGCCCGCCTGGATGGGGCGCCACGGCCTCGAATGGACCTACCGGCTGGCACGCGAGCCGCGCCGGCTGTGGCGTCGCTACGCCCGCTACAACCCGCGTTTCGTCGCCGCGTTCGCCCGCCAGTACGCCGCGCAGCGCCGTCACCGGTGACGACACCGGCAACCTCCCGGGCCGGATGCGGCCGCCGGGTCGAGTCGGAGGCGTGGGCTAGAGTCTGCGCGCGATGCGCTCTCGTTGGATCTCGGCGATTCGCACGCGGCTCGGTCGCACCCCGTCGAGGCTCCGCCCCGTTGCCTCGACGCTCGGCCGCGTTTCCTCGAGCCTCGGCCGCGTTTCCTCGAGCCTCGGCCGCGTTTCCTCGACGTTCGGCCGGGTTTCGCCGAGGCTGGGCCGAATCTCGGGCGAGGCATGGCTCGCGGTGCTCGCCATGCTGGGCTTCGTCGGCGTCACGGTGTGGTGGCTGAGCCAGGACACCCGCGCCCCGGACTGGGACAGCGGCCTGCACATGATCGACGCCTGGACCGTGCACGCCCAGTGGTCCAGCGGCGAATGGCTCAAGCCGTTCACCGATTTCAACAACTACCCGCCGCTCGTCCACATCGTCGGCGCGCTGGGCATCTTCGTCGGCGGCCTGCACACCGCCTCGATCGTGCTCGCCAACAACATCGTCTTCGTGCCGCTGCTGGTCGGTGGCTGCTACGGCGTCGGCACGCTTGCCTACGGCCGGCGTGCCGGCCTGCTTGCGGCGGTCTTCGCGCTCGGCACGCCGATGTTCGCCTCGGAGATGCACGAGTTCCTGATCGACCCCCCGGAGGCCGCGCTGGTGGCCGCCAGCGTCTGGGCGATCCTCGCCTCGCGCCGTTTCGAGCGCGTCGGCTATTCCGCGCTCGCGGCCCTGCTGTGCTCGCTGGGAATGTTGAGCAAGCAGACCTTCCCGCTCTTCGTCGTCGGGCTGATCGTCGTGGTGCTGCTGCGCGGCGGCTGGCGCAACTGGCGCGGCCTCGGAGCGTTCCTGCTGGTCGGCGCGCTGCTCGCGTCGCCCTGGTATCTCGAACACTTCTCACAGCTCCACGCGCTGACGACGGCCTCGACCGCGGGCGGCACGGCCGGTGCTGGAGCCGCGACGGCGAACCAGGGGATCACGCCCTACCGCTACTCGGGCGCCAATTACGCCTGGTATTTCTGGAACCTGCTCAACCACCAGCTGCTCGCGCCGATGACCCTGCTGGTCGTGATCGGCACCGGAGCGGCCCTCTGGCGGTTCGCCCGAAAGCGCGACCCGAACGACCTCACGCCCGAACTGATCGGCGGAGCGCTCGTCTCGTTCCTCGGGATGACCTACATCACCCTGAAGGACCCGCGCTACACGCTGCCGGCGCTCGTCTATCTGGCCGTGCTCGGGACCGGCTGGATCGCGACGGCGCGGCCACGCCGCCGCCGCTGGCTGACCGCGCTCGTGGTGGTGATCGCCTGCATCAACTTCGTCGCGGTCTCCTTCGGCGTGGGCAGCGACGTCTTCATCAGGCTGCCGGGCGCCTCTCCGACGACCAACGACACCCTCGTGGAGGCCCGCTACGTGACGTTCTACTCGCCCGACGGCTGGCTCCGCGGCGGGCCGGTTCACGACGGCGACCTCCAGTCGCTGTTCGACGGCCTCAAGCGCCTCGGCGTGCAGCAAATCGAGTTCGACGGAGGGAGCACCAACACCGTCGACTTCACCAACGCCGGGCTGGCCTGGTTCGCGATGGTCGCGGGCCTGTATGTGCCGCCGCTCAACAACCTGCCCGCGATGGGGCCCCGCGACGCCTTCGTGCTGAGACACGCCATCCAGCCGGGTGACCCGCCGCCATGCCAGCGCCTCAACGATGGCTCGGGCGTCTACGTCGAGCTCGGCAACCCGCTGCGGTTCCCGTTCCAGGAGACGACCTGGATCTGCCCGGGCCGCGTCCCGCTCACCTACCGGCGAACCGGCCCGCCGCCGGAGGTCATCACGCACAACATCACCGGCAAGCCGCGAGCGCAGCTGCTCGCCGTGATGCGGGCGATGCGCCGCCAGGGAATCGACACAGTCCAGTTCGACGCGGTCAGCTCCTACTCGTCGTTCACGGACACCCCCGGCCTGCAACGGCTCGCCGCCATCGCGGGGCTGCAGGTGCCACCGACCTACTCGCCGGCGACACTCGGCCCGCGCCAGGCCTTCATGCTCCGCCACATCCCCGTCGCCGGCGATCCGCCGCCGTGCGAACTCTTCCCGGACGGCTCCGGCCTCTACATCGTGCTCGGCAATCCGGTGATCCCGTTCAACGACTACACCTTCTACTGCCCGCTGCGCTCGCCGCGCTTCTACCGCCGCGCCGGTGGCTGAGCGCCGCGACCACTAGCCTCCAGTCCGGATGAGCTACGACGTCGCGATCGTCGGCCTCGGCCGCGTCGGTCTGCCGCTCGCGCTCTGCTTCGCCGAGCACGGCCTGCGGGTGCTCGGCGTCGACAACGACGGCGAGCGCCTCGCGGCGCTGCGGGCGCGCACGATGCCGTTCCGCGAGACCGGCGCCCAGCAGCTGCTGGACCGCGTCGAGCTGGCGCTCTCGGACCAGATCGGCGACGCCGCTCAGGCCACCCACATCGTGATCACGCTCGGCACGCCGTCGTTCTCGCAGATCGAGATCGACATCAGCCAGATCCGCCGGGCGCTCGACGCGCTGCGCGGCGAGCTGCGCGCCGGCCAATCGCTGATCCTGCGCTCGACTGTGGCCCCCGGCACGACGGACTTCGTCGCCGCCTACCTGCGCCGGCACACCAGCTTCGCGATCGGCAGCGAGATCTTCGTCGCCCACGCCCCCGAACGGATCGCCGCCGGGCGCTTCATCGAGGAGATCCATTCGCTGCCGTGCATCGTCGGCGGCGTCAGCGCGCAGTCGGGCGTCGTCGTCGGCGAGCTGTTTGCCGTGTTCGGTGCGCCGATCGTGCAGACCACGCCGGTCCAGGCCGAGCTGGCGAAGATCTGGACCAACATCCTGCGCTACACCACCTTCGCCCTGCCTAACCTGTTGATGATGGACTGCGAGCAGTACGACGCGAACGTCTTCGAGGTGATCGAGCTGATCAACCGCGACTACCCGCGCGGCGGGATCGCCGGTCCGGGCTTCACAGCCGGGACCTGCCTGCGCAAGGACTTCGCCTTCTCCGAAGAGCGCTCCTACGCGCCCGGCATGCTGCTCGCCGTCTCGCGCGTCAACGAATCGGTGCCGCTGTTCTTGATTCGCGGCCTGCACCGGCGGATCGGCTCGCTCGAGGGCCGGCGCGTGTGCGTCCTCGGCCTGGCGTTCAAGGCCGATACCGACGACGAGCGCGACAGCCTCGCGCACAAGCTGGTCCGCCTGCTCGAACGCGAGCTGGCCGATGTGGTCGTCCACGATCCGCTTGTCCAGGCCGACACGATCCCATTCGAGGACGCCGTGAGCGACGCCGATGCAGTCATCGTGGCCACCAACCACAGTGCCTTCCGCACGCCGCAGGCGCTGGCGGCGATCGCCGCCGGCAGCGCCCCGGGCTGCCTGATCGTCGACCCCTGGGACTGCTGGGGACACGGGCAGCTGTTCGTCTACACCGCCGAGCTCCAGGCCGCCGCGCCGCGGCGATGAGTCGCGTGCTCGTCACCGGCGGCGCCGGGATGATCGGCCAGGCGATCGTCCGTCAGCTGCTCTGCGATCCGGACTTCGAGGTGCGCGTCTGCGACCAGCGGGATGCGCCGGACTGGATCCGCGAGGGAGCCGAGGTCCACACCGGCGACCTGCGCGACGGTGAGCATGCGCGCGCCGCACTCGACGGCGTCACGCACGTGATCCACTGCGCCGCGATCGTGGGCGGGATCGCGAACTTCCACCGCCTGCCCTACACGCTGACCGAGGTCAACAACGCCCTCTACAACAGCGTGATCGGCGCGGCGCTGCGCGAGCAGGTCGAGCGCTTCCTCTATATCTCGAGCTCGATGGTGTTCGAACGCGCCACGCTGTTCCCGACCCCGGAGGATCACCTGCCCGACTGCCTTCCACCGCGCTCGGCCTACGGCTTCTCGAAGCTGACCGGCGAGGTCTACTGCCGCGCGGCCCACGAGCAGCTCGGGCTGCCGTACACGATCTGCCGCCCGTTCAACGCCTACGGGCCCGGCGAGGTGGCGACCGACGAACCGGGGATCGCGCATGCCGTGCCGGACCTGATCCGCAAGGTCCTCGCCGGGCAGCGGCCGCTGCAGATCTTTGGCTCCGGCCAGCAGACCCGGACGCTGACCCACGTCGACGACATCGCCTCCGGCGTGATCGCGGCGCTGCGCTCCCCGGCGGGACTGAACGAGGACTTCAACATCTCGGCCGCCAGCGAGCTCAGCGTGGAGCAGATCGCGCGGACCGTCTGGGAGGCCTGCGGCGAGGACCCGCAGGCCTTCGCGCTGGAGCACCTGCCGCCCTTCCCCGTCGATGTGCAGCGCCGCTGGCCATCGGTCGAGAAGGCCCGGCGGCTGCTGGGCTGGGAGGCGCAGATCGAGCTGACCGAGGGGATCGCGGCGACCGTGCGGTGGCTGCGCGAACGCGAGCTGGCCACGCAGTGAAGCGCGCCGCCCTGATCACCGGCATCACCGGCCAGGACGGCTCCTACCTGGCGGAGCTGCTGCTTGAGAAGGACTACGACGTGCACGGCCTCGTGCGCCGCTCCTCGACCGAGCGCTTCGACCGCATCGAGCACCTGCGCAGCCGGCTCACGCTGCACCAGGGCGACCTGCTCGATCAGCGTTCGCTCGTCGACGCGCTGCGCGCCAGCCGGCCGGACGAGATCTACAACCTCGCCGCGATGTCCTACGTCGCGGTCTCCTGGGTGCAACCGACGCTGACGGCGGAGTTCAGCGGCGTCGGCGTGACCCGGATCCTCGAGGCGGTGCGCGAGGTCTGCCCGCAGGCGCGCTTCTACCAGGCCTCCTCGAGCGAGATGTTCGGCAAGGTCCGCGAGGTGCCCCAGACCGAGCTGACGCCGTTCTACCCGCGCTCGCCCTACGGCGTCGCGAAGGCCTACGGGCATTTCATCACCGTCAACTATCGCGAGAGCTACGACCTGCACGCGACGAGCGGGATCCTCTTCAACCACGAATCCCCGCGGCGCGGCCTCGAGTTCGTCACGCGCAAGATCACCTGGCACGCCGCCGCGATCAAGCTCGGGCTGGCGAGCGAGCTGCGCCTGGGCAACCTCGACGCCGAGCGCGATTGGGGCTTCGCCAAGGACTACGTCGAGGCGATGTGGCTGATGCTGCAGCGTGACGAGCCCGCGGACTACGTGATCGCCACCGGGATCGCGCACTCCGTCCGCGACGTCGTCGAGATCGCCTTCGACCAGGCGGGCATTGCGGTCGCCGAGCGCGTCGTGCTCGATCCGGCGTTCGTGCGCCCGGCCGAGGTCGAACGCCTGATCGGCGACCACAGCAAGGCGACCGAGCAGCTCGGCTGGACGCCGACGACCGACTTCGAGACGATGATCCGCTTGATGGTCGACGCCGACATCGCGCTGTTGACCCGGTAGTGCGGCGGCCGATCGGTCCCTCGCGCCACGCGGAGCCACGAGGCGCTACGCTCGGGCCATGACCATCACCGACTCCTTCACGGTCGACCGCATCGCCGAGCTGCTGGGTGAGCACGCCGAGTCGCTGCTCGACCACCGCTCGACGACCTTCGATCGCAGCCTGCTGCATCTCCCCGGCCCCGACTTCGTCGACCGCGTGCTCGCCTCGACCGACCGCAGCAACACGACGCTGCGCAACCTCCAGCACATGTTCGACCACGGCCGCCTCGCCGGTACGGGCTACCTCAGCATCCTCCCCGTCGACCAGGGGATCGAGCACAGCGCCGGCGCGAGCTTCGCGCCCAACCCGATCTACTTCGACCCCGAGGCGATCGTCGAGCTGGCGATCGAGGGCGGCTGCAACGCGGTCGCCTCGACGCTCGGCGTGCTCGGGGCGGTCAGCCGCCGCCACGCCCATCACATCCCGTTCATCGTCAAGCTCAACCACAACGAGCTGCTGACCTACCCCAACCGCTTCGACCAGGTGATCTTCTCGAGCGTCCAGCGCGCCTGGGATCTCGGCGCGGTCGGAGTCGGGGCCACGATCTATTTCGGCAGCGAGGAGTCCACGCGCCAGCTCGTCGAGATCGCCCACGCGTTCGAGGCGGCGCACCAGCTGGGGATGTTCACGGTGCTGTGGTGCTACCTGCGCAACCCCGCCTTCAACCACGACGGCGTCGACTACCACCTCTCGGCCGACCTCACCGGCCAGGCCAACCACCTCGGCGTGACGATCGAGGCCGACATCATCAAGCAGAAGCTGGCGGAGAACAACGGCGGTTACACGGCGCTCGGTAAGGGCTACGGCAAGACCAGCGAGCTCGTCTACTCGAAGCTGACGACCGACAACCCGATCGACCTGTGCCGCTACCAGGTCGCCAACTGCTACATGGGCCGGGCCGGGCTGATCAACAGCGGCGGCGCCTCAGGCGGGGCGACCGACCTCGCCGAGGCCGTCCGCACGGCGGTGATCAACAAGCGCGCCGGCGGGATGGGGCTGATCACCGGGCGCAAGGCGTTCCAGCGGCCGATGGACGAGGGGGTCGAGATCCTCAACGCCGTGCAGGACGTCTATCTCGCCTCAGAGATCACCGTGGCGTAGGGCACCGGGGATCATGACCAGCCGTCGCCGTCGCCCGCGGCGGCGCGGCTTACCGCGCAATTGCCGCGCGCGCAGGCGCAGCAGCGCGACGACATCGGCGCTGGCGACGAACGGATCGGCGACGACCGTGCCGTCGGCGAGCGACAGCGCAGCGATCGGCCGGCCGGCCCGCTCACCGATCAGCAGCGGATCCGCGGGGCGCGGCGCGCTGTCGAGCTCGGCGATCCGCGCGAGCTGGCACGCGTCACCGGCGACGGCGAAGCGCACCGTCACGGGTTCGCGCAGGCGGGGCTCGGGGCGATCGCGCAGCTGACGGAGGCGCGGACCGAGCAGCTGCGCGCGGCGGTTGGTCTCCTCGGCGCGCTGGCGGACCATGATGAATTCCAGATACGAGTGGTTCATTGTGAGAAATGATTGACAATCATTGGGAGTCTGTGGGTTGATTTGCGACGCTATCAGCCGATCTGCGGTATTGCAATATCATGCAATCTCTGATTGAATGACGCCGTGACGCTCGAAGAACGGATAGCCCGGATCGATCGCGCGGACGAGCGCTCGCTCACCGCCCAGCTCGTCGAGCTGTTTCTCGACGCGATCGCCAGCGGCGAGCTTGCGCCCGGTGCACGGCTGCCGCCGACGCGGGGTCTCGCCACCCTGGCCGGCATCAACCAGCTCACGGCGAGTCGCGTCTACCGCCGCCTGCAGACACTCGGCGCGGTGGTTTCCGAGGTCGGCCGGGGAACCTTCGTTCGCGCCGCCGCCGCGGCGACCCACGTCGAGCGCCCCGGCGACGTGAGCTGGCAGTCCTACGTGCTCGAGCCCGAACGCAACGACGAGTCCGACCGGATCATCGGCGAGATGGCGCGACACGTCGAGGACCCGGCGATGATCGCCCTCTCGGCCGGCTATCCGGCGCTCGAGCTGATCCCGGTGGCCGAGCTGCGGCAGGCCGCCGCCGAGGCGATCGAGCGCCACGGCGCGCGCGCCTTCCAGTACGGGCCGATCGAGGGCGACAGCGAGCTGCGCGCGGAACTCGCCGCGCTCGGGCGCCGGCGGGGCCTGGACGACGATGCGAACTCGATCGTGGCGACCACCGGAGCCCACCAGGCGCTCACGCTGGCGGCGCGCGCGACGCTGCGCCCAGGCGACAAGGTGGCCTGCGAGTCGCCGACGTTCATGGGCATCATCGAGTCGTTGCGCACGACCGGCGCGGAGATCCTCCCGCTGCCGGTCGACGAGCACGGGCTTGACACCGGGGCGCTCGAGCAGCTGCTGCGCCACCACGAGATCCGGCTCCTGGCCACCCAGCCGCGGCTGCACAACCCGACCGGCGTCGACCTCTCAGCGCCCCGCCGTGAGCGGGTTGTCGAGCTCGCGCGCCAGCACGGGTTTTTCATCCTCGAAGACGCCGTCTACGCCGACCTGCGCTTCGAGGGCGACGACCCGGGTCCGTTGCGTGCGCTCGCGCCCAGCCACGTGATCTACGTCGACTCGCTGTCGAAGACCGTCGGCCCGGGCCTGCGCGCCGGCTGGATCGCCGCCAGCGGGCCGGTGCTCGACCGGATCATCGGCGAGAAGCGTCGCGACGACGCGCACGGCACGACACTGACCCAGCAGCTCACCGCCGGCTTCCTCGGCAAGGGCCTGTATCCGGCGCAGCTCGCGCGCGCGATCTCGCGCTACCACGAGGGCCGCGACGTGCTGGTCGCCGCGCTCGAGAGCGAGTTGGGCGCGATGGCGCAGTTCGCACGCCCGGCCGGCGGAGCCCACGTCTGGGTGACGCTGCGTCAGCCGCTCGACGATGCCCGGCTCTACCGCGAGGCACTCGCCGCCGGCGTGACGTTCGTCCCCGGCGCGGCGATGCTTATCGAGCGCCCCCGTGCCACCCATCTGCGCCTGTCCTACGGGCTCCCCGACGCGGCGTCGATCGGCGAGGGCGTCCGCCGGCTCGCCCAGGCGATCCGACTCGTCGGCCGCGAGGCGCCGGCCGAGCGGCGCTCGCTGCCGATCACCTAGAGCCGATTGCCGCCAGGTCGGCCGCGACCATCGCGGCGATCATCTCCTCGAAGCTCGTCTCGGGCCGCCACGCCAGCCGTTCGCGCGCCCGGGCGGCGTCGCCGATCGCCGCCGCGTGCTCGCGCGGCCTGATCAGCGCGGGATCGACGCGCAGGTGGCGCTCGGGCTCCAGGCCGACGCAGGCGAAGGCCACGTCGACGAGCTCGCGCACCGTGCGCCCGACCCCACTCGCGAACACGTAGTCGTCGGGCTCCGGCGCCGCGGCCATCAGACGCAGCCCGCGCACGATGTCGCCGGCGGCCGACCAGTCACGCACCGCCTCGGTGTCCCCGAGCATCAGCTCGTCCTGTCGTCCCAGGCTGATCGCCGCGGCCGCGCGGGTCACCTTGCGCGAGATGAACCGCGGATCGCGGCGTGGGGACTCGTGGTTGAAGAGGATCGCCGAGCACAGATGCAGTCCGTCGTGGGCGCGCAGCAGCCCGACCAGCTGGTGCGCCGCGAGCTTGGCGACGCCGTAGGGCGAGCTCGGCGCGCACGGCGTGTCCTCGCGCTGCGGGCTCGGCGCCCCCGAGCCGAAGATCTCGCGCGAGGTCGCCACGACGACCCGCGCCCGCGGTGCGTGATCGCGCACGGCGTCGATCAGCTCGCCGGTCAGGGTCGCGATCGCCTGCATCGTCGCGGCCGCGAGCGGCCACGAGTCGGGCACGAATGCCGGCGCCGCCAGGTGGTAGATCTCGTCGGGTTTGGTGGCGTCGATGACGGAGCGCAGCGTTCCCTGTTCGAGCAGATCGCCGTGATGCAGCGTCACCAGGTCGCGCACCGCCGTGAGGTTGGCGGCGCTGCGGTCGGTTGCGCGGCGCACGGTGCCGTGCACCTCGAGGCCCTCCGCGCACAGCAGCTCGGCGAGGTAGGACCCGTCCTGGCCGGAGATCCCGGTGATCAGGACACGCTGCGCCGTCGCAGCGCTCACCGAGAGGCCCGGGCCGCCTCGAGCGTCAGCCGCAGGCCTTCGCGGATCGACACGGTCGGCTCCCACCCGAGCGTCGCTCGGGCACGGCGGATATCGAGGCAGCTGCGGGTCAGCTCACCGAGGCGCGCCGGCTCGAACCGCGGCTCGAAGTGTTCGACACCGCCCAGCTCGCGGAGGATCTCGACCAGCTCGAGCACGCTGGTCTCGACGCCCGTGCCGATGTTGACCGGGCCGGTCACCGGCGAATCGACCGCCGCGAGGTTGGCGGCGACGACGTCGCCGACATAGCCGAAGTCGCGCGTCTGGAGTCCGTCGCCGTAGATCGTCGGCGGCTCGCCGGCGTCGAGCTTGCCGCAGAAGATCGCGATCACGCCGGCCTCGCCGAGCGGGTCCTGGCGCGGGCCGTACACGTTGCCGTAGCGCAGGGTCACCGAACTGAGGCCGTAGAGGCGCTCATAGAGACCCAGGTACCCCTCCGCGGCCAGTTTGCTCTGGCCGTAGGCCGCCTCGGGCAGCGGCGGCGTCTGCTCGTCCGAGGGGATCGTCTCCGCGTCGCCGTAGATCGCGCCGCCGGTCGAGGTGTTGACGACGCGCGCCACGCCGTGCGTGCGAGCCGCCTCGAGCACGTTGATCGTCCCGCCCACGTTGATCGAGGAATCCCACGCCGGTTCGGCCAGCGAACGGCGCACGTCGATCTGCGCGGCCATGTGGAAGATCACCTCGGGCCGCTCCTGCTCGACCACGCCGGCCAGCTCGCTCCCATCGCGGATGTCGAGCACGCACAACCGCGCTCCCCGTTCGATCGCCCCGTTGAGGTTCTCGCGTCTGCCGGTCGAGAGATCGTCGATGACCGTCACCTGGTCGCCGCGGGCAAGCAGCCCGTCGACGAGGTTGGAGCCGATGAATCCGGCGCCGCCGGTGACGATCGCGCGCATAGCCGCCAGGATCCTACGAGTAGATCGACGCGAGCGTCGCGGCGAGCCGGCCGGGGTCCAGCAGCGCCCGCGCCGCGGCCAGCGCCCGCTCGCCGGCGTCCGGGTCGCGGGCGAGCCCGCCGATGGTGCGCGCGAGGGCCGTGGCATCGCCCGGCGCCGACAGCCAATCGTGCGGGACGAGCTCGGGAAGCGCGCCGATGTCGGACGCCGCGACCGGCAGGCCGGCGGCCATGTCGTGCGCCGCGGAAAGACCGAAGGTCTCTGCACTGCGCGACGGCATCAGTCCGAGCATCGCGCCCGCGCGCAGCTGCGCGAGTGTCGCCTCCGGGAGCTGTCCGGCGAAGCTGACGTTCGGCGCCGTCTCGAAGCGCCCTCGCAGCGACCCCGAGCCGGCGACGACGAGCGGCACACCGGCGATCCGGCATGCCTCGATCGCGGTTTCGAGGCCCTTCTCGGGCTCGAGACGGGCGCTGAAAAGGGCGTAGCCGCCGGCGTTGGCCCGTGAGCCGGCGGCGAATCCGCGGACCGGGTGCGGCAGGACGTGCGTGACGGGCAGCGGGGCACCGAGCTCGCGCAGCCGCATCTGTGCGAACTCGCTCGGCACGATCGCCGCGTCGATCAGCCCCGCCATGCGGCGCTGCCAGAGGGCGAGCGCCGCCGCGTAGACCACTGACTCGCCGGTGCCACCGCGGCAGCCGTGGAGCACCCCGGGAATCGTGTTGCGCCCGTGGCAGCGCGTGCACTCCGCGCCAGCGGTGAAACAGATACCGACCGCGCAGACCAGCCGGTACTGGTGCAGGTGGGCGACGACCCGGGCACCGGCGTCGCGGGCCGCGGCCAGCGCACGCCAGCCGAACGCAGGGGTCAGGTTGTGGGCATGGACGACGCGCGCCCCGGTGCGGCGAACCGCATGCGCCACCTCCTCGGGGCGCAACCCGCCGCGCAGCATCCCGGCGGCGGCGCGCCCACGGCCGAGCACCGCCGAGTCGCGCTCGAGCAGCTCGGCATCCTCGCCGAGATGCTCGCGCACCAGCCACAGCAGGTCTTCGACGGCGCGCTCCTCGCCGCCGCTGCTCCGGTAGCGGTTGTGGAGAAACAGGATCACGATCGCTGCAACCTAGAGCGTCCGCCGGAACTGCGCGCGCGCGCTGATCAGCGAGAGCCGCTCTTAGACTCTCGGGCAGATGGCTCCGCTTGCGTCGATCATCATCCCGACCAGGGAGCGCCCGGGCTACCTCGCCGTCGCGCTCGCCTCCGTCGCGCCGCAGGCCCAGCGCGCGGCGGCCGAGCTGATCGTCGTCGACGACGGCGCCCTCCCGGCGAACTCCGAGTTGGCGCAGCGTTTCGGCGCCCGCTATGTCCCGCTCGGCGAGCCGCGCGGACTGAACGCAGCACGCAACGCCGGCCTGCAGGCCGCGGAGGGGGAGCTGCTGGCGTTCGTCGACGACGACATCGAGGCGCCCGACGGCTGGCTCGACGCGCTGATCGCGGCCGCGCACGCGCAGCCCGAGGTCGGCGTGTTCACCGGCCCGATCCACGCCCGCCTCGAGGGCCCCGGCGAGCGCCGCCACGTCTGCGGCCGCGAGGGAGCGCCGATCACCCACATGGACCTTGGCAGCGAGGACCGCGACGTCGCCCGCGCGTGGGGCGCGAACATGGCGATCCGCCGCCGCGCGCTGGACGCGGTCGGGCCGTTCGATCCGCACCGTCGTTGCTGGGGCGGCGACGAGGAGGAATGGGAGCAGCGCTACCTGGGCGCCGGCGGGCGGATCCGCTACATCGGCGCCGCGGGGCTCGACCACCGGCGCGCGCCGGGCGATGCGACGCTGCGGGCCCTGATGCGCGTCGCGGTGCTCCGCGGACGCGAGGCGCGCGACTTCGACGAGGAGGAGCGACGCGCGCCGGCGCTGGCGGCCGAGTTGCGCGTGTTCGCCGGCTGCCTCTGGCACACGCTGCGGCGCGGCTGCGCCAACGGCCCCGTGATGGCGGCCCACAGCTGGGGCCGGATCGCGCGGGCGCGGGCCGGGCGTCGCGACCGCGTCCGCGGCGACGTCGCTGCGGACTTCCTGTCGGGCGAGAGCGGGACCGTCGGCGGGCGCCGCGACGCGTTGCGCGCGCTCGCCGATCTGGCGATCGACCTCGGCAGCCTGTGGCAGCGGCTGCGCGTCCGTCACGCCGCCCGCGGGTTCTCCCGCCGCGTGCTGGTGCTGTCGGTCGTGCGTGCCGAGAATGCCGCGACCTATCGGCGCGCGCTGGCGGCACTGCGCCGGTCGCGCTGCGAGGTCGTGGCCCTCCAGCGCGCCCCGGACGGGCTCGCGAAATTCGAGAACCTGAACGCCCTGCTCGACGGCGTCGAGCTGGCGGAGTTCGACTGGGTCCTGGTGATGGACGACGACGTGGTGCTGCCGTCGCGCTTCCTCGGCCCCTTCCTGTGGCTCGCGGAGCGCTACCGGCTGCGCCTCGCGGCGCCGGCGCACCGGATTCACTCGCATGCCGCGTGGCGCCTGATGCGCCGGCGCTGGGGGAGCGTCGTGCGTGAAACGGCGTTCGTCGAGATCGGGCCGGTGACGGCGCTGCACCACGATGCCTTCCCGGTGCTGCTGCCGTTTCCGCCGGTGGGCATGGGCTGGGGCCTCGACGCGCACTGGTCGTGGCTGGCACGGGAGCGCGGCTGGCCGATCGGCGTGGTCGACCTGCTGCCGATCGCGCACCTGGTCGCGGCGGCTGGGGCGGGCTACGAACGGGAGGCGGCGGTCACGCAGGCACGGGCGTTCCTGGCCGACCATCCCTACCTCCCGGTCGGCGAATCGCAGCGCACGCTCGCCGTTCACCGCCGATGCGCGTAGCGGTCGTCGCGGAGTTCTACCCGCGCCGCCACGATCCGGTGCTCGGCGTCTGGGCACACCGCCAGGCGCTCGCCGCGCGCGACGCCGGCGCGGAGCTGTCGGTCTTCGTGCTGCACCGCGTCGTGCCGCCGCGGCGCGAGCTCTGGGCGCTCGTGGCGCTCGCGCGCCAGCCGTCGCTCGAGGACCTCGACGGGTTGCCGGTGCGCTACGTGCGCTATCTCTCGCCGCCGCGCGGGCGAGGCTACGCGCGCTGGGGGGCCTGGGCGGCTCCGGCCCTGGGGCGCGCGCTGCGGAGCGCGGGGCCGTTCGATCTGGTCCACGCTCACAACGCGGTGCCGGCCGGCGACGCCGTGATGCGCTGCGGGCTCGGTATACCGCTCGTGACCTCGGTGCACGGCGGCGACGTGCTGTGGACGAACTCGCGCGTGCCCGGCGGCGCCGCGGCTGTCGAGCGCGTGCTCGGCGGATCGGCGCTGGTGCTGGCCAACAGCGCCGGCATCGAGCGGCTCGCCGTCGCGCACGGCGCGCAGCACACGCGTGTCGTCCACCTGGGCAGCGATCTCCCGGCGGAGCCGAGCGCCGCCGCGGGACCGCCGCTGATCGTCACCGTCGGCCACCTCGTCGCGCGCAAGCGCCACGGCGACGTGCTCGAGGCGCTGGCCGAGCTGCCCGGGGTCCGCTACCTGGTGATCGGCGCCGGCCCCGAGCGGGGGCCGCTCGAGCGGCTCGCGCGCCTGCTCGGCGTCGCCGATCGCGTCGAGTTCGCCGGCCAGCTCGCACCGGCCGCGGCCGCGCTCCGCGCGCGCGAGGCGTGGTGCTTCGTGATGCCGTCCACGGAGGAGGCCTTCGGGGTCGCCTACATCGAGGCGATGGCCGCCGGCGTTCCGGCGATCGGCTGCGCCGGCGAGCCGGGGCCGGAGGAGATCGCCGCCGCCGGCGGCGGGATCGAGCTGGTCGAGGCGGGGTCCCCGAGTGCGCTGGCGGCGTGCCTGCGCGAGCTGCTCGGCGACCCCGATCGACGGCGCGCGCTGGGCGCGGCGGCGCGGGCGACGGTCGAGCGCGAATTCACCTGGGAGCGTTGCGGCGAGCGAACCGTCGCAGCGTATGCGCAGGTGCTGCGATGAAGCCGGTGCTGTTCGTCACCGGACACGTTGCCAGCGATCGCGCCGGCGCCTTCGAGCTGCTTCACGAGCGCGTGTCGATCGAGCTCGCGCTGTACGGCGGCCGCCACCAGCACGGCGCGCCGCCCGAGGCGCCGCCGGCGGCGGTTCCGCACCGCTTCGTCGACCAGCGCGACGTCGGACCGCTGGTGGCCTCCGGGGCCTACCGGGCCGTTGTCGTCGGAACCGGCGGGCGCCTCGCGCTGCCCTTCGCCTGGCGCGCGGCGCGGCGCTCCGGAGTGCCGTTCATCTTCTGGGCCGCGCTGTGGCGCACGCCACGCACGGCTGCGCATCTCGCCGCCACGCCGCTGATGCGCCGGATCTACCGCGATGCGGACGCGATCGTCACCTACGGCGATCACGTCAGCGCCTACGTGCGCCGCCACGGTGCCACGCGGGTCCTCGTCGCGCCGCAGGCCGTCGACAACGCGTTCTGGGCCGGCCCCGCCGCGCCGCGCACCGACGAGCGCTTCGCGGCGCTGTTCGTCGGGCGCCCGGCGCGCGAGAAGGGCCTCGCGGTCGCGCTGGCGGCGTGGCGGCGGGCCGCACTCGACGGAACGCTGACGGTGGTCGGCGAGCACCCCGGGCTGCCGGCCGACGTCGTCGCCGCGGGCCGGCTCGACCCGGTCCGATTGCGCAACTTCTACGGGGCCTGCGACGTTCTGGTTGTACCGTCGGTTTCCACGCGCCGGTTCATCGAGCCATGGGGATTGGTCGTTAACGAAGCTATGAACCAAGGAGTCGCGATCATCGCCTCGAACGCAGTTGGTGCCGCAGCCGGCGGACTCGTCCGCGACGGTCGCAACGGCCTGATCGTCCCCGCCGGCGATCGCGACGCGCTCGCCGGCGCGCTGGCGGCGCTCGCCGGCGACCGCGCCCGCTGCGCGGCGCTCGGCGCGGCGGGACGCCAGGACGTGTCCGCCTACACCTACGGCCGCTGGGCCGACGCCTTCGAGGCGGCGCTGAAAGTTTCCCCGCCGTCGGCGCGGGCTGGTAGCGTGGCACGATGACCCGCGTGCATGCGCGACTCGCGGCCGCGGCGTTGGTTGCGGTGTTGGTCTTCGGCGCGACGAGCGCCGACGCCGCGAACAAGAACACGGTCACCGCAGCGCTGCACGACTGTGGCGCAGGGGCACGATCCGCTCGTCGGCCACTACAGCGTCAAGGTGCTACAGGCGGCGCTGCGCGATCTGCACACCAACTCGCTGCAGTACACCACCTGCGCCGACGCGCTCCAGAACGCGATCGACAGCCAGCTGGCGAAGCACAAGTCGCATCCCCGCGGCAGGGTCACGCTGCCCGCCAGCGGCGGGCCTGCGAAGCCCACGACCAACGTCGTCAAGCAGCGGGTCGGCCGGGTCAAGAAGCTGGGCGGCGCGCCGTTCCTGCTGCCCAACGGCCAGTCGGTGACGCCGGGAGCAGTGACCGTCCACAGCGCCTCGTTCCTGTCGAGCCTGCCCACGCCCCTGCTGATCGTCATCGCCGCGCTGTTTGCGGCCGTCGTCGCGGTCGGCGGGCGTGCGCTCCATCAACTTGTCCGCACACGCCGCTCGAATTAGCCGCGCCGGCGACCGTCCGCCGCTGACCGCAACGCTTGCGAGGTTCGCCGCCGACTCGTGGCTGGCGATCGCGATCGCGGTGGCGATCGGCGCGATCTGCTTCGGCGCGACGGGCGGGATCGAGAGCAGCGGCGGGAGCCCGCTCGCCGCCGGCCTCGGCGCAAACATCGCCGTGCAGATCGCGCTGACGCTCGGGAGCGGGCTCCTCGTCGCGATCGCCTGCGCGCTCGAGCCGGCCGGGCGAGTCCGGCTGTTCGGCCTGGGCGCCGCGATCGCGCTGTTCGCGCTCGCCGCCTTCACCGCGCTGTCGGTCGACTGGTCGGTCGAGCCGGCCAACTCGTGGCTCGAGGCGAACCGCACGTTCGCCTACGCGGCGACCTTCGCCGGCGCGATCGCGCTGGTCCGCCTGGCCGCCGGCCGCTGGCGCAGCGTGCTCGCCGGCGTCCTGCTGGCGACGGTCGCCGTCTCGGTGTACGCCCTCGCCAGCAAGGTCATCCCCGAGTCGCTCGACGCCGGCGACACCTTCGCGCGCCTGCAGCTGCCGTTCGGCTACTGGAACGCGGTCGGCCTGACCGCGGCGCTGGGGATCGGACCGTGCCTCTGGCTCGGCTCGCGGCGCGAGGGCCACGGCGTGCTGAGCGCGCTGGCCGCCCCGGCGCTGTGCGTGCTGCTCGTGGCGCTGATGCTGTCCTACTCGCGCGGCGCGGTGCTGGCCGCGGTCGTCGGTGTCGCCTTCTGGTTCGCCGTCGTGCCGCTGCGCCTGCGGGCGCTCGCGCTGCTGGCGATCGGCGGCGTCGCCGCGGCGGCGGTGGTCGCGTGGGCCTTCCGCCAGCCGTCGCTGTCGAATGACAACGTCGCGCTCGCCGCGCGCAGCTCGGCCGGCCATCGGCTCGGCCTGGTGCTCGTCGCGGCGCTCGTGCTCGCCTTTCTCGCGGCGCTCGTGCTCCGCTTCGCCGCCGAGCGCCATCCGCTGAGCGCGCAGCGACGGCGGACCCTCGGGATCGCCGTGCTGGTCGCGCTCGCGCTGGTTCCGGTCGCCGGCGTCGCCGCGCTCGCGCACAGCTCGCGCGGCCTGACCGGCTCGATCTCGCACGCCTGGAACGAGCTCACGACACCCAACGCGCAGCAACCGTCGAGCACCGCGAGCCGCCTGACGTCGGCCGGCAACAACCACGCGCTCTACTGGACCTACGCGATCGAGGTGTTCGACACCAGTCCCGCCGTCGGCGCCGGCGCCGGCTCCTACCCGGTCGCCGACCAGCGCTTCATGACCGGCCCGGCGCTCGCGGACTACGCCCACAGCTACGTCTTCCAGACGCTCGCCGACCTCGGCCTCGTCGGCCTCGCGCTCAGCCTCGCCGTCGCGATCGGCTGGGGCTTTGCCGCGATTCGCGCGACCGGCCCGTTCCGCGCCGCGCGCGCCGGGCGGAAGCCGGCCGAGCGGATCGGCCTCGTCACGATGGTCGCGGTCGTGATCGCCTTCGCCGTGCACTCGGCGATCGACTGGACCTGGTTCGTCCCCGGGGACGCGGTCATCGCGCTGCTGTGCGCGGGCTGGGTCGCCGGCCGCGGGCCGGACGACCGGGCAGCATCGCGCCGGGACGGCCGTCGCTCGCGCGCCTCGCCGCTCGCCGCTTGCCGCCGCCGCCGCGGCCGCCGCGATCGCGCTCGCGCTGATCATCGGCTGGTCGCAGTGGCAGCCGCTGCGCTCCGAGCAGGCCGCGACCGCCGGTTCCATCGCGCTCGCACTGCTGACGCGGATCAGATGCCGCCGCGCGCGCGCCGACGAGCTGGCCGCGATCGCGCGCAACCCGCTCGACATCACCCCGCTGATCTACCTCGGCTACAGCTACGCCCAGGCCGGCAATCTCCGGCTCGCCCAGGCGACCTTCGAGCGCGAGGTCGCGCTGCAGCCCTCGAACGCCGCGAGCTGGAAGGCGTTGTGGGACTTCGACAGCAGCTGGAGCTACGACCTCAGCGCCGGCGAGCACGCGCTGTACGCGGCGATCGACCTGAACCCCTGGGATCCGCTGCTGCTGAAGCAGTCGATCGAGCTGACGCCGGTCAGCTGACGCGCCGGCGCGCGCCGTGATCGGGCTCGTGGGCGCCCGGCTCCCACTCGCGCGCCGTCATCACGTAGACGACGTGGTCGATGACGCGCGTGCCGATCCGCTCGGCGCCGCGCAGCACGCCCTCCTCGCGGAAGCCGAGCCGCTCGGGGATCGCGCGGCTGCGCCGGTTGGCGACGCCGGCGCGGATCTCGACGCGCGCCAGCTCCCAGCGGCCCGAACGCGTGGTCGAGCATCGCGCAGACCGACGGTCGTCATCGTGCCCGCGCCCTGGCGGTCGGCGGCGAGCCAGTAGCCGATGCTCGTCGAGCGCCGCGTCCAGTCGATGCCGTGGAAGCCGGCGACGCCGATGATCTGCTCTCGCTGGATGATCGCGAGCTGCATGCCGCGGTTCTCCTCGGACTGACGGCGGGCGGCGCGGATGAAGGCGAGCGAGTCGGCGGCGCTGCGCGTCTGGCCGACGAACGGCATCCAGTTCGGCGAGATGCGCGCGGTTGGCGTCGATCAGCGCGAACAGCTCCTCGGCGTCCGCGTCCTCGAGCTGGCGCAGCGAGCGGTCCGTCTCCGAGGTCGGCTTCGAGCAGCACGAGAGAAAGTCTTGCGTATCGAAGGCGTTAGGATCGCCGCACATGTTCGGACCGCTTCGACCACGTCGGCTGATCTGTCCGCGATCTCGACGCCGCGCTCGCAGCAGGCGCAGGCCCTGTTCGGCCTCGCCCTCGCACGCACGGGCCGATCTGCCGCAGTTCGCGATCGAGGCCGCGTTCCTCGGCGAGGGCTGCGGCACGCTCGAGATCTTCACGTTCGACCGACCCAGCGCTGCTCGAGCCGCGGCTCGACGGCGCCGAGCGGCGCCTCGACCACGTCGCCTTCCGCGTCGACGACCTCGACGCGCTGGTCGCGACTGCTGCGCGCCGGCGGGCGCTCGCTTCAGCGGACCCGACCGCCGCGGCGAGGTCTCGCGAGCCGATCGCGCTCGGCGGCCGACCGCGCATCTCTGGACGCTGCCGGAGACCACCGGCGGTCTCGCCCTGCAGCTCATCGAGCCGCCCGCGCACTGACCAGCAGCACGCCCCGCGAACGGCGGATCTCGATCTCCTCGAAGCCGCCGGCGTCAAGCAGCCCGGCCAGCGAGCGGCGCGTGAAGAAGCGCAGGTGATCGGCGCGCGGCTCGAAGTGCGTCTCGAACGCGCGGCGGCTGACGCCCAGCCAGCAGCCGCAGCGGCCACGCGTGGTCGGGCGTCGACGCGACGCAGCCGCCCCCCGGGGCCGACGACTCGCGCGACCTCCGCGAGCAGCCCGAGCCCGTCCCGCACGTGCTCGAGCACCTCGCCCAGCCAGGCCACGTCGAAGGACCCGTCGGCGAACGGCAGCGGTCCTCGCCGGCGACAACGACGAACTCCAGATCACCGGGCGCGCGCCCGGGCGCGGCGCACCGCCTCCGCCGCGACGTCGACGCCGACCACCGAGAATCCGGCTGCGGCGAGCGCGCCGCAGAACCACCCGTCGCCACACCCGACGTCGAGCACCCGTCGCACCGCGGCTCGAGCGCCGAGATCGAGGAACGCGACGCCTGAGCTCGAAGTGCTCCGGGGCGGCGTCCGGCAGCTCGCGCCAGAGGCGCTCGAAGTAGCTCCATCGGCGAGGCAATCTACCCGCAACGCAACGCCAGATCCGCTGTACAGTGCGCGCCAGTGCGCTCCGGCGGGTCGCGCACGTATTGCGCGCCACGATCGAGGGCACAAGGCATGAGGGTCGCGTTCGACAGCCGCGCGAAGGGAGACCCCCGGGGGATCGGGCGGTACGTTCGCTGCCTGCTCGAGGCGCTGCGCGAGACCGCGGCGCAGGACAGCGCGATCACCGAGTCCCACCGCCCGCGCCGCAGCGACGTCTTCCACAGCCCGTGGCTCGACGGCGCGCAGCTGCGCTGTCCCGTGCCCGATGGTCGTGACGCTGCACGACCTCGTCAACCTCAAGCGGCGCGGCGAGTACCTGCGGACCGGCGTGCGCTTCCGGCTGCGCTACCTCGCCGCGCAGCAGCGCCGACCGCGTGATCGTGCCGACCCACGTCGTCGCCGCCGACGCGCAGGAGCGCCTCGACATCGACCGCGACCGGATCTCGTGATCCCCGAGGCGGCGGCGCCGCCGATGTACCCGCGCGGGCCGCAGGAGATCGCCGCCGTCCGCGACCGCTACCGCGCTGCCCGAGGACTACCTGCTGTGGGTCGGCGGGCTGCTGCACCCCGAGCCGCGCAAGCGCGTCGCCGCGCTCGCCCAGGCGCCGCGGCGGATGCCGCTCGTGCTCGTCGGGCCGGCGCGCCCGTGGGCCCACGAGCTGCCCGACGTCACGCTCACCGGCCAGGTCACCGACGACGAGCTCGCCGCGCTCTACAGCGGCGCGCACGCGCTCGTGTTCCCCTCCGACGACGAGGGCTTCGGCCTGCCGACCGTCGAGGCGCTCGCGTGCGGCACGCCGGTCGTCGCGTGCGAGGCGCCGGCGGTGCGCGAGGTGCTCGGCGAGCGCGCGACGTTCGTCGAGCTCGGCGACATCGAGGGCCTGCTCGAAGCCGCGGCGAATGCGGTCCGGCCGGCGCCGGCAGCCGCCGCAGTGGAGCTGGGCCGACGCGGCGCGCGCGACCTGGGCGGCCTACGCGGCGGCGTGCGCGCAGGCGCAGACGCGTCAGAACGCGCCGCGTCCCCAGATTACCGCGGGGAGCGTTTTGACCAGGATCGTCAGGTCGAGGAACACCGACCAGCGCTCGAGATAGAGGAAGTCGAGCCGGACGAGGTCGTCGAAGTCGAGCTCGGCGCGGCCGGAGACCTGCCACAGCCCGGTCATCCCGGGCATCACCATGTAGCGCTTCATGTGCCACTCCTCGAGGCGGTCGAAGTCCCGCTGCGGCAGCGGCCGCGGGCCGACCAGCGACATCTGGCCGCGCAGCACGTTGAGCAGCTGCGGCAGCTCGTCCAGCGAGAAGCGTCGCAGCACGCGCCCGACGCGGGTCAGGCGCGGGTCCTCGCGCATCTTGAACAGCGCGCCCGAGGCCTCGTTGTGGCGCTCGAGGTCGGCCTGGTGCCGATCGGCGTCGTCGACCATCGTGCGGAACTTCAGGCACGCGAACGGGCACGCCGCCCATCCCCGGCCGCATCGAGCGGTACAGCACCGGTCCGCGCGAGCCGAGCTTGATCGCGATCGCGATCGCGAACAGCAGCGGGCTCAGCACGATCAGCCGGAGCGTCGCGACGACCAGGTCGAAGGTGCGCTTGAGCGCGAAGTCGAGCCCCTCGAAGACCGGCGGGCGCAGCTCGAACAGCGGCACCGACTGGCCGGGCACGAACTCGGCGCGGTGGACGAGCATCTCCATCGTCGACGGCGCGATCCGCACGCGCACGCCCCGCGGTGTGCGCTGTCGACGAGCTCGAGCAGCTCGTGCTCGGGGAAGTCGGGGTCGGCGATGATCACCTCGTCGACGCGGTTGTGCTCGATCGCCTCGCCGATCTCGGCCAGCGAGCCGAGCGAGCGCAGGCCGTTATGCGGGAGCGGGGAGCGCGAGACGAAGCCGACGACCTCGACCGCCGGGTGCGGGCCGGCCGAGAGCGCCTTGGCGACCGCGTCGATGTGCCCGCCAGAGCCGACGAGCACCGCGCGACGGCGGTAGCCGGCAGCTCGCAGCAGCAGCCCGGAGACCTGCTCGTAGACCTGGCGGAAGCCGGTCAAAGTAGAGCAGCGCGAAGAAGAACGAGCCGTAGAAGAGGTAGTAGGAGGTGAGATACTTCGTCGCCGCTGACGAGCGCGAAGATCAGCGCGACGACCGTCACCTGGAACAGCGTCGCCAGGATGCGCGCGAACCCGGGCCGCTCGCCGCGGTCGGAGTACATGTCCGAGCGCGCGAACAGCAGCACCGTGACCAGACAGGCGAAGGCGACGAAGCCCGCGCGTCTGGTGAAAGGCCTGCGCGACGGTCTGGTTCCTGGTCTGCGCGTGCACGACGTCCTTCAGCAGCAGCGCCGTGAAGATCGCGAGAAACACGCCGGCGAAGTCCAGCGCCATCAGCACCACGACCCGAGAGAACCGCCGCAGGGTCGCCCAGCGCAGCAGGAACGACAGCAGCGGCGGGCGCTTGGCACGCACGTCGCGATCGCCCAGGGCGATCTGCTGCGACGGCGCCAGCGCCGCCACCGTCGGTGTCTCGTCCGTTACCGGATCAGGGACCGCGCGAATCGTCTGGCGGGAACTCGACATCTCGCTCTATCCAACGCGTCACTCTGCCAGATGTTGCGGCGCACCGCTACATAATTGCCTGCAAGCGGCGCCAAGCGCCGGCAATCCGCGCTATTTGCGCTCGAGCGTGCGGCGGAGACCGTCGAGCAGCGACACCTCCGGCGACCAGCCGAGCAGCTCTTCCGCCAGGCTGATGTCGGGACGGCGCTGCTTGGGGTCATCGACGGGAAGCTCGGCGAAGACGATCGGCGAATCGCTGCCGGTGACCTCGAGCACCGCGTCCGCGAGCGCGAGCAGCGTGAATTCGTCGGGATTGCCGATGTTGACCGGCTCGTGGTAGCCCGACTCGGCGAGCGCGATCAGCCCGCGCATCAGGTCCGTCACGAAGCAGAACGACCGCGTCTGCGTGCCGTCGCCGAAGATCGTCAGGGGCAGCCCCGCGAGCGCCTGGCGAACGAACGTCGGAATCGCGCGCCCATCGTGCGGGCGCATCCGCGGGCCGTAGGTGTTGAAGATCCGCACGATCGCCGTGTCCACGCCTTGCTGGCGCTGGTAGGCCATCGTCAGCGCCTCGGCGTAGCGCTTCGATTCGTCGTAGACGCCGCGCGGACCGATCGGATTGACGTGTCCCCAGTAGCTCTCGCGCTGCGGATGCTCCTGGGGGTCGCCGTAGACCTCGCTCGTCGAGGCCAGCAGGAACCGTGCCCGGTGGGCCTTCGCCAGGCCGAGCGTGTGGTGCGTGCCGTAGGAGCCGACCTTCAGGGTGTGCAGTGGCAGGCGGAGGTAGTCGATCGGCGAGGCCGGCGACGCCAGGTGGTAGACGACGTCGACCGGTTCGTCGACGAAATAGGTCTCGGTGATGTCGATGTTCAGCGCGGCGAAGTCGGCGCCGCGGATGTGGGCGATGTTCTCGAGTGTGCCTGTCTCGAGGTTGTCGACGCAGATCACGCGGTTGCCTCGCGCCAGCAGCTCATCGCAGAGATGCGAGCCAAGGAACCCGGCACCGCCGGTGACCAGACAGGTGGTCATCGCCGCGCAGCCTACCGGCTGCGCTGCTCGCCTCGCACGACCAGCCGCAGGCCGGCGCCGATCGGCACGAGCGCGCTGCTCACCGAGCGCTCGGCGTCGATCAGCGCGCTGACGGCGGCCATCTCGTCGGCGTGCGAGAGCGCGTTGTCGATCGCGACCAGTCCGCCGGCGGGCCGCAGGCTGCGCAGCAGGTCGGGCCAGTACCCCGCGTAGGCAGGCCGCTCGGCGTCGAGGAACACGAAGTCCCAGGATCCGGCGGGCGAATCCGACAGCGCCTGTCCGGCGTCCTGCGTGCGCAACTCGGCGCGCACGTTCGCGCGGGCGAGGTTCGCACGGGCCAGCGCCGTACGCTCGGCGTCGATCTCGACGCTCGTAACCGAGCCTCCGGTCGCCTCGGCGGCATCCGCAAGCCAGACCGTCGAGTAGCCGTTCGAACCGCCGAGCTCGAGGATCCGCCGTGCGCCGGTGGCGCGGATCAGCACGCCGAGCAGCTCCGCCGTCTCGGGCTCGACGTTGCGAAAGCGCGCGTGCCGGTCCGCCTGGCGCTCGTCGTGGGCGCGGGCCGCGCCGAGAATTTCCTGCGCGACCGCGCGGCGTGCGCTGTTCACGCGCCCGATCATGACAGCGCCGCGGCCGCGGCCGCGCGGCGGCGGCGCGGGTGGCGCCCGATATCCTAGGCTCCGCGATGGCTGGGCCCGACAGCGGCGAGCAGCGCCCCACGATTGCACCGCTCGTCGGCCCGGAGGACCCGCGCCGCTTCACCGATTCGGGGATCGTCGTCGAGGCGGTCTACAGCGCCGCGGCGGGCGGCGGCGCTCCGGAGGACCCGGGCGTGTTTCCCTTCACGCGCGGGATTCGTCGCGGCGGGTACCGCGATCGGCCGTGGACGATGCGCCAGTACGCCGGGTATGCGTCGGCGAGGGAGTCCAACGAGCGCTACCGCTACCTGCTCGCCGCCGGCTCGACCGGCCTGTCGATGGCCTTCGACCTGCCGACCCAGCTCGGCCTGGACTCCGACGATCGCCGCGCGCTCGGCGAGGTGGGGCGCACCGGTGTCGCGATCGACACGATCGACGACATGCGCACGGCCTTCGCGGGGATTCCGCTCGAGAGCGTGTCGACGTCGATGACGATCAACGCGCCGGCGAGCGTGCTGCTGTGCCTCTACGAACTGGTCGCCGAGGACCAGGGCGTGGCCGCCGAGCAGCTGCGCGGGACAAGCCAGAACGACATCCTCAAGGAGTACATCGCGCGCGGCAACTACATCTACCCGCCCGGTCCGTCGATGCGCCTGACGACCGACCTGTTCGCCTACTGCGCCGAGCGGATCCCGCGCTGGAACACGATCTCGATCTCGGGCTATCACTACCGCGAGATGGGCGCCTCGGCCGTCCAGGAGGTCGCCTTCACGCTCGCCAGCGCGATCGCCTACGTCGATGCGGCGATCGCGGCCGGGCTGGCGGTCGACGAGTTCGCACCGCGCCTGGCGTTCTTCTTCGGGGCCCACAACAACGTCTTCCAGGAGGTCGCGAAGTTCCGCGCCGCGCGGCGGATGTGGGCTCAGATCATGCGCGAGCGCTTCGGCGCGCGCGAAGAGGCCTCGACGATGCTGCGCTTTCACACCCAGACCGCCGGCGTCACGCTGACCGCGCAGCAGCCGCACAACAACATCGTGCGCGTCGCCCTGCAGGCCTTCGCCGCGGTCTGCGGCGGGACCCAGTCGCTGCACACCAACGGCTACGACGAGGCGCTCGCGCTGCCCTCGGAGCAGGCGGCGAAGCTCGCGCTGCGCACCCAGCAGGTGATCAGTCACGAGTCGGGCGTGACCGACACCGTCGACCCGTTCGCCGGCTCCTACCTCGTCGAGACGCTGACCAACGAGATCGAGTCCCGGGCGAGCGTGCTGATCGCCGAGGTCGATCGGCTCGGCGGCGCGCTCGCGGCGATCAGCTTCATCACCGCCGAGATCGACGAGTCGGCGTGGAGCTACCAGGAGCGCTACCGCACCGGGCAGGACGTCGTCGTCGGCGTCAACCGTTACATCGAGGAGGACGCCGGCGTGCAGGCAACCCTGCGCGTCGACCCGGAATCCGAGCGCGACCAGCTCGAGCGCCTGCAAGCGTTCAAGCGCAACCGCGACGGCGAACTCGTCGCACGGCGCCTCGACGCCCTGCGCGACGCCGCGCGCGGCCCCGCCAACCTGCTCCCGCCGATGCGCGAGGCGCTCCGCGATCACGCCAGCCTCGGCGAGGTCTGCGGCGCCATGCGCGAGGTCTTCGGCAGCCACCAGCCGCACTGAACGGCAACCCGGCCAGGGCAGGATTCGCGCGCTCAAGCGCCAATACCGTCGTGTCATGGGAGCGGTGGAGACGCAACGAACGCTGGTCAAATCCGTGCCCGAAGTGTGGGCGGAGCTCAGCGAGGACGGGGTGCTGGCACGGATGCTCCGGGGCCGCTTCGGCGAGATCCGCCTCACCCACCTGACACCCGAGTCCGCGATCAAATGGGAAGGCGAGCTGGCCGCCGGCCTCGTCGAGCTCGAGCCGAGCGTCTTCGGCACGCGCGTCCGGCTGCGCGCGCTGATCGCCGACGCGCCGCCGCCACCGCCGCCGCCGGCCGTCGCGCCGGCCGCGCCGCCGCGGATCGGCCTGCTTGCACGGCTGTTCGGACGGCGCCCGCCGCCACCCCCGGCGGCCCCACCAGCCCTCGTGCCGGCGCCGGCCCCCCGGGTCGACCCCCAACAAGCACGGGACGCGCTCACCGCGATCCTCGACGAGATCGGCATGGCGCGTCACAGGCCCTTCTCGAGAGACGCGGGAGCGTCGGCGCGGATCACCTAGGATCTCGGCGCGGTGACCGAGCACGCGCCCCACACCTACGCCGAGCGTCTCGCGCAGTTGCAGGAGCTTCGCCGCGAGGCCGCGCACGCCGAGGGTCCGGCTGTCGAGAAGCAGCACGCAAAGGGCAAGTACACCGCGCGCGAGCGGATTGAGAAGCTGCTCGATCCGCAGTCCTTCCGTGAGCTCGACGGTTTCGTGCGCCACCGCACGACCGACTTCCAGATGGACCGCACGCGCCCGCTGGCCGACGCGGTGATCACCGGCCACGGCACGATCGACGGGCGCCAGGTCTGCGTGTTCAGCCAGGACTTCACGGTCTTCGGCGGCTCGCTCGGCGAGGTCATGGGCGAGAAGATCTGCAAGCTGATGGACCTCGCGGCGCGCGTCGGCTGCCCGGTGATCGGCATCAACGACTCCGGCGGCGCGCGGATCCAGG
Source organism: uncultured Solirubrobacterales bacterium (assembly GCA_963833765.1). GTDB lineage: Bacteria > Actinomycetota > Thermoleophilia > Solirubrobacterales > Solirubrobacteraceae > Palsa-513. The sequence goes on along the minus strand of CAWHZJ010000005.1, from coordinate 66,935 downwards.
AGGGCGTCGTCTCGCTCGGCGCCTATGGCGAAGTCTTCTACCGCAACGTCCGCTGTTCCGGGGTGATCCCGCAGATCTCGCTGATCATGGGGCCCTGCGCCGGCGGCGCGGTCTACTCGCCGGCGATCACCGACTTCATCCTGATGGTCAAGCAGACATCGCACATGTTCATCACCGGGCCCGACGTCATCAGGACGGTCACCGGCGAGGAGGTCGGCTTCGAGGAGCTCGGCGGTGCACTGACCCACAACACGAAGTCCGGGGTCGCGCACTTCGCCACCGAGGACGAGGACCACTGCCTCGAGGAGGCTCGCTACCTGCTCTCGTTCCTGCCGCAGAACAACCTCGAGTCGACGCCCGTGCTGACGCCCGGCGACGATCCCGAGCGGATGGACCCCGAGCTCGACGCCGTGGTGCCCGACAACCCGAAGGAGCCCTACGACATGCGCGCCGCGATCCGGATGATCGTCGACGACGGCGAGTTCCTCGAGGTGCACGAGCATCACGCGCGCAACATCGTCTGCGGGCTTGCCCGGCTCGACGGCGTGTCGATCGGCGTCGTCGGCAACCAGCCCGCGGCGCTCGCCGGGGTGCTCGACATCGACGCCTCGACCAAGGCGGCGCGCTTCGTCCGGACCTGCGACGCCTTCAATATCCCGATCGTCACATTCGTCGATGTCCCGGGCTTCTTGCCGGGGACCGAGCAGGAGTGGGGCGGGATCATCCGCCACGGCGCCAAGCTGCTGTACGCCTACGCCGAGGCCACGGTACCGAAGATCACGCTGATCACGCGCAAGGCCTACGGCGGCGCCTACGACGTGATGTCCTCCAAGCACCTGCGCGCCGACTTCAACTTCGCCTGGCCGACGGCGGAGATCGCCGTGATGGGACCCGAGGGCGCGGTCAACATCGTCTACAAGCGAGAGATCGGTGCGAGCACCGCGCCGCAGAAGCGCCGCGAGCAGCTGATGGACGACTACCGGGCGCGCTTCGCGAACCCCTACTCGGCAGCGGAGCGCGGCTACATCGACGACGTGATCGTGCCCCACGAGACGCGGCCGCGGCTGATCACGGCGCTGCACCTGCTGGCCGGCAAGCGCGAGGCTCCGCCCAGGCGCAAGCACGGCAACATCCCGCTGTAGCGGCGGCGCGGCCGCGCGTGCACGCAGCGCCGCCGCCGATATTGCGCGTGCGTCAGACTGCGGCGGATGAAGTCGCGTGCGCTGATCAATCCGGCGCCGTCGCCGCTCGAGGCGGCGGCGATCGCCGCCGCCCTCGAGCACTTCATCCGCGATACCGCGGCGCCCCGGCGCGATCGCCCCCCGGCCGTCGACGGATGGCTGCGGGTCGCGCGTCTCGAGGCGGTCGGAGGCGAGCCGCAGGTGCCCGCCGCGTGGGGCGAAAGCGCCTCCTGGCCAGCAGCCGGCGGCATTTAGGGCAGAAACCCTAGAAACGCACCAGGCTTTCAGTAGTATTCAGCGCTCCACTACGCGGAGAGGTCGTCGCATGGCAGATGGCTCCCCTGGCGCGCGCGGTTCGCTCGCCGATCCCGAGGTCTACGAGAACGTCCCGGGACACGTGATCCCGATCATCGAGCGCGAGTTCGACGACTTCGACACCGAGGCTGCCGGGTTCCTCGCGGGCCGGACGCCCGAGGACCAGTTCATCGGCTTTCGCCTGAGGCAGGGCGTCTACGGCCAGCGCCAGGCCGAGCGCCAGATGGTCCGCGTCAAGCTGCCCTTCGGCGGCATCAACCCCGACCAGCTCGACGCCTTCGCCGACGTCATCGAGCGCTATGTCCCGCTGCGCAAGGGGCACCTCACGACGCGTCAGAACGTGCAGTTGCACCACGTGCCGCTGCCCGACGCCGCCAAGCTGATCCGCGCGATCTCGCGCACCGGCCTGTCCTCGCGCGAGGGCTGCGGCAACACGATCCGCAACGTCACCGGCGATCCGTGGGCTGGCGTCTGCGAGAACGAGCTGTTTGACCCGACGCCGTATGTCGGCGCCTACGTCCGCTACTTCGTGCGCAACGAGGTCTGCCAGCTGATGCCGCGGAAGTTCAAGACCGCCTTCAGCGCGACCGACGAGGACATCGCGATCACCGGGATCCACGACGGCGGCTTCATCCCGCGGATCAGGGACGGCCGCCGCGGCTTCGAGCTGCGGATCGGCGGCGGCACCTCGATCATGCCGCGCGTCGCGCCGACGCTCTACGAGTTCGTCGGCGCCGACGACGGCGAGTACCTGAAGGTGATGGAGGCGGTGCTGCGGATCTTCAACCGCCAGGACGAGCTGCGCGCCAATCGGGCGCGGGCGCGGATCAAGGTGCTGGTCGACCGGATCGGGATCGACGCGTTCCGCGAACTGGTCGAGGAAGAGCTGAGCGGCGAGTGGGTCGCCGAGCGCAACTTCGATCCAGCGCCGCTTCTGTTCGTCGACGACGAGCAGGCGCGCGCGCCGGCGGCGCGCGCCGTGGGTGCGACGGCCAACGGCGACGCCCGCGAGTTCGAGCGCTGGGTCGCGGCCAACACGCGACCGCAGCGCCAGGCCGGCTTCGTCACGGTCGAGGTCAGGGTCGTGCGCGGCGACCTGACACCTGAGCAGTTCCGCGGGCTGGCGCAGATCATGCGCGATCACACCGGCGACTCCGCCCGCACGACCGTCCAGCAGAACCTGGTCCTGCGCTGGGTCCGCCCGGAGTCGCTCTACGAGGTGTGGCAGGCCCTCGCCGAGCTGGACCTCGCGGGCGTGGGTCCACGAACGATTGCCGACCTCGTCAGCTGCCCGGGAACCGACAGCTGCAAGCTCGGCATCACCAGCTCGATGGGCCTGAGCGCGGCGATCCAGGAGCGCATCGACGCGCTCGAGATCGAGGATCCGCTGACCCGTGCGATCAACATCAAGATGAGCGGCTGCCCCAACGGCTGCGGCCAGCACCACATCGCGAACATCGGCTTCACCGGCGCGTCGATCAAGCTCGGCGACCGGACGATCCCGGCCTACATCCCCCACCTCGCCGGAAACTTCGAGAACGGGACCGTCGCGATGGGCCAGCGGCTGAAGTCACGACTCCCGGCCAAGCGCGTCCCCGAGGCGGTCGAGCGCTGGCTCGGTCTCTACCAGCGGGAGCGAATCGAAGGCGAGGCGTTCAACGCGTTCGTGGGGCGGGTCGGCACGGCGAGCTTCGAGGAGCTCGTCAAGGACCTCTCGCTGCCGCCGGACTTCACGCTCGAGACGATGAATCACTTCATCGACTGGAACCGCAACGAGCCCTTCGCGGTGGTCCGGGGCGAGGGCGAATGCGCGGTCTAACGGCACCCGCGGCCACCGGAGACCTCGAGCAGGCGAGCGCCGAGCATGTGCTCGCGCACATGCTCGAGCGCCATCACCCCCGGCTCGCGCTCGCGTGCTCCTTCCAGAAGGAGGAGGCGGTGCTCGTCGACATGCTGCTCAAGCTCGAGCCGACAGCGCGTGTCTTCACGATCGACACCGGCGTGCTGTTCCCCGAGACCTATCAGACCTGGCGCGAGCTCGAGCTCCGCTACGGCGTCCAGGTCGAGATCTTCGACGCCGAGCGCGAGGGAGGCGAACCCTGGGACGTCGTCGAGTGCTGCTCGGCACGCAAGGTCGCCGCGCTCGATTCCGTCCTCGCGGACCTCGACGGCTGGATCACCGGCCTGCGCCGCGAGCAGGCGCCGACCCGCTCGAGCACGCCCAAGCTCAGCTTCGACGCCCGCCGCGGGATCTGGAAGGCCAACCCGATCGCTGATTGGGACGCGAGGGCGGTCTGGGACTACATCGCTCGCAACGACGTCCCCTACCACGCACTGCACGATCGCGGCTACGACTCGATCGGCTGCATGCCCTGTACCCTTCCGGGGTCCGGGCGCGAAGGGCGCTGGGCCGGTAGCGACAAGACCGAGTGCGGCATCCACGTCTGAGACAGCGATGAGTTCGACCACCACGGCGGCGTTGTCCCGCCTCACGCATCTTCGTGCGCTTGAGTCTGAGGCGGTGCATGTGTTGCGGGAGGTGGCGGCGGGGTTTGAGCGGCCGGTGTTGTTGTTTTCGGGGGGCAAGGATTCGATTGTGTTGTTGCGGCTGGCGGAGAAGGCGTTTCGTCCGGCGCGGTTTCCGTTTCCGTTGATGCATATCGATACGGGCGAGAACTTCCCCGAGGCGATCGAGTTTCGCGATCGTCGGGTGCGTGAGCTCGGCGAGCGGCTGATCGTCGCCGCGGTCCAGGACACGATCGACGCGGGCCGCGTGATCGAGGAGCAAGGCCCGCGCGCGTCGCGCAACCGCCTGCAAACCACGACGCTGCTTGACGCGATCGCCGAGCACCGCTTCGACGCCGCGATCGGCGGCGCACGCCGCGACGAAGAACGCGCGCGCGCGAAAGAACGCATCTTCAGCTTCCGCAACGACTTCGGCCACTGGGACCCCAAACACCAGCGCCCCGAGCTGTGGAACCTCTACAACACCCAGATCGCGGCCGGCGAACACGTCCGCGTGTTCCCGCTCTCAAACTGGACCGAGCTCGACGTCTGGGAATACATCAACGACGAAGCACTCGCGGTCCCCTCGATCTACTTCTCCCACAACCGCCAAACCTTCACCCGCGACGGCATGCTCTACGCCTACCGCCCCGGCCAACAACTCCTGCCCGGCGAAACGCCCGTCGACGAAACGGTCCGCTACCGCACCGTCGGCGACATGAGCTGCACCGGCGCGACCCGCTCCACCGCCACCACCATCGCGCAAATCGTCCAAGAAATCGCCGCCACCCGAATCACCGAACGCGGCGAAACCCGCGCCGACGACAAAACCTCAGAAGCCGCCATGGAAGACCGCAAAAAAAACGGATACTTCTGAGGTGGCCGCACGCGCTCAGACCCCGCGCGATCGTCGTCGCCGATGACGCTCGATCTGCTGCGCTTCACGACCGCGGGTTCGGTCGACGACGGCAAGAGCACGCTGATCGGCCGCCTGCTGTTTGACTCCAAACAGGTCTTCGAGGACCAGTTGGAGCACGTCACCGAGGTCTCGCGCCAGCGTGGCAACAGCGAGGTCGACCTCGCGCTGCTGACCGACGGCCTGCGCGCCGAGCGCGAGCAGGGCATCACGATCGACGTCGCCTACCGCTACTTCACGACCCCGCGGCGGCGCTTCATCATCGCCGACTGTCCCGGCCACCAGCAGTACACCCGCAACATGGTCACCGGCGCCTCGACCGCCGACCTGGCGGTGATCCTGCTCGACGCCAGACGCGGGGTGCTCGAGCAGTCCAAGCGCCACGCCTTCATCAGCGCGCTGCTCGGGATCCCCCACCTCGTCGTCGCGGTCAACAAGATGGATCTCGTCGACTACTCCCACGAGCGCTTCTCGGAGATCGTCGCCGAGTTCGCGCCGTTCCTCGAAAAGCTCGGCGTCGCCGACTGCCTGCACATCCCGATCTCGGCGCTGCGCGGCGACAACGTCGTCGTGCGCTCCGAGCAGATGCCCTGGTACAGCGGGCCGACGCTGCTGCACCATCTGGAGGAGGTCGAGGTCTCCTACGACCACCCCTACGACGTCCCGGCCCGCTTCCCGGTGCAGTGGGTCGTCCGGACCGGCGGTGCCGACGGCGAGTACCGCGGCTACGCCGGGCAGCTTGCGAGCGGGGCTCTGCGCCCCGGCGAGGACGTCGTCGTGCTCCCCGGCGGCCATCGCACGCGAATCGCCGCGATCGACACCTACGAGGGCGAGCTCGACGAAGCGGTTGCGCCGCTCTCGCTGACGCTGCGCCTCGACGACGATCTCGACGTCGCCCGCGGCGAGCTGATCGCCGGCGTCGCCGACCAGCCGGCCGTCGCGCGCGAGTTCGACGCCGACATCTGCTGGCTGGCCGACGCGCCACTGCGGCCCGGTGGGCGCTACGCGATCAAGCACACCTCGCGGACCGCGACGGCGATCATCGAAGCGCTGCTCGACCGCGTCGACGTGCACACGCTCGAGCGCGAGCCGAAGCCGGACCAGCTCGAGCTGAACGACATCGGCCGGGTCACCGTGCGGACGAGCGTTCCACTGGTGATCGATCCCTACGCGCGCAACCGGCGCACCGGGAGCTTCGTCCTGATCGACGAGGCGACGAACGCCACCGTCGGTGCGGGAATGATCGCCGCTGAATAAAGTCCCCGTCGGTGTTCTCGAAGGTCCTGGTCGCCAACCGCGGCGAGATCGCGGTTCGAATCATCCGCGCGCTCGACGAGCTCGGGATCGCGAGCGTCGCGGTCTATTCGGAGCCTGATCGCGACTCGATCCACGTGGCCCGCGCCGGCGAGGCCTATCTGCTCGGCGGCGGCGCCCCGGCCGAGAGCTATCTGAACGCCGCGCGCATCCTCGAGGTGGCGCACCAGTCCGGCGCCGAGGCGGTCCATCCCGGATACGGGTTCCTCGCCGAGAGCGCGCCCTTCGCCGCACTCTGCGAGGAGCAGGGCATCGTGTTCATCGGGCCGCCGGCCGCGGCGATCGAGGCGATGGGCTCCAAGGTTCGCGCCCGCGAGCTGATGGCCGCTGCCGGCGTGCCGATCGTCCCGGGCACGACGGCCCCGGTCAAGACGGTCGCCGCGGCCCGCAGGATCATCGCCGCCGAGATCGGCTTCCCGGTCGCCGTGAAGGCCGCCGGCGGGGGCGGCGGCAAGGGCTTTCGCGTCGCCGCGGCCGCCGGCCAGCTGGCCGAGGCGTTCGAGGGCGCCGCACGCGAGGGCGAGCGGTTCTTCGGCGACGCGACGGTCTATCTCGAGCGCTACCTGCCCGACCCGCGCCACGTCGAGGTGCAGGTGCTCGCCGACGCCCACGGCAACGTCGTCCACCTCGGCGAGCGCGACTGCTCGATCCAGCGCCGCCACCAGAAGCTGATCGAGGAGTCGCCGGCGCCAGCGGGGGTCGTCGACGCCGCGCTGCGCGGGCGGATCGGCGCCGCGGCGATCGACGCCGCGCGCGCCGTCGACTATCGCGGCGCGGGCACCGTCGAGGGGTTGCTCTCCGACGGCGAGTACTACTTCCTCGAGATGAACACGCGGGTGCAGGTCGAGCACAGCGTGACCGAGATGACGACCGGCGTCGACATCGTCAAGACCGGCATCCGCGTCGCCGCCGGCGAGGTTCTCCCGCTACGCCAAAAGGACGTCGTGCTGCGCGGGCACGCGATCGAGTGCCGGATCAACGCCGAGGACGCCGCTCGGCGGTTCGCACCGAGCCCCGGACGCATCGCGAGCTACCAGGAGCCCTCAGGCCCCGGGGTCCGCGTGGACTCCGGCGTGCGCGCGGGCTCCGAGGTCTCGGCGACCTACGACCCGATGATCGCGAAGCTGATCGTCTGGGACAGCGACCGCGATGCGGCGACACGCCGGATGCTGCGCGCACTGGGCGAGTTCGAGATCACCGGGGTGACCACGCTGATCCCGTTCCACGAGCGTCTCCTCGCCACCGAGCAGTGGGCGAGGGGCGAGACCTGCCGCGAGCTGCTCGAGGACGATCAGTGGCTCTCGGCGATCGCCGCCGAACCACAGGTCGCCGAGACCGCGCCGCCCGCGGCGGTGAGCCTCGACTACACGGTCGAGGTCGGCGGGCGCCGCTTCGATGTGCGCGTGATCGGCCCGCCCAACGGCGCGCGCGCCGGCCACGCCGCGCCCGGCGGCCCGGCAAGGCCGACGGCGCGGCGCGCTCCGCGCGCCACCGCCGCTCCGGGCGCCGACAGCGGCGACGTGCTCGCCAGCCCGATGCAGGGGACGGTGCTGAAGATCGCCGTCGAGACCGGCGCGCAGGTCGAGCAGGGCGCCCTGATCGCGATCATCGAGGCGATGAAGATGGAGAACGAGATCACCGCCCACAAGGCCGGCACGGTCAGGGCGCTGCCGATCTCGGTCGGAGCCTCGGTCGCCTCCGGCGATGCGCTCGCGGTGATCGAGTCGTCGTGAGCCGGCGCAGCGCGGTCGTCAATCCGGCGGGCAACGGCGCGCCGCGATCGCCACGGCGCGCCGCGTGCAGCGGGCAACGGCGGTGATCGAGGCCTGGCCCGCGCAGCCGCACGAGGCTGCCCACGTCACGCGGCTGCTGATCGCGTTTCGCGATTGGCTGGAGTCGGACCTGCCGCCCGACGACGCCGTCGCCGCCTCGGTCGCGCTGCTCATCGCCGAGCCCGCCACCGAGTTCCTGCTCGGCAGCATCGATCGCGACGCCTCGCCGCCATGCGGCGTCTGCCAGCTGCGCTTCCGCCACTCGGTCTGGACGAGCTCACCGGACTGCTGGCTCGAGGACCTGTTCGTCGAGGAGCACGCTCGCGGGCAGGGTGTCGGCCGCGCGCTGGTGCTCGCCGCCTTCGACCGCGCCCACGCCCGCGGTGCGCAGCGGATCGAGCTGGACACCAACGAGCACAACCCCGGCGCGATCGCCCTGTATCAGTCGCTCGGCTTCTCCACCACGAGCAAGGCCCACGGGAGCCTGACCGGGCGCGACCTGTTCATGGGGCGCCAGCTTCCCTGAGCCGCGCGAGGTTCGCCGCGTGCAGGCGGCGCTGCTCGGCGCCGCGGCGGCCGGCGGGCAGCGCGGCGGCGGCCGGCCGGTGCTCGCGCAGCGCCTCCAGGTAATCGCGGTCCTCGCGCAACAGCGCCCGGGCGGCCGGCCCGGCGATCGGGCCGCCGTGGCCGGGGACGACGTGCCCGGCCGCCTCGACGAGCGGCTCGAGCCGCGTCAGGGTTGCCAGATAGCCGTCGATCGAGGCCTCCGGCGTCGGAATCTCGGCGGGTGAGAGATAGTCGCCGCACACCAGGACCCTCGCCCACGGGATCCAGATCGCCATGCCGTCGACCGTGTGCCCGTCGGCCGGGTGAAGCTCCAGCTCGCGCTCGCCCAGAGCGCAATAGCCGGGCACCGGCAACGCCTCGACCGAGCCGAGCGCGAGCGGCGCCGGGCGAGCGACGTAGTGGCGCTCGTCGAAGTCGCGCAGCGCGCGTTGGGCCGCCCCGGGGTGCGCCCTGAGCCGCGCCGAGGTCGTCTCTGCGACGCCGAGTGCGGCGCCGGGAAAGGCGAGGCGACCGAGCAGATGGTCCCAGTCGCCATGCGTGGCGAGCAGCCCGCTGAACGCGAACCGCGCCTGCTCGAGCAGGGCCGGCAGCATCTCGAGCTCGTCGGGGAACACCGGCGAGTCGATCACGAAGGCCTCCGCGCCGCTGCGCACCAGCGTCGCGGTGGTCCGCCAGACGCGGCTCTCGACGACGATCACGTCCTCGTGGACGCCGATCGCGCGCACGACAGCGCTAGACGACGCCGAGCAGCTTGGCCGCTTCGCGCAGGTTCGGGACCTCGGCCGTCGGCTTGCGCTGGCCGGCGTCGAGCGTCTCCTTGTGGCGGTTGACCCAGATCACCGGGATCTTCGCCTTCACGCAGGGCTCGACGTCGTGGTAGTAGCTCGACGCCACGTGGACCCAGCCCTTCTTCCCGCCGATCCGGCGCGCGCACTCGTTGAAGTGGGCGAGGTCGGGCTTGTAGGAGCGCACCTGCTGTGCCGTCACGACGAGGTCGAAGTCGATCGGGATGTTGCGGCGCGTCTGGCCGAGCAGCTTGTCGTCGATGTTCGAGATCAAACCGAGCCGGTACTTCTTCGCGAGCTTCTCGAGCTGGGCGCGCGTCTCGCGGAACAGCACCCAGTGCTGCACCGAATCGGGCAGGAATCCCGAGCGGGACGGCTCGAGCGGCCATCCGAGGCGCTTTGAGATCTCCACCGCGGTGCGCCGCAGCACCTCCGCATACAGCTCGTAGGAGCCACCCTCGATCTGCCGCGCGATCTCGTGAAACAGCGGTATGACCTCTTCGCGCTCGATCGTGAAGCCGTCGCGGGCCGCCTCGGCCGCGAAGGCGTCCCAGATGCCACTCTCCCAGTCGATCAGGGTTCCGTAGACGTCGAAGGTGACGAACGTCGTCTTTGCAGGCAGTGGCATGGAGAGGTGGTGCTCCTCGCTGACGGGGATGAACCCCAATTATGAACGTCGAATAGAGTCCGCGCCCGCCGATGGATCTGCTCGAGTACCAGGGAAAGCAGCTGTTCGCCCGCCACGGCATCCCCGTGCCGGCCGGCGAGCCCGCGCGCACCGTCGAGGAGGCGGTGGCCGCCGCCGGCCGCATCGGGTTTCCCTGCGCGATCAAGGCGCAGGTTCAGGTCGGCGGCCGCGGCAAGCTCGGCGGGATCAGGTTCGCGGCCGACGAGTCGCAGGCGCGCGAGCACGCCGCCGCGATCCTCGGCATGGACATCAAGGGCCTGGTCGTGCGCGAGCTGTGGATCGAGGGGGCGTCGCAGATCGAGGAGGAGTACTACGCCTCGTTCGTCTTCGACCGCGGCGCCAAGGCCCCGCTCGCGCTGCTCTCGACGCGCGGCGGCATGGACATCGAGCAGGTGGCGGAGGAGACGCCCGAGGCGATCGCCTCGCTGCACGTCGACCCGCTGATCGGCTTTCAGCCCTTTCACGGCCGACGGCTCGCCTTCGAGGCGGGGATCCCCGCCGATCTCGTGCGCCCAGCCGGCGTCTTCCTCGAGCAGCTCTACGCCGCGTTCGTCGCCGAGGAGGCGATGCTGGTCGAGGTCAACCCGCTGATCGTCACGCCGCAGCGCACCCTGGTGGCGCTCGACGCGAAGGTCACCCTCGACGGCAACTCCCTCTACCGCCATCCCGACAACGCCGCGCTGCGTGACCTGTCGAGCGAGGACCCGCAGGAGCAGATGGCGAAGGAGCGTGGCCTGACCTACGTCAAGCTCGACGGCAACATCGGCATCCTCGGCAACGGTGCGGGCCTCGTGATGTCGACGCTCGACCTCGTCGCCCAGCACGGCGGGGCGCCGGCGAACTTCCTCGACGCCGGCGGCGGCGCCAAGGCCGACGCGATCACCGCCGCGGTCGAGGTGATCGTCTGGGATCCCAACGTCAAGGCAGTGCTGTTCAACATCTTCGGCGGGATCACGCGCGGCGACGAGGTCGCGCGCGGGCTGATCGAGGCGTTCGAGCAGATCAAGCCGACGATCCCGTTCGTCGTGCGCCTCGACGGAACCAACGGCGAGGAGGGGCGCGCCCTGCTCCAGGCGGCCGCGCTGCCGAACGTGCATGCGGTGAGCACGATGGACGAGGCGGCTGCGCGCGTCGTCGAGCTTGCGCGATGAGCGTCATCGTCGATCGCGACACGCGGCTGTGCGTCTCCGGGATCACCGGGCGTGAGGGCAGCTTCCACTCGCTGAACAACCGTGCCTATGGCACGAACGTTGTGTCCGGCGTGACGCCCGGCAAGGGCGGCCAGGACGTCGAGGGGATCCCCGTCTTCAACACCTTCCACGAAGCGGTCGCCGCCACGCAGGCCAACACGGCGATGATCTTCGTGCCGCCGCCGTTCGCCGCCGACTCGATCCTCGAGGCCGCCGAGTCCGGCATCACGACGATCATCGCGATCACCGAGGGAATCCCCGCGCACGACGAGCTGCGCGTCTACACGCACCTGCGGCGCACGCCAGAGGTGCGCCTGATCGGTCCCAACTGCCCCGGCGTGCTGTCCCCGGGCAAGGCCAACGTCGGTATCATCCCGGCGGCCTTCTTTCGCCCGGGCAACGTCGGGGTCGTATCGCGTTCGGGGACCCTCACCTATCAGGTCGGCAACGAGCTGGCCCAGCGCGGCTTCGGCAACTCCTCGATCGTCGGCATCGGCGGCGACCCGGTACCCGGGTCGAGCTTCGTCGACATCATCGACCTCTTCGAGGCAGATCCCGAGACCGAGCTGATCGTGATGAGCGGGGAGATCGGCGGCGATGCCGAGGAGACGGCGGCCGCCCACATCGCGGCGCAGATCTCCAAGCCCGTCGTTGCCTACATCGCCGGGTTCACCGCGCCGCCCGGCAAGACGATGGGCCATGCCGGTGCGATCGTCTCCGGCTCGCGCGGCACCGCCGCGGCCAAGGCCGAGGCGCTCGAGGCGGCAGGCGTGCGGGTCGCCAAGACCCCGACACAGGTCGCGGAGATCGCCGTGCAGCTGCTGGGAGAATGATCGGATGGAGCTGACCGGCATCTCGTTCGCGCGCGGCGCGCCCTCGCTGGACATCATCGACGTCGACGGCCTGGCGGCCGCGGCGCAGCGCGCGTTCGCCAATGACCCCGCCGGCATGACCGGCTACGGCACGGCCGTCGGCTACGTCCCGTTGCGCCGCTGGATCGCCGAACGCCACGGCGTCGAGGAAGCCCAGGTGCTCGTCACGAACGGCTCGATGCAGGCTGACGCGTTCCTCTTCGACGAGCTGGTCGCCGCCGGCGACGAGGTGATCGTCGAACGACCGAGCTACGACCGGACGCTGCTCGCGCTGCGCCAGCGCGGCGCCGCGCTCACCGCGATCCCGATCGAGCCCGACGGAATCAACCTCGAGGGATTCGCGGCGGCACTCGACGCCGGCGTCAGGCCGAAGCTCGCCCACATCATCCCCAACTTCCACAACCCGGCCGGCTACACGCTGTCAGGCCCCAAGCGCGAGCGCCTGCTGGCGTTGGCGCGCGAGTACGCGTTCACGATCTTCGAGGATGACCCCTACATTCAGCTGCGCTTTCGCGGCGAGACGCTGCCGACGATGTTCTCCCTCGACGGCGGCGAGGGGGCCGTCGTCTACGCCTCGTCGTTCTCGAAGACCGTCTGCCCCGGGATTCGCGTCGGCTTCCTGATCGGCCCGCGCGAGCTGATCGAGCGAATCGTCGTACGGGCGACCAACACCTACATCTCCCCGAGCATGGTGGATGCCGCGATCGTCTACGAGTTCTGCGTCTCCGGGGCGGTCGAGCGCTCGATCGAGCGTGTTCGCAGCGCCCTGGAGCAGCGGGTCGACGCCCTCGCGTCGGCGCTCGAGGAGCAGCTCCCGGGCGCGTCGTTCGTCGTCCCGGACGGCGGCTACTTCCTCTGGGTCAAGCTGCCCGCCGGCGTCGAGCCGGCCGCCGTCGTGCAGGCCGCCGCCGAACGCAAGCTGGCGCTGGTCAGCGGCGACGACTTCGTGCTCGACGGCGGCTCCGGTGCCGTTCGGCTCGCGTTCTCCGGCGTCACCCCCGCCGAGATCCGCGATGGCGTCACGCGGCTCGCCGCGGCGCTCGCAGCGCTCTGACGGCCTCCTAACCCCACCGCCGTTCGCCGCGCGGGCCTCGGCCGGGCGGCGGGGCCCGCGGTTCTCAACTTCTTCACGGCGCGGTTACGAGCGGGATACCTGCCGCGCGCGGCTGCGTTCGAGACTCGCGGATGGCCGTGTCCCTACTCGGAGGTCAGGCGATGAACGCTCATCCTGCAGTCCGGATCGCACGCATCATCAGTCGCAGGCGATCGATCCCCGGATCGCCGGCGCGACGTTGGCGCCGGCGGGTCCTCACGCTCGGCGCGGTCGGGTTGGCCGCCTCCGGCGTCCTCTTGGCGAGCATCTTCGCGAGTGCGTCCTCGGCTGGGGCGCCCGGAGCCGGCTGGTCGGCGGCTGACCGCGACGGCCTGGGCATCCGGCCGGGCGCGATCAAGCACGTCTGGCTGATCATCCTCGAGAACAAGTCCTACGACGCGACCTTCACCGGCCTCAACAACAACACCTACCTGTGGCAGACGCTGCCCTCCCAGGGGGTGCTGCTGAAGAACTACTACGGAACGGGCCACTTCAGCCTCGACAACTACGTCTCGCTCGTCAGCGGCCAGGCGACCCAGCCCGACACGCAGGCGGACTGCCCCAACTACGACGAGTTCGTGGGCAAGGTCGACACGTCGGGCTCGCTCTCGACGAACCCGAACTACGGCCAGCTGGTCTCCGCGGCGGGACCGAACGCGGCGGCCGGCACCAACGGCTGCGTCTACCCGGCGAGCGTGCCGACGCTGTTCAACCAGCTCGACTCGGCGGGCGTCAGCTGGAAGGGCTACGCCCAGGACCTCGGCAACCCCGACACCAGCGGGCCGGCCCACGACGCCGGCGCGCAGTACTGCGGCGCCCCGTACGCGACGCCGAGCGCCTCGCCGACGACGGGCACCGGGCAGCCCAACACTGCGCAGCCCAACCCGGGCGGCGCCAACGCGACCGACCAGTACGTCCCCAAGCACTTCCCGTTCCCGTGGTTCGAGTCGCTGCTGCAGTCGGGGGACTGCAACGCCGCGCACATCGCCAACCTGTTCGACCCCACCAACGGCCTCTACCACGACCTGCAGAGCGAGGCGACGACCCCGGCCTTCAGCTGGATCTCGCCGAACAACTGCAGCGACGCCCATGACGCCGTCTGCCACGGCAACAACCTCTCCGGCGGCTTCTCGGACCCGAACACGCCGAAGGCTCCGCTGAACAACACGGGCGGTCTGTACGCATCCGACCTGTTCCTCGAGCACGTGATCCCCGAGATCGAGGCCTCACCGGCGTTCAAGGACGGCGGGCTGATCGACGTCACCTTCGACGAGGCCTTCCCGCCGTTCACCTACAGCGGAAACAGCTTCGTCAACTCGACCGCGGTGTCGCCGAACGCCGCCGCCTCGATCGGCTCCGACTCGGCCGCGGAGACCCTGTTCGGGCACGGTGTCAACGCCGAGCCGGCCGGGCCGAACACGCCGCTGGCCAAGGACACCGCCGGCAACGAGCTGTACCCCGGACCCGGTGACAACTCGTTCGTCGATCGCCCGAGCACCTGCGTCGCCCAGACGATCCCGGCGCAGCCGCTTGGAACCTGCATCCTCGGCGGCGGCAGCAACGTCCCCGGCGCGCGCACCGACTCCGGGGCGAGCGCCGCGGCCAACACCGCCACGATCCTCGACAACGCGGTCGTCGCGACCGACACCGGCCGAACGGTGACCGGCGCGGGCATCCCGGCGGGCGCGCTCGTCGGCAAGGTGACCGACACGCCGACGGTCCCGGCCAGCTCCAGCGACCCCGCCGACGTCGGGTTCTTCACGCTCGTCGACGCGACCGGCAAGGCGCTCGACACGACCGGTCCGGTGAGCGGAGTCGTCCTCGGTGCCCGCACGCCGAGCACCGACCCGCTGTTCGACGCCACCGACGCCACGACCGGCGGCGGCGACACCGGCAGCGTGCTGATCAGCCCCTACATCGCGCCCGGGTCGGTGAGCACGGTCGACTACAACCACTACAGCTGGCTGCGCACGATGGAGGACCTGTTCAAGGTGGCCGAGACCTCACCCGGCCTCGACGGCGATGGTCACATCGGCTACGCCGCGCAGCCCGGCCTCGCGCCGTTCGGCCGTGACGTGTTCACCAACCCGGCGGGCGAGCAGTAGCCGGGGCGCGGGTCGTGATTGCCGATCCGCAGCCGAGCTCACGTGGCGGGCGCCGGGCCCTGGTGCCCGGCGCCCGCCGGGCGCTCGGCCTCGGCGCCGTCGCGCTCGTGGTCGCGCTCGCCGTCTCGGCCGCCGTGGTGCTGCTGCGCCCCGGCGGCCTGGCCGGGGCGTCCCCGGCTGAGCGCTCGAGCGCGAAGTACGGGCAGATCCCGGCGTGGCTGCCAAAGGCCGCCGTCGCGGTCGGGCGGACCGTCGAGGCGAGCGCCGCCCATCCGTGGCTGGCGATCGAGGGCGACACGGTATCGGTCCACCTCGCCCACGGGCGGGTGATGGCGACGACCGTCGGGCCCGCCGTTCCCGAGGACGGTGCATTCCCGGTGCCCGCGACGAGCCCGTGCGCGTTCACCGTCACCCTGACGGCGGCGTCGGGAGCCGTCCCGCTCAGCGCGCACGCGTTCACGATCCGCGATGAGCTCGGGCAGCTGCACCATCCGCGCGTAACCGCCGTCGGCGGCGGCGCGCTACCGGCGCTGGTGGCGGGCGGCCGGACCGTCAGGCTGAGCGTGACCGCGGTGCTGCCGACCGGCAACGGGCGGCTGCAGTGGGCGCCGGCGGGATCCACGCCGGTCGTCGCCTGGGACTTTGACGTCGAGATCGATTGAGGGCGCGCGCCGCGGCGGCGAACCGCGCGGCGGCCGGCCGGCGGGCGCGGGGCTCAGCGCCCGTAGCGCTGGAGCCCGAGCACGAGCTGCTCGGGCAGTGCGACGCGCGGCGGCGGCGAGGGATCGGCGACGACCGATACCGTCTCGGCGACGCTGCGCGTGATCGTGGCCTCGCGATCCGCGGTCGCGACGACGATCTCGTCCTCGCCCGAGCGCGCGATCGTGCCCTCGAGGCCCGGCTCGAGACCCACCTTGCGCAGGTAGTGCAGCAGATCCTCAGCCTCGTTCTCGAAGCGCAGCACGCGGATCGTCGCGCCCTTGCTGACGTCGGCCAGGGGCACCCCGGGAACGCGCGTGCCGACCCGGATCGGGTGCCCGTGCGGGCAGGTCGTGGCATCGCCGATCGCCGCGAGCATCCGCTGCTCGAGCACCGGCGACATCGCGTGCTCGAGGCGCTCGGCCTCCTCGTGCACCTCGTCCCACGGTATCCCGAGGACATCGGTCAGGAAACGCTCGATCAGGCGGTGGCGGCCGACGATCTCCTCGGCCTGGCGCTCACCCTCGGCGGTGAAGCTGATCACCTTGTCGGGACCGCGCGTGATCAGCTCACCGCGCTCCAGGCGACCGATCATCTCGTGGACCGTCGGCGCCGACAGCCGCATCGCTCGCGCGACGTTCGCGCCGGTCATCTGCAGCCCCGCCTCGTAGAGCCAGAACAGCGTCTCGAGGTACTCGCGCTCCGCGCCGGTGAGCTCCGCCGTGGCCATCACCGGTGACTCTAGCGAGCGGCGCTAGGCTGACCGGCATGCATTTCGGGATCGAGCCTCAGCTCGCGCGTGCCGCCGCCGCGCTGCCGGTCGGGCCGGAGTGGTGCTACGAGCAGAAGTACGACGGGTTTCGCGCGATCGCGTTCGTCGACGGCGACCGGCTGGCGCTGCAGTCGCGCGGCGCCAAGGACCTCACGCGCTACTTCCCGGAGCTCGCGCTCCCGCCCGGGCGCTACGTGCTCGACGGCGAGATCGTGATCGACGGCGACGGCCCGGGGCAGGCCTTCGGCGCGCTGCAGCAGCGGATCCACCCAGCCGCCTCGCGCATCGAGCGGCTCGCCCGCGAGCTGCCCGCGTCGTTCGTCGCCTTCGATCTGCTCGAGCTGGACGGCCAGGAACTGCTCGATCAGCCGTTCGAGCGCCGCCGCGAGGCGCTCGAACGGCTCGCCGGTGTGCGGCGCTCCGAGCTGGTGCGTGATCCGGCCGCGGCGCAGCGCTGGCTCGAGCAGACCGAGGGTGTCGTCGCGAAGCGTCTGGACGCCGCCTACGCCCCCGGGAAGCGCACCGCGATGGTCAAGGTCAAGCGGCTGCGCACGATCGACTGCGTGGTCGTCGGCTACCGGCCGGGCGTCGACCCCGACACCGTCGGCTCGCTGATCCTCGGCCTCTATCAGCCCGATGGGCAGCTGCGGCCGGTCGGGCACACCTCGGCCTTCTCGGCCAAGCGCAAGCGCGAGCTGCCCGGCGAGCTGGCGGCCTACGAAACCGGGGAACGCGGGAGCGGCGAGCCGAGCCGCTGGAGCGCGGACCGCGAGCTCGAATGGGTGGCGCTGCGCCCGGAGCTGGTCGTCGA
Source organism: uncultured Solirubrobacterales bacterium (assembly GCA_963833765.1). Classification (GTDB taxonomy): domain Bacteria; phylum Actinomycetota; class Thermoleophilia; order Solirubrobacterales; family Solirubrobacteraceae; genus Palsa-513. The sequence continues at coordinate 49,350 of CAWHZJ010000005.1, read as the reverse complement.
GGTCAGCTACGACCACGTCAGCGACGGGCGGATCCGCCACGGCACGAAGATCGTCCGCTGGCGCGACGACAAGCCACCGGGGGACTGCACGATCGATCAGCTGCGCTGAGTGCGGCGGCCCTTGGCCCGCGACGGCGCCACGCGCGGCGCCTCGTCCGGCCCCTTGGGGAAGTTCGGCGGCCACGGCGCGTCGGGCAGGCCGGCCGCCGAGTCACGCGCCGCGAGCTCGAGCAGGCTGTCGAGCGAGCCGGCGTGCTCGTCGATCGTCGCCGACGGATCGCCGCGGTCGCGCAGCCGCCCGGGCACGGTGTCCAGCCTCAGCTCGGCGGGGTCGACGTCGGGCAACTCCTCCCAGGCCACCGGGCAGGACACGCGCGCGTCGGCCACCGCACGCACCGAGTAGGCCGAGGCGACGGTGCGATCGCGCGCGTTCTGGTTGTAGTCGACGAAGACCCCGACGCGCTCCTCCTTCCACCACTTGCTCGTCGCGCGACCGGGCATCCGCCGCTCGACCTCGCGGGCGAGCGCGACCGCCGCGAGGCGAACCTCCTCGAAGCTCCGCTGGGGATGGACCCGCACGTTGACATGAATGCCGCGCGAGCCGGAGGTCTTCGGGAAGCCGACGAGACCGTGCTCGTCGAGCACCTCGCGAACGCACGCGGCGACCGCGCGAACCTCGTCGAAGGACACGCCGGGCGTGGGGTCGAGATCGACGCGCAGCTCATCGGGACGATCGAGGTCGCGTCGCCGCACCGGCCACGGGTTCCAGTCGATCACGCCGAGGTTCACCCCCCACGCCAGGTGCGCGGCGTCGGACACCACGAGCTCGCGCGCCGAACGGCCGCTCGGAAAGTGCACGGTCGCCGTGGACAGCCACGGCGGAGCGTTGTCGGGCACCCGCTTCTGAAAGAAGAAGTCGCCGGTCACCCCGTCGACCCAGCGCTTCATCGTCGTCGGGCGCTCGCGCAGATGGCGCACGACCGCCTGCTCGCACTCCAGGTAGTAGCGCACGAGATCGAGCTTGGTGAAACCCGGCTGCGGAAAGAACAGCTTTGACGGGTTGGAGATCCGCACCTCGCGCCCGGCCGCCTCGATCATGATCGCCTCGGACTTGGAGCTCATCGCCTGAGAGAATGCCGCACGATGGCCCCGCATGACCGGCCGGTCCTGGTCGCTCCCGACTCCTTCAAGGGAACCCTGACCGCGCAGCAGGTCGCGGCGGCGATCGGCCGCGGACTGCTGGGGGCCGGCCTGCCGGCCCCGGACCTCGCTCCCGTCGCCGACGGCGGCGAGGGGACGATGGAGGTGCTGCTCGGCCGGCTCGGCGGCGAGGTCATCACCGTCGTCGCCAGCGATCCGCTCGGGCGCGAGGTCGCGGCCGGCCTGGCGCTGCTCGGCGACGGCCGGACCGCACTCGTCGAGGTCGCCGCGGCGAGCGGGCTGGCTCTGCTCGCGCCCGAGGAGCGTGACGCCGAGGCCGCCACGAGCGCGGGCACCGGCGAGCTGATCGCCGCCGCGGTTGCCGCCGGGGCCGCTCACGTGCTGGTCGCCGCCGGCGGCAGCGCGACGACCGACGGCGGACGCGGGGCGATCGAGGCGATCGCCGGCGCAGGAGGCCTCGGTCGAGCACGCATCACCGTGCTCTGCGACGTGCGGACGCCGTTCGAGCAGGCGCCGAGCGTGTTCGGGCCGCAGAAGGGAGCCGACAAAGCGGCGGTCGCGCGGCTCGAGCGGCGCCTGGATGCGTTCGGCTTGCCGCGCGGGGTGCCGATGACCGGCGCCGCCGGTGGGCTCGCCGGCGGGCTGTGGGCGACGTTCGGCGCCGAGCTGGTCGCCGGAGCGCCGTTCGTGCTCGACGCGCTGGACTTCGATCGGCGGATGCTGGCGAGCCGCGCGGTGATCGTCGGCGAGGGCCGGCTCGACGCAACCAGCCTGGAGGGCAAGATCGCCGCCGAGATCGCAACCCGCGCGCGCCAGCACGGCGTGCCGGCCCACGCGATCGTCGGCAGCTGCGCGCTGGACCGCTTCGACGCCAGGATCCTCGATCTGCAGGAGATTCTCGAGGCCGGCGACGAGGCCGCGATCGAGCAGGCCGCCGCGGCGCTCGCCCGCGTGATCTGAGCGCGACCGCTACGCTCGACCGATCACCGAGAACGTTGGAGAAGCGACCGCGCCGGTGCGGCCTGCCGTGCTCAGCCGCGCGCAGGTATCGCTGCCCGGCGCCCGCCGCGCGGTGGTCATCGGCGCCGGCTCCTTCGGTAGCGCGATCGCGGTGCTGCTCGCACGCGCGGGCGTCCGCACGACGCTGCAGACGCGCACCGAGCGCCAGGCGGTGGAGCTCAACGAAAGCCGCGTCAACGAGGCCTACCTGTCCGGCGTCGAGCTGCCCTCGCAGCTGCGCATCGAAGCGGTGTCCAACGGCGTGTCGCGTGCCGACTTCGTGTTCCTGGCGGTGCCCTCGACCAGCCTCGCGCTGGCCATCGCGGCGCTGGAGACCGCCGGCCTCGGACACCGTGCGGCGGTCGTCTCGCTCTCCAAGGGGCTCGTACCGCCGGACGGCGAGGCGCCGACCACGGCGCTCCGCGACCGCTTCGGGGCCCACCGCGTCGCGTGCATCGGCGGGCCCGCCCACGCGCAGGAGATGGTCCACGCCGGGGCCGGGCTCGTCGCCGCCGCCTTCGACGAAGCGCTCGCCGAGGCGCTCGCCGGGATCTTCAACCGCGCGGGCGTCGTGTGTGAGCTCTCCAACGACCCGATCGGGGTCGAGCTCGCGGGCGTCGCCAAGAACGCTGCGGCGCTCGCCGCCGGAGCGACCGAGGCTCAGGGCCTGAACGCCGCCGGCGCGGCCGCCGGGCACATCTTCGCCGAGGTCTGGCGCTTCGCCGAGGCGGCCGGCGCGCGCCCGGAGTCCTTCATCGGCCTGGCCGGGGCGGGCGATCTCGTCGCCACCGCGCTCGCGCCGATGAGCCGCAACCGCCGCGCCGGCGAACTGCTCGCCGAGGGCGTCGCGCCGGCCGAGATCCAGGCCCGCGTCGCGCAGGCCGTCGAGGCGCTCCAGTCGGTGCCGCTGCTCGCCCACTCGATCGAGCGGGCCGGCTTCAGCGCGCCGGTCACCGGCGGGCTGTCGCGGTTGATCGACGGCGAGCTGCCGCTCGCCGGCTGGGTGGCGCTGGTCCGCGCCACCGTGCCGCCGCGAGCCCGCTGGCAACGCTCGCGCGGCTTCTGGCAGCGGCTGCGCGAGCGCCTCACGCGAAGGTTCCGCGGCGCTCCGCGAGCGTCGTGATCACCGCCTCGTAGACGCCCGCTCCGTGTCCCGCCTCGGCGACGCGCACGTTCGCATGGGCGCCGAGCGCCTCGCGCATCGTCGGGTCGCGCTCGAGCGCGTTGGCCACCAGCCAGAAGCTGCCGACGACCGCGGCGACTGCGAGGTCCTCGCGCGAGTCACCGACGGCGGCGGTCTGCTCGCGGCGCAGCCCTCGCGCGCGCATGTGGCGGGCCACCGCTGCCGCCTTCGAGCCGCCGGCGGGGATCAGGTGGTAGGCGCGCAGCGCCCCGAGCGTGTCGGACTGGCGGTGCACGCCGCCGTTGTCGACAAGCCGCAGATTCCCGTGGCCGCGCTCGCGCAGCAGCGCGTCGGCCTCCGCCGCATCGATCTGGCCACGGAAGAGGTGCGAGATCTCGCGCCCGCGGTGCCACGGATCGTGGTACTCGAGGCGTCCGGCGTAGTGCTCGAGCAGCATCGCCGGGGCCCCCGAGTCCTCGATCTGCTCATACACGGTGCGCTCCCCGGCGACCAGCTCGGTCAGCCACAGCTGCTCCCCGTCCAGCTCGAGCACGCAACCGGCCTCGTAGATGAACGCACGCTGGCCGAGCAGGCGAGCATCCTCGGCGACCTGGGCGCGGCGGCGTCCGCTCATCAACACGACCTCGACGTCGGCTCGCAGGCAGGCTTCGATCGCGCGGACCCCGAGCAGCGAGATAGCGCCGTCGCCATCGTGCAACAGCGACGCGCCCCGCCCGAGCAGCGTGCCGTCGAGATCGAGGTAGAACGCGCCGCTCACCGCGCGCTGACCATCGGCGGGCGCTCGGCCAGCGGCGCGTCGAAGGCGCCCCCGTCGAGCAGCAGCGGCGCGGCGTCGAGCTCGAGCAGGCGCCCTTCGCGCTCGAGCCGGACGGCCAGGACCTTCAGCACGGCGTAGGCCATCGGGCTGAGGTCGAGCAGGGGCTGGTGGCTGTTGTGGTGGGTGTCGAGGTCGACCTGGGCCATCCCGTCGAGGCCGACCTGCTCGAGAACGTCGAGCAGCATCGCGATCTCGACGCCGTAGCCCGTCGCGAAGGGGAGCAGCTCGAGCAGCGAGCGGCGTGCGGCGATCTCGCCGGCCAGCGGCTGGCGCACGCCGGCGAGCGCCGGATAGAAGATCGCCAGCGCGGGGCGCGCGAGCAGGTGGTTGACGCGGCCGCCGCCGTCGGCGAGGGCAATGTCGCCCTGGCGGAAGGGACGGCGGTAGAACGCCTTGACGAAATCGATCTCGTCGAACTCGATCAGCGGACCGAGCAGCCCGATCGCGTAGTGCGTCGAGAACTCGAGCACGTCGGCGTCGAGGAAGCAGACCAGATCGCCGTCGAGAACGCTGAGCGAGCGCCACATCGCGTCGCCCTTGCCCGCCACCGGGCCGTAGCCGGGCATCAGCGCCGACTCCGAGAACACCGTCGCGCCGGCCGCGGCGGCGATCCTCGCGGTGGCGTCGTCCGAGTCGCCGTCGATCACGACGAGCTGGTCGATCACGGCGCGCTCGCGCAGCCCGGCGAGCGCCGCGACGATCGGGCCGACGGTCGCGGCGCAGTTGCGCGCCGGCAGGCAGACCGACACCGACCCCTCGTGTGCGGCCACGAACGCCTCGTCGAAACGCGAATGATGGAAGCTGCGGGCTCGCTGCCAGCCGGCCGGAGAGTCGTAGGGCATCCGCCCCTACTATGGCAACCCGTGAGCGAAGCGGCGACGAGGACACGCGAGATCGAGCCATGGGCGGCGTTGCTCGACGAGGCCCGCGACGATCAACGCCTCGTCGGCGAGGCCTTCGAGCACGCCCGCCTGGCACGCTTTGCCGAGCTCCCGCCGCAGCTGCATCCGGCGCTGCTGGCGAGCCTGCGCGCCGCCGGGATCGCGCGCCTGTACAGCCACCAGGCGCGCGCCCTCGAGGCGGCCTGGCAGGGGCCGACGATCGTCACCACGGGAACCGCCTCGGGCAAGTCGCTGTGCTTCAACCTGCCCACGCTCGACACGCTGCTGCGCGACGCCAAGGCCCGGGCGCTGTACCTCTACCCGACCAAGGCGCTGGCCCAGGACCAGGCGCGGGCGATCGCCGCGCTCGGTCTCGGCGCGGCGCAGATCCGCCCCGCCATCTACGACGGCGACACGCCGCGCGAGGCGCGCAACGAGATCCGCCGCAAGGCGAATCTCGTTCTCACCAATCCCGACATGCTGCATCTCGGGATCCTGCCCCACCACGACTCCTGGTCGGCGCTGTTCGCGAATCTCGCCGTCGTCGTCGTCGACGAGGCGCACACCTACCGCGGGGTGTTCGGATCGCACGTCGCGAACGTGCTGCGGCGGCTGCGCCGGATCGCCGCGGCGTACGGCACCGAGCCGCGGATCCTGCTCGCCTCGGCCACGATCGCCAACCCGCTCGAGCTCGCCGAGCGGCTGACCGGCCTCGAGGACGTGACGCTGATCGACGAGGACGGCTCGCCGTCGGCGGGCCGGCGGATCGCGATCTGGAACCCGCCGGTGACCGACGAGGCGCTCGGCGTGCGCCGCTCGGCGCTCGCCGAAGGCGCCGAGCTGCTCGCCCGGCTGGTCGCCGACGGCGCCCGCACGATCTGCTTCGTGCGCTCGCGCAAGGGTGTCGAGCTGCTCAGCCGGATCACCCGCGACGAGCTCGAGCGGCTCGGCGCCGGGGCCCTCGGCGAGCTCGTGACGCCCTACCGGGCGGGCTACACGCCGGCCCAGCGACGCGAGATCGAGCAGCGGCTGGTGTCCGGCGAGCTGCGCGCCGTGGTGACCACCGATGCGCTCGAGCTCGGCATCGACGTCGGCGCACTCGACGCCGCCGTCGTGGTGACCTTCCCCGGGACGATCGCCAGCCTGCGGCAGATGTGGGGCCGTGCCGGGCGCCGCCGGCGCGGGCTGGCGGTCTACGTCGCCGGCGAGGACGCGCTCGACCAGTTCTTCGCGCGCCACACCGAGGACTTCCTCGAGCGCCCCGTGGAGTCCGCGATCCTCGACCACGAATCGGAGGAGATCCACCTCGCGCACCTTCTCTGCGCCGCCCACGAGGGCCCGCTCAGCGAACGCGACGCCGAGTTCTTCGGCCCTCGCACGCTCGCCTATCTCGAGCGGCTCGAGGGCCTCGGCGAGCTGCGCGCCAAGGACGGCCAGTTCGTCCTGCGCCGCCGCGAGCGCTACCCGGCGGGTGAGATCTCGCTGCGCTCGGCGTCGCACAGCTCCTTCGCGATCGTCGATTCCACAAGCGGCGAGGTGCTCGGCACCACCGAGGCGGCGCGCGCGTTCTCGACGCTTCACCCGGGGGCCATCTACCTGCACCTCGGGCGCTCGTTCCACGTCCGCGAGCTGGACCTCGAGACGCAACGGGCGCTCGTCGAGCCGTTCGACGAGGACTGGTACACCCAGCCCAAGCGCGAGACTGACACGCAGATCGAACGGCTGCTCGACCGCCGCGAGGCGCTCGGCGTGAACCTGTCGTTCGGTCGCGTGCTGGTCACCGAAACGGTGCTCGCCTACCAGCGCCGCAGGCTGTCAGACCACCGCGAGATCGACCTGACCGCGCTGGAGTTGCCGGCCACCCGCTTCGCGACGCAGGCGATGTGGTTCGAGCTGGACGCCGGCGTCCTCGGCGGCTTCCCGCCCGAGCTGCTGCTCGGCTCGCTGCACGCCGCCGAGCACGCCCAGATCGCCGTGCTCCCGCTGCTCGCGATGTGCGACCGCTGGGACATCGGCGGGCTCTCGACCAACGCCCACCCCCAGACCGGCGGGCCGACGATCTTCATCCACGACGGCCATCCCGGCGGCGTCGGGATCACGCGGATCGCCTTCGCCCAGTTCGAGACGCTGGTCGGCGACGCGCACCGGTTGATCAGCGAGTGCCGCTGCCGCGACGGCTGCCCGTCCTGCGTGCAGTCGCCGAAGTGCGGCAACCTCAACGAGCCGCTGTCCAAGGGCGGCGCCCAGGAGCTGCTCGAGCGGCTGCTCGCCGCGTAGCGCCGGCCGGCCGAAACCGCGGCTCAGCCGAGCGCCATCTTGCGCAGGTCGAGCGCCGCGTCGAGCACCGCGTCGCTGACGCCCTTCTCGCTGGCGACCTCGCGCAGCGGACGGCCGGAGCGGGTCGCCTCCTGGACGATCTCGGCGGCCTTGTCGTAGCCGATGTAGGGGTTCAGCGCGGTCGCCACGGCGAGCGTCGAGGCGGCGCTGCGCGCACAGCCCGCGCGGTTGGCCTGAATGCCGCGCACGCACTTCTCGTTCAACACGGTCGCGGCGCTGGTCAGCAGCGTGAGCGAGGACAGCAGGTTGCGCGCGATCAGCGGGACGCGGACGTTGAGCTCGAAGTTGCCCTGCATGCCGCCGATCGTGATCGCCAGGTCGTTGCCGATCACCTGCGCCGCGACCTGCAGCACGACCTCGGGGATCACCGGATTGACCTTGCCCGGCATGATCGACGAGCCCTTCTGCAGCTCCGGCAGGAACAGCTCCCCGATCCCGGTGCGCGGTCCCGACCCCATCAGCGCAAGGTCCTGCGCGATCTTCGTCATCGACACCGCGACGACCTTCAGCGCCCCCGACAGCTCGACGAGCGCGTCGCGGTTGGCCTGCGCCTCGAACGGATCCTCGGGCGCCGAGATCTTCAGCCCGGTCTGCGCCGCAAGACGCCGGCGCACCCGGCGGGCGAACTGCGGGTGGGTGTTCAACCCGGTCCCGGTCGCCGTACCGCCGAGCGGGATCTGCGCGACGCGCGGCAACGCCTCGGCGACCCGCGCGCGGCCGAGGCGGATCTGGGCCGCGTAGCCGGCGAACTCCTGGCCGAGGGTCACCGGGACGGCGTCCATCAGGTGCGTCCGGCCGGCCTTGACGATCGTCTCGAAGCGCCTGGCCTTGGCCGTCAGCGCGCGCTCCAGCGCCGCGAGCGCGGGGATCAGCTCGCGCGTCGCCTGCTCGAGGGCGGCGAGGTGCACCGCCGAGGGGAAGACGTCGTTGGAGGATTGCCCGAGGTTGACGTGATCGTTGGCGTGCACGCCGGCGCCGGCGAGCGTGGCGATCACCTCGTTGACGTTCATGTTCGACGAGGTGCCCGAGCCGGTCTGGAAAACGTCGATCGGGAACTGCTCGTCGTGACGCCCGTCGGCGATCGCCGCGGCGGCCTTGGCGATCTTGCGCGCGAGCGCGGGCTTGAGCAGGCCGAGCTCGCCGTTGACCTCGGCCGCGGCGCCCTTGATCCGCCCGAGCCAGTGGATCACCGCAGCCGGCACCGGCTCGCCCGAGATCGGGAAGTTCTCGACCGCCTTGCGGGTCTCGCCACCATAGAGGGGTTCCGGGCTCATCAGCTCATCCTTTGTCGCGGCGCGGGTCCCCAAACCCTACCCGCAGAACGCCGTCAGCTCGCGAGCGACGCCCACCGGGTCGTCGTAGGCGATCAGGTAGCCGGTGCCGGGCAGGACCCGCAGGATCGCGCCGTCGATCAGCTCGAGCGCCTCCTCGGCCACCGACAGCGGATGCAGATGGTCGTCATCGGCCCACAGCAAGAGCACCGGCATCTGCAGCTGCGGGTACAGATCGAGCAACTCGTGCTGCGCGCCACTCGGCCAGCGCGCCGCAAAGCGCGCCCACGAGCGCGCGAGGTTCGCGTTGCCGCCGACGTCGGCGAAGGCGTGGCGCACCAGGTCCCGCGCCCCGGGGGCGCCGCGCGACGACAGCCGCAGCCCGAGGTCGGGCCGGAACAGCAGCCGAGCGCCGTGCGAGAGCACGCCCCCGAGGCCCGGGATCGCACCCGCCCGGGCCGCGACCCGCCAGCCGCGCCGCAGCTGCTCGTGGGCCGCGCGCCGATGCAGCCGGTTTGGCAACAGCACCAGGCGCGCGGGCGCGATCTCTCCGCGCGCCACCGTGTGCAGCAGGATCTCGGCCCCGAGCCCGTGACCGCCGATCAGCGGCCGCGGCCCGAGCACCTCGTGGCAGAAGCCCGCGAGCACGTCGGCGAACCAGTCCGGCGTGTAGGGGTGCCGCGGGCGGTCCTCGGAATCGCCGTGCAGCGGCAGGTCCGGCAGCACCACGCGAAAGCGGTCGGCGAGCCCGTCGACGATCGGCTCCCACTCCTTGTAGGAGAGCATCGCGGAGTGCAGCAGCGCGAGTGGCGGGCCGGTCCCCGCCTCGCGGTACGCGACGCGCGCGCCGTCGCGGTGATGGTAGAGCCGCAGCTTCACGCGTGGCCATCGTAGTCTGCGCGCGGTGGATCGCGCCCGCGTCTACGACCGCGAGATCGTCGCCCTGGCGCTGCCGGCGCTCGGCGCGCTCGCGGCCGAGCCGCTCTACCTGCTCGCCGACACGGCGATCGTCGGCCATCTCGGGACGACCCGGCTCGCCGCGCTGGCGCTCGCGGCAACTGCGCTGGGAGCCGTCACGACCGTCTTCAACTTCCTCGTCTACGGGACGACGGCGCAGGTCGCCCGCGCCCACGGCGCCGGTGACACGCGGCGCGCCCACGAGCTCGGTGGCCAGGCGGTGTGGCTCGGCCTCGCGATCGGCTGCGCCCTGGCGGTCGCGACGCTGGCCCTCGCCGGGCCGGCGATCAACCTGCTCGCGCGCCCCGGCCACGTCGCCGATCTCGCTGCCCGCTACCTGCGGATCTCCTCAGCCGGCCTTCCGGCGGTCCTGCTCGCGACCGCGGGCCAGGGCTACCTGCGCGGGATCTCGCAGCTGCGGCGCCCGCTGGAGATCGTCATCGCCGCCAACGTCGCGAACCTGATCCTCGAGCTGATCCTCGTCTACGGCCTGCACCTCTCACTCGACGGGTCGGCGCTCGGCACGGTCATCGCCCAGCTCGGGATGGGCGCCGCGTTCGTCGCGATCGCGCGGCCGCTGCCGCGCCCGCAGCCGCGGCTGATGCGCGGGCTCGCTCGCGTCGGAGCCGAGATCGCGATCCGCACGAGCGCCCTCTATGTCTCATTCGTCGTGGCGAGCGCCGTGCTCGCCCGCATCGGCAAGGCATCGCTTGGCGCGCACCAGATCGCCTTCCAGCTCTACAACCTGCTGGCGCTCGTGCTCGATGCGCTCGCGATCGCCGGTCAGGTGCTGGTCGGACGGATGCTCGGCGCGGGCGACGGCGCCGGCGCCTACGCGGCGGCGCGGCGGCTCCTGACGCTGTCGCTCGTCGGCGGCTGCGCGACCGGTCTCGTGCTGCTGGCGCTGACCGGGCCGCTGCCGCACGTCTTCACCAGCGACCCCCGCGTGATCGACCGGCTGCACGCGATCTGGCCGTTGTTCGCGGCGATGCAGCCGGCGGCCGCGATCGTCTTCGCACTCGACGGCGTGCTGATCGGGGCAAGCGACACGCGCTTTCTCGCCGCCGCGATGGTGCTCGCGGCGCTCGTCTTCTACGTGCCGCTCGCGCTGGCGGCGCTGCACTTCCACTGGGGAATCGTCGGCGTCTGGGCGGGTCTGCTGGCCCTGGTCGCCGTCCGCCTCGCGACCAACGTCTGGCGCTTCGCGAGACGGCGATGGATCGTCCTCGGAGTGGTCCGCAGCTGACGCCCGCGGACGCCGGCCTCGCGGCGCCCCGGGGTGCCGGGAGAACCCGCACCTAGAATGCCGACGGTGTTCCGCGCCGTCGACCCCCAGCCGTCGTTTCCGCAACTCGAGCTCGAGGTGCTCGAACGCTGGCGCGATCGCGACGTGTTCGCCGAGTCCCTTCGCCGCCGCGCCGAGGCCGAGCAGTGGGTCTTCTACGAGGGGCCGCCGACCGCGAACGGACCGCCGGGCTCCCACCACGTCCTCGCCCGCGTGTTCAAGGACATCTACCCGCGCTTCAAGACGATGCGCGGCTACCGCGTCGAGCGCAAGGGGGGCTGGGACTGCCACGGCCTCGCGGTCGAGATCGCGGTCGAGCAGCAGCTCGGCTTCACGAACAAGATGCAGATCGAGGAGTACGGCATCGAGCGGTTCAACCGCCGCTGCAGCGAGTCGGTCTCGGAGTTCCTCGAGGAGTGGGATCGGCTGACCGAGCGGATCGGCTTCTGGCTGGACCTCGACGCGGCTTACCGCACGCTCGACCCCTCATACATCGAGTCGGTCTGGTGGGCGCTCGAGCAGATCCACGCCAGGGGGCTGCTCTACGAGAGCCACCGCGTCGTCCCCTACTGCCCGCGCTGCGGCACCGCGCTGTCGTCGCACGAGGTCTCGCAGGGCTATCAGGACGTGCGGGACGCGAGCGTCTACGTCAAGCTCCTGCTGCTCGGCTCCGAGCCGCAGGAGTCACTGCTGGTCTGGACGACCACGCCGTGGACGCTGCCCGGCAACCTGGCCGCGGCCGTCGGGCCCGAGATCAGCTATGCGCGGGTGCGCGCCGGCGAGCAGACGCTGATCGTCGCCGAGGCGCTCGTCGAGCGGGTGTTCGGCGAGGGCGCGGAGGTCCTCGGCACGCTGCGCGGCTCGGAGCTCGTTGGCCGCTCCTACGCCAGCCCGATCTTCGAGCTGACGGACCGGCTGCCGGGAGGCTCGCCGGTGCTCGCCGGCGACTTCGTGACGACCGAGGACGGCACCGGGATCGTCCACATGGCGCCGGCGTTCGGCGAGGACGACTTCCGGGTCGGCGTCGAGAACCACCTGTTTGACCCGACGAACCCGCACACGCTGTACAACCCCGTCACGCGCGAGGGCACCTACGACGCGCGCGTCGTCGGCTACGAGGGGCGCTCGGTCAACGACCCGCAGCTGATCGCCGATCTGATCGAGGGGCTGCGCGAGCGCGGGCTGCTGTTTCGCGAGGAGGTGCACGAGCACTCCTACCCGCACTGCTGGCGCTGCGGCACGCGGCTGCTGTACTACGCCAAGCCGTCCTGGTACATCGCCACCTCGAGGCTGCGCGACCGCCTGCTCGCCGCCAACGAGACCGTCAACTGGTATCCGCCGCACATCAAGCACGGGCGCTTCGGCGACTGGCTCGCGGGCAACGTCGACTGGGCCCTCTCGCGCGAGCGTTACTGGGGCACGCCGCTGCCGATCTGGCGCTGCAACCGGTCGCCCGCCCACCGCGTCTGCATCGGCTCCTTCGCGGAGCTCGAGCGGCGCTCGGGAACCGCGGTCGGCGACCCGCACCGCCCGTTCGTCGATGCGCTGACCTTCGCCTGCGAGGAGTGCGACGGCGAGATGCACCGGGTGCCGGAGGTGATCGACGTCTGGTTCGACTCGGGCTCGATGCCGTTCGCCCAGCACCACGCGCCCTTTGAGAACCTCGAGCGCTACGAGCACGCGTTTCCCGCCGACTTCGTCTGCGAGGCGCTCGACCAGACGCGCGGCTGGTTCTACTCGCTGATCGCGATCTCGACGCTGTTGAACGACCGCGCGCCGTATCGCAACGCCGTCTGCCTCGGCCTGCTCGTCGACGGCGAGGGGCAGAAGATGTCGAAATCGAAGGGCAACGTCGTCGCGCCGTGGGACGTCATCGACCGCTTCGGCGCCGACGCGTTCCGCTGGTACTTCTTCACGTCGAAGCAGCCGTGGGACGGCTACCGCTTCTCGGTCGAGGCGGTCGGCGAGGGGGCGCGGGGGTTCCTGCGCCAGCTGTGGAACGTCTACGCCTTCTTCGTGCTCTACGCCAACGCCGGCGACGAGCGCCCGGGAGCACCCAACGACCTCGATCGCTGGGCGCTCTCGCGCCTGGCGGCGACCGTCGCGACGGTCGGCGAGCGTCTGGAGGCCTACGACGCGACGGCCGCCGGGCGCGAGATCGCCGCCTACGTCGAGGACCTCTCGAACTGGTATGTCCGCCGCTCGCGACGGCGCTTCTGGGACGGCGACAGCGAGGCGCTGGCCACGCTGCGCACGGTGCTGAACACCGTCGCCAAGCTGCTCGCGCCGTTCACGCCGTTCATCGCCGACGAGCTCTACGACAACCTCGACGCCGAGCTCGCCAGCGTGCACCTGTGCGACTTCCCGCAACCCGGTGAACGCGACCTCGAGCTCGAGTTCGCGATGACGACGGCGCGCGAGACCGTCCGGCTCGGCCTGGCCGCCCGCAGCCAGGGCGACGTGAAGGTGCGCCAGCCGCTGCGCGAGGCGGTCATCGTCGCCGACGGCCGCGAGCGGGCGGCGATCGAGCGGCTGGCCGAGGTCGTGCGCGAGGAGCTGAACGTCCTCGCCCTGCGCTTCGTCGCCGCGGCCGACGAGCTCGGCACCTACACCGTCAAGCCGAACTTCCGCGCGCTCGGGCCGCGCTTCGGCAAGCTGATGCCGCAGCTCGCGGCGGCGGTCGCCGCGCTCGACCCGGCGGAGGTGGCGGCGGCGCTGCGCGACGAGCGCACGGTGACGGTCTCGATCGCCGGCACCGACCACGAGCTCGGCGGCGATGCCCTGACGCTCGCGCTCGCACCGCTCGCCGGCTACGGTCTCGAACGCGAGGGCTCGCACGCCGTCGCGCTCGATCTGACGCTCGACGCGGAGCTGATTCGCGCCGGCGATGCCCGCGAGATCGTGCACGCGATCCAGGCGTGCCGCAAGAGCACGGGCCTCGAGATCACCGACCGCATCGAGTTGGCGCTCGGCGGCGACGAGGAGCTGCTCGACGCCGCGCGGGAGCACGAGCACTACATCGCCCGCGAGACCCTCGCGACCGCCGTCGCCTACCCGGCGGGCCCAGCGGGCGAGCCCAACGACTGGAGCGCGTCGATCGAGATCGGCGGCCGCGAGCTGAAGATCCGGCTCGCACGCGCCTAGCGCAGCGCGCCGGCCACCGCCGCCGCCGCCACCGGCCGGCGGCGCCGTCCGGCGGCTATGCGAACAGCTGGGCCTCGAGCTTCTTCTTCGGGTAGGCGCCGATGACCTTCTTCACCGGCTCGCCGCCGCGGAACAGGATCATCGTCGGGATCGACAGGACGTCGAAGGCGGCGGCGGTCTGCTGGTTGTCGTCGATGTTCAGCTTGACGATCCGCAGATCCTCGTGCTCGGCGGCGATCTCCTCGAGGATCGGCGCGACGATCCGGCACGGGCCGCACCACGGTGCCCAGAAGTCGACCAGGACCGGGGTCTCGGACTCGATGACCTCGGCCTGAAAGTTGTTGTCGTTGACGTCTACCAGAGTGCCGGCCATGTGGGCTCCTAAAGATCGCTTGCTCGTGTCTCTGCCCAATACTATACAGAATGAAGTGACGGGCGCGAGGCTCCGGTCACCTCGCATCGGCCGCCGGCGGGGCCTCCCCCGGCTCGCCGGGGCGGTCGCCGGCGGGGGTGGGCGCCAGTTCGCGCAGCAGCACCGCGGGCACGCCGCCGTAGAGGCCGTTGGGGCTCGTGTCGCGCGTCAGGACCGCGCCGGCGGCGACGATGCAGCCCGGGGCGACGGTCACGCCCGGCAGCAGCGTGGCGCGCGTGCCGATCCAGCATCCGTCGCCGACGACGATCGGCGCGACGGTCGGCTGCCCGGCGCGCCGCGCGTGAGACCCGGGCGCGTGGGTCGAGGTGCAGAACATCACCTCCGCCGCGATGTCGCATTCCGAGCCGATCCTGATCGCGGCCGAGCCGTCGAAGTAGCAACCGACGTTGACGAAGGTGCCGGCGCCGATCTCGAGGTTGGGGCCGTCCAGGTAGAAGCCCGTCCGCAGGACGACCGAGCGATCGATCTTGACGCCGTAGGCGCGAAGCAGCCGGTAGCGGATCGCGGCCGGGGTGAGGTGGCTCGCCGCGATCGTGTTGATCACGCCGCGCCGCACGTCCGCCAGCAGAGCCATGGCCCTGATATCGACAGCCCGCCCGGACGCCGTGAGCAGGGGCACGGGCGACGGCGCACCCGCCGCACGACGGCGCGCGTGTCCGGCTCAGCTGATCAAGGCCTGCAGGATGTGCGGCGACACGTAGACCTCGAGCAGCGCGGCGAAGACGAGCATCGGCAGCGCCAGGGCCACCGTCACGACGGTCGCGGCGAGCAGCTGGTCCCACTCGCCGCGGCGGCTGGCGATGATCCAGGCGGCGAGCGGCAGGAACAGCGCGGTCAGCTCGATCAGCGCGTGCGGCAGCAGGACCACGAGCAGGATGCCCGGCGAGGTGTGCAGCGCCGCCGCCACCGAGGCGGTCTCGCCGCCGAGCACAACGGCCTGCGCCGACAGCGAGAAGGTCGTCGCGGCGACGACGAAGATGATCGCGAAGCGGCCGCCGCGCTCGTGGATCGCGCGCGCGATGCCGCTGTGGCCCTGTGCCTGCAACGGCAGCGACGAGCCGGCGATGAACCCGGCGACGCAGGCCATCGCATGCAGCGCGAGCACGAGCAGGTTCTTGACGACGATCATGCCGACCTGGCCGAGGTTGCCGACCGTGAACGGCGGAGCGATCGTCTGCACGACGAAGCCGCCGGCGCCCGAGACCCCGGCGATCAGCCAGGTCGCCGCGAGCAGGATCACGGCGGCCGCGAGGGCGCCGGCGAACCAGCGCCGGACCGCCGGCCACGGTTCGCTCTGCCACGTCCGCAGCGTCTCGCGCGTGCACCGGACCCCGTAGACGAACGCGTACCGCGTCGCAGGCTGCTCGTGGGCCAGCGGCTCGCTCACACGGCAAGCATCGGCGGATCGCCGGGCCTGCGTGAATCGCCCGCCCGCGACCCGGCCGCCGGCCGCGGCGCCGCCGGCGGCCTCAGCGACCGCGGCTGCGCCAGCGCAGTTGCGGCAGCACGACGAACGCCTCCAGCGCGATCCGCGGCGACATCTTGCTGCGCCCGTGGCGGCGGTTGCGAAAGGTGATCGGGACCTCGCGCACGGTGAAGCCGCGCAGCAGCGCTCGCTGCGTCAGCTCGACCTGGAAGCCGTAGCCGTGCGAGCGGACCGTGGCCAGGTCGATCGCCTCGAGCACCTCGCGGCGAAAGCACTTGAAGCCGCCGGTCAGGTCGCGCACCCGCAGGCCGAGCACGCGCCGCGCGTAGGCGCAGCCGCCGCGGCTGACGATCCGCCGCAACAACCCCCAATGCTCGACGCCGCCGCCGGGGACGTAGCGCGAGCCGAGCGCAAGGTCGGCGCCGCCGGCGATCGCCGCGAGCAGGCGGCCGAGGTCCGCGGGGTCGTGCGAGAAGTCGGCGTCCATCTGAAAGACGTAGCCCGCGCCGGCGCCGAGCGCGCGGTGAAAGCCGGCGAGGTAGGCCGGGCCGAGGCCCTCGCGCTTCTCGCGGTGCAGCACCTCGACCTGCTCGTAGCTGACGGCCAGTTGGTCGGCCAGCTCGCCGGTTCCGTCCGGCGAGGAGTCATCGACAATCAGCACGCGAAACCCCTGCTCGGCGGCGCAGACCTCGAGCTGGGCGACCGCGGCGGCGACGATCGCCTCGATATTCCCGGCCTCGTTGAACGTCGGTAGCACGAGCCATGCGGTCGCTGACATCGCCGCCTACCCTAGTGGAGTGACGAACACCTCCAACGGAGCGATCGCCGACGCGCTCGACGAGCTCGGCGACCTCTACGAACTCGACGGGGCGGTGATCCATCGCGTGCTCGCCTACCGCAACGCGGCGAGGGCGATCCGGGACGCGCCGGTGTCGGTCGCGGCGCTGACCCGCGAGGGACGCGTCACCGAGCTCGCCGGGATCGGCGCGACACTCGAGGAAAAGATCCGCGCGCTGCTCGACACCGGCGACATTCCCGCCGCGGTGAAGCTGCGCGAGCGGTTCCCGCCCGGCCTGCTGGCGATCACCGGTCTGCCCGGGCTCGGCCCCAAACGCGCGCGCCGGCTCTTCGATGAGCTGGCGATCGACTCGCCGCAGGCGCTGCGCGAGGCGGCGCAGGCGCAGCGGCTGAGGACCCTCAGGGGGTTCGGCGCCAGGTTCGAGGAGTCGGTGCTCGCGGCGCTCGACGCCGGCGCCGCCGAGCGCCCGTCGCGCCGCGTGGTGCTGGACCGCGCGCTGGCCGTCGGCGAGCTATTGATCGACGCGCTGCGGGCGATCGACCCGGGCGCCCGCGTCGAGCTCGCCGGCTCGGCGCGGCGTCGCCGCGAGAGCGTCAAGGACCTCGACATCGTGCTCGACGAGCCCGCACTGATCGACCATGTCGGCACGCTCGAGCAGATCGAGAGCGTGTCGCGCTCCAGCGCCGGCGCGGCGCGCGCGCGCACGCACAGCGGAATGACCGTCGAGCTGCGCGCCGTGGCGCCCGAACAGTTCGGCAATCTGCTCGCCCATCTGACCGGGTCGGGGGCGCACAACGCGGCGCTGCGCGAACGCGCCGTGCGCCGGGGGCTGCACATCTCCGAGTACGGCATCCTCGACGACGCGACGCAGACCACCCGGACCTGCGCGACGGAGACCGAGTTCTACGAGCTGCTCGGCCTGCCCTACATCGAGCCGGAGCTGCGCGAGAACCGCGGCGAGCTCGACGCCGCGCTCGCCGGGACGCTGCCGGCGCTCCTCGAGCTGACCGACATTCGCGGCGATCTGCACTGCCACACGACGGCGTCGGACGGCCAGGCGAGCATCGAGGAGATGGCGCTCGCCGCGCGCGAGCGCGGCTACGAGTACCTGGCGATCACCGACCACTCGGCGACGCACGGCTTCGGCGACGAGGTCTCGCCCGACCAGCTGCGCCGCCAGATCGAGCTGATCCGCGAGGCCGACGCCCGGATCGAGGGGATCACGCTGCTGGCCGGCAGCGAGGTCAACATCCTGCCCGACGGCGCGCTGGACTACGCGGACGAGCTGCTCGCCGAGCTCGACTGGGTGATCGCCAGCGTCCACACCGCCTTCGGGATCGACGGCGACGCGATGACCGCACGGGTGCTCGCCGCCGCGCGCCACCCGCAGGTCGACGCGCTCGGGCATCTCACCGGCCGGCTGATCGAGCGGCGCGCGCCCTATGCCATCGACGTCGACACCGTGATCGCCGCCTGCGCGCAGGCGGGCACGCTGATCGAGATCAACGCGAGCCCCCATCGCCGCGACCTCAACGAGGTCCACGCCGCCGCGGCGGCCGCCGCCGGTGTCGGCATCGTGGTCAACTCCGACGCGCACTCGCCGGGTGGGCTCGACGCGCTGCGCTACGGGATCTGGACCGCGCGCCGCGCCTGGCTCGGCGCGCCGGCGATCTACAACACGCTCGGCTGGCCCGAGCTCCAGGCCAGGCTCAAGCAGCCGCGCTGAGCAGCAGCGGCAGGACCTGCTCCGCGACGACGCGATCGACGCTGGCGGGGCTGAACGGCTCGAGCAGCGGGGCGAGCACCGCGGCGTAGTCCGGCCGCGGGTCATCGAGCGCGGCCCGGATCGCGCCCGCGAGATCGGGGCCGATCAGCCGCGCGTCGGCGGCGCGCGCCGGCCCGAGCGCTGCGTAGGGCACCTCGGTCTCGGTGCTGACGAGCATCGCGCCGTCGGCGAGCGCCTCGAGCTGGGCGATCCCATACTCCTCGCGGCGTGGCGCCGCGAGGTAGACCCGGGCGCGCCGCAGCAGCGCCCGGTAGGCGGATCGCTCGAGCGAGCCGACGCTGCGCACGCCGTCGATCCGCGGGGCGTCGGGCAGACCGGCGATCCACAGCTCCTCGCCGTCGCGCCGCGCCCGCGCCCAGGCTGCGAGCACGCGGTCGAGGCCCTTCTTGTGCGGGTTGGCGGCGTAGGTGATCGCCGCAATGTCACGCTGCGATCCCGCGAGCGGCGGCCCGGAGCGCGCGACGGCGATCGGCGTGACCACGGCCCGCGGGCTGCCCGGCGGCGCTCCCGTCAGCGCCGCCTCGCTGACCGGCAGCAGCAGCGGCGCCCGAGCCAGCACGACGCGCTCGCGCGGGCGCTGCCAGACCCCGTGCGCGGCCGGGCCGGTTCTGGGCGCACAGCGCGTCGAAGCGGATCGCGCCCGGCCGCGGCGCGAGCAGCGCGGCGGTGATCGTCGAGTAGACGACGGCCGCCGGGCGCTCGCGCGACAGCGCCTCGAGCGTCGCCGCGCGGGCGGCGCGGGCCCAGGCGAGGTCGGTCAGCGCGAGCGTCCGCCACGCCCGCGGCGCCGAGGCCACGGCGACCTCGACCTCGGCTCCGGCGCGCCGCAGGCTCGCCGCGAGCTCGGCGTCGGAGGCGCGCAGGCCGGCCGTCGAGCCGAGCGAGACGAGCAGCAGCCCGGCCATCAGCTCCCGCTCACGCCGGGCTGCGCCGCTCGGTCGGTATGTACGCCTTGAAGCCGGGCGTGCGGGTCAGCGTCATCGGTCGCAGCGGCGAGGTCTCCTCGACGTGAAAGCGGACGCCGTCGCGTCGCTCGATCGCCACGATCGCGCCGTGCTGCTGGCGCCAGGCAAGCGCCCAGATCAGCGCGAAGCCGGTCGCCACGGCCGGGATCTGCGGCGCCAGCAGCGCCAGCCCGCCGGCGACGAGCGTCGAGACCAGCAGCGGCCACAGCCGCGCGAGCAGGACCCGCGCCGGGCGCTGCGGCGGCAGCACGCCGACGGTCTTGGCGCCGCCGAGCAGGCGCACGATCCGCGGCGACACCGCCGCGCGGCGACCCATCAGAAGGCCGATGGCAGACGCCGCCGCCCACCAGCCGACCGCGATCGTCGCGGTGCCGGGCTCGCCGGCGGCGCGGGCGCTCAGCAGGGTGACCGCGGCGAGCGCCGTCGCCGCCGCGGCGGACAGCACGACGGTGGCCTTGACGAAGTCGGCGAACGGCATCCGCTGGGCCTCTAGCGCAGCAGCAGGTCGAGCAGCTCGCGAACGCCGTGCGGGCCGTCGACCATCGCGTCGGCTGCCGCCTCGAGCTCCGCCGGCGTCTCCTCCGAGCGCACACCGACGCAGACCGCGTCCTCCCCCACCACCGAGCGCAGGCCGGCGAAGGCGTCGACGTCGGTGAGGTCGTCGCCGACGCACAGCGCGGCCGCCGGCGGCTCGTCGGCGAGCAGCCAGCGGATCCCGCGCCCCTTGTCGATCGGCACCGGCGGGCGGATCTCGAGCACCTTGCGGCCGCGGCGTGGCTGCAACCCCGCCTCGAGCGCGGCCAGCTCGAGCGCCGCGACCGCCACCAGCGCGCTGCCTTCATCGGGCGCTCCGCGCCAGTGGAAGGCGACGATCGCGCCCTTGTCCTCGCGCCGGACGCGCATCTGCTGCAGCGCCGTCGTGTCGACGCGATCGGCGAACGCGTGCACGCGTTCGGTCCACTCGGCGACCGCCCGGTCGACCATCACCACGCTCGCCGCCGGCAGCAGCAGCTCGCTGCCGTGGTTGCCGAGGTAGGCGATCGAGCCGATCGACACCATCTGGCGCGCCACCGAGGCCGAGCGGCCGCTGACGCACGCGACGAGGCCGTAGCGCTTCGCCAGCTCGATCAGCCGGAGCCGCGTCGCCTCGGGGACGTTGGCGTCGGAGGCGTGGCGCACGATCGGCGCCAGCGTCCCGTCGATGTCGAGCAGCACGGCAGCGCGCGCCGGGTCGGCGCGCAGCGGCCCCAGGAGCTCGGCAATCGCGAGCTGCGCCCTCATCCTCCAAGTATTGCGCTCCGAAATGAAAACGCGACGCGCGACAGCCGCCCTGCGCTATTCTGCGTCCATGGGTCTCGACAATCCCCTCCACATCCTCATTCTGCTGGTGGTCGTCCTGCTCGTTTTCGGCGCCAAGCGACTGCCGGAGATCGGGCGCTCGCTCGGCGAAGGCATGCGCGGGTTCAAGGACTCGATCACCGGCGACAGCCCGCAGCAGACCTCGCTGACCTCGGCTCCGCCCGCCGCACCGCCGGTCGCGGCAGCGCCGGTCGCCGCGGCCTCGAGCGTCACGCCGCCGGCACCGCCGACGGTCGCGCCGGCCGCTCCGGTCGAGGACGCGCCGTCACCCACCGCCGGCTGAGCGCCGGCGCGGGCGGACCGCACCACTAGCGCAGCAGGGACGCTGCGTGCACTTCGTCGTCCGCGGCGCCGAGCTCGGCGAGCGGCGGTCGCCCCGGCTCGGGCTCGGCGATCTGCGCCGTGACGGCGCGCGGCAGTTCCTCGACGCCGGCCAGCTCGACCGAGCGCCCGGACGTCGCTCCGGCTGCCTCGATGCGCCGTAGCTGGGGAATCACGCGGGACTCGAACGAGCCGACCGCCTCGTTGTAGGCCGTGACGGCCGAGCCGAGCTGGCGGCCGACCCGCGCGAGCGGGTCGACGAAGCGGGCGATCCGCTTGTGCAGCTCGCGCGCGGTCTCGGCGATCTCGCGGGCCGAGGCCGCGATCAGCTCCTGCTTCCAGCCGTAGTGCACCGCGCGCAGCAGCCCGATCAGCGTCGTCGGAGTCGCCAGCAGCACCTGCTGGTCGACGCCGTACTCGATCAGCGCCGGGTCCTCGCTCAGCGCGGCGTGGTAGATGCCGTCGGAGGGCACGAACATCACGACCAGCTCGGGGCTCGAGTCGAACTGCGCCTGGTAGCCCTTCGACGCGAGCTTGGTGATGTGGTCGCGCGTCTGGCGGGCGTGGCGGGCCAGGTGCAGGCCGCGCTCCTGATCGGTCGTGGCCTCCATCGCCGACAGGTAGGCGTCGAGCGGCACCTTCGAGTCGACGACGATCAGCTTCCCGCCCGGCAGCCGCACCAGCACGTCGGGGCGCAGCCGGCCGTCGTCGGTGTCGATCGTCGTCTGCTCGGTGAAGTCGCAGTGGGCCACCATGCCCGCCATCTCGATCACGTTGCGCAGCTGGATCTCGCCCCACGAGCCCCGCGTGGCCGGCCGCTTCAGCGCGCCGACCAGGCTGCCGGTCTCGGCGCGCAGCCCCGAGATCCCCTCGTTGAGCTGCTTGAACAGCTGCCCCATCTCCCCCTGGGCCTCGCGCCGCTCGCGCTCGAGCAGCTCGATCTGGCTCTCGACCCTGCCGAGCTTGTCCTTCATCGGCTCGACCAGGCCGCGAAGCTCGGCCGCCCGCTTGCCCATCTCGCCGGCGGCGCGCTCGCCGTCGATCCGCCGCTGGGCGGTCAGCTCGCGGGTCAGCGACTCGGCGGTCTTCGCCAGGACGTCCGCCGAGATGCCCTTCATCTCGTCGCGCAGCTGGCTGCGGCTGGCCTCGAGCAGCTCGAGCTGGCTGGCGTGGCTCGCGAGCGCCGCGTCGCGGAGCTGGCGCTCGGCCCGCACGCGCCCGAGCAGCAGCGCGCTCGCGGCGCCGGCGCCGAGCAGCACTCCGAGGATCAGCATCACGATCGACATTGGACCGACCAGCTTCCTAGACGCGTCGGACGCTACGGTGTGCAACTGCGGACGGAGCCGCCAGGCAGAGAGGTCGCGAACGTGAACGAAGCCAGCTCGACCGGAGCAAAACGCGGCGTGACGCTCGCCTCCCGTGGACGCGGACGGCCCGCCAAGCTCTCGCGCGAGGCGATCCTGTCGGCCGCCCTGGCGCTGCTCGACCGCGAGGGCGCCGACGCGCTGACGATGCGCCGCGTCGCCGGCCAGCTGGGCGTCGAGGCGATGTCGCTCTACCGCCACGTCGCCGACCGCGCGGCGCTGCTCGAGGGCCTCGCCGACCGCCTCGCCGCCGAGATCGAGCCCCGCGACGGCAGCGGCGACTGGGCCGACGCGCTGCGCGGCTTCGCCGGCGATCTGCGGGCCATCGCGCGGCGCCATCCCGCGGCGTTCGCGCTGGTCGGCGCGCAGACGCTCGCCGCTCCGAGCATGCTCGGGCCGATCGAGGACGTCCTCGCCGGCCTGCGCCGCGGCGGCTTCACGCCGGCGCGGGCGATCTTCGCCTACCGCCTCGTGGCCACCTACGCGCGCGGCTACGCGCTCGCCGAGATCACCGGCTTCGCGATCGACGTCCGCGCCGAGGAGCCGTTCCCGGTGATCCGCTCGCTGAGCCGGAGGATCGCCAGCGAGCCGAGCGAGGCGAACTTCCGCGCCGGGCTCGAGACGATCCTCGGCGGCCTGCGCGCCGAGCGCGAGGAGCAGTGAGCCGGGCGCGTGCCTCTCGGGCGCAGACCGCCTAGAGTCCTGCCGGCAACCCCACATCGCGCCTCCGGATGAACCCCTACCGCTACGTCATCGCCGACGTCTTCACCGACACGCCGCTCGAGGGCAACGGCCTCGCGGTGTTCACGCAGGCGACCGGCATCGACGAGGGCACGATGCCGCGCCTCGCCCGCGAGCTGAATCTCTCGGAGACCGTCTTCACGCTCGCCCCGGAGCAGGGCGGGGACGCGCGGATCCGGATCTTCACCCCCGCGACGGAGCTGCCGTTCGCCGGCCACCCGGTGCTCGGCGCGGCCTTCGTGCTCGGCGGCGACCGCGACGTGGTCCGCCTGGAGACCGGCCTGGGGATCGTGCCGGTCGCGCTCGAGCGGGCCGGCGAGGAGATCGTCTTCGGCCGGATGCAGCAGCCGATCCCGGCGATCGAGGTGTTCGAGCACGGCGCCGAGCTGTTGCGCGCGCTCGGCGTGGCGCGCTCGGTGCTGCCGGTCGAGTCCTACCTCAACGGGCCGCACAACGTGCTCGTGACGCTCGAGGACGAGGCCGCGGTCGCCGCGCTGGCGCCCGACCACCGCGCGCTCGCCGCGCTCGGCGCGCTCAACGTCAGCTGCTTCGCCGGCGCCGGCCGCCGCTGGAAGACGCGGATGTTCGCGCCGGGCAACGGCGTCGCCGAGGACCCGGCGACCGGATCCGCGGCGGGCCCGCTGGCGCTGCACCTCGCGCGCCACGGCGCGATCGACTTCGGCGAGGAGATCGAGATCGCCCAGGGCGCGGAGATCGGACGGCCGTCGCGGCTGCACGCCCGCGTCGAGGGCTCGCCGACGCACGTCGACCAGGTCGAGGTCGGCGGCGCCGCGGTGATCGTCGCCCACGGCGAGTTCACCCTCAGCCGCGACTGACGCTCCCACACCGCCACGCGGCGCCGCCGCCGCGCCGCCGCTCAGCGCGCCGGGCGCCGCGGATCCAGGCCGTGCTCGAGCGCGCCCTTGACGCTCGCGTCGAGCATGTTGAGCCGGTGCAGGGCCAGCGCCTCGACGCTCGCGAAGCGCCCGCCGGGCGCCGCGTCGGCGCCGTGGTGGCAGAGCACGCAGTGCTCGAGCGCGAGCATCCGCGGCTCGTCGAGCACCCCCTCGGCGCGCTCGCGCAGCAGCCGCAGGCCGATCTGGATGTGGCCGAGCAGCCGGCCCTCCTCGCTCAGCTCGATCGACGCGCCGTAGCTGAACTCGCGTGTCTTGCCGATGTCGTGGACGATCGCGGCGCAGATCAGCAGGTCGCTGTTCAGCCGCGGGTGGCCGAGCGCGAGCTCCTGCGCGAGCGTCGCAACGGCGACCGAATGCTCGAGCAGCCCGCCGAGGTAGGCGTGGTGCCCGCTGCGCGTGCACGCCGCGGCGCTGAACTCGACCCGGAAGCGGCGATCTGCCAGCAGCTCGTCGAGCAGGCGCCGGTAGCCCGGGTCGGTGACCTCGCGCGCCAGATGCTCGAGGAAGCCGTCGAGCTCGTCGAGGTCGCGGTAGGCGACCGGCAGGAACTCGGCCGGGTCGACCGTCCCGTCGGCCTCGCGCGCGATCTGCGTGAGCTCGATCTGGGTCTGCTCGCGGAAGCGCACGACCCGTCCCGAGACGCGCACCAGCTCGCCGGCCTCGAAGCGCCCGCCCTGCAGATCGGCGTCGCGGAACAGGCGCGCGGGCAGCGCCCCGCTGCGGTCGCGCAGCTCGAGCGCGAGGTACGGAGCACCGGTGCGCGCGGTCAGGCGCTCCTTGCGCGTGCAGACGAAGACGCCGTCGACCCCGTCGCCGGGGCGCAGCGCGCCGAGCGTGCCGTCACGCGGTACGGCGGTGAGGATGGGGAGCGGCATCGCTCCATGATGTACGGTGAAGCGGATGCAGCCACTGATTTGGGAGCACCGGCCCGACGGCCTGCGCGCCCCGGCCATGATCTGCGCCTTCACCGGCTGGAACGACGCGGGCGACGCGGCGTCCTCGGCGCTCTCGTTCCTCGGCAGCTCGCTCGGCGCGACGCGCTTCGCGCAGATCGATCCCGAGGACTACTACGACTTCCAGAGCGTCCGCCCGAAGGTCAAGCTCGTCGAGGGCGAGACGCGCGAGATCGTCTGGCCGGCGGTCGAGGTCTTCGTCGCCCGCGTCCCGCGCGCGCCGCGCGATCTGGTGCTGCTCGGCGGGCCCGAGCCGTCGATGCGCTGGCGCACCTTCTCGACGCTGATCACCGACCTCGCCGAGGCGCTCGGCGTGCAGATGGTCGTCTCCCTCGGCGCGCTGCTGGCCGATGTGCCGCACAGCCTGCCGGTGCACATCAGCGGCTCGGCGTCGGACCCGGCGCTGACCGAGCGGCTCGGGCTGCACCCGACCGGCTACGAGGGCCCGACGGGGATCGTCGGCGTGCTGCACGCGTCGTGCGGGGCGCGCGGGATCCCCTCGGCGAGCCTCTGGGCGAGCGTCCCGCACTACGTCGCGGCCGCGCCCAACCCGAAGGCCGCGCTGGCGCTCGTGCGCAAGCTCGAGGGCCTGGTCGGCGTGTCGGTCGACGGCAGCGAGCTGGAGGCGGCCGCGATCGACTACGAGCGCCAGGTCGGGCTCGCGGTGCAGAGCGACCCGGACGTCCAGGCCTTCGTCGAGCGCCTCGAGCAGCTCGCCCAGGACGAGCGCGGCGAGGCCGACGAGGACATCCCGTCGGGCGACCGCATCGCCCGCGAGTTCCAGCGCTTCCTGCGCCAGCGCGGCGACGCCGGCGACCAGTAGCCCGCCCCCCGGCTGTCCGGGTCGGCGCATGCGCCGACCCGCGGACGGGTGCATGCACCCGTCCGTCAAATGGGTGGGCCGGTCATTTCTCGGCAGCCGGGCAGGCGATCCGGTACTCGCACATCGAGCAGACCGCGTATGACGGCGTCGGCTCGAACGCCTGCGCCATGATCCCGCCGGCGACCTCCGCCACGGTCTCCTCGATCCGCTCCGGCGCTCCGTCGTCGATCCCCAGGCGCACGCGCGCGTCGTCGAGCACGTAGTAGTAGGTGCGCTCGGTCGCCTCGAGCTGCCAGGCCTCGCGCGCCGCGACCGCGTAGAGCGCGAGCTGGACATCCTCGCGCAGCTGCTCGGCGCGCTTGGGCAGCCCGGTCTTGTAGTCGATCAGCTCGTAGCCGCCGCCGGCCAGCGCGTCGACGCGGTCGACGCGCCCGCGAATGTGATGGCGCCCCAGCGGGAAGGTGAACGAGCGCTCGAACCAGCGCGGCTCGCCGCCGTCGGCGCCCAGCCGCTGGTGGTAGCGGGTCAGCGCGACGCGGGCCTTCTCGCGCAGCTGGCGCTCCTCGTCGGAGTCCGAGAACCCGCCGCGGCGCCAGGCGATCTCCAGCAGCCGCATCATCTCCTCCGAGCCGCCGCCGCCGGTGCCGTGAAAGCGCTCGAGCACCTGGTGCACGAGGATGCCGAAGCGCTGGTTGAGCGTCGGCTCGCGCGGGATCCGCAGGACCCGCGCGAACTTGTAGCGCAGCGGGCAGGAGAGATAGGTCTCGACGTCGGAGGCCGACAGCACGAGCCCGTCGCCGCGACGTGGCAGGAACGCCTCCAGCGAGGGCTCCTCGCGCGCGGCCATGGCGGCTCCTCGCGCGCGGGCGTCGCTGGCGGTGCCGAGCAGCAGCTCGTCGAGCGGCGAGCTCGCGAGGACCTCGCGCTGCAGCGGCGTCAGCGCCGCGCCGAGCCGCGCGTTGATGTCGTCGAGCGCGTCGGCGACCGGCTCGGGGTCGCGCCGCTGCAACAGCGACGCGAGCTTGACCAGCTCGGCGTAGCGCACGACGCCGTGGGCGATGTCGAGGTCGGTGTCGAAGCGCAGCTCCCCCAGTCGCGTGCCGAGCCGCGCGACGCCGGCCAGCAGCTCGTCGCGCCGCTCGCTAAAGATCGAATGCAGCGCCTCGGCCGGGCCGAAGAGCTCCTCGTCGCGGGACTCCCACTGCGCCCCGAGCGCCTGCCGCGCCTCCTCGGCGAGCCGCGACGGCGCGCGCTCGCTGCCGCGCGAGGAGCTCGCCGCGTAGGCCAGCACGAGCCCGCGGTGGGTGCGCGTCATCGCGACATAGAGCAGCCGCCGCGAGCGCTCCTCGGTGCTCTGTTCGGTCAGCGCCTCGGGCGCCAGCGCGTCCGGGATCGGCTCGAGCGCCGCCGTCCGGCCGCTCGCCACGCCGCCGCCGGTCCGCGGGGCGTGCAAGCCGAGCACGAACACGTGGTCGAACTGGAGCCCGGCCGCCGATTCGACCGACATCACCGCCACGGCGCGCGTCCGGCCCGGCGGGGCCGCCTCCTTCTCGCCCAGCCCGGCGTCGGCGAGCACGGCGATGTGGCGGGCGAACTCGCGCGCGCTCGCGCCCGGCATGCGGCGTTCGAAGGTCCCCGCCAGATCGCCGAGCTTGGCCAGGTTCAGCAGCCGCTCGACGACGTCGGGCTGCGCCGTGAAGAGCTGCTGGCGGCGCAGCCCGAGGCGCTCGATCAGGCGGTGGATGAAGAGGTCGGCGCGCGTGTTCTCGAGCGCGTCCGCGGCCGCGCGGGCGACCGACAGGAAGTGCTGAATCCGCTCGCGCGCCTCGGGTGCGAGCTGCGGCGACTCGGTCGCGGCGACCAGCGCCGCGACCATGTCGATCCGCCGCCGCCGCGCGATCTGCACGCAGCGGGCGATGTCCGCCGAGGGCAGCTCGATCGGCGGCCGCGCCAGCGCCCGGACGACCGCCGGGGCGTCGCGCGGGTCGACCAGCAGTCGCAGCCAGGCGAGCACGTCGCGGACCTCGGCGCGGTCGAAGAAGGCGTCCGCGCCGACGATCCGGCAGGGCACGGCGCGCTCGGCGAGCGCCACGGCGACGGCCTGCCCCTCCTCGCCGACCGACCGCACGAGCACCGCACAGCGCTCCGGCGGCACCCCGTCGCGCCCGATCAGCCGCTCGAGCTCAGCCGCGACGCGCTGAGCCTGGGCGCGCTCGTTGGCCGCGCGCCAGAAGCGGACCTCGCCGCCCGCGCCGCCGCGCAGGTCCTTGCCGATCCGCGGGGCGGCGCCGGCGACGACGGCGTGGGCGGCGTCGAGCACCCGCTGCGGGCAGCGGAAGCTCTGCGACAGCGACACCACCGAGGCGCCGTGGCGCTGCTCGGTGAAGCGCAGCAGGCTCGCGGCGCCGGCGCCCGGCGCGCGGCCGACCGCCTGATCGTCATCGCCCGCCGCGGTCAGCGAGCTGCCGCCGGACTCGAGCGCGGCGACCAGCTCGCGTTCGCCGTAGGAGCGGTCCTGCCAGTCGTCGATCAGCACCACCGGGAAGCGCGCCGCGACCCGCTCGCGCAGCGCCGTGTCGGCGCGCAGCGCCCCGACGCTGCGCGCCAGCACGCCGCCCTCGTCGAAGACCCCGAGCTCGGCGAGGATCCGGTCGTGGGTCGCCAGCACGCCGGCGAACTCGCGCTCGCGGCGGCCGGCGTCGCCCGGCAGGCTCGCGGCCCAGGCCGCGTAGACGTCGGCGTCGATCAGCTCCGCCTTGAGGCGGTCGATCCGGCGCACGAAGCTCGCGAACAGCGCCAGCGGCCGGCCGCGGAAGTCGTGATGGGCGAGCTCGAGCTCGTCGGCGCGCTCGCGCAGCAGCGCGAGGCGGTCGGCGGCGCTGAGCACGTCGACGAACGGCTCGATCCCGGCGTGGCGCGCCTCGGAGCTCAGCAGGGCGACGCAGAACTCCGCCACGCTGTAGATCGCGAGCTCCTCGTGGGGGCGCTCGAGGGCGAGCTCGATCCGCTCGCGCAGCCCCTCCTGCGAGCTCAGCACGAGCGCGGTGTGGGGCGCCAGCCCGCCGTCGGCCAGCCACACCAGGCGGCGAACCAGGACCTCGGTCTTGCCGGTGCCCGGGCCGCCGATCACCAGCAGCGGCGAGCCCTGATGCGTGACGGCGTCGCGCTGCGCATCGGTCAGGGAATCGAGCGCGCTTGCCACGCACCTAGGATATGGCGGCATGGAGGCCTCCGCAGCGGAGCCCGACTGGCTCGCGGCGTGCCGGCGCATCGCCGGCGAGCTGCGCGTGATGCTCGCGGCCCATCCGAGCACCCGCGAGCGCGCCGTCGTCGTCGGCCGCGGCGAGGGGGGCGACCGCACGCTGGTCATCGATCAGGCCGCCGAGGAGCTGATCTTCGCCGAGCTGGCGCGCCTGCACGCGGCCGGCGCGAGCTTCACGGCGGTCTCCGAGGAGCGCGGCGAGGTCCCCTTCGGCGGCGGTCCGCTGCGCGTCGTGATCGACCCGATCGACGGCTCGATGAACGCCAAGCGCGGGCTCGCGCCGCACGCGGTGTCGATCGCCGTGGCCGACGGGATGACGATGGCCGACGTCGTCTTCGGCTTCGTCTGCGACCTCACCTCGGGCGAGGTCTGGACCGCCACGCGCGGCGGCGGGGCGTGGCTCGACGGTCTCGCGCTGGCCGTCGGCGACAGCGAGCGCCGGACCCGTGACGGGCGCCTCGAGCTGGTCGCGATCGAGTCCGCGCATCCGGCGCGGATCGCCGAGAGCGGGCGGGAGCTCGGCCTGCGCGCGCACCGCGTGCGGATGTTCGGCTCGATCGCCTTCGCGCTCTGCCAGCTCGCCGCGGGCCGGGTCGACGGGATGGTGACGCTCTGGCGCTGTCGCTCGGTCGACGTCGCGGCGGCACAGCTGATCGTCCGCGAGAGCGGCGGTTTGGTGGCGTTCACGGCCTACGAGGACCCGCTCGGCGCGCCGCTGGATCTGATCTCGCACTCGCCTGTGGTGGCGGCGCGCAGCGCCGCCGGGCTCGCCGAGCTCGCAACGCTGCCATCATCACTGCAGTGATCGATTGGAATCTCGTCCGCCGCATCGCCGAGACGATCGGCGGCCAGGGCGGCACGGTCAGCGCACCGAGCGGCGATCTCGCCGCGATCGCGGGCGACTCGCAGCGGCGGGTGCTCGCCTACACGCAGCTGTCGCCGATGGCCGAGCTGCCGGCGCCGGAGATGGTCTCGCGCCAGCAGTGGATCGAGTCCAACCTGCGCTCGATGCGCCCGGTGCTCGACCGCGTCGGGGCCCGCGTCGGCGGTGGCATGGGGGTGCTCGGCCGGCCGACCCGCGCCGTCACGCGCGCCCTGTTCTCCGCCCAGGTCGGCGGCCTGACGGGCTTCCTCGCCCAGCGCGTGCTCGGCCAGTACGACATGCCGCTGCTCGACTCGACCGGCGCGCCGCGGCTGCTGCTCGTCGGCCCGAACCTCGGCGCCGCCGCGCAGCGGCTGGAGGCCGACGGCGAGCAGCTGTTGCACTGGGTGACGCTGCACGAGATGACGCACGCCGTGCAGTTCGGCTCGGTCCCGTGGCTGCGGCTGCACCTCGCGGCACTGGTGCGCGAGGTGGTCGACACGCTCGACGTGCGGATCGACACCTCGCGCGGGCTGCAGATGCCGAGCACCGCCGATCTGCGCGAGCTGATCGAATCGCTGCGCAAGGGCGAGCTGGTGACGCTGGTGATCGGCCGCGAGCGGCGCGTCCTGGTCGACCGCATCCAGGCCACGATGGCGGTGATCGAGGGCCACGCCGAGCATGTGATGGACGCCGTCGGCGCCGAGGTGATCCCCTCGCAAGCGGAGTTGCGGGTCGCGCTCGAGCGGCGGCGGATGGCGCGCTCCGGTCCGATGCGGCTGCTCGAACGGGTGCTCGGATTCGAGCTGAAGCTGCGCCAGTATCGCGACGGCAAGCGCTTCTGCGACGCCGTCGTCGAGCGGGTCGGCATCGAGGGCTTCAATCGCGTCTGGAGCGCCCCGCACGCGCTGCCAACGCTCGCCGAACTGGTCGATCCCGACGCCTGGATCGCCCGAACGGCTGTTCCGTTTGTCACAAAGTAGGCGGTCCGGAGCTCCGCCATCACGGACGTTTCGGCGGGCTTGCGGGCGACATGTTACAATGTTGCAATCCGCCTGTACAAACAGACGTTCGCTTGATATTGTTTGTTAAGCTGGTATTAAGTTGCAGGTGGGAACGTATGGCCACCTGCAGGGCGAAGAGGCCGAGATGACGTCCGTAGACAGATCTGAGCGCACCACCGACACGCCGCGCGAGTCCCGCGCTCGCAGCGTCGTCGAGCGCGCCGTGAACGTGCCGCTCGAGCAGCGCATCGAGCGCGTACGCCAGGCCGCCAGGCGGCTCGGGTCATCGCCCACGGATGTCGCCTCAAGGATCCGCCCGCACGTGCCGAAAGTCTCATAAGAGCTTCCCCCGCCCGGTTTAGGAGAGACCGGATCCGGGAGAGTCTGCCGGCCTCATACCCCGCCGGCAGGTAGGACCCTCTCCTCCCTCGACTTCCGGGGCGTCTCGCAAGGGGCGTCCCGGAGGTCTTTAAAGCCGCTCTGATGTCCGAGCCTGCGGCTCGGACATCACCCGCGGGGCTTGAGTGCGGTCTGGGTTTGCCGCGGTGGCGAGTCCTGACGGCGTCGTGGTGCGCTGACGACCGCGGCGACGGCGCTCTGAGAGAATGGACAGATGCCCACCGTTGAGGAGATCCGCAAGGCGCTCGAGGTCGTGATCGACCCCGAGCTGCACCGCTCGATCGTCGAGCTCGACATGGTCCGGCGGATCGATGTCGGCGCCGGCGGCGAGGTGTCGGTGACGGTCACGCTGACCACCGCCGGCTGCCCGATCCGCGGCCACTTCCAGAGCGCGGTGCGCGACGCCGTGATCGGGCTGGCGGGCGTGACGTCGGTGAGCATCGACTTCGACGTGATGGACGAGGAGCAGAAGCAGGCGCTGCGCCAGACGCTCGGGCGCAGCGAGCTGCCCGAGGGTGCGCTGGCGCTCGTGCAGAACGTGATCTGCGTCGGTTCGGGCAAGGGCGGCGTCGGCAAATCGACGCTCACCGCGAACCTCGCGGCGGCGCTGCACGCCGAGGGGCGCCGCGTCGGCGTGCTCGACGCCGACGTCTGGGGCTACTCGATCCCGCGGATGCTCGGCCTCGGCGCGGAGCGCCCCGAGGTCTCGGCCGAGCGCAAGATCCTCCCGCTCGACGCCTCGGGCATCAGCGTGATGTCGATCGGCTTCTTCGTCGAGGAGGATGCCGCCGTCGTCTGGCGCGGGCCGATGCTGCACAAGGCGCTCAAGCAGTTCCTGGAGGACGTCGCGTGGGGCGCGCTGGACTTCCTGCTGATCGACCTGCCGCCGGGCACCGGCGACGTCTCGATGACGCTCGCGCAGCTGTTGCCGCAGGCGACCTTCGTGATCGTCACGACACCGCAGCCGGCGGCCCAGCGGGTCGCCCGCCGCGCCGCCGAGATGGCCCACAAGGTGTCACTCGAGATCTCGGGCGTGATCGAGAACATGGCCGGCTTCGTCACGCCCGACGGCGAGCGCTACGCGATCTTCGGCGAGGGCGGCGGACAGGCGCTCGCCGACGAGCTCGACGTTCCGCTGCTCGGCCGGGTCCCGCTCACGATGCCGCTGCGCGCGGCCTCCGACGCCGGCGTGCCGCTGGTCGTCGAGGACCCCGACGACCCGGCTGCGCAGGCGATCCGCCACGCCGCCCGGGGGCTGATCGCGCTCGCGCCACCGCCCCGGCCACGCGCCACGGCGCCGGTCGGGATCGCACTGCCGATGGCCGGCTGACCCGCGCGTCGCGGGCGCGCAAACAAACCCCACGGCGCGCACTCCCCGGAGTATCGTTGGCCCATGCCCGGTCTGTTGAAGGACTTCAAGGCGTTCCTGCTGCGCGGGAACATCGTCGATCTGGCCGTGGCGGTGGTGCTCGGGATCGCCTTCGGCGCCGTGGTCAAGGCGCTCGTCAGCGACCTGCTGACCCCGATCATCGCGCTGATCTTCGGCAAGCCCGACTTCGGCGCGCTGTCGTTCACGATCAACAGCAGCCACTTCCTCTACGGCGACTTCATCAACGCGCTGATCGCGTTCATCTCCGTGGCCGCGGCGATCTTCTTCTTCGTCGTCAAGCCGCTGAACGCGCTGGCGGCGCGCCGCGCAGCCGGCGCTCCCGATCCCGACTCGGACACGCGGGCGTGCCCCGAGTGCCTGTCGGAGATCCCCAAGGCGGCGCGCCGCTGCTCGTTCTGCACGGCCGTCGTGGGGCCGGCCCCGGAGCAGCCCGCGGCGATCTGAGCCGGCCGCGGCCGTCCGCAGACGGCCTGCGTCGGTCTCCGGAGAGGCGAGGCGAGGCGGGGAATGCCAGGGGCCGCGGCGGGGTAGGCTGCCCTGATGCTGCTGCTGACCGGAGCCAGCGGCCTCGTCGGGAGCGCCCTGCGCAGGCGCCTGATTGCGGCCGAGGTGCCAATCCGCTGCCTGGTACGCGACCCGCGGCGGCTGGGCGACGACCGTGTTCGCGTGCAGATCGCGCTCGGCGACCTCGCCGATCCGCCGTCCTTTCGCAACGCGCTGCGCGGCGTCGACACGGTGATCCACCTGGCCGCCACGATCCGCGATCAGCCGCAGGGCTCGATCGAGGAGCTCTCGGGGATCGCGACCTGGCGGCTCGTCGACGCCGCTCGCCGCGCCGGCGCCGAGCGCTTCGTCTTCTTCAGCGCGCTCGGCGCCGGGACGCAGAGCCGCGCGCGGCTGCTGCGCGCGAAGGCGCTGGCCGAGCAGGCCGTGCGCGAGAGCGAGATCGACTCGATCGTCTTCGCGCCGTCGATCATCTACGCGCCCGACGATCCCTACATGACGCTGCTCGCCCGGCTCTCGCTGCTTCCCGCGGTGATGCCGTTCTCCGGCCGCGGGCGCGCGCAGTTCGCGCCGATCTGGGTCTCCGACGTCGCCGACTGCGTGATGAACGCGCTCGCCGAGCCGAGCGGCAGCGCGCGCTACGAGCTCGCGGGACCCGACGTGGTCACGCACGAGCAGATCGTCCGCCTCGCCCTGCGCGCGCTCGACAAGCGCCGCGCGTTGCTGCACGTGCCGACGCCGATCGTCTCGCGCGCGCTGCGCCTGACCGAACGGCTGATGGGCCGGCGCGCCTTCGCGACCTGGGATGAGGCCGAGCTGATGGAGGTCTCGATGCTCCCGCGCGCGGGCATCAGGGATGTCCAGCGACTCGGCGTGCAGCCGCGCACGATGGCGTCGGTGCTCGGCGTCAGCTGACCGGCGGACGGCGCGGCGGGCGCGCCGCCGCCGCCTCGAGCGCGCCGGCGAGGGCGAGCAGCGGCCCCTCGCCCGCCGGCCGGCCGACCAGCTGCACGGCCAGCGGCAGGCCGTCCTCGCCGTCAAACAGCGGCAGCGCGATCGCCGGCTGGCCGCTCGCGTTGAAGATCGCCGTGAACGGCGTGAAGTAGCCGGAGCGCCTGAAGGTCTCGAGCGGCTCCGCGGCCGCGGTGTCCAGTGACCCGAGCACCAGCGGGCGCTGCGCGAGCGCCGGGGTCAGCAGCGCGTCGTAGGGCTCGAGGAAGCCGACGAGCGCGCGCATGCGGCTCTGCAGCTCCGTCTGCAGGAGCTGGAACTGGACCGCGTCGATGTTCCGGCAGCGCTCCCACAGCGCCCAGCTCATCGGCTCCATATCGGCCGCGGCCGGCTCGGCGCGGCCGGCGCTGATCGCCGAGTAGCGGATGCCGACGGCGACCAGCGCGGCGAAATAGTCGCGGAACAGGTCGACGAGATCGCCGCTCTGCCATGGCGGCGTGACCTCCTCGACGCTGTGTCCGAGGCCCTCGGCCAGCGCAGCGGCGCGATCGACGGCGCCGGTGCAGGCGGCGTCGAGCGGCGCGTCGGGGATCGGCGACAGCCTGGTGAGCGCGATCCGCAGGCCGTGGGGCGCGCGGCCGGCGGTCTGTGCGAACGGCTCGTCCGGCGCCGGGATCCACGCCGCGTCGCCGATCACATAGCCGGCCAGCAGGTCAAGCAGCGCCGCCGTCTCGGCGACGGTGCGCGTCAGCACGCCGTCGAGCACCAGCGGCGAGGCGCCGAGATCGGGGGCGGCGGAGACGCGATGGCGCTGCGCCTTCAGGCCGACCAGGCCGCAGCAGGCTGCGGGGATCCGCAGCGAGCCGCCGCCGTCGTTGCCGTGCGCGATCGGCACCATGCCGGCGGCGACCGCCGCCGCGGAGCCGCCCGAGGAGCCGCCCGGGGTGCGCTCGGTGTCCCACGGGTTGTGCACCGCGCCGTGCACGCGCGGCTCGGTGACCGGCAGGATCCCGTACTCGGGGAGCTTCGTCGTGCCGACGATGACGAACCCCGCGGCGCGAATCCGCGCCACCACGCTGTGGTCGTAGGGCGCCACGTAGTCGCGCATCAGATTGCAGCCGTGGGTCAGCCGCAGGCCGCTCACCGCGCGGTTGTTCTTGATCGCGATCGGCACGCCGGCGAACGGGCGCTCGTCGCCCGGAGCGATCGCGTCGGCGGCGGCGAGGGCGCCGTCGTGGTCGACCTCGACGAAGGCGCCGATCCGCGGCTCGAGCGCCTCGATCCGCTCGAGCGAGGCGCTGACCAGCTCGCGCGCCGACAGCTCGCCGGCGCGGACCAGGCCGGCCAGCTCGCTCGCAGCTCGGAACATCAAGCCGTCGCTTCATCGTGGTGGCAGCGTATCGGCGGTGCATCCCTGCAAGGCTTACCGTTGGTTACCGCGATCAGAAAGTGGGCAGATGAGCGAAGTCCAGTCAGGCTTGGAGGGCGTGGTCGCCTTCGCCACGCAGATCGCCGAGCCCGATCGGGACGGTGGCGCGCTGCGCTACCGCGGCGTCGACATCGAGGAGCTCGCCGGCGTCGTCCCGTACGAGCGCGTCTGGGGCCTGCTGGTGGACGGCAGCTTCGAGCCCGGCCTGACGGCCACGGCGCCACCGCCGCCGCTGACGGTGCACAGCGGCGTCGTGCGGGTGGACCTCCAGGCCGCGCTGGCGATCCTCGCCGCCGACTGGCAGCTCGGCCAGCTGATCGACCTCGACGACGCGCAGGCCCGCCGTGACCTCGCGCGCGCCTCGGCGGCGACGTTCTCGTTCGTCGCGCAGTCCGCGCGCGGCACGAGCTCGCCGCCGGTGCCGGCGGCGCAGATCGACGATGCGCAGTCGATCGCGGAGCGCTTCCTGTTGCGCTGGCGCGGCGAGGCCGACCCGCGGCACGTCAAGGCGATCGACGCCTACTGGATCTCCGCCGCCGAGCACGGCATGAACGCCTCGACCTTCACCGCGCGTGTCGTGGCCTCGACCGGCGCCGACTGCGCCGCGGCGCTCTCGGCGGCGGTCGGTGCGCTGTCGGGCCCGTTGCACGGCGGCGCACCCTCGCGCGTGCTGACGATGCTCGACGAGGTCGAGGCGCTCGGTGACGCCGAACGCTGGGTCAAGCAGGCACTGGACCGCAACGAGCGCCTGATGGGCTTCGGCCACCGCGTGTACCGGGCCGAGGATCCCCGCGCGCGCGTGCTGCGCCGCACCGCCCGCGAGCTGGGTGCGCCACGACTCGCGGCCGCCGAGGCGCTCGAGCAGGCGGCGCTCGCGGAGCTGCACGCCCGCAAGCCCGACCGCGTGCTCGCCACCAACGTCGAGTTCTGGTCGGCGGTCGTGCTCGATTTCGCGCACGTCCCGGCCGAGTTGTTCACGCCGATGTTCAGCTGCGCGCGCACCGCCGGCTGGTCGGCGCACATCCTCGAGCAGAAGCGCGAGGGCCGCCTGATCCGGCCCAGCGCGAAGTACGTCGGCGAGCCGCCACGCTCGCGCGACGCGGTTTGAGCCGCGGGGCGTCCGGCCCCTCCGCGCGCTTCGTAACGGTCTCGGAACGGGCGGCTGGCTAGATTGCCTGCAGTCAGCGATGCTTTCAACGAGCCAAGCAGCGCCGGATGGGCGGATGACCGCAACGGGTCGCCGCTTGCGGCTGGCCTCGCCGGCCACCGCCGTGGCGTTTGGCGTGGTCGCGCTGCTCTTGCAGCCGACACAGCTCCTGCTCGAGGGTCTCAGCCACCAGCTCCCCACCGCCGCGACGGATATCGCGAACACCGCGGCGGGCGGGGTGTTCGTGCTGGCGTTCACG
Source organism: uncultured Solirubrobacterales bacterium (assembly GCA_963833765.1). Taxonomy (GTDB): domain Bacteria; phylum Actinomycetota; class Thermoleophilia; order Solirubrobacterales; family Solirubrobacteraceae; genus Palsa-513. The sequence goes on along the minus strand of CAWHZJ010000005.1, from coordinate 12,260 downwards.
GCCGTCGGGATCGTCGTGGCGCGACGCGAACCGCGCAACCCGATGGGCTGGATGCTGATGGCCATACCGCTCGCGATACAGGCGGGAAACGACGGCTCCCAGTACGCCTACCTCGACTACACGCTGCACCACGGAACGCTGCCGCTGGGTCCGGTGGCGGTGCTGTTGACGCCGTCCTTTGAATACGCCTTCGTGCTGGTGCCGCTGGTCATCCTGCTGTTCCCCGACGGCCGGCCGGGACCGCGCTGGCGCTGGCCGCTGCGGGCCTACCTCGCGGTCGTCGTACTCGCCGTCGCCGGGACGCTGAGCCTCGCTGTCGTGGCGACCGGCCTGCGCATGCCGGTCGACGCCAACGGCAACCTCGTCCACCCAAGCGGCGCCAACGCCTGGTTTGGACCCGTGCAGGTGCTGTCGGCCGCGACGGTGGTGTTGCTCCTGATCGCGTCGATCGTCTACCAGGCGCGCCGCTACCGTCGCGCCAGCGGCGAGCGACGCCAGCAGCTGAAGTGGCTTGCCGCCGGCGCCGCGTCGCTCGTCCTCTGCTTCGTGATCTACTTTGTGAGCGGCGGCTCGTCGGCGCTGCTCGGCGGCCTTGCGTTCTCGCTGGGACTGTCCTCGCTGCCGCTCGCGATCGGCGTCGGCATCCTCAAATACCGGCTGTATGAGATCGACCGCCTGGTCAGCCGCACGCTGTCCTACGCGATCCTCACCGCGCTGCTCGCCGGCACCTTCATCGGCCTGATCGCGCTGACCACCGACGTCCTTGCCATCTCGAGCCGCGTCGGCGTCGCCGCCTCGACGCTCGCCGCCGCCGCGCTCTTCAACCCGCTGCGCGTCCGCATCCAGCGCCTCGTCGACCGACGCTTCAACCGCGCCCGCTACGACGCCGAAGCCACCGTCGCCGCCTTCACCGCACGGCTGCGCGACGCCGTCGAGATCGACGCGATCCGCGCCGACCTGCTCGACGTCGTCAACCGCGCCGTCCAACCAGCCCACGCATCCGTCTGGATCCGACAGGGGCCATCCGGCCAGCGCTGATGGCGTCAACGAGCCGAGCAGCGACCGACGGGGAGGAAACCGGAACGGGCCGGCGATTTCGGCTGGCGTCGCCGGCGACGGCCGTGGCGCTCGGCATCCTGTTGCTGGCATCGCTCGCGGGATTGTTCGTGCTTTCGGGCCTGCTCCCGGACCAGAATTCCGGGTCGGCGTCGAACGTCGCGGAATCCGCGGCAGGGGTTGCGCTCGTGGTGGCGTTCACGGCCGTCGGGGTGGTGGTCGCCCGACGCGAGCCGCGCAACCCGATGGGATGGCTGCTGATCGGCGTACCGCTCGCGGTGCAGGCGGGCAGCATCGCTCCCACCTACGCCTATATCGACTACACCGTGCATCACGGAACGCTGCCGCTGGGTCGCGTGGCGATCGTCCTCAGTGACGCCTGGGAATACGCGCTTCTGCTGCTGCCACTCGTCATCCTGCTGTTCCCCGATGGCCGGATCGGCGCGCGCTGGCGCTGGCCGCTGCGCGCCTATCTCGCGCTCTGCGTCGTCTTCGTCGCCGGCACGATGGTCATCATCGCGGTCGCAGCAGCCGGCGTGCGCAGGCCGGTGGACGCCAACGGCAACCTCGTCGGTCTCAGCCACCGCGGCGGCGCCGCCGCCTGGCTTGGCCCCCTCCAGAGCGTCGGCCTGGGGGCGTCCGTCGTGCTCACACTCACCGCGGTGGGCTACCAGGTGCTCAGCTATCGCCGTGCACGGGGCGAGCGGCGCCAGCAGCTGAAGTGCCTGGGCGCCGGCGCCGGCGCGCTGATCGTCTGCTTTGCGCTCAACGCGGCGACGGGTGGCGGATCGGGACTCTTTGGCGACGTCTCGTTCGCGGTCGGCCTGGCCGCGCTGCCGTTCGCCATGGGCGTCGGAATCCTGCGCTACCGGTTGTATGAGATCGACCGGCTGATCAGCCGCACGCTGTCCTACGCGATCCTCACCGCGCTGCTGGTCGGCGCGTTCATCGGGCTGATCGCGCTGACCACCAACACGCTCGCATTCTCGAGCCGGGTCGGTGTCGCCGCGTCCACGCTGATCGCCGCGGCGCTGTTCAACCCGCTGCGCAAGCGCATCCAGCAGCTCGTCGACCGCCGCTTCAACCGGGCCCGCTACGACGCCGAAGCCACCGTCGCCGCCTTCACGGCACGGCTGCGCGACGCCGTCGAGATCGACGCGATCCGCGCCGACCTGCTCGACGCCGTCAACCGCGCCGTCCAACCAGCCCACGCCTCGGTCTGGATCCGACAGGGGCCATCCGGCCAGCGCTGATGGCGTCAGCGAGCCGAGCAGCGACCGACGGGGAGGAAACCGGAACGGGCCGGCGGCTGCGCCTGACGTCGCCGGCCACCGCTGCGGTGCTCGGCGTGCTGTCGCTGCTGTCCGCCGTCCTGCTCGTCGTGCTCGAGTTCCTCGTCCCCGGGGTGGCCTCGCCGACCGGGACGGCGGGCGTCGTGACCGGCGTGGCGTGGTTTGTGTTCGGAGTGACGTTCACCGCCGTCGGGGTCGTCGTCGCGCGGCGCGAGCCGCGCAACCCGATGGGCTGGCTGCTGCTCGCCGAGGCGCTCTCGATCCAGGTTGGCAGCGACGCCCCGTCGTATGCCTACTTCGACTACAACACCCACCACGGAGCGCTGCCGCTCGGTCCGCTGGCGGTGCTCCTCAGCGCGGCCTGGAGCTACGGGTTCCTGATCGTGCCGCTGATCATCCTGCTGTTCCCGGACGGCCGGCCGGGACCGCGCTGGCGCTGGCCGCTGCGGGCCTACCTCGCTCTCTCCGTCGTCTTCATCGCCGCCACGCTCGCCCTCGCCGTCAGCGACCTGCGCCTGCGCGTGCCGGTCGATGGGTCGGGCAATCTCATCGGTCTCAACAAGCCTGGCGCGAACGCCTGGTTTGCGCCCTTCTTCTACGTCGGCTTCCTGTCGTGTTTCGTGCTGGCGGTCGCGACGGTCGTGCACCAGGCGCTGCGGTACCGCCGGGCGAGCGGCGAGCGCCGCCAGCAGCTGAAATGGCTCGGCGCCGGCGGCTCGATATGCGTGGTCTTCTTCCTGACCACGGTCCTCTGGTCGAACGCCCCGGGGATCTTCGGCGACCTCTTCTTCCCGCTGGCGCTGACCGCGCTGCCGGTCACGATCGGCGTCGGCATCCTCAAATACCGGCTGTATGAGATCGACCGCCTGGTCAGCCGCACGCTGTCCTACGCGATCCTCACCGCGCTGCTCGCCGGCACCTTCATCGGCCTGATCGCGCTGACCACCGACGTCCTTGCCATCTCGAGCCGCGTCGGCGTCGCCGCCTCGACGCTCGCCGCCGCCGCGCTCTTCAACCCGCTGCGCGTCCGCATCCAGCGCCTCGTCGACCGACGCTTCAACCGCGCCCGCTACGACGCCGAAGCCACCGTCGCCGCCTTCACCGCACGGCTGCGCGACGCCGTCGAGATCGACGCGATCCGCGCCGACCTGCTCGACGTCGTCAACCGCGCCGTCCAACCAACCCACGCATCCGTCTGGATCCGACAGGGGCCATCCGGCCAGCGCTGATGGCGTCAACGAGCCGAGCAGCGATCGATGGGAGCGCGACCGGGCCGGGCCGGCGGTTTCGGCTGGCCTCGCCGGCCACCGCCGCGGTCCTGGGTGTGGCGGCGCTGCTGCTCCTGGTCTTGGATGTTCCGCTGGAGCTTCTCGCCCCGGCGGCCTCGCCGAGCGGGTCGGATCTCTTCTCGAACGTGACGTGGTTCGTGTTCGGGTTCGTGCTCACCGCCGTCGGCGTGGTGGTCGCCCGACGCGAGCCGCGCAACCCGATCGGATGGCTCGTGATCGCCGCGGCGATGGTCGTTCTGCTCTCGGCCGACGCCGGCGGCTACGCCTATCTCGACTACGCGCTCCATCACGGGACGTTGCCACTGGGTCACGTCGCGGTGCTGCTGACCCCCGGCTTCTTCTACACATTCCTCCTGGTGCCGCTGATCATGCTTCTGTTCCCCGATGGCCGGCTGGGATCGCGCTGGAGATGGCCGCTGCGGCTCTACGCCGCGCTGCTCGTCGTCTCCGTGGTCGGCGCGCTGAGCATCGCCGTCGCAGACTTCCATTTGCGCGTGCCCGTCGACAGTTCGGGCAACCTCGCCGGCCTCAACCACCCGCGCGGCGACAACCGTTGGGTTGGCTTTGTCGACGGCCTCACTGCCGTGTCGGCGGTCCTGCTCGCGATCGCGGCGGTGGTCTACCAGGTGCGCGGCTACCGTCGCGCGCGCGGTGAGCGCCGCCAGCAGCTGAAGTGTGTGGGTGCCGGCGCCGTGATCTGCGTCGTCTCGCTTTCACTCGCGTTTGCGTGGAGCGACGCGCCCGCCTGGGTGGGCAACATCGTGTTTCCCGTCGGGCTCATCGTCCTGCCCGCGAGCATCGGTGTGGGCATCCTGCGCTACCGGCTGTATGAGATCGACCGGCTGATCAGCCGCACGCTGTCCTACGCGATCCTCACCGCCCTGCTGGCCGGCACCTTCATCGGGCTGATCGCGCTGACCACCGACGTCCTTGCCATCTCGGGCCGCGTCGGCGTCGCCGCCTCGACGCTCGCCGCCGCCGCGCTGTTCAACCCGCTGCGCGTCCGCATCCAGCACCTCGTCGACCGACGCTTCAACCGCGCCCGCTACGACGCCGAGGCCACCGTCGCCGCGTTCACCGCACGGCTGCGCGACGCCGTCGAAATCGACGCGATCCGCGCCGACCTGCTCGACGTCGTCAACCGCGCCGTCCAACCCACCGTCGCCTCGGTCTGGATCCGGCCCCCGGGCTGACGCAGTCTCAACATCGCGGCCGCAGCGAAGCCCCAAGCCAACCCCGCAAAAAGCAAGAAGACCCGGCATATAGCCGGGCCTTCCATGCTTAAGCCGAGCGAGGACAGCCCAGCGAAAGCCGGGCTCCCACAGCTCCTTACATCATTCCGCTCATGTCCGGCATCCCGCCGCCGCCGCCCCCGCTGTGCTCCTCGGGCATCTCGGCGACGATCGCCTCGGTCGTGAGGATGTTCTTGGCGATCGACGCGGCGTTCTGCAGCGCCGAGCGCGTGACCATCGCCGGATCGATCACGCCGGCCGCGACGAGATCGACGATCTCGTTGGTCGCGGCGTTGAGGCCGTGACCCTTCTTGGCCTTGCGCACCTCGTTGACGACGACCGAGCCCTCGAGCCCGGCGTTCTCGGCGATCTGACGGAGCGGCTCCTCGAGCGCGCGGAGCACGATCTTGGCGCCCGTCTTCTCGTCCTCGTCAGCGATGTCATCGATCTTGACCGCCGAGGTCGCCTCGAGCAGCGCCACGCCACCGCCCGGCACGATGCCCTCCTCGAGGGCTGCGCGGGTGGCCTGCAGCGCGTCCTCGACGCGGTGCTTCTTCTCCTTCATCTCGGTCTCGGTGGCCGCCCCGACCTTCACGACGGCGACGCCGCCCGACAGCTTCGCGAGGCGCTCCTGGAGCTTCTCGCGGTCGAAGTCGGAGTCGGTGTTCTCGATCTCGGTCTTGATCTGGTTGATCCGTCCCTTGATCGCAGCGGTGTCTCCGGCGCCGTCGACGATCGTCGTGTTGTCCTTCGCCACGACGACGCGGCGAGCGCGCCCGAGCTGCGAGACCTGCGTGTTCTCGAGCTTCAGGCCCATCTCCTCGGTGATCACCTCGGCGTTGGTGAGGATCGCGATGTCCTCGAGCATCCGCTTGCGGCGATCGCCGAAGCCGGGGGCCTTGACCGCGACGCCGGTGAAGGTGCCACGGAGCTTGTTGACGACGAGCGTCGCGAGGGACTCACCCTCGACGTCCTCGGCGATGATCAACAGCGGCTTGCCCGACTGGATGACCGCTTCGAGGACCGGCAGCACGTCGCGTACCGAGCCGATCTTCTGGTTGGCGATCAGGATGTAGGGGTCCTCGAGCACTGCTTCCATGCGGTCCTGGTCGGTGACCATGTAGGGCGAGATGTAGCCCTTGTCGAACTGCATGCCCTCGGTGAACTCGAGGTCCATGCCGAACGTCTGGCCCTCCTCGACGTTGACCACGCCGTCCTTGCCGACCCGCTCGATGGCATCGGCGATGACGTCGCCGATCTCGTCGTCGCCGGCCGAGATCGTCGCGACACGCGCGATCTGGTCCTTGCCGGAGACCTCCTTGGACTGCGAGCCGATGTGCGCGACGACCTGGTCGACGGCGCGCTCGATGCCGCGCTTCAGGGCCAGCGGGTTCGCGCCGGCCGTGACGTTCTTGAGACCCTGGCGAACGATCGCCTGGGCCAGCACGGTTGCGGTCGTCGTGCCGTCGCCGGCCACGTCGTTGGTTGCCGTTGCGACCTCGCGCACGAGCTGCGCGCCCTGGTTCTCGAACGGATCCTGTACCTCGATCTCACGCGCGATGGTCACACCATCGTTGGTGATCGTCGGGGCGCCGAACTTCTTGTCGAGGACGACGTAGCGGCCCTTGGGGCCGAGCGTGACCTTGACGGCATTGGCGACGGCGTCGACGCCGGCCTCGAGGGCCTTGCGCGCATCGCTTGAGTACTTCAGTTCCTTGTGAGCCATGTTCTGTTCAGTCTCCTTAGGACTCGATGCGTGCGAGAACGTCGGACTCGCGCAGGACCAGCAGGTCCTCGCCATCGACCTTGATTTCGGTCCCGCCGTACTTGCTGTACAGGACCTCGTCGCCCTCGGAGACGTCGAGCGGGATGCGCTTGCCGTCGTCGTCGAGCTTGCCGTCACCGACGGCCAGGACCTTGCCCTTCTGCGGCTTCTCCTTCGCGGTATCGGGGAGAACGATGCCACTCGCGGTGGTCTCCTCCTCCTCGATTGCCCGCACGATCAGCCGATCGCCCAGGGGCTTGAGCTTCATCTTGAAACCTCCGTTGAGTGTGTGCTTCTCGCGGCGAGCGCTCCGCGAGGGAGGCCACCGATCTCTTTTGGCACTCTCGTTATGAGAGTGCCAGTCACTCCTGGAAATATATGGGTTTCTGCGTGAATGTCAAGCAGAATTGGCACTCTCGAGGCCCGAGTGCCAACCATTTCACAACTTTCGCGACGCGCGCCGCGCCGGCGGCGGCGCCCGCGCTCAGTTCTGCGCGCCGCCGAACCCCTTGATCGCCTCGGTCATCCCCGCCGGCTTGTCGACGATCTGCGAAAAGCGCACGACCGTGACGACGTCGTCGAGCGAGACCGCGCGGCCGTAGATCTGCTCGAGGAAGTTGACGAGGTCCTCGTGGCGGCGGAACTCCGGGTTGTCGTGCTCGATGTCGCGCGGCGAGAGGTCGCGCAGCCGCGTCACCTCGACCTGGTCGATCACCGCGTCGAAGATCTTCTCGCGCGGGGAGTACTGGTAGCCGATCGTGACCAGCACCGCCTGATTCTTGCGGTACTTGTGGGACTTGTCGCCGAGGCGGATCGTCGCCGTCTTGCGCCCGCGCTTGAGCTGATCGGCGAAGATCGTCGAGTAGAAATTGAGCACCTGCACGGCAGGGAGGCTATCGGTCCGCGCCGGTTTTCGATAGAGCGCTGAGCACCATCTCGCGCTCGCCCGGGTAGCTCAGCTCCTGTGCGGCCTGGGTCAGCGGGAGCCAGCGCGCGTCCTCGATCTCGTGGTCGTGGTCGGCCGGCGATCCCGACCTGAAGGCGAACAGGAAGAAGCGCACGCGCTTGCTGATCAGGCGGCCGTTGCGGCGGTAGTGGTAGCGCACGTCGCCGAGCGGAGCGACCAGGTCGGCCTCGACGCCGCCCTCCTCGCGGACCTCGCGGGCCGCCGCCTGCTCGTCGGTCTCATCGCCGTCGAGGTGGCCCTTGGGCAGCGCCAGCACGCGTGCGCCGTTGGCGGCGCGGCGGGTCGGCACGACGACGAGCACCTCGTCCCCCTTGACCACCACGCCACCGGCGGAGACCTCCTCGGCGGCGCGCGCACGCGGCGGACTCTCGTCGCCGGCCGGCGCACGCCGCGCGGCCCGCCGCCGCGGGCTCATCGCGGCAACGCCCTGCGATCGACCGGGATCCGGCCCTGCGCAACGCCTTCGACCATGCCTGTATTCCACCGCATCGCGGAGCGCGGCGTCGGCCCATGCCGATTGCGGCGCTATCGTGGGGCCGTGGGCACCCGAACCTGCGCCGGCCTCCTCGCGGCGATCTGTGCCGCGCTGGTGATCTCGCAGGCGAGCGCACTCGCCGCGCCGCCGCGGCCCGACACCGCCTCGCCGCTGCTGTGGGCCACGATCGACGTCTGCAACTCCGCGGCGCGCCCGGACACGCTCGGCATCCGCGGCTCGATGCCCGGCACCGCGGACGCCCACGAGCTGATGTACATGAGCTTCCGCGTCGAGTACCGCAGCTCGCCGGGGCACTGGCGCTCCCTCGGCGGCGCCGGCCAGTCGGCCTTCGTGGCGGTCGGCAACGGCTCGGCGCTGGCGCGTCAGGCCGGGCAGGACTTCGAGTTCATGCCGCGGGCCACCGGCAGCCACGTGCTGCGCGGGGTGGCCGTCTTCGAATGGCGCCTGCACGGACGCACGATCGCGAGCGCGGTGCGCGTGACGCGCGCCGGCCACGTCGCCGCGGCCGGGGCCGATCCGCCCGGCTTCAGCGCGACGACCTGCAGGATCTAGGCGAACAGGCGCGGGTCGTTGGTGATCACGCCGGTCACGCCGAGCGCCGCGAGCCGCTCGATCTCGAGCCGATCGTCGACCGTCCACGCGTAGAGCTCGCCGCCCGCGCCGCGGACCGCCTCGACCAGCTCGCGCGTGACCACGCTCCAGTGCGGGACCAGCGCGTCGATCGCACCGGCGCGGATCCGCTTCGCCGCGCGCGCCGGGAGCAGCCGGCGGTAGACCCGCCCGAGCGTCGGCGTCACCACCGGCGTGCCGACGACCCCGGGGATCTCCGGCACCGTCCAGCCGATCGCCAGCTCGGGCGCCAGCGCACGCAGGCGCTGGAGCACGCCCCACAGCCCGGTGCTGATGAACGCCCGCGGGCGGGTCCCGGAGCGCTCGAGCGCGGCGAGCACGCGTTGCTCGCAGCCGCGGCGCTTGAGGTCGAGCTGCAGGCGCACGCCGTCAAACGGCGGGCTGCTGAGGTGCTCGAGCGCCCGCGCCAGGGTCAGCGGCCGCGCGCGATCGAGTGCCCCAAGGTCGTGGGCGATGTAGAGCTCGCCGGCCGGGTCGCGGTCGAGCGCCAGGACGTCGAACTCGATCATGTCGACGCCCGCCGCCAGCGCCGCGTCGAAGCTCGCGAGCGTGTTGCCCGGGACGATCGCATCGGCGCCCTTGTGGCCGACGCGGATCAGCGCTGACAACCGGGGCACCAGTAGGTCGTGCGATTCTGCTCGCCCTGCCCGGCGCCGCGGATCGGCGTGCCGCAGCGCGGGCAGGCCTCGCCCTCGCGCCCGTAGACGGCCCGCGGCCGCTGCGCGTAGCCGTCGCGCGCAGACTGCGCCATCTGCTCGCGGGCGAAGCGGACCGCGGCGAGCACGACGTCGTCGCCGGTGCGCGAGAGCGCCTTCCACGGATCGGCGCCGGCGGCGAAGCAGCACTCCGACTTCCAGATGTTGCCGATCCCCGCGATCGTCCGTTGGTCGAGCAGCGCGTCGCCAAAGGCCCGCGTCGGGTCGTCCTCGCGAAACCGGCGGATCAGCAGCGCCTCGTCGAGGCGCTCGCCGATCACGTCCTGGCCGAGACCGGCGAGCTGCGGCTCCGTGCGGCTGCGCGCCTCGGTCAGCAGCTCGAGCAGCGGGCCGTCGAACTGGACGACCTGCTGTCCGCCGGCGCCGAGCACGAGCCAGGCGCGGCGCGGCGCCCGGCGCCAGCGCTCGCCGTCGGCGCAGACGTCCCAGGCCCCCGTCATCCGCAGGTGCGAGTGCAGCACGAGGCCGCCCGCGAAGTGCAGCAGCAGGTGCTTGCCGCGCGCCTCGACGCGGGACACCGCGCGGCCGGCCAGGCGCTGCGGCCAGCGGTCGGCGTCGTGGCGTCGCTGAGGCGTGCGGATCTCGTCGGGGACGCGGCCCTCGAGGACCGGCCGGATCCGGTTGGCGGCGTGGTGGATCGTGTCGCCCTCGGGCATCGCGGACGATCGTAGAGGGAGCGTCAGCCGGGCGCGGAGCGGCGCACCGCGAGCGGCGCACCGCGAGCGCCGCGGCGAGCGCGAGCAGCGCCGGTCACGCCCAGCGGGATCGGCGCCGCCCTCAGGCGCTGAGCGTCAGCCGCCGCGGCCCGCTGCGGAAGCCGAGCTCCACGAGCAGCGGCTCGCTCGCCGAGCCGAGCACCGGCTCGCCGTCGACGCGCTCGAGCTCGAGCTTGCGGATCCGTCCGCCGCGCACGGCGTCGGCGAGCGCCGAGAGCGCGATCCGCAGCGGCTCGCCGGCGACGAACGTCTGCAGGCCGCGCCCGCCCGCCTCGACGTAGCAGGCGACCTCGGCGCCGACGAGCACGACGTGGGCGCCGGCGACACGCGCCGCGCGCCGCCCCTCGCCGGCGCTGCCCTTCGCCGTCGGCCACGGCAGCGCGGCGCCGAACGGCTGCGCGGGGTCGCTGGCGGCGAGCACGAGCGGCGCGGCGCCGTCGAGGTCGCGCTGCGCGCGCAGGCGCTCGACGGCCCCCGGCAGCGCGAACTGCGCGCCGCCGAGCCCCTCGATGAAGTAGCCGCGGCGGCAGATCCCGAGTGTCTCGAGCTGGGCCAGTGAGTCATAGAGCGCGGCGAAGCCGCCCTGGATGCCCTCGGCGAGGACGAGCTCGCGGGTCAGGATGCCGTAGCGCTCGAGCAGCAGCTCGGCGAGCGTCCGCCGCCGGGCGACGGGATCGGCCGCCGGCGCAAAGAGCGGTGCGACGAGCGACCAGCGACCCTGCACCGGGGCACGGGTCTGCGCGCGCGAGGCGCGCACCGCGGGCGCGAAGCGCCGGCCCGAGCGGATGCCCGCACCGCCGCCGCCGCGGGCGAGCGCCAGCCGCGGCGCGCGCAGCGGCGCCCAGGCGTCGTTGGTGACCTCGCCGGCCCAGACGAGGTCCCACAGCGCCTCCTGCAGCGCCTCGACCGGCTGCTCGATCTCCGCGACCAGGTCGCCGAAGAAGCAGGGCGCGGCGCGCAGCCGCTCGCGGATCAGCTCGTGCTCGCGCTCGGCGGGCGGCTCGAGCTTCGCGCTCGCGGCCGGCGGGCCGATCGCCGCGGCGTCGTCGCGGAAGTACAGCGCGACGCGGCCCGAGCGCCGCGCGATCGCGCCGGCCCCGACCCAGACGATCTCCCCGGCGGCGCACAGCTGGTCGAGCCAGTTGGTCGAATAGGCGCCGACGCGCCGCGGCAGCACCGCCCGCTCCCAGAGCTCCGCGGGCAGCGCCAGGCCCTGCAGCGGCACGAGGATCTCGCGCAGCCGCTCGAGCCCGGCGCCGGCCGCCGCGTGACGGTCAACGCCCTGCCAGGACGGCAGGAAGACGGCCAGCGCGCGGCGCTCGGCCGGCTCGATCTCGCGCCGCAGCACCGCCAGCGACGCGCGCCGCAGGCGCCGCAGCACCTCCGGATCGCACCACTCGCGCTCGCCCGGCCGCGCGCGCGGATCCAAGGTCGGGCGCAGCTCGCCGCGCACGAGCAGGCCGGCGCTCTCGAGTTCGCGCAGCGCGCTCGCCATGTCGACGCCGTAGCGCGCGCTCAGCTCGGCGGTCGTGAACGGGCCGCTCGCGCGGGCGTGGCGCGCGGCCAGCTCGCGCAGCGCATCGGGGACGTCGGCGAGGAACGCGTCGGGCAGCCCCGAGGGCGGGATCACGCCGAGCGCGTCGCGGTAGAGGCCGGCGTCCTGCGCCGCGATGTAGCGCTCCTCGCGCGCCACGCGGACCGCCACGGCGCGGCGTTCGCGGACCAGCTCGGCGAGCATCGCGTCGGCGTCGAGCTCGGCGAGGACGCGCTCGCGGACCCCTGCCGCGGTCAGGTCGCCGAGCGTGCGCAGCACATCGTGGAGCTCGTCGCGCGAGCTGGCTCGGCGGCTCGGCGAGCGGCGCGAGGGTCGGCCTCGAGCGCCTCGAGCGCGCCGGCGTCGATCAGCTCGCGCAGCTCCTCCTGGCCGAGCAGCTCGCGCAGCAGCTCGCGGTCGAGCGACAGCGCGGCGGCGCGGCGCTCGGCGTTGGGCGCATCCCCCTCGTACATGTAGGTCGCGACGTAGTCGAACAGCAGCGAGGACGCGAACGGCGAGGCGGTCGGCGTCTCGACCTCGACGAGCGAGATCTCGCGCCGCGCCAGC
>CAWHZJ010000004.1:0-104429 GCA_963833765.1 uncultured Solirubrobacterales bacterium | reverse complement strand
CCATCTTCGCGAGCTGGTAGAGCGGCGCCGGCGTCTAGTCGATCTCGTCCTTGATCCCGCCCGAGAACAGGAACGCCAGCTCGTCGGGCTCGCCGATCACCAGCAGACCGCCGGTGCGCGCGTGGAGGATGTTCTCGATGCCCTCCCGCAACGCCGTCCCTGGCGCGACCATCTCGAGGGCGCGCACCGGTTTTGGTTCCTGTCGCGACTCGATGTCGTGTACGTCTTCAGATCGAGTCGCTGCCATACTTCCGCCCATTCTAGCGCGATTCGTCGGCAGGAGCCCCCGCCAGGCGGGGGTTTCGGCTCACGCGCCGGCCCGCCGGGCGACGATTCAACGCTCGCGCGCGAGCAGTTCCAGGCGGTTGCCGAACGGGTCATCGACGTAGAAGCGTCGCGCCCCGGGCAGGTCGGCGTCCCAGCAGGGCTCGTGGCCGAGCCGCGCGAGCTTGCCGGCGAGCGCGTCGAGCGCCGCCGCCGAGTCGAGCATGAGCGCGGGATGCGCGCGGCGCGCGGGCGCGAAGTGCGCCTCGATGCCGATGTGCAGTTGCTGGTTGGCGCCGGCGGCGAACCACAGGCCGCCACGGACCGCGAGCACGGGCGGTTTCGGCAGCTCGGCCATCCCGAGCGCGTCGCCGTAGAACGATCGCGCCTGCGGCTCGCCGCCCGCCGGCGCGGCGACCTGCACGTGATCGAGGCCGACGATCATCGCGTCAGGCAGCCGCCGCCCGCGCCAGACGTGGCTCGCTCGCGCCGCCGCTCGCCACGGCCAGCGCGGCGCGCAGCGTTGCGACCTCCGTCGCCTCGGTCCCGCACGGCGCGATCACCGGATCGAGGCCGAACTTGCGCGCCTCCGCGATCCGCCGCTCGGGGTGACCGACCCAGCGCAACTCGCCGGTCAGGCCCAGCTCGCCGAAGGCCGCGAGCGGCGCGCGCCCGTCGGTCGATCCGAGGGCGACCCCGCGGGCCGCGCTGGCCACCGCGAGGGCCACGGCGAGGTCCGCGCCGGGCTCGTCGATGCGCACCCCGCCGACCACGTTGACGAACACGTCCGAGCCGCCGAGCGGCACCCCGCCGTGCCGGGTCAGGACGGCGAGCACCAGTGCCAGGCGGTTGCGGTCAAGCCCGTTGACGACGCGCCGCGGCGGCACGAGCTCTGACGGCGTCACGAGCGCCTGCACCTCGACCAGCAGCGGGCGGCTGCCCTCCATCGCCGCGAGCACGACGCTGCCCGGGGCGCCGGTGGCCGCCTCGACGAAGCGCGCGGAGGCGTCGAGCACCTCGACGAGCCCGCCCTGGCGCATCTCGAAGACTCCGGCCTCATTGGTCGATCCGAAGCGGTTCTTGGTGGCGCGCACCGTGCGATAGCTGCGTTCGCGCTCACCCTCGAAGGCCAGCACGCAGTCGACGAGGTGCTCGAGCACGCGCGGCCCGGCCAGCGCGCCGTCCTTGGTGACGTGCCCGACCAGCAGCACCGCAACCCGCTGGCGCTTGGCGACGCCGACGATCCGGGCCGCGACCTCGCGCACCTGGCCGACCGATCCGGGCGCGCTGGTCAGCTCGCGCGCGTCGAGCGTCTGCACCGAGTCGATCACGCACACCTCCGGACGCTCGCGCTCGATGATCGCGATCACCGTCTCGAGGTCCGTCTCGGCGACCGCCGGGACCGACAGTGCCGCCCCCGGGAGGCGCTGCGCCCGCAACGCGATCTGGGCTGTCGACTCCTCCCCCGAGACATAGAGCGTGCGGTGCCCCGCTTCGGCCAGGTTCCCCAGCACCATGTTCGTCAGCGTCGACTTGCCGATCCCCGGCGCGCCCCCGATCAGCACCACCGATCCGGGCACGATCCCGCCGCCGAGAACCCGGTCGAGCTCGCCGATTCCGCTCGCCAGGCGCGGGATCTCGGGCGCGCTGACGTCGGCCAGCGCAACCGGCACCGGCACGCGCGCGCCGCCGCGCGGCGGCGCCGCCCGCCCCCGCGGCTCCTCGACGAGGGTGTTCCACTCGGCGCACCCCGGGCAGCGCCCGTGCCAGCGGGGCTCCTCGTGGCCGCAGCTCGCACAGACGTGAACGGTGGAAGAGCGGGCCATACCAGCGACTCTACGCGCGGGCGGGGACGGTACTCATGCGACGCCTACGGAGCAGCGCTCGCGCAGCCGCCATCGCGAAGCGATGGCGGCGAACAGCTCAGTCGTCGTGGTCGGACTCGACGTCCTCGACGTCCTCGACGTCCTCGACCGCGACGTCGTCGAGGACGTTGTGCGGCTCGGCCTCGTCCTCGGGGCCCGCCTCGGTCTCGCCCTCGGCGCCCCCGGCGCCGACCGCAACCGGCGTCTTGACCTTCTTGGGCTTGACGATGGTCAGCCTGACCTCGCCCTCGTCGCCCTCCGGTGCCGGGTCGACGACCACCGTCGAGCCGGGCGGCAGCTGCGAGCGCAGGACGAAGTCCGCGAGCGGGTCCTCGATGTAGCGTTGGATCGCCCGGCGCAGCGGCCGCGCTCCCATCGCCGGATCCCAGCCCTTCTCGACCAGCAGGTCCTTGGCCTCGTCGGTGAGGTCGAGCACCAGCTCACGCTCGGCCATCGAGTGACGGATCCGGTGCAGCAGCAGCTCGACGATCTGCTTGATCTCGTCGCGCTGCAGCTTGTGGAAGACGATGACGTCGTCGATCCGGTTGAGGAACTCGGGACGGAAGACCTTCTTCAGCTCACCCATGATCCGGTTCTTCATGTCGTCATAGGTGATCCCGGTCTCGTCGTCGGAAATCGCGAAGCCCAGCGGCGTATTGCGCGCGATCTCCTGCGCCCCGATGTTCGAGGTCATGATCACGATCGCGTGGCGGAAATCGACGGTCCGTCCCTGCGAGTCGGTCAGCCGCCCGTCCTCGAGGATCTGCAGCAGGATGTTGAAGACGTCGGAGTGGGCCTTCTCGATCTCGTCGAGCAGCAGTACGCAGTAGGGCTTGCGCCGCACCGCCTCGGTCAGCTGGCCACCCTCGTCGTAGCCGATGTAGCCGGGGGGCGATCCGACCAGACGCGACACCGCGTGCTTCTCCATGTACTCCGACATGTCGATGCGTACCATCGCGTCCTCGTCGCCGAACAGGAACTCGGCGAGCGTGCGCGCCAACTCGGTCTTGCCGACGCCCGACGGGCCGAGGAACACGAACGAGCCGGTTGGGCGCTTGGGGTCCTTGAGGCCCGCACGCGAGCGCCGGATCGCCTTCGAGATGACCTCGATCGCGGGGTGCTGCCCGATCACGCGCTTGTGCAGCTCCTCCTCCATGCGCATCAGCTTCGCCGTCTCGGCCTCGGTCAGCTTGAAGACCGGGATGCCGGTCCACATCGAGACGATGTCGGCGATCTCCTCCTCGCCGATCGACGGGCGCTCGCCGCCGGTCTCGCCGGCCTCCCACTGCTCCTCGAGCTCGCGCTTCTTCGTCGTCAGCTTGCGCTCCTTGTCGCGGAGATTCGCCGCGTTCTCGAACTCCTGCGCCTCGATCGCGGCCTCCTTGTCGCGGCGCGTGGTCTCGATCTCCTGCTCGAGCTCGCGGTTGGCGGGCGGAGCGGTCATCGACTTGATCCGCATCCGCGACGCGGCCTCGTCGATCAGGTCGATCGCCTTGTCGGGCAGGAAGCGATCGGCGATGTAGCGGTCCGCAAGCTCGCCGGCCGCCTTCAGCGCCTCGTCGGTGATCGTCACCTTGTGGTGCTGTTCATAGCGGTCGCGGAGCCCCTTGAGGATCTCGACGGTCTGCTCCACCGTCGGCTCATCGACGCGGATCTGCTGGAAGCGCCGCTCGAGCGCCGAGTCGCGCTCCAGGTACTTGCGGTATTCGTCGAGCGTCGTCGCACCGATCGTCTGCAGCTCACCGCGGGCGAGCGCGGGCTTGAGGATCGAGGCGGCGTCGATCGCGCCCTCGGCCGCGCCGGCGCCCACGAGGTTGTGCAGCTCGTCGATGAACAGGATGATGTCGCCGCGCTGGGTGATCTCCTTCATCACCTTCTTGAGGCGCTCCTCGAACTCGCCGCGATACTTCGACCCGGCGACCAGCGCCGCGAGGTCGAGCGTGTAGATCTGCTTGTTCTTCAGCAGCTCCGGCACTTCGGAGTTGGTGATCCGCTGGGCGAGGCCTTCGACCACGGCGGTCTTGCCGACCCCCGGCTCGCCGATCAGCACCGGATTGTTCTTCGTCCGCCGCGAGAGGATCTGCATGATCCGCTCGATCTCGGTCTCGCGCCCGACCACAGGGTCGAGCTTGCCGTCGGCGGCGAGCTTGGTCAGGTTGCGTCCGAACTGGTCGAGCAGCTTCGAGGACTTCTTCGCGTCCGCGCCGGCGCCGGCCGCCCCCGCGACCGCCCCGGGTCCGCTGCGCCGGCCCGTCGGGCCGGAGAGCATCCGGATCACCTCGTTGCGGATCTTCTCGGAGTCCGCGTCGAAATCGAGCAGGATCCGCGCCGCGACGCCCTCGTTCTCGCGCACCAAGCCCAGCAGGATGTGCTCGGTACCGATGTAGTTGTGCCCCAGGCTCAGCGCCTCACGCAACGCCAGCTCCAGCACCTTCTTCGCCCGCGGCGTGAACGGAATCTGACCCGAGGTCACTTCCTCGCCGGAGCCGACGATCCGCACGACCTGGCCGCGCACGCGCTCGACGGTGATGTCGAGGCTCTCCAGCACGCGTGCGGCAAGACCCTCCTCCTCACGGAGCAGCCCGAGCAGGATGTGCTCAGTACCGATGTAGTTGTGCTTGAGCGTTCGCGCCTCCTCCTGCGCGAGAACGACCACTTGCCTGGCTCGCTCAGTAAACCGCTCGAACATCTCGCGTACGTCCTTCCTGCTTGCATCTCGGTGGGTCGGTCCGGATCATCCTCGCCTTGACGGGGACGCTGATTCGTCGGGGCTGCTCGTGTATTCGGCCGGGGATGCCAAACGGTTGAGCTTTGAACCTCGACCAGCGCACCTCTCAGTCTACCAATCGTTCCGGGCACGCCTGGTCGGTTACCTCACGTGTCGCGCATCGCGGGAAACAACACGACCTCGCGGATCGACTGCCGGCCGCACAGCAGCATCACCAGGCGGTCGATACCGAGACCGACGCCGGCTGTCGGCGGCATCCCCTGCTCGAGCGCCGCGAGGAAGGCCTCGTCGAACGGCTGTGCCTCCTCGTCGCCGGCCGCGGCCGCCTCGCGCTGCGCGACAAACCGCGCCCGCTGCTCGTCGGGGTCGTTGAGCTCGCTGAATGCGTTGGCGATCTCAATCCCGCCGGCATAGGCCTCCCAGCGTTCGGCGAGACCCTCTTGGCTGCGGTGGCGCTTGGCGAACGGCGAGAGCTCGACGGGGTAGTCGAAGATGAACGTCGGTGCCTGCAGGGTCGGTTCAACGCAGCTCGAGAGCAGATCGTCGACGAGGCCGGCCCAGCTGCGCCCGGCCGTCTCGACCACCAACCCCGCGCTCTCGATCGCGGCGAGCAGGGCCGGGCGCTCGCCGGCCGCGATCACGTCGATGCCGGTCTGCTCGCGAATCGCGTCGCGTAGCGTGATCCGCCGCCACGGCGCCGAGAAGTCGACCGCCGGGTCCGGCACGCTCGCCGCCGCCGCGCCGACGACTGCCTCCAGGCGCGCCGCGGCGTCCTCGTAGTCCGCGTAGGCCTGATACCACTCGACCATCGTGAACTCCGGGTTGTGCTTGGGGCTGAGACCCTCGTTGCGGAAGTCCTTGCCGAGCTCGTAGACCCGTTCAAGGCCGCCGACGATGCAGCGCTTCAGGTACAGCTCGGTGGCGATGCGCAGATACAGCGAGCGATCGAGCGCGTTGTGGTGGGTCACGAACGGCCGGGCCGCCGCACCGCCGTAGAGCGGCTGCAGGATCGGTGTCTCGACCTCGATGAACCCGTCCTCGTCGAGCGCCCGGCGCACGGCGCTGATGATCTTCGCGCGGGCGATGAACAGGCTCCGCGTCTGCTCGTTGGCGATCAGGTCGAGCTCACGCCGGCGAAAGCGCGTCTCGACGTCGCTCAGCCCGTGATAGTGGTCCGGCGGCGGGCGCAGCGACTTGGCCAGCAGCGTGAACGACGTCACGCGCAGCGAGAGCTCGCCGCTGCGTGTGCGGATCGCAACGCCGTCGGCGCCGATCAGGTCCCCGAGATCGAGCGAGACCAGCAGCTCGAAGTGCTCGTCGCCCAGCTCGTCGGCGCGGGCATAGAGCTGGATCCGTCCCGAACGGTCAACCAGGTCGATGAACGCCCCGGCCTTGCCGGCCGTGCGGCGTGCCGCGATCCGCCCGGCCACGCGATGCGCGTGGTCGGTTTGCTCGTCGGCGGCGAGCCCCGCGTGCTCGGAGAGCACCGCCGCGATCGGCTCGACCCCGTCGAAGTCGTGTGGGAACGGCTCGATTCCCGCCTCGCGCAGGCGCTCGAGCTTCGCCCGCCGTGCGGCGAGCAGGTCGGGCAGGCCGTGGTCTTCCCCGCTCACCGCGGGGAGGCTACTTGAGACCGACGTCGATCTTGGTGATCTTGAGCTTGCGCGCCGGACCGCGCGGCACCTGCACCGAGACGGTCTCGTTTCGCTTGTGCCCGAGCAGCGCGCGGCCGACGGGCGATTCGTTGGACAGCTTGTTCTCGGCGGGCTTGGCCTCGGCGGACCCGACGATCGTGTAGCGCGCCGATTTGCCGGTCTTCTCGTCCTTGACGTGGACGACCGATCCGACGGCGACGACGTCGGTCGAGAGGCCGTCGGGCTCGATCACCGTCGCCATCCGCAGCTTCTCGGCCACGACCGCGATCCGCGCCTCGAGCATCGCCTGCTCGTTCTTGGCGTCGTCGTACTCGGAGTTCTCGGCGATGTCGCCGAACTCACGGGCTTCCTTGATCCGCTCCGCTACCTCACGGCGCTTCTCGGTGGAGAGGTAGTCGAGCTCCGACTGGAGCTTTTCCAGCCCCTCGGGGGTGAGGATGACGTCCTTGGGCAATTGATCCTCGCTGGCTGATGTGTCCGGCGGCCGGGCAGTATAGCGAGCAGCTCACACGAGCTGCGCGGCCAGCTCGCGGTCGAGTGCCTCGCGCACCAGCGCGAAGGAATCGAGCTGTTGCAGTGCGCTCTGCAGGACGCGTGTCCGCGCCGCTTCGAGCCCCAGGCGCGCGACGTACCACGGGTAGAAGCGCCGCAGGTAGCGGACGGCGCGCGCCACGCCGATGTGCTCGATCGCCGCGCCGATCACCCAGTCGAGCTCGGCCAGCACCTCGTGCGGCTGCGGCGGCGCATCGCGCAGCCCGAGCAGCTCCTCGAACAGCCACGGGTTGCCGAGCGCGCCGCGCGCGAGCATGACCGCCGCGACACCGGTCTGCCGGTAGGCCTCGCGAACCGCCTCGGCGCTGTCCAAGCCGCCGCTCAGCAGCACCGGTGCGTCGAGCGTGCGCACGAGCTCGGCGGCGAGCGCGTAATCGGGCCGCCCGCGATGGGCGAGCGTCGCCGGACGCGGATGCAGTGCGATCGCCACGACGCGGGCCTCGTTGACCAGCCGGTGGGCGAGCGCGATGCCGTCGTGCTCGCCGGCCCGCCAGCCCGAGCGAAGCTTGACCGTCACCGGCAGCCCGCTGCCCTCGGCGGCCGCCCGCGCGACGGCGACCGCGCGGTCGGAGTCCGCCAGCAGCGCTGCGCCGGCACCGGTGCGGCAAACCTTCGGCACCGGACAGCCCATGTTGATGTCGATCAGGTCGGCGCCGGCTGCCGCGGCGGTCGCGGCGGCCGAGCGCATGACCTGCGGATCGGCCCCGAACAGCTGGATCGACACCGCCCCGCCGTCGCGCTCGCGCGGGTCGATCCGCAGCAGCTCGCGGCAGGTCTTCTCGTTGCGGTAGTGGATCGCAAAGCTCGAGACCATCTCCGATACGACGAGGCCCGCGCCGTAGCGCCGCGCCTGCAGGCGCACGAACCAGCTGCCGATCCCAGCCAGCGGCGCGAGCGCCAGCCGGTTGGGCAGCTCGACGCTGCCCAGCGTCACGCGGTCGGTCAGTTCCGGCATGCTCCCAGGGTAGTCGGCCCGGCGACGGAGAGCACCCGCCGGCTCGTGATCGCCGCGCCGCTCGCGGTCGCCGAGCCTCCCACGCTCAGCGGTTGAGCTCCCAGATCAGGCGCAGCCCCTCCAGCGTCAGCAGGTCGTCGACCGCGTCGATCGACTCGGTGAACGACGGCACCAGGTGGTGCGCCAGCCCGCCGGTGGCGATCACCGGTGCGTCGGAGCCCAACTCGGCCCGCAGCCGCCCGACGATGCCGTCGACCTGCCCGGCGAAGCCGTAGACGACGCCCGAGCGCACCGCGTCGGCCGTCGTCTTGCCGATCAGCGAGCGCGGCTCCCCCAGCTCGACCTGCGGGAGCTTGGCGGCGCGCAGCGCGAGCGCCTCCAGGGAGATCTCGATCCCGGGCGAGATGATGCCACCGAGATACTCGCCGTCGCCCGAGACGACGTCGTAGGTGATCGCCGTGCCGAAGTCGACAACGATGCAGGCGCACTGGAAGCGCGCCCACGCCGCAACGGCGTTGACGAGGCGATCGGCGCCGAGCTCGCGCGGGTTGTCCATCCGGATCGGCATCGCCGTCTTGACTCCCGGGCCGACGACGAGCATCTCGTGCTCGAGGTAGCGGTGCGCCATCGCTGCCCACTCGGGCGCGAGTTCGGGGACGGTCGAGGAGAGCACCGAGGCGCTGACGTCGGCGAAACTCAGCCCGCGGAGCGCGAGCAGGCTGCCCAGCGCGGCGCCGAGCTGGTCGGAGGTCGAGCTGCGCTCGGTGGCAAAACGCCAGTGCTCGACGATCTCCGCGTCGCGAACGGCACCGAAGTGGGTCTGCGTGTTGCCGACGTCGACGACCAGGAGCACGAGCGGATTATGGCCCTACGCCGGCAGTTCGAGCTTCGGGCCCGCGCGGCGCACGCCCTCGTCGAAGTCGAGTACGGCCAGCACGTCTGCCAGCCGGTCGCCGGCGGGGGTGCAGAGCTCGAAGTCCAGCTCCAGCAGCGGGATCAGCACGAACCGGCGTTCGAGCACCTGCGCGTGGGGGACGCGCAGCCGCTCGGATGAGTATTCGAGCTCGCCGAGCAGCAGCACGTCGACGTCGATCAGCCGGGGACCGTGGCGGACGCCGTCGGCGCGCCGGCCGAGCTCGCGCTCCAGCGCCTTGCACAGCTCGAGCAGCTCGATCGGCCCGAGCGCCGTCTCGATGCGCAGAGCGGCATTCAGGAAGCTGGGCTGGTCGCGGATCTCGCCGACGGGATCGGTGTCGTAGGTCGAGGAGGAGGCGAGCACGCGAACCCCGCGCGCGACGAGGCCGTCGAGCGCGGACTGCAGGTTGGCGCGACGGTCGCCGACGTTTGAGCCGAGCCCGAGGTAGCCGACGCGCGCGGCGCTCACCAGCTGGCGCTGTCGCCGATCGCCGGGAAGTCCATCGAAGCGGCGACGTTCAAGAGCATGCCCTCGGCGATGAAGTCGTGCAGCTGCTGACCGCTGGCCCCCGACAGCCGCGCGATCTCCGCGCACAGCCACTCGAATCCCTCGCGTGCCACCTCGCGGATCTCGGGGTCCGAGCAGGCCGCATACAGCTGCATCTGGCTGAGCAGCAGCTCGCGGTCGGCCAGCATCGCACGGTAGGCCTGGCCCATCGATGCGAGCCGCTCGGTTGGATTCGCGCCGATCGCCGCGGCGGCGAAGGTCTCCTGGATGCGCGTGCGGCACAGGTGCGAGCAGGCGATGAACAGCTGCTTCTTGGTCCCGAACAGGCGAAAGAGATACGCGTGCGAGATCCCGGCGCGCTTGGCGATCGCCTCCGTCGAGGTGCCGTGCAGCCCGCCGACCGCAAATTCGCTCAAGGCGGCGGCCACCAGCTCGACCCGACGCTCCTGCGCAGTGCTGCGGGCGCGGGGCGTCTCCGTCGGATGGTTCATGCCGTTGACCGCGCTCACTCCGGCAGCTCGCGCCAGACCTCCACCGAGACCTCCTCGACCGCCAGGGGAATCGGCGGCTCGGGCTTCGCGGCCTTGACCCAGACCGCCTCGGCACCGAAGTCCTCGATGATCCGGTCGGCGACGACCGTGCACAGGCGCTCGAGCGTCTTGTAGTTGCGCTGCTGCGCGATCAGCGCGACGAGCTGGCAGACCTCCCCGTAATCGACGGTGTCCTCGATCCGGTCGGTCTCCGTGGCATCGGATTCGCCGACATCGATGCGGATATCGAACAGCAGCCGCTGTCCCACCTCGCGCTCGGCCGCGCCAACGCCGATGTGGGTGTACAGCGAGAGCCCGGAGATCTCGATCGTGACGACCGTCTGCGCGCCGGCGTCGAGGTCCAGCTCGTCGTCGGAGTCCAGCTCGTCGTCGGGCTCGTCGTTCATCGCTCGCTGACCGTAGCAGCCGCGACCTCGAGCGCGTCATGCACGGCGCCGACGTCGTGCACGCGAAACACGCTCGCGCCGCGCAACAGCGCGATCACGTTGGTGGCGATCGTGCCGGCGAGACGGTCGCGGTCGCGGTCCCCGGCGAGCGCCCCGAGGAACGACTTGCGCGAGGTGCCGATCAGGATCGGCTGGCCGAGCACCGCGAGCTCGCCGAGGCGGTCGAGCAGCTCGAGGTTGTGGGCGACGGTCTTGCCGAAGCCGATCCCCGGGTCCACGAGGATCCGCTCGCGCTCGATCCCGGCGCCGCGGGCGACGGCGACCCGCTCGGCGAGGAACTCGCGGACCTCGCCGACGACGTCGTCGTAGCGTGGCTCCTGCTGCATCGTGCGCGGCTCACCCTGCATGTGCGTGAGCGCGCATTCGGCACCGCGCGCGGCGACCAGCGCCGCCATCTCGGGCGCGCCGCGGAATGCCGTCACATCGTTGACGAACGTCGCGCCGGCGTCGAGCGCCACGCGGGCCACCTCGAGCTTGGAGGTGTCGATCGAGATGACCGCGTCGAGCCGTGCGGCGACGAGCCCCTCGATCACCGGGACGACTCGGCGCAGCTCCTCTGCCGTCTCGACCGCCAAGGCTCCGGGCCGGGTCGACTCCCCGCCGACATCGATGATCGCGGCGCCCTGCTCCGCGAGCATCAGGCCGTGCTCGATCGCCGCGGCCGCGTCCAGGTAGCGTCCGCCGTCCGAGAAGGAGTCGGGCGTCACGTTGAGGATCCCCATGATCCGGAACCCCGCGCTCACCCCGGCATCCTTCCAGACGACTGCGGTTGCGGGCGCGCCGGGGGCGCTAGCTGAGATCGGAGCGCGACGGGTCCTCGCCGTGCATCTCGGCGGCGAGTCCGGGGCGCGGCAGCGGCCGCGACGTTTCGGGGCGGGTCCGCTCGGGTGCTGCGACGGGGCCGACCGGCAGTGCCGGCGCGTTGGGCTCGTCGGGGCCGAATACGTCGAGCTCGGAGGTGCCCGCGAGCAGCTTCTCGAACTGCTCCTTCTCGATCGTCTCGCGGCGCAGCAGGATGTGCGAGATGCGGTCGAGACGCTCGCGCTGCTCGCCGAGGATCGTGCGGGCGCGCTGATGGGCGCCCTCGATGATCCGGCGCACCTCGTCGTCGATCTCGCGGGCGATCTCATCGGAGTAGTCGGGCTCGCTCGAGAACTCTCGGCCGAGGAACGGCATTCCGTGGTCGTGGCCGTAGACCCGCGGACCGAGCTTCTCGCTCATCCCGAAGCGCATCACCATCTGCTTGGCCGTCGCGGTGACCTTCTCGAGGTCGTTGGACGCCCCGGTCGTGATCTCGCCGAACACGACCTCCTCGGCGGCGCGGCCCCCGAGCGTCATCGCCATCGTGTCGAGCAGCTCCGAGCGGGTGGTCAGGAAGCGATCCTCGGTCGGCATCGAAATCGTGTAGCCGAGCGCGCGACCGCGGGAGATCACCGAGATCTTGTGCACCGGATCGGCGAACTCGAGGTAGTGGCCGACGATCGCGTGCCCCATCTCGTGGTAGGCGGTGATCTGCCGTTCGCGCTCGCTCATCACGCGGGTCTTCTTCTCGGGTCCGGCGATCACCCGCAGAATGCCCTCCTCGAGCTCGATCTGGGTGATCTCGCGCTTGCCGGTGCGGGCCGCCAGCAGCGCGGCCTCGTTGATCAAATTCGACAGGTCGGCGCCGGTGAAGCCCGGGGTCTGGCCGGCCAGCGCGTCGATGTTGATCCCCTTGGCGAGCGGCTTGCCGCGCGTGTGGACGTCGAGGATCTTCGCGCGACCCTTGCGGTCGGGCCGATCGACGGCGATCTGGCGGTCGAAGCGTCCCGGGCGCAGCAGCGCCGGGTCGAGGATGTCGGGCCGGTTGGTGGCCGCGATCATGATGATGTTGTCCTTGGCCTCGAAGCCGTCCATCTCGACGAGCAACTGGTTGAGCGTCTGCTCGCGCTCGTCGTGGCCGCCGCCGAGGCCGGCGCCGCGGTGGCGGCCGACCGCGTCGATCTCGTCCATGAAGATGATGCACGGGCTGTTCTGCTTCGCCTGTTCGAAGAGGTCACGCACGCGCGAGGCGCCAACGCCGACGAACATCTCGACGAAGTCCGAGCCCGAGATCGAGAAGAACGGCACGCCGGCTTCGCCGGCCACGGCGCGCGCGAGCAGCGTCTTGCCGGTCCCCGGAGGCCCGTAGAGCAGCACGCCGGTCGGGATCCGCGCTCCGAGCGCCTGGAACTTCTTCGGGTTCTCGAGGAACTCCTTGATCTCGTGCAGCTCCTCGACTGCCTCGTCGACCCCGGCGACGTCGCGGAAGCTGATCTTTGGCGAGTCGGCCGAGAGCCGCTTGGCGCGCGACTTGCCGAACGACATCACCTTCGATCCGCCGCCCTGCAGGTTGTTCATCAGCAGGAACCACAGGCCGAAGAAGAGGATGAACGGCAGCAGGTAGAGCAGCAGCGACGACCACGTGCTGGAGCCCTTCGGCACGATGTTGTAGGGCGGCTGGTTGGGGGCCTTGGCGTCGGCCGCCTGGACCTGCGCGAACATCGCGCTGCCCGGGTCGTATCCGACCGAGTAGCGAGTGTGGTCGACCAGCGTGACGTTGATCGCGTTGTTGGCCGGGTCGGCGGTGAACGACGCCACGTTGCCCGACGGCAGATCCTGCGTGATGAACGACTTGTAGTTGTGTACCTTCCCGGTCGACGTGCTCGGCCCGAACAGCTTGGCGACGAAGAACGCCAGCACGATCACGATCAGAATCGGGAAAAGAGCGCCTCTGAAGACGCGGTTCATCACTTGCTCCGCGGGGTCGGGGACATCATGTCCAAGGCGTGCAAGCGTACCACGGCGTCCCGGCGGTCAATGCAGGCCTGGAGCGAGGCTTGCAACGAACCGATCAGGTCCCGGCGAGCGCGGCGACGTAGGGCAGGTTGCGGTAGCGCTCCGCGTGATCGAGGCCGTAGCCGATCGCGAAGCAGTTCGCGATCTCGAAGCCGACGTACTTCACCGGCAGATCGACCTTGCGCCGGTCGGGCTTGGTCAGCAAGGCGCAGACCTCCACCGTCGCCGGGTTGCGGGCGCCGAGGCTGCGCAGCAGGTACTGCAGCGTCAGCCCGGAATCGACGATGTCCTCGACGATCAGCACGTCGCGCCCCTCGATCGGGGCGTCGAGATCCTTGAGGATCCGCACGACCCCCGATGAGTCGGTGGCCGAGCCGTAGGAGGCCACCGCCATGAAGTCGAGCTCGCACGGCACATCGACGTGGCGCATCAGGTCGCTGGCGAAGAACACCGCGCCCTTCAGCACGCAGACCATCAGCAGATCCCGGCCCAGGTAATCGCGCGAGACCTCCTTGCCGAGGGCACGCACGCGGCGCTGGAGCGCCTTGGCTTCGACGAGGGTCTCGCCCAGCAGCGGATCGGCCATCGAGGGGGTCAGTGTAGTCACGCACGCTCGGCGCGGAGCACCGCCACCTGGCGGGTGTCGGGCCGCACGCGCAACCGCTCGGCGGTGGCGACACTCGGGATCCACGCGATCTCGGCGTCGAGGAGCAGGATCGGCAGCGACGCGCGCTGCGCCCGCGGGATTCGCCGGTCGGTGAACAGATCGGCGAGCGTCTTGCTGCCGCCGAGTCCCAGCGGGCGCATCCGGTCGCCGGCCCGCCACGCGCGAACGGTCAGCGGACCGCCGCGCAGCAGGTCGGCGTCGAGCATCCCGACCGCGCCGCCGGCGTCGGCGAGCAGCGGCGCAGCGGCCGGCTCGACGGTGGCGCTGAGCGCCCAGGCGCCGAACTCGACCGCGCCGGGGAGCTCGAGCGACCGCTCCGCCGGCGCGCGCAGCGGCCGCTCGCGCGTGAATCGCAACACCCGGTACTCGACCACCGCGCGGACGCCGCCGCCGACCTCGAGCGCGGCGCTGCCGCCGCCGCGCCCGAGCTCGAGCAACTCCCCCACGCGCGACCCGACGGCGGGGACCGGCTCGCCGGCGGCGTCCTCGGCCAGGCGGATCACGACCAACCGCGCCAGCGCTCCCGGCAGCTCGGCCAGCCTGCTCAGCGCGATCTGGGCCCGCCCGGCCAGCGCGACCTCGACCACCTCGTCGAGCACCGCCGCCTCGGCGCGCAGGATCTCGACGCTGCGCAGCAGGTTCTGCTCGGCAGCCGGGTGGACGCCGCGGAGCCCGCGCAGGACACGCCGGCGCACGCGCCCGCGAGCGAAGCGATCCGAATCGTTGGAGCTGTCGTCGCGCCAGGCCAGGCCGCGCGCCACGCAGTGCGCGGCGGTCTGCTCGCGGGTCAGCGCCAGCAGCGGGCGCACGAGGCGGCCCTCGCGCGGAGCCATGCCGAGCAGCGCGCGGCGCCCCGGTGAGGCCGCGAGCCGATAGAGCACCGTTTCGGCCTGGTCGGAGGCGGTGTGCCCGGTGGCGATCAGCGCCCCGCCGGCGAGCTCGAGCGCCCGCGCGTAACGCAGGTCACGGGCCCACGCCTGCAGGTTTCCGCGCTCGGGTGCGCCCGGCGCCGGCGAGCAGACGCAGCGCACGCCGAGCTGCTCGCACAGCTCCCGGACGAGGCGCTCGTCGCCGTCGGACTCCTCTCCGCGCAGGCCGTAGTTGACGTGCAGCACGGTCAACCGCGACGCGCCGCAGATGCTCACCAGCACGTCGAGCAGGCAGACCGAGTCACGGCCGCCGGAGACGAGCGCGACGACGCGGTCGGACGGCGAGAGGATCCCGCCGGCGCGGACCGCCTCGAGCACCGAGCCTGTCATCGCCAAAGGTTCGCAGACCGCGATAATCGCTCACCCTGAGCGACCCGCCCGCCGCCATCCATCTGCACCCGACCGCGCCGCTCGCGCCGCGCGTCCTGCTCCCCGGCGACCCGGGCCGTGCGCTCGCCCTCGCCCAGGACTTGCTGGACGAGCCGCGGATGTTCAACCACAACCGCGGCCTCTGGGGCTACACCGGCGCTGCGGCCGACGGTGAGCTGCTGACGATTCAGAGCACCGGCATCGGCGGACCCTCCGCCGCGATCGTGCTCGAGGAACTGATCGCGCTCGGCGCGACACGGGCGATCCGCGTCGGCACCGCGGGAGCGCTCGACGACGCGCTCGGCCTGGGCGAGGTGCTGCTCGTATCCGAGGCGATCTGCGCCGACGGAACCAGCCGGTCGCTCGGCGCCGGCGAGCGGATCGACGCCGATCCCGGCCTGCTCGCGTCGCTGGGCCGCTGCGCGCCGCACGCCACGACCGCGACGGTCGTCTCGAGCGACCTGTTCTACGAGGTCGGGGAGCCCCGCTTCGCCGAGTGGCATGCCGAGGGGGCGCGGGCGGTCGAGATGGAGGCGGCCACGCTGTTCGCACTCGGAGCGCTGCGCGGCATCGCCGTCGGCTGCGTGCTCGCGATAACCGACCTGCTGAGCGGCCCGCGCGAACGCATCGACACGGCGCGGCTCCACGAGGCGGGGCTGGCGGTCGGGCGGATCGGCGCAGCCGCCCTTGGAGCCGCCGCCGGGCCGGAGTCCTGACGGCCTCTGCGCTAGGGAGCTGTCGGCGGCGGCGAGGCGCCCGCGTCGCCGCGAGCGTCCTCCTCGACGCGCAGCCGCTCCTGGTCGCGCGACACGGCGATCGGCGTCTCCTGCAGCTCGGCAAGGCGGCGCGTCACATCGGCGAGCTGCTCCTCGATCGACTCCAGCCGCGTCGCGATCGCCGGGGGGGTTCCTCGCAGCCCGTCCTCGAGCCGCGTCAGCGAATCCTCGATCGACTCAAGGCGCTGGGAGACCGAGCGCACGCGTCGCGTCAGCCGCTCCATGTGGGCCGCGGACGGGAGGTTGAGGAACTCCATGGCAACCTCCTGCGCCTGCGCAGCACGGCCGCGCGCCTCGAACGCCGCGGTCAGCGCGGAGTTGATCCACGGGTTCTCGAGCAGGTCCTGGGCGATCCGCCCGAGCGCCTCCTCGCCGCGCGCGCTGACACGGTCGCGCAGGCTCCCTGGCTGCGGTTCGTCGGTCACCTGCTGAAGGGTACTCCCAACGGCCGCGCGCGCGGGCACGCCGGACTGCGCCCGTGCCGGTCAGCTGCCGCTGAACCTCGGGCTGCGCTTTTCGGTGAAGGCCGAGATCCCCTCACGCGCGTCCGCCGAGGCGAACACGCGCCCGAACGCAGCCTTCTCGGCCTCGATGCCGGCCTCGAGGCCGGCATCGTTCGACAGCCGCTTGATCTCCTCGATTGCGACCGGCGCCGCCGTCGCCAGCCTCCGCGCCCAGCCGAGCGCCGCGTCGAGCAGTTCGTGATCCTCGACCACGAGGTTGACGAGGCCGAGCTCCCAGGCCTCCAGCGCGTCGATCGGCTCGCCGGTCAGGTTCAGCTCGAGCGCCTTGCCCGATCCGATCAGCCGCGGCAGCCGCTGCGTCCCGCCGAAGCCCGGGATGATCCCCAGCTTGATCTCCGGCTGGGCGAAGCTCGCCGACTGCGCGGCGATGCGGAGGTCGGCGCCCATCGCCAGCTCGCAGCCGCCGCCGTAGGCGAGCCCGTTGATCGCGGCGATCGTGACGATGCCCGAGCGTCCCGCTTCGAGCAGCAGCGATTGCATCGTGTCGACGAACTCGCGCTGGTCCGACGCTTCCATCGTCCCCATGCTCTTGATGTCGGCGCCCGCGCAGAACAGCGCCGGACTCGCCGAGGCGATCACCAGGACGCGGACCGTCCCGCCGTCGACGATCCCCCGCCACAGCCGGGCCAGCGCGTCGATCGCCGCGACGCTCAGCGAGTTCGCGGGCGGGTTGTCGATCCAGGCGATCGCCACCGCGCCGCGGGACTCGAGCTTGATCGGGCCGTCCTGGCCGGGATCGGGGGCAGGCGTCGGGAAGAAGCCCTGGCCGGCCGCCGCACCGAGCCTGCCCTGGGCGACCAGGCGCCGCAGGATCGCCGGCGCCGCGAACTGCTGGCCCCATTCGCCGGCGGCCCGCTCGAGACGAGCGACGATCTCATCGAGCCCAACGGCGTCGGCGCGCGCAAACGGCGGCGGGCTCAGTCCGGCCCCGGCCGTCATCGCGAGGTCGATCTCGCGCGCCCCGGCAACGCCGTCCTCGAGCACCAGGCAGCACTCCACGAGCGCCTTCAGCGTGAACCGCTCAGCCAGTTCGGCCGGCTCAAACGCGTCACTGCCGCCACCCTGCGCCGTGGTCCCGTCGTAGAAGCCGCGACCGCTCTTGGCGCCCAGCTCGCCCCTGGCGACCCGCGCCCGCAGGCCGTCGTGGACATAGAACCGCTCGCCAAAGGCCTCGCGCAGGTGCTCGGCGACGTGCAGCACGGTGTCGAGGCCCAGCAGGTCCGCGAGTTGAAACGGCCCCATCGGAGCAGCCTTCGACGTGGTGATCGCACGATCGATCGCTTCGATCGACAGGCCCTGCTCCTCCTGCGCTCGCCAGAGCTCGCTGATCGCCGAGGTCAGCACGCGGTTGACGACGAATCCGGGGTCGTCGGCGCAGCGGATCGCGGTCTTGCGGATCGCGGCCGCGAAGCGTGCCGCCGCCGCCATCGACTCCGGCGAGGTCTCGACAGCCTCGACGACTTCGACCAGGCGCATTACCGAAGCCGGGTAGAAGAAGTGAAATCCGAGCACGCGGTCGGGCCGCGTCGTCACGCCGGCCAGCTCGCTGATCGAGAGCGCCGAGGTGTTCGAGGCGAGGATCGCGTGGCCCGGGGTCGCGGCGTCGAGCTCCTCGAAGACCGCCTGCTTGAGATCGAGCCGCTCAGGCACCGCCTCGATCACGAAGTCGACGTCGCCGAAGCCCTCGTAGCCGGTCGTCGTGCTGATCAGGGCGAGCGTGGCGGCGAGCTGCTCGTCGGCCTGCGCGCGCGTCAACCGCTCCTTCGCCACGAGCGCGTCGAGCTGGCCGGCGGTGACGGCCTCGGCCCGCTGGCGCCCGGCGCCGACGAGCTGCTGGTCGACGTCGCGCAGGACGACCGGGATCCCGGCCGCGGCGATCAGCGCTGCGATCTCAGCGCCCATCGTGCCCGCGCCCACGACGCCGGCCTTGAACACAAACATGCGCAACTCCTCGCGGTCGGGTGTGTCTGAATCTACAGAGCGGAGGAATTCGAGATCAGGAGGCTGTGGTGCTGAGGATTTGCCGTGTGGTGTTCGTTGGGGCCGTTGCCGCAATCGCCTCGCTGGCGCTGCTCGCCGCGCCGGCGCTGGCCGCCGTGCCAGACGTGACGACGGGCGCGAACGGCAGCGTCACCTACCAGTCGGCGGTGCTCTTCGGAACCGTCAATCCCCGTGGCCTGTCCACCGAGGTCTACTTCCAGTACGGCACGACGAACAAGTACGGCGCCCAGTCGACGCCGGCCGAACTGCCGGCCGGGGCCAAGGCCGTCGCCGTGTCGATCGCCGTCTCCGGGCTCGCGGCCGGCACCATCTACCACTACCGCATCGTCGCGTCCAACGCGACCGGCACCGCGCTCGGCGCCGATAGGACCGTGCTGACGGCCAAGATCCCGCTCTCGCTCGCGATCACCGCGGCCCCCAACCCGGTCGAGTTCGGCAACCCGGTGACGATCGAAGGCACGCTCTCCGGCACCGGCAGCGCCGGCGCCGCGGTCCAGCTGCAGGAGAACCAGTTCCCCTACACCGCGGGCTTCGTGAACATCGGCAACGCGGAGCTGACGCTACCCAACGGCTCGTTCGTCTTCAACGAGCTCGGGGTGGCGGTGAACACGCAGTACCGCGTCGTCTCCGGCAACGTCGCGTCGGTCGACGTCCCGGTCTCCGTCAGCGTCAGCGTGACGTTGGAAACGCAGGCCACCGGCACACGCCAACACCCGACGGTCCGCTTCAGCGGGACGATCGCACCCGCCGAGCAATCGGCGCGGATTGCGTTCGAGCGACTGATCGGCACGAACTGGAAGGTCGTCGGCGGAACCGTCGCGCAGGTCGCGATCAAGAACGGCGTCGTCAGCTTCGCCAAGACGCTGCGGATCTTCCGCGGCGGCTTCTTCCGCGCGCTCGTGCTGCCGGTCGAGGGCGCGCACGTGTCGGGCTACAGCCCGACAGCCGTCGTGCGGCTCAAGTGAGCGTGTGTGAGCGCCGCTGGAGCAGCGCCCGCCCAGCCGCGGCTCACTGGTTGCCGCCGATCGAGCGTTCGATCAGGCGCGGTCCGGATCCAGCACCTCGCGCGCGATCACGATGCGCTGGATCTGGGCGGTGCCCTCGTAGAGCTGCATGATCTTTGCGTCGCGCATCAGCTTCTCGACCGGATAGTCCTTGATGAACCCGTAGCCGCCGTAGACCTGGACCGCGTCGGTCGCGACGCGCATCGCGGCGTCGGCGGCGAAGCGCTTGGCGTGCGAGGAGAGCAGCGTGTTGCGTTTGCCCTGATCGAGCAGGACGGCCGACTTCCACGCCAGCAGCCGAGCCGCCTCGATGTCGGTCGCCATGTCGGCGATCATGAACTGGATCGCCTGGTGGGCCGCGATCGGCACGCCGAACTGAACCCGCTCGCGCGCGTAGGAGACCGCGAACTCGAAGGCCGCGCGGGCGATACCGGTCGCCATCGCCGCGACACCGGGACGGGTGCGGTCGAGGGTCATCATCGCGATCTTGAAGCCGGCGTTCTCCTCGCCGATCAGATGGTCGGCGGGGATCTCGACGTCGGGGAAGCTGATCGTCGCGGTGTTCGACGCGCGCTGGCCCATCTTGTCCTCGTGTCCGTCGACGACAACGCCGGCGTCGCGTGGCACGACGAAGCAGGAAATCCCGCGGTGCCCAGCGTCGGGATCGGTCTTGGCGTACACGGTGTAGAAGTTCGCGTAGCCGCCGTTCGTGATGAAGCACTTCGAACCGCTGATCACGTACTTCTCGCCCCGGCGCACCGCGCGCGTCCTCATCGCCGCGACGTCCGAGCCGGCGTCGGGCTCGGTCAGGCAGAACGACGCAAGCAGCGGCGCGTCGACCAGCCGACCGAGGTAGGTCTGCTTGAGCTCGTCGGACCCGGCAACCAGCAGCGGGGTGATCGCGAGGTTGTTGCAGCCGATCGAGGTCTGAATGCCCGAGCAGCCCCACGAGAGCTCCTCCTCGATGATCGTGCCGTCGAGGTAGCCGATGGCAGGCCCGCCGTAGTGCTCCGGGATGTGGGTATTCATCAGGCCGAGCTCCCAGGCTTTCTCGATGATCGCCTGCGGGAAGGTGCTGTCGCGGTCGTACTGCCAGGCGACGGGCCGGATTTCCTTCTCGGCGAAGTCGTGCGCGAGCTCGCGCAGGGCGAGCTGCTCGTCGGTCAGCGTGAAGTCGACCATCGCGCGGCGGTGGGCCGGCGGGCACGCGAGCGGTGCGGCGGCACCAGCGTCGAGCAGCCGTCAGCCGCCGGAGGAGGCGCCGGAGACACCGGAGATGAGCGAGGCCAGCGAGCCGAACTGGCTCTCGAGCGCGAACACGCCGTTGAGCAGCTTCGACGACGGCTGCGGATTCGCC
This sequence comes from uncultured Solirubrobacterales bacterium, assembly GCA_963833765.1. Classification (GTDB taxonomy): domain Bacteria; phylum Actinomycetota; class Thermoleophilia; order Solirubrobacterales; family Solirubrobacteraceae; genus Palsa-513. The sequence goes on along the minus strand of CAWHZJ010000004.1, from coordinate 83,546 downwards.
GGCGCGGTGATCGTCTGCGACTGGCCCAGCTGGGTGAGCGTGACATCGAGGTTCAGCGAGCCGCCGGTGAGTCCGTCGAGCGCCGCGGCGGCGATCTGCGGCACCGTGAAGTCGATCGCGAGGTCGAACTTGCGCACGATGTGATCGGTGACACCCGTGTAGATGTCGACCTGCGCCGAGCTGATCGCCGACTCGACGAGCGTCAGCGCGGTGTTGCTCGTCGCGCCGGCGCCCGTGGACCCGGTGCTGGCGACGACCTTCGACAGGTCGTTGAGCACGTTGGCGATGTTGACCTGCGCCGTCAGGTGCTCTGTCGTCACGCCGCCGACGTCCGCCGTGCCGACGATGTGCGGGTCGGTCAGCCAGGTCTTGGGGTTGATCCCGAGCGCGGACAGCATGCCGCTGGCACCGGTCGCGCCGAGCGAGGATTTGGGCGTGACGCTGGCCGGCAGCTCATAGAACGTGCCGGCGATGCCGACGTAGAGCTTGTTGTTGACAGCATCGAAGCCAAGGTTCGCCGTCGACCCGGCGATCGAGACCGTGGCCGCCAGATCGGTCGAGATCTGGTGGCCGGCGCTGCGCTCAAACGGCCCCGAGACGTCGAGCGTGATCGGCTTGGACCCGAGCTGCGCGATGCCGTCGAGCTTGAGCGCGACGCTCAGCGCGACCTGGCCGGAGTTGATCGCGTCGCTGGCGGAGAAGCTCTGCGATACGAGCGACGCCGGAGATGCCTTGATCGTCGTGGACTTCGGGGTGTGCCCGCCGCCGCCACAGGCCGCAATCGCGGCGGCGGCGCCAACGGCGAGGGGAATCGCGGCGAGGCGTCGAAGCTTGAACCGGGATGCCCTGCCGGCGTGATTCATGACCACTGAGGCTAGCATGCGAGGTGTGCGGCGGTTCGCGCTTGCGGGCGCTGCAGCGACGCTCGTGAGCCTCTGCGGCGCGGCCGGCGTGGGCGCCGATCCGCACCCGCTGCAGGGGGGCCCGCTCCCCTACACACCGCTCACGCTGGTGCTCGAGACCGGGGGTGTGCGCGCCGTCGCAACACCCGCAGCGGCCGGCTCGACGGCGACCCCGGCGGCCCCGGCGGCGGGTCCGGCGGCCAGGCCGGGGCTGACCTTCGCACAGGCGCTCACGGCGCTCGCCGCCAGCGGCGAACTGGCTGCCGCCACGGCGTCCGCCGACCGCGCGAGCTGGATCGCGGCCCGCGTTTCGTACAAGAGCCTGAGCGGGACGCGCAAGGCCGAGCTCGGCGCCGTGCTCGCGAACCTCACGGCGATCGCGCACGCCGGCGGGCTGACGCCGTCGCGCGTCCCGCAGCTGATCCTGACGCTCGTCCGCAACCGCCAGTGGTGGACCAGCGGCCCGCTGCTGGCCGCCGATCAGCGTGTCGGGTTCCCGGGAAGCGGGCTGGTCTGGGAGTACTACCCCGGGCAGGGAATCGAGATCCAGTGGCTCGGCACCTTCGGCGCCGCCAACGGGCTGTTTGACCAGCGCAAGGACGCCGCGCTCGCCAGCCTGCTCGATCAGGCCCTCGGCCTCGCCGCGCTGCGCGGCGGCGGGATCGCCTGGGAGTCGGACTTCGCCTTCGACGGCGGGGCGCCGCCGTGGGTCTCGGCGATCACGCAGGGGACCGCGCTGGAGGCGCTTGCCGGCGCCGGCGTCGCGCTCCAGAACCCCGCCTACCTCGCCGACGCACACCAGGCGCTCGGGATCTTCGGCGTCGCGCCGCCGGTCGGCATCCGTTCGGCGACGGCGGCCGGTGCGCGATATCTGATCTACAGCTTCGCGCCCCACGAGTTCGTGATCAACGCCTTCATCCAATCGCTGGTCGGGCTGTTCGACCTGGCCGCCACAGGCGACACCAGCGCCGCGACGCTGTTTCGGGCGGGCAACGCGCAGGCGCGGATCGACGTGCCGAGGTACAACACCGGGTACTGGTCGAAGTACGACCAGTACTCCGACTCGACCTTGAGCTACCACGAGCTGCTCACCGGGTTTCTCGCCAACCTGTGCGCGCAAACCCACGAAACGACGCCGACGGCGCTGGCAATCCTCGGGCTCGCCGCGCCCGGCGCGCTGACGCGCGCAGCGGGACCGACGGGTCCCAGCGGCGCCACCGGGGCGACGGCCGCCACCGGCGGCACGCCGTTCGTCGGCCCGACCGGCTCGACCGGCGCGACGGGCACGAGCGGGGCAACCGGCGCGACGGGCTCGACCGGCACCACCGGCACCACCGGCACCACGAGCACCACGGGGCCGACCGGCACCACCGGCACCACCGGCACGACGGGCGCAACCGGCGCCACGAGCACGACCGGTACGACCGGGCCGACGAGCGATCCCGACGCCGTCTACTGTCGTGCGGCAGCGGCCTTCAAGGCCGACATCACGCAGCCCCCGGTGATCACGATCGCCCAGCTTGCGAGCACGCGCGCCACGCGGCTCGCGCATGTCGAGATGACGCTTTCCAAGCCCTCGACCGTCACGTTCGCGGTGTCCTATGCGAGCAGCGTCGTCTCCCAGACCACGCTGCAACTCGGCCACGGCTCCCACTCGCTCACCTGGCGACCACCACACGCCGGGGCCTGGACGGTGACGCTCAGTGCCGTCGATCCGGCGGGCAATCGTGCCGAGAGCAGCGCCACGGTGACGATCAAGCCGCCGCCGGCCCGCCGGCGGCACAAGCCGGCCGGCTGAACCGCGCGTACAATCGGTCGGTGCCTGCGCGGACGTGGATCCTCACCGGCTCACCCGAGAACTTCGCCGCGACGCGCGCGCTCGAGTTCACGGTGATCGGCCTCAAGGAGCGCCGCCGGCGCCAGGCGCTCGAGATGGAGTCCGGCGACCGGCTCGTCTTCTATCTGACGAGGGTCATGGCGTTCGCCGCGAGCGCGCGAATCGCCGGTGAGCTCTACGAGGACCGCACGCCGATCTGGCCCGGCAAGCCGGGCAAGGCCGATCCCTACCCGTGGCGGTTCGCGATCGAGCCCGAATGGGTCCTCGAGCAGACGGCGTGGATCCCCGCCGAGACACTCGTCGGGCAGCTCGAGCACATCGCGAAGTGGCCGCGCGAGCACTGGAAGCTGGCGTTCCAGGGACAGCTGCGCGTCGTCAGCGAGGCCGACGCCGAGCTGCTCTGCGAGCGACTCGCGGACGCCGCCGCCGTGAGCGTGTGATGGCAGCCGGCGAGCCGCCCGCCGCGCGCGGCAAGCCCGGGCCGCTGACCCGGGTCTTCCGGGCGTGGCGGGTGATCGCGCCCGAGCAGCGCGTGTGCGCGCTCGCAGCGCTCTCGCTGTGGATCACGATGTTCCTGCCCTGGTACAGCGAGACGCCGGCCGGGGTGCTCAAGAAAGGCGACACCATCGCCAGTGGCAGCCTCTCGGCCTACGGCGCGTTCTCGTTCGTGGAGGCGGCGGTGCTGCTGGTCAGCATCGGGGTGCTCGCACTGCTGTTCGCGCGCGGCGAGCGCCGCGCGTTCCATCTCCCGGGCGGCGACGGCACGGTGATCATGGTCGCCGGCGCGTGGGTCGGCCTGCTCGTGGTCTACCGCATGTTCGACAAGCAGGGCACGCGCGCGGTCGGCGATGTGGCGATCACGAGCGGCATCCAGTGGGGAATCTTCCTGGCCCTGTTCGCGGCGATCTGGCTGGCCTGGACCGGGCTGAGGATCCGGCGCTCCCATCGCGTCGAGCCGGCCCTCGCCGACGACCCGACGGTCCATCTGCAGGCCCGCACGGCCACGCGCCGCGAGCGCGACGACGAGCCGGCCGCGGTGCCGGCCACCGTGCGCTCGACCCGTCCCGACGACCTCCCGCGCGAGGACGATCTCGAGCGCGAACACCGCGGGGTCACCCGCGAGGACGCCGAACAGCTCTCCTTCGAGCTGCCGCGCGAACTTCGCAACGACTAGCTGAGCCAACCGGGTCACACCGCGGACCCCCGGACGTGCGGGCAAGCGATCGCCTGACGTTCCGCTCGATGCTCGGACCTTCCTATCATTGACGGCCAATGGACGCGCTTCCCGAATCGGTGGACGCTGTCGCCGAGGGGTTGCGTGCGGCGGGCTACCTCCCTGGCGGATCGACCTCACTGGTCGCCTACCTCGCCACGCGCCTGCACAAGCCGGTGCTCGTCGAAGGTCCCGCCGGGGTCGGCAAGACGGAGCTGGCCAAGGCGATGGCGACCTACCTCGGGCGCGAACTCGTGCGCCTGCAGTGCTATGAGGGCCTCGACGAAGCCAAGGCGCTGTATGAGTGGAACTACCGCAAGCAGCTGCTGCGCATCCAGGCGGAGGCCGATGGCGCGGGCTGGTCCGAGGTACAGGACGACATCTTCGGCGAGGAGTTCCTGCTGGCGCGCCCGCTGCTCCAGGCGATCTCGGCCACCGCGCCGGTCGTGCTGCTGATCGACGAGATCGACAAGACCGATCAGGAGTTCGAGGCGATGCTGCTCGAACTGCTCTCGGACTTCCAGATCACGATCCCCGAGCTCGGGCGGATCGCGGCGAGCTCGCAGCCGGTGGTGCTGCTGACGTCGAACAACTCGCGGGAGCTGACCGAGGCGCTCAAGCGCCGCTGCCTGTATCTGTGGCTCGACTATCCGACACTCGAACACGAGCTCGCGATCGTGCGACTGCACGCCCCGCTGCTCCCCGACACCGTCGCGCGCAAGCTGGTCGAGGTGGTGGCGATGGTTCGTGAGCTCGACCTCAAGAAGCCCCCGTCGATCGCCGAGTCGATCGACTGGGCGCGCGCGCTGCTGCTGCTCGGCGCGAGCGACATCGACGCGGCGACCTTCACCGAGACGATGTCGGTGATCGTCAAACACCGCACCGACATCGAGCTCGTGGCCGAGCGAGTCGGCCTGGCACTCGCTTGAGCATCGACCAGCAGCTGCTCGAGCTCGGCGACCAGCTGCGCGCCGAGGGCGTCGCGATCGGAACCTCCGAGCTGCTCGACGCCGTCGCGGTGCTGGCGGAGCTCGACTGGCGCGATCGCGCGATCTTCCAGCAGGGCCTCGCCGCCACGCTGGCCAAGTCCCCGGAGGATCGCCGCGTCTTCGATCTGGTCTTCGAGCGGTTCTTCTTCCGCGCCGCCGAGGCGGCGGCGATCGACGCCGGGGTCGTCGAGGCGGGTGGCGGCGGCGCGAGCGGCGACGCGGCGCAGCAGATCGATCTCGAGCAGCTGCGTGCGCAGATCGCCGAGGCGCTCGCCGCCGGCGACGAGGGACGGATGCAGGATCTCGCGCGACTCGCGCTCGCGGCGATCGGCCGTGCCACCGAGGGGTCCGGCGTCGTCGGCATCGACGTGCAGCGGATCCGGCGGGCGCTCGGCCTGCGCAGCGACCCCCAGCCGGAATACCCGCCCGGCGACCCGCGCCGCGAGGGGCTGCCGCGCGACGCCCTGCGGCGCTTCGAGGCGATCCTGCGCCGAGAGCTCGAGCGCGCCCAGATCGAGCGGACGCAGGCGCTGCCGCCCTCGCGTCCGCTCGGCGACCTCGATCGTGCGCTCCCGAGCGGGCCGGCTGCGGACCTCGCAGCGGTCCACCGCGTCGTCGCTCAGCTGCGACGGCGCCTGGCGACCCATGGCGTCGAGCGGCGCGGCTCGCACCGCCACGATCACGTCGACATCCGCCGCACGATGCGTGCCTCGCTGCAGACGGGAGGCGTTCCGGTCGTCGTCAAGTACCGCCCGCGCCGCCCGCGGCGGCCCGAGATCTACGTGCTCTGCGACGTCTCGACCAGCGTCACCTCGGCATCGGTGTTCTTCCTCTCGGTGCTGCACGCGCTGCACGACTCGTTTCGCCGGATGCGCTCGTTCGTCTTCATCGAGCGGATCTCGGAGGTCACCGACACCTTCGCTCGCGAGCGGAGCTTCAAGGCCATCAGCGACGCGATCGCCAGCGACGCCGGGGTTGCCGACGTGTCCGGCTACACCGACTATGGCCGCGTCTGGTCGGAGTTCCGCTCGCTGGTCGAGGACGACCTGCACCCGCGCGCGACCGTGATCGTGCTCGGCGACGCGCGCACCAACGGCCGCGATCCGCGCGCCGACATCTTCGCGACGATCGCCGCGCGGGCCGGACGCACGTTCTGGCTGAACCCCGAGCCCCGGCTCTACTGGAACTACGGCGACTCGGTGATCGACGCCTACGCGCCCTACTGCACGGCGTTCGAGTGCTGGACGACGCGCCAGCTCGAGGACTTCGTCAAGGCGCTGACCGGAACGCGCTCCTAGACCGCGGGGCCGCCGCCGGCGGCCGTGGACCCCGGCCCAGGGCGCCGCGATAACGACTACCATGCGCCCGGTCTGATGCCGATGCGCCCGGAGCTCCGCAGGCGCGGCGCGCTCCTCGCCGCGAGCTTGATCTGCACCGCCCTGTGCGCCGGGTGCGGTGAGGTGCACGTCCGGATCAAGCTCGGGCCGCCGCGCGCGCTCACGGTGGCGATCGACGCCCAGCCGAGCGCACTGTTCGCGTCGCTCTTCGAGGCCCAGGCCCACGGCGACTTCGCGCTCGGAGCACTCGACGTGACGATCGAGCGTCCGACGGGCTCCAACGCGCTGGCGGCGCTGGAGTCCGGCAGCGCGCAGGTCGCGATCGTGTCCGAGCCGGCGTTGCTGTCCGCGCGCGACAGCGGCGCGCCGCTGGTGGCGATCGGCGCGCTGATCCGCCAGCCGCTCGACGGCATCGTCTCGCTCGCCGGCCAGCCGATCGCGACGGCCGCCCAGCTGGCCGGGCACACGATCGCGATCAGCCGGACACCGCTCGCCGCCGCCGAGCTGACGGCAGCGCTCGCGAGCGCCCATCTCCACCCGTCACGCGTACGCCGGTTCGTCGTGGCCGGCGATCCCGTCGCCGCGCTACGCGCGCGCCGGGCGGTCGCCGCACTCGGCGGGCTGTGGCCGATCGACGCCGCCACGCTCCAGCTCGCCCACCAGCGCGCCCAGGTGCTCGAGATCCAGCAGGCCGGTGTGCCGACCTTCAGCCAGCTGGTCCTCGTCGTGCGCCTCGGTGAGGCCCAGCACGACGGTCCGCTGCTGCGGGCCTTCCTCGAGTCGCTGACGCGGGGTGACCGCGCGCTGCAGAGCAACCCGGCCAAGGCCATCGCCGCGCTCGTCAAGCTCAACCCCGGCCTGAGTGCGCAATTCGAACGTGCGGTGCTCGCGCTGACCCTGCCGATCAGCGCACCGAGCGACCCCAGCAAGCCGTTTGGCTACCAGGATCCGCTTGCGTGGCAGACCTTCGGCGCTTGGATGCACCGCAACGGCCTGCTCGCCCACGCGCGCAACGCCGGCCTGGCGATCACCGACGAATTCCTGCCGGGGCAGGGCGCGTAGGCGCCGCCGGCCGCAGGACCTAGGCGAGTCGCATCGCGTAGGTCGCCGCGAGCCCTCCCCACGGGGCGTAGGGAGCGAAGAACTCGCGCACCTCCGCCTCCTGCGCGCGTTCGCGCGGATCCCCGCTGCGCAGCCGCCCGACGAGCTTGCGCAACGCCAGATCGCCTGCCGGCAGCGCATCGAAGCGCCCCTGGCCGTGCAGGGCAAGACACTCGACGGTCCAGCTGCCGATGCCGGGCACCGCGCGCAGGCGCCGCCACGCACGCTCGTGGTCGGGGCTGTGCAGATCGACGCGGCCGCAGGCCACCTCGCGCGCCGCGCGCCGCAGGGCGAGCGCCCGACCGGCGGAGAGATCGAAGGACTCGAGCAGCGCCGGCGCAGTCCCCGCGAGCACCGCGGCGCTCGGCACGTCGCGCAACGGCGCACCGCCCGTCCCCACGGCGGTGCGCGCGTCCGCGAGCGCGGGGCCGAGCCGGCGAACGATCCGCCGCTCGATCCCGACCGCGCGCGTGTACTCGATCAACTGCTCGCAGATCGCCCAGGCCAGCGCCTCGAACGGCTCCGGGCGCCGTCGTGGGCGAAGCCACGGAAACCGGCGCACCAGCCGCCCGATCAGCGCGTCGGAACGAAACCGGGCGTGGAACTCCGACAGATCGTCATCGACCCCGAGCGCGAACCGCATCCGCTCGAGCGCCAGCTCGCAGGCCCCGTCGGAGGGGCCCCAGGCGCCGATCAGCACGCTGTGGGCGCCGGGCTGTGCGGCGCGAACGACGACCGGCCGCCCCTCGATGTGCAACAGGCGCTCGAGCACGCCGCCGCGGGCGCGCAGCACGCCGTCGGCCCCGCCCCCCGGAAGGCGCAGCGGCCACCGCGGCGTCAGCTCGACGCGCCGCTCGCAGGTTCCAGGGAGTTCACGCACGGCGCGCCATTGAAGCGCGCGGCGCGGACGTGCCCGCCGCGCCGTCGCGTTCGCTCACGGCGACGGGCGAGCCGTGCCGTCCCGAGCCACTACGGGCGCGCCAGCGTGTGGACGTCGACGACGAAGGTCCTCGACGCGACGACCTCGAGCGAAGGCTCACGCCGGCGCAGCGGAGCGCCCGGCGCAGCCGTCGCGGCGACACTCGGGGCGCGGCGCGCCTGCACGCGCGCGAAGTGGCGGCCGAGCACCGCGGCGGTGGCCGCACCGGCGACGAACCCCGTCGCCGCGACCGCGGCAACCTGGACGAACGGCGGCGGACCCTGGCGCGCCACCTCGACCGCGCGGACGTCGGCGACGACCAGGACGCCGTCGACGACCTCGGGCTCCTCGACGGAGGAGTCGATCGATGCGGACTGCTCGTAGCCCATCACAGCTCTCTCTCACCCGACGTCGTGCAAGTCTCGCAGATCACACCAGGCTGCGTTCGTAGACGCGAAAACGGCGCACGATCTCGCCGCCCATGCCCTCCATCGCGCGATTCATCGAGCGGTTGGTCTCGAGGATCCAGCCCATCTCGCCGCCCTTCTGTGGCGTGCGCTCGGCCGCGTCGAAGTGCATCTGGTAGAAGCGCGCCGCGATCCCGGTGTGCTGGTACTCCGGCTTGACGCCGAGCGCGAACACCCGCACGGCGTCGATCTTGCCGCGGTAGTAGAGCGCCTTGGCCCAGCCGAACGGCAGCAGGCGGCCGTTGAGATGCGCGAGCACCTGGTTGAAGTCTGGGAGCGTGAGCGCGGCGCCGACCACCTCGCCGGTGTCCACGCGCTCGGCGAGATAGGCCCAGTTCTCGTCGAGCACCGGCTTGAGGTCCTTGGCGTAGTGGTGGACCTCCTCCTCGGTCAGCGGCACCGACGCCCAGTTGCGCTCCCAGGCGGCGTTGTAGACCTCGAGGAAACGCGACACCTCGGCGTTGAGGTCGCGCTTGCGCATCGGGCGGCAGACGATCCCGTGCTCGCTCTCGACCTTCTCGGCCATCCGCCAGATCGCGTCGCGGACCCGCGAGCGCCCGCTGATGTGCAGGCTCCACATCAGCAGGTCCATCGCCTTCTCGAGGCCCTCGCCTTCGAGCAACGCCTGGTAGTACGGGTGATGCCAGCTCGAGAGGATGATCGGCGGGCGCTCGTGGCCCTCGATCAGCAGGCCACACTCGTCATTGGTCGTGAAGTCCATCGGACCGACCATCCGGTCGCGCTGGTGTTCGCGCAGCCAGGACTCGGCGGCGCCGAGCAGCGCGTGGGCCGTCTCGCGCGAGTCCTCGCATTCGAAGAAGCCGAACATCCCCCAGTCGTTGCCCTGGAACTCGTTGAAGCGGCGGTCGAGATGGGCGGTGACACGCCCAACCGGCTGCCCGTCGCGCCAGGCGAGGAAGTACTCCGCCTCGGCATGCTTGAAGAACGGATTGCCCTTGCGATCGAGCCGCTTGTGCATGTCCATGTTGAGCGGCGCGATCCAGCGCGGCTCGTTACGATAAAGCGAGGAGGGGAGCGCGATGAAGCGCCGCAGGTCGCGCTTGTCGGCGACCGGCCGGATCTCGAGACTCACCCGACCCAGCCTACATGGACAAGCCCCCCGACGTCTTCGCCAAGATCCGCGACCACGAGCGCGTTGCCTTGATGCGCGCAGCCCGCGAACACGGCCTGCTGCCGTACTTCCACGAGGTCGAGTCCCCGGCGATGCCGATCGTCCAGATGGACGGGAAACCGCGGATCATGCTCGGTTCCAACAACTACCTCGGGCTGACCGCCGACGAGCGCGTGATGGCCGGTGCACGCGACGCGCTGGCCCGTTACGGGACCGGGCTGACCGGATCGCGGCTGCTCAACGGCACGACGCCGTTGCACCTCGAGTTGGAGCACGAGCTCGCCGAGTGGATGGGAACCGAGGACGCAATCGTCTTCACCACCGGTCAGCAGGCCAACGTCGGCACGCTCGGGACGCTGCTCGGGACGACTGACACCGTCGTCGTCGATTCCGCCGACCACGCCTCGCTGCTCGACGGGGCGCTGCTCTCGCGCGCCAAGCTGAGGGCCTTCCGCCACAACCGGATGGACAAACTCGAGAGCACGCTCGAGAAGGCCGTCGGCGACGGCGGCGGCGTGCTCGTGGTCGTCGACGGGGTCTTCTCGATGGAGGGCGACATCGCGCCGCTGCGCGAGATCGTGGCGCTCACGCAACGCTTCGGTGCGCGCTTGATGGTCGATGAAGCCCATGCCGTCGGCGTGCTCGGCGCGCGTGGCGCCGGCACCGCCGAACTGCTCGGCGTCGAGGATCTCACCGACCTGCGGATGGGGACCTTCTCCAAGTCGCTCGCCTCCTGCGGTGGCTTCGTCGCCGGGGACGCCGAGGTGATCGAGTTCCTGAAGATCCAGAGCCGGGCGTTCCTGTTCACCGCCTCGGGCGTTCCCGCGGCGATCGGCGCCGCGCTCGCGGCGTTGCGCGTGATCCGCTCAGCGGAGGGCCGCGAGCTGATGGCCCGCGTGCTCGCGAACGCCCAGCACCTCAACCGCGGTCTCCACGAACTCGGCTTCGACGTCGTCGAGCCCTCGCCGGTGACCAGCGCCGCCGGCACGCCGGAGTCGATCATCACGCCGATTGTGCCGGTCCGCGTCGGCGAGGACTGGCAGGCCGGCCTGCTGTGGCGAGCGCTGTGGGACGCGGGCGTGTTCACCAACGTCGCCGTCCATCCCGCGGTGCCGCCGGGCGGAGCGCTGCTTCGCACGAGCGTGATGGCCACCCACGACGAAGCGGTGATCGACCGGGCGCTGGACGCGTTTGCGACGGTAAAGCGGGAGTTCGAGGCCGAGCACGGGCCGCTCCCCGGGCCGTCAGGATGATTGTGCAGGTCCACACAAGGGCCTGCGGAGAGAAAAACCTCGCTCCGAGCGAACGCGGTACTTGTTGATCCGTTGACCAACGGCGCGCCGCTGTCGTAGCTTCCATGGACGCTCGGCGCGGAGGTGCCCGGGGGCTTTGAGAGGGGCCCCTGTGACTCCCAGGAGTGCAACGACCACGGTCAGCAGCACGGTCATGCCGCCGGAGCGGCCCGCCCGCGTTCGCGCGTACAGCGTAAACCCACAACCGGATTGGCGCTCGTCAACGCGAGCGTTCGGGAGCCCAGATGAATGCGACAGTGATCGCCTACGGGCCGCAGCATATGCGAGCCCTTCAACGCGCCAATGAGGTGCGCCTCGCGCGCGCCGAGCTGAAGCGCCGAGTGACGGACGGCGAGACGACTGCCGCGGCCGTGATCCTCGCCTCCCCATGGGAGGCGGAGAGCATGGCCGTAGCCGAGCTCCTGATGAGCCAGCATCGCTGGGGGCACACCCGCGCGCGACGGTTCCTCGCCGCCATCCCGATGACGGAGACCAAGACGATCGGCTCGATGACCGACCGTCAGCGCCGGAGTCTCGCAGCGCTGCTCGAGGCGCAGACACCGACCGGTCGCGCTGCGCCCGGCGGCGTGGTACGCGACGAAGTGCTCGTCTGAGCGGGGCGGTGGCGCGCCGGCATCCGGCGCGCCACGCTGCGTTCTCACGCTGCGTTCTCGTACGCGCGGGCGAACCCCCCGGCCGGCGCTTTGTCCACGCGGACAAGTCCCGCGCGCATCCGAGCGCATAAGGTGTGCAGCCGCCGCACTGCTCGCAACGGGTTGCTTGCGCGAGAAACCGGTCAGTCGCCAAGTAGCCACGATCCCTCAGGAGGACGCCCGGATGCCACGGACCCGTATTCACAACGTCTCCGCCGCTCAGTGGAGCGCAGACGGCGAGGGCCTCGGCGGCCGGGACCTCACCCAGACCGCCAATCAGGTCTTTGGCGCGAACGTTTTCAGCGCGGCCGAGCAGCGCAAGCGGCTGCCCAAGCACGTCTACGCCCAGCTGCGCACGACGGTCGCGCGCGGGGCTGAGCTGGACACCTCGCTGGCCGACGCCGTCGCTCAGGCGATGAAGGAGTGGGCGCTGGAGAATGGCGCGACCCACTACACGCACTGGTTCCAGCCGCTGACCGGCTCCACCGCCGAGAAGCACGACTCGTTCTACGCCCCAGTCGGCGACGGCACCGCGATGGCCGACTTCTCCGGCAAGGAGCTGATCCAGGGCGAGCCCGACGCGTCGAGCTTCCCGACCGGCGGCATCCGGGCGACCTTCGAGGCGCGCGGCTACACCGCCTGGGATCCGACCTCGCCGGCGTTCCTGCTCGAGAACACCAATGGCGCACTGCTGTGCATCCCGACAGCCTTCGCCTCGTGGACGGGAGAGGCGCTGGACCACAAGATCCCGCTGCTGCGCTCGATGGACGCGCTCTCGGAGGCGGCGCTCCGCGCGCTGCGGCTGCTCGGCGATCATGAGTCCCAGCGCGTCTTCACGACCGTCGGCCCCGAGCAGGAGTACTTCCTGATCGACGAGCAGTACTACTTCGAGCGGCCTGACCTCGTCACCACCGGGCGCACGCTGTTCGGCGCCAAGCCGCCGAAGGGGCACGAGCTCGACGATCACTACTTCGGCTCGATCCCCGAGCGCATCCTGGCCTTCATGCTCGAGAGCGAGGTTGAACTGGCCAAGCTCGGCGTGCCGGTCAAGACCCGCCACAACGAGGTCGCGCCGAACCAGTACGAGATCGCGCCGGTCTTCGAGGGCACCAACGTCGGCTGCGACCACCAGATGCTGACGATGCAGGTGCTCCAGAACACGGCCCGGCGCTACGGGCTGGTCTGCCTGCTGCACGAAAAGCCCTTCGCCGGCGTCAACGGCTCGGGCAAGCACAACAACTGGTCGATGGGCACCGACACCGGCAACAACCTGCTCGAGCCGGGCGACACGCCGCACGAGAACCTGTCGTTCCTGCTCTTCGCCACGGCGGTCATCGAGGCGGTCGACACCCATCAGCAACTGCTCCGCGCCTCGATCGCGAGCATCGGCCAGGATCACCGCCTCGGCGCCAACGAGGCGCCGCCGGCGATCATCTCGATCTTTCTCGGCTCAGAGCTCGAGGGGATCTTCTCGGCGATCGCGGAGGGCAAGGCGAGCACCTCGAAGCCGGGGTCGTTCCTCGGGCTCGGCACGCCGGTGCTGCCGCCGCTCCCGCTGCACTCCGGCGATCGCAACCGCACCAGCCCGTTCGCGTTCACCGGCAACAAGTTCGAGTTCCGCGCACTCGGCTCGAGCCAGTCGCCGTCGTTCCCCAACACCGTGCTCAACACGATCGTCGCCGATGCGATCGATCAGCTCGCCGAGAAGCTCGACGGCGCGCTGAAGGGTGGCGCCAGCCTCGAGAAGGCGATCCTGGGGATCGTCAGGGACTCCTACAAGACGCACCGGCGGATCGTCTTCAACGGCGACAACTACGCCGAGTCGTGGCACACGGAGGCGCAGAAGCGCGGTCTGGCGAACCTGCGCTCGACGGCAGACGCGCTGCCGTGGCTGATCGAGCGTCAGACGATCGCGGTGTTCAAGCGCTTCAAGGTGCTGAGCAAGCGCGAGCTGGAAGCCCGCTACGAGGTCTTCATCGAGCAGTACTCGGTGAAGCTCAACATCGAAGCCGAGACCGCCGCGTCGATCGCGCGCACGCTGCTGCTGCCGGCCGCGTTGCGTCACCTCGCCCAGCTGCGTGAGGCCGGCGTGGACCGCCTGATCGAGGAAACCGCGGAGCTCGTGACACGCTTCGTCGAGGCGATCGTCGCGCTCGAGCGCGTGAACGCCCCGCACCCGGACGTCGACGGACTCAAGCACGCGCTCTACATGCGCGATGAGGTCGTCCCGGCGATGGACGGCGTGCGCGCGATCGCCGACCGCCTGGAGCGCGTCGTCGCCGACGACCTCTGGCCGCTGCCGAAGTACTCGGAGATGCTGTTCATCAAGTAGCCGTCGCGAGACGTGCCGCGGCCTCGACCGCGACCTCAGTCGCGTCCGTCCGCGGCTCGCTGACGAGGACGCGTCACGAGCGCGAGCTTCGCGGCGCGCGGGAGCCGCTTGATTCGCGCCTCCTCGCGGCGCGCGGCGCTCGCGTCGGCCATCGCGAAGCTGGCGACCAGCTCGACGGGCAGCCGCGAGCGCGTGTAGCGGCTTCCGGCGCCTGCGGTGTGGGAGGCCAGGCGGCGCTCCAGATCGACGGTCCAGCCCGTGTAGAGCGAGCCGTCGGCGCAGCGCAGGAGGTAGACCCAGGCGTCGGACATGCGTTCAGCTACGCCGCCGGCGCCCGATCGCCTGCCGCGAAAGGGCGCGCGACGTCCGCTCAGACGATCGTTGCTGCGCCGGCGCCACGCACCTCCGGCGCCTGCAGAGTCACCGGCGTGGTGTGCATCGCGCGCAGCTTGACGTCACGCCACGACAGGCCCTCGCGCAGCAGTGCCGGGATGCCCATCACCACCGCCGTCGTCACCTCGATCGCCTGCAGGACGATTCCGTAGGCGATCGCGTCGGCCGTCGAGACGTGGAAGGCACCTGCCAGCACGGCCACGCAGGCCGCCTGGAACACACCGACGTTCGAGGGCGCCGCCGGGAGCACGGCGGTGACGTTGACCGCGAACAACACCCCGGCCGCGGCCGCGAGCCCGGCGCGGTGGTCGAGGCCGAGCGCGATCAGCAGCACGTAGCAGGAGGCGCATTGGAGCATCCAGGCGCCGAGCTGGGCGCTGACGGCGATCGCCCCGAGGCGCGGCTCGCGGAACACCCGCATCCCGGCGCGCAGGCGGATCAGCACCAGCCGCAACTGGGTTCGGAAGGCCTCCAGGCGCATCGAGCGCGACGGCCCGCCGCGGCGGCCCAGGATCAGCGGCGCGGCGAGGATCAGCGCCGCCAGGACCGCCGGGCCGACCGCGACCGCGATCAGCGCGGTGTGGCGGCCGTTGAACAGGTCGACGCTGGTGAACATCACCGCGCCCAGGCCGGCCAGCGCGAGCAGGTTCAGCAGCGTCTGCGAGACGATCGTCCCGAGCACGATCGGGAAGGTCTCGGTTGGCCGCCCGACACGGCGTGCGACGATCAGCGAGCGCGATGGCTCACCGAGCCGCGCCGGCAATGTCGCGCTCATCAGCACGCCGATGAAGGTTCCCTGCATCGCGTCCGCGCGGCGCACCCTCGAGCCAGGCAGCGCGGCGCGCAGAATCGCGTGCCAGGCGATGCCGCGCGCGGCCATCGCCGCGCACATCAGCGCGAGGCCGAAGAGCACCCACGACGGCTGGGAGGTCACCAGCGCCCGGGCGATGCGTCCCGGGCCGATCTGCTCGACGGCGAGCACCGCCGCCGCGACGGCGCCGGCGCCGACCATCGCGATGGCGGCGCGCCGCAGCGCGGTGACGGTCCGCTCGCGGCGGGTGCGCTCGTCGCGCTCGAGGCTGGGCAGGCGTCGCTGCGCCGGGCGGCGCTCGGCGAGGTCGGCGCCGCGTGCCCCGATGCGCACGGCGGCGCGCGCGATCGCCCCGCGGGGCTCGGGGATCGCGATCGCGTCCTCGTAGGCGTTCAGCACCTCGGCGGCGACGAGCGGCCAGGCATATCGGTGGGCGTGCTCGGCGGCCGCCAGCGACATCGCCTGGCGTCGGGGAACGTCGTAGGCCAACTCGAGCAGCGTCTGCGCGAGCGCCGTCGCGTCGCCGCGACCGAACAGCACGCCGTCGAGGCCGCTTCGCACGACATCGCTGTACCCCGCGATATCGGAGGCCACGACCGGGGTGCCGACCGCGAAGGCCTCGGTCAGCACCATGCCGAAGCTCTCGCCGCCGAGCGACGGGGCAACGAGCAGGTCGGCCGCCGCAAGAACCGCGGTCTTCTCGGCGTCGCCGACCTTCCCGAGCGCGTTGACCCCATGCAGGTCCGCCAGCATCGTCTCGAGCTGCGCGCGCTCGACGCCGATGATGTCGAAGGTCACCGGCACGTGCTCGCGCAGCGCCTCGAACGCACGCAGCGCGACCGGGAGTCCTTTGCGGGCCACGGCCTGGCCGACGAACGCGAGGCGCAACGGCTGCTGCTCAGTCGGCATCCCGGCAGCGGCGCGGCTGATCCGATCGGGCACCGCCACACCGTTGGGTATCACGCGGTAGTGGCCGCCAAAGAAACGCTCGCCGGTCCAGGCGGCGGCACGGGACACGGCGATCCGCACATGCAGGCGGTTGAACCGCCGCCTCGCGCCGGCGAGATTCCCAAGGTTGTTGGTCAGCCGGTTGGTCGAGTAGGTGTGGAAGGTCCCGACGAGCGGCAGGCCGCTCGAGCCGACCGCGTCCCAGCCGACGACCGGCACGATCGGCTCGTGGACGTGGACCACGTCGTAGTCGCCGTCGCGCAGCTCCCGGCGCATGCGCGCCACCGCGGACGGAGCGAGCGCCACGTTCGACACCGCACCGTTGGCGCGCAGCCCGATCGTGCGACCCAGCGAGACGACGTTGGCCGGCTGCTCGCGCGCCTGCGGGCGGGCTCCGCGATGCAGCCGCACGCTGAGCCGGTCGTCCGGGTCAAACGGGGCGAGGATCCGCGGCTCGTGCCCGACCGCCGCGAGCTCGTCTGCGAGCGCCTCGATGTGGCGGGTGACGCCTCCGGGATACGTCCACGAGTAGGGCGAGACGAGGGCGATCCGCATCGCCGTCATGGTAGCGGCGCGGTGTCCGCCCGTATACTCGCGATTCTAAGAATGCCACCGCATGGCCGCGTGAGACACACAGTTCGCATGCCCGATACGTCGGGCCCGCGCGGATGAGCGATCCCGGCGACGCCAAGGTTCGCGTCGCGATCATCGGATCCGGGCCGGCCGGCAGCTACACCGCCGGGCACCTGCTGCGCCACACCGCACCCGAGGTGCACGTCGACCTCTACGAGCGCCTGCCCACCCCGTGGGGCCTCGTCCGCGCCGGCGTGGCGCCCGACCACCCGAAGATCAAGTCGGTCACGAACCTCTACGAGCGCACGGCGGAGCACCCGCGGTTGCGGCTGTTCGCCAACGTCGAGTTCGGCAAGCACCTGACGCTCGCCGACTACCGCAGCCACTACCACGCGATCGTCTACGCGGTCGGGACGCCGACCGACCGCACGATGGGGATCCCCGGCGAGGAACTCCGCGGCAGCTACTCGGCCACCGACTTCGTCGGCTGGTACAACGGGCACCCGGACTTCTGCGACCACGAGTTCGAGCTGGGCGGTGAGCGCGTCGTCGTGATCGGCGCCGGCAACGTGGCGCTCGACGTCGCCCGGATGCTGGTCCTCACGCGCGCCGAGCTCGCCGGCACCGATATCGCCGATCACGCGCTCGACGTGCTGGCCGGCAGCGGTGTGCGCGAGGTCGTGGTCGTCGCCCGCCGAGGCCCCCAGCAGGCCGCCTTCACGAACCCGGAGTTGCGTGAGCTCGGCGACCTGGCCGACGCCGACGTGCTCGTCGACCCGTCCGAGCTCGCGCTCGCCGACGCGTTCGCCGATCCCGACGCCGACGCCACCGCCAGGCGCAACGTCGAGATCCTCCGCGCGTACTCGACGCAGCCGCCGGCCGGCAAACGCAGCCGGGTCGCGCTGCGTTTCCTGCTCTCCCCCACCGCGCTCAACGGCATCGATCGCGTTGAGTCAGTCAGCCTCGTGCGCAACACGCTCGAGGCCGGCGCGGATCGAAGTCTGCGCGCGCGCGCGACCGACGAGCGGCTCGAGCTTCCCGCGCAGGCCGTGTTTCGCGCGATCGGCTATCGCGGCACGCCACTCGCGGACGTTCCCTTCGACGCCGCGAGCGGGCTGATCACCAACGAGGGTGGGCGCGTGCGGCGCGGCGAGTACGTCGTCGGCTGGGCCAAACGGGGCCCGAGCGGTGTCATCGGCACCAACAAGAAGGACGCCAACGACACGGTCGACCGGTTGCTCGAGGACCTCGCCGCCGGCCGGCTGCTCGACCCGCCGCCGATCAGCGACGCGGCGCTCGAGCAATTCGTCCGCACTCGCCAGCCCCAGCTCGTCGACTATGCCGCGTGGAATCGGATCGACCGCCACGAGCGCGGGCTGGGCGAGCCGGCCGGACGCCCGCGGGTCAAGCTCACCCGCCTGGAGGAGCTGCTCGCGGCGGTCGGGAGCGACGGCGATGGCTGACGACCGGGCGACAGTGCACCTGCGCGCCGCCGATCCGGTGCTCGCCGCGCTGATCGATCGGCTCGGCACGGTGCCGGCCCGCCGACGGCCGTCGCGGCCGAGCCCCGGCGAGTACTACGCCGGCCTGGTCCGCACGATCGTCGGCCAGCAGCTGTCGACCCGGGCTGCGCAGGCCATCTGGCAGCGTGTGCTCGCGCACTTCGGCGGTCGCCCGCCCTCCCCGGAGGAGGTGCTCGCCGCCAACCCGGAGGAGCTGCGCGCCGCAGGCGGCCTGTCGCGCTCGAAGACCACCTACCTGCGCTCACTCGCCGAGCACGTGCTCGACGGGTCGCTCGAACTCGACCGGCTCGACGAGCTCGACGACGACGCCGTGATCGCCGAGCTGGTCGCGGTGAAGGGAATTGGCGAGTGGAGCGCGCACATGTTCCTGATGTTCCAGCTCGAGCGTCCCGACGTGCTCGCCCCGGGCGACCTCGGGATTCGCAAGGGGGTCCAGATCACCTACGGGCTGGCGGAGCTGCCGACCCCCGCCGAGGTCGTCGCGATCGCCGAGGCCTGGAGGCCCTACCGCACGGCGGCCTGCCTGTACCTCTGGCGCTCGATCGACGCACCGCCGCAGTAGCCAGCGCGCAGGGCCGCTGCTCGCCCGCTTTCAGCGGCGATCCTGGGGCGGCTCCGCGTGCTCGGCTTCGCGCGCGAGCAACGCGGCGATGTCGGGCGGCGGCCGCCGGCAGCCACAGGCGCGCGCATGCTCACGATGCCACGCGACCCGCTGGCCGAGGGTCGCCCGCGGCGGCATCGGATTCGCACGGTGCCAGGCCTCGTTCACGCGCACCCGCCAGCGCCGCGCGGACCGCCGCCTGCACCGATGACCACACCCCCGGACGCGGCCACGCCGCGCTCCCACCTCAGACCGGCGAGCAGGACTCCTGGTCGGCGACCCGGAACGAGCTGCCGCAGCCGCAGGCCGCAACGACGTTCGGGTTCTCGACCTTGAAGCCCGCGCCGGTCAGCGCTTCGACGTAGTCGATCTGGGAGCCGTCGACAAGCTCGAGCGCCGCCGGCTCGACCAGCAGCTTGAGCCCATGGCTCTCGAAGACCCGGTCGTCAGCGCGCTGTTCGTCGAACGCGAGCTGGTATTGGAAGCCCGAGCAGCCGCCGCCCCGAACGCCGACCCGAAGGCCCGCAACCGAGACGTCGGCGCCCTGCGCGTCGAGGTACTCTCGTGCCTTTTCCGCGCCCTTGTCAGTCATCGAGATCATTGCTTCCCAAAGTATAGCGGGCCGTACGGGTACTCTAAACTTGTTGGGAGATGCCTGACGCAGCCACCATCAAGGCCCGCATCGAGGCGGCGATACCGGGTGCCCAGGCGGAGGTCGAGGACTGGACCGGTGGCGGCGATCACTTCCGCGCGACGGTGGTCGCCGACGCCTTCGCAGGACTCTCGCGCATCCAACAGCACCGCCTCGTCTACGAGATCTTCGGCGCGGAGATCGGCGGTCCGATCCATGCCCTGTCATTGAAGACTCACCAGCCAGCGAGGAACCATCCATGACCGATCAGCACGACAACCCGATCCGCCAGGCCGTCGCAGATGCGATCGCGAACAACGACGTCATCCTGTTCATGAAGGGAACGCCCGAGGCGCCGGCGTGCGGATTCTCCGCGCGAACCGTCGGTGCGCTGCAGGCGCTCGACACCCGCTTTGCCGCGGTCGACATCCTCCCCGATCCCCGCATCCGCCAGGAGCTCACGACGCTCTCGCAATGGCCGACGATCCCCCAGCTGTTCGTCGGCGGCGAACTGGTCGGCGGTTGCGACATCGTCACCGAGATGTTCGAGAGCGGGGAGCTCGCCGAACTGCTCGGCGCCGAGAGTCAGGCGCGCGCGGCCGAGCCGGCGGTCGCCGACGGCGCCCCGCTGCAGATCGAGAACCGGCTGTCCTGAGCGCCCGCGGCGAGTGCGGTCGGCGCTGCGCCGGCCGCACTCGCTGACCGCGGTCGCTCGCGCGGCAACAAACGCCTGAGCACGCCGGGAGTAGTGTCCGGGCCTCATGCGGCCGGTCGCGATCGTCACCGACTCGACGCACTACACGACGCGCGAGCTGATCGTCGCCGCCGGGGTGCACGAGGTGAGCCTCTACGTCCGCGACGGCAACAGTACGCGGCGCGAGAGCGAGATCACCGACTACGACGCGTTCTACGCGCGGCTGCGCGACACCGCCGAGCTGCCGACCACCTCGCAACCGTCGATCGGCGATTTCCTCGCGGTCTACGAGCCGTTGCTGGCCGCCGGCAGCGACATCGTCTCGATCCATCTCGCGGGTGGGATCTCGGGCACGGTCGGCGCCGCGGCGCAGGCCAAGGCGCTGGTCGACGAACGCGGCGGCGGCGGCGGGCGGATCGAGGTCTTCGACACCCAGACCGCGTGCGGCGGCCTCGGCTGCGTCGTGCTCGCCGCGGCGGCCGCGGCCCGCTCCGGCGCCGGCGCGGACGAGGTCCTCGGCCGCGCTCACGAGGCGCGCGCTGCGCTGGCGATCTGGTTCTGCATCGACACGCTCGAGTATCTCCAGCGCGGGGGTCGCGTCGGCCGCGCGCAAGCGTGGCTCGGCGGCGCGCTGAAGATCAAGCCGATCCTCTCGCTCGAGGCCGAGATCACGCCGGTCGAGCGCGTGCGCACATCGGCCCGCGCCTTCGAGCGGATGGTCGACTATCTGCGCATGCGCCGCGACGACGGCGCCGATGGCTGGGTCATCCAGCACATCCAGGCCCCTGAGCGGGCCGCCGCGCTCGTCGAGTGCGGCCGCGAGCTGTTCGGCTGCGAACCGATGTGGGTCTCCGAGGTGGGTCCGGTGATCGGCACCTACACCGGTCCCGGACTGATCGGCGTCGGCGGGGTGCCGGCCCGGTTGCTGCGCTGAGCGCAGCGCAGCGCGCGGCGTCGACTAGCGGCGCCGGCGCCTGAACACGGCGAACCCGCCCCCCAGCAGGAAGCCGGCGAGCGCGGCGCCGATCAGCGCCGGGCGCTGATGCTCGTCCAGTTGCTTGCGCCAGTCGGTGATCTCGGCAACCTCGCCGCGCAGCTTCTCGATCGAGACGGCGAGCGCCATGCGGTTGGCCTCGATCGACGCGCGGATCTCCTCAGGCGAGCGTCCCGACATCAGGCGACGTCCTCGCGCGGGCCGACCGCCTCACGGATCTTGCGTGCCTCGTCGATCGCCATCGTCGGCGACGGCGGCGAACCGCGCCGCAGCGCGCGCGCGGCGAGCCAGCCGGCGAGCACGCCAAGCACCGCCAGCAGCCCGGCGACGACGAAGAAGCCCCAGAAGAACTCGCCGGCCGGGAACAGCTCGAACCAGGCAAGCCAGGCGAGCCCGATCAGCAGGAAGAGCATCGAGACGGCGAGGAACACCCCGGCGGCGATCCCGACGATCGCCCCGGTCACGAGCTTGCCGACCTTCGCGCCGATCTCGGCTCGGGCGAGCTCGATCTCGTCGCGGATCAGCAGCGTCGCGCGCTCGGAGATCTCCGTGATCGCCGCAGCGATGTTCGCCGGGATCTCTTCCTGCTCAGTGGCCAAGGCGCCTCAGCAGGAACGCCGCGATGACGCCGCCGACGAACGCCGCGCCGACGAGCACCTCAGGCCGGCCGCGGACAAGCTCCAGGCCGGCGGGCGAGGCGGACGCGGCGGCCTGCTCGGCCGTACGCGAGCCGTTGGTCGACGCTTCGTAATCAGAGCCGACGTTCACTCCGGTGGCTCCTCGTCGAAGATCCGCCGCCACATCACCGCGGCGGTTCTGCTCGAGACGACCGAGAACAGGGCACCCAGGCCAGCGAGGAGACCCGACCACATCAGGCGTTTGACGAGGTCGTTGTCCACGGCGTCAGTCAATCAGATCGCGCCGACGCGCGCACGGGCCAGTCGTAGGCCGCTTCGCGCCGGTTGGCCAGCGAGGGCAGCGACGCGCGAATCGCGTCGAGCCTGGCGAAATCCAGCTCGGCGACGATCACCCCGACGCTGTCGGTGGCCTGCGCCAGCACCACCCCCCACGGGTCGACGATCATCGAGCGACCGCCGCTGTAGCGCCCCGGTTCGTTTTCGCCGATCTGGTTGGCGGCGATCACGAACGCCTGGTTCTCGATCGCCCGCGCCCGCAGCAGCGTCTCCCAGTGGTCGCGAGTGGTCGGCAACGTGAAGGCGGCAGGGACCAGCAGCACCCGCGCACCGCGCAACGCCAGGATCCGATAGAGCTCGGGGAAACGAAGGTCGTAGCAGATCGTCATGCCCAGCTCGACGCCCGCGTCGGTCTGCGTCACGACGATCTGGTCGCCGGGCTCCTCGTACTCGGACTCGCGGTAGGCAAGCCCCTCGACCGTCACATCGAACATGTGGATCTTGCGGTAGACCGCGCGGATCTCGCCGTCGGGGGAGATGTGCACGGAGGTGTTGTGCCGCACTCCGTCCTGCGCCAGCTCGGTGAATGACCCGGCCACGAGCTCGAGCTCGAGCTCCCGCGCGCACTCGCGGGCCCAGGTCATCGCCGGCCCGTCGATCGGCTCCGCACCGGCGTGCAGCTGGGGGCCGCTGCCGAGCAGCGGCCACTTCTCCGGCAGCACCACCAGCCGGGCGCCGCGCGCGGCTGCCTCGCGGACCAGCCGGTCGGCCGCGGCGAGGTTCGCCGCTCGGTCCGCCCTCGCGTTGAGCTGCACCGCGGCGACGCTCAGCGTCGCGGACGGCCCGTCGCTCAACGCCACACCGGCCTGTCGGTCATCCCGCCACTGTAGAGGGTGGCCGGCGCCGTGTCGCTAGCCACTGAACCGGGCGCCCAGTCGTGCGTACAGGGCGCGCACCTCGGCGAAGATCGCGTCGGCGACCTCCTGCTGGCGTTCGCGGGTCGCGTCCGGCTCACGCTCGAAGTGCAGCGGTTCGCCGTACTGCACGCGCACTCGCGGAAACCGCAGTCGCTTCCAGTTGCGAATCTTCGCCGAGCCATGGATCGCGATCGGCACGACCGGCGCGCCGCTGTCGAGCACCAGCCGACCGATCCCCGGCTTCGCCTGCTCCGCCAGGTTGCCGGTGCGCGACCGGCCGCCCTCGGGGTACATCGCGACCACGCCACCGTGCTCGAGGATCGTCTCCGCCGTGACGAACGCCTCGTTGTCACGCGCGCCGCGCCGCACCGGGAACACACCGCCCTGCAGATAGACCCACTGCGCCCACTTGGTGAACAGCTGCGATTTCGCCATGAACCGCACCTTGCGGCGGATGAAGATGGCGATCAGGAAATGGTCCATGTAGGAAAAATGGTTGGGTGCCAGGATCGCCGCTCCGGTTTCGGGAACGTTCTTCGCAGCGATCACCCGTGCCCGCAGCAGCGTCACCGCGTAGAGCGCGCTGAACACGCGCACGAGGTCGTAGACGAAGCTCGGTGCGCGCGCGCGCGCACGCGCGTGGAAGCGGTCGAAGTGCTCCTTGGGCCGCGGGTCCGTGTAGACCTGCGGCTTCAGGGTCGAGAGCTTCTCGCTCACGCTGCAGAGCTTATCCCGACAATCGAACGATCCCCGCTCCGAGCGGCCGCGGGGGGTCGACCGCTCCGCGGGCACGTCGGGAGCGGAAGCTATTGTCCGCAGGCGTGGCCGAGGTTCCAGCGCATATCACGGGCGTTGTCTGGAAGATCGAGTGCGCGGTCGGCGATCAGGTCGCCGAGGGCGACACGGTCGTCGTGTTGGAGTCGATGAAGATGGAGATGCCGGTGGAGGCCGAGGACGCGGGCACGGTGACGGAGATCCGCTGCGAAGAGGGTCAGGCCGTGCACGAAGGCGACACGCTCGTCGTGCTCGAGTAGGGTGCGGAGCCGGCGATGCCCCCGTTGATCACGCGAGAGGAAGCGCTCGAGCTCGGCGAGTTGAGCGACCACGGCGAGATCGAGGCGCTGATCGAGCGGGCCTGGCAGGCGCGGGTCGAGCGCTTCGGCGACTCGACCGACATGTGCTCGCTGGTCAACGCGAAATCCGGCGGCTGCGCCGAGGACTGCGGCTTCTGCGCCCAGTCGCGCTTCGCCGACGCCGACACGCCGATGCACGCGATGATGGAGCCCGAGCAGATGCTCGAGCACGCGCGGGCCGCCGAGGCGGCGGGTGCACACCGCTTCTGCATGGTCGCCCAGGGCCAGGGTCTGTCCAAGCGCGACTTCGAGAAGGTGCTCGCCGGCGCACGCCTGGTCGCCCAGCACACCAACCTCAAGCGCTGCGCCTCGATCGGGCACATGTCCGTCGAGCGCGCAAAGGCGCTGCGCGAGGCCGGAATCCAGCGCGTGCATCACAACGTCGAGTCCGCCGAGAGCTTCTACCCCGAGGTCTCGAGCACGGTCCGCTACGAGGGGCGGCTGCGGACGATCGAAGCGGTCCGCGAGGCCGGTCTGGAGACCTGCGTCGGCGGGATCCTCAACCTCGGCGAGACGCGCGAGCAACGCGTCGAGATGGCGTTCGAGCTCTCCGCGATCAACCCGACCAGTGTCCCGATCAACCTGCTGATCCCTCGCGCGGGCACGAAGTTCGGCGAGCGCGAGCTGATGGACCCTTGGGAGGCGGTCAAGTGGGTCGCGATCTTCCGCCTGATCCTCCCGGAGGCGCTGTTCCGGCTCTGCGGCGGCCGTATCGAGAACCTCGGCGAACTGGCGCCGAAGGCCGTCCGAGCAGGACTCAACGGTGTGATGATGGGCAACTTCCTGACCGCTCTGGGCGCGACGCCGGCCGAGGATCGTGAGATGTTCGAGCTCCACGGGCTCAACGTCGCGCGCCAGCCCGACAACGGCGCCAATCCGCGTCCCGACAACCGGTCCGGCTGGCTCGACGGCGACAGCCCCGACGTGATCGAGCGCTACCTCGACGCGGACAGCGAGCTGCAGGTACGCCTGTGGGACCCCTCGACGCAGTTGCGCTACCGGTCGAGACGGACCCCGGAGCCGGCCCCGTGAACGACATCGCCGCCCAGTTGGCGAAGCTGCACGAGGCGAGCCTCGACCGCCACACGCGGCTGATCAGCGGTCCGCAGGGCCCGCGCGTGATGCTCGACGGGACGCCCGTGCTGCTGCTGTGCTCGAACAACTACCTCGGCCTCGCCGACCATCCGCGGGTGCGCGAGGCGGCCGCCGACGCGGCGATGCGCTGGGGTGTCGGCGCCGGCGCCTCGCGCCTGGTGTCCGGCACGATGACGATCCACGAACGGCTCGAGCGCCGCCTGGCGGAGTTCGAGGGCACCGAGTCGTGCATGCTCTACGGCTCCGGCTACCTCGCGAACATCGGCGTGCTGACGGCTCTCGGGCGCGCCGGCCAGACGATCTTCTCCGACGCGCTCAATCACGCCTCGATCATCGACGGCTGCCGGCTCGCGCGGGCTGACACGTTCGTGTACGACCATTGCGATCTCGAACACCTGCAGTGGGCGCTGCGCGACCGCGGACGCGAGGGCGACGTGATCGTCACCGACTCCGTATTCTCGATGGACGGCGACGTTGCACCGCTCGCCGGAATCGTCACGCTGGCCCGCCGCCACGGGGCACGCGTCGTCGTCGATGAGGCCCACGCAACCGGCACGCTCGGCCCCGGCGGCCGCGGAGCGATCGCGGAGGCCGGGCTGGAGGGCGAGGTCGAGGTGCTGATCGGGACGCTCAGCAAGGCGCTCGGCTCCTACGGCGGTTACGTCTGCGCCCGCAGCGAGATCATCGAGCTGCTCGTCAACAGCTCGCGCTCGCTGATCTACTCCACGGCCCCGTCACCGCCCGCCGCCGCGGGCGCGCTGGCGGCGCTCGAGCTGCTGATCGAGCAGCCGCTGCGGCCAGAGAAGCTCCAGTCCACCGCCGAGCTGCTGCGCAGGCAGCTCGTCGCCGCCGGAATGCCGGCGCGGAGCGGGCGCACGCAGATCGTCCCGTTGATCGTCGGCGATGCCGAGCCCACCGTCCGCCTGTCCGAGGCTGCGCTCGCACGCGGCGTCTTCGTCCAGGCGATCCGTCCGCCGACGGTGCCCGCCGGCAGCTCTCGTCTGCGGCTCACTGTGATGGCGTCCCACACCGCCACCGAGCTCGCCGGCGCCGTCGCCGCGCTCGGCGACGCCGCGCTCGAGGTCGGCGTGACGTTCGGCCCGGTTCCAGACGCCGCGGAGCCCGTCGCGCGCGCCGCGTAGTGGCCGGCGCCGGGGAGCACACGGTGCTTCGCGGCTGCTTCGTCACCGCTACCGACACCGGCGTTGGCAAGACGATCCTCGCCGGCGCGCTGGTCGCGAGCCTGCGCGCCCGCGGCGAGGCCGTGCGCGCACGCAAGCCGGTGATCACCGGCCTCGACGAGGACGGCGATCGGGGAGCGCCCTGCGACCACGAGCTGCTCGCGGCGCTGAGCGGCGAGCGGCCCGAAACCGTGTCCCCGGCCCGCTACGGTCCGGCGGTCTCGCCCCACCTCGCCGCCGAGCTCGCCGGACAGGCGATCGACGTCGCGGCGCTGCTCGACGACGTTCGCGGCGCCGGCCCGGTGATCGTCGAGGGGATCGGCGGACTGCTCGTCCCGCTGGCCGACGGCTGGGATGTGCGCCGGCTCGCGCGCGAGCTCGGGCTTGGCGTGGTGGTCGCGGCGCGACCGGGGCTCGGAACGATCAACCACACGCTGCTCACGATCGAGGCGGCGCGATCGGGCGGCCTCGACCTGCGCGCTGTCGTGCTGACACCGTGGCCCACCGATCCCGGGGTGCTCGAGCGCTCCAACCGCACGACGATCGAGCGGTGGGGGGATGTCGAGGTCGCCACGCTCGCGATGGTGCCCGCGATCACCGCCGCGGCGCTGGCGAGCGCCGGCGCCGCGCTGCCCTATGACCGCTGGCTTGCCTGAGCGCCACGGCGCAGGCGCAGCCGCGACGGTGCTCCGTTGAGCGCGCGGTGCCGGCGCCGCATCAGCCCCCGGCCGACGACGAGCATCGCGAAGGACCCTGCGGCGATCGTGCGCAGCGCCGCACGACCATCGTCGATCGGCTCAAAGCGCGTGCCCTCGGGGGCGATCTCGATGAACCCCACCGGCCGCGCGTCGAGCGCGCCGCCGCCGCCCCCGCCCGAGCGCTGGCGTCCGTCCGGCTCGCTGCCGAAACCGTAGCCCCCGGCCGTCCGCACGCTCGCGACCGGGATCACGGTGCGACCGTTGACCTCGACCGGGCGGCCGAAGCACAGCCGTGCGCCGGTCAGCCGCGCGAGCACCCGCTGTGCCGGCGGTACCGCCTGTTCCGATTTGCTCACGTTCAGTCGTCGTAGGGGGTGAAGTCACGCTTGCGCGCACCGCAGACCGGACAAAACCACGTGTCGGGGATGTCCTCGAAGGCCGTCCCCGGCGGAATCCCGCCGTCGGGATCGCCGTCGGCAACGTCGTAGATGTAGCCGCAGGACTCGCAGTGCCAGCGCTGGACGGACCGGATGGCCGCTGTGGACATGGCGCAAGCTTAGAGGTCGTTCCGGCGCTACGCGTCGGCGTCGCGGCGATCCAGCGGCGGGGATCCGCCGCTGGACGGACGTTTCGACGGATGCGCAGGTCGCGGATCTGGCGCTAACGCTGCGCGAAGTTCGTGCCGATAACCACTTGATCCGCGGGCGTGATTCTCGGTCGCCGGGCGAGCGGCCCGGATGGGAAACACTGCGGCGAGCGACCGCCGGCCTCCCGAATGAGTTGCCGGCCCACAATGCGGAGCCGGCGATGCGCGAGATCGAACAATATCGGCGGGCGCAGCCCGCAAATCGGCAGGCGATGCCCTCGCTCGACGGCGTCACGACCCGGTCCGGCGCGCGCAGCGTGGCGCCGTGAGCACGCGCGCGGAGCAGCAGCCCGGCTCGTGGGGGCCGGAGCGCGAGAGCTACTTCGCTGCGGCGTTTGCCGCGTCGCTCGACGCGATCTTCGTGATCGATGACGATCGCTACATCGTCGACGCGAATCCCGCGGCCTACGAACTGCTCCACATCGATGTGCACCCGCTGATCGGGCGGCGCATGGATGACTTCACTCCGCCGATGACCGACGAATTGATCGAGAGCAGGTGGGCGACGTTCATGCTCAACGGCCACGACCAGGGCGAGTACGAGCTGCTGCGCGAGGACGGCTCGCGCCTGACGATGGCCTACACCGCCACCGCCCGCGTCGCGCCGGGACGCCACTTCACGATTCTGCGTGACATCAGCGAGCGCAAGCTGGCCGAAGAGCTGATCGAGCGCCAGTGGCGCCGGCTCCTGGAAGCCCAGGCGATCGCGGGCGTCGGTACCTGGGACTGCGACCTGCTCACCGGCACGGTGGAGTGGTCGAGTGAGTCCTACCGCATCTACGGAGTCGAGCCCGGGCGCGAGCTCACCGTAGCGGACGTCATCGAGCTGGCGCATCCGGATGACCGCGAAGCCATGCTGGCGACCCATCGCGCGGCGCGCGAGGACCATCAGCCGTTCGTCCACCAGTACCGCATCATCCGGCCCGACGGCGAACTGCGCGTGGTCGAGTCACGCGGCGAGGTCAGCGTCGAGCACGACGGTGCGCGGAGGATGTTCGGCACCGCGCGCGACGTGACCGACCGCAAGCAGACCGAGGCCGAGTTGCGCAACGTCACGACCGTCCTGGATGCCTCTGACGACGCGATCACCGCCTGCTTGCGCGACGGCGTCTTCGTCAGCTGGAACCGCGGCGCCGAGAAGCTGTACGGCTACAGCGCGGAGGAGGCGATCGGCCAGCCGCCAAGCCTGGTCGTCCCACCCGAGGAGCGCGAGGCCCTGGCTGCAAACTGGGACCGGATCCTGCGCGGCGAGCGCGTCGAGGCCCTCGAGTCGCGGCGCGTCACCAAGGACGGGCGGCAGGTCGTCGTCGCGACCACGCTGTCGCCGATCATCGACGCCGGCGGGGAGATCATCGGTGTTGCGGCGATCGGCCGCGACGTCACCGAGAGCAAGCAGACCGAGGCGGCGCTCGGCGCCGCCGCGGCGAAGGCGGTCGAGGCGTCGGCGCTCAAGTCCCAGTTCATGGCGAACATGAACCACGAGTTGCGCACCCCGCTCAACGGCGTGATCGGGATCAGCAGCCTGCTGCTGGAGACCGAGCTCAGCGACGAGCAGGCAGAGTACGTCGATGCGCTCCGCGTCTCCGGCGACGCGCTGATGGCGGTCATCGAGGACATCCTGGACTTCTCGAAGATCGAGGCGGGCAAGCTCGAGCTCGAAGACGAGCCGTTCGAGCTGCGAACGGTGGTCGAGGATGTCGCATCGATGGTCGCCGTGGGCCAGCCCGGCCGCGGCGTCGAGGTGATCTCGTCCGTCGATCCGAGCCTGCCGCTGAAGGTCTGGGGCGACGCCAACCGCGTCCGCCAGATCCTCACGAACCTGACAAACAACGCGGTGAAGTTCACCGAGGTCGGCGAGGTGACGGTCAACGTCAGGGGCCGCGATGAGAACGCCGACGGCGACCCGTTGCGCTTCGAGGTCGTCGACACGGGGATCGGCATCGAGGCGGCCGCCCAGGAGACGATCTTCGAGTCCTTCGCCCAGGCCGACGGCTCGAACACCCGCCGCTACGGCGGCACGGGGCTCGGGCTCGCGATCGCCAAGCAGCTGGTCGCGCTGATGGGTGGCGAGATAGGCCTGCACAGCGTCCGCGGCGAGGGCAGCACCTTCTGGTTCACGCTGCCGTTGCGCGTCGCGCCCTCGGAGCCGCCGCCCCCCGCCGACCCGGCGCTGCTGGGCGTGCGGGTGCTGGTCGTGGATGACAAGGTCACGAACCGCGGCATCCTCGAGCGTGAGCTGGCCGGTTGGGGCATGAGCGTCCAGACCGCGGCCGACGGCCCGGCGGCGCTCGCCGCGCTGCAGGCCGCACAGCAGTCGGCGGATCCCTTCGCCCTGGCGCTGCTCGATTACAAGATGCCGGGAATGAACGGCGGCGAGCTGGCCGTCGCGATCAAGGCCGATCCCGTGTTGAGCTCGACGACGCTCGTGATGATGGTCGCCGCCCGCGACACGCGGGCCGCTTCGTCGATCGCCGAGCTTGACGGCGTGGTCACCAAGCCGCTTCGCCAGGCCCGGCTCTACGACGAGATCCTGCGGGTGGTCGGCTCGGGTCCGGAGAGCGCAGCGGAGGGTGCTCCCGCCGAAACCGAACAGCACGCGGTCGCTGCGGCCGCCGCGCGGGTGCTTGTCGCCGAGGACAACGTCGTCAACCAGCTCGTCGCGGTCCGGCTGCTCGAGAAGCGCGGCTACCTGGTCGAGGTGGCCGCCGACGGTCGTGAGGCCCTCGAGATGCATGCGCGATCGCCCTACGACGCGATCTTCATGGACTGCCAGATGCCCGAGCTCGACGGCTACGAGGCGACCCGCGAGATCCGCCGCCGCGAGGGCAGCGACCGACACACCCCGATCATCGCGATGACCGCCAGTACGATGCCGGGCGACACCGACCGCTGCCTCGCGGCGGGAATGGATTACTACAGCGGCAAGCCGATCAGCCAGGCCGGCCTCGACTACGTGCTCGCACAGGCGCTGGGCTCCTCGAGGTCAGGCGCCGAGCCCGAAGTAGCGCGCTGAGGCCCACAGCGTCGTGTGCGGCACGGCGCAGGCCGGCGGTCCGCCCCGCGCCTACAGCGCCCGCCGGTAGCACGCGGCGAGCTCCTCGGCGCTCGGAGCGCGCGGGTTGACCAGCGTGCAGGCGTCGCCCATCGCGCCCTCGACGAGCAGCGCGATCCCCGACTCGGGCACCCCGACCTGCGACAGCCGGGTCGGCAGGCCGAGCGAGCGCACGAGCTCGCGGACGTGCGCGGCGAGCAGCTCGCCGATGTCGCCTGCGGAGGGCACGCCGAGCAGCTCGGCGATGTCGCGATAACGCGCCGCGATGTCCTCGCCGCCGGCGGCGTTGTACTCGATGCTCACCGGCAAATTGATCGCGTTGGCGATCCCGTGCGGCACGTCGTAGCAGGCGCCGCACGGATGCGAGAGCGCGTGTGCGATGCCGAGCGCCCCGGAAGTCGTCGGAGCGATCGCCAAAGACGCGGCGATCAGCATGTTGCCGCGCGCCGTCTCGTCGTCGGGGTGGTGTACCGCCCGCTCGAGGTTCGCGCTGATCAGCCGCAGCGCGTGCAGCGCGCAGGCGTCGCCGTGCGGGTTCCAATCGCGCGAGACGTAGCCCTCGATCGCGTGGGTCAGCGCGTCCATGCCGGTCGCCGCCGCGATCGCCGGCGGCAGCGTGGCGGTCGCGGCTGGATCGAGGATCGCCAGCCGCGGGATCAGCGGGAAGTCGGCGATCTGGTACTTCACGCGCGCCTCGCGGTCCTTGATCACCGCGGCAAAGCTGACCTCGGAGCCGGTCCCGGCGGTCGTCGGGATGCACGCCAGCGGCGCCAGCTCGAGCGCGCGTCCGCCGCCGTCGCCGGCGCGCGGCAGGCCGTAGAAGCCCTCCCAGTCGCGGGCCTCGCCGCCGTGCGTGAAGAGCACATTGGCAACCTTGGCGCTGTCCATCACCGAGCCGCCGCCGACGGCGAGGAACGCGTCGGCTCCCGTCTCGGTGGCGAGTGCCGCGATCGCCGCGACGACGGCGCCGCCGGAGTCCTGCGGCACCTCGTCGAAAATCGCCGTCAGCTCGAGGCCGCCGGCGGTCACACCGTCGGCCACGCGATCGATCAGCCCGGTCGCGCGAATCACCCGGTCGGTGACGAGCAGGACGCGGTGTGCGCCCTCCTTGGCGAACTCGACACCGGCGGACCCGAGCAGGCCCCGCCCGGCGATCACCCGAGTCGGCGCGGTGAACTGGTAGTAGTCCTTGAAGCCCACCATCTGACGGTCATCGGCGGGCTCCGCCACGCTAGCGGCTTCCGGCGGTCGCTCGCTCGTCAGGCGCCGGCGGCCACGCCGTCGCTGGGCGCCCCGGCACAGCTAGGCCTCGGCCAGATCCTGGCGCCCGGCCGCCTCGAGCTGGGCCTTGTAACGGGGGAACACCGGCTTGACGAGCGGCACGAGCTTGAGGATCTTCGCGACCGGTCCCTTCGCCTTGATCTGGCCTCTGGCCAGCGCCATCGTCACGTTGACCTTGCCGAGCCAGAAGCGGTGGGCGATGTCGGCGTCCATCGTCATGATCACCTCGGGCTCGAGCAGCGTCTCGCCCAGGTCGACCTGTCCCTCCTCGTCCTCGAGCAACTTGACCGTGATCTGCGAGTCCGGCTTGTGGTAGCGGTACTGCACGACCGTGTTGGCCGTGCGGAACTGCGGTGCGAGTTCCTCGTCGGCGAGCAGATCGAGAAACAGCTGGCCGAGGTATCGGTAGACCTCTTGCTCATCGTTGAAGTAGGGCATCCACGCGCTCCTCTCGCTCGCCTCCCACGGGCAGTGTAGAGGCCCTCTCGCCGGCGCCAACCCACGGTCAGCGGCTCGCGGACCCACGGCGCCTGCGGCGCGCGGCCGGCGTCGCGGCGCGGCGGCCTACACGCCGAGCGGGGCCGCCTCCTCGTCGCGGATCACGTGCAGCACGGCGTTGATCAGCGCGAGGTGGGTGAACGCCTGCGGGAAGTTGCCCAGATGGCGCCCGCTCAGCGGGTCGAGCTCCTCGGCGAACAGGTCCAGCGGCGAGGCGAGCGCGAGCAGGCGCTCGCAGAGCGCGCGTCCGCGGCGGCGCTCGCCGATCTCCAGCAGCCCCGAGACCAGCCAGAACGAGCAGATCAGGAACGAGCCCTCGTGCGCGCCGGCGAGCCCGTCGTCGGTCTGGTCGGGGCGGTAGCGAAGCACGAGCCCCTGTTCGGTCAGTTCGTCCTCGATCGCCAGCACCGTCGCGCGCACGCGGTGGTCCTCCGCCGGCAGGAAGCGCACAAGCGGGATCAGCAGGTTGGAGCCGTCGAGCGCCACGGTGTCGTAGTGCTGGACGAAGACGCCGCGCTCGTCGACGCCGCGCTCGCAGATGTCGGCGTGGATCTCGTTCGCGACCTCTCGCCAGCGATCGGCGAGCGACTCGCGACCGCGTCGCGCCGCGAGCCGGGCGGCGCGGTCCATGGCGACCCAGCACATCAGCTTCGACGAGACGTAGTGGCGTGGCTCTCCGCGGGCCTCCCAGATGCCGTGGTCGGCCTCCCGCCAGACTGCTGCGGCACGATCGGCCTGCGCCTCGATCACCGGCCACAGCCGCTGCGAGCTGTGCCCGTACTGCTTGGTGTGGAGGTAGAGCGAGTCGAGCACCGCGCCGTAGACGTCGTTCTGGCGCTGGCTGGCTGCGTCGTTGCCGATCCGCACCGGGCGCGCCCCCTCGTAGCCGGTGAGATGGTCGAGCGTGTGCTCGGTCAGGTCGCGCTCGCCGCCGACGCCGTACATGATCTGCAGCGAGCCGTCGGTGTTGCGCTCGAGGTCGGCGACGTACTGGATGAAGTCGTCGGCCTCCCAGCTCAGCCCCAGCGACGAGAGCCCCCACAGCGTGAGCGTCGCGTCGCGCATCCAGGTGAAGCGGTAGTCCCAGTTGCGCTCGCCGCCCGGCGTCTCCGGCAGCGAGGTCGTCGGGGCCGCCACGACGGCGCCGGTGGGCGCATAGGTCAGCCCCTTGAGGACCAGCGCCGAACGCTGCAGCTGCGCCCGCCAGCGGTGGTCGGGGAAGTCGCCGGTGTCAAGCCAGTTGCGCCAGTACTCGGCGGTCGAGGTGAGGCTTTCGGCGGCCTGCGCGTAGCTCTGCGGACCGTCGAGCAGCCGCGACCACGACAACGCACAGAAGCGCCGGTCGCCCTTCACGAGCCGGTGGCGCGCGCGCGCCGAACCACCCTCGATACCCAGCTGCAGGTCGCTGTGCAGGCGCAGCGTCCGCCCGGCGCCGGCGGCATCGAAGGCGTGCGGATCCCCCTCGACCGGGCTCCAGACCCCCGGGGTCCGTCCGTAGTCGAACATCGGCTCGCAGAGCAGCTCGACCTGCACCGAGCCGTGGAAGCACTCGATCGTGCGCACGAGCACGTGGTAGGCGTCGTGGTCGGCCGGCGGGCGCGTGTGCGCCGTCGCCGAGCCCATCTCGCGCGCACGCCACGGACCGAGGATCAACGCCTCGCGCACGACGGCCCAGCCGGTCGGGGTCTGCCAGGTCGTCTCGAGCACGTTGGTGCCCGGCTCGTACCGGCGGCCCGCCGGGACGCCCATCCCCGAGGGACCGAGCCGGAACCCGCCGGCGCCGCGGTCGAGGATCGCCGCGAACACGCTCGGCGAGTCAAAGCGCGGCGGGCAGAGCCACTCGACGGTGCCGTCCGGGGCAACCAGCGCCGCGGTGTGGCAGTCGGAGAGGAAGGCGTAATCGGCGATCGGCGGGAACGGCGACGTGCGCGCGACCCGGTCGTCGAATGGCGTCGCCGTCGAGCGCGGGCGATCCCACGGATCCATCGCGCCGGCGCGGCGCAGGCTCGGCACCGGATCCGGTAGATGCGGCCCCTGGGTGGTGTCGGTTTCCCGCGTGTCGGACATGTCAGTGCTACACGATGACACGGCCGTGCCGCCGCGTCACCCGACGCACGTTTTGGTTCAGCCGCCGTCGTTGATCACGTGCGCGACGGCGTTGATCAGCGCGAGGTGGGTGAAGGCCTGCGGGAAGTTGCCGAGGTGGCGGCCGCTTTTCGCGTCGAGCTCCTCGGCGTAGAGCCCGAGCGGCGAAGCGAGCGACAGCAGGCGCTCGCAGAGTGTGCGGGCACGCTCGCGCTCGCCGATCTCCGACAGCGCCGAGACCATCCAGAACGAGCAGATCAGGAACGTTCCCTCTTCCCCGCTCAGGCCGTCGTCGGTCTGCTCGGTGCGGTAGCGCATCACCAGCCCGTGGTCGTTCAGCTCGTCGGCGATCGCGAGCACCGTCGCGCGCACGCGCTCGTCGTCGGCCGGCAGGAAGCGCACGATCGGTATCAGCAGGTTCGATGCGTCGAGCGCCGTTGTGTCGTAGTGCTGGACGAAGACGCCGCGCTCGTCGACGCCGCGCGCGAGGATGTCCGCGCGGATCGTTTCGGCGCCCGCTTGCCAGCGCGTGGCGAGCTCGGGTTCGCCGCGCAGCTCGGCGAGCCGCGCCCCACGATCGAGCGCGACCCAGCACATCAGCTTGGAGGACACGTAGTGGCGCGGCGCGCCGCGAGCCTCCCAGATCCCCTGATCCGGGCGCCGCCACACCCGCGAGGCACAGGCAACCTGGTCACAGAGCACCGGCCACAGTCGATCCTGGACGTGATCGTGGCGCCTGGTGTGTAGATAGACCGAATCGAGCACGGCGCCGAAGACGTCGTTCTGGCGCTGGTTGTAGGCGCCGTTGCCCTTGCGCACCGGTCGCGACCCCACGTAGCCCTTGAGGTGGCGCAGCGTCGTCTCCTTGAGGCTCCGCTCACCGCCGATCCCGTACATGATCTGCAGCGAGCCGTCCTTGTTGCGCTGCAGGTCGGCGAGGTACTCCATGAAGTCGTTGGCTTCCCAGTCGAGATCGAGGGCGTGCAAACCCCACAGCGTGAACGTTGCGTCACGCATCCAGCAGTAGCGGTAGTCCCAGTTGCGCTCCCCGCCCGGCGCCTCCGGCAGCGAGGTCGTCAGCGCAGCGATCATCGCACCGGTCGGCGAGTAGGTGAGCCCCTTCAGGACCAGCGCCGAGCGCTGCAGGTAGGCCCGCCACGGATGGTCGGGATAGGTTCCCGCGGCGAGCCATTCGCGCCAGAAGTGGGCGGTGCGGACCATGTGCGCGTGGGCCTGATCGTGGGTTCGCGGCCCGCCCAGCCCCGCGGTCCACGACAGGGCGCAGAAGCGCCGCTCGCCCTCGCGCAACGTGTGACGAGCGTGGGCGCTGGGTCCCTCAATTCCCATCCGCATGTCGCTCAGCAGCCGAACCGTCGTCTTGCCGTCGGTGGCGTCGAGGGCGTAGTCCGGCTCGTCTGGGACCGGCTTCCAGCGTGCGGGCTCGCGGCCGTAGTTGAACGCGGGCGAGCAGACCAGCGCGACCGGCACCTCGCCCTGCACGCATTCGACCGTGCGCACCAGCAGGTTCTCGGCGTCTTGGTCGGTCGGCGGGCGCACGTGGGCGCCGGTCGGCTCGCTGCCGTGCCAGTCCCCGATCGTCATCGCGTCGCACACCACGAGCCAGCCCGTCGGCGTCATCCACGTCGTCTCGAGGACGTTCGTGCCGGGAAGGTAACGGCGGCCGGCCGGGACCTCGACGCCGTAGGGGGCGAGACGAAACGCGCCGGCGCTGCGATCGAGCAGCGCGCCGAACACGCTCGGAGCGTCGAAGCGCGGCAGGCACAGCCACTCCACCGATCCGTCGGGCGCGATCAGCGCCCCGCTGTGGCAATCCGACAGGAAGGCGTAGTCGGCGATCGGCGGGAACGGCGAGCCGTTCCACTGCGACGGGGTGATCGGGGGACCGGCGTTGCTGCGCGGGGCGACGGTGCGCCGCCGCGACGATGCCGGTTTCGCAGGCGGCCGCCCCGCGACGGGCTTTCGAGGGGCGGCGGGCATCGCCGCGAGAGTATCGCGGCCCGCGGATGAGCGGAACTTCGCGCTGATGGGCCCGTTAGAGTGGATCAGAGTCGATCCGAGGACTCACCGCGCGTGGAAGCCTCAGCTCTCCCAACACGCCTGACCCGCAGCCGCGCCCCGCTCTCGGCCACGTTTCTGCGCGTGCGCTCCGACGAGCAGCTCGTCGCGCTCTTCCGCGCCGGCTCCGATGACGCGTTTCGCGCGATCCACGATCGCTACCGCGCGCGGCTGCTGGCCTATGCGCGCCAGATGCTGCACGGCGCGATCAGCGACCCCGAGGACGCCCTGCAGGACGTCTTCATGCGCGCCTACCGCGCGCTGCGGTCAAACGACCGACCGGTGATGCTGCGGGCCTGGCTGTATCGCATCGCCCACAACCGCTGCATCGACGAGCTGCGCCGCCCCTGTCCGGTGCCGAGCGAGCTGGCCGCCGATGCCGAGCCGGCGTTCAGCGCTGCTCGCGCGTCCGCCGAGCCGCCGGCCGTCGCCGAACGCAGCGCCGCGCTCAGTCGGCTGGTCGCCGACGTCCAGTTGCTCCCGAGCCAGCAGCGCTCGGCGCTGTTGATGCGCGAGCTGCAGGGCCTCAGCTACGAGGAGCTCGGCAGCGCGCTCGGCGTCTCGGTGCCGGCGGTGAAATCGCTGCTGCTGCGCGCCCGCACCGGCCTGATCGACCTCGCCAGCGCGCGCGACACGCCCTGCGGTGATATCCGCGACGAGCTGATCGGCGCGGCCGACCGCAGCGTGCGGATCAGCGGGCGCGCCCGTCGTCACTGCGCCGAATGCTCGAGCTGCGACGCCTACCGCGGTGAGCTGAAGCGCGTCCGGCGCGGCTTCGCAGCGCTGACGCCGACCGGGCCGCTGGGTCAGCTCGGCGTGCTGTTTGGCATCGGCGGTGGCGGCGGAGCGGCCGCGGCCGGCGGTGGCGGCGCGATCGCCGGCGGCGGCGCGATCGCCGGCGCGACCGCGACCAAGATCGCCGTCGCGGTGTGCTGCGCCGCGCTGATCACCACCGCCGGACGGGCGGTGATCGCGCCCTCGTCGCCGCCGCCCGCGCATGCCCAGACCGCCGGATCCTGTCCGCCACGCCGCCGGTCGGCCGCTCGGAGACGGTGTCGCAGGCGGCCGGCACCCGGGCCGGCCCAAGCTCCGCGCCGGCCCCCGGCAAGGACCCGCAGGCCGCCGGCGGAGCGGCGCTGCCCGGCGGGGCGACCGGTGACACCGGGCCGACCGGCGCCACTGGGCCGACCGCGGCGAGCGGTCCGACCGGGATCAGCGGCGACACCGGGGCCAGCGGCGCGACGGGGTCAACCGGCGCGAGCGGAGACACCGCCGCCACGGGAGCCACCACCGTCAACGGCATCGGCGCCGCGGGCGCCGTGAGCGGATCGACGGACTCCTCGGGTGCGACCTCGCCGGACGGTGCGACCGGGACGACCGGCGACAGCGGCGCCACCGGCGCCACCGGGGCTACCGGGGCGATCGGCGGATCCCTCGACGCCACCGCGGCGAGCACGGCAACCGGGCCGACCGGCCCGACCGCGATCGCTGCCGGCGCCACGGACCCGACCGATCCCTGGCGACCCTGACCGGGTTCGCTCAGTCCTTCGGCAGCCGCCCCTCGTCGGCGAGCTTCGCGAGATGCGCCTCGAGCGTCGATGCCGCGGCGGGCCGCAGCGCGACCGTCAGCTGCGGCCAGAGGCGCTCGAGCAACTCGTCGCGGTCTCGCAGCCCCTCCGCGAGCGCCTCGAGCACCCTGCACTCGCGCTCCAGGCGATGTGCCAGGTACTCGTCGAGTTTCGCCCGCGGATCGGTGATCAGCGGCCCGTGTCCGGGCGCCAGCAGCTCGAGGTCCTCCTCGCGCAGGCGCCGCAGCGCGCCGAGATAGCCGGCGAGCGCGCCGGGATAGGCGGCGATGAACACGCTGCCCTCGCCGAGCACGGCATCGCCGGTGAAGCAGACACCGCCGGCGAGGAACGCCAGGTGGTCGGGCGTATGCCCGGGCGTCGAGAGCGCCCGCAGCGGCCCGACGACGGCGCCGTCGGTGAGCGCGATCTGTGCATCCGCGCGCATCGCTGCGAGCGGCGCGCCGGTTCGCGCCTGCAGCTCGGCCACGCCGCCGCTGTGGTCGCGGTGGTCGTGGGTCAGCAGGATCGCGCCGAGCCCGCCGCGCGCGCCGACCTCGGCGAGCAGCGCGTCGAGGTGCCCGGCGAGCGCGGGGCCGGGGTCGACGACGTAGGCCGGGTCGCGCCCGACAATCCAGCTGTTGGTGCCGGTCAGCGTGTAGGGGCCCGCGTTCGGCGCCCGCAGGTGCGCGATGTCGTGCGCGTGCAGCGCGGTCAGAGCAACAGCCCGGCGGGACGCTCGAGCCGCTTGCGCACCGTGGCGAGGAAGTCGGCTGCGTCGGCGCCGTAGACGATTCGATGGTCGGCCGAGATCGTCAGCTCCATCACGCGCCGCGCGGTCACGCTGCCGTCCGCTCCGACCACGGCGCGCGGGTTCGCCGCTCCGACCGCCAGGATCGCCGCCTGCGGCGGGTTGATCACGGCGGTGAAGCGCGCCACGCCGAGCATGCCGAGGTTCGAGACCGTGAACGTGCCCCCTGCCAGCTCCGGCGGGCTGACGGTGGCGTCGCGCACCTTCGCCGCGAGCTCGCGCGTCGTGAGCGCGATCTCCGTCAGCGACTTGACGTCCGCGTCGAAGACCGTGGGGACGACCAGCGTGCCCTCACTCGCCACCGCCATGCCGATGTTGACGCGCCCGTAGCGCTCGAAGTGGCCATCGACGTAGGCGGCGTTGACGCCCGGGTGCACCCGCAGTGCGAGCGCGCACGCCTTGATCACCAGGTCGTTGAGCGACGGCAGCGGCTCGGCCTGTCCGCGCAGCTGCTCGCGCAGCTCGAACGCCGCCTCGGCATCGACCTCGACGGTGACCTGGAACTCCGGGATCGTCGCCTTCGCGCTCGCCATCCGCCGGGCGATCAGCTGCTGCGTGCGGTTGGGCTCGATCACCTCGACGGCACCCTTCGCGCCGGGTCCCGAGGCATCGGCGGGCGCCGGCCGTGCGGCGGCCGCGGCGCCGTTGCCAGCCGCCACCACGTCGGCCTTGACGACCCGCCCGTCGGGTCCGCTGCCGACCACCCGCGCCAGATCGACGCCCAGTTCGGCGGCGATCCGTCGTGCCACCGGCGACGCCTTGACGCGCCCCCCGGGCGCCGCAGTCGCGGCGGCCGCCGGGGCGGGTTCGGGCTCGGCGGCCGCAACCGCGGCTGCCACCGGCTCAGGCTCGGCCGCCGCCGCGGCTTCCGCCGGCGCCGGCGGAGCGGTCGCGGCCACCACGGCGCCGGCAGGCTCGGCGAGCGGCGCGGCCGCCTCCCCCGGCGAGGCCACCATGTTGGCGATCACGGCGCCGATCGCGAGGGTCTCGCCTTCGGCGGCGACGATCTGCAGGAACCCCGCGGCGTCGGCCTCGTAGGTCATCGTCGCCTTGTCGGTTTCGATCTCGGCGATCGCCTCGCCGAGACGGACCTCGTCACCGGACGACTTCAGCCACTTGAGGATCGTCCCTTCCTCCATCGAATCCGAGAGGCGAGGCATCACGACCTCGCTCATGCGCTGCGTCCCAGCGTTGCAAGCACCGCCGCCTCGATGCGCTGCTCGTTCGGCAGCGCCGCGTTCTCGAGCTCCTTGGCGTAGGGCATCGGCACCTCGGCCATCCCGACGCGCTCGACCGGCGCGTCGAGGTCGTCGAAGCATGCGTACTGGATGCGCGCCGCGAGCTCGGCGCTGACGCCGTAGGTCGGCCAGCCCTCCTCGACGCACACCGCGCGGCTCGTCTTCGCGACCGATGCCGCGACCGTCTCGACGTCGAGCGGGCGCAGCGACCGCAGGTCAACGACCTCCGCGCTGATGCCGTGGTCGCGCTGCAGGCGCTCCGCGACGTGCAGTGCGCGCACGGTGGCGTAGGAGTGGGCGACCAGCGTGATGTCGGATCCGGCGCGAGCGACGTTGGCAAGCCCGATCGGTGTCACGAAGTCGGGGTCGAGCGGCACCTCGCCGCGCTCCTTGTAGATCGCCAGGTTCTCGACGACGAGCACCGGGTCATCATCGCGGATCGCGGCCTTCAGCAGCCCCTTGGCGTCGGCGGGGGATGCGGGGGCGAGCACCTTCAGCCCGGGCGTCGACGCGAACCAACCTTCAAACGATTGGGAGTGCTGCGCGGTCAGCTGGTTGCCGGCGCCGTTGGGCGTGCGGATGACCAGCGGACAGCGCGCCTCGCCGCCGAACATCGCGCCGATCTTGGCGGCATGGTTGATCACCTGGTCCATCGCGACCAGCAGGAAGTTGATCGTCATGATCTCGACGATCGGACGCTCGCCGAGCATCGCCGCCCCGACGCCGGCGCCGACGAAGCCCTCTTCGGAGATCGGCGTGTCGCGCACGCGCTCAGCCCCGAACTCGCCGAGCAGGCCGGCGGTGACCTTGTACGCACCGTCGAAGACGCCGACCTCCTCGCCCATCACGAAGACGCGCTCGTCGCGCAGCATCTCCTCGCGCATCGCGAGACGCAGCGCCTCGCGGTAGCTCATCGTCGCGAAACCCTCGCGGCCGGCGTCCGCGCTCTCGAGCTGTGGCGGTGTCTCGGTCGTGCTCACTCTCCCAACCCCCCTGCGAAGACCAGCTCTCGCTCGCCGAACGGCGAGCCTGGCAACATCCTCGCGAATTGAGCGGCGCTGCCCGGCGCATACATGCCGTTGGCCAGTGTGCTGATCTCGGGCGGTGGGCTGGCCAGTGCCGCTTCGACCGCGTCATGCACGCACTCCTCGGCGGCCGCCAGCAGACCGTCGAGCTCGGCGTCGGGCACGCCCTCCTGAGCGAGCAGCGAGTGCACGCGGAAGATCGGGTCGCGCTGGATGTGCTCGTCGATCTCTCCGCGCGTCCGGTACGCGAGCCCGGCGTCGGCGACCGAGTGCCCTCGGTAGCGGTAGGTGACCAGCTCGAGCACGGCCGGCCGCCGATCGTCGCGCGCGCCGGAGAGCATCGTCGCCGCCGCCTGCGCAACGGCCAGCAGGTCGTCGCCGTCGACGCGCTCCGCCGGCAGGTCGTAGGCTGCGGCGCGGCGGTAGAGGTCGGTCACCGCGGACGCGCGTTCGACGCTGGTGCCCATGCCGTACTCATTGTTCATCACCAGGAACACGACGGGCAGGCGCCAGACCGCGGCGAGGTTCAGCGACTCGTGCCACGCGCCCATGTTGATCGCCCCGTCGCCGAGTTCGCAGAGCACGGCCTGCGGGCGGCCCTGGCGCACCAGGCCGAGCGCGAGGCCGGTGGCGATCGGCAGCTGGCCGGCGACGATCCCCCAGCCGCCGTAGTAGCCGCGGGCCACGTCGAGCAGGTGCATCGAGCCGCCGCGGCCGTGCGCGCAGCCGCCGACACGGCCGAAGAGCTCGGCCATCACGGCATCGGCCGGGACGCCGCGGGCGAGCGCGAAGCCGTGGCAGCGGTAGCCGGTCACCAGCAGGTCATCGGCGTCGAGCGCGTGCGTCGCGCCCACCGTCGCCGCCTCCTGACCCGAGGAGAGATGGCAGTAGCCGCCGATGTGCGCCGCCTTGTACTGACGCTCCGCCTCGGTCTCGAAGGCCCGGATCAGCAGCATCTGTTCGTAGAGCTCGCGCAGGGTCGCGGTCGCGATCGCCATCAGGGACGCTCCTCTTCAAAGTAGTCGGGGTGTTGGGCACGGATAGCCGGGAGCGCCGAGAGCACCATGCGAAGATGGTGGCGCAGCGTCGCCTCGGCCGCGTCGGGGTCCCGCTGGCCGAGCGCATCAAGCACCAGGCGATGCTCGGCCACCATCTCGGCGAGGTAGCGCGGCTGCGGCAGGCTCAGGCGGCGCACGCGGTTGAGGTGCCCCTTGACGCGTTGCGCGACCTCCCACGCGACCGGGCGTCCGGCCAGCTCGCAGATCGCGGCATGGAACTCGTCGTCGAGCACCGCGAAACGCTCGTGGTCGCCGAACTCGCTGACCTCGGCCTGGCGGCGCACCAGCCCGCCGAGCGCGGCGATGTCGGCGTCGTCGGCGCGCGTCGCCGCGAGACGCACGGCCGCACATTCGAGCGACTCGCGGATGAACTGGGCGTCCTCCACCGCGGCCGAGCTGATCCTCGTGACGAAGGTGCCAAGCTGGGGGACGATCTGGACAAAGCGCTCGTCGCGCAGACGGATCAGCGCCTCGCGGACGGGAGTGCGGCTGACCGCCAGGCGCTCGGCGAGCTCGTTCTCGGAGATCCGCTGCCCGGGCTCGAACTCGGTGGCGATGATCGCGTCGCGCAGCGCGCGGTAGACCTGACGGCTCGCGGGGCCGCCCGAGCCGCGGCGCAGAAGATCGATGCGCATGTCGGTCACCCCTGCATACTTACATACAAGTGGGCGGAATGAGTCCCCGAACGGTGGCGCCGCGGTTCAGGCGGAAGCTGCGGCCGCCTCGCGCGTGATCTGGCGCTTGCCCCAGCGGGCGCGCTCGGCGTAGTCGATCAGCGTGGCGAAGTAGCCGCGCAGCGGCGGTGCCGTGAGACCGAGCGGTCCCAGTAGCTCTCGCGCGCGCGCATCGTCGAGCGTGGCGCCGATGCCGAAGTAGGGGACGTAGAGGTCGGTTTCCTGCAGGCGCGAGGCCGGGTC
Source organism: uncultured Solirubrobacterales bacterium (assembly GCA_963833765.1). Classification (GTDB taxonomy): domain Bacteria; phylum Actinomycetota; class Thermoleophilia; order Solirubrobacterales; family Solirubrobacteraceae; genus Palsa-513. The sequence goes on along the minus strand of CAWHZJ010000004.1, from coordinate 40,014 downwards.
GGCGACGATCCGCGGAGGCTCTCGCCCGAACTGCCGGCAGGCGAGCTCGATCAGCTCGGCGTTGGTCGGCGCGGCCGCACCGGCGACCAGCGCAACCGTGCCGCTGACCGACTCGGCGTGAAGCAGCGCCATCAGGCCGTCGGCGACGTAGTCGATCGGGACGATGTCGGCGAGGCCGTCGGGATCGATCGCCACCTCATCCATCAGCCCGCGTGAGAAGGCCCGCATCGGCCAGTAGATCACGTTGAATGCCGACGTCCAGCCGCTGCGGCTGTCGCCGACGATGATGCTCGGCCGCGCGATCACCAGCGGCAGCTCGCCCGCGGCCGCGCCGATCGCCAGCTCGCCGTCGAACTTCGAATGCTCGTAGGTGTTGCGGAACCCCTGGCCGAGGTCGAGGTCGGTCTCGCGGAAGAGCCCGCGGTAGCGCCCGGCGACGTACGCGGTGGACACGTGGAGGTGGCGTCGGAGCCGCCCCGACGCGGCGATCGCACGGCTCAGCTCGAGCATGCGGACCGCCCCGCCGGTGTTGACCTGGCGCGCCTGCTCGAGCGTCAGGTCGAACGAGATCGACGCGGCACAGTGCACGACGCTGGTGACCGTCGCGATCAGCGCGTCGCGCTCGCGCGAGTCGAGTCCCAGGTCCTCCGCCGAGACATCGCCGGCGACCGCGGTGACCCGCCCGGCGGACTCCGGCAGCTCCTCGTAGAGGCGTCCGAAGACGGTCGTGAGGCGCTCGGCAGCGGCGCTCGCCGACGGCGCGCGGATCAGGCAGACCACGTCGGTGTCCCCCTGCTCGATCAGCCGCGCGAGGAGCTCCATGCCGAGAAATCCGGTCGCGCCGGTGAGGAGGACGGTCTCGCTCACTGCAGCGGCGCACCGATCGCGTGGAAGCCCCCGTCGACATGCAGGATCTCGCCGGTGATCGCCCGCGCGTGGTCGCTCAGCAGGAAGCACACGGCCGCGGCGACCGGAGCGGCGTCGCGGGTGTCCCAGCCGAGCGGCGCGCCCGTGCGCCAGAGCGACGCGAGCTCATCGAATCCCGGAATGCCGCCGGCCGCGATCGTCTCGATCGGCCCGGCCGAGACGAGGTTCACGCGCACGCCGCGCGGGCCGAGGTCGCGCGCCAGATAGCGCGAGACGCTCTCGAGTGCCGCCTTCGCGACCCCCATCCAGTCATAGACCGGCCAGGCGACGCTGGCGTCGAAGTCCAGCCCGACGACCGAGCCGCCGCCTTCGCCCGCCTCGAGCAGCGGCGCGAGCGCCGCCGCGAGCGCCTTCAGCGAGAACGCGCTGGTCTGGAAGGCGACGATCGCACTGCTCGCGGGGGTGTCGAGAAACCCGCCGCCGAGCGCATCGGCCGGCGCGAAGGCGATCGCGTGCAGCACGCCGTCCAGCTCACCCCAGCGCGAGCCGAGCTCCGCCGCGACGCGCGCGAGGTCCTCGGGCTCGTTGACGTCGAGCTCGAGGACGTCCGGCGGGTCGGGCAGGTGCTTCGCCGCGCGCTCGGTCAGGCGCAGCCCGCGACCGAAGCCACTGAGCACGATCTCGGCGCCATCCTCCTGTGCCTGGCGCGCAACCTCGAAGGCGATCGAGCCCCGCGTCAGCACCCCGGTGACAAGCAGCCGCTTGCCGGCCAGCAGGCTCACAGCGGGATGTTCCCCGCCGGCCAGCGCCGCAGCGCCGCGGAATCGAGCGCCGCCAGCGCGGCGGCCACGCGGGCGCGCGTCTCGCTCGGGGCGATCACCTCGTCGACGTAGCCATCGGCGGTTGCCGCGCCCGGGTGCAGGTGCTCGGCGGCGTAGCTTGAGGCGAGCGCGTCCCGCTCCATCACCGGATCGTCCGCCGCCTCGATCTCGCGGCGATTGATGATCTCGACCGCCTGCGGCGCACCCATCACGCCGAGTTGCGCCGAGGGCCAGGCGAAGACGAAGTCGGCGCCGAGGTCCTTGCTGTTCATCGCGATGAACGCGCCGCCGAACGCCTTGCGGAGGATCACCGTGACGCGCGGCACCGTGCATTCCGAGAACGCGTACACGAGCTTCGCGCCCTGGCGGATCACGCCGAGCTTCTCCTGCTTGGTGCCGGGCAGGAAGCCGGGGGTGTCGACGAGCACCAGCAGCGGGATGCCGAACAGATTGCAGGTGCGGACGAAGCGGGCCGCCTTCTGCGACGCGTCGACGTCGAGCACGCCGCCGAGGTAGCGCGGCTGGTTCGCGACGAGGCCGATCGAGCGCCCGTCCAGGCGCCCGAAGGCGCAGACGACGTTGCGCGCCCAGCGCGGCGAGATCTCGAGCATCCGGCCGCCGTCGAGCAGCGCCCGGGCGACGTCGCGCACGTCGTAGACCTTGCGGTCCTCGGACGGCACGACGGAGTCCGGAAGGTAGCCGGGCGGGTCGACCGCCGGCCAGCGCAGCGGGCGCTCGTCGCAGTTCTGCGGCAGGTAGTCGAGCAGGTCGCGGGCGAGCAGCGCCGCGTCGACGTCGGTCGGAGCGACGAGCTGGCAGACGCCGTTGCGTTCGTGCACGCGGTGGCCGCCGAGCTGCGCGGTGTCGACGTCCTCGCCGGTGACCTTCGCGACCACCCCGGGGCCGGTCAGGAACATGCTCGCGGTCTCGGTCATGATCACGAAGTCCGTCAGCGCCGGGGCGTAGGAACCACCGCCCGCCGAGGGTCCACAGATCACCGAGATCTGGGGCACGTACCCCGACAGGGCCACGTGCTTGCGGAAGATCTTCGCGTAGCCGCTGAGCGCGGCGAGCCCTTCCTGCATGCGCGCTCCCGCCGATTCGACGAAGCCGATCACGGGCACCCGCGAGCGTTCGGCGAGCTCGAGCACCGCGACGACCGTCTCGGCGTGCGCCTCGCCCAGCGAGCCGCCGGCAAACGAGGCGTCCTGGGCGAACACCGCCACGACGCGGCCGTCGACGCGGCCGGTGGCGCCCAGCACACCGTCGCCCGGTCGCGCCTTCTCACCCATGCGCCGCGACAGCACCTCGGTGCGCAGGAGGTCCAGCGACCCCGGATCGCAGAGCACCTCGAGGCGCTCCATCGGAGTCAGCCGCTCATCGGGTCGTGGGACGAGTGCGAGTGTCATCTTGCCTCCAGACACAGCACGGCGTTGTGACCGCCGAAGCCGAATGAGTTGGAGATCGCGATCGGCCGCTGCCCCTCGCTGAGGTCCAGCGGTCTCGCGCGGTCCGGTACGTAGTCGAGATCGAGGTCCGGGTCCCGCTGCGCCCATCCGAGCGTAGGCGGAATCAGCCCGGCGCGCAAGGCGAGGATTGTCGCCACAGCCTCGACCGCGCCGCCGGCGCCGAGCAGATGGCCGATCGCCGACTTGGTCGAGGACACCGGGATCGTCGCGGCGTGTTCGCCGAGCGCCGTCTTCAGCGCGATCGTCTCGGCGCGATCGTTCAGTGGCGTCGAGGTGCCGTGGGCGTTGACGTAGACGATGTCGGTCGGCTCGACCTCGGCGTCCTCGAGCGCCCGGCCGATTGCAGCGGCCGCGCCCTCGCCGGTCGGGTGCGGCGCCGTGACGTGGTGGGCGTCCGCGGTCGCTCCGTAGCCGCGCAGCACGGCCAGGATGCGCGCGCCGCGCGCCTGCGCCGCATCGCCGTTCTCGAGCACGAGCACACCGGCGCCCTCACCCATCACGAAGCCGTCGCGGCGCGCGTCAAAGGGACGTGAGATGCCGGACACCGAGAGCGCGTCAAGCGCTCCGAAGGCGGCGCGCGAGAGCGGCGTGAGCGCGGCTTCGGCGCCGCCCGCGACGATTGCGAGCGCGTCGCCGTACTTGATCGCCCGCATCGCCGTGCCGATCGCGTCGGCGCCAGAGGAGCACGCCGACACGGTGCCGAAGCTTGGGCCCCGCAGGCCGTGGCGCATGCTGACTGCGGCTGCGGCGGCGTTGCCCATCATCAGCGGCACCGCCAGCGGCGACACGTGCTTCGGCCCGTGCTCGAACAGCGCGAGGTCGTTGGCCTCGATCGTGCCGATGCCGCCGATCCCCGTACCGATCATCGAGCCGATCCTGGTCGCCGGGTACGGCAGCTCCGCGCCCCAGCCGGCATCGGCCAGCGCCTCGATCGATGCGACGAGCGCCAGTTGCGTGAAGCGGTCCGCGCGTCGCGCCTCCTTCACCGAGAGGTGATCGGTCGCGACGAACTCGCGACAGCGACCTTCGCCGTTCTCGATCCCGCAGACTCCGGCCGCCCAGCGCTCGTGCAGCGTGGCGGCGCCCAGTCCGAGCGGTGTGATCGCCCCGATCCCGGTGACGACGACGTCGGTCATCGGTTCAGGCGCGCTCCGCCACGAGGTCGATGGCGTCGCCGACGGTCGCGATCTCGGCGACATCCGCGCTCGTCAGCTCGACGCCGAAGTGCTCTTCGATGATCTGTGAGAGCTCGGCGAGGTCGAGTGAGTCGATGTCGAGCGCCGTGAGCTCCGCGTCGCGGTTGATCTCTTCGGCGTTGGCGCCGAAGCTGATCAGCGAGTCGGTGATGACCTTTTCGATCTGCTCGGTGGTCGGGTCTGCCATGAGGGTCCTTTCGTTGCGATCAGGCGGACAGGCCGCCGTCGACGTATACGGTGCTGCCGGTGATGTAGCCTGCGCGCTCCGAAGCCAGGAAGGCAACCGCCGCAGCGACCTCCTCCGGTGTCCCGACGCGCCCAGCCGGCACCTTCTCACGAAACGCCTCGGGGATGTCCTGGGTCATGTCGGTCGCGATCAGGCCGGGGGCCACGGCGTTGATCGTCACGCCGCGGCGCGCGACCTCGACCGCAGCGGTCTTCGTGAAGGCGATCACCGCCGCCTTGGAGGCGGCGTAGTTGGCCTGTCCCGCGTTGGCGCGCGGTCCGACGACCGAGGCGATGTTGACCACGCGGCCAAACCGTGCGCGGATCATCGCGCGCAGCGCGGCCCTCGTCAGGCGGTAGGTCGATCCGAGGTTGGTGTCGAGCACGATGCGCCAGTCCTCGTCGCTCAACGACAGCGCGAGGCCGTCGGCCCGCACTCCGGCATTGTTGACGAGCGCCAGCACCGGGCCGCCCAGCGCCTCGACCGCGGCCTCGAGCAGCAGCGCCGGCACCGCTGGATCGGCGACGTCGCCGGCGAGCGCGACGGCACGGCCGCCACTCGCCTCGATCGAGGCGACCGTCGCGGCGGCGTCCGCCGCACCGCTGCGGTAGTTGACCGCGACCGGCCAGCCGTCGGCGGCGAGCGCGCTCGCGATCGCCGCGCCGATCCCCCGCGAGCCGCCGGTGACGAGCGCCGACGCGCCCTGCGGGCGAGCCTGGCTCATTCGATCCCCCATTCGATCACGCTCGCCCCCCAGGTGAAGCCGGAGCCGGCGGCGGCGAGCAGCACGCGCATGCCGGCACTCAGACGCCCCTCGGTGCGCGCCTGCTCGAGCGTCAGTGGGACACTCGCCGCCGAGGTGTTCCCGACCGACGCGATGCACTCGACGACCTTTGCCGGGTCCAGCTGGAGGCGATCGGCGAGCGTGGTGAGGATCCGCGTGTTGGCCTGGTGGTAGACGTAGAGGTCGAGGTCGCCGAGCGCGACCTCCGCCGCCTCGCAGGCCGCCGTCGAGGCCTCGGCCAGCCGCTTGACGGCCTGCTTGAACGTCTCGTGCCCGTCCATCGCGAGCAGCTGCGTTTCGCGATCGGCGACGATCAGCTCTGCGCGAGAGCCGTCGCTGCCGAGCACGACCGGCCCCAACTCGCCCGCCGCCCCTGCCGTGGCGACGATCGCGCCGGCGCCGTCGCCGAACAGCGCCGCCGTGTTGCGATCGTGCGGGTCGACGTGGCGCGACATGATCTCGGCGCCGACGACCAGCGCGTTGCGGGCGGCGCCGGAGACGAGCATCCCGCGGGCCGCCGCGAGCGCCGCGAGAAAGCCCGTGCAGGCGCTGCCGATGTCAAAGGCCCCGGCCCGCTCGGCACCGAGCGCGTGCGCGACCTGCGGCGCGGCGTTGGGCATCACCGAGTCCTGGCTGCAGCTCGCGACGAGCACGAGGTCGATCTCCGCGCCCGCCATGCCGGCGTCGGCGAGCGCCGCCCGGCCGGCCGCCGCGGCGAGCTCGCTCAGCCGGGCACCGGGCTCGGCGTAGCGACGCTCGCGGATCCCGGTGCGCCGTACGATCCAGTCGTCGTCCACGCCGATCGACACGGTGACCTCGGCGTTGGGGACAACGCGATCGGGGAGTGCGCTGCCGAGCCCGACGATCCCGGCGCTCGAGGCACCCGGCGGGCGATGCATCGGGCCCCGCTCAGGCGCGCTCGGCATAGTGCTCCTCGAGCGCGACCGCGACCGCGCCGTCGACGTTGCGCGCCACCAGCCGGGCGAGGACCTGGTCGGGACCGACGTCGACAAAGCGTTCGGCGCCATGCGCCGACATCGCCACCATCGTCTCGCGCCAGCGAACCGGCCCGGTCAGGGCGCGCGCCAGCTCGTCACGCAGATCGACGAACGGTTGCGCGGTCAGCCCGGAGAACACGGTGACCGCCGGCTCTTGGACCGCGACCCGGTCGAGCGCCTCGCGGAACGGCGCCTGCGCCGCCGCCATCCACGGCGAGTGAAACGCCCCGGTGACGTCGAGCGCGAGCGTCCGCACGCCACGCTCGCGCGCGATCTCGGCCGCGGCGCGCAAGCCGTCGCGCGGTCCGGCGAGCACGCTCTGGCCCGGAGCGTTGTCGTTGGCCACCCACACGCCAGCCGCCGCCGCGACCTCGGCGGCCACCTCCGGCGTGCTCTTCAGCAGCGCCAGCATGCTGCCTTCACCGCTCGAGCGGCCGGACTCGTCCATCAGCCGACCGCGCAGCACCACGAGACTCAGCGCGTCATCCCACGCCAGCGCTCCGGCCGCCGCGAGCGCCGAGAGCTCGCCGAGCGAGTGCCCGGCGAACGCGACCGCCTCGAGGGCGTCCTCGAGCTCGAGAAATGCGGCCAGGCTGGAGAGGAAGATCGCCGGTTGCGCAAACCGTGTGGACTCGCCCGCGCGCTCGAAGCAGTCCTCCCCGATCAGCTCGCCGGCCTGCTCGAGCAGCGCCGGCAGCGCGAGCGCAACGCGCTCCTTCGACCGAGCCACCGACACCCCCTGCCCCGGAAACAGCACCGCCGAGCGGCTATCGACACGCACGTCGACATCATCGCGCCTGCGGGGGCGTGTTCCGCGTCGCGGCGCCGCATCACCCCCGCCCAGGGGGTGTCGACCCCCCCAACTGGGGGTGTGGGCCCCGCGATCCGCCGGCGCGCCTACTCGGTCAGGCCGGCGCGGTTGGCCCGTTGTACCGCGTCGGCGCGGTTACGGGCGCCGAGCTTGCGGTACAGCGTGCTGGTGTGCTCGTGGATCGTGTGCGGCGAGAGGTGCAGCGCCGCCGCGATCTCGCGGTTGGTCGAGCCACGGGCGATCAGGTCGAGCACCTCGCGCTCGCGCGGCGAGAGCGACGCGGCGGGGTCGTCGTTCTGCGGGTGAAAGACCGTCATGCCGAGCCCGACCATGCGCACGGCGCGCGAGATGTCAGCCGCCCCCCAGTCCTTGGGGATGAAGCCCGAGGCGCCCGCCGCCTTCGCGGCTCCGGGCGAGATCCGGCCGGCGCCGCTGATCAACAGCACCTTGGTCGTCGGCGAGCGCTCGCGCAACTGCTGGCTGATCTCGGGCCCCGACTCCTCGCCGATGAACAGGTCGACGAGCGCGACATCCGGCTTGTAGCGCTCAGCAAGCACGTAGGCCTCCTCCCCGGTGCGCGCGCTCAACGCGCGCTCGACCCACGGCTGGTTGCCGAGCATCAGGCGAAAGCCCCAGTGGACGACGTCGTGGTCATCGACGATCAGGATCCTCAGCTTGGTCTGATCGTCGACGACGTCGGGCTGTTCCGGTGTGATGCTCATGACTCCTCATAGGGCACGACCAGGCGTACCTGCCAGCGGTCGCCGTCGCGGGCGCCGAACTCGAGCAGCCCGCCGGCCTGCAGCGCTTCGAACCCGGCGAGGCGCAACCCCATCCCGGCCGCCTCGCCGTCGCCCTTGACGCCGTCGTTGGTCACCTCGAGGACGAAGGTGCCGTCGTTCATCTCGGTCCGCACGCCGACGCGAGAGGCCTGGGCGTGCTTGTGGGCGTTGCGAATCGCCTCCGCGAGCACCGACTGGGCGAGCGGCTCGAGTGCGGCCGGTGCAGCGAGCACGGCGTCGTCGCCCTCGAGCGCGATCCCAAGCTCCGGGTATTCGTGGCGCAGCCGCGCGATCTCCTCGTCGAGCGTCGTCTTGGTCGCTGCCGCCGAGCGCCCCAGCGGCCGCTGCATCGCGGTGCGAAGGTCGCCGAGCGCCAGCTGAACCTCCTCCGCGCAGCGCCTGCGGGTCTCCTCGTCGAACGGCTGATCGCCCGACAGCGCGAGCGAGACGCCGAACAGCCGCTGGACAACCCCCTCGTGGACTTCGCGCGCGAGGTCGATCCGCTGCTCGAGCGCCATCGCGCGTTCGTGCTGGCGGGTCGCAGCCCGCGCCATCGCCGCGAGCGCGGCCATCTTGCCGAGGATCCAGAGGACCTCGCGCTCGGAGGCGGTCAGCGGCGGTCCGTCGCCGCCGCGGTCGCCGAGGATCGCCCCCAGCCAGCGCCCCCGCGCCGACATCGGCGAGCAGACGACGGTGCGCGCCTGGAGGCGTGCGACATACTCGGCCGGCAGCTGGCGTTCGAGATCCTCGGCGATCTCGAGCACCCGATCCTCCTCGAGCGCCTGGCGCGCGAGGGCCGCCGACTCGAGCGTGAAGAAGTCCCCGGCGAACAGCGCCAAATCCACGCCGAAGCTACCGGCGGCGAGGATCCGCCGCCGCGCCGAGTCGTAGCGGAAGATCACGACACGCCGCAGTGCCGTGCAGCGCGTGATGCCCTCGCACAGGCGGCTGTAGAAATCGTCGCCGAGCCCCTCCTCCTCGCTCTGCGCGAGCACCTCGGCAAAGATCTCGATCGCGTCGGCGTGCGCGGGGGTCAGCTGGGTGGCGGGCGCGGTGTCGTCGGGCATTCGCTCTCCGACGAGATTCTCGCGCATCCGCGTATCGCGCGGGCGTAGGGTTCCGATTCATGGAGCTGCGCCACCTCCGCTACTTCCTCGCCGTCGCCGAGGAGCTCCACTTTCACCGCGCGGCGACGCGCCTGCATATCTCCCAGCCGCCGCTCAGCCAGCAGATCCGCGCGCTCGAGCGCGAGCTGGGTGTGACGTTGCTCGAGCGCAACCGCCGGCGGGTGACCCTGACGGCCGCCGGCGAGGGCTTTCGCGACGACGCGCGGTCGATTCTCGCGGCCGTCGAGCGGGCCTCCGAGCGCGCGCGACACGTCGCGCGCGGGTCACTCGGCACGCTCTCGATCGGATTCGTCGGCTCCGCGATGTTCAGCCAAACCCTGCCTGACATCCTGCGCGAGTTCCGCACGGGGCATCCCGACGTCGAGCTGGTCCTGCGGGAGCTGCCGACCACCGCGCAGCTGCACGCGCTGGCCAGCGGCGAGCTCGACGTCGGCGTGATCCGCGGACCGGTCGCGGAGTCCGAGATCGACCCCGAGCTCGAGCTGATGACGATCCAGCGCGAACGCCTGGTGGCGGCCCTGCCGGCCGGCCATCCGCTCGCTGCCCGTCGCCGGCTGCGAGCCGAGGACCTGCGCGGCGAGGCGTTCGTGATCCTCGCGCGGCGCGAGGCGCCGGGCCTCTATGCGAGCCTCGCCGCCGCGATGAGCGACGCCGGCGGCCTGCCCGCCGATGTCCTCGAGGTCGCCGAGATGCAGACGATCATCAGCCTCGTGGCCGGGGGTTTCGGTGTCTCGCTCGTGCCGACGTCGGTCGGCCAGGTCGACCGCAGCGGCGTCGCGTTCCGGCCGATCGCCGGGGCAACCCAGACGATCGAGCTGTCGGTCGCCTGGCGAGCCGGTCCCGGCTCGCCGGTGCGTGACGCGTTCCTCACGGTGGCGCGGCCCGCCCGGCCGCCGCGGCGCACCACCTAGCCCCCAAAGTTCAAACGCCCGTTAAATGTGCAAGGCCCCCGGGGGTGTGAAGAGGGTTCACGGGGGCCTTGCACGGGAGGAGAGGAAAGCACAGGCTACGACGGGTTCCGTGGTATGTCCAATACTCATTTTTTCTCGCTGTGAGTCGTTTGCGCAACCAGCCACGATCACCATGGCGTCATGCACGACGCATCCGCGTGGCGGACGGCTCCGGCCGGCGCGAGCCGTTCTAGGGTAGGGTCCCGAGCCAGCAACCCGACGCCGGCGACAGGAACAGAGGGTGACCGTGACAGCACAGGCCCGCACAGTCTTGATCTGCTACGACGGCTCCGACCGCGCCCAGCACGCGATCGCCGTGACCGCCACGCTGTTCCCCGGCGCCCATGCCCACACGCTGCACGTCTGGGAGGCGATCGAGCGGATCGTCGCGCGCTACGCGGCGATCGGACCGTATCTCGGCGAGGGCATCGGCGAGGCCGACGCCGGCATCGAGTCCGACTCCGCAGCCCTGGCCGCGGCCGGCGCAAAGCTTGCCGAGGACGCCGGAATGCAGGCGACTGCGCACACGGCGCCCCTGCGGACCACGGTCTGGGAGGCCGTGCTCGACGTTGCCGAGGAGCTCGACGTGGATGCGGTCATCACTGGGACGCGCTCACTGCACGGGCTGCGCGAGGCCCTGGCGAACACCCTTTCGCACGCCCTGCTGCAGCACAGCATGCGGCCGGTGCTCGCGATCCCGAGCCCGGCGCCGCCGTCCGCTGATTGATCCTCACGCCGAGCTGGGCTGCTCGACCCGCGCCGGGCAGCGCTGCTGTGGTAAAAGTTAGGCACCCCTAATTAGGCGTACCTAAGACAGAGGTGTCGATGAGCTTCGCCGAAACGGCCCTGCTCGGAGCAATCGCTGGCATAACGATCTATCTCGGCCTCCCGGTCGGCCGGGTGAATCGGATCGACGAGCGCCTGCGCGTCGGACTCGCGATGTTCTCCGCGGGCATCCTCGCGTTCATCTTCATGGATGTGACGGGGCACGCCGAGACAATCATCCAGACCACGCTCGGCCAGTTCAAGGACGGGCGAACCGGGTTCGGGCACGTCCTCGGACTGTTCGCCCTGCTCGCCGTGGGCTTCGTGGCTGGGACCGCCGGCATCGCCGGCGCCGAGCGACGGCTGATGCGCGGACGTCGCGCAGCGCCGCCGCCGATCGCCGGCGCGGCGGTCGGCGGCCTGGTCGCCGCGGAGGACCCGGCAGCGCTTCATCGCGACGCAGCGCTCGCGCGCGCGAACGCGCTGCGCACCGGCATGACCATCGCCTTCGCGATCGGATTGCACAACTTCGCCGAGGGCCTCGCGATCGGCGTTTCCGCGCGAGCAGGCGCCATCGGGCTGGCGACGATGCTGATCATCGGGTTCGCGCTGCACAACGCGACCGAGGGGTTCGGCATCGTCGGCCCGCTCGGCGGTGTGCGGCCGTCGTGGACGTGGCTGGGGCTGGCCGGGCTCGTCGGCGGCGGCCCGACATTCCTCGGCGCGATGCTCGGCTACCAGGTGCACTCGGGGCCGCTGGAGCTGGCGTTCTACGCGCTCGCCGGCGGCGCGATCCTGTACGTCATCGGCGAAATCTGGGCCGGCGTGCGGCGCTACAACCACCGCGAGCTGGGCCTCTACCTGCTGGCGGCCGGTTTCCTGCTCGGGATCGCGACCGACCTCGTGGTCAGCTACGGCGGAGGCTGAAACCGGCTCTGGCAGACCCGGCGCGGCGGTTGGGGCTAGCTGCCGGCCGGGGCGGCGGCGACGCGATCCGGCCCATGCTGCTCGGGCAGCGCCGCCACCTTCGCGGCAACGATCGCGCGGGCGACCTCCCGGATGGCCGAGTCGATGCTCAGCTCGAGCGCGCTGCCGTCCACAGTCTCCTCGGCGGCTTCGAGCAGCGCGTCGAGTGCGGCCCACAGCCGCTCAAGCACCGGCGTCTCAAGGAATGCATCCGACATCTGGCGATCCATCGCCTTTCCCTCGTCGGAGTCGATGTTCGCATGCGGCCGTAGGTCGGCCATGGGGACTTTTCTCCGGATTGACCGGCGCGCGCCTGCTTCGCCTCTCTACGGTTCAGCGCGCGGTTCCTTCGATCACGTGCAGTGGCGTCACGGTCGGAATGATCCGGGTCAGTTCGTAGCCGGCGTCCTCGAAGAGCACGCTGTATTCAGCCTGGGTGCGCTCGCGTCCGCCGCCCATGTCCGACTGCTCAGCCGCCGCTCATCGCGCATGCCGACAGCGCTCCCAGGGGGCGAGCCACACAGACGATGGAGGATGGTCGGGCGCCTGGTTCAGGGGGTTGCGCAGCTGCGCACTGCGGACACGAATGCGGCGGGCAGGAGCGCGGGATTGCCGCGCGCCTGCGCAGCGGTCACTTCGCGCTCGAGCGACTCCCACGCGGCGCTATCGGTGTACCCGGCCGCCACAATGGCGGTGAACACGCAGCCGCAGTGCGAAGACGAAGCCCCGCCCCGCTCACAGCCACTGACAAATCCGGACCTGAGACCGCTAGAACCGGGGGAGCGGTCGGCCGCTGTCACGACCACGGCCACTGAAAAGGCGGTCGCCAGCACCGTCAGTAGCGGCAGAAGCCAGCGTCTCCGTGGTGCCAGCGCCCTCCCGCCAGCAGCCGCAACGACCGTCGTGTGGGCAAGCATGTCGCCGATTCGCTGGCGGCGACGCCGGCCGGTACCGATCATCGTGAGAAGCCCAGAGGCATGGTAGGCCGGCAGCGCGTCCAACACCCGGCCCAGCGTTCGAAACGCGATCGTGCGGGGCCCCGGGCGAGTGCCGTCGAGGTTGACTACCCGAACCCCGTACTGCCGCTTACCGATCGTCTGACCGCTTCGAGTCTCCTCGACGAAGAAGTACAGGAGCTCGACGGCAATCGCCAGCCCGGCGAACGCCAGGGACGCGAACGTCAGGCGCAACACCAGCGCGACGACCCCGGTAAACAGGCCGACAAGAATCTGGTCGACAATCGCCGCATTGAGACGGGAATGAAGCGCATCCTCGGCGTCCTCGCGCGTCGGTGCCGTTCCAGGGCTTGTGGCGTGGGAACCAGGTGCCGACGCCACCTCGGCCCCAGACACACTCCGCGATCCCGCGTCTCGGCCAAAGTCGAGAAACGGGTCGGAAGACTCCATAACAAGTCCTATCGACGCCCGCACCCAGACCTTGAGACCGCGGCGCCGAGAAACCCAGGACACCCCTTCGCGTGTCGCGCGAAGGACAGCGTGTTTTTCCGTCGCCATTGGCGCGGTGCCCCGGGGCTGTCAGGTTGGTTTCGCGGCGCCATCGGTGATGATGTCACCGCGAAGGACGGCGTAGAGATACCCGTCTCTGTATGCGCCGTGGCGCCATTGTGCGCCGCGGATCAGGCCCTCCCTCGTGAATCCCGCGCCCTCGAGTGCGCGTTGCTCGGCGATGTTGTCGACATCGGTGTGCGCCTCGACACGATTGACTGCCGTGTGGGCGAAGAAGAGCTCCGCGAGCGCCCTTTGAGCTGCTCGCCCGACACCACGTCCGCGGGCGATCGGTCGAAGCCAGATCCCGATCATCGGGCATCGCGAAGCGTCATTCGGCCCCCAGCGAAGGTAATGCCAGGAGACATCGCCGGCCAAGACCCCGTCTTCGTCGAGCACGGCGAGGCCGCCCGAGTCCTCGAGACCGGCCGGACGCACAGTGGTGCGCTCGGCCCGCGGGCCGAACTCATCGAACGGACTGTCGCCGCCGGTGAGCAGCGCGAGATCGTCCGGCTGCTCAGGTCGCAGAACGACAGCCACGACCTGAAGCCATTTCAATTCGGGTAGGCACCGAACGCCGCGCTCATCCTGTCCAGCATCTGACAGTGATCATCGCATCCGGTGCTGCTCGCGCGTGCGCGTGCGAGGATCCGTGCGTGGTCGCGAGTTGTGGTGGCTGGGGTCCTGTGCTCGTGGGTCGACGCGTCCGCTTGGAACCGATCGACCCGCAGTTGGCTGGCGCAATGTTGGCCGGCGTGCCGGGGTCGGATCTGGCCTGGGCCGATGGTTTCCCGATGACGCCGGTGCTGGGCATCGCTCAGAAGATCGCGGCGGCGACCGAGGTCCTTGGACCGTTCTTCGCTTACGTGATCGTGTTGCAACGAGATGGCACGGCAATCGGCGATGCCGGCTTCCACGGTCCGCCGAGCGATGAGGGAGTACTCGAGATCGGGTACGCGCTGGTCCCGGCTGCGCGCGGTCTAGGGCTCGCCAGCGAGGCTGTGAGCCTTCTGATCGAATGGGCGCAGAGCCAACCCGGCGTTCGTGTCATCACAGCGCGCGTCGACCATGGCAACGTCGCGTCCGAGGGATTGTTGACGCGACTTGGCTTCGCATACACCGACGAGGACAACGGCATGCAGCGGTTTGTCCTGCCGGCCGCATGACGCTCACACACCCCTGCTGGTCCACCGCGCAAAGCGAGCACAGCGGTCGAGGCGCTTAACGTAGGGCCAATCGAGGCTTCGCCAAGTCTCTATCCGCGTGTCCTATCTTCGTCGGGCGGAGTGACAGGTCCGCGCCTGGGGGTATCCGTCAGCTAGCGGCGGTCAGGCCGAGTTCGATTCCGGCTCGCGGACCTGGGCCGCGTCATCCAGCGGCGATGCGTCCGCCAAGCGACGACTCTCGCACATCACACGCCGCTGCGATTACGCGCGACCCCGCGCCGGTGAAGACGACCGTTCGAGTTCGGCCGAAATCGCGAGTAGCTGGGCGTGCCAGTGGCGCAGGACCGTTGGGTCGAGGTCGGTGCCCGCATCGAGTTCGTCCGCGAAGCGATTGAGATCACTCGCGACCTGTCGGAGGCGCGTCACAGGGTTCTGAGGCGGCATCACCCGATCGTAGAACGTCGAGACAGGCGGCGGTGCTCCCGGTCGCGCGTTGCCGGCGCTCTCAGTGGGCTCGCCACTCGTGGTCCAGTAGCGCGTAGACGACGACGTCCGCCCACTCGCCTTTGAACATCTCGCTACTGCGATGGTGCGCCTCCCGCCGCATGCCCAGGCGCGATGCCAACCGCACTGAGGCGCGGTTGCGGGCATCCATACGCGCCACCACCCGGTGCAGACCGAGGCCGACGCACGGGTCGAAGGCAACATTCAGTATCGCGGTGCACGCCTCAGTTGCGTACCCCTGCCCCGCGATATCGGGGTGAAACGCGTAACCGATCTCCCCTCCGGCGTGCTTGGCAGAGTGGAAGAACAGCGTCACGTCACCCACCAGTCGTCCGCTCGCGGCCAGCTCCGCGCCCAGCGTCAGCGCCTGACCTTCAGCAGTGATTTCCCGGCGGCCAAGATCGCCGGACAGCCGAGCCGCCAAACCCTGCTCGTCCATCGGCTCAAACGGCAGGTAGCGGCAAACGTCGGCGCGACCGCGGTACGCCAACAGCTCCTCGGTGTCCGCGAGACCCAGTGGCCGCAGCCTCATCCGCGCGGTGCTGATCGGATACGACGGCCGCAGCTCCATGAACCGATTGTCCCTGCTTCGGGACGACGAAACCAAGGCCACATGGGCTCAGATGGCGCTGCTCCTCCTCGCCGGACGCGACAGTCCGCTATTGGGTGGGCCCCTGAGCCAGTTCAGACACCGGCTGCCACTCGCGCCAGGTCGCCAGGCGGCTCGCGTAGTCGTTCTCGGCGATCGCGAGCGGCGCCGTACCGAAGAACACCCGCAGCGGCGGCGGGTCAGCGTCGACGACAAGCATGATCGCCTTCGCCGAGGCGGCAGGATCTCCCGGCACGTTGCTAGCGCGCCACTGCTGCC
The DNA here is from genome assembly GCA_963833765.1 of uncultured Solirubrobacterales bacterium. GTDB lineage: Bacteria > Actinomycetota > Thermoleophilia > Solirubrobacterales > Solirubrobacteraceae > Palsa-513. The sequence continues at coordinate 24,209 of CAWHZJ010000004.1, read as the reverse complement.
GGCGCTCCCGCAGCCCGTCATAGGCAGCGATCGGCTCCGAACGCTTCGCCGACGGCCCGCTCCAATCCGTCGAGAAGCCGCCCGGCTCGACAAGCGTGACGTGGATCCCGAACTCGCTGACCTCCTGAGCCAGCGCCTGACTGAACCCCTCCAGGCCCCACTTCGAGGCGTGATACATGCCGACGGTCGGAAACGCAGAGATACCCCCGATCGAGGACACCTGGACGATGTGGCCGCTGCCCTGCTCGCGCAGGAACGGCAGCGCAGCCTGCGTCACCCACAACGCGCCGAATAGATTGGTCTCGATCTGGGCGCGAGCCTCCCGTTCTGAGATCTCCTCCACCATCCCGAAATGGCCGTACCCGGCGTTGTTGACGACGATATCCAGACCGCCGAAATGTTTGTGGGCATGGGCGACAGAGCCGAACGCTGCGTCCCGGTCCGTGACATCCAACGCCAGCGCCAGCAACGCGTCGCCGTACTCCGTCCGCAGGTCGTCAAGCGTGCTCGTGTCCCGCGCCGTAGCGGCGACACGATCCCCGCGCTCCAGCGCTGCCTTCGTCCACTCTCGACCAAAACCGCGCGATGTACCGGTGATAAACCACGTCTTACTAGCCATCAGGCAATCCTAGCGACCCGCCTCGCAGCTTCGCCGATCGCGTCCACCGAGCCGCCGCGTGCGGGCTGGCGTGGTCGCGCGAAGCAGCGACGCCCGGCTGCATGGCTCGCGCGGGTGGCTGACAGACTAGGCGCATGCAGGTCACGGACGACGGGCAGCCACCTGAGGTGCCGGCCGACGGAGAGGGTTCGAGTTGGGAGTGGGCCTGCTCAACGGTCGCCGCTGCGGAGTGATCCCGCGACGCCTTCGCTCGCGTGCTCACTCCGAACGTACAACGTCCCGCACGCGCCCGACGCACGGATGCGCAGTACGGGCGCGCCTGCCGCCGCGGGCACCGTCGGGGTGTCCACCACCTCGCTGGCGCACCATCCGCCACCCTCGACGCGCACATCCACGCCCGCGGGAACCAGGACACTTACTGTGCCACAGGTGTTGTGGATCGCGAGTTCGACCTCCGGGCCGGGAAGGGTTGCCTGGCGCAGATCGAGGTCGATCGTGCCAAACACCGATCGAAACGACATCCGAGCATCCAGAGACCATGGTCCGCGACGTACGAGCCGCGAGCATACGGCGCGGTGATGAGAGGTCTGTGCCTCGGAGGGGTGCGCCCGCGGCTCGGAGGGAAGATCCGCCTGCAGCGCCGCGAGCTCGCCGTGGGTACGCGCCGACTGCACTACGCCGACACGCTCGGAGAACTCCTCAAGTGTGAGGCGTCCAGCGACGACGGCGTCACGCAGCACCAACGCGACACCGTCGCGTTCGGCGTCGCTCGCGAGGGTCGTCAGAGAATGCTCAAGCTCGCCGATCCACGCAGCTTAGCGTGCATAATCGCCCTGATCGCACGGCTTATGCCAGCTGCCCCTACGAGCCGGTTCTAATTCACCGAGCTCAATTGACGGCACGCTGGTGCCCGTCGGGCAAAGCAGTCGTCCAGTCCCTCGACGGATGCGGTCTGCGGTGGGTTTGCTGAGCGGAACCGGCTTGAGGTACGGTGCGTCCGGATGCTCGACGTTGACGCGTATCTGGAGCGAATCGGTCTTCAGGCCGCGGACTCGGGGAGTTGGCAGGCGATCCACCGGGCGCACGCGACGTCGATCCCGTTCGAGAATCTCGACTCCCACCGCGGGATCCCGGTCTCGCTCGAGCAGCAGGACATCGAGCGCAAGATGGTGACGGAGCGGCGCGGCGGGTACTGCTTCGAGCACAACCTGCTCCTCGCTGCCGCGCTTGAGCACCTCGGCCTCCGGGTTGAGCCAATACTGGCCCGCGTTCGTGTCGGCGGTGCGCCTCCCGCCGAGCGCCCCGCCACGCACCTTCTCCTGCGCGTGACCGACGGCGACGGCAAGGCCTGGCACGCGGACGTGGGTTTCGGCCTCGGCACGCTGCTCGATCCGATCCCGTTCGGTCCGGATCCCGATTCCGTGCACGAGCAGTCCGGCTGGGGCTTCCGCGTCGTCGAAGACGGTGCGGAGCTGGTGCTGCAGACCCTCCGCGCGAATGATTGGTCGGATGTCTACGGGTTCGTGCCGCAGCCGGCTTTACAGATCGACATCGAGGTCAGCAACTGGTGGACCTGCACCAACCCGCGCTCGCCGTTCGTGTTTGGGCTGATCGCCTCGATCAACCACGACGACGGGCGGCGCGAGGCGATCTTCGACTGGAGCGGGCCGCTGCAGGTGATGACGATGGCGCCCGGCGGAGTCGAATCCTCGCAGCAGCCGCGGTCGGTCATCCCGGGCAAACTCGAGGAGTTCGGCTTGCCCGGCTTCGCGCTCGGCGATAACGGCCGCGTTCGTTAGACAATATGGATTGGGTGTCTGTCCGGCCTGGCTTGTAGAAGGGGCCGGTTCCCCCATGTCGGTGGTGGGGGGATGTTCAGCCGTGCGGCTCTAACCCGCGCGGCGGCCCACAATCGAATAGGAGGAACCAGCCATGGCGAAGGCTAGATCCCTCGTCGGCTTGGACGTGCACGCGACGAAGATCGTCGCGGCGGTGCTCGATGGCGAAACGGGGCAGTTGCAGTCGTTCGCGATGGGCGGCGAGAGCGCCCGGGCGGCCGCGTTCTGCGTGGGGCTGCCCGGCCCGGTGCGGGTCGCGTATGAGGCGGGCCCGACCGGGTACGGGCTGGCGCGCGAGCTCGCGGGGCGCGGTGTTGAGTGTGTCGTCGCGGCGCCGGGCAAGATCCCCAGGGCGCCGGGCGACCGGGTGAAGACCGATCGCCGTGACGCCGAGCTGCTCGCCAGGTTGCTGTTGGCCGGCAAGCTTCATCCGGTCAGGGTGCCCGGCGATGAGGAGGAGGCGCTGCGAGACCTGGTCCGCGCGCGCGAGGCGGTGCGGGTGGATCTGATGCGCGCCCGTCACCGGCTCTCGAAGCTGCTGTTGCGCCACGGCATCCGCTTCGCTGACGGCGCCGCGTGGACCGCTCGCCACCGCGACTGGCTCGCCACCGTCACGCTGAACTGGCCGGCCGCACAGGCGACGCTGCTTGACTACCGAGGCGCGATCGACGCGCTGACGCACCGCCGCGACCAGCTGGAGCGCGAGATCATCGCGCTGCTGCCCAGCTCGCCGTGGCAGGTCCAGGTCGGACGGTTGCGCTGCCTGCGCGGGATCGACACGCTCACCGCAGTCGGGTTGTGTGCGGAGATCGGCGACTTCGAACGGTTCGCCCGTGCCGAACAGCTGATGAGCTACCTCGGGCTGGTCCCGAGCGAGTCGAGCACTGGCCAGCAACGCCGGCTCGGCGCGATCACCAAAACCGGGTCCACTCACGCCAGACGACTATTGGTCGAGGCGGCCTGGCACTATCGCTCACGCCCGAGCATCGGGCGCGCTCTGACCGACCGCCAAAACGGACAGCCGCCCGAAGCGATCGCGGTCGCCTGGAGCGCACAGCGGCGCCTGCACCGCACCTGGCAGCGCCTCGAGGCACGCGCGAAACGCCGCACGATCATCGCCGTTGCCACCGCGCGCGAACTCGCCGGATTCTGCTGGGCGATCACCCGAATCGAGTGAACCACCAACCCCCACAACCTGATCCCGTCGACTGGGCCGGTGGCGGCCCGGCACGCGCGGGGAACCCGCGACTGCGCTATGAGCAACCAGCCCCCACCCGGCCGGCCACGCCCGATGTTAGACAGCGGCTCCCCACGACGAACCATGGTCCTGCGGCACCCAACCCGCGAATATCAGCCTGACCGCGCGTCGCGCACAGCCCGCCGGACCGCCACCCGCCCAGCCGACCACACCACCACCAACCAACGCCAAACGCGACAGATCAACCACCCCCACTTGACACCACGCCCCCCATATCAGCGCAACAACTGACGCGATCGCAGCTGCGCTGCGTGCGGTCGTGCCGGCTGTCCGCTTTGAACGCGTGGCAGCGGGTCGTTGGTGGGCGGAGCGGCATCGTGCCGGCGATCACGGCGAGCTCGGGCGTGCCACGTGCGGCGCTGCTGTGGCGCTCGCGGCCGCGCGTGCCGCCGCCTCGAGCTGGTCGTCGCCCCAGAAGTGGGTGTCGCCCACTGTCACGGTGGGGACACCGTAGACGCCTTCGGTGATCGCACGGCTGGTCTCTGCGGCGAGGATGGGCTTCGCCGCTGCGGTCTCCGCGTCGTAGCTCGCGCTGTCGAGGCCGACTTGGACCCAGCACTCGCGGACGGCGCCGATCCCGCGAAGCCCCTCGCCGGCGACGAAGTTGCGCTCAAACAGGACGCGGGCGAGCGCCTTCTCGCGCTCATGGGCGATCGCCGCGGTGATCGCGCGCAGGGGTTCGAGCGAATACGACTCGACCGGGAAACCCGGGGGCCAGCGCAGCGGCGGCAGACCACGCGCCGCGGCGCGCGCCTCGCACTCGGCGACACCCACGCTTCGCGTCGACTCGTCGAAGGACCATGGACGGCGGTCCTGTGCTCGCAACACGAACGCAAACGCGATCGGACGCCACTCGATGTCTGGTCCGAGGATCGCGCTGACCCGCGTCGCCGCGAGATAGGCGTACGGCGAGTTCGTATCGAAGCGAAAAACCGGCCGCATCCGGAGATTGTTGCGCGACGTCACCGCCCCGATCCGTCAGCAACCAACGGCCAGCGACGTGGACAGCTCCCTGTCGCGCAAGGCGACCGCGCGTGTCCGGGCGTACCAGCGGCGGCGGAGTCCTTTCGGGCGCCCCCAACCGTGGATTGTCAATGGCCGCGTTGAGGCGATCGGTCGGAGCCGGGTGCTCGTCGTCACACCCAACTCCGTCCGCGATCGGTCTACGGCGTGTGGACGCTGTGAAGGTCGATCACCTCTTGGGTGATCTCGACCGGAATGTTTGGCTTCACGTTGGCGTCGAACCAGGTGTCGTGCTGCTCCCGTGTCTCCCATACCTCCGCCACGACAAAGCCCTGGGCATCTTCGTAGGCCACATGGACTACGAAGCCCGGCTGCTTCTTTAGCTGCTCGATCAGGGCTGGCGCGGACTCGTCGTATTGAGCTGGGCTCATCGCGGCACGGTGTCGAATTAGGACTGACATGGTGATCCTCCTCGTAGAGACCTGGACCGGAGCAGCGTCGAGATCTCGGCGCCGCTATGCCCTTAGGCGACGCAGGCTTCGCCCGGCCGCGTAACTGCTTTGCTCGCCCTCGCGATCGTCTCAGTGGACCGACCGGCTCAAGCTCGCTCGCACCCTACCTGGCCTTCGCGTGCCGAGTGCCTCCGTCGCGTGATCCCAGCGCTGTCGGAACTCGCGCGCTTTGCGACAGCCGACGGCGTGGCGCCGGTAGCCTCGACCCATGACGGAATACGTCCTGCGACCGAAGTCCGGCACCTGGACGACGGGTCCAGGCGCACCGCGCGATCGACTGCTCCGCTTCGACATGACCGTCCGATGTGACGGGAAGCCCCTCGGCGGCAACAACATCCAGGTCGTCCTCGGCGCGCCGGGCGAGACGCGGATCGGCCTCGACGAGGACGTTGTCCTCTGGCTTGACTCGGGCTGGTGGGTGACCGTGCGCAACGAGTTTGCCCGCGCACCTGATGTGGCTCGGCGCGTCCTTGAGTCAGTCGCGGACGACCTGTCCGCCATCACGGCCGATCCTCAGGGCGCCGAGGCGCCCGTCGTCTTTCAATCGACCTTCCAGGGGACAGGGCCGCGCCACTGGCCATAGGGGCGGTTGCTGCTCCTCGCGCGTGAAGACCACTCTCGGCGTTCGAGCGGGTCTAGCCGGTGAGGGGAACGAACTGGTAGTACCCGCCGCCAGCGTGGGTTGGCACAGAGAGCACGGGTAGCGTGGCCTGGCCTGGTGTCCATACGCCAAGCACGGTGCGGGTGCCTCCGCCGCTCTGGGAGACCACGACGAGGCGGTGGTCGCTGGTCCAGGCGATGTGCGAGAACTTGATGTCCTGTTGGGCCGGGAACCCGGGAACGTGGCTGAACTTTCCGGTCGTGGTGTCGAGCAGCCAAACGTCTACGGCCTGCGCGGGGCCGGGGTAAGCAGGGTCTCCGAACCAGACCGCGACGAGCGGTCCGTTTGGCTCGGCGAAGACCTGGTAGCCAAAATGAAGGATGCTCGGCCAGACCAGTCGCCGGCGACTGCCGGTCGCGAGATTGACAAGGGTCAAGCCGGTTGGGTCTGATGAGCCGGTGCTCTCGAGCGCCAAGCCGCCGTGCAGTGGGTCAAACCCGCCCGTCACAGCGACGCGCTCACGGATGCGGCCCGTCAGGGGGTCGACGAGCGTCTCGCTGTGGCCGGTCGCCAGCCACAGCCCGGAGCCGGTATCGCTCCCAGGTGTGCCGCACGGCACACCCACGGCGGGGCGAGCGCCAGGCACGAGCCGCAACGTGCAGCCCCCGCCGTGGGGCCAGGTGAGCACCCAGGTGGCCGTCGAGCCAAAGGCCGGTGTCGTGTACTCATGCCGGGTGAGGGTCAGCGTTGCGCCGCGTTGCACGGAGCCGTCGGCGCCGATCAGGAAGTTCGTTTGGCTGATCGCGCAGTGCGCGCACGCTTGGTGGGTCACGACCGCGAGGGCCCCGCCCGCCGTCAGTGTCAGCCTCAGTTGCGGGTCCCATAGCGTCGGACGGGCTGGTATCCCGAGGCTAGGCAGGGCTCGGACCGTCTGGCTATCGACGTCGAGGATGAACGCCGGACTGCGATTGTCACCCACGACGAGACGCAGATGCGTCGGGCCGATGAGCGGCGGACCCGTAAGTACTGGCAGCGGCCCAGCAGCACGCGCGACGACAAGCGAGCCGGCCCCGAGCATGACCACCATGCCCAGAACCACCGCACCGCGTCGCGCACGCGCGCCCACGAGCAACGTATACCCGATCACATCGCGTCCCTGCGCCGGACCGTCACTGGCCCGCCCCCCGTTCGCGACCGCTTACCGACGACGGCCAGCGGCGATAAGCCGCTGTTGCTCCCGCGTGTGGATCAAGACGCCAGCGCGCTGCTCCTCTTCGCTCGTAGCAACACTCTCAAGCGGGGCCGGCGTGCCATTCTTGGCGTATGCCGGATCGTGGCCGCGGCGTCGCCCAGAGTGAGTTGCCGGTCGCCTGCACTCTCGGCGTCGGCGACGGGATTGCGCGCATGCGCCGTTGGCAGGCCCTAGCCGAGGAGGCACCGCCCCGCGCCCGTCGCACCGACAACCGGCTCGACGTGCGCTGGCATCTCGACGCGGACGGCGCGATCGAACTGGACCTGCTCGCCGCCGCCGAACGCGAGTGTTGCCCGTTTCTCTCCTGGACCGTGACGCGCGCGGGCAGCGACAGCATCCTGACCGTCGTTGCCGACCCAAGTAGGCCGGACGACGTAGCGACCATCGCAGCCCTCTTCGCGGCGAGCTGAGGCCCGACGCCCGCATTCCAGGCTTCTACCCCTGCCCCCTTTACCCGTCGTGGCGTTCAGTCCGCGCCGGACACGCCATCCAGACGCGTCTTCAGGGTCTCGCAGCTCTGCGCGACCTCGCGGGGCGCGCCCGGCGTGACGAACAGGGGGACAATCAGCTTCCCGATGCCGCTGCCGAAGAAGTCGAGCGAAATCGTCACCCGCGAGCGGGTGTTGCCGTCAAGCGGCTCGATGCGCACGTCGACGTCAGCGCGAACAGGGCCGTCGATGCCGTGAACCGACCAACGGTGCGGCGGATCGATCGCCGTCAACTCCTGCGTCGCCGTCCGCTCACGGCCACCGATGCGGCGATTTGTTACACAACGCGAGCCGACGCGCGCTGGATCGCCCTCGGTCCGCCCGGAGACCACGTCGCGCTGCCACTCGTGGAAGTGCGTCGGGTCGGTCACGTAGGCGAACGCCGTCTCCGCCGGGCACCCGACTTCGACGCTCGAAACGATCGGTGCCAAAGCCTGCCTCCTTCCTCCCGGACCGCTTAGCCCCACGGTATCGCGTACGCAAGGCAACGACAACCAAAGCGACCCGTACGAAACCGGGGCTTCGGGAAACTCGGCTGTCGCATCCGCGTGATCTCAGCGCTGCTGCTGCCGGCGCCAAGGAGCAGCTAATGGCGCGACGGGCACGATTCGAGCAGCCGCTCCCGCGTGATCTCAGCGGTGTTGCTCGTCGCGCAGAGCGAGAAGCGGCCGAAGGTTTGGCGGCGTGCTGTTGCGGTTGCGCGCGCTGCAGAGTGGGTGCATAATCGCCGGTATCTCGGGCGTGGATAGGGGGCCGAGGGTGCGGAAGATCCATCGTCGGGTGCTGGTTGTCTTGGTCGTGCTGCTGCTCGGTGCCGGTGCGATGTGGGTTCCGGGCGGATGGGCGTCATCTGCTCAGCGCCCAGCCGCGGCGCACCGGGCGGCTGCGGCGACATCGTTCGTGCTCGACCCGGCGCTGACCACGGTCACGAACCCCAATTCGGCTGAGTTGACGATCACGCCGACCGCTGGCGGCCAGGCGATCGACGATCACACCGGCGCCAACGGCGGCGCCGGCAACGGCGGCGACTGGAAGGTCGAATACCACTGGACGGTCCCTGCCGCGCTCGTACCAGGAAAGACGGCGGCGATCTCCCTGCAGATCATCGTCGACAGCGAGAATCCGCCTCAGCCCAACGGCTACCAGATGGGCGCGCTCGCTCCAAACTTCGCGCAGTCGCTCCCGTGCCATTACCCCGAGCAATCGTCCTGCTCGAAGACGTTCGATTATCCGTTCCTCGCCGACGAGGCGGGCGCCAGTGACGTTGCCGTGAGTGTCGGGATGCTCAGCGCCCAGGTGGTCTTCCACTACCGGCCGGTGTCGTCCTCCGGTCCGCCACCGCCGGTCGTCGTGCCCACGCCTTCTGGGTTTGATCAGACGGTCACGGCCACGGAGCCGCCACCGGGCGGGACCGCGATCATCACCTCGCCCACCCTCGCTGCGTTCGGTGCGACCGTCGCGCCTTCTGCTGTGAGCGTGGACGTCAACAACCTCACCGTCCGAGACCTCGTGATCCTCGCCGCGCGCCACGACTGCTATGTCCAGTTCGTCAAAGCCGTCCGCGGACTTCGCGCAGTTCAGCTGCTCTGGAGAGACAAACACCCCCAAGCGCTTCTTGCGGGCATCCTCGCCAACCTCGCCGCCTGCTTGGCGTTCACGGATGCTTATGAGCAGGCGTTGAAGGCAGGCAGCGCGAGTGCTGCGAGCGCGCCCTGTGCCGAGACGCCCGTCAGGCTCACGCTCAGCGGCTCGGGGACGGGTGCGCGGCTGCGATCGTTCCAGTGGAGCGACAAGCACCCGCCGCTGGTCGTCAGCTGCCGTCGCCATACGGGCGGGCTGACGCTCTCGCTCGCGACCGGCTCGAAGCAGACGCCACTCACCAGCGTCGTGGGTCCCAGGCTGACGTTTGCCCTCGCACGCAGCCCGACCGATCTGTCGGGCGGCCAGCTCAGCGTCACGTTCCACCACCCCTAAGAGCGACATTCCGGGCCAAGGCGGGGGGTGTCTGAAGGTCTGCCGACCTCGTTGTGACGCGCAGGCACACAGGCCCGCAGTGCTGCTTTCGCGTGACTCCGGCCGCGCGGCGCCGCCGCCCATAGCGCAGGGCTTACGCACGCGCGCTCGCGAGACTCAGGAGGGCTCAGCTGGACTTCTGACCACAAAGGCCCTCCGATCGGGGCGCCCGGATTTGAACCGGGGACCTCACCGACCCGAACGGTGCGCGCTACCAGGCTGCGCCACGCCCCGACGAAGGGCCGCAGTATCCCATAGCGGTGGCGTCCGGTACGGTGCGAACCGATGGCGGCGCTGAACGAGATGCTCGCCGAACTCGATCGGTTGCTCGACCCGGACTCCTTCGCGGACTACGCCAGCCGCTCGCCCTGACGCACGGCCCCGAGCTGATTCGGAGCGTCGGAATTGTCTCCGGAGGCGGCGCACGCAACGTCCACGACGCCATCGCCGAGTGGCTCGACGCGTTCATCACCGGCGATCCGGCCGAATGGGGGAGCGCGATCGCCCGCGAGAGTCGGATCCGCTTCCTCGCCGCCGAGCACCACGCCACGGAGACGTTCGGGCCGCGGGCGCTCGGCGAGCATCTGGCACGGCGCTTCGGCGCCGGCCACACCGATATCCCGATCGTCAACCCGGTCTAACGGCTCGAACTCTTCGAAAATCTGCCTTGTATCCGTCCGTGCGAAGTTGTATATCTAGTTGCGGTCACGATCACAGGAGGGACGCACCGATGGCGAATCACCTGACGCCCACGGAGCTCGCGCGTGAAGCAGGCCTCGAACGCCGCGAAGTGATCTCCAAGTGCATGGAGATGGGCGTCCCGATCTTCCAAGGTCGGATCGACAAGGCCCTATTCCTGGAAAATCTGCGGCGCCTCGGAGCGGTCCGCCAGCCGGTCGAGGCGTAGCTCGATCCCTGCCGCTCGCGTGCCGGTCGCCCGGCACGCGAGCTTGGGCTGATTGCGCGCGCCTTCCGCCTGACAGCGCAACGACCGCAGCACACCGGGTCAGCCACTGACGGTCCTCGGCCGGTCGTTGACAAGCCTGCGCAGTGGCGTCCCCGGCGCGGTGATCTCCGTCCGGTGTGGTGATTGCACGTCGGGCCCCCAACTATCCTTGGCCGGCGTGCGCGCACGGACAACGATCAAGCTCCTGGCGCTGATCGCCGCGTTGGCCATCGCTCCGGCGGCCGCGCCCGCGGCCTCAAACGGCGGGGCGACCGGTCCGACGGGTTCAACCGGCACGACCGGACCGACCGCGGGCACGGGCCCCACCGCGACCACGGGCCCCACCGGGCCGACGGGACGAACGGGCCCGACCGGGCGGACCGGCCCCAGCGGGCCTAGCGGCCCCACAGGTCCAACCGGCAGGACCGGTCCTACCGGTCCGCACGTGAAGGTTCCGCCGCTGCCCGCGGCCGAGGTCGCGCACCTGCGGCGCGTGATGGCCAAGGCGATGGCGCCGCTCGGCGGTCATTCCGGCGCCTATGTCGTCGACCTCGCCAACGGCGAGGTGCTGTTCGACGACAACGGCTCGGTGCCGCGCAACCCGGCCTCGGTCGAGAAGCTCTACACCCTCTCCACGGTGCTCGACCGCTTCGGCCTGGACGGAACCCTCCAGACGAGCATCTACGGCGTCGGCAAGCTCGGCTCCCACGGGCGCTTCCGCGGCAACCTGTACCTGCGCGGCGGCGGCGACCCGACCTTCGGTGATGCGGCGTTCATCAAGCAGAACTACGGCACCGGAACGAGCGTCCAGGCGCTGGTAAGGCTGCTTCTCGCGAACGTGGCGCTGCGCAAGGTGAAGGGGTCGATCGTCGGCGACGAGTCCTTCTTCGACAGCCTCCGCGGTGGACCGTCGACCGGTTTCGCGGTCGACCCCAACCTCGTCGGTTCGCTGAGCGCGCTCGCCTTCGATCGCGGCGAGAGCGGCGCGGAGGGCTCGCCGCCGGCCTACGCCGCGTTCCGGCTGGCCGGCGTTCTGCGCCACAGCGGCGTGGTCGTCACCGGACGCTCGCACGCCGGAGTCGTGGACCTCGCCGACGCTCGGCTGCTGGCGACCATCGACTCGCCGCCGATGGCCACGCTGGCCGCGCTCACGGCGCGACCCTCCGACGACTTCTTCGCCGAGATGCTGCTCAAGGCGCTCGGCGCCCGCTTCGGCGACGGCGGCACGACAGCCGCCGGAGCCTCCGTGGTCTCGCGCTTTCTCACAGGGCTCCACCTGACGCCATCGGTCGCCGATGGCTCGGGCCTCTCACGGCGGGACCGCACGAGCCCGATCGACGTGGTGACGCTGCTGCGCGACCTCAGCCCCGGGGGGACGGCGTCGCTCCGATCGGTCGGCGTGGCATTGCGCGCAGCGCTCCCGGTGGCCGGCGAGAGCGGCACCCTTGAGCTGCGGATGCGCGGCAGCGCGGCCGCCGGCCGCTGCGTCGCCAAGACCGGCACGCTGAGCGACGCCTCCGATCTCGCGGGCTGGTGCAACGGGACCTTCGCGTTCGCCTTCCTGATGAATCACGTCGACCTCACCGCCGCCCAGCAGGCGCAGGACACGATGGCGATCGCGCTGGCGAAGCTCAGGGGTTGAGCAGCGCGAGCAGCCCCGCCTCGTCGATCACGGTGACGCCCAGCCGCTCGGCCTTCTCGCGCTTGGAGCCGGGGCTGTCGCCGGCGACGAGGTAGTCCGTCTTCTTCGACACGCTGCTCGTCACGCGACCTCCGGCCGCCAGGATCAGCTCCGTCGCGCGCTCGCGGGTCAGGGTCGGCAGGGTGCCGGTCAACACGAAGCTGAGGTTGGCGAGCGGCCCCTCGCCCGGCGGTGGGCCCTCCTCCTCGAAGTGCAGACCGGCCGCACGCAGGCGCTGGATCAGCTCGCGCTCGGCGGGGGCAGCGAGCTGCTCGGCGATCGTCACAGCCATCTTCGGGCCGATACCCGGCGTCGCTTCGATCTCCGCCGCCGTGGCGGTCAGCAGGCGGTCGATCTGGCGAAACTGCGCCGCGAGGTTGCGGGCGGTGACCTCGCCGACCTCCTCGATGCCGATCGCGAACAGGACGCGCGCGAACGGTCGCTGGCGGGAGGCGTCGATCGCCGCGATCAGCCGCTTCGCCGAGATCTCGGCGAAGCCGTCAAGCTCGAGCAGCTGGGCTTCGCTCAGCTCGTAGAGGTCGGCGGCACCGCGCACGAGTCCGCGCTCGAGCAGCACGCCGACCTGCTTCTCGCCGAGTCCGTCGATGTCCATCGCGCCGCGCGAGACGAAGTGGCGCAGCAGCTGCCATTGGCGGCCCGGGCAGTCGCGGTTCGGGCAGTTCGTGAACACCGCGCCGTCGGCCTTGACCGTCGGCGTATCGCAGATCGGGCATCGCGCCGGGACCTGCGGCGGCGGCTGGCGGTCGGGGTTCTCGACGGCGTGCGGCGCGGGCGAGACGACCTGGGGGATCACGTCGCCGGCGCGCAGGACGATCACCTCGTCGCCCGGGCGCAGGTCCTTGCGGGCGAGGTCCTCCTCGTTGTGCAGCGTCGCCATCCGCACCGTCACGCCGCCGACGCGCACCGGCTCGAGCTCGCCGAACGGATGCAGGTCGCCGAACTTCCCGACGTTCCAATGCACCGCGATCAGCCGCGTCTTTGCCGTCGTCGGCGGGAACTTCCAGGCCACCGCCCAGCGCGGGTCGCGACCGACCGACCCCAGGCGGCGCTGCAGCTCGAAGTCGGAGACCTTGACCACGACGCCGTCGATCTCGAAGTCGAGGGCTCCGCGCCGGCGCTGCCACTCGAGGCACTGCGCAACGACCGCCTCCTCGTCGTCGACGATGACGATCTCGCGGTTGACGGGGAACCCGTGCTCGCGCAGCCACCCGAGCACCTCCCACTGGTTGCCCAGCTCGAGCCCCTCGACGGCACCGATCCCGTAGGCCCACATCGACAGCGGCCGCTGAGCGGTCAGCGCCGGGTCGAGCTGGCGGATCGTGCCGGCCGCGGTGTTGCGCGGATTCATGAACGTCGAGAGGCCCTGGGCGGCGGCGCGTTCGTTGAGCGCCTGGAAGTCCGGCAGCGAGATGTAGATCTCGCCGCGCACCTCGAGCAGCGCGGGCGCGTCGTCGATCCGCCGCGGGAGCCGGGCGATCGTGCGCAGGTTGTGCGTGACGTCCTCGCCGATCTCGCCGTTGCCGCGCGTGGCGCCGCGCTCGAAGATCCCGTCGCGATAGATCAGCGAGACGGCCAGGCCGTCGATCTTCGGCTCGCAGACGAAGCGAAAGTCTGGGTCGTCGATGCCTTCGCGCGCGAGATGGCTGCGCATCCGCGCGACCCAGGCGCGCAGCTCCTCCTCCGAGCGCACGTTCGCCAGCGACAGCATCGGCTGGCGGTGAACCACCTTCTCGAGCCGGCTGACCGGGGCCCCGCCGACGCGCTGCGTCGGTGAGTCGGGCGTGACGAGCTCGGGGTGCGCCGCCTCGAGCGCGACGAGCTCGCCGTAGAGCGCGTCGTACTCGTCGTCGCCGATCTCGGGATCGTCCTCGACGTAGTAGCGCTGCGCGTGGTAGGCGAGCGCCGCGCGCAGCTCGGCAGCGCGGACCGACGGATCGCTCGACTCGTTCACGTCGCGAGCAGCCGCCCGAGATCGAGCCGCTTCAGCGCGGCGATGCCGGGGCGGTGGGTCAGGTCGAAGTGCAGCGGGGTCAGCGCGATCCGCCCGCGGGCCACGGCGTCGAGGTCGCTGCCCGGTTCGTCCTCGTAGCCGGGCGCGGTCCCGTAGATCCAGTAGCGCCGGCCGCGCTCCTCCTCGCTGTGGAGCCGCAGCTCGTCGCGGTAGACGCGCTTGCCGAGATGGGTGACCTCGACGCCGTCGGGCGCGCGCCCCGGGACGTTGATGTTCAGCAGCGTCGCCGGCGGCAGCGGCGAGTGCTCGAGCGACTCGGTGAGCCGCGCCACGAACGACGCGGCGATCGTGAAGTCGTAGGTCCCGGTGGCGCTGAAGTCGAGCTCGCCGGCGCGCGACTGCTGCGAGACAGCGATGCCCGGGATCCCGAGGATCAGGCCCTCGAGCGCCGCGGCGACGGTCCCCGAGTAGGTGATGTCATCGCCGAGGTTCGCCCCGTGGTTGATGCCGGAGACGACGAGGTCGGCCTGAAAGCCCTCGACCAGGCCGAGGTTCGCCAGCCGCACGCAGTCGACCGGCGTGCCGTCGGTCGCGTAGCCGACGCTGCCGTCGCCGAACTCGACCTCGGTGACCCACAGCGGACGGCGCGTGGTGATCGAGCGCGCCATCGCCGAGCGGTTGCCGTCGGGCGCGATGACGACCAGCCGCACGTCAGCGAGCGCAACCAGCGCGCGCCGCAGCGCCTGCAGACCGTCGGCCTCGATGCCGTCATCGTTGGTCAGCAGGACGTCGCGCATCCAGCCAGGATATTCCGGCGCGCGGCCGCGACGCAGCGAGCGGGCGGCAGGTCGCCGCGCGGCGCCGGATGCCCGCAGCCGGGCTCAACCGTAGGAGACGGCGGCGAGGTAGAGCCCGTGCGGCGGCAGCGTCGGCCCCGCCTCGCTGCGCGGCCGCCCCTCGAGCAACTTGGCGAACTCCGCCACGCTGCGCCGTCCGCGGGCGACCTCGAGCATCGTCCCAACGAGCGCGCGATTCATCTGGCGCATGAAGCTGTCGGCCTCGATCCAGAACTCCAGCAGCTCGCCGCGCTCCTCCCAGCGCGCGGCGATGACGTCGCGCTCGAAGCGCACGTGGTGGGTCTCGGTCGGCGTGAAGGCCGTGAAGCTGTGGCGGCCGACGAGTTCCGCGGCGCACGCGTGCAGCGCCGCTGTGTCGATCGGCCACGACACCCACAGCGCCCGCCCCTCCTCGAAGGGCGAGCGCACCGGCGCGCGCAGGACGCGATAGCAGTAGGTCCTGGTGCGCGCGCTGCGGCGCGCGTCGAACTCCGCCGCGGCCGGCTCGCTCGCGAGCACCGCGATGTCCGCCGGCAGCAGCGCGTTCAGCCGGCGCGGGTCGAGCGCCTCGTGGCGATAGCTGACGACCTGCCCCCAGGCGTGCACGCCGCGATCGGTGCGCCCGGCGACGCTCACGCCGAGCGCTTCGCCGAGGATCTGCTCGATCGCGTTCTCGAGCTCCTCCTGAACGCTGCGCTGCCCGGGTTGGCGCGCCCAGCCGGCGAAGGCGCCGCCGTCGTAGGCCAGCGTCAGCTTCGTGACGGAGGCGTGGTGCGCCCCGCGAGGGCGCACCACGCTGCTGGGGGTCGTGCTCAGCTGCAATTCGACGTGGCGCCGCGTAATCCGCGAGCCAGTCGTCGGGGCAGTTCGCGGTTCCCGACACGCTCGCAACGACGCCGGGGATCTGCGAGCCGCCGACGTCCAGCGTGTCACCGGGGGCGACGAAGAACCCGCCGGGCCCGACCAGCGTGCTGGCGTCGATCCGCACCGTCGCGGCCGACCCGACGACGTCGACCGGATAGGCCGCGGCGCCGCCGCCGGCCTGCAGCGTCGCGTCGCTCACCACGGTCGGCGTCTCGGCGAACAGCGCCGCCGCCTGGCTCGAGGACGCGTCGTCGAAGGCGCTGAAGCTGCCGCCGTCGACCGACACCGTGTTCTGCGTGTCGAGCCCGCGCGCGGAGCTGGACGGCGCCGACGTCGTCGCCGACGCGGTGACGTCGACGATCGGCATCGTCGGGGCGTTTGCCAGCACCGCGGTCGCGGCGGTCGTGCCGCTGGCCGTCGCCGTCACATCGCGCAGGCCGCCGCTCGTGTCGATCGCCTCGGCCGCGCCGGCCGGGTTCGTGTCGGTGACCGTGAGCCCGCGGATCTCGGTGCCGCTCGCCCCCGCCAGCGTCAGCAGCCCCTCGCCCTCGATCGTCGTCACGTCCTGGCCGGAACCCTCGACGTCGACGTGGGAGGGGATGGTCAGCTGGGTCGTGCCCAGGTCGTAGGCGCCCGGCTCGATCCAGACGAGCTCCGGGCCGCTCGCCCCGGCGCCGTTGATCGCGGCCACCGCCGCCGCCAGCAGGGCGCCGTTGGCGACCGCCGTGGCGTCGCTGGGGCTGACGACGATCGTGCGCAGGAAGGCTGCGCCGGTGGTTCCGGCCGGCCCGGCGATGCCCGCCGGGCCGGTCGCTCCACGCGCGCCGCGGCGGCCGCGCGGACCGCGCCGCCCGGCCTTCGCGGCGGCCTTCCCCGGTGCTGCGTGCGAGTGGACCGTCGCGGCGATTGCCGGCCCGGCCACGACCACTGCGCTCAGCACGCCAGCCAACGCGTAGAGCCTGTTGCGACGCATCGTGCCCCCTCTGTTGTCATAACCCGCTCCCTGCGGATCAGGCATCGTAGACCACGCTTGGGCCGCGATCCGCGGCGGCGGCGCGGCGCGCTCAGCTCCCCGACCCGCGCGCGGCCAGCCGCTCGACGGCATCAGGTCGCGTCAGCTCGTACACGCCGAGCCGCATGCCGCTCAGCGAAAAGGTCGCGCACGGGCCTGGCGGGAGCTCGACCTCGCGGAGCTCGCGCACCCCCAGCTCGCGCAGGCGGGCCACCACATCGGCGTAGTCGCCGACGCGGTGGATCGCGATCGGGTCCTCGCCCTCGAGGTGATCCGCGAACAGCAGCAGCGGCCCCGTCTCCGCCACGCGCAGCGCAGCGACCACCGTGCCGAGCGCGGCGATCCGCCACACCAGGACCGCCCCCAAACCTCCGACCCACCGCTCGACCGCACCGTCGACATCGGCCGACGGCGCGTACAGGTAGTCGAGCGAGAGCAGCACCGCGGATGAGCCTAGCCCTCCGCCGCCTCAGCCGATCGCCGCCGGCAACCCCCGACGCCGCTGCTCGTTCAGGACGCGCGGCGCCGCGTCCTAGACCAGCTCCAGCAGCACCATCTCGGTCGAGTCGCTCGCCCGGGGCCCGAGCTTGAGGATCCGCGTGTATCCGCCGTCCCGCGACTCGTAGCGGGGCGCGACCACCTCGAACAGCTGGTGGACGATGAAGGTGTCCTGGCCGAGCGCCGAGAGCGCCTGGCGGCGCGCGTGCAGATCGCCGCGCTTGGCGAGCGTGATCAGCTTCTCCAGCTCCGGCTTGACGGCCTTGGCCTTCGCCTCGGTGGTCTTGATCCGCTCGTGCTCGATGACCTCCTTGGAGAGGTTGGCGAGCAGCGCCTTGCGGTGCGCCGGGTCACGACTGAGCTTGTGGCGTTTCTTCTGGTGGCGCATCGCGTCTGCCTCAGTCGTCGCGCAGGCTCAACCCGCGGGCCTCGAGCGTCTCGATGACCTCGTCGATCGACTTCTTGCCAAAGTTCGGGATCGCGTTCAGCTCCGCCTCGGACTTCGAGATCAGGTCGCCGACGGTCTGGATGCCGGCGCGCTTGAGGCAGTTGTAGGAGCGCACGCCGAGCTCGAGCTCCTCGATCAGGATGCCCCACTCCTCGCCCTGCAGCGCGAGCGGCGTCACGCCCGCGGCACCGGCGAGCCCGCCGTCGAGCTGCCCGGCGGGACCGGCGCGCAGCTCCTCGATGCGGTCCTCGTCGGTGAAGATCGCGAGCTGGGAGATCAACAGCTCCGCCGCCTCGCGCAGCGCGGCCTGCGGATCGACCGAGCCGTCGGTCTCGATGTCGAGCGTCAGCTTGTCGAAGTCGGTGCGCTGCCCGACGCGCGCCTGCTCGACCGCATAGGCGACGCGGCGGACCGGCGAGAAGATCGAGTCGATCGGGATCACGCCGATCGGCTGGTCGGCCGACTTGTTGTCCTCCGCCGGGCGGTAGCCGCGCCCGCGACCGATCGTCAGATACAGCTCGAGGCGCGACTTCTTGTCGAGCGTCGCGATGTGGACGTCGGGGTTGAGGATCTCGACGCCCGAGGGCAGGTCGATGTCGGCGGCGGTGATGTCGCCCGGGCCGGTGGCGACGAGCGCCGCCTCGATCTCGCTCGCGTCGGAGTGCATCCGGCAGACGATGCCCTTGAGGTTGAGCACGATGTCGGTGACGTCCTCCTTGACCCCGCTGATCGTCGAGAACTCGTGGGCCACGCCCTCGATCCGCACGCTCGTCACCGCCGCTCCGGCGAGTGAGGAGAGCAGGACGCGGCGCAGCGAGTTGCCGAACGTGTAGCCGAACCCGCGGTCGAGCGGCTCGATGACGAACGAGCCACGGTTCTCCTCGACGGATTCGCTCGTGATCCGGGGGATTTGAAAGTCAAGCATCGGGGTCCTAACGTCGTGGTGTTCTAAGAGCTCGCAGGCCCGCCCGGGCGCCGGCCAGAGTGTGAAGCCGTGTTGCTACTTGGAGTACAGCTCGACAATGAGCTGCTCCTGCACCGGCGCCGCGACCTCGCGGCGTTCGGGCTTGCGCAGGACCTTCGCAGTCAAACCGTCGTGATCGGCCTGCAGCCAGGCCGGAACCTGCCCGGTCAGCTCGGTCGCGTCGCGGATCACCTGCTGGGCGGGCGTTCCCGCCTTCACAGCGATCACGTCGCCCGGGCGCACCTGGTAAGAGGGGATGTCGACGCGCCGGCCGTTGACGGTCCAGTGTCCGTGGCGGACGAGCTGGCGCGCCTGGCGCCGCGAGGCGGCGAAGCCGAGCCGCACAAGCACGTTGTCGAGGCGGCACTCGAGCAGCGTCAGCAGGTTCTCGCCGGTGATCCCGGGCTGACGCGAGGCCTTCTCGTAGTAGCCGCGGAACTGCTTCTCGAGCAGCCCGTAGTAGCGGCGCGCCTTCTGCTTCTCGCGCAGCTGCAGGCGATACTCGCTCTGCTTCTGGCGCCCGCGGCCGTGCTCTCCCGGCGGGTAGGAGCGACGTTCGACGCCGCACTTGTCGGTCAGACAGCGCTCGCCCTTGAGGAACAGCTTCTGTCCTTCGCGGCGGCACTGCTTGCACTGGGGGGAGGTGTCTCTGGCCACGGTTGCCCTCAGACCCGGCGCCGCTTGCGCGGGCGGCAGCCGTTGTGGGCTTGCGGGGTGACGTCCTTGACACCGGTGACGTCGAGGCCTGCGGCCTGCAGCGAGCGGATCGCCGTCTCGCGGCCCGAGCCGGGCCCCTTGACGAAGACCTCGACCTTCTGCAGCCCCTGCTCGATGCCCTTGCGCGCCGCGGCGTCGGCCGTGACCTGCGCGGCGAACGGCGTCGACTTGCGCGAGCCCTTGAAGCCGGCGCCGCCTGCGGACTCCCAGGCGATCACGTTGCCCTGCTGGTCGGTCAGCGACACGATCGTGTTGTTGAACGACGTCTTGATGTGCGCCTGGCCGATCGGAATGTTCTTCTTGACCTTGCGGCGGCCGCGCGCGGGACGTCTGGGAGCGGGCACTACTTCTTACCGGCCTTCTTCTTGCCGGCGACCTGCATCCGCCGGGGGCCCTTGCGCGTGCGGGCGTTGGTCTTGGTCTTCTGGCCGCGCACGGGCAGGCCGCGCCGGTGGCGCACGCCGCGGTAGCAGCCGATCTCGGTCAGCCGCTTGATGTCCTGCGAGCGCTCGCGCCGCAGATCGCCCTCGACCGTGAGCTCCTGGTCGATCGCGTCGCGCAGCTTGCCGACCTCCTCCTCGGTGAGGTCGCGGACATAGGTGTCCGCGGAGATCTTGGTCGAGTCGAGCAGCTTGTTGGAGGTCGGCCGTCCAATCCCGTAGATGTAGGTGAGGCCGATCTCGACCCGCTTGTTGAGCGGGAGGTTGACGCCCGCGATTCGTGCCACCGCCGCTACCCCTGCCGCTGCTTGTGCCGCGGGTTCGAGCAGATCACGAGCACGACGCCGTGGCGCCGGACGATCTTGCACTTCTCACACATCGGCTTGACCGACGGTCGTACCTTCATGGTCCCTTTCGGATGAGTCCGGACGAGTCGGCTCTGGCAGCCGGGCCGGCTGCCGCTACCGCTCGCGGATTACGCACGAACGGGCCCGGGTCAGCTGACCCGAGCGCGACCGCGGATATTACCAAGTGCGGGCGCTCCGCTGTCGGGACGGTGCCACGGGGTCAGCACGCGGGGTCCCTCCGCGGTGATCGCGACGGTGAACTCGAAATGCGCGGTCAGCGATCCGTCCTGCGAGTAGATCGCCCAGCCGTCGGTGCCGGCACGCACCGCCGGGCCGCCGGCGGTCGTCATCGGCTCGATCGCCAGCACCATTCCCTCCTGCAGCCGCGGCCCGGTCCCGGGCTCGCCGAAGTTGGGGATCTGGGGATCTTCGTGCATCTTGCGCCCGACACCGTGACCGACGAGGGTGCGCACGATCGCCAGGCCGTCGCCCTCGGCGCTCGCCTGGATCGCGTGCGAGACATCCCCGAGGCGGTTGTCGACGACGCACTGCTCGACCGCCGCGAAGAGCGAGCGCTCGGTGCCGTCGAGCAGCTTCTGCGCGAGCACGCCGACCGGCCCGACCGGGAAGGTCCGCGCCGCGTCGGCGACCCAGCCGTCGAGCGTCACCCCGACATCCAGCGAGATCAGGTCGCCACGCTCGAGCGCATACGGTCCGGGGATCCCGTGCACGACCATCGAGTTGGGCGAGGCGCAGATCGATGCCGGGAAGCCGCGGTAGCCCTTGAACGTCGGGACGGCGCCCTGGGAGCGGATGTAGCGCTCCGCCGCCGCGTCCAGGTCGGCCGTCGTGACGCCGGGGCGGATCTGGCGCTCGAGCAGCCGCAGGGTCCGCACGAGGATCGCCCCGGACGCCGCGATCTTCTCGATCTCGGCCGGCGATTTGCGGATGATCACAGGTCTTCCTCGAGTCGCAGCGTAGCCAGTGTGGCACGGATGTGCGCGTGGACCTGGGTCGGCGAGCGCACGCCGTCGAAGCGGCGCAGCAGCCCGCGCTCGTCGTAGTAGCCGATCAGCGGCTCGGTCTGCTTGTGGTAGACGTCGAGCCGGCGGCGGACCGTCTCCTCGAGGTCGTCGTCGCGCTGCTCGAGCTCCGAGCCGTCGATGTCGCAGCGGTCCGCGTGCTTGGGCGGATCGAACTCGACGTGGTAGACGTGACCGTCCTTGCGGCAGACCCGCCGGCCGGAGATCCGCCGGACGACGAGGTCGTCGGGCGCGTCGAGCAGCAGCACCGCGGTCAGGCGGCGCTCGTGCGCGTCGAGTTCGACGCCCAGCGCGTCGGCCTGCTCGATCGTCCGCGGGAAGCCGTCGAGCAAAAAACCGTCGCGGGCGTCGTCGGCGCCGAGCCGCTCGAGGATCACGCCGATGACCACCGCGTCGGGCACCAGGTCGCCCGCGTCCATGTACTTCTCGGCGAGCAGCCCGAGCTCGGTCTTCGCTTCGCGCGCCGCGCGCAGCATGTCGCCGGTCGCGATGTGCGGCAGGCCGAAGTCCTCCGTCAGGAGCGCAGCCTGGGTGCCCTTGCCTGCGCCGGGCGGCCCCAGCAGGATCAGATTGAGTTCGGACATGACGATTGCGCCGGCTCGCGCGCTCGTCGAGCCCGCAAGAGAGCGAAGAGTAGTCACTCAGCGCGCGCTCAGGACTTCAGGAATCCCTCGTAGTTGCGCATCATCAGCTGCGCTTCGAGCTGTTTCATCGTGTCCAGCGCGACGCCGATCACGATGATGATCGACGTACCGCCGAAGTTGAAGTTCTCGCCGGTGCGCGAGTAGACGATCGCGGGAAGCGCCGCGACCGCCGCGAGATACAGCGCACCCGGGAAGGTCAGCCGCGCAAGTATTCGATCGAGGAACTCTGCGGTCGGCCGGCCGGGGCGCACGCCCGGGATGAAGCCGCCGAACTTCTTCAGGTTGTCGGCCTGCTCGACCGGGTTGAAGGTCACCGCCGTGTAGAAGTAGGTGAAGATCACGATCAGGATCGCCTCGCCGAGGATGTAGTGCCAGCCGTTGGGCGAGAAGAAGGTCTCGAGCGAGATCGACCACTTGGTGTTCACGATCTGCCCGATCGTCGGCGGGAACGCCATCAGCGACGCCGCAAAGATCACCGGGATGACCCCGGCCATGTTGACGCGCAGCGGCAGGTAGGTCTGGCCGCCGGAGGTCATCCGCCGGCCGATCACGCGCTTCGCATATTGGACCGGGATCCGGCGCTGGCCCTCCTGCACGAAGACGACGGCGGCGACCACGGCGAGCACCAGGAAGGGCAGCACGACCTTGAAGACCTGGTTGTTCGTGTTGTACCAAGTCTGCGCCGCACCGGGCAGGCGCGAGACGATGTTGGCGAAGATCATCAGCGAGATCCCGTTGCCGATGCCGTGTTGGGTGATCAGCTCGCCCATCCACATCACCAGCACGGTGCCGGCGGTCAGCGAGATCACGATCAGGAAGATGTGCTGCAGGTCGAACGAGGGGATGATCGAGCCGGAGGCGCCTGCGGGCAGCGAGTGGAACAGGAAGACGTAGCCGATCGACTGGGCGAACGCGAGGCCGACCGTGAGGTAGCGGGTGTACTGCGTCAGCCGCGCCTGTCCGACCTCGCCCTCCTGGCGGAGCTTCTCCAACGACGGGACCACCACCTGCAGCAGCTGCAGGATGATCGAGGCGGTGATGTAGGGCATGATCCCCAGCGCGAAGATCGCCATCTGCGACAGCGCGCCGCCCGAGAACAGGTTGAGGAAGCTGAAGATCCCAGAGCCGCTCAGCGACGAGTTGCTCTTGACGGCGGCGACGTTCACGCCGGGCACGTAGAGATGGGCGCCCAGGCGATAGAGCAGCAGAATCAGCGCCGTGAAGCCGACCTTCTTGCGAATGTCTCGGACAGTCAGCGCGGAGAGGATCGTGTTGATCATCGAGACCCGGGGGTCAGTCTAATGGGTCGCTCTGGGGCGTTGCGCCTGAAGCGGCTGCTGCAGGTCCACCGGACGGCTGGCTAGCTCTCGACGACGATGCAGCTGCCGCCGGCGGCTTCGATGCGCTCGCGGGCGGTCGCACTGAAGCCGTGGGCGTGCACGGTGAGGCCTTTTGCCAGCTCACCGCGGGCGAGGATCTTCACCGGAATCCCCTTGCGCGTCCCCAGGCCGGCAGCGCGCAGCGCGTCGAGTGTGACCACCGCGCCCGCCTCGAAACGGGCGTCCAGGTCGGCCAGGTTGACCGGCTGGGTGTGCGTGCGGAAGGGCTCGAACGGCATCGACTGCTTCTTGTGCGGGCCGCGCAGCTTGCGCATCCGCATGTGGATCGGCATCTGGCCGCCCTCGAAGCGCGCCCGGTCCTTGGCGCCGGAGCGCGAGCCGTAGCCCTTCTGGCCGCGCCCGGAGGTCTTGCCGGTGCCGGAGCCCTCGCCGCGTCCGACGCGCTTGCGCGGCCGGCGGCTGCCAGGGGCGGGTCGCAGCGAGTGCAGCCCGATCCACTCCTCGCCGGGCTCCTCCGGCTCGGCCGGCGCCCGCTTGGCCGCGGGACTCACTTGCCGTCCCCTGCCACGGCGACGAGATGGCGGACGGCATGCAGCATGCCGCGCGCCTGCGGCGTGTCGGTGACCTCGACGGTGTGCCCGATGCGGCGCAGGCCGAGCGAGCGCAGCGTGGCGAGCTGGCGCTTGTTGGCGCCGTTGCGAGACTTCTGCTGGGTGACGAGCAGGACGCTCACGCTTCCGCGGCCTCCGGTTCGACGGCCGCCAGCGTCTCGGCGACGGGCTCGCGCTTGTCGACGAGGCCCAGCACCTGGGCGATGCTCAGCCCGCGCAGCGTGGCGACCTCGGCGGGCGTGCGCAGCCCCTGCAACCCCTCGACCGTGGCCTTGACGAGGTTGATCGGGTTCTGCGACCCC
>CAWHZJ010000003.1:0-174966 GCA_963833765.1 uncultured Solirubrobacterales bacterium | reverse complement strand
GGACATCATCCCGATCCGCAGGTTCTCCTCCACGGTCAGCTCGGCGATGACGCCCTGTCCCTCGGGAACGTGCGCGATTCCGGCTCGGGCCATGTCCTCCGGCTTGCGCCCGGTCCGGTCGGCGCCGTTGAGCAGCACCCGCCCGCCGCGCGGCCGCACCATGCCGCTGATCGCCCGCAGCAGGGTGGTCTTGCCCGCCCCGTTGGCGCCGAGCACGGCCGTGATGGTGGCCGCCCCGGCCGTGATCGACACCTGGTCGAGCGCCACCACCTCGCCGTAGCCCGCCACCAGGTCCTCGATGACGAGCGAGGCGGAGTCGCGGTCGCCGCGCCTCCCGCGCGTCCGCCCGGCCGCCCTCCCCCCGAGGCCCGGCCGGGCTACTCATCCCCGGTCCCGCTCACGCCCAGGTACGCGGCCGTCACCGCCGGGTCGGCCTGGTTACCTCGGGGACCCGCGGGAGATGACCTTCCCGAAGTCGAGCACGACGAGCGAGTCGCAGACCGACATCATCAGGTCCATGTGGTGCTCCACGATGACCAGGGACGTCTCGGCCGCGAGCTCCCGGATCAGCCCGCCCAGCTCGGCCAGCTCGTCCTCGGCGAGGCCGCTGGCGGGCTCGTCGAGCAGCAGCAGCTTCGGCCGGGCGGCCAGCGCCCGGGCCAGCGCGACCCGCTTCCGCATGCCGTAGGACAGCTGCCCGGCCGCAGCCCGGCCGCCTCGCCCGCGCCCACCCGGTCGAGCGCCTCGGCCGCCCGCCGCAGCCGGGCCTTGTCCCGGCCGGAGCGCGGCAGCCCGAGCAGGGCCTAAGAACCCGGCCGAGGCCGGCAGTTCGCGCCGATCATGACGCTCTCGACCGCCGACAGGCTCCCGAACAGGCGCTCCCCCTGCAGGGTCCGCGCGATGCCGAGCCCGGCCAGCCGGTGCGGGCGCAGGTCGTGGTACCGGCGGCCGTCGAGCAGCACCTGACCCTCGTCGGGCCGGATGAAGCCGCACAGGACATTCAGCAGCGTCTTCTTGCCCGCCCCGTTCGGCCCGATCACGCCGAGGACCTGCCGGGGCTCAACCGTGCGGACACGGCGTCGAGCGCCGTCAGCCCGCCGAAGCGAACGCTCACATCGGATACGTCGAGGACTGAATCGTGCTTCATCACACAAGGCCCAGCTTTCGCTAGGTGGATCCGTCAGCCGATGAATCATCATTCAAGGCACCGTTCCGATATTCGACAACCCCGCCCGCAACGGTTGTCGTCAATTCGTGTCCTAACTCGTGACGCGCAGTTGCGGCCCCTGTGGCGCCGGAGCCAGACGAGAAACCGATCCCCCCATCGGGGCACCAGAGCCAGTCACCCACCCCCAACCCACCCCCCACCCCCCGCCCCGCCGCTACGCCGCCACCGGCCCCCCGCCGCCCGCCCTGTCACCGACTCCAGACCCCAATAGGCGCTGTCGATGGCGTAGCTGACAGGAGCCTGAGGCCGTGCTTGTGACGGCTGAGACCGGGGGAGAGCAAGACGTATGAAGACCGTGTCCGCGACCACTCAGATCGACGCGCCGCCGCTGGCCGTGTGGCGGTACTGACCGACCTGAGCCGCTACCCGGAGTGGAACCCCCTCTTCCGCGAGGCATCGGGCGAGGTAACGGTCGGCAGCAGGATCACGCTCCGCGCCGTCCAGCCCGCCAACGGCCGCCTGATGACCGTCAAGGCGAAGATCGTCGCCGCCGACCCGGGCGCGGAACTCCGCTGGACGTCGGCCCTGCCCGGCATCATGAGCGGCGAGCACAGCTTCGTGCTGACCCCGTTGGACGGCGGCACCCGACTCGCGCAGACCGAAATCTACGGCGGCCTGCTGGCCGCCACCGTCTCGGTTCCCCGCACCGAGACCGTCTTCCAGGCCATGAACGACGCACTCAAGCAGCGCGTAGAAACCGCCTAACCGCCCCACGGCCACCGGCCACCGGCCACCGCGCCTTCCACTGGCCACCCGCCCTGTCGCGTACCCGCCCGGCGGCTGGGCATTGGCAACAACGTCCTCACCCTCACCACGCACACCGAGCCCGACCCCGCCGCCGGTTAGCGTGGGGACTTCGGGTCGCGGGGTGCCCCCAGCAGCACACGACGAGGTCGGCGGAATGAAAAACGCCGCCCAAACGGCACACGGTCATGACTCAGCCCAAGCCGACCATCGGCGTCAACGACGCCGCCAGGCGAACCGGGCATCGCACTCGGCGTGGCGATCTTCGGCGTGGTCGCGGGCAGCCAGGCGCGCGCGGATCACTTCGTCTCCGCCCTGCGCTGGCTCGGCGTCGCGTCCGCGATCGGCTCGCTCGTGTCGCGGCCCTGATTTATTCGGTTGCGCGCGCGCCTGGGGCTGAGAGGTAATGGAACGTCACTGACGACTAGCTCCGGAGGTCACCGAGATGCGTGCGGCTACTGCTCTGCCGACAGTCCCGACCCGACTTCTGGAGCAGTTGTCCCTTGACGCATGCAACGCACACCATCAATCTGGGCATCCTCGCGCATGTTGACGCGGGCAAGACGAGCCTGACCGAACGGCTCCTGTACGAGGCCGGCGTTATCTCCGCGCCCGGCCGTGTCGACGACGGCACCACCCGCACCGACTCGATGGACATCGAGCGGCGCCGTGGCATCACTGTGCGCACGAACGTGGCGTCCTTCGCCGTCGGGAACGTTCAGGTCAACCTCATCGACACTCCGGGCCACTCCGACTTCATCGCCGAGGTCGAGCGCAGCCTGGCCGTGCTCGACGCGGCCGTCCTGGTCGTCTCGGCGGTGGAGGGCGTCCAGTCGCAGACCGTCCTCCTCTGGCGGGCGCTGCGCCGCCTGGCCGTGCCCACGCTCATCTTCATCAACAAAATCGACCGCGGCGGCGCCGACCCGGCCCGGGTACTGGCCGAGATCGGCCTGCGGCTGACCGCGCCCGACGGCGTGCGCACCCTGCCGATGACCGATGTGCTGACGCCCGGCCAGCGAGCGCCGGCACGCGGCCGGTTCCGCTGACCCACTCCCGGGTGATCGACGTGCTCGCGGAGCTGGATGACCGCGTGCTGGCGCCGCCCTGGCCGAGCCTGCGGGTTTCCGGCGAGGCAACCGTCAGCCCCGGCTGGCCCTGCGCTCGGCCCGGGCGCTAGTGCGGCGCGGCCTGCTCGTCCCGGTCGCGGCCGGGTCGGCGCTGACCGGCGCGGGCGTTGCCGACCTGCTTGGGTGGTGCCGAGGCTGCTGCCGTGGGCACCCGAGTCGGCGTGCGCGCTGTCCGGGGTCGTCTACAAGATCGAGCACGCCGAGCGCGGCCGGGCTGGCGCACTGCCGCATCTTCGGCGGCGAACTGCGGGTGCGGGACCGCGCGGCAGCGGGGGAGGGGCGGCCCGGGGTCATCACGTCCCTGGAACGGTCCACCCCGCAGGGCTGGACCCCAACCGGCACCGCCACCGCCGGCGACGTCGTCCGGGTGCGGGGGCTCGGGTCGGCCACCGTCGGCGCCTGGGTCGGCCACGCCATTCCCGGCCGGGTCACCCGCCAGTTCCCGCGCCCCGCGCTCGAGTCCGTGGTCGACCCGGTCGACCCCGCGCAGCGCGGCCGGCTGTTCGCCGCCCTGCAGGAGCTGGCGGAGGCGGACCCGCTGATCAACCTGCGGCTCGACGACGAGCGCCACGAGATCGCGGTCAGCCTCTACGGCGAGGTGCAGAAGGAGGTGATCGCCGCGCTGCTGGCCGAGCAGTTCGGCGTCGCCGTCGCCTTCCGCCCCTTGCCGCTCTGGAGGAGGTGGTCGAGCGCGCCCAGGGTCTCCTCGAGCGGTGTCTGCCCGTCCCACTCGTGCACCTGGTAGAGATCGATGTGGTCCGTCTGCAGACGGCGCAGGCTGGCCTCGCAGGCCTGGATCAGATGATGGCGCGAGAGGCCTGCGTCGTTGGGACCCGGGCCCATCGCGAAGCGCGCCTTGGTTGCCAGCAGCACCCGGTCGCGGCGGCCGTTCAGCGCCTGTCCGATGATCGTCTCGGACGCGCCGCTCGAGTAGATGTCCGCGGTGTCGACCAGGTTCACGCCGGCGTCAAGCGCCATATCGATCTGCCGCCGGGCCCCGTCGACATCGATCTGCCCCACATCACTGAAATTCCCGCTGCCGCCGAACCCCATCGTCCCGAGGGTGACCTGGGAGATCCTCAGCCCAGAGCGGCCCAGCTGTCGGTATTCCATCGCTGCCTCCCGGTCGTGGACAGGCGGAGGTTATCGATCGGCTGCCGGCTGGAGCCCGCCAGAGCGGGACCCACGCCACGCCTGCCCCGGCGGGCCAGCGCTTTTTGCGCATGTTGGGAATTTCTGCAGGCTCCCGCGACCGATCAGCCGCGCGGAGCGCGAGCGCCGGAGTAATCTCACGCCCCGGTGCCCGTCATGGGAGAGCGCGTTGCCTGAAGAGCCAGCTGGTCTGTGGCTGCCGCAACCCGCCGGCGTTACGACGGCGCGCAGGGAGCGCAAAGCCGTGATCCGAGCGTTCATCGCGGCACGGCCCGGTACCGCCGCGTTCGTCTTCGCGATCGTGCCCCTGTTCGTGTTGGCCGACTCGGTCGCCGCCTACTACGGGTTCGGGCCGGGGCCCGCCCGCAAGGCGATGATCGTCGTGGCCGGCGCCGCCGCGCTGACGCTGGCCCTGGAGATCTGCGCCGGCGTGCTGTGGCTCGGCGGCCAGCTGCTCGAGCGGCTTGCGAGCCGCTGGCGTGTCTGGCGCCAGGCCCACCATGCGTACCCGCGGCGATTGCTGCGCCCGATCCGCTTGGCGCTGCTTGCGCTGCTGGTGGCCGTGATCATCCGCCCGCCGCGCCCACCGGCGATCAAGCTCCGCTCGGCCGCTCGCCGGGGCAGGACCCGATGGTGGCCGTTCGAGGTAGGGAATCTCGACTTCGGCCAGAACTAGCGGCGGCTCGTGGCCGGCCGCCGACACCGCGGCGGCCTGCCGGCACGAGCGCACGTCGGGCCCAGCGCTCGCTAGCATGGCGGCACGCCCGGCGAGGCCAGGCGGTTGGCAAGCTCCGGGAGCGAGATCTTGGCTGAAACGGCCCGCATCGCCATCATCGGCGGTGGCATCGGCGGTCTGACCGCGGCGCAGGCGCTGCGGCTGCGCGGATTCGACGTGCGCGTCTACGAGGCGGCGCCGGAGCTCAAGGAGATCGGCGCCGGCGTCTGGCTGGGCCCGAACGCGATGAAGGCACTGCGCTCGCTGGGGTTGGAGCCGGCGGTCCGGGAGGTCGCCTGGGAGCCGGCGTACGACGTGCTGCGCAACTGGAAAACCGGTCGGGTCATATCCAAGACGGCACGACAGGGTCAGGCCGAGCGCTACGGCGCGACCGGCTGCGGCGCCCACCGGGCCGACCTGCTCGACGTTCTGGCCGCCGCCGTGCCGGCCGAAGTCGTCACGCTCGGCGCCCGCTGCGTCTCCGTCCGCGCCGACGGCGAGGGGGCCTCCGCTCGCTTCGACGACGGCAGCGAAATCGAGGCGGACGCCATCGTTGGCGCCGATGGGATCCACTCGGCCGTCCGCGCCAGCCTGTTTGGCCCCGATGCCCCGCGCTTCACGGGCAAGATCTGCTACCGCAGCGTGATCCCGATCGACGCGGTGCCTGGCGAGGCGCTCCGGCTTCGCGAGGAGAACACCACATGGCTCGGGCCGCACGGCGCGGTTGTCATCTACGGAATGCGCCGCGGCGAGCTCGTCAACGTCGTGGCCCATTACGACGACGAGGACTACACCCACGAGTCGTGGATCACCGAGTGCGACCGTGACGAGGTGCTCGAGCGCTTTCGCGGCTGGAACGGGTCGCTGGGCCAGATATTCTCGGCCGGCGCGGCGTGGTACAAGTGGGCGCTCTACGACCGCGACCCGATCCCGCGCTGGACCGTCGGCCGCGCGACCGTGCTCGGCGATGCGGCGCATCCGATGCTGCCCTACCTCGGTCAGGGCGCATGTCAGGCGATCGAGGACGGCTGCGTGCTCGCCGCCGCGCTCGCGGCGACCCCCGGCGACCCGGCCGCCGCGCTCGCGCGCTATGAACGTTCGCGCTGGCCGCGCGCCAGCCAGGTCGTCCTGGCGGCCCGCGCGCGGGGCGTGGACAACCACCTGGTCTCGCCGCTGGCGGCCTGGAAGCGCGACATTCGCATCGCGCTGCGCAAGCGCCTGCGCGCCGACCGCGAGGGGCGCGGCGCTGCCTGGATCGCGGACTACGACGCGGGCTCGCCAAGCGCGCTGGCGACCTGAGCGGCCAAGTGCACAGCCGCCGGGCGCGCCGGGCGTCCGGGTTGACAGGCAACGCTTCGGTGCCTAACGTTTAGGGACCGGATGGATTTCGCGTCGTCCGGCCGCCGGAGACCCGTTGGCCGCGCGCGACGCCCGTCAGTGGAGGCGCCCGCAGTGGCCGAAACTTCCGAGCGCATCGACCCCTACGTCTGGCGCGTCGCGGTCGTCGTCGTGCTGGGTTCGATCATGTCGATCCTCGACACGACGATCGTCAATGTCGCGCTGAACACCCTCCACGACAAGCTGCACAGTCCGCTCTCGGACATCCAGTGGGTGATCACCGGCTACCTGCTGTCGCTGGCGACGGTGATCCCGCTGACCGGCTGGGCGTCGCGACGGTTCGGCGCGAAGAAGGTTTACCTCGCCTCCCTGCTGCTGTTCACCGTCGGCTCGGCGTTGTGCGGCATCGCGGCCTCGGCCAGCGGGCTGATCGTCTTTCGCGTGCTGCAGGGCGTCGGCGGCGGCATGATCATGCCGGTCGGGCAGCTGATCCTGGCCGACACCGCCGGGCCGCAGCGGATGGGCCGCGTGATGAGTGTCACCGGCGTGCCGACGATGCTCGGGCCGATCCTCGGCCCCACGATCGGCGGACTGATTCTCGAGGGCGCCAGCTGGCGCTGGATCTTCTACGTCAACGTGCCGATCGGGATCCTCGCGATCGTGCTCGCGCTGCGAATCCTGCCTGCCGCCGGGCGACAAGAGCATCCGCCGCGGCTCGATGTGCGCGGCCTGATCCTGATGGCAACCGGGATGCCGCTGCTGACCTACGGGCTGGCGGAGATCGGGGTGACCGGCGGGTTCTCCTCGGCGAAGGTCGTTGCGCCGCTGATCGCCGGGGTCCTGCTGGTCGCCGTGTTCGCGTGGCATGCCTGGCACGCCGACGCGCCGCTGCTGGACCTGCGGCTCTATCGCCGCAACACCTACGCGTCCGCCTCGCTCGTGATGTTCTTCCTCGGCGGAGCGCTGTTCGGGGCGCTGATCCTGCTTCCCCTCTACTACCAGCAGCTGCGCCACGAGAGCGTCATCGACACGGGGCTGCTGCTCGGGCCACAGGGGATCGGCATGGCGTTCGTGATGCCGTTCGTCGGGCGTCTCGTCGATCGTCTCGGCGGCGGGGCGCTCGCCTTCGGCGGCGTTACGCTGACGGTGATCGCCGGCGTCCCGCTGGGACTGATCGGCGCGCACACCTCGATCGTCTGGCTGAGCGCGGTGATGCTCGTGCGCGGGGTCGGCATCGGCTTCGCCTTCATGCCCGCATTCGTCGCGGCATTCGCCGCGCTCGAGCGTCATGAGCTGCCCGACGCGGCGCCGCAGCTGAACGTCCTGATGCGGATCGGCGGATCGATCGGCACCGCGGTGCTCGCGGTCGTGCTCGAACGCGCGATCCGCGCAGCCGGCCATACGCCGAGCGCCGCTGCTTCCGCGGGCGCGTTCGGCTCGGCGTTCTGGTGGTCGCTCGGCATCTCCGCGGCGGCGCTCGCACCCTGCGTGGCGCTGATGCGCGCGGAGCGGTCGGTCCGGCGCTCCCGTCGTGCCGCACCGCCGGGCGGCTCGCTACCCGCCGAGCCGCCGCTGGCCGAGGTGGCGGTGTGAGCGCCACCACCCCGCGCGAGACGACACCCGTCGCGCAGAGCGGCCTCGCGGCCAACGCGCATCGCGCCGCGGTGACACGGTTCGCATTGACGTTCAAGGGCGCGATGGCGGCCGTGCGGCGGCTGCGCGGACGCGAGACGCACCGCCCGGAGGAGCTGAGCTACGCGCAGTACTGCCTGCTGTTCGGCCTCGCCGAGCGCGGCGAGCTGTCGGCCAGCGAGCTCGCGAGCCTGGCCGACGTCGTGCCTGCGACGGCGACCCAGATGCTCGACAGCCTCGTGGCGGGCGGCTTTGTCGAGCGCTCGCGCAGCGAGCGCGACCGGCGCATGGTGCTCGTCTCGCTGACGGCGCGCGGGAGCGAACTCGTAGCGGCCCGCCGCGCGCGCTACGAGGCGCTGTGGACGCGGTCACTGGCCCGGTTCAGCGAGCAGGAGCTCGAAACCGCGACGGCGGTCCTCGACTGCGCCCGGGCGATCTTCGACCAGATCGCGACCGAGTCGGAAGGCCCTGAGCCCAGATCAGGCCGGCCGGACCCCGACGAGGTCCTCGCTACTCCCCGAGCTGGACCCAGGTCGGCGGCACGTCCGCCAGGCGGTTGAGACCGAGCCAGACCCGATCGCGCCTTGACGTCCGGCGCCAGCCGTTTACCGCCTGTGCACACAACGGATCGTCCTGGCGGCTTGAGTTCATGTTCAGCATCGGCACGGACGCGGTGTCGGCCAGGCCCAGCGTGTGCCCGTACTCATGCGCAAACATCGCGCACGCGGCACGCCGGTCCGCACGGTCGTGGGCGCGCATCGCGCGCCACATCGAACGAGAGATGTCGATCACGCACGACGACAGGTCCGTTTCGGCCCAGACCGTCGCCGCGGGAAGCGTCACGCCGTCATTGCCCGTCGCGGGGGCCATCGGCGCCACGACCACCTGCTCCGCGGTGCACGGCGAGGTGAGCGCCGGCTCCTCGACCGCCCAATAGCGGACGGCAAGCGCGAGGTCGCGCTGCACGAGCGGAGCGCCCGTCACATCGAGCGGCAGCGGGGCGTCGGCGTTGGCCGTGGACGCCGCGACGAGCAGCGTCGCGCAGACGGCGCCGAGCAGTACGCGGATTGTCATCGGCCGGCCCGCGGCTCCGGATCGCTGTCGCGATCACCGGCCGCCGTCGCGTACGGAGCGTGCGAGCCGAGATTGATCCTCGGCGTGTCTGACGCGTGCTGCCACACGTTCTCCGTAATCGACCGATCGCGCCGACCGCTCGACTGCTGCGACGGCGCGCCCACTGGGCAGCGAACGCCCCCTCACCCCGCCGCGGCTGCAGTTTTGCCGCAGATCGCGGCGCGTTGTTCACCGATGCCGAGAAGCGCTAGTCTCGACGAAAGTACGAGAGAGGTGCCGCTGACTGAGATCGAGACAGCCGTGCTCGAACCCGACGCGCTCGACGTGCTGGTGTCGGCGCTGCGCGCTCGGGGCTATCGCGTACTCGGCCCGATGTTGCGTGATGGCGCGATCATCTACGACGACCTCAGCTCGGCGGCGGACCTGCCGATCGGCTGGACCGACGAGCAGCAGCCGGGGCAGTACCGCGTCAAGCCGCGTGCCGACGCCGCGCGCTTCGGCTACGCGGTCGGGCCGCACTCCTGGAAGCGGTTTCTGATGCCCTCGCGACTGCGCATCTGGCGAGCGCAGCGCGACGGCGACGGCTTCGAGATCGACGACGAACACGCCGAGCGCGCTCCGCTGGCGTTCGTCGGGGTTCGAGGCTGCGAGATCAACGCGATCGCGATCCAGGACCGCGTGCTGCTCGACGGGCGCCACGTCGACGCGGACTACGCCGCGCGGCGTGACGGCGCGTTCATCGTGGCGGTGGACTGCTTCGAGCCGGCCGACACCTGCTTCTGCGTATCGATGGGTGGCGGACCCGAGATCGCCGGGGGCCACGATCTCGCTCTCAGCGAGATCCTCGACGGCGAGCACCGGTTTCTCGCCAGGGCCGGATCCGAGCGCGGCGCCGATCTGCTGCGCGAGTTGCCGCGGCGCCCGGCGGCGAGCGCGGACACGGCTGCGGCGGCTGCGGCCGTCGCGACGGCCGCCCGCCGCATGACCCGCACGGTCGAGTCCGGCGACCTACGTGACCTGCTCGCACGCAACCTCGAAAACCCGCGCTGGGAGCAGGTCGCGGAGCGCTGCCTGACGTGCGGCAACTGCACGATGGTCTGCCCGACCTGCTTCTGCACGAACGTGGAGGACGTCAGCGATCTCACGGGCACGGAGGTCGAGCGGGTGCGCATCTGGGAGTCCTGCTTCGCGGTCGACCATTCCTTCCTGCACG
Organism: uncultured Solirubrobacterales bacterium; assembly: GCA_963833765.1. GTDB lineage: Bacteria > Actinomycetota > Thermoleophilia > Solirubrobacterales > Solirubrobacteraceae > Palsa-513. The sequence continues at coordinate 164,743 of CAWHZJ010000003.1, read as the reverse complement.
GTGGCAGCGTGCGCCGCTCCGGGCGCTCGCGCTACCGGCAGTGGCTGACGCACAAGTTCGGCACCTGGCACGACCAGTTCGACAGCTCCGGCTGCGTCGGCTGCGGGCGCTGCATCAGCTGGTGCCCCGTCGGCATCGACGTCACCGAAGAGCTGGCCGCGATCCGCGAGACCGACGGGATCACGGCGTGAAGACCGTCCCCCAACTGCTGAGCGACGCGCGGTTCTTCGACGGTCTGCGCGCGGAGACAATCGACCTGGTGGCCGGCTGCGGCTCCAACGTGCAGTTTGATCTCGGGGCGACGATCTTCCGTGAAGGCCAGCACGCCGACGCCTTCTACCTGCTGCGACAGGGCAGCGTCGCGCTCGAGACCTATGTGCCGGCCCGCGGCGCGGTGATGATCGAGACGATCGAGGCCGGCGACGTGCTCGGCTGGTCGTGGCTGTTCCCGCCCTACCGCTGGCACTTCGACGCGCGTGCCCTGACGGCTGTGCGCGCGACCGCGTTCGACGGCAAGTGCCTGCGCGGCAAGTGCGCGGCCGATCCGGCGCTCGGCTACGAACTGATCTCGCGCTTCGCGCAGACGCTGATCGAGCGTTTGCAGTGGACCCGGCTGCGACTCCTCGACGTCTACGGCGATGCTCGCGAGCGCTGAGCCGGATTCACCGCCAGCCGAAGCGATGGTGCCCCGGCCCTTTCGCGTGCGCCGCCGGCGGCGGGAGACCGCCGACACCTGGACGCTGACCCTCGAACCGCTCGGCGGCGACCCGATCGAGCCGCTCCCCGGCCAGTTCACCATGCTCTATGCGTTCGGGGTCGGCGAGATCCCGGTCTCGGTCTCGGGCGCCGCCGACGGCCTGCTCACCCACACCGTTCGCTCGGTCGGCGCGGTGAGCAGCGCGATCTGTGCCGCGAAGGCCGGAGCTGTGCTCGGCGTGCGCGGACCGTTCGGCACCGGCTGGCCACTCGCGGAGGCAACCGGCGGCGACGTCGTCGTCGTCGCCGGTGGTGTCGGTCTCGCGCCGCTGCGCACCGCCGTCCAGCGCCTGGAGCGCACCCGCGCCGCCTACGGCGAGGTGACCGTGCTCTACGGCGGCCGCACGCCCGGCGATCTGCTCTTTCGGCGCGAGCTCGACCAGCTACGCCGCCGCGGGAAGCTCGGACTCGACGTGACCGTGGACACCGCAGAGCATGGCTGGGCGGGCCGCGTCGGCGTCGTGCCCAAGCTCATCTCGACGGCGCGCTTCGATCCCGGGTCCGTTGTCGTGCTCGTCTGCGGCCCCGAGGTGATGATGCGCTTCACGGTGGCGGCGCTGTTGGAACGCGGCGTCGCAGCGGAGCGAATCCACCTCTCGATGGAGCGCAACATGCAGTGCGCGATCGGCCACTGCGGTCACTGCCAGCTCGGGCCGACGCTGGTGTGCCGCGACGGACCGGTCTATCGCTACGACCGGCTGGCGCCGCTGCTCGAGGTGCGCGAGCTGTGAGCGTCGCGACCCGTCGCAAGCCCAAGCTCGCCGTCTGGAAGTTCGCCTCATGCGACGGCTGCCAGCTATCGCTGCTCGACTGCGAGGACGAGCTGCTGACGCTTGCCGGAGAAGTCGAGATCGCCTACTTCCCCGAGGCCAGCAGCGCCAGCGTGCGGGGTCCCTACGACCTCTCGCTGGTCGAGGGGTCGATCACCACGGCGGATGACCGCGAGCGGATCCTGCGCGTGCGCAACAGCTCGCGCCGCCTGGTCACGATCGGTGCGTGTGCGACCGCCGGCGGCATCCAGGCGCTGCGCAACTTCGCCGACGTCGAGGGCTTCATCGCCATGGTCTACGCGCAGCCGGACTACATCTCCACGCTCGCCACCTCGACGCCGATCTCGGCTCACGTTCCCGTCGACTTCGAGCTGCACGGTTGCCCGATCGACAAGCGCCAGCTGCTCGAGGTGATCAGCGCACAGCTGATCGGCCGCCGGCCCGCGATCGCCACCACCAGCGTGTGCACCGAATGCAAGCGCCGCGGCACGGTCTGCGTCATGGTGGCCCACGGCACGCCGTGCCTCGGCCCCGTGACGCATGCCGGATGCGGGGCGATCTGTCCGTCCTACAACCGCGGCTGCTACGGCTGCTTCGGCCCGATGGAGACGCCCAACGTCCTCGCCCTGACACGTCAGATGCGGGCGCTCGACGCGACCGACACCGCGATCGACCGCGTATTTCACACCTTCAACGCGGCAGCCCCGCCGTTTGCCGGCGTGGGGTCCGACGATGGCTGAGCGACGCACCAAGACGATCAAGACCGACGTGCTGGCGCGCGTCGAGGGCGAGGGCGCGATGCGCGTGCGGATCGAGTCTGGCCGCGTCACCGAGGTGCAGCTGAAGATCTATGAGCCGCCCCGCTTCTTCGAGGCGTTCCTGCGCGGCCGCGACTTCACCGAGGCACTCGACATCACCTCCCGGATCTGCGGGATCTGTCCGATCGCTTACCAGATGAGCGCCGTGACCGCGATGGAGAGCCTCTGCGGCGTCGAGGTCGGCGGTCAGCTGCGCGCGCTGCGCCGGCTGCTCTATTGCGGCGAGTGGATCGAGAGCCACGCGCTGCACGTGTTCATGCTCCACGCGCCGGATTTCCTCGGCTTCGAGAGCGCGGTGGCGATGGCGCGCGACCACCCGACGATCGTCACCGACGCGCTGGCACTGAAGAAGGCCGGCAACGAGGTGATGCGCGTCGTCGGCGGACGCGAGGTGCACCCGATCAACCTGCGCGTCGGCGGCGTTCACCGCGCGCCGCGCAAGGCCGAGCTCGCGACGCTCGTCGAGGGACTCGAGCGAGCGCGGGAGATCGCCGTGGGCGCGGCGCGGCTCACGGCCTCTTTCGACTTCCCCGATTACGACCAGGAGATCGAGCTCGTGGCGCTGTCGCAGCCTGGCGAATACCCGATCGACCGCGGCCGCATCATCTCCAGCAGCGGCCTCGACATTGCGCCGGCCGAGTACGAGTCGCAGTTCGTCGAGCAGCACGTACCGTGGTCGCACGCGCTGCACTCGCAGCGTGCGGGCGGCGGCAGCTATCTCGTCGGGCCGCTCGCACGCTTCGCGACGAGTTTCGCTGCGCTGACGCCGCTCGCTCGCGAGGTCGCCGTCGATGTCGGTCTTCGAACGCCCGAGCGAAACCCGTTCCGCAGCATCGTCGTACGGTCGGTCGAGCTGGTTCACGCCGTCGACGAGGCACTCGAGCTGATTGCTGCCTACGAGGAGCCCGACGAGCCCGCGATCGAGGTCGCCCCGCGCGCCGGCGTCGGACACGGCGCCACCGAAGCGCCGCGCGGGTTGCTCTACCACCGCTACGAGATCGACGCCGACGGCACGATCCTCGCGGCCAACATCGTTCCGCCGACCTCCCAGAACCAGGTCGCGATCGAGGCCGACCTGCGCGGTGTGGTCGAGCGGTCGCTCGAGCTGCCCGATGAACAGCTGAGCCGACTGTGCGAGCAGACGATTCGCAACTACGACCCCTGCATCTCGTGCGCGACGCACTTCCTCAAGCTGGAGATCGAGCGGTGCTGAGGCTGATCGGCGTCGGCAACCGCTGGCGCGGCGACGACGCGGCAGGGCTCGTCGTCGCCGCACGCCTCAGGACCCGTCTGCCTCGCGGCATCGCCGTGATCGAGCATCGGGGCGAGCCGATCGAGCTGATCGACGCGTTCGAGGGCGCGCACGCCGCGTGGCTCATCGACTCCGTCTGCTCCGGAGCGCAGCCCGGAACCGTGCACCGCTTCGACGCCGCCGAGTGGGCGCTGCCGGCCGGGCTGTTTCGCGTGTCGACACACCGATTCGGCCTTGCTGACACGCTCGAGCTGGCCCGCGCCCTCGGCCGCCTGCCGCCGCGCGTGGTCGTCTGCGGGATCGAGGGGTCGCGCTTCGACCCGGGCGGGCCGTTGTCGCCCGCCGTCGCCGCGGCCGCCGAGTGGCTCGCCGACACACTCAGCACGGAGCTGGCCGACGCTTTCGCGACCGTCTCCCGAGACGGCGCGATCGCGCCGAGAGCAGCGCGAACCGCGCCAGTAGCCAACATCTGAGCAGATGTTCATGTTATGCTGTATACGTGGGGCACGGCCGTGAACCGGAGCTGACCTATCTCGACGTGGAGACCGCACGGGTGGTCGCCGAGACGATGCAGGCGCTCTCGACGCCGAGCCGAGTGCGGATCCTCAGTCGCCTCGGCGCCGGTCCGTGCTCGGTTAACGCGCTCGCGCGGGAGGTGGAAATGGAGCAGTCCGCGGTGTCGCAGCAGCTTCGCGTGCTGCGTCATCTCGGGCTCGTGGTCGGCGAGCGCCAGGGCAAGAGCATCGTCTACGCCCTCCACGACGATCACGTCGGCGTGTTGCTCGCCGAGGCCGTCTCGCACGCCGAGCACCTTCGCCTCGGCCTTGCATCCCGCCCCTCCGAGCGCGCGCTCTCGGCATGAGCGCGACCACCCCGGCTCTGCTCGCGGCCGCCGCCGGCGTCGGCTTCGGGCACGCCATCCTGCCCGACCATTGGGTGCCGCTGGCGGTGCTCGGCCGCACCCGCCGCTACCCGCTCGCCCGCGTTGCGCGCCTCTCAGGCCTGGCCGGCGTCGCACACGTGCTCGTGTCGATCGTGCTGGGAGGCGTGATCATCGCCGTCGGTCTCCAGTTTCGCTCGGCCGTCCAGGGCGCGCAGGACACGATCATCGGCTGCCTGCTGATCGCCACCGGCGTGGGGTTTGCGGTCCTCGAGCTCAGCGGTCGCGGAGAGCGTCACGGCTCCGGACACGGACACGACCACGGACAAGGCCACGCTCATCGTCACGGCGACGGCCCCGCCAATCAGCCCGCACCCGACCCCGCCGGCGCCGGCGGAGGCCGGCTCCATGGCCTCGCTTCCGTCATGGTGCCCTTCGGCGCCGCGGCATCGCCGGACCTGACGATCCTGCCGGTGTTCCTCGCAGCCACCACCGCCGGGTTGACTGCCGCGATCGGATCACTCGTCATCTTCGCCGCCGTGACGATCGCGACGATCGTAGGGTTGACACTCGCGGCGTGCTTCGGCGGCTACCAGGTCCGCGGTCAGTGGCTCGAACGGTGGGGCAACGCGTGCACCGCACTGGTTCTGATCGTCATCGGGGCCCTGGTCTTCAGCGCCGTAATCTGAGCACCCCGGCGGGCGCGCGGGCATCCCTCTGTCCGGCGGCCGGGCCGCGGCCGTCCGCGCCGCAACTCGAACGGCTCAGCGACCCTCAGCCGCGGCACGGAAGCTGGGCCACGCGGGCCCGCACGACGTTCATGTCGGTGCGGTTGAAGTCGAGGTGGGTCTGGCCGCGGAACGCAGGAACGAGCTCGCGGTAGTAGGGGCTCGAGAGGCTCTCGTTGTGACCGATCACGTTGGACACGGGAATGTGCTCGCGACAGCGAAGCCAACGCGTGAGCTCCAGCCCGGCGCGAAACTGGGCCGCGTCGCCCATCACCTGCTGATCGGAGAAGCCAACGTTCTCGATCCCGATCGCGGTGTAGTTGAGGCCGACGACCTGGCGGCACATGATCTCGAGCGGCACGAGCTGGTAGATCGTGCCGTTGGTGTCGATCACGAAATGCGCGCAGACCTGCGGCAGCTCGTGGTAGGTCACATCCGGGACGTCGCTGGCGAAGGTGTTGAACACGCTCTGGAAGGTGGCGGTCTGGGTGTAGTGCCAGATGATCAGGTGCGGATCGATCAGGCGGTAGGAGTCGATCCCGTAGTGCTCGAGCGCGTAGCGGCGCATCTCCTGCTTGCGGTTGGCTCCAAAGGGGATGAAGTCCTTGACGATCGGCGGCGGCGGGAGCAATGCGGACGCCGCGTGGGTCCCCGCGCGGGCCACGGCGGTCAACCGCGTCTCGCGCCTGCCGGCGCGGACGCTCGCCACGGCGGCGTGAGCAACCGTCGCCGGTCCGGGCACCCGGCCGGCGAGCCGCCCGGAACGCGCGCAGGCGCCGGCCAGCAGCGAAACCAGGGCCAGCGCGAGCGCCGCAGTCACGCCGGCGCTCGGGTTGCGCCGGGCGCCCGATGGCGATCTCGGGGTCACGATGACCCGAGGCTACCGCCTGTCCGCGACGATCGCGCGCGGCGGCTGCGTGGCGTCAGAGTGGCGGGCTCGAGGCGGGCTCGGCGGGCCGATCTGCGCGCGGCCGTTCCGGCGCTGACTCGGTCAGCGCACTCCTGAGCAGATCGAGCACCTCCTGATCGGACACCGGCGAGAAATCGCGGTACCAGCGGCCGACGCCGAGCAGCTCGTCGGGGATCGTGTGGCAGACGACCTCGTCGGCCTCCCCGCCGAGCAGGGCCACCGCCTGGCGGGCGCCAACGGGAACGGCGACCACGATCCGCCTGGCTCCCTGCGTGCGCAGCGCCCGCACGGCGGCGAGATCGGTCAGACCGGTCGCGAGCCCATCGTCGACGACGATCACGGTACGCCCACGGGGATCCGGCGGTGTCCGCCCGTCGCGGTAGTGCTCGACCCGGCGGTGCAGCTCCGCCATCTCACGCTCCACGGTCTCATCGAGCGCCTCCTGCGTCATACCCACGCGGCGGGCGGTCCTGGCATCGAAGACGGCGCTGCCGTGCTCTGCGATCGCGCCCACACCCAGCTCGGGGTTGCCGGGCGCCCCGAGCTTGCGGACGACAAGGACGTCCAGGGGCGCGCCGAGTTGCCGCGCCACCTCGAAACCAACCGGCACGCCGCCGCGCGGGAGCGCGATGACCAGCGGGTGGTCCTGGGCCAGCCCGGTAAGCCTGTGGGCAAGCTGGCGCCCAGCGTCGCGACGGTCGATGAACACGCTGTCCGTGCCCGCCCGGGCCACGCTCCGGCGCCTAGTCGGCCCCGTCGACGACCGGCATGCCCTCGCTGGTCGCGAGTGCTTCCATCTCCTCCTCGGCGAGGTGGCGGTCCGGAGGATCGGTTGCCGGCGAGCGCCGGTCGAGCGAGCGGCGCCGGCCGATGGCCTTCGTCGCGACCAGTCCGGCGCAGCCGGCGGCTGCCAGCGGCGCGATTTTGCGGAGCGACCATCTCGCCATGAGCGTCTCCCGTTTGGTGTTCCGTCACGCTAGCAAGTCGATCGATCGCGGAGCCGGCGGCCGCCGCCGTTCGCCGCACGGCGCCGGAGCGGCGCGGGCCGCCGTCACCAGCCCATCGGCCTGCGATAGGTTTCGCCGATGGAGCTGCGGACCCTCGGGCGGACCGGCGTCAAGGTCAGCCCGCTGTGCCTCGGCGCGATGATGTTCGGCAGCTGGGGCAATCCGGATCACGGCGACTCGGTCCGGATCATCCACCGAGCACTCGACGCCGGGATCAACTTCATCGACACCGCCGACGTCTACTCGGCTGGGGAGTCCGAGGAGATCGTCGCGAAGGCGCTTGCGGGCGGCCGCCGCGACAATGTGATCCTGGCCACCAAGGTCCACGCTGCGATGGGCGATGACGCCAACCAGCAGGGCAACTCGCGCCGCTGGATCATCCGCGAGGTCGAGGACTCGCTGCGGCGCCTGAAGACGGACTGGATCGACCTCTACCAGATCCACCGCCCGGCGGCGGACACCGATATCGAGGACACGCTCTCCGCGCTCAGCGAGCTCGTGCACGCCGGCAAGGTCCGCTACATCGGCTCTTCGACCTTCCCGGCATCGCAGATCGTCGAGGCCCAGTGGATATCGCGCAAACGCGGCCTGGAGCGGTTTGTGACCGAGCAACCGCCGTACTCGATCCTCGTGCGCGGCGTCGAGAACGACGTGCTGCCAACCGCGAGCCGCCACGGCATGGGCGTCATTCCCTGGAGCCCACTCGCCAGCGGCTGGCTCGCCGGCGGCTACCGCAAGAACGCCGAGCTGCCGACGTCGAGCCGTGCCGGACGCCTGCCGCACCGTTTCGACCTCTCGATCCCCGCCAATCAGCGCAAGCTCGACGCCGCCGATGCGCTCGGCGCGCTCGCCGACGAGGCCGGGCTGTCGCTGGTCGAGCTCGCCATCGCCTGGGTCATCAACCACCCGGCGGTGACCGCGGCGATCATCGGCCCGCGGACGATGGAGCACCTCGAGTCCCAGCTGCCGGCAGCGGAGGTCTCGCTGGACGCCGCGCTGCTGGACCGCATCGACGAGATCGTGCCACCGGGTGTCACCGTGAGCCCAGCCGACGACGGGTTCGCGAACCCGGCGCTCGAGCCGGCCGCGCGCCGGCGCTGAACGCCAGCCGTTCGCGCTCCCGTCGCACTGCGTGCGCGGTGAGCGAGGTAGCATCACGGTGTGCGGCGATCGCGGAACGGCAGTAGCAGGCGCGGGCGGCTCCGGTGATGCCGCTTGCCGTCGGGACGGGTGTCGTCGTCATCGTGGTCGCCGCCGCCGTCGTCGCGGTGGTGCTGATCGTCGCGCTGTCGATGCGCGGGCGCCAGACCCGTGGGGCCCAGCGGCGCGACGAGGCCCGTCGTGACCTCGAGGACGCCCGCGCGCGGGCGGAGCAGGCGGAACGCGATCGCGATGCCGCCCAGCAGACGGTCGCGCAGCAGCCCGACGAGACGGAGGGCTAGCGCCGCCCGGCGCGAGCCCGCGCACGCCGTCGAGCATGACCGACCAGCCCGCGGGACCGACCTACGCGCTCTATGCGAGCTTCGCCGCGGATCCGGCGCGAGCGCTTCCCGAAGACGACCGGCCGCGCGCCGCGGCCGCAGCGCAGGCGGCTTTGGAGTCAACCGCCGCGACCCTCCGCGGCGCCTACTCGGTGACCGGCTATCGCGCCGACGCCGACCTCCTGCTGTGGCTCGTCGGTCACACGGCCGACGAGGTGCAGGACGCGCTGATCGCCTTCCGGCGCACAGCCCTCGGCCGCGCGCTGCGACCAGCCTGGTCGGGCATCGGCGTGCACCGTGAGGCCGAGTTTGCGAAGTCGCACACGCCGGCGTTCATGCGCGGCGAGGCGCCCGGCAAGTACGTCTCGGTGTATCCCTACGTGCGCTCGCTCGAGTGGTACCTGCTGCCGGAGGATGAGCGCTCCGAGATGCTGCGCGAGCACGGCCTGATGGGGCGCAGCCGCCCCGAGGTCCGCGCCAATACGGTGAGCGCCTTCGCCCTCGGCGACTACGAGTGGCTGCTCGCCTTCGAGTGCGACGAGCTCGAGCCGATCGTCGACCTGATGCGCCACCTGCGCGGAGCGCAGGCCCGCCGCCACACCCGCGAGGAGCTCCCCTTCCACGCGGGACGTCGCCGTCCGCTGGCCGAGATCGTTGCCGGCCTGCCCTAGCCGGCCCTGACCTCGGCGAGGCGGTCGCGCATCCAGTCGGCCAGCGCCGGGCGCAGCTGATACGACACATTCGAGCAACCGTGGTTGCCGTCCTCGTAGATGACAAACTCACCGTTCGGTGTCTCACTGGCGATGCGCTCCGTCTGCTGCCAGGGGATCAGCCCGTCACGCCTGCCGGCGACATACAGCGCGGGCACCGCGATCTCCCGGCAGACGCCGGCCAGATCGAGTTCCCTGCTGCGCTCGCGTGCTTCGGCTTCGCTGTCGAGGCCGGCCTTCACCGTGAAGGTCAGCCTCGTCATCGGCGGCAGCCGGTCCCAGCAGTCGCCGAAGTTGAACGGGCCGGACAGGCCGATCACCGCGCGCGCCCTCGACTCGTGTGCCGCGACCCGCGGTGCGTAATAGCCGCCGAGACTCACGCCGAAGATCCCGATCCGGTCGAGATCGAGGTCCTCGCGCCCGGCGATCGCGTCAAGCATCGCCCCCACGCCGACCTCGTAATCGTGGCGAATCGGCAGCTCGAGCCCGACCTCGCCCTGCCCCGGACCGTCGATCGACAGCGTTGCCATCCCGCGCTGGAGAAACGCCTCTTCGAGATGGAAGAACTCCTCCTTGGTGGAGTCAAGGCCGGGTATCAGGACGACCAGCGGCGGGCGCGCCTCGGCGCTCGGCCGGCGCAGGTTGGCGACCAGCTTCGCACCGGCGAACGGAACCTCGATGCGCGCGGCGCCCGTCTCGAGCCAGCGGTGGGCGTGCAGCAGCTCCTGCACCGATTTCAACGTGGCCTCGGCGTGTAGATCACGATCCAGCAACCACACGAACTTCCCGAAGTGCCGGTTGACCGCGGCACGCAGCCACGCACTTCCGGCGGTGCGGCGGTGGTCGCCGTCCTGCGCCTCGCGCGCCACCTCGACGGCGGCATCCGCGGTGCGGTTCCACTCCGGCAGCCACCGCTCCCACGACGTGCAGCGTCCCGTGGTCGCGATGAACTCGTTGTAGTCCACGCCGTTCTGGATGAACCGTGGCGCCCAATGCGACACCGCGGCCTGCACCTGTGCGTCAGCCACCGACCCCTCCTCGCTCGCTCGACGTTGTCCGCATGTTCGCGTCTCAGCGGGGCACGACGGCGGCGCGCTGCCGCGGCCGATGGCGCGTGACGGCCACGCCGGCCAGGCACAGCACGCCCCCGAGCAGCGCGACCGCGACCGGCACCTCGCCGAGGGTTATCCAGCTGAGCATGATCACCAGCGGCGGCACGAGGTAGGTCGTGGCTCCCTGGCGCGCCATCGTCGAGTGCGAGAGCGCGTAGGCCCAGGTGGTGAACGCAATCGCCGTCGGCCCGACCCCGAGATAGACGACGAGCAGCGTGCTCGTCGCCGGCGCGCGGCCCAGCTCACCGACCAGCGCCGGCGCGAAGGGCAGGCACGCGACGGCGCCCGCCACGCACGCGGCCCAGGTCACGGCCACCGGCGAGACCCGCGCGAGGACCGGCTTCTCGATCACCACGGCGACGCTGTACACGGCCGCTGCCAGCACGCAGAGCGCGACACCGCCCAGCCCGCCGTGGTGGTGCGAGGAGCTCGCCACGCCGATCACGGCGGCTCCGGCGAAGGCCACCGCGAGACCGCCAAGCAGCCAACGCGACATCCGCTCGTGCAGCACCAGCGCGGCCAGCAGGGCGATCATGATCGGGGCCACGTTGACCACCATCGCGGCGGTGCCGGCATCGATCAGGCGCTCCCCCTGGTTGAGCGCGATGTTGTAGATGCCGAACCAGAGCACGCCGCAGGCGACGATCGCGGGCAGCTCGCGCCGCGGCGGGAGCGGCAGGCGTCGCGCCACCATCAGGGCCGACAGTGCGACGCAGCCCACCAGCAGCCGCCCGAGCGCGAGCGGAGCCGGCGCGAAATGCGTGCGCGCCGAGCGGATCGCGACAAACGCCGACGCCCACATCAGCGTCGTCACGAGAATCGCGAGCAGCACCCTCGGGCTCGCCCGCACGTGGCGCAGTCCGATCGGCTCGCTGATCGGCGTCTCGGTCGCGGCGGCGCTCACGCCGGCCACGGGCATCCGCGGGTCGTCACCGGCCGGACCGTCGCGGCGTCGCGGATGGTTGGCTCATGACCGGTTAACGGCCCGGCAGCCGAGTGTGTGATGTCCGCCCCGCCCCGAGCCGCAGGTTCTCGTCGACTCTGCGAGCGCGGCCCGGACCGGGTCGCGCTCGCACGCTGCTCAGCGGTCCCAGGCGGCGTGATCGCGCTCCGCCGCCATCCTCATCCAACCGCAGCCTTGGTGCGCCAGCCCTCGGCGTACGAGGTGCGGGCCACCTCCGAGTACGGACATGGGCTCACGATGGCGCGGATCTCAGTCTGCACGTGACGCTCGACGACCGGCTTCGCCGACCCGCCGTCTTCCTCGCCCCACACGAGCGTCACCTCGTTGCCCAGATCGACGTCGACGTCGACGATACCCAGCGAGAGCATCGACCGCTCGTTGTAGCTGTAGCCGGAGAACGTGGAGATGCCGACCATCTGGCCGTCGACGAGCAACTTGTCGTACGGCCACGTCGAGTAGTTCGACAGAGGGAGGTCGATGTATTTGGCCGCATCCCCCTTCTTGAACCAGGTTCCCATGGCACGCGCGACATCGTCGCCGTTCCAGGCCAGCGTGACCTTCTTCCGCTCAGGGTTGTCGACCATCTTCTCGAGCGCGTCGCGCCCGACGAAGTCGTGATCAAACTTGACAAACGGCCAGTAGCCCAGGTCGTGAGGTGTCAGATAGTAGTCGGCGATGTCGTTCGAATAGAAGCTACCACCGAGTGAGCCTGTGGCTTCATAGCCGTTTGCCGGCAGCCATTCGCGGTAGGCCTTCATCTCGTCGCCGGTGAACACAGCGGGGAGCGGACTGGGAATCCAGCCCGACTCCAGCGTATTGGTGGCATACACCCGCGAGCCGACCTGCCGAAGGCCGTAGTCGCCGCCCGCCTCGACGATCGCCGCCCTGACTTCCTCCGCCTCCTCCCAGGGGCCGAACAATTCCAGCCCGGGCGCGCCCGACATGCCGTGGTGCATCGCGCGGACGTGTCGACCCGCGATGGTGAGGTCACCCATATTGAAGAACTTGATTTCCGGCAACTCCCCGCCGGTCGCCTTCTTCATCACCTCGTTCGCGTTGGGGCCCTGAACTTGGAACCGGTAGACCTTGCGGCGTCCCGTCGGATTGACGGCGGTTCTCTCGTCACGCTCCAGGCTCACGTCGTAGTCACCAGTCTCCGCGTGGAACTGCACCCAGTTGTGGGCGGACGGGCGTCCCACGAGGACGACCTTCGTCTCCTCGAGGTAGAAGAGGATTCCATCGCCGATGACATAGCCGTCCGGGTTACACGTGACGAACTGCTTGGCCTTGTTCACCGCGAAATTGCCGAAGGTATTAACCCCGAGATCGGAGAACAACTTGATCGTGTCAGGGCCCTCAACATACAGCTCTGTCATATGGTGCGACTGATCGAAAAGAGCACATGTCTCCGCCCATGCCACCTGCTCATCTCGCCAGTTCGTGAACTCGGCGGGCACCTTGGGATACACATACGGTCCGATTTGCGAGTTGCGCGCCAGCTCAACGGGGCCTCCGGCCGCTTGCAGCACTTCCTCCAGATTTCGGTAGCTCATGGCTCCTAGTTGCCTCCTCAATGACGGACAAGCGCCTCGGGGCGCGCGCGCCGTACTTTATCCGAGTGCCGCGGGTGCGGTCCTTCGTCGCGCCGACTCGGCCCGTACCGTGGCTGCCACGACGGTGCCGGTAGCGCGAAATCCGGGCGGTGGTGCTCGCCGACGCCGAACACGTCGAGCCCGACCGGGTCGGCCAGTTCGATCTGCTCGAGCAGATCGCGCAGACGCCGGCGCCGGTCGGCCCCCGCGCCGACTTCCCGCGCAGCTGCGGATCCCCGGGTCCACCTCGCACGGCGTGGTGACGCGTCGCCGGTGACCAGAGGGCCGCCGATGCTGCGAAACTTCTGCCATCGCATCATCGGCCTCTGACGCGCACGATCGCACCCCCACCGCGGAGGGCTCGGCGGCGAGACCCCGGGACGCGGAATCTACCGCCGGCCGGGACAGCACGCCGCCGCTGCCCGAGCGCTTCCTGACGCTCTCAGGAGAGGAGGTCCGCGAGCTCTACACCGAGGCGGATCTGCCCCCGAGCGAGCAGATCGGGCTGCCCGGCGTCTACCCTTTCACCCGCGGCGTCTACCAATCGATGTACCGGGGACGACTGTGGACCCTGCGCCAGTTCGCCGGCTTCGGCACGGCCGAGGAGACGAACGAGCGCTTCCGCTATCTGCTCGACCATGGCCAGACCGCCCTCTCGACGGCGTTCGACATGCCGTCGCTGATGGGCCACGACTCCGACTCGCCGCTCAGTCTCGGCGAGGTCGGCAGGGAGGGCGTCGCGCTCGACACCCTCGACGACATGCAGGACCTGTTCGCCGGCATCGATCTGCGCGAGGTCAGCGTGTCGATGACGATCAACGGCCCGGCGGCGATCATGCTCGCGTTCTTCGTCGTGGCGGCCGCGGCGCAGGACGCCACGCCGGATCAGCTGGCCGGCACGATTCAGGCCGACATCCTCAAGGAGTACATCGCGCAGAAGGAGTGGTGCTTCCCGATCGACGCCGGCGTGCGCCTGCAGGGCGACATGATCGAGTGGTGCACCCGCCACATGCCGCGCTGGCATCCGGTTTCGATCTCCGGCTACCACATCCGCGAGGCCGGCGCGACCGCCGCGCAGGAGCTCGCCTTCACGCTGAAGAACGGATTGACCTACGTCGAGGAGCAGATCGCGCGCGGCCTCGACATCGACACCTTCGCACCGCGGCTGTCGTTCTTCTTCAACGCCCAGATCGACTTCTTCGAGGAGATCGCCAAGTACCGGGCCGCCCGCCGCATCTGGGCGCGCGAGCTGCGCGAGAACTACGGCGCGCGCAACCCGCGGTCGTGGCTGATGCGCTTCCACGCGCAGACGGCCGGCGTGTCGCTGACGGCGCAGCAGCCGCTCAACAACATCACGCGTACGGCGATCGAAGCGCTGGCCGGCGTGCTCGGCGGGACCCAGTCGCTGCACACCAACAGCTACGACGAGGCGCTCGCGCTGCCGACCGAGGAGGCGGTTCAGATCGCGCTGCGCACGCAGCAGATCATCGCCCACGAGACCGGCGTGACGAACACCATCGACCCGCTCGGCGGGAGCTACTTCGTCGAGGCGCTGACCGACGAGATCGAGGCCAAGGCCTACCGCTACTTCGCGGAGATCGACCGGCTCGGCGGGATGATCGAGGCGGTCAAGTCCAATTACCCCCAGCGCGAGATCGCCGATGCCGCCTTCGAGCTGCAGCGGCGGATCGACAGCGGCGAGCGGGTCGTCGTCGGCGTCAACAGCTACACCGTCGAGGACGAACCGCAGATCGCGACGCTGCGGATCGACCCGTCGCTCGAGGGCAAGCAGATCGACCGCCTCGCGGCGGTCCGCGCCCGGCGTGACGCCAGCGCGGTGGAGACGAGCCTCGTCGGGCTACGCAGCGCGGCGGCCACGCCGCGCAACCTGATGGAGCCGCTGCTCGACGCCGCGCGCGCACACGCGACCGAGGGCGAGATCGTTCACGCCCTCCAGGACGTGTGGGGCAGCTTCACCGAAACGCCGGTCTTCTGAGCGGTCGCACCGGCGAAGCGCCGCCCTATTCGACGATGTCTGCTTCGCCGCCGGAGTCCGTGCTGGCGCCGCCGTCGTTGGCCACACCGCTCAGTCGCCCCTGGAGGTCACGGATGTGGTCGACGCCGGCGGCCAGATCGCCGTGCGAGATCTCGCCACGGTCGACGAGCCCGTAGGCCGTCTTGCCGAGATCGCCGTACGCCTGGCTCAACTCACGCTTGGCGGCAACGATCTGCGCCTGCTTCTGCGCGGTGTTGGCCGCCTGCTCAGCTCCAGCCTTGACCTTGTCGAGTAGGCCCATATGTCTTCGCCTCCATCGTGTCTGGTTTGCTCGAACGTAGAGCTTCGCACCAATGGCGTCAAGCCGGCGCCTCGGCGGCGCAGCAACCCGGACGGTGCAACCATGCCCGGGCACATGTTGAGATTCACTCTTATATAAGATTTGATCCCTGTCATGCTTCCCGGGTCTCCGGTCTGTCAACCTGCACGGGCGCGACGCCTCGAGACCCCGGATGTACGTCACCACACGCCCCGAACCGATCATGGCCCGAGCCGCCACCGAGAACTTTCCGGTGGCCTCACGCCTGCTGCCGACGCGGCTGCGCACGCATCTGCTCGCGATCTACGGCTTCGCGCGGCTGGCCGACGAGCTCGGCGACGAGGCTCCCGGGGATCGCCTCGCTGCCCTTGACTGGCTCTCCGAGGAGCTCGACCGGGCGTTCATCGGCACCGCGACGCATCCCCTGCTCCGCGCGCTCGCACCGACAATCGCCGCGTGCGGACTCTCGCGCGAGCCGTTCGAGCGGCTGATCGAGGCCAACCGGGTCGACCAGCGGATCCGCAGCTACGACACCTGGGCAGCGCTGCTGGCCTACTGCCACCTGTCGGCTGACCCGGTCGGCGAGCTGGTGCTCAGTGTGTTCGGCGCGGCAAGTCCTGAGCGGATCGCCCGCTCGAACGCCGTGTGCTCGGCGCTGCAGCTGACCGAGCACTGGCAGGACATTCGCGAGGATCTCGCCCGCGCACGCGTCTATGTACCGCTGGAGGACCTCGCACGCGGCGGCTGCACAATCGACGACCTCGCCGCGGAGCAGGTCAACGAGCGTCTCCGCCGGGTGCTGAGGGTGCTCGCGGTGCGGACCGCGGCGCTGTTCCGCGAGGGCGACGCGCTGGCCGCCAGCCTGCATGGCTGGCCGCGCCTCGCCGTCGCCGGCTACCTCGGCGGCGGCCGCGCCGCTCTCGAAGCGCTCGCGCTCGCCGACTACGAGGTCCTGGCCCTGACGCCGCGACCGACGCCCCGGCGCACGCTCGGCGCGATCGTTCGCGTGCTCGTACGCGCCGCCGGCGGATGAGCGAGGCCGCGCGCCGGCACTGCGCGCAGATCACCCGCCGACAGGCCGCGAATTTCTACTACGGGATGCGCCTGCTGCCGGCGCCCAAGCGCCACGCGCTGTTCGCGATCTACGCGTTCGCCAGGCGCGTCGACGACATCGGCGACGGCCCGCTGCCGGCCGTCGAGAAGCGGGTCCTGCTCGAGCAGGCCGCCGACTCGCTCGCCCGGCCGCCCGCTGGCGATCCCGTGCTGGTGGCGCTGTTCGACGCCGAGCGGAGCTTTCCGCTGGAGCGCCACTCGCTCTTCGATCTGATCGACGGCGTGCGGATGGATGTCGACGGCACCAGCTATGAGACCTTCGATCAACTCGTCGTGTACTGCCGCCGGGTCGCCGGCTCGATCGGGCGCCTGTGCGTCGCCGTGTTCGGCAGCGACGATCCGCGCTCCGGCGATCTCGCCGACGATCTCGGCGTCGCCCTGCAGCTGACCAACATCCTGCGCGACGTCCGCGAGGACGCCGAGCACGGGCGCCGCTACCTACCGGCGGAGGACCTCGCGCGGTTCGGCACGCCGAGCCCCGAGTCGATCGGAGCGCTCGTGGCCTTCGAGGCCGCCCGCGCCCGTGAGTGGTATCAGCGCGGCCTCGAGCTGACCAGCATGCTCGACCGCCGCAGCGCCGCGTGCGTACTCGCGATGAGCGGCATCTACCGTCGCCTGCTCGAGCGCATCGAGTCCGATCCGGCGGCGATCCTGCAGCAGCGCGTGGCGCTCGGGACCTGGACCAAGGTCGGCGTGGCGGCGCGCGGCCTGCTCGGCGTGCGGCCGTGAACGTCGTCGTCGTCGGCGGCGGCGTCGCCGGAATCGTCGCGGCGCTCGACTGCGCGGCGGCCGGTGCCTCGGTGACGCTCGTCGAGGTCCGCCCGCGGCTTGGCGGCGCGGCCTATTCCGTGCCCCGCGGCGAGCTCTGGATCGACAACGGCCAGCACGTGTTCCTGCGCTGCTGCACGGCATACCGCGAGCTGCTGGCGACGCTGGGCAGCGAGTCGCTCGTCGAGGTTCAGGCGCGGCTCGAGATCCCCGTGCTGGCGCCCGGCCGGCGCGTGGTCACGCTGCGGCGCAGCGGGGCGCGCCCACCGCTGCATCTGGCGCGAGCGCTGCTTGGCTACTCGCACCTGTCGCTGCGCGAGCGGATCTCCGCGGCTCGCGCGGCGCTGGCCCTCGGCCGTCTCGCCCCCGACGATTCGCGCACGCTCGGCGCATGGCTCGCCGAGCACGGCCAGGGCCCGCGCGCGATCGCCGCGTTGTGGGATCTGATCGCGTTGCCCACGCTGAACCTGCCGGCGGCGGAGGCATCACTGCAGCTGGGGACCTTCGTCTTCCAGCAGGGACTGCTCGCCGACGCCGCAGCCGGTGACATCGGCCTGCACCGGGCGCCGCTACAACAGATCATCGGCGACCCCGCCGCCCGCGCGCTGGCCGCCGCCGGTGTCACGGTCCACCTGCGCTGGCCGGTCCGCAAGATCACCGCGGTCGGCGGGCGTTTCGCGATCGTCGGAGCTGAGTCCTGGCTCGGGGCCGACGCGGTGATCGTCGCGGTCCCCCACGACCGCGCGGCCGCGCTGCTGCCCGAACCGGCGCTCCGCGGCGCGCCGTGGCCCGGAGCGCTCGGCTCCTCACCGATCGTCAACCTGCACCTCGTCTATGACCGCCGCGTGCTCGAGCACCGGTTCGCCGCAGGCGTCGACACGCCGGTCCAGTACGTCTTCGATCGCACCCCACCCGGCTGGACGCAGCAGCAATACGTGGCGGTGTCGCTGTCCGGCGCCCGGGATGAGATGACGATGAGCAGCGAGGCGCTCCGCGAGCGCTTCGTCGACGCCCTCGCGGAGCTGCTGCCGGCCGCACGCGACGCTCGCCTCGAGCATTTCAGCGCTACGAAGGAGCACGCCGCGACCTTTCGTGCGACACCCGGCACGGCCGCGCTGCGACCGCCGGCGGCGACCGCGGTCCCCGGGCTCGTGCTGGCCGGCGCCTGGACGGCGACCGGCTGGCCGGCCACCCTCGAGGGCGCCGCGCGCAGCGGTCACACGGCCGCGGAGGTCGCGCTGGCGCACAGCTGACGCCGGCGCGCCTAGTCCAGGGCGTCCAGGGCGTCCAGCAGCTCCTGCGGCTTAAGCCCCGCCACGCGCACGAGCTTCAGCCGTCCGCGGGCGCCGCTGATCACCTCGACGCGCGACGGCGCGACGCCCGCGCGGCGCGCGATCAGCCTGCACAGCGCGCGGTTCGCCGCCCCGTGCACGGGAGCGGCGCAAACCCGGGCGTGCAGCACTCCGTCGCGAACACCGACCAGTTCATCGCGCGACGCCCTCGGCTGCAGCCGGACCGCGATGCGCGCCTCGCTCATCGCTGCAATCTAGTGGGCCCGGCGAGCATCCAAACCGCGTGACGAACTACGCTCCGCCGATGGTCTCGCACGACGCCGAGCACGCCGCCGTCACCCTGCGCGACGGCCGCTCGGTGACCCTGGCGCCCCTGAGCGCCGAGGACGAAGCGGACGTCGCGCGATTGCTCGGCTCGGCGGCCGACCCCCGCGCGGCGTTCTTCGCGCGTGCCGCGGCCGAGCGCGGCCGCGACGGGGCGCGCGGAGCGATCGTCGCCCGTTCATTGGCCGGCGAGCTGGCCGGCTACGCGGCGTGGATCGCCGAGCCTGGCATGCCGTGCGGCGAATTCGCAGGCGTTGTCGATCCGGCGTTCGCCGAGCTCGGGCTCGGCACGTTGCTGCTGCGCGGCGCCGGCCGGGGCGCGCTCGACGCGGGCCTGAGCACGCTGCGCGTCGAGCTGCATCCGCGCTCGACGGCGCTCGCGGCGATGCTCCGTGACTGCGGGCTGCACACGCATTGGGATCTCGACTACCCGGTCGTGCACGTCGACCTGCTGCTGGGAACGCGGCGGCCCGGCTGGAGCACGCCGCCCGTGCCGGCGACGTGAGACGACCGGCGCAGGCGCACTCCGTTCGACCGATCCGTTAGGCTCGCGCCGTGCCGCACTTGCTTGCCGCCGCCGCGCTCTTCCACGACCGCAGCAAGACCCCGTTCTTCATCGCCGCGGGCGTGCTCGTCGCCTGGGCGCTCCTGGTCTCCGCGGCCGGGATCCGCAGCGTCCACTTTCCGACGTCGGCGCTCCAGGGTCGCCTGGTGATGGCGGTCAGCGCCGTGCTCGTCCTGTTCGCCACGACGATGGCCGTCGTCACGGCAAAGACGCCGCCGCCGGTGCACGCCTACGACACGGGCGCGATCACCAATGGCGTCGCGCCGACCGTCACACCGGTCAGCGCCGCGCCGGCGAGCGGCCCGCTCCAGCTCGCGGCCAACCCGCAGGGCGAGCTGGCCTACAACACCAAGACGCTCGCCGCCGGCTCGAGCAACGTGACGATCGAGTTCACCAACCACTCGCCGCTCAGCCATAACGTCACGATTGCCAACGCGAACGGCAAGGTGCTCGGCGCAACACCGACCTTCGACGGCGGGACCAAGACACTGACGCTCAAGTTGCCGCCGGGCAGCTACACCTTCTACTGCTCGGTCCCGGGCCATGAGATGGCCGGGATGAAGGGCACGCTCACGGTTCAGTAGCCGCTTCGAAGCCGGCGCACTCGCGCACCGGCAGCGGCGGATAGCGGGGAAAGGCCTCCGGCTCGCGGCGCGAGCGCTCGCACAGCGAGAAGATCGATCCGCGCGTGTTGGGCACCAGGCGCTGGTAGGCGCAGCGATTGCACAGGCCGGCCGGCAACGCTTGGGGCACGGCACTCACTATACTTTATGAAGTGCCTACGTTCACGCGTTTGCTGGGCTTCCTGCGGCCCTACCGCGCGAGCGTCATCTCCTCGGCGGTCCTGGCCGCCTTCGCGATGGTCGCGACGGTTGCGATCCCCGACCTCAGCGGCCGCGCGATCGATGCGATTCGCGCCCACGACCGCGACCAGCTGCTGACGCTCGCGCTGCTGGTCGCCGGCGCCGGCTTGATCCGCCTCGCACTCTCGGCCGGGCGGCGGCTGGTCGCCGGGCGCGTCTCGCTCGGCGTCGAGTATGACCTGCGCAACCTGCTGTTCCGCCAGCTCCAGTCGTTCGAGCTCGCCTTCTTCGACAGCCAGCAGACCGGGCAGCTGATGTCGCGCGTGACCGTCGATTTGCAGTCGATCCGCTTCTTCCTCGGCTACGGCCTGGTGTTCATGATGCAGTCGGGCCTGGCGATCGTGCTCGCCGCGGTCGCGATGTTCATCCTGCAACCTGGCCTGGCGGCGATCGCGCTGATTCCGGTGCCGTTCGTCGTCTACGTGACCAACCGCTACAGCCGCCTCGCGCGGCCGGCCTTGCAGGAGGTCCAGCAGCGGATCGGCGAGCTGACCGCCGACGTCGAGGAGAACATCTCCGGCGTGCGGGTGGTCAAGGCGTTCGCGCGCGAGGCCCATCAGCGTGAACGCTTCGAGGGCAGCGTCTCGCGGGTCTTCGCCCAGTCGATGCTCGAGGCGCGCCTGCAGGCCCGGTACAACCCGCTGATCGGCTTCCTGCCGCAGATCGGGCTCGCGGCGATCCTGCTCGTCGGCGGCAGTGACGCGATCCATCACCGGCTCACGCCAGGGCAGTTCGCGGCCTTCTACATCTATCTGCTGATGCTGCTCAGCCCGATGCGCACGCTCGGTGTGTCGCTCGGATTGGCGCAGCGGGCGGCGGCCTCCGGCGCCCGCGTGTTCGAACTGTTGGACCGCTCGCCCGAGCTCACCGCGCCGCCGGACGCCCCGCCGCTGCCGCCGGGCCCCGGGAACGTGCGCCTCGAGGGCGTCACGATGCGCTACGCGGGCACGCGGCGACCGGCGCTGACCGACGTCGACCTCGAGATTGCCGGGGGGCGCACCGTCGCCCTGGTCGGCGGGACGGGCTCGGGCAAGACGACCCTCGCGGCGCTCGTGGCGCGGCTGTACGACCCGTCCGGCGGGCGCGTGCTGATCGACGGCGCCGACCTGCGGTCGATCGACGTCGCCTCCCTGCGCTCGGCGGTCGCCGTGACCGGCGATGACCCCTTCCTCTTCAGCACCACGGTGCACGAGAACATCGCCTACGCACGTCCTGCGGCGACCCGCGCGGAGGTGCAGGACGCGGCGCGACGCGCACAGGCTGACGAGTTCATCGAGCGGCTGCCCGAGGGCTATGACACCCGCGTCGGCGAGCGCGGGCTGTCGCTGTCGGGCGGGCAGCGCCAGCGGATCGCGATCGCGCGCGCGCTCCTCGCCAACCCGCGGATCCTGATCCTCGACGATGCGACGTCGTCGGTCGATGCGACGACCGAGCGTGCGATCAAGCGTGCGCTCGGCGAGGTGATGGCGGGCCGCACCACGCTGATCATCGCCCACCGCCTGTCGACGATCGCCCTGGCCGACGAGATCATCGTGCTCGAGGAGGGCCGCGTCGCCGCCCAGGGCACCCACGACGAGCTGCTCGAGCGCGCGCCGCTGTACCGCGCGATCGTCGAGAAGGGCCTGCCCGACAGTGTCTTTTTGACCCGCAAGCCGCCCGACCACGATACGGCGGCCCTGTGAGTTCGCGCACCGCCGAGCTGCGTCGCCGTCTGCGCGGGACCAGCGGTCGCGGGCGGCGCCTGCGTGGCCTTGCCGCGCTGCTCGCGCCCTACCGCGGCCGCGTCGTGCTGATGGTCCTCTCGCTCGTCCTCGGAACCGCCGCCTCGCTGGCGCCCGCGCCGCTGGTGACGCGCGCGATCGACGGCGGCATCCTCGAGCGCCGGTTCGGCTATCTCGCGCTGATCGTCGCGGCGTTCGGCGTCGCGGCGCTGATCGTCTGGGTCGCGACGGCGGCTCAGACCTACTTCGTCGAATGGGTCGGACAGCGGGCGCTCGCCGACCTGCGCCTGGCGATCTTCACCCACCTCCAGCGCCTGCCGATCAGTTTCTACGAGCGGCGCCCGACCGGCGTGCTGATCTCACGCATGACCAACGACGTCGAGGCGCTCGACACGCTGGTCACCGACAGCGTCGTGACGCTGTTCCAGGGCGGGCTGACGCTGATCGGGACGCTGGTGATTCTCGTCACCTTCGACCTGCGGCTGGCCCTGCTCACCTTCATCATGCTGCCGCTGATCGGCATCGGCTCGCTGATCTTCCGGATCGCCTCCGCCGACGCCTACCGGCGCACGCGCGAGACGATCGGCCAGATCACCGGCTACCTGCAGGAGTCGATCTCCGGTGTGCGGGTCGTGCGCGCCTTCGGCCAGGAGCCGCGCCACGCCGAGGAGTTCGCGGCGCTCAACGAGCTCAACCGCGGCACCAACATGACGACCGTCAACCTGAACGCGGCGTATTTCCCGGTCATCGAGTTCATCTCCGCGGTGGCGACCGTCACCGTCCTGCTCTACGGCGGCAATCAGGTCATCGACGGCGCGATCAAGATC
Organism: uncultured Solirubrobacterales bacterium; assembly: GCA_963833765.1. Lineage (GTDB taxonomy): Bacteria > Actinomycetota > Thermoleophilia > Solirubrobacterales > Solirubrobacteraceae > Palsa-513. Next base: position 141,975 of record CAWHZJ010000003.1, on the reverse strand, counting down.
GGCGTGCTCGTCGGATTCCTGGCGGCACTGAACAACTTCTTCGACCCGATCACCCAGCTCTCCCAGCTGTACACGACCTACCAGTCCGGGATGGCGGCGCTCGACAAGATCTTCGAGCTGCTGGACGAGCAGCCGGAGATGCTGGAGCGTGACGACGCCGTGACGCTCGGGCGGATCCGCGGCGACCTGCGCTTCGAGCACGTCAGCTTCGCCTACCGCCGGCCCGATGGCGAACATGACCGCCTCGCGCTCGACGACGTCGACCTCGCGATCGCACCCGGGGAGACGGTCGCCCTGGTCGGCGCGACCGGGGCCGGCAAGTCGACCTTCGCGAAGCTGGTTGCGCGGTTCTACGACCCGACCCTCGGCAGGGTCGTGATCGACGGACAGGATGTGCGCAACGTCACCTACGAGTCGCTGCGCTCGCAGCTGGGCATCGTTCCCCAGGAGGCGTTCCTGTTCTCGGGCACGGTGGGCGCGAACATCGCGTTTGGCGCGCCCGACGCGAGCGAGGACGAGATCGAGGCGGCGGCCCGCGCGGTCGGCGCTCACGACTTCATCGCCTCGCTCGAAGACGGCTACGACACGCAGGTCGGCGAGCGCGGCGGGCAGCTGTCGGCCGGCCAGCGCCAGCTCGTCGCGTTCGCCCGCGCGATGATCGCCGATCCACGGATCCTCGTGCTCGACGAGGCCACCTCCAACGTCGACCTCCAGACCGAGGCGCGGATCGAGCGCGGGCTGCGGCGCCTGCTGGCGGGCCGCACCGCGATCGTGATCGCCCACCGCCTGTCGACGATCAGGGACGCCAGCCGCATCGTCGTGCTCGCCCAGGGGCGGATCGTCGAGCAGGGCACGCACGAGCAGTTGCTGGCGGCGCGCGGGGCCTACGCCGAGCTCTACCGCGACTTCGCACAGGGCGCGGCCGCTGCGTGAGCGACCGCGTGCTGCCGCCGGGCGCCGCCGGCACCGATCTATACTTTGGCTAGCTGGTTCCCGAGCGAGACCCGCTCGCAGCTCGGGGACCCGATCGTCTCCGCCTCGTTGCGGGATGGTGTAATCGGCAACACGTCTGCCTCTGGAGCAGAAATTTGGGGTTCGAGTCCCTGTCCCGCAGTTTTCGTGAAAGGCCCGGATGCTTCCGGGCCTTTCCATTTTCGGGACTCGCCGGGGTTTTCGGGGACTCGATGGAGCGCCTCACGCCGCACCGTAGGCAGTGACACCAAAGGTGTCGCTCTCCCCTCCCTTTCTTGTAGGACTGCGAAGCCGCTGCTACGTTCGAGCGAGGATCAGAAACACTCAACCAGCGCTCGCGTGCAGCTCCGCGCGGCCACCAGCCAAAGGGAACGCATGGGCCTTTTCAAACAGGTGAAGCGGATGAGGGGTGCGACCCACGACGCGCCGCAACCCTTGCGCATGGCGAACGCGATCGGCACGCCGGCGCAACCGCCCGCCGCGGCTCAGCACGCCGCCGCGCACGCATGGGGCGCCGCCACGCTCGCAGCCGCACCGGCGGGAGATCCGGCCGACTACGAGCCGATCGCCGATGTGTCGATCGAGCTGTACGTCGACATCACCAGGGGCCTGGCGACCGTCGGCTACGACCAGTCCAAGGGGCCGGAGATCGCAGCCCGCCACGGCGTCTCGGCCGACCGCTGGGAGACCGCGGTCGCCGGTTGGAACGACCGGATCAGGACGAGCCCGGACGTTGCGAGCCACTTCAACGCGCTGTACATCGGCCGGGCCTGATCTCACGTCGGGCCCCCGGCAACCTCGCCGGCGTGCTCAAGCTCGCTGCCTGCGGCCTCGCGGCCGCGGCAGCACGGTGCGTCAGCGGGTGAGCATCCAGCAGTTGGCGGTCCAGTAGAAGTGGCTGTGACCGTTGAGCAGCGGGTAGGGCAGCGCGATCGACCCGTGCTCGCCGTTGATCGCAACCGGCGCGCTGGCCGCCGCATGCAGGTCGGCCCGCAGCCGTGCCGCGCCGCCGGATTGCGCGAGCAGGCGCGCGCTGCGCTCCTGCCAGCGCTGCGCGCAGGTCTGTCCGCCGACCGTCGTCGTGAGCGGCGCGTTGAGCACGCCGCACGCCGTCGCGCCGTCGCGGTTCAGCTCTGCGGTGATCAGCCGGGCGGTCGCTGAGCGCAGCGTCGCCGCCGTCCCCGTCGTGTCGGCGGGCGCCGTGGCGGGGACGAGGAGCGCGAGCGCGCTGGCGCCGGCGGCCAGATAGGCGGTGAGCCTCACGCTGCCAGAATAGCCGCGGCGGGGCGCCGAACAAGGGATCGAAGCCCGATCTGGACGTCTGTTCGATCAGTCCGGCGCGAAGACCGGCGTGATCTGGTCCTCGAGGCCCGAGTCGAGGACCAGCAGGACCTGGTCACCGGCCTCGACGACGGTGTCGGCGGTCGGGACGAAGCCGCGGCCGTCGCGCAGCACGGAAATGATCAGGCTGCCCTCCGGCAGCGCCACGTCGGCGACGCGCTTGGACGCCGCGGGGGCCGACTCCTGAACCTCGAGCTCGATGATCTCGAGGCGCTCCTCCTCGAGCGCGAGCAGGTGGACGAGGCCGTAGCGGGGCACCTCGTGCTCGATCAGACGCAGGATCAGGTCGGTCGCCGAGACCACGGGCTGGATCCCGAGCAGCTTGAAGTGCTGGAGGTTGCGCGGGTTGTTGACGCGCGCGATCACGCGCTCGCAGAGGTACTTCTCCTTGGCCACCTGGCAGATCAGGATGTTGTCCTCGTCGTCCCCGGTGACCGCGACGACCAGGTCGGCGCGCTGGATCCCCGCCCGCTCGAGCACCCACAGCTCGGTGGCGTCGCCGTACTGGACCGCGTGTTCGAGCTCCTCTTCGACGACGAGGTAGCGACGGCGGTCGGCCTCGAGCAGCGTGACCTCGTGCCCCTTGTCGATCAGCTCACGTGCAAGGTTCAGCCCGACCTTGCCGGAGCCGACGACGATGACATACATCGCTATCGCTCCAGCGCCTGCTCGAACATCTCGATCGCATGCTGGGTCGGCGAGATCGTGTGCAATCCCTGCTCGGCATACCACGCGGCGCGCGCCGGATCCATGACACGGCACAGGACCTGCTCGACGCCGAAGCGCCGCTGGACAACCTGGGCGACGGTGAGGTTCGTGTTGTCGCCGTCGGTCGAGGCGATGAACACGTCGGCACGCTGCACGCCGGCCTCGATCAGCGCGTCGACCTCGAGCGCCGTGCCCACGGTGAACAGGCCGCCGGCGTCCTCCCAGCTCTGCCCCTCGATCTCCACCAGACGCTCGTGCGACAGGGGGTCCTCGTCGAGGACCGACACCTCATGGCCCTGGGCGAGCGCACGTTTGGCAACCGCGGACCCGACGCGTCCCGCACCGACGATCAATACGAACATCGCCGCGGATGCTACTGGTCCGGCAGCGGCGCGCGCCGCTGGGCCGCCGTCCGCGCCGGCGCCGTGAGGATCACACGGCACGGCGCCCGGGCGACGACGAAGCGAATCGTCTCCGAGATCGTGCTCTCCGCGACCAGCGTGCGGCCGCCGAGCAACGACCCCGCACGTGTCCGCACCGTCTCGTCGGCGGCCAGGACGATCGCCTCGACCCCGCGCCGGCGCGCCTCCTCGACGATCGCCTGTCCGGTGCGCCGCGCCCGGACCGTCGCCGTGGCGACCTCAACGCCGCCGTACTCCTCGCCGACCCGTTTGGCGCGCGCCAGCGCAGTTCGTGCGGCCAGCAGCTGCGCCTCCGGCAGCGGAGCGTCGATCGGCAGCGACATCGGCACCCGGAAGATCCAGACCGCCTCGATCGTCGCGCGATCGATCGCCGCCTCGTCGCGTTGCTCCGAGGAGACCAGCAGCGCCGCCGTCTGGACGAGGTCCTCGTCCAGCTCCCCGCCGAGCAGCGGTACGAGGATCGAGCCGAAGTCACGCTCGGGCGCGGGCGCCCGGAGGACCATCTCCGGCACCGTCACGCGTGCTCCGACCGACTTGCCCTCGTGTTTTCGGTAGACGACGTAGAGCGCCACGGCGACGAGCACCCACGACAGGCCGAGGTAGCGGGCGCCGGCGTGGAGCACGACAACGGTGATCCAGCCGGCGCCCGAGAGGACGGTTCCGAGCACGGCGGACACCGGCAGGACGCCGCCGCGCCAGCGGATCCCGCCCGGGATCCGGTAGGGCCGCGGCCGGTCCGGCTCGCGGTAGCGCAGGACGCAGATCGAGAGGTGGGCGATCGTGAAGGCCAGCATCGCGCCGAACGCGAAGATCCCGAAGAGGAAGTCGAGGTCGCCGGGAATCACCAGCGCAGACGCGGCGATCGCGGCGAGCCCGATCAGCACGAACGGCGTCGCCCGCTGCGGATGCAGGCGGCCGAGCGCGCTCGGAATCTGGCGGTTCGTCGCCAGCGAGAAGGCGAGCCGCGAGAGCCCGAGCATCGCCGAGCGCGCGGCGGCGATCAGCGTCGCGCCGGCCGCCACGGCGACGGTGTACTTGAGCGTGTCGGCCAGGGCGCTCGGATGGAAGCGCTCGACGATCCCGATGACCGGCGCCCCGAGATGCGTGGTCGCGAGCGCGGAATGCCCGTCGAGCACCGGTACCGCGGTCACCGCCACGAGCGCGATCCCGACGTAGACGACGAGGATCGTGAGGTTGGCGAACCAGGCGATCCGTCGCACGCCGGCGCGGCTGATCGCCAGCTCGCTCGAGAGCCCCGACGCCGACTCGAGGCTGGTGAATGCGACGGTCGTGATCGCGAGGGCGTAGATCACGCCGGTCCAGCTCGGCTGGCTGCCGAGGTGGATGTGGTCGGTGATCGTCCCGAGGTTGAAGAACAGCACCAGCCCGATCACAACCACGACGAGCTGGAGCACGATGTCGACGGCAACCATCGCGAGGATCCGCCGCCAGCGCCGGAGCGCCGAGACCCCGAGCACGTTGGTCACGGCGCCGTAGGCGATGATCGCCAGCGCGATCCCGACCCGGCCGCCGCCGTGACCGATCGCCGGGACGAAGGTGGCAAGGTAGTCCGTCGCCGTCAGCGCGCAGATCGCGATCAGGATCACGTAGTCGAGCAGGACGGCGGCGGCGGCGACGAAGCTCACGAGCTCGTTGAACGCGTAGCGCGCGAACACGGTGGATCCGGCGCGCTCCGGGTGCATCGCCGCACCCTCGAGGTAGGTCACGGCAGTCAGCGCGAAGAACAGACCGGCGGCGAGGTAGACCAGCGGCGTCAGGCCGAGCGCCTGCCCGGAGACGATCCCCAGCGAGAAGTAGAGCGAGCTCGCGAGCGAGGTCCAGATGATCGCCCCGAGCCGCGTCCAGCCGATCGAGGCGGTCGCGGTACCCCGCGCGCTGCTCATCGTCGGCGGCGCTGCTGCGCCACGACCCACAGCCGGCCCAGCCCGGCGCCGATCATCGCGACGCCGATGACGACCGCCAGCACGGCGCCGCGGAAGATCAGCAGCACGCCGAGGATGACCATCGCCGCGGAGAGGACTCGGGTGGCGCCGTCGTGCACGGCCCGCCCCCGTCCCGGCGGCGACGATCGTCGACCGCTCATGCGAGCTAGGTGATCAGCGGGATGATCAGGATGGCGACGATGTTCGCAACTTTGATCATCGGGTTGATCGCCGGCCCGGCGGTGTCCTTGAACGGGTCCCCGACGGTGTCGCCGGTGACCGATGCCGCATGGGCATCGGACCCCTTGCCGCCGTAGGCGCCGTCCTCGATCAGCTTCTTGGCGTTGTCCCAGGCGCCGCCGCCGGCCGTCATCAGCACGGCGAAGAAGAAGCCGACCACGATCACGCCGATCAGCAGGCCGCCGAGCGCCTGGACGTCGATCAGGCCAACGATCACGGTCAGCGCGATCGGCAGCAGCGACGGCAGGATCATCTCGCGCTGCGCGGTGCGCGTGACGATGTCCACGCAGGTCGCGTAGTCGGGCTCCTCGGTGCCGTCCATGATCCCGGGCTTCTCGCGGAACTGGCGGCGAACCTCCTCGACGACGGCTCCGCCGGCGCGTCCGACCGCCTCGATCGACAGCGACGCGAACAGGCAGACCATCATGCCCCCGATCAGCAGACCGATGAGGACCGGCGGCTGGTCGATGTTGAACGCGACCGTCGTGCCCTTGGCCTGCAGCTCGTCCTTGAAGCCGGCGAACAGCACGACCGCGGCCAGCACCGCCGAGCCGATCGCATAGCCCTTCGTCACGGCCTTGGTGGTGTTGCCGACGGCGTCGAGCGGGTCGGTGACGTTGCGGACCTCCTCCGGCAGCTCCGCCATCTCGGCGATCCCCCCGGCGTTGTCGGTGATCGGGCCGAACGCGTCGAGTGCGACGATCAGGCCGGTCAGCGACAGCTGCCCCATCACCGCGACGCCGATGCCGTAGATCCCCGTCGTCCCGCCGCCCGCGAGCTTCCAGGAGACGAGGATGCCGAGCACGAGGACGATCGCCGGCAGCGCCGTCGCCTGTAGGCCCGAGGCGAAGCCCTGGATGATGTTCGTCGCGTGCCCGGTCAGCGAGGCCTTCGAGGTCTTCTTGACCGGCGAGAAGCGCGTCGAGGTGTAGTAGTCGGTGATCACGAACAGGCAGGCGGTGACCGCGATGCCGACCAGCGCGCAGACGTAGAGACGTCCCCAGCTCGGCGCCGCGGCGCCGCCCTTCAGCACGACGCCGTGCATCAGCCAGTAGGTGATCGGCGCGAAGGCGCCCGCGGCGATCACGCCGGAGGCGATCAGGCCCTTGTAGAGGGCCCCCTCGACGTTCCCCGACTCCGAGCGCACGAAGAAGGTGCCGATGATCGAGGCGATGATCGCCACACCGCCGAGCAGCAGCGGGAACAGCGCGACCTTGGTGCTCTGGCTGAAGGTCAGCACGCCGAGCAGCATCACGGCGACCGCGGTGACCGCGTAGGTCTCGAACAGGTCGGCTGCCATCCCGGCGCAGTCGCCGACGTTGTCGCCGACGTTGTCGGCGATCACCGCCGGGTTGCGCGGATCGTCCTCGGGGATGCCCGCCTCGACCTTGCCGACCAGGTCGGCGCCGACGTCGGCTGCCTTGGTGAAGATGCCGCCGCCGAGCCGTGCGAACACCGAGATCAGCGATCCGCCGAAGCCGAGCCCGATCAGCGCGTCGATCGCGGTCTTGGGGCTGTCGTGGAACAGCGCCGTCAGCGCCCCGTAGTAGCCCGACACGCCCGTCAGCGCGAGCCCGACGACGAGCAGGCCGGTGACGGCTCCGCCGCGGAAGGCGACCTTCAGCGCCGGCGGGACTCCGCCGCGGGCCGCCTCGGCGACGCGCGCGTTGGCGCGCACGGAGACGTTCATGCCGATGTAGCCGGTCGATCCCGAGAGGATGCCCCCGAACGCGAAGCCGACGGCGACCGCGATGTTCTGAACGAAGATCAGGGCGACGAACAGGACGACGCCGACGCCGGCGATCGTCGTGTACTGGCGGTTCAGGTACGCGCGGGCCCCTGACTGGACTGCCGCCGAGATGCTCTGCATGCGCTCGTTGCCGGGCGAGAGCGCGAGCAGCGCACGCGCCGTCAACGCGCCGTAGAGGACCGCGCAGCCCGCGCACACGAGGGCGACGACGACCCCGTGATTGGTCAGAAAATTACTCAAAGAAGCTCCTCACCATGACGTCTGCGCGAGCGCTGGGCCGCCAGACACAACAACACGAAGCCGGGCGGCACCGATGTCCGCCCGGCGGGGGCAAGCCGGCGGCAGTCTATCGCGAAGGGCGTCGCGAGCATCACGAGCCGGGGATCCACAGCCGGCCGCTGCTCTGAGCCGGACCCGGTCCCGGCTTGTCCGGCTCCCCCGGCGCAGCGCCGGGCGGGCCTGCGGGCGCGCCGCCGGCGCCCGCCTCGGGAGCCGCGCCGGCGCCGGGGGCCCCCGCCGTCGCGGTGCCGCCGGCCAGCTTCGCGTATTCGAGCTGCAGCGCCGAGATCGCGTCGCGCAAGGGCCCGAGCCGCGCCCCGTCCTCGCCGCGCTCGAGCACCGGCAGCAGGGCTCGCGCGCCGTCGATCGCGTCGCGCACTTGGCCGAGGTCGCGCTCGCCCTCGGTTCCGGGTTCCAGACCCAGCCGCCGGCCGGCCAGGCTGATCAGCGACACGGCCGTCTGCACGATCACGTCGGCCGGCGTGACGTGTCGCAGCTGCTCCTCCCAGGCCGCGCGCAGCTCGGCCTCGCTCGGCTCGCCCGGTGCGCTGCTCATGCTCGAACCTCCTCGGAGTAGGTGGCGCGCGTGTCGCGCACACAACGTTGGAACGCTTCGCGCATCGAGGCGCCGCCCTCGATCATCGCGCGCTGGCGCTGGGCGCCGTTGGGCTCGCCGAGCGCCGGCTCGACCTCGAGCCCGAACGCTGCGCGGGCCGGCGCACTCCAGGCGAGCAGGCGCTCGACGATCTCGGCCGACGGATACTCCTCGCCGCGCGTGAAGTCGATCATCCGCCCATCGAGGCCGTAGCGGATCGCGCGCCACATGTTTTCCTCGATCAGGTAGCCGGGTATCGCGTCGAACGGCTCGCCCGCGTCGAGCTCGAGCATCGCCTGCGCGACACACGCGACGGTCAGGCCGGCCAGCGCGTCGGACTCGGCGGCGGTGGCCTGCACGTCGCAGATCCGCACCTCGACGGTCCCGTAGGAGAAGTGCGGCCGCACCGACCACCAGACCTGCGTGAACTCGATGATCGAGCGGGTGCGGATCAGCAGGTCGATGTACTCGCGAAAGGCGGCCCAGCCGCCGAATGCGTATGGCACGCCGCAGCGCGGGAAGCTCCGCGTGAAGGTCTGCGTGCGCGCCGAGTGCAGGCCGGCCAGCCGGCCATCGAGAAACGGCGAGTTGGCCGAGACCGCCAGCAGCAACGGCAGCAGCGGGCGCATCCGGTCACAGACCTGCACCGCGCGGTCGATGTCGCGGACCCCCACGTGGACGTGCAGGCTGAAGGTGTTGTTGCGCCACGCGACGTACTTCAGGCCATCCTCGACGCGGTGATAGTGCTCGGTGTCGATCACCGGCTGCTCGCGGTAGTCGGCCCACGGGTGCGTGCCGGTCGCGCCGAGCTCCGCGCCCTTGGCGCTGGCGAGCGCGAACAGCGCGCGCCGTCGCGCACGCTGGCGCGCCAGCGCATCGCCGAGGTCGGCGCCGATGCCGGAGATGATCTCGATCTCCGACGAGATCAGCTCGCCCGTGATGTGCTCGCGCAGCACCGGATCGACGTGGGCCGCGTGGTCGCGAAGCTCCTCGAAGCGCGGGGCGAGATCCAGCGTCTGCGTGTTGAGGATCGCGAACTCCTCTTCGAGGCCGACGGTGAGGTCGCTGGCCGCCGCGAAAATCTCCACGGCGCGGTCGAGGTCGATCGTCGACACCGCTCAGGCGAGATAGAAGTACAGCGCGTAGAGCAGGTCGACGGCGGGGCTCGAGGTGTGCACGGTCATCTCGGGTGGGACGTGCAGCAGGGCATCGGAATAGTTGAAGATGATCTTGACACCGGCCTCGACGAGATCGTCCGCGAGGCCCTGCGCGGCAGCCGTCGGCACCGCGAGCACGCCGACGACGATGTCCTGCTCCTCGACGACGGCCCGCAGCTCGTCGTTGTGGCGCACGACGTGCTGGCCGACCCGCTCTCCGACCTTCGCCGGATCGGCGTCGAAGATCGCCACGACGCGGAAGCCGTGGTCGGCGAAGATCTCCGACGAGGCGATCGCCTTGCCGAGGTGCCCCGCGCCGAACAGCGCGATGTTGTGCTGGCCCGCGGTGCGCAGGATCTTGCGGATCTGCGTGACGAGCGAGTCGACGTTGTAGCCCACGCCGCGCTTGCCGAACTTGCCGAACCCCGAGAGGTCGCGGCGGATCTGCGTCGAGTTCACGTGCGTGTAGTCGGCAAGCTCATGCGAGGAGATCGTCTCGCGGCCCATCTTGCGCGCCTGGGTCAGGACCTGCAGATAGCGCGACAGGCGCGCCGCGACGCCGAGCGACAGCCGCTCGGTCACCGGCGCGACGTCCTCGGCAGCAGGTTCGCCGTCGGTCACCGGGCGGACTCTAGCGAGCCTGCCCCGTAGAACCGTCTCATCGACCGCGAAGTCGAACAGCTCCTCGCCGTCGACGGTGACCACCGGAATCCGCTCGAGGTAGTCGCGCAGCAGCTTCTCGTCGCTCTCGATATCCCGCTCGATCAGCTCGAACGGCTGCTCCGCGCGAACCCGTTCGAGCACGGCGCGGGCGTCGTCGCACAGGCAGCAGCCGGGGCGCCCGAAGAGCACGACGACAGTCACCGCAGCGGCCCCTCGCCGGTCGCGTAGACGTCAAGGGAGAGGTAGTCGGGATAGGCCATCGGCTCGACGTCGCGAGCGGCGCTCGCGATCATCGCCGCATTGTCGGTGCACAACTCTCCCGGCGGCAGGAACAGCTCCACGCCGAGCTCGGCGAGCCGGGCGCGCAGCGGACCGTTCGCCGCGACGCCGCCGCCGAGCGCCAGCCGGCCCACGCTCGAGCGTTCGAGCTCGCGTGCGACGCGGCGCACGAGCGTCTCGACGATCGCACACTCGTATGAGGCGGCCAGGTCCGCGCGGACCTTGCGGTCGTTGAGGTCGACCTCGCGCGTGCGGTACAGCAGCGCGGTCTTGAGCCCGGCGAAGGAGAAGTCGGCGCCGCGCCCGATCGGGAACGCGTGGCTGCGCGGGTCGCCCTCGGCCGCCAGCCGCGACAGCGCGGCCCCGCCGGGGTAGCCGAGCCCGAGCATTCGCGCACCCTTGTCAAACGCCTCGCCGGCGGCGTCGTCGAGCGTCCGCGCGAGCACCCCGACCGGGCGGCCGCGCGCGGGCACGTCGAGCAGCAGCGTGTGCCCGCCGGAGGCGATCAGCGCCAGAAACGGCGGCTCGAATCGCGCCGGCGCGAGATAGGCCGCGGCGATGTGGCCGCTGAGATGGTCAACCGCCGCGAAGGGCAGCCGGCGGGCCGCGGCGAAGCCCTTCGCCGCGCAGAAGCCGACGAGCAGCGCTCCGACCAGGCCGGGCCCGCGGGTCGCGGCGACCAGCGACACTGCGTCGGCGTCGACGGCGGCCCGCGCGAACGCCTCGGCGACGACGGCGTCGAGCAGCTCGACGTGCTGGCGCGCGGCGATCTCGGGCACGACACCGCCGAAGCGGTCGTGGATCTCCTGCGATGAGATCACGTTGGCGTGGACGGTCCCGTCGTGCCCGACGAGTGCGGCGCAGGTGTCGTCGCAGCTGGTTTCGAGGGCCAGGATCACGGCCGATGGTGCGCCACCGGATCGGCTGACGGCACGTCGTCGAGGCGCCCCTCGCGGGTTGCCGTCGTGCGCCACATGATCAGCGCGTCCTCGCCGTTGTCCTGGTAATAGCGCCGCCGCAGCCCGGCGATTCGAAAGCCGTCGCGCTGGTAGAGCTCGATCGCGGCGTGGTTGGAGCGACGCACCTCGAGCGTGAACTGCGCCGTGTCGTCGCCGGCCCGGGCGTAGAGCTCGGCGAGCAGCGCCGACGCGATTCCCTGGCGGCGGAGATCGGGATCGACGGCGATGTTCATCACGTGCCAGACCGTGTCGTAGCGCGAGCAGATCGTGTAGCCGACGAGCTTCCCGTCGCGCCGCGCCGCCAGGCACAGGCCGGTCGGCTTGGACAGCTCGAGCACGAACATCGCAATCGACCACGGGGTCGGAAACGCGCGCCGCTCGATCGCGGCGACCTCCGGCAGGTCGGTGTAGTTGAGGGGGCGGATCTCGAGGGGTGCACGCTCGGTCATCGTGTCTTGGCGCTCAGCGCGAGCTCCGCATCCGCGAGCCGCAGGTAATCCGGGACCGCGGCGGTGACGTTTCCGCTCGCAGCGAGCCGGCAGATCGCCCCCGCGCTGACCCGGTGCAGGTCACTCTGCTCGGGCGCGACGCGCACGCCGCCGCGCTCGAGCAACTCCCGAAATCGTAGCGCCCCGTCCCCGACTGCCAGCGAGTCCGGGCCGGCGCCGCGCAGCAGTCCGGCGAGCTCCGCCGGCGCGCACACGCACGGCGCGATCAGCTCGTGGCCGTCGCGGTAGGCGGCGACGAACGCCTCGCCGCGGCGGGCGTCGAGCACGGCGAGCCCGCTGCGGTCGCGCACCGGCTCGGCGAGCGCGCGCAGCGTCCCGACACCGACCAGCTGCGCTCCGTGCGCCAGCGCGATCCCGTGCGCCGTGGCCAGCCCGATGCGCAGCCCGGTGTAGCCGCCGGGACCGACGCCCACGGCGACGCGCCCGATCGCCTCCCAGCCGATCCCGGCCTCGGCGAGCAGCTCGGCCGCGAGCGCGAGCAGCCGTTGCGCATGCCGCGGACGCTCGCCGGCCGCCACGTCGTCGCGTGCCTCGCCCAGCCAGCCGTCGGCGCGCGCGAGGGCAACGACGCTCGACGGCGTCGCGGTGTCGAGCGCGAGCACGTTCACGGGCGCACCTCCACGCGCCGGCGATCGTGCTCGAGGTGGGCCAGGGTGATCGTGATCGCCGGCGCCGGAAGACCGCCGGCGCCGTCGGGCGGCCATTCCACGAAGGTGATCCGGTCCTCGCCGAGGTAGTCGGCGAGCAGGTCCGGATCCTCGGCGGCGAGGTTCGGGACGCGGAAGAGATCGAGGTGCGCCACGACGAGCCCGCCCGCGGCGCCGTAGCGGTGGCCGATCGCGAACGTCGGGCTCGTGATCGCACCGCCCACGCCGAGGGCACGGCAGGCGCCGCGCACCAGCGTCGTCTTACCGGCTCCCAGCTCACCGACCACGTGCACGACGTCCCCGGGCCGCAGCGCCGCCGCGATCTCGCCGCCGACCGCCTCGGTGGCGGCCGGGCCGTCGGTCTCGAACACCCGCACCGCGGTGCTCAGAACAGCCCCAGCTGCTCGGGCTCGGGCTGCTCGGGGACGGCGACCGCGCCCGGCTCCGGCTCGGCCGGCTCGGGCGCCTCGACCGCGACCGGGTCGTCGGCGAAGGCCGGCGACGGTGCCGCCGGCGCCAGCCCGAGCACGCCCGGCAGCGCGAGGAAGTCCTCGCGCAGCGTCTCCATCGTGCGCGGGGTGTACAGCGCCGCCGCAGGATGGTAGATCGGGTACAGGCGCGTCGTGTGCGAGCCGATCGTGCGCACCTCCGGGCGGCCGTGCACGCGGGTGATTCCCGCGGGATCCCCGCGCAGCAGCTTGGTCGCGAAGTTACCGAGCGTGCAGATCACCCGCGGTTGGACGAGCTCGACCTGGCGGATCAGGTAGGGCGTGCAGTTGTCGATCTCGCCGGGCCGGGGGTCGCGGTTGCCGGGCGGGCGACACTTCAGCACGTTGGCGATGAAGACCTCGGCGCGGCTCAGACCGATCTCGCCGAGCAGCTTCTCGAGCAGCTTGCCGGCGGCCCCGACGAACGGCAGGCCCTGCAGGTCCTCGTTGGCGCCGGGCGCCTCGCCGACGAACATCAGATCGGCGTCGGCGTTGCCCGCACCGAAGACGACCGAGGTCCGCGTCGCCGCAAGCTCCGCGCAGCGCGTGCACTCACGCGCCTCCATCAGCAGCTCCTTCAACGCCTCGCGCCGGTCCGTCGCGGTTCGCATCGCTCAAGGGTAGTGCGCCTCGCGAACCGCCTGCCGCCACGCGCTACGCTATGCGCAAGGCCGTCACCGTACCCGGGACGGACCACCGCAGTGCCCCACCTATCGCGACCGGTATCCCGGCTGGGAACTGGACCGAGCAATGAACGAAATCCCCACCTCCCGTCGCATCGCGGTCATCGGCCGCGGCCGTCTCGGCAGCGTGCTCGCGCCCGCCCTGGACGCCGCGCCGCCGCTCGCGCGCGGGGAGCCGCTCGCAGCGGGCACCGAGGTGGTGATCCTCGCCGTCCCCGACGCCGCGCTCGCGCCGCTCGCCGCCGAACTGCCCCCGGGGCCGGCGGTCGGCCACTGCTCCGGCGCGTGCTCGCTCGAGGTGCTCGCGCCGCACGCCGAGCGCTTCTCGCTGCACCCGCTGATGAGCCTGACCGCCGAGTCGGGACCGCAGCAGCTGGTCGGCGCCGGCGCCGCGATCGCCGGCTCGAGCCCGGGTGCGCTGGCCATCGCCGGCAAACTGGCGGCACGCGCCGGGCTCGAGCCGTTCCGGCTCGCCGACGAGGACCGCGCGCTCTATCACGCCGCCGCGAGCATCGCGTCGAACTTCCTCGTGGCGCTCGAAGCGATCGCCGACCGCCTGTTCGGCTCGGTTGGGGTCGAGCATCGCCACGCCGCGGCGCTCGCCCGCGCGAGTCTCGAGAACTGGGCGACGCTCGGCCCCCAGCGTGCGCTGACCGGACCGATCGCCCGCGGCGACAGCGCGACCGTCGCCCGCCAGCGCGCGGCGCTGGCGGTCCGGGCGCCCGATCTGCTCGCAGTCTTCGACGCGCTCGCAGCCGCGACCGCCAGCCTCGGAGCGGCGGCATGAGGACGGTGCGCACGATCGCCGAGGCCCGCGCGGCGCTTCGCGACGCGCCCAGGCCGATCGGCCTGGTCCCGACGATGGGCGCGCTGCATGACGGTCATCTCTCGCTGCTGCGGCATGCGCGCGAGCGCTGCGAGACCGTCGTGATGTCGCTGTTCGTGAACCCGGCGCAGTTCGCCGGTGCCGAGGACCTCGCGGCCTATCCCCGCGACGAGGCGCGCGACGCCGAGCTCGCACGGCGCGCCGGCGTCGATCTGTTGTTCGCTCCGCCGGAGGCGGAGATCTACCCGCCGGGATTTGCCACCAGCGTCGTCGTCAGCGGGCTCAGCGAGCCGCTCGAGGGCACGCGGCGCGGGCCCGAGCATTTCCACGGCGTCGCCACGATCGTGACCAAGCTGCTCAACATCGTCGGGCCGCAGTTCGCCTTCTTCGGCCAGAAGGACGCCCAGCAGGCGCTCGTGATCAAGCGCCTCGTGCGCGACCTGGACATTCCGACGGAGATCGAGATCTGCCCGACGGTTCGCGAGGCCAGCGGGCTCGCGCTGTCGAGCCGCAACGCGTACCTCAGCGACACCGAGCGCGCCCGCGCGGCCGGCCTGTCGAGGGCGCTGCGCCAGGCCGCAACGCTGATCGCCGCCGGCGAGCGCGACAGCCGGGTCGCCGCGGCGGCCGCGCGCAGCGAGCTCGTTCGCGAACAGATCGAGCCCGAGTACCTCGAGCTCGTCGACCCCGACACCCTCGCGCCGGTCGAGCGGATCGACGCCCCGGTCCTGGTCGCCGTCGCGGCCCGCATCGGACGCGCCCGGCTGATCGACAACCTCGTCGCGACCCCGGGAGGCCACTGACCAGATGCAGCGCACGATGCTCAAGTCCAAGATCCACCGCGCGACGGTCACCGACTGCGACCTGCACTACGTCGGCTCGATCACGATCGACGCGGAGCTGCTCGAGGCGGCGGACATCCTGCCGCACGAGCAGGTCGCCGTCGTCGACATCGACAACGGAGCGCGTTTCGAGACCTACACGCTCGCCGGCGAGCGTGGCGGCGGCGAGATCAAGCTGAACGGCGCCGCCGCCCGGCTCGTGCACCGCGGCGACACGATCATCGTCATCTCCTACGCCGCCTACAGCAGCGAAGAGCTGCCGGCGCATGTTCCCCGCGTGGTCCACGTCGACGCGCGCAACCAGATCCTCGCCGTCGACGATCGTGTCGACGCCCTCGTGTCCTGAAGGAGCGCGATGTCCACGACCCCGAAGACCCAGACCGACAGCGACCCCGGCCGGCTGCCGATGACCCTGCCGCACCTCGCCGAGAAGAAGCGCCTCGGCGAGCCGATCGTGATGGTCACCGCCTACGACTTCCCGAGCGGTCAGATCGTCGACGGCGCGGGGGCCGACATCGTGCTCGTCGGCGACTCCGGCGCCGAGGTCGTGCTCGGCTACGACTCGACGGTCTCGGTCAGCGTCGAGGAGATGCTGATGCTGACGGCCGCCACGCGGCGCGGCGTGCGCAGCGCGCTGCTCGTCGCCGACTTGCCGTTCGGTTCCTACGAGGCCTCCGACGAGCAGGCGATCCGCACCGCGCAGCGCTTCGTCAAGGAAGCCCACGCCGACGCGGTCAAGCTCGAGGGCGGCGGCGCGGCGCAGCTCTCACGCGTGCGCGCGACCGTCGCGGCCGGCATTCCGGTGATGGGCCACGTCGGCCTCACGCCGCAGACCGCCACCGCGCTCGGCGGCCGGCGGGCGCAGGGCCGCACCGCTCAGCGCGCGCTGGCCGTCGCCGCCGAGGCGCTCGCGCTCGAGCAAGCCGGCGCCTTCGCGGTCGTCTTCGAGGCGATCCCGGCGAGCGTCGCCGCCGAGATCACGGCGCTGCTCGAGATCCCCGTGATCGGGATCGGCGCCGGATCCGCCACCGACGGCCAGGTGCTCGTGCTCCACGACATGCTCGGCATCTACCCGGGCCGCGCGCCGCGCTTCGCGAAGCAGTACGTCGAGCTGCGCACGGTGATCACCGCCGCGGTCAGCGACTACGCCGAGGAGGTCCGCACGCGGCGCTTCCCGACCGCCGAGCACAGCTTCTCGATCGATCCGGCCGAGCTGCGCGGGTTCCGCGAGGGGCTGGCCGAGTTCGAGCGCTGAACGCGCGGCGGCGCTGGACGCCGCGCGGCCCCACGAACGGCGTTTCAGCCCGAGCGTCGCGAGACGCGCCGCTACGCCGTCGCCACGAGCTTGCGCCGCGCGCCGCGACGGACCGTCGGCGCCCGCCCGAGCAGCGGCTCGAGGAAGCGGCCGGTGTAGGAGGCGGCGACCGCGGCGACCTGCTCCGGCGTGCCGGTCGCGATCACCTGCCCGCCCTCGTCACCGCCCTCCGGCCCGAGGTCGATCAGGCGATCGGCGCTCTTGATCACGTCGAGGTTGTGCTCGATCACGACCACCGAGTTGCCGGCGTCGACGAGCCGGTGCAGCACCTCCAAGAGGCGCTTGACGTCGGCGAAGTGCAGTCCGGTCGTCGGCTCGTCGAGGATGTACAGCGTCCGTCCGGTCGCGATCTTCGACAGCTCGCTGGCGAGCTTGACCCGCTGGGCCTCACCGCCCGACAGCGTCGTCGCAGGCTGGCCGAGGCGGACGTAGCCGAGCCCGACGTCGTTCAGCGTCGCCAGGCGACGGCGGATCGTCGGAATGTGCTCGAAGAAGACGAGCGCCTCCTCGATCGAGAAGTCCAGCACGTCGGCGATCGTCTTTCCCTTGAAGCGCACCTCGAGCGTCTCGCGGTTGTAGCGCCGGCCATGGCACTGCTCGCAGGGGACGTAGACGTCGGGCAGGAAGTGCATCTCGATGCGAATCTGGCCGTCGCCGCGGCAGACCTCGCAGCGCCCGCCCTTGACGTTGAACGAGAAGCGCCCCGGCTTGTAGCCGCGCGCCCGCGCCTCGGCGGTCTTTGAGAACAGCTCGCGGATCACGTCGAACAGCCCCGTGTAGGTTGCCGGGTTCGAGCGCGGGGTGCGCCCGATCGGCGACTGGTCGACCGCGATGATCTTGTCGAGCGCCTCGATGCCGCCCACCTCGCGGTGCGCACCGGGGCGCTGGCGGGCACGATGCAGCCGGTTCGCGACGGCCTTGTAGAGCACGTCGTTGACCAGCGTCGACTTGCCCGAGCCGGACACGCCGGTGACGCAGGTCAGCGTCCCGAGCGGGACCCGCACGTCGATCCCCTGCAGGTTGTGCTGCGTGGCGCCGCGGATCTCGATCGCCCCGGTCGGCGTACGCCGCTTCGCCGGCACCTCGATCCTCGCCGCGCCCGACAGGAACTGTCCGGTCAGCGACTCGGGCACCTGCTCGACCTCGCTCGCGGTGCCCTGCGCGACGATCCGCCCGCCGTGCTCGCCGGCGCCCGGTCCGAGGTCCACGAGGTGGTCGGCGGCGCGCATCGTCTGCTCGTCGTGCTCGACCACGAGCACCGTGTTGCCGAGGTCGCGCAGGCGCTCGAGCGTCGCCACGAGCCGAGCGTTGTCGCGCTGGTGCAGGCCGATCGAGGGTTCGTCGAGGACGTAGAGCACGCCGACGAGCGCCGAGCCGATCTGGGTCGCCAGGCGGATCCGCTGCGCTTCGCCGCCCGACAGCGTCGCCGCGGCGCGGTCCATCGAGAGATAGCCGATCCCGACGTTCTCGAGGAACCGCAGGCGCTCGCCGATCTCGCGCACGATCAGCCGCGCGATGTGGCGTTCGGTGTCGCTCAGCGCCACGGCGTCCAGCCAGGCCAGCGCGCCGTGCGCCGAGAGCGCGCAGAACTCGTTGATCGGAGTGCCCGCCACGAGCACCGCGAGCGACTCCGGCCGCAGCCGTGCACCGTGGCACTCGGGGCACGGCCGCACGCTCATGTACTCCTCGATCTTCTCGCGCTGGAGCTCGGACTCGGTCTCGCGGTAGCGGCGCTGGAGGTTCGAGACGATGCCCTCGAAGCGCGCGGCGTAGGAGCGCTCGCGCCCGTAGCGGTTGCGGTAGCGGACCTCGACCCGCTCGCCGTCGCTGCCGTAGAGGAAGATCCTGCGCTGGGCTTCGGGCAGCTCGCACCAGGGTGCCTCGAGGTCGATTCCGTAGCGCTCCGCGAGCCCGGCGGTGACCTGGTCGTAGTAGGCCGAGCTGCTCGCGGCCCAGGGGGCGAGCGCGCCCTCGGCGATCGACAACGCCGGGTCCGGGACGACCAGCTCGGGGTCGATCTCGAGCTGCGACCCGAGACCCGTGCAGTGCTGGCACATCCCCTGCGGCGCGTTGAACGAGAAGATCCGGGGCTCGAGCTCCGGCATCGAGGTGCCGCACTTCAGGCACGCGAACTTCTCGGAGAAGGTCAGCGTCTCGCCCAGCTCGCCGCCTGCCCCGCGCGACTGGCCGTCGCGGTCCACCAGCGTGACCGCGACGATCCCGTCCGCGAGCGCCGCGGCGGTCTCGATCGAGTCGGCGAGCCGCTTGCGGACGTCGGGGCGCATCACGAGCCGGTCGACGACGACGGCGATCTCGTGCTTGACCTGCTTCTCGAGCACGATCTCCTCGTCGAGGCCGCGCAGCTCGCCGTCGATCAGCACCCGCGCGAACCCCTCGGCCCGCAGCTCCTCGAGCAGCTTGCCGTACTCGCCCTTGCGCCCGCGGACGACCGGCGCGAGCACCATGAAGCGCGTTCCCTCCGCCAGCTCGAGCACCTGGTCGGTGATCTGCTCGATCGACTGGCCGGCGATCCGCGCCCCGCAGACATGGCAGTGCGGCACCCCGATCCGCGCCCACAGCAGGCGCAGGTAGTCGTAGATCTCGGTGACCGTCCCGACCGTCGAGCGCGGGTTGCGCGAGGTCGTCTTCTGATCGATCGAGATCGCCGGCGAGAGGCCTTCGATCGAGTCGACGTCCGGCTTGTCCATCTGGCCGAGGAACTGACGGGCGTACGCCGACAGCGATTCCACGTAGCGCCGCTGGCCCTCGGCGTAGATCGTGTCGAACGCCAGCGAGGACTTTCCCGACCCGGAAAGCCCGGTCAGGACGACCAATGCGTCGCGCGGCAAGCTCAGCGAGACGTTCTTCAGGTTGTGCTCGCGAGCCCCGGTGACGACGATCTGACTGGAGGACGGCAACTCACCAGCCATTGTAGCGAGGCGAACAGACGTTCGCCCGGGAGCG
Organism: uncultured Solirubrobacterales bacterium; assembly: GCA_963833765.1. GTDB lineage: Bacteria > Actinomycetota > Thermoleophilia > Solirubrobacterales > Solirubrobacteraceae > Palsa-513. Next base: position 122,393 of record CAWHZJ010000003.1, on the reverse strand, counting down.
GCGGGGCCCGCGCGCGCCCCAACTGCGTCCTTCCGCCCCACGGCCGTCTACACTCACGGGCCACGACCGACCACCACAGGGGTGATCTCAGTGAGCGAGCAGCAGCGTCCCGGCGACGACTCCTCCGAGGAGCTCCTGCGCCGCGCGCTGCTCGACCACGGGGGCTCGGCCGCCGTCTCGATGCGCGTCGAGGGCCTCGCGCTCTGCGAGGAGCTGACGATCATCTTCCACGGCCGGCGCGACCTCTCGACGATCCAGACCTACGTCGCGCTCGGCGCCCACTCGACCGGCGACGCGGTCAGCGGCGAGGAGCTGCTGCGCGTGCCGTGCGACCTCGATCTCGCCGAGGCCGCCGATCGCGACGAGGCCGAGGCGCTCTACCGCGACCAGGCCCGCGCGCTGCGCGACGCGCTGGTCGCCGCCGACACCGTGCTCGCCGTGTGGCGCGAGCCGCTCGCCGAGATCACCGCCGCGCGGATCGAGGTCGACCGCAGCGTCGCGAGCCCCGTCGATGCCCCGGCGCCGCGCCTGATCCCGGTCGCGCTGCGCGCCGCCGAACGCCGGCTCAGCGTCGTCGCCGTCTGCAGCGCCCGCACGCTGGCCGACGGTCGCCCGCCGCTCGGGATCGCCTGCATCCAGCAGGAGCTGAGCCACGTCTACCCGTTGACCGACGACCCCGAGCACGCGCTCAACGACTTCCTCGATCGCGCGGCGAGCCACGCGCACCAGCTCGCCGACCAGCTCGCCCACCAGGAGGCCTCGGTCCAGCGCTTCCTCGAGCTGTCGGGGGACTAGCCGCCGGAACCACGACGGGATGGTTGGTGCTCGCTTGACGGCGCCGCGCGTCGGCGTTCTCAAGCGGCGGCGTGCCCCGGCCCGCTACGCGGTGGCCTTGACCTCGGCCAGCGTGCGGCGCAGCTCGCGCAGCTCGTCGCGCAGGCGCGCCGCGTACTCGAAGCGCAGCTCCTGCGCGGCGAGCAGCATCTCCTCCTCGAGCTCGACCGCGAGCTTGTCCAGCTCGTGCGGCGCGAGCTCGTCGGTCTTCGACGACGCGCGCCGGCGGCGCTTGGGCGTCTTCGATTCCGCCGTCAGGAAGTCGCTGATGTCGCTGACGCCCTTGACGATCGTCGCCGCGGTGATCCCGTGCTCCTCGTTGTAGGCCAGCTGGATCGCGCGGCGGCGGTCGGTCTCCTCGAGCGCGGCCTGCATCGACGCCGTCTCGCGGTCGGCGTACATGATCACGGTCCCCTCGATGTTGCGGGCCGCGCGGCCGATCGTCTGGATCAGCGAGGTCGCGCCGCGCAGGAAGCCCTCCTTGTCGGCGTCGAGGATCGCGACGAGCGAGACCTCCGGCAGGTCGAGGCCCTCGCGCAGCAGGTTCACGCCGACCAGCACGTCGTACTCGCCGAGCCGCAGCGCGCGAATGATCTGGATCCGCTCGAGCGTGTCGATCTCCGAATGCAGGTAGCGCGCGCGGAACCCCAGCTCGAGCAGGTAGCCGGACAGATCCTCGGCCATCTTCTTGGTCAGCGTGGTGACGAGCACGCGCTCGTCGCGCTCGATCCGCAGGCGCACCTCGCGCATCAGGTCGTCGACCTGGTTGCGCGTCGCGCGCACCTCGACCTGCGGGTCGACGATGCCGGTCGGGCGCACGATCTGCTCGACGACCCGTCCCGACCGCGTGCGCTCGAACTCGCCGGGCGTCGCCGAGACCAGCACGATCTGCGGCGTGACGCGAAGGAACTCCTCGAAGGTCTGCGGGCGGTTGTCCATCGCGCTCGGCAGACGGAATCCGTAGTCGACGAGCGTCTGCTTGCGCGAACGGTCGCCCTCGAACATCCCGCCGATCTGCGGCACCGTCTGGTGGGACTCGTCGATGAAGCAGACGAAGTCGCGCGGGAAGTAGTCGATCAGGCAGTACGGCCGCTCCCCTGGCTGGCGCCCATCGAGGATCCGCGAGTAGTTCTCGATGCCCGAGCAGAACCCGACCTCCCGCAGCATCTCCATGTCGTACTGGGTGCGCTGGCGCAGCCGGTGGGCCTCGAGCAGCTTGCCCTCCGCCTCGAGCTCGGTGCAGCGCTCGTTCAGCTCGGCGCCGATCGCGGCCACCGCGCGCTCGGTCTGGCCGTCGGCGACGTTGTAGTGGGTCGCCGGCCAGATCGCCACGTGTTCGAGGTCGTCGGTGATCAGCTCGCCGGTCAGCGGATCGAACTCGGCGAGGGCCTCGACCTCGTCGCCGAACAGCACGGCACGGTAGGCCGTCTCGGCGTAGGCGGGAAAGACCTCGAGGGTCTCGCCCTTGACGCGGAAGTTGCCGCGCGCGAGCACCGAGTCGTTGCGGGTGTACTGGATCGACACGAGCTTGTGCAGCAGCGCATCGCGGTCGACCGACTCGCCACGGCGCAGCAGCTGCATGTTGCGCTCGTAGACGTCGGGGGAGCCGAGGCCGTAGATGCACGACACCGACGCCACGACGACGACGTCGCGGCGCGCGAAGACCGCCGCGGTGGCGGCGTGGCGCAGGCGGTCGATCTCGGCGTTGACCGAGGAGTCCTTCTCGATGTAGAGGTCGCGGCTCGCGACGTAGGCCTCGGGCTGGTAGTAGTCGTAGTAGGAGACGAAGTACTCGACCGCGTTGTCCGGGAAGTAGGTCCGAAACTCGTTGCACAGCTGAGCGGCGAGCGTCTTGTTGTGGGCGATCACGAGCGCCGGGCGCTGCAGCGCCTCGATCGCGCCGGCCATCGTCATCGTCTTGCCGGTACCGGTCGCCCCGAGCAGCGTCGTGAAGCGGTCGCCGGCGCCGACCGCCTGGGCGATCTGCTCGATCGCGCGCGGCTGGTCGGCGGCCGGGGTGAAGGCGGAATCGAGCCGGAACGGGGGCATCGGTCCAGTATCGCGGATCACGCTCGCGGCGCGGCCACGCGACCATCCGGCTCGGCGGAGGTGAACTCCCGCCGAGCCGGCCTGATCGTGGACGCACCCGACACCTTCGCTACTCGACCGCGGCGGTCGCGTTCGCCGGGCTGCCGAGGTCCCTGTTCTCCGGCACGAACTTGCTGGCGGTGAACGTCGCGCCCTGCGGATCGGCGATGACCGTCATCCTGACCCAGGGGGCGTCGAACGGCGGGACGAGCACCTGGCCGCCGAGCTTCCCCGCCGTCTCCGCCGTCGCGTCGGCGTCGTCGACCGCGAAGGTCAGGCTCCAATGCGCGGCGACCTCGGTCTGGTGCTCCGCGATCGGATTGAGCGTCGCGACCACGTCCTCGAAGCCGTCCGGGGCACCGGTCTCCGCCATCCGCCTGCGGATGCCGGGATCGCTTCGCTCGAGAAAGTCGCCGTAGCCCGGCAACCGCCACATCTGGGCCCCGCCGCCGAGGTCGAGCGCCAGCCATCCGAAGACGGCGCCGTAGAACCGCTTCGCGGCTTCGGGGTCACGGGTGTTCAGGCCGTTGAAGTTCACCGACCCGGGCTCGTTCACGATCCGCGCGCCCCGGTGCCCCTTCGCCTGCCACAGGCAGAACGCGGCTCCTTCGGCATCGGTGCACGCCGCCATCCGACCTGCGTCGGTGACGTCGAAGGGGTCGATCGTGACGCTGCCGCCGGCGGCGAGGACCTTCGCGGCGGCCTCGTCGGCGCTGTCAACCCAGATGTAGGTGTTCCACGCCGCCATCGCTCCCGCCCCCTGCGGCGGCCCGCCGACGGCGGCCACATCGCCGCCGCGGAGGCGAGCGATGTAATACCGGGCCGGCGATCCCGGCGGCATTGCATCCTCGAAGTCCCACCCGAACAGCCCGCGGTAGAACTCGACGGCGGCCTCCGGATCGGGCTGGCTGGTGTCCACCCAGCATGGGACGCCCTGCACATATCCGTCTCGCTCGAGCATTGATGCTCCCTCCTGGCTTGTTGACATCGCGACCCACCGTACGGCGTATTTAGGTCACTATGTGTCCTCAATTGCCGGAATGGTGAACCTGCGATGAGCGAGACCGCGAGCCGACTTCTGGGACTGCTGTCCCTGCTTCAGGGACGCCGCGACTGGCCCGGTCGTGAGCTGGCCGAGCGGCTCGAGGTGTCCGGGCGGACGATCCGACGCGACATCGAGCGACTGCGCCAACTCGGCTATCCGGTGGAGTCGCTGACCGGGCCCGCCGGCGGCTACCGCCTGCGCGCCGGGAGCGCGATGCCGCCGCTCTTGCTCGACGAGGAGGAGGCGATCGCGATCGCCGTTGGACTGCGCACGGCCGCGGGCGCATCGGTCACCGGCATCGAGGAGACCGCGCTGCGCGCCCTGGTCAAGCTCGAACAGGTCCTACCGGCGCACCTGCGCCGCCGCGTCCGTGCGCTCGGCTCGATGACCTCGACGCTCCCGGTCAGCGGCCCGACCGTCGACCCCCAAGATCTGACCGTGATCGCCGCGGCGTGCCGGGACTCCGAGGGCATCCGCTTTGCCTACCGCAGCCGCGACCAGACGAGCAGCCGCCGCGAGGTCGATCCCCACTCGCTCGTGAACCACGGCCGCCGCTGGTATCTCGTGGCGTGGGATCGCCACCGCAACGACTGGCGGACCTTCCGGCTTGACCGCATGGCCAGGCCGGCGTCGACCGGTGTGCGCTTCATCCCGCGCCGGCTGCCGGCCAAGAATGCCGCCGTGTACGTCAAACAGGGCATCGCCAGCGCCCCGAACCGCTTCGAAGCGATCGTCACCCTGCACGCCGCCGCCGATGAGCTCACCGGCCGCGTCCCGGCCCACTGGGGAGCCATGGAGCCGATCGACGCGCACAGCTGCCGGTATACGACGGGCGATGACAACCTGGGATGGCTCGCCTGGCGCATCGCGGCGATCGGCGTCGGCTTCGACGTGCACGAGCCGCCCGAGCTCATCGAGCACCTGCGCTCGCTGGCCTCACGGCTCACGCGCGCCACTCGCCGCGCCCGCGCGGGGACCACGCGGCGAACCGGTCAGCGCTAGCGGCTGATCATCGGCAGCTGTCCTCCGGTCAAAGCCCGTACTCCTTCGTGTAGGAGATCTGCGCCCGCTCGACGCGCGTCACGTAGGCGCGCGTCTGAGCGAAGGGGATCGAGGTGATCGTGAACGGCACACCGGCCGTGCGCGCCCTCGCGAGCCAGGCATCGACGTTCGTCTCGCCGCCGTTGTAGGCGGCGAGCGCCAGCGTCTCGTTGCCGCCGTAGCGATCCAGTAGGTAGCGCAGGTAGTAGCTGCCGTAGCGGATGTTGATGTCCGGTGAGTCGAGATCGGCGATCGCGAAGCTCGTTCCGCCCGAGCGGCGCGCGAGGAACTCGGCGGTCGCCGGCTCGATCTGCATCAGGCCGAGCGCGCCCGTCGCCGAGGTGCGCGCGTCGAACTTCGTCTCGGCGAAGATCACGGCCGCGATCAGCGCCGGGTCAAGGTGCTTCTCACGCGCCTGCTCGCGGATCACCGAGGTGTAGGCCAGCGGCAGCGTCAGGTTGCGAACGAGCCGCCTGACCGCCGGCAGCACCAGCACCACCGCCGTGACCACCACGACCGCCAGGGCGAGTGCCCGCCTGGCCGTGCGCGGCCTCATCCGGCGAGCTGCTCGAGCACGTCCGCGAGGGACGCCCGGAGCTCTTCGAGGCTGCCGTCGTTGACGACGACGTAGGTGGCGCGGCGCGCCTTCTCGGCCTGCGGCAGCTGTCGTGCCTCGCGGCTCGCGAGCGCCGCCTGGTCGCGCGCTGCGATCCGCGCCGCCCGCACCGCACTGTCGGCGACGACGGCGATCGTCGCCTGATACTGCGACGCGGCGCCGGCTTCGAACAGCAGCGGCGCCTCGACCACGGCGGCCCGCGGCGGCGGCTCGCGGCGGCTCGCCTGCTGATGGAACTCCTGCGCCCGGCGGGCGACCAGCGGCCACAGCAGCTGCTCCAGCCACCGCCGGTCGTCCTCGCTCGCGAAGACGCGGCGGGCGATCGCGCCGCGGTCGACGCGGTCGCCGGCGAAGACCTCGCTGCCGAAGCGTTCGCGCACGGCATCGGCGACCGCGGCCGTCTCATAGAGCTCGTGCACCACGGCGTCCGAGGAGAGCACCGCCGCCCCGAGGGCGGCGAGCTCCGCGAGCGCCGTCGACTTGCCCGCACCCAGCCCGCCCGTCAGTCCGACGAACGGCACGGCCATCTCCGAGCAGCTGCCCTGCTACTGAGCTGCGGTCGACTGCTGCTCGGCCGCAGCGTCGGCGCCGTCGGGCGCGCTCTCGGGCTGCGGCTCGCTCGCTTCGGCCGCGTCCGCCGATTCGGCGGCCGGCTCCTCGACCGCCGCGGGCTCGACGACCGCCGCGGGCTCCTCGACCTCCGGCGGCTCCTCGACCGCCGGCGGCTCGACGGCCTCGGCCGGTTCGGCGACGGCGGCCTGCGGCTCCTCGGCGGTCTCGGCGCCCTGCGGCTCCTCGGCGGTCTCGGCGCCCTGCGGCTCCTCGGCGGTCTCGGCGCCCTGCGGCTCCTCGGCCTCGGCGCTCCTCGGCGTCGGCGCCCTGCGGCTCCTCGGCGGTCTCGGCGGCCTGGGGCTCGGCGGTCTCGGCGGCGGCCGTCTCGACATCGCCGGCGCTGTCGCTCCCGGACCGCTCATCCTCCGCGTGCTCGCCGCTGGATTCGGGCTCGATTCGGCGCACCGGCAGGACCTGGCCCTCGACGCGCTTGGCCGACAGCGAGAGGCGGCGGCGCTCGGAGTCGATTTCGAGGATCTTGACCCGCAGCTCGTCGCCCGGCTGGACGATCTCGCGCGGGTTCTCGACGTGGTGGGCGGCCAGCTCGGAGATGTGCACGAGGCCCTCGACGCCGTCGAGGATCTCGACGAACGCGCCGAAGGTGACGACCTTGGTGACGGTGCCGGCCAGCTCGTCGCCGATGTTGTAGGTGTTGACGATCCGCTGCCACGGATCCTCCTGGGTCTGCTTGAGGCCCAGCGAGATGCGCTGGCGCTCGCGGTCGATGTCGAGCACCTTGACCTGGACGGTGTCGCCGATCTCGAGCACCTCGCTCGGGTGGTTGACGTGCGACCACGAGAGCTCGGAGATGTGGATCAGCCCGTCGATCCCATCGAGGTCGACGAACGCGCCGAAGTCGACGATGTTGGAGATCTGGCCCTCGACGACCAGGCCCGGGGCGAGGCGGTCGAGGATCTGCTGGCGGACCTCCTTGCGCTCCTCCTCGAGCACCGCGCGCCGCGAGAGCACGACGTTGTTGCGCGAGCGGTTGAGCTCGATCACCTTGCACTCGATCTGGGTGCCCATGTACTCGTCGAGGTTGGGCACGCGACGGATGTCGACCAGCGACGCGGGCAGGAAGCCGCGCACGCCGAGGTCGATGATCAGACCGCCCTTGACGACCTCGATCACGGTGCCCTCGACGGGCTCGCCGGACTCGGCCGCCGCCTCGATCCGCCGCCACGCCTTCTCGAAGCGGGCGCGCTTCTTGGACATGATCAGCCGGCCGTCCTGGTCCTCCTTGGTCAGGACCAGCGCGTCGACCTCCTCGCCGAGCGTCACCTCGTCATGCGGGTCGACGGCCTTGCGGATCGACAGCTCGTTGGCCGGGATGACGCCCTCGGACTTGTAGCCGATGTCGACCAGCACCTCGTCGTGGTCGATTCGCACGACGTGGCCGGTGACGACCTCGCCCTCCTCGAAGGGGCGCATCGTCGCGTCGTAGTTGGGAACTATCTGCCCGTCGATCTCGAGCAGGAGCCCGTCCGAGCCCTCGACGATCTTGGCTGTGGGGTTCTCCATCACCGTGCTCACCGGGCGAAAGCGTAGCGCAGCACCGGCATCGGACCGCGCACCACGCGCGTATGATCGGCGCTGATGCCAACCCGCGCGACCAAACGCGGTGCGCAGCGCACGTCGCTCAGCCGTGACTGCGACGTGCTGATCTGCGGCGCCAGCTTTGCCGGGCTGACGCTCGCCCGGGAGCTCGAGGGTACCGGCGCGCGCGTGCTGATGGTCGACCGCTACGAGATCGGCGAGCGCCAGACCTCGGCCTGCGCGGCGCCGACCGAGTGGCTCGAGCGGCTCGGCCTGCACGCCTCGATCTGCCAGAGCTTCGGCGAGATGGTCGTGCACACCACGCGCGCCACCGCCCGCTGGCAGCTGCCGTTCACCTTTTCGACGTTCGACTATCGCGCGCTGTGCGCGCTGCTGCGCGAGGGATCGCCGGCGACGACGTTCGAGACCGCGACGGTCGAGCGCGTCGACACTGGGCCCGTGCACAGCGTGCACACCGACCGCGGCGAGCTGCGTGCGCCGCTGGTCGTCGACGCGCTCGGCTGGCGGCGCGTGCTCTCGAACCGCGGCGCGATCCAGCCCCCGCACGCGCGTCTGTCGCGCGGCCTCGAGGTGCATCCGCCGGGATCGGGCCAGGATCTCGAGATCTGGATCGATCCGTGCTACGTCCGTGCCGGTTACAGCTGGAGCTTCCCGGCCGACGGCGAGCTGCGGGTCGGGGTCGGCTCGTTCGAGCCGCGTGACCACGTCAAGCAGTCGACCGTCGCGCTCGCCGGCGATCTCGACGTGCCGGCGGTCGGCTTCCAGGGCAACTGGATCCCGCACAAGCTGCGCGCGGCCACCGAGGACGGCGTCTTCTTCGTCGGTGACGCCGCCGGGCACTGCCTGCCGCTGACCGCCGAGGGCATCCGCCCCGCGTTCTACTTCGCGCTGGCGCTCGGACGCGAGCTGCGCCACGCCCTGGCCGGGCGGGCGACGCGCGAGCAGGCACTCGAGCGCTACGGCGCCTTCAGCGACCAGCACGCCTGGCAGTACGGCTGCCTGCTCGCCGCCCAGCACCTCGTCGGGCGGGCGACCGCGAGCGTCGCGCTGCGCGCCGCCGTGCGCGCCGTCAGCCTGCCGGCGCTTGGGCGCTGGGCCTTCGCGCACTACCTGGCGATCGCGCCGCCGCAGTTCGCATCGTGGCGACGCCCGGTGGTCAGCCCCGGCGCCGGCGCACCGCTGATCGGCGTCGCGTCGAGCGTCACCTGAGCGCGTTCTGCGGCGGGCGTGCCCGCTGCGACCGCCGCGCTGGCTGACGCTGCGGTCGCGGGGCGTCTCAGGCGGCTTGCGATGCCGTGCTGGGCCTCGCGGGCAGCAGCGCGGCGCCGCTGTCGCGGCGCAGGCGCATGCCCTGCGCCGCTGCCAGCAGGGTGATCGCGGCGACGACCATGAAGGCGGTGCGGTAGGCCGGGGTGGCCGAGCCCGCTCCGAGCGCCGGCGTGGCCCAGGCGCCGAAGCGCAGCGCGACCGCGCCGAGCGCGGCGCCGATGCCGATGGCAACCTGCTGGGCGGTAGAGGCGATCGTGTTGGCGTGGCGCATCGCCGCGGGTTCGATGTCGGCGAAGGCGATCGTCGTGTAGGCCGTGAAGCCGACCGAGCGCGCCGCGCCGCTCGTCACGAGCAGCGCGAGAATCAGCGGCAGCGGCGTGCGATCGCCGATCAGCCCGCACGCCACCATCGTCAGGCCGGCCACCACGTCGGCGGCGACGATCACCGCGCGAAAGCCCAGGCGGCGCAGGATCGGCGTGGTCAGCGGCTTGATTGCGAGATTGCCGGCGAACAGGGCGAGCAGGACCGCTCCGGACTTGACCGCCTTCCAGTGGAAGCCCTCCTGGAAGAGCAGCGGCAGCAGGAACGGCACGGCATTGATCGTGCAGCGAAACAGCGAGCCGCTCGTGTGCGACATCCGGAAGGTGTCGATCCGGAAGAGGCGCAGGTCGAGCAGCGGCTCGCGGTCGGCGAGCAGGTGGCGTACGCCGGCCGCGCCGGTCAGCGTCGCGGCGGCGGCGGCAGCAGCGACGAGCGGCCAGTCGACGTGCGGCGAGCCGAGCGCCGCCGCGGCCACCACAACGCTGCCAAGGCAGAGGGTGCTGAGCGCGAAGCCGGCCCAGTCGAGCGCGCTGCGGACCTCGCCGTAGGTCTGCGGCACGAGGCGCCGCGCGCAGGCGAGCGCCGCCACGCCGAGCGGGATGTTGATCAAGAAGATCCAGCGCCACGACAGATACGTCGTCAGGGCTCCGCCGGCGAGCGGAGCGACGATCGGCGCGACGAGCGCCGGCCAGGTGAGGAACGCGACCGCGCGAACCAGGCCGGAGCGGTCGGTCGACCGCAGCACGACCATCCGCCCGACGGGCACCATCAGCGCGCCGCCGACGCCCTGGACGATGCGCAGGGCCGTCAGCTCGGAGAGCGTCTGGCTGGTCGCGCAGAGCCCCGAGGCGAGCGTGAACAGGGCGATCCCGGACATGAACACGGTCCGCGCCCCGAAACGGTCGGCGAGCCATCCGCTCAGCGGGATCAGCACCGCGAGCGTCACCAGGTAGCCGGTGATCGTGATCGCGATCTGCGGCGCGGCGACGCCGAAGGCGCGCGCCATCGCCGGAGCCGCCGTCGCCAGGATCGTCCCGTCGAGGATCTCCATGAACGTCGTCCCGGCGATCAGCAGCATCACGCGGCGATCGGTCCAGCCGCCGCTGACTCGCGCCGCCATCCCCGCCCGCAACCTACTCAAGGCCCGGGTCCCGCGCCGGCGCCCTCGACACGCAGTTGCCCCAATCGTTGATCACGGATTCCCAAACGCCCCGCGGGACGGTGTCCCTGAGGCGATCGGCGCGAGGCTAGCGCAGCGTGTGGTCGACCCTCGCCCGATCGGGTGCGGAACGCGGAGGCCGGCGCAGCCCGCGGCGGCCGTGGCAGAATCTCCGTCGACGCCCCAGGGTCTGGCGGGGAGCCAAGGCGCCTTGGCATGCCGATCGCCAGCAAGGAGGATGCGATGCTCAGCGACGCGATGCCCCACCGCCGGCTCGGCGGCCTGTCCGTGTCGATCGTCGGCCTCGGCTGCAACAACTTCGGCCCCGGCGGGCGCGTCGACGCCGCCGGGACCCGCGCCGTGATCGACGCCGCGCTCGACGCCGGAATCAACCTGCTCGACACCGCCGACAGCTACGGCGGCGCGGGCGGCAGCGAGACGCTGATCGGCGAGGCCCTGCGGGGACGGCGGGACGCGGTGGTGCTGGCGACCAAGTTCGGCTCGGACATGTCGGCGGTGCCCGGGTACCCCGGCGGGCCGCGAGGCTCGCGCGCGTACATCCGCTGGGCGGTCGAGGGCTCGCTGCGCCGTCTGCAGACCGACGTCATCGACCTCTACCAGTACCACCGGCCCGACGGCGTCACCCCGATCGCCGAGACCCTCGGAGCGCTCGACGAGCTGGTCGCCGAAGGCACGGTCCGCTTCATCGGCTGCTCGAACGTGACCGCCACCGAGCTCGCCGAGGCGGCCGCGGTGGCGGCCCGCGACGGACTCGCCGGCTACGTCAGCCTGCAGAACGAGTACAGCCTGCTGAACCGCGCGCTGGAGACCGACGTGCTGCCCGAGTGCGAGCGGCTCGGGGTGTCGGTGCTGCCCTACTTCCCGCTCGCCAACGGCCTGCTCACCGGCAAGTACCGCCGCGGCGAGGACGCTCCGGTCGGCAGCCGCCTGGCCGCCCAGGGCGGGCCGCCGGCCGATGCGCCGACCTTCGCTCGCCTGGAGGCGCTCTCCGGCTACGCCGCCGAGCGCGGACTGGCGATGACCGACGTGGCGATCGGGGCGCTCACCGCGCAGCCCGCGATCGCGTCGGTGATCGCCGGGGCGACACGCCCCGAACAGGCGCGCGCGAACGCCCACGCCGCGCGCTGGACGCCGGGGCGCGAGGATCTGGCCGCGCTGGACGCGATCTTCCCCCCGGCACCCCGGGCGCTCGCCCCGGACGGCGCTGCCTGAGCGGCGCCGTCGCCGGCGCGCGTGCCGTCACTTCGCCGCCAGCCAGTTCTCACCGACGCCAAGATCGACCGCGAGCGGCGGGTCGAGCTCCCATGCGCCGACCATCTCCGCCTCGATCAGCCCGCGCAGGCCGTCGACCTCCTCGAGCGGACCCTCGAACAGCAGCTCGTCGTGGATCTGCAGGATCAGCCTCGAGCGCAGTCGCGGCGATCGCTCGATGACAGCGGACCATCGCGACCTTGATGATGTCGGCGGCGGTGCCCTGGATCACGGTGTTGACGGCGAGGCGCTCGCCGAGCGCGTGCTGCTGGCGGTTGCGCGCGCGCAGCTCGGGGATCTGGCGGCGGCGGCCGAGCAGCGTCGTGACGTAGCCCTGCTCGATGGCCTGGGCGATCGTCGCCTCGATGAACTCGCGCACCGCCGGGAAGCGCTCGAAGTAGGTCGCGATGAATACGGCGGCCTCCTCGCGCGGTATCTGCAGGCGGTCCGCGAGCCCGAAGTCGGTGAGCCCGTAGACGATCCCGTAGTTGATCATCTTCGCCTTCGAGCGCATCCCCGCGTCGAGCTCCTCGGGCTCCACGCCGAACACCTGGCAGGCGGTGGCGGTGTGCACGTCCTCGCCGCGGACGAAGATCTCCTTGAGCACGGGCTCGTTGGCGAGCTGCGCCAGGATCCGCAGTTCGACCTGCGAGTAGTCGGCGGCGAGCAGCACGCAGCCGGGCGCGGCGACGAAGCAGCCGCGGATCTCGCGGCCGAGCGGCGTGCGGACCGGGACGTTCTGGAGGTTCGGGTTGACCGACGACAGCCGCCCCGTGGCGGCGACGGTCTGCACGAAGGTGGTGTGGAGCCTGGAATGCTCGTCGACCTGGCTCGGCAACGGCTCGAGGTAGGTCTTGACCAGCGTCGAGAGCTCGCGCCAGCGCTCGATCAGCGGCACGATCTCGTGCTCGCCGCGGATCGCCGCGAGCACGCGCGCATCGGTCGAGAAGCCGGTCTTGCCGCGGCGCTTGCGCGACAGCGCCAGCTTGTCGAAGAGGATCGCTCCGAGCTGCTGGGGCGAGCCGATCAGGAACTCCTCCCCGGCTGCCGCGTGGATCGAGCGCTCGAGCTCCGCGACCTCCTGCTGGACCCGTGCTGTGATCGCGGCGAGCCGCTCGAGGTCCAGTGCGATCCCGACCTCCTCCATCGAGCGGAGCACGCCGACGAGCGGCAGCTCGACGTCGCTCATCAGCGCCTGCAGGCCCCGCTTCTCGAGCTCGGGACGCTGCGCCGCGGCCAGGGTCGCGACGGCGCCGGCCTCCCAGCCGGCGCGGTCCGCCAGGCCCGGATCGATCCCCCGGTCCTCGCACAGCTCGGCGAGCGGGTAGCCGCGGCGCGCCGGGTCGAGCAGATACGCCGCGAGCATCGTGTCGAAGGCCAGCCCGCTCGGCACGGTCGCCGGCGCCAGGCCGCTCGGCACGGTCACCAGTGCCTTCGCGTCGTGGGCGATGACCGCCCGGTCACCGAGCGCGAGGACGAGCTCCGCCGGTCCCGCGCAGTCGCCGACGAGAACCTCGGTGGCGGTCGCGACGCCGAACCGCCAGGGCCCGCGCTCGTCGAACAGGGCGCCCTCGGGGGGCGCCGGCGGGCAGACGGCGACCGCGACCTCGCCGGTCCCGGCGAGCTGCGCGAGCGACACCTCGCGCAGCGCCCCGACCGCGCTCAGCGCCTCCGGCGGGCGAGCGGCCGACGGGACGTCGCCGAGCGCCTCCTCCAGGCGCCGCAGCGGGTCCCGCAGCTCGTAGCGGCGAAACGTCGTGCGCAGCGCGGTCAGGTCCGGCTCGGACGCGAGCACGTCGCTGAGCGTGATCGTGAGCGCGAGATCGCGACGCATCGTGGCGAGCTTCTTCGAGACGATCGCGTCCTCGCGGTGCGCGACCAGGTTCTCGCGCCGCTTCGTGCCACTGACCTCATCGGTGCGCTCGAGCACGGCCTCCAGCGAGCCGAACGCGGCCAGCAGATCGGCGGCGGTCTTTTCGCCGATCCCGGGGACGCCCGGGATGTTGTCCGAGGTGTCGCCCTTGAGCCCGTAGAAGTCGGGAATCAGCTCGGGGCCGATCCCGTAGCGCTCGAGCACGGCGGCCCGGTCGTAGACCGTGGTCTCGGTGATCCCGCGCGCGGTCGCCATCACCGTGACGAGGCCCTCCTCGTCGACCAGCTGAAACGCGTCGCGGTCGCCGGTGACGATCGAGACGGGGATGCGCTGCTCGATCGCGCGCTGGGCGAGCGTGGCGATCACGTCGTCGGCCTCGAAGCCCTCGAGCCGGGCGTTGTGGTAGCCGAAGGCCTCGACGAGCGGCTCGAACGCGGGCCACTGCGCGCGCAGCAGGTCGGGGCGCGACTGGCGCTGCGCCTTGTAGGCGGGATAGGTCTCCGTGCGCCCCGAGGTGCCTGCATCCCAGGCGACGACGGTCGGCGTGATGCCGTACTCGGTGATCAGCTTCACGAGCATCGAGGCGAAGCCGAAGATCGCGTTGGTCGGCTCGCCGGTCGAGGTCGCGATCGACTCCGGCAGGGCGAAGAACGCCCGGTAGACGAGGCTGTTGCCGTCGATCAGAAACAACGCGGGCGTTTGCTCGGGCACTGCGCCGTGACCCTAGCGCGCCGCTAGCATCCGCTGCGATGCGAGTCACGGTGACCGGCGGCAGCGGCCTGATCGGTGGCCGGCTGGTCGCCCTGCTGCGTGCCCGTGGCGACGAGGTGACGGTGCTCGGCCGTTCGGCCGGCGACGGTGCCCCGGCGTGGGACCCGCTCGCCTCCCCGGCGCCGGCGGCGGCACTCGACGGTCGCGACGCGGTGATCCACCTCGCCGGCGAGCCGATCGCCCAGCGCTGGACGCCGGCGGCGCGCGAGGCGATCTCGGCCAGCCGCAGGACGGGCACGGCGAACCTGGTGGCCGGCATCGAGGCGCTCGGGCAGCGACCGCCGGTGCTCGTCAGCGCCAGCGCGGTCGGCTACTACGGCAACCGCGGCGCCGAGTTGCTGACCGAGGCCTCGGCGCCCGGCAACGGCTTCCTGGCCGAGGTCTGCGTCGCCTGGGAGCACGCGGCGCTCGGCGCCCGCGAACTCGGGCTGCGCGTCTGCGTGCTGCGCACCGGGGTCGTGCTCGACCGCCGCGGCGGCGCGCTCGCGAAGATGCTGCCGCCGTTTCGGCTGGGCGTCGGCGGACCGGTCGCGGGCGGGCGCCAGTACGTGTCGTGGATCGCCGTCGACGACCTCGCGGCGCTCTACGCCGCGGCGCTCGACGATCAGCGCTACGAGGGGGCGTTCAACGCGACGGCGCCGGCACCGGCGACCAACGCCGAGCTCTCGCGGGCACTCGGGCGCGTGCTCCACCGCCCGGCGCTCGCGCCGGTCCCGGCGGCGGCGCTGAGGCTGCTCTACGGCGCGATGGCCGAGATCGTCACCGACAGCCAGAACGCGGTGCCGCAGCGGGCGCTCGCGCTCGGCCACCGCTTCCGCCACGCGACGCTCGAGAGCGCGCTCGCGGCGGCGCTCGCCTGAGCTCGGCCCGCGGGACCCGCCGGTCGCCGGCTGCGTTCGAGCGCGTGGGCTGCTCGGCGCCGCGGGGCCGTCAGCTGATCCGCCGCGCCAGCACGAGTGCTCCAGCGGCGCTCACGCGATAGCCGTCGAAGCTGTCGAGCGAGGTGTCGCCGTTGGCGTTGATCCGGTAGTCGCCGATCACGCCGTGGATCTCGCCGAGCCCGAAGAACGCGATGACCAGCGCGGAAGCGGAACGGTTGGCGGCCTGGCTCCCGGCGCGCCTGATCGAGCGCAGCACGTCCGTCATCGCTTCGTAGCCGTAGAGCACGTAGGCCGTCGGCGCGACCCCGGGGTACAGCCGCCGGTACTCCGCGAACACCTGTTGCGCGCTCGGCGGGTACTGATCCGGTTCGAGGATCGGGCTCGTCACGAAGGTCGCGCTCGCGGCGCCGGCGACGCCGCCGATGCCGCGCAGGAACGCCGGCGTGGCCAGCGTGCTGGGCGCGAACAGCTTGAGTTTCGGGAGCCGGGCGTGCAGCTCGCTCCACAGCGCCCGCGCCCCGGCGTTCGGCACGCCGCCGAGCAGCAGCGCGTCGGCGTGGGCGGCCGCGACGGACGCCGCGATCGCCGCGTAGCCGGCCGGTCGCGTGATCGCCTGGGTGTCGATCCCGGAGCGGTGGCCGACAACGGCGATTCCGGCCGCCGGGGCGTCGCTTGCGACCAGCTTCGCGATCGAGGAGTCGTAGGGCGGGTATGAGTTGTCGGCGAGCACCTCGAGCCGCGCGACCCCCAACGAGTGCATGTACTTGACGGTGGCCTCGGCCTCGGCGAGATCGGAGGGCACCAGCCGCGCGAACGTTCGGACGCCGTTCGGATAGAAGTAGCTCGGGTCGCCGGTGAAATCGAACGGGTTGGCGTCGGTGAAGCCGATGTAGCTGCTGCCCGGACTGATCTGCAGGATGTCGTTCTCGTTGTTGAGCGGCAGCGAGATCGCGGTCGAGACCGAGTCGAGGTCGCCGATGTAGGCGACGGTGCTGAGGTCCGACGAGGCGCTGTGCGCCGAGAACCCGGTCTGGGTGGTCTGCGTGGTGCCGGTTATCGGGTCGGCGGCGTCATCGAGGGACGCGAGGCTTACGTGCAGCTTGCCGACGTGGCCGCCGGCGTTGTAGAGCGCCAGCGCCTCGCCGTTGGCGATGTCGGCCGTCTGCGCGGCGCCCGCGCCGAACAGCGGCAGGTCGGAGTAGACGGTCAGCGTCGTCGCCGACACGGCGTCGTTCCCGCCCTGCACCGTGCCGGTCGTGCCGCAGCCGGCGAGCACGGCGGCGAGCGCGAACAGCAGGCCGGCTGCCCGTGCGCGGGTGGGCATCAGCCGCTGATCCGGCGCACCAGCACGAGCCGGCCGGAGCGGCTCACGCGATAGCCGTCGAAGCTCTGCAGCGAGCTGTCGCCGTAGCCGTTGATCGTGTAGCGGCCGAGCACGTCGTCGATCACGCCGAGGTGGTGGAAGAAGGCCTTCAGCAGCGCGGGGCGGTTGGCGGCCTCCGCGCCGGCGCGTTTGATTGCCAGCAGGACGTCGCGCATCGCCGCGTAGCCGTAGAGCGCGTAGGCCGTCGGCGCGGTCTTGAAGCGCCGGCGGTAGTCGGCGAGCACGACCCACGCCGCGGCGGGGTACTGGTATGGCTCGAGGATCGGGCTGGTGACATAGGTCGCGCTCGCCGCGGAGGTGGCGCGCGTCGCCCGGCTCGTCGCCGCCGTCGAGCTCGAGCTCGTCGTCGAGTTCGAGGAGCTCGTCGTCGAGTTCGAGGAGCTCGTGCTCGAGCCGGCGCTCGTGCTCGAGCCGGCGCTCGTACTCGTGCTGGTTGTCGAGGTGGTGCTGGTCGTCGAGCTGGTGCTCGTCGTCGTGGCCGTGCTCGTCGTTGGCCGCGATCCCGCTGAGGAACGTCGGCGTCGCCAGCGTGCTCGGCGCGAACAGCTTTGCGTGCGGCAGCATCGTGTGCAGCTCCTGCCACAGTGCGACGGCGCCGGCGCCGGGCTTGCCCCCGAGCAGGACCGCGTCCGGGCGCTGCGCCGCGACGGCCGTGGCGATCTGGGCGTAGCCCATCGGCTGGGTGTTGGTCTGGGTGTCGATCCCCTGCTGCAGACCGACGACCGTGATGCCCTGCGCCGGGGCGTCGTTGGCGACCAGCTGCGCAATCGCCGCATCGAAGACCGAGACGTCGCCGAGCACGTAGAGCCGCGTCACGCCGGTCGCGCGCATGTATTGCACGGTCGCGGCGGCCTCGGCGAGATCCGAGGGCACGAGCCGCGCGAAGGTGTTCGGGCCGTTGGCGGGGTAGAAGCGGGCCGGATCGCCCTTTCCGTCCGCGGGGTTGGCATCGGTGAAGCCGATGTAGGGGCTCCACGGGCTGACCTGCAGGATGCCGTTCGGGCTGATCGCCTGCAGCGAGATCGCCGTCGCGGCCGAGTCGAAGTCGCCGATGTAGGCGACCGTGGTCGGCTTCGACACGGCGTACTGCGCATTCGCCGCGGTCAGGTCCTGGCTCCAGTTGCCCGTTCTCGCATCGGCGTCATTCAGCGGATGGAGGTACACGTGAATGCTGTGGAGGTGTCCGCGCGAGCCGTAGCTCACGCGGTGGTCCCATTGCTCGAGCGCCAGCCTCGCTCCGTTGGCGATGCTCGTCTGGATCGCGCCGGAGGACCCCGCCAACGGCAGGTCGGTGTAGATCGTCAACGCCTTCGGCGCCTTCGCCGGGGCCGTGTCGCTGCTCACCGAGACGGGGTCCGTCGTGCCGCAGCCAGCGAGTGCGACGGCGAGCGCGCCCGCGAGCCAGGCTGCCGTTCGGTGGTTGCGCAAACGAGGTTCCAGACGTCGTATTGACCGCAGCGCCGGCGCGGGCGCCTCCCCGAACGCCGAGCGCGGGCGATTCTAACGATCCGACGACCGCGCCCCGCCACCGGGCAGGTAGCGCAACGCGATGCGCCCGCTGGCGCCGAGCAGCATCACGACGAGGGCGAGCAGACCGGAGTCCAGTCCGCTGTAGCCGATCGTCCACAGCACGATCCAGATGACCAGCCCGGCGGTCGTGGCGAGCACGAGTCCCATGCGGTCGCGATTCTAGGGCAATGACCAGCGGGCCGGGCGCACCGCGGACGGCTTGCGGCGGGCGGGCCGGCGGCAATGTGCAGTGACACCGAACAGGTGAAGCGGGATCCGCGCGAGCCTTCCCCGGTCTTGTGTAGTGGACCTTGACAGAGTCCACCCCCTCGGCTAGACATCCTCTTGCGCCAGGGTCGTTGGGAACCTCAAGCAGGAACCTCGACCCCCAGACCCCCACGCGCGCCGAGCCGCGCAGAAGACGAGGAGAGCGACGGATGTCCCCAACGAAGATCGTCGACACGATCCTGCCGACCACCATGGTCGGCTCGTACCCGCGGCCACACTGGTTTCGCGAGCAGCTGAACGGGCGCGACGTCCGCGTCGCCTTCAAGACCGTCGACCACGCGGAGGCCTACGAGGACGCCACAGCGGTGTCGATCGCCGACCAGGAGCACGCCGGCCTGGACATCGTGACCGACGGTCAGATGTCCTACGACGACTACGTCGGCGTGATCGGCTCCTTCTGCTGGTACATGTACGAGCGGATCGGCGGCTTTGAGCCGGCGAAGGAGCCGCATCCGTCCGAGGTCGGCGCGGCGGTGCGCACCAAGGAGGTCGAGTTGCTCGCCGATTGGGGTGGCGTGATCAACAGCGGTCCGGTCACGCGCGGTCCGATTCGCCTGACCGACCTCTACAAGATCGCCGAGCGTCACGCGACCAAGCCGCTCAAGGTCTCCGTCGGCGCCGGCCCGGTGAACCTCGCCTGGCACGTCCACTTCCAGCACTACAAGGACGCGAAGGAGATCAGCTACGCGCTCGCGCCGATCTTCAACGCGGAGATGAAGGAACTCGTCGCCGCGGGAGCCAAGTTCCTGCAGATCGAGGATCTCGGTGCCTGGCTGCCGCTGTTCACCGACGACCCAAAGGACTACGAGTGGATCGCCGATGTGATGGCGCAATGCGTCGACGGCGTCGACGCCAAGGTGGCCTGGCACTTCTGCTTCGGCAACGCCTGGGGCAACGCCCTCTCGGGGATCTTCCCGACCGGCTACAAGACGGTGCTGCCGTACTTCTACGACGTGCCGATCGACCAGTTCGTGCTCGACTTCGCAAACCGCGAGATGGTTGATGTCGACATCCTCAAGGATCTGCCGGAGGACAAGGAGGTCGCGATCGGGGTGCTCGACATCCGCACGACCCAGATCGAGAGCCCCGAGCAGGTCGCCGAGCGGATCCGCAAGGTGATCGCCGTGGTTCCGCCCGAGCGGGTCTACCTGACGACCGACTGCGGGATGAAGCCGCTGCCTCGGCTGGTTGCCAAGATGAAGCTCAAGGCACTGGCTGACGCAGCCGCGATCGTGCGCAAGGAGATC
The DNA here is from genome assembly GCA_963833765.1 of uncultured Solirubrobacterales bacterium. GTDB lineage: Bacteria > Actinomycetota > Thermoleophilia > Solirubrobacterales > Solirubrobacteraceae > Palsa-513. Next base: position 102,626 of record CAWHZJ010000003.1, on the reverse strand, counting down.
AGCTGAGGCGCGCCGGCCACGACCGGGCGGTCGCCGGCGAGCCCTGAGCGAGCGAGCCGCCGCGTCACGCGAGCGCGGCGGCGAAGTCGCCGACGAGCCGGCCGACCGCGCCGGCACCGTCGGCTTCCGCGCCGGCCGCTCGCACCAGCCGCGATCCGACGATCACGCCGTCGGCGCCCGCGTCGGCGGCGGCCGAGGCCTGCTCCGGCGTCGAGATGCCGAAGCCGAGCGCGACCGGGACCGCGGTGGCGGCGTGGGCTCGCGCGAGCAGCCGCTCGATCGAGCTCGCGGCGCTGCGGCGCTCGCCGGTCGTGCCGGTGACCGAGACGACGTACATGAAGCCCCGGGCGCGCTCGCCGATCGCGGCGAGGCGCGCGTCGGGGGTCGTCGGTGCGACCAGCGGGACCAGCGCGATGCCGGCCGCCTGGGCGGCGTGCGCGGCGGCGTCGGCCTCCTCGAACGGGAGATCCGGGACGATCAGGCCGCTCACCTGGCACTCGGCGAGGCGCTCGAGGAATCGCTCGACGCCGGCGGCGAGCAGGATGTTGACGTAGGACATCACGATCACCGGGAGCAGCGGCGCCAGTGCGGCGGCGACGTCGAGCACCCCGGCGACGTTCGCCCCGCCGGCCAGCGCGTGCGTCGCCGCATCGTGGATCACCGGCCCGTCGGCCAGCGGATCCGAGAACGGGATTCCCAGCTCCAGCATGTCCGCGCCGGCCGCCGCGGCGGCCTCGCCGATCCGCCGCGAGCTGTCGAGATCGGGATAGCCGCCCATCAGATACGGCATCAGCGCCGCGCGCTTGCCGCAGGCGGCGAAGGCCGCGGCGATCCGCTGCTCGCCCGCCACGCTCATGCGATCGGGCGCAGCGCGAGGACCTCGGCGAGATCCTTGTCGCCGCGCCCGGAGAGACAGATCAGATCCAGCGCGCCGCCCGGGTTCGCGAGCGCCCACGCGACCGCGTGGGAGGACTCCAGCGCGGGGATGATCCCCTCCAGGCGCGCCACCGTGCCGAACGCGTCGAGCGCGTCGTCGTCGGTGACCGCGACGTAGCGCGCGCGTCCGCTGTCGCGCAGGAACGCGTGCTCCGGACCCGAGCCCGGGTAGTCCAATCCGGCCGAGACCGAGTGCGCTTCGAGGATCTGCCCGTCGGCGTCGGCGAGCACGGCCGACAGCGAACCGTGCAGCACCCCGGCGCGCCCCCCGACGGTCAGCGGCGCGCCGTGGCGACCGGTCTCGATGCCGGCGCCCGCCGCCTCCACGCCGATCAGCTCGACACCCTCGTCGGCCAAGAACGGCGTGAAGATCCCGATCGCGTTCGAGCCGCCACCGACGCAGGCGATCACGCGCGAGGGCAGCCGGCCGAGCCGCTCGAGCAGTTGGCCGCGGGCCTCGTCGCCGATCGTGCGCTGCAACTCGCGCACGATCGCCGGGTACGGCGCCGGGCCCACGGCGCTGCCGATGATGTAGTGCGTCGTCGCCACGTTCTCGACCCAGTCGCGGATCGCCGCCGAGGCCGCCTCCTTGAGCGTCCGCGCGCCGGCGCCGACCGCCGCCACCTGTGCGCCGAGCAGCTCCATCCGCTGGACGTTGGGCTGCTGGCGGCGGATGTCCTCCTCGCCCATGTAGACGACGCACTCCAACTCCAGCAGCGCGCAGACGGTGGCCGCCGCGACACCGTGCTGGCCGGCGCCGGTCTCGGCGATGACCCGCGGCTTGCCCATCCGCTTGGCCAGCAGCGCCTGGCCGAGCGCGTTGTTGAGCTTGTGCGACCCGGTGTGGTTGAGGTCCTCGCGCTTGAGCCAGATCGGTCGCCCGGCGCGCTCGCCCAGCCGCCGGGCTTCATACAGCGGGGTCGGCCGCCCGGCGAAGTCGCGCAGCAGCGCAGCGAGCGCGGCACGGAAATCGGCGGCCGCCCAGGCCTCGACCCACGCCTCCTCGAGCTCGGCCAGCGCAGGCATCAGCGTCTCCGGCACGTACTGGCCGCCGTAGGGTCCGTAGCGATGCGCGAGCGGGTTCACGCGGCGACCTGCGCGGCCGCGAAGAATGCCCGCATGCGTTCCGGGTCCTTGATCCCGGGCCCGGCCTCGACGCCGCTCGCGACGTCGACCGCGAACGGATGGGTCGTGGTGATCGCCGCGGTCACATGCTCGGCGTCGAGACCGCCACCGACGATCAGCGGCAGCTTCGAGCGGCGTGCCGCGAGCAGCGACCAGTCGAAGCGCTCGCCGGTTCCGCCGCGCAGGCCGGCCGCGTAGCCGTCAACGAGGTGGAAGTCGGTGTGGAAGCGCTCGAGGTCGCGCACGGTGAACATCCCCTTGACCGACGCGGCCTTGATCGTGCGCGCCCCGGTCCGCCGCGCGACCTCCGCGCAGAACGCCGGGCCCTCCTCGCCGTGCAGCTGCACCAGTGTCAGCCCGACGCGTTCGCTGACCCGCGCGACCTCCTCGAGCGGCGCATTGACGAAGACCCCCGCAAGCTCCACGCGGCGGCGCAGCGCCGCGCCGATCGCCTCGGCCTCGGCCAGCGTGCAGCGTCGCTGCGATGCCGGGTAGAAGACCATTCCCACGGCCCATGCACCGAGCTCGGCCGCGAGCTCGGCGTCGGCCAGGCGCGTCACGCCACAGATCTTCACGCGCGTCGGAGGCATCCCGACAAACTACCTTGTGCCCGCGTTCGCGAGCACAGCGCGCCGGCCGGGCTAGCCCGAGGCCGGCAGCACGTCCGGCCGCGTTCCCAGCCGCAGCGTCACCGTCAGATGCTTGGTGCCGCGAACGATCGCGAGTGTCACGCGCTGGCCCGGATGGTCGGCGATGATCGCGTCCTCGAGCGCCGTGGCGCTTGAGATCTTGCGGCCGTCGGCGGCGACGATGATGTCGCCGCCCTGCTGTACCTGCGTCACGCCGTCGGCGAGCGTCGCCTGGAGCGTTCCCGCGCGCAGTCCGGCGCGCGCCGCCGGCGAGCCGCTCTGGACTGTCTGGATCAGCGCGCCGTAGCTCGCACCGAGGTGGAGCGACGCGAGCGCGGGGTCGACGGTGATCGTGGTGATCCCGAGGTAGCCCTCGGTCACCTTGCCGGTCTTCTCGATCTGCGGGATCACGGCCTTGGCCGTGTTGATCGGGATGGCAAAGCCGATCCCGACGCTGCCGTTACCGCTGCTGCCGGTCTGGATCTGCGAGTTGATGCCGATCACCTGCCCCTGCGCGTTGATCAGCGGACCACCCGAGTTTCCGGGGTTGATCGGAGCATCGGTCTGGATCACGTTGTCGATCGCGAAGTTGTTCGGGGCCTGGATCGAGCGCTGCAGCGCGGACACCACACCGGTCGTCAGCGTGCGGGCGAGGCCGAACGGGTTGCCGATCGCGACCGTCGGATCGCCGACCTGAACGGTGCTCGAGTCCCCCAGGCTCAGCGGCACGAGCGTCAGCCCGTCGGGGTTGACCTTGAGCAGCGCGAGATCGTCGTCCGGATCCTTGCCGATCACCCTGGCGGTGACGGTCTGGTCGTTTGCGAACGCCACCGAGATGCGGACGGCGCCGCTGATCACGTGCGCATTGGTCAGGATCACCCCGTCGCGGTTGATCACGAACCCCGAGCCGGTGGCCGTGCCCCGGCTCGTGCTCGGGAACAGGTCGAACACCGACTGGGTGCGCTGGATCACCGTCGCCGTGATGTACACCACGCCGGGGGCGTCACGCTCGTAGATCGTGCGCGGCGTCAGCTCGCCGCTGGGGGTCGCGCCTGCGGCGGCGCTGGAGGATCCCTGCTCGACGATCGTCTCCGTCGTCGTGTTGCCGATCCCCGCGATCAGCATCACCGCGGCGACGATCGCGCCACCGACGACGGCGGCGAAGAACGGCGAGGACAGGAGCTTCTTCATGGGCAGCCGTGCAGTGTGACCCGCGGCACTCAATCTCGCCTAAAGGGTGGCGCTGCGCAACGCCGCGAGCGCGAGCGCCGGATCGCTCTCGCGCATCAGCCGCTCCCCGATCAGCGCCGCGTGCACACCGTGGCGGCGCAGCCGGTCGAGGTGTTCGGGCGTCGCGATGCCCGACTCCGCGACGACGATCGCCTCGTCGGGGATCGCCTCGAGCAGGCCGAAGGTCCGTTCGATGTCGACGCTGAAGTCGCGCAGGTCACGGTTGTTGACGCCGATGATCTCGGCCCCGGCGGCGCACGCCAGCTCGAGCTCGGCGCGGTCGTGGACCTCCACGAGCACGTCAAGTCCGCGCCGGCCGGCCTCGCTGTGCAAGCTCGACAGGGCGGCGGGCTCGAGCGCGGCGACGATCAACAGCACCGCCGAGGCACCGGCCGCGGCGGCCTCCGCGAGCTGGTAGACGTCGACGATGAAGTCCTTGCGCAGCAGCGGCAGGCGGCAGGCGGCGTGCGCTTCGCGCAGATCGTCGAGCGAGCCGTCGAAATGCCGCTCCTCGGTGAGCACCGAAATCGCCGCCGCGCCGCCGCGCTCGTAGGCGCGCACGACCTCGGCGACGCTCGACCCGGGCCGGATCGCGCCCGCCGAGGGAGAGCGCCGCTTGTGCTCCGCGATGATCGAGAGGCCCGGTTCGGCCAGCGCGTCGCGGAACGCATGGGGCCGACGATCGCCCGCCGGGGTGCAGCGCCGACTCCGGCACGGCGCGCCGGCGCCGCTCGACGTCGGCGCGCGTGCCGGCGAGGATCTCCTCCAGGATGCTCATGGCGCGGCCTGGGTCGCGGCGACGAACCGCTCGAGTGCCCGCGCCGCGCGCCCGTCATCGACTGCGCCGCGCGCCAGCTCGACCCCGGCGAGCAGCGACGCAGCAGCCCCGGCGGCGTAGATCGCCGCGCCGGCGTTGATCGAGCGCGAGCTGGCGGGCGGGCCCCGGCGCGCCGGCGAGCACCGCGCGCGTGAGCTCCGCGTTGTGCTCCGGAGTTCCGCCTGCGGGCACGGGATCGCTCGCCTGTTCGATCCCGAGGTCGCCGGGGACGATCGTGTAGGCGCGGATCTGGAGCCCGTTGACCTCGACGATCCGCGTCGCGGCGCTCGCGGATACCTCGTCGAGCCCGTCCTCGCCGGCGACGATCAGCGCCCGGTCGACGCCCAGACGCGCGAGCGCACCCGCGATCGTCTCGAGGTAGCGCGCGTCCGAGACTCCGATCAGCTGGCGGCGCGCGCCGGCCGGGTTGGTCAGCGGTCCGAGGAAGTTGAAGACCGTGCGCACGGCGAGCTCGCGGCGGACTCCCGACCACGAAGCGGGTCGCCTGGTGGTGGGCAGGGGCGAACATGAAGCCGAAGCCGGTCTCGTCGATGCAGCGCGCGACGCCGGCGGCGTCGAGGTCGATCCGCGCTCCCAGCGCCTCCAGCAGATCGGCGGAGCCCGACGGGCTCCGGTCGCCGAGCGGTTGCCGTGCTTGGCGACCGAGCAGCCGGCGCCGGCGGCGATCAGCGCCGCCGTCGTCGAGACGTTGAAGCTGCGCCGGCCGCCCCCGGTGCCCGGCGGTGTCGAGCAGGTTGCTGGCGCGCACCTCGACGCGGATCGCGAGCTCGCGCATCGTCTGCGGCCAGCCCGGCGAGCTCGTCGACCGTCTCGCCCTTGGTGCGCAGCGCGATCAGAAAGCCCGCGATCTGCGTCGCTGACACCGCTCCGCGCATGATCTCGGCGAGCACCGCCGAGGCCTCGTCGGCGCTCAGGTCGCGCCCGCCGGCGACCGCGTCGAGTGCCTGCGTGACGATCTCGTTCGGCTGCTCGCTCACGCCGGCTCGCCGGCCAGGAAGTTCGCGAGCAGGGCCATCCCCGCTTCGGTCAGCACCGACTCGGGATGGAACTGGACGCCCTCCGCGGGCAGCTCGCGGTGGCGGATGCCCATCACCACGCCCTCCCCGCGCGCGCTGACCTCGAGGCAGTCCGGGCAGCTCATCGGCGACGATCAGCGAGTGGTAGCGCCCGACCGTGAGCGGGGACGACAGCCCGCGGTAGACGGTGCGCCCGTCGTGCTCGATGACGCCGGTCTTGCCGTGCACCGGCCAGTGGCGGATGACGCTGCCGCCGAAGGCCTGCGCCAGCGCCTGGTGACCCAGGCAGACGCCGAGCAGTCGGAATCCCGGCCTCGGGGAACCGTCGCACCACCTCGAGGGTCATCCCGGCCTTGTCGGGAGTGCACGGGCCGGGCGAGACGACGACGCGGTCGGGCGCGCTCGCGAGCAGCTCCTCGACGCTGGCCTGATCGTTGCGGACAACCTCAAGCTGCGCACCCAGCTCGCCGAGGTACTGCACGAGGTTGTAGGTGAACGAGTCGTAGTTGTCGATCACGAGGACGCGCACGCACCGAGCCTAGCTATTCTCGGCGCGCGCGCCCTCGACACAGCGGCTCGGACCTCAGGCGACCGGGATGCGCTCCTTGTTCGCCGCCAGCCACTGCGTGAACGTCTTGAGCCCCGGATTCAACCGGCGGGCTGCGTCGATGTCGCGCACGCCGCAGTACTCGGCCTCGAACTCGGTCGTGAACTGGAACATGTTGCCGAGGTCGTCGGCGCCGGGGAAGCCGAAGCCGCGGTAGGCCTCTGGCGTGACCGCGTTGAAGCCGACCTGCTCGCCGAGCGCATCGGTGAAGCCCGCCGCCATCTGCTCGCCGGTCAGATGCTCGCCGGCGATCGACACGGTCTTGCCGATGAACGGCGCGCCTGCCCTTGAAGATCCCGTAGGCGCAGGCCCCGATGTCCTCCGAGGCGATTCCCGCGACCCTGCCGTCGGCGATCGGGAAGACCAACGAGAGCGAGCCGTCCTCGCCGCGCTGGGGTCCCATGCCGAAGTAGATGAAGTTGTCCCAGTAGAACGACGTCTGCAGGAAGGTCACGGGCACGCCGGCGTCGGTGAACAGATGGTCGGCCTCGCCCTTCGCGTCGTAGTGCGGCACCTTGTAGTGCTCGCCGAGCGTCGGCATGCGGTCGTCGCTCAAGCGGCACGAATCGGCGCGTGTCTTCGAGTGTCGACCAGATGACGTGCTCGACGCCGGCGGCCTTGGCCGCCCGCGCCATGTTGCCGGCCTGCGCGATCTCCAGCGCCGGCGAGAAGTGCGCCCAGAAGAAGGTCACGCAGAACGCGCCGTGGGCGCCCGAGAACGCCCGCTCGAGGCTGGCCTCGTCATCGACGTCGCCGGCGACCACCTCGGCGCCCAGCGCGGCGAGCTCCTGGGCCTTCTCCGAGCTCGGGTCGCGCGTGATCGCGCGTGCCAAGAACTCGCCGCTCGGGTCCGCGAGGATCGCCCGCACCAGGCCACCCCCCTGGGCGCCCGTTGCTCCAACGACGGCGATGACCTTCTTTTCAGGCATGTGCTCTCCTTGATCTGGCTTGGGTTAGCGCGAGGAGCATTGCGACGGTTCCTCGGCGGTCATGCTCGCCGGCGCACCTCGTCGGCGATTCTCTGCGCTCCGGGAAGGAAGGCGTCCTCGAGCGGCGGACTGTAGGGGACCGGCGCGTCGGGCGTGGTGATTCGCCACGCGTCGTCGATGTCGCCGAGCCCCTGCTCGGTGACCACCGCGAGGACCTCCCCCGCCCAGCCTCCGGTCAGCGGCCCCTCCTCGACGACGGCGATGCGGTTGGTCTTCGCGAGCGAGCGCAGGATCGTCGGCGCGTCGAACGGCCGGATCGTCTGCAGGTCGATGACCTCCGCCGAGATGCCCTCGGAGGCGAGCGTCTGGGCGGCCTCGAGGCAGTCGTCGACGCTCTTCATCGCGCTCACGAGCGTGATGTCCGAGCCCTCGAGCACGACCTTCGCCGTGCCGATCGGCAAGGGCTCGGAGTCCTCGACGGACCCCTTCTTCGAATACAGCCGCTTGTGCTCGAAGAACAGCACCGGGTTGGGGTCGCGGATCGCCGCCTTGAGCAGCCCCTTTGCCGAGTTCGGCGTCGACGGCGCGATGATCTTCAGGCCGGGCACGCCCATCAGCCACGAGATCGGCATCTGCGAGTGGATCGCGCCGAAGCGCCCACCCGCGCCGACGACCGATCGGATCACCAGCGGGACGCTCTGGCGCCCCTGCGTGAGGAACCAGTACTTGCTCGCCTGGTTGATCAGGCTGTCCATCGACAGCGCGAGGAAGTCGCCGAACATGATCTCCAACACCGGACGCATCCCGCTGATTGCAGCGCCGTAGGCGGCGCCGGTCATCGCGAGCTCCGAGATCGGCGTGTCGAACACGCGGCCCGGCCCGTATTTCTCAAACAGGCCCCCGGTCACGGCGAACACGCCGCCGGCGAGTGCCACGTCCTCGCCGAACAGGATCACCGTCTCATCGGCGGCGAGCTCCTCGTCCAGCGCGTCACGCAGCGCGGTTCTGAACTCGACCGGCTCGCTCATGACGCCTCACCGGTCCCCAGCAGCGCCGCGCGGCCGCCGCGGGCGCGGGAGTAGATGCCGGCCCCGACGAGAATCAGGATGCCCGGGATCCAGTCGTTCCACGACAGCGCGATCTGCAGAAACGGGATCGCCGCGACGACCTCGGTCAGCAGCAGCGCACCGAGCAGCGCGCCGATGAACGACCCGCGGCCGCCGAAGATGCTCGCCCCGCCGAGCGCGACGGCGGTGATGGCGGTCAGCGTGTAGTTCGCGCTGACCGTCGGGTCGCCGTTGCCGATCCCGATCGTGCCCGCAAGCATGATCCCGGCGGCTGCGGCGAACAGGGAGCAGACCACGAAAGCAAGCATATGCGTCAGATTGACGCGTGCGCCGAGGCGGTGCGCGCGTGTTTCGTCGGAGCCGACGGCGCGCAGCTCGAGACCGGCGCGCGTGCGTCGCAGCACCACCTCCGCGATCAGCGTGATCACGATCGCGGCGATCAGCGCCACCGGCATCCAGCCGATGTCGGTGTTGATCGCGCCGGTGATGCTGGTGCGCAGCTCGCCCCCCTGCTGTGGTCGCAACTGCAGGCCGATGCCCTGGACGACAATGTAGACAGCGAGCGACGCGAGCACCGACGACAGCCGCCCGACCCGCACCAGCAGCCCGATCACGAGCCCGACGGCGACGGCCGTGGCGATCACGACGAAGATTCCCAGCACGAGGTCGCCGGTGCCCTGCCCGGTGGTCCAGAAGAACGAGGTGACAACGGCGGTCAGTCCCATCAGCGGGCCGACCGAGAGGTCGATGTTGCCGGTCAGCAGGACGACCAGCTCGCCGAGGCTGACGAACGCGAGCGCAGCCGCCAGCAGCAGCGTGGCCTGCACGTTGTAGCTGCTCAGGAAGCGGCTGTTGTCGGCCTGCGTGAGGACCGCCACGAGCACGATCAACAGCGCCAGCACGACGCTCGGCAGGTAGTCGCCGGAGACGAAGCGCCGCAGGCGCTGGACGCGCCGTGCGCGCAGCGGCAGCTCGCGACGATGCTCGCTGTCGGAGGTCACCGCCGCCCCGGTGATGTTCTCTTCGTTGATCTCGGCGCCCTCGAGCTCGCGGACCACGCTCCCGCGGGAGAACACGAGCACCCGGTCGCAGAGCCCCTGCAGCTCGACGGCGTCGGAGGAGAGCACGACGACGCCCCGCCCGGCGGCCGCGGCCTCGCGCATCACCTGGTAGAGGTCGATGCGGGCCCCGGCGTCGACGCCGCGCGTCGGCTCGTCGGCCAGCAGCACCCGCGGGGCCCCGAGCAGCGCCCGCGCGAACAGCACCTTCTGCTGGTTGCCGCCCGACAGCGCGGCGACGCTGGTCTCCGCAGACGGCGTCTTGACACCGAGCCGTTCGATCTGCGCCGCGACCACCGGGCGTTCGCGGGCGCGCCGGACGAACCCCGCCTGCGCCACCTCGCCGAGCGCCAGCAGCGAGACGTTCTCGCGCACCGAGAGCGTCAGCATCACGCCCTCGCGGTGGCGGTCGCCCGGGAGGTGGATGACCCCGGCGCTGCGCATCCTGCTCGGCCGGCCCAATCTCAGTGCGCCGCCGGCGACCCGCATCCGCCCGCGGGCTGCGCTCATCCCGGCGAGCGCGCGCAGGAACGAGCGTTGTCCGTTGCCCTCGATCCCGGCCAGGCCGACGATCTCGCCGGGCTGGACGCTCAGCGAGACCTCGCGGAAGCCGGCGCCGGTCAGGTTCTCGACGTCGAGCACCGCCGCGGCGCCGTCGCCGCCGGCGCGCTTGCTCGGAAAGACCTGATCGACGGCGCGGCCGATGATCAGGCGCAGGATCTCGCCCTCGGAGATCCCGGCGGCGTCGAAGGTCCCGCGGGTCTCGCCGTCGCGCAGGACCGTGATGCGGTCGGCGACGCGCTTGACCTCGGGCAGGCGATGGGAGATGTAGACGACCGCGGTCCCCTTGTCGCGGATCGCGCGGATGTTCGCGAACAGCCGTTCGCTCTCCGCCCGCGTCAGCGACTCTGTCGGCTCGTCGAGGATCAGCACCTTGGCGTCGAGCGCGAGCGCCTTGGCGATCTCGACCAGCTGGCGGTTGGCCGAGCTGAGGTCGCTGATCCGCTCAGCCGGGTCGATATCGGCACCGACCGGCGCGAGCTGCTCGCGAGTCCAGGCGGCGGCCCGCGACATCCGTGGGCGCAGCGGCGCCGGCATCGCGAAGACCATGTTCTCGGTCACCGTCAGGTCTTCCAGGATCGAAAGGTGCTGGTAGACGATCCCCAGGCCGAGCGCCTGGGCTGCCGACGGTGAAGCTGTGTCCAGCGGCTGGCCGCCGATCTCGACCGTCCCCGAGTCGGGGACGGTCGAGCCGGCTGCCACCGCCATCAATGTGGACTTCCCGGCACCGTTTTCGCCGACGAGCGCATGAACCTCGCCCGCGCGCACCTCAAACGACACGCCCTTGAGCGCGACGACGCCCGGGAACGTCTTGACGACGTTCCGCAGGCTGAGAACGATGGAGGGTGCATCCACCAGTGTTCCTAGCTGCTGCTCCCGTACTGCGCGATCTGCCCAGTCGTGAGCTTGTTGGAGGGATAGAAGTCGGCCGAGGCCTTCGGGTTGCACTGGTAGGTCTTGCCGGCCAGCGTGTCCTCGAAGGCGGGCAGGTTGATGATGTTGGGCTCGAGGTTCGACAGCCCCTCCGCCGCGGCAATCGCCTTGCGGGCCGCGATGCGCCCGAGCCAGTTGCGCGAGGAGATCGTCTGCAGCGGGACCTTATGCGCCTTGTACAGGCAGGAGAGCCCGTTCGCGTCGAGCGTCGCGATCGGCACGAGCTTGCGCCCGGCCTTCTGGAACGCCTGAGCGCTGGCGAGCGCGTCGGTGCCGTAGTTGGAGATGATCCCGTCGATCTTCGGGTACTGCGACAGCAGCGACGCCGTCACGGTACCTGCCGTTGCCGGATCCCAGTTGGTCACGGGCCACGATGTGTTGCCGGTGAGCAGGTGGATTCCCGGATAGTTCGCGAACACCTTGACGATCGCCGCCAGCTGGTCGGCTCCGACCGGGTTGCCCGCGGGCCCGCCGGTGTAGATCACGTTGCCGCTGCCGTGCAGCGCCTTGACCATCCACTTCGCCCACAGCGTGCCGGCGTAGCCGTCATTCCAGTCGACGTAGGACACGAAGTCCTGTCCGTTGACGCCGCTCGGATCCGCACCCCACGGAACGACCTTGACGCCGGCCTTCGTCGCCGCCTGCAACGCGGGCAGCTCGGACGCGCCGAAGTCGGGGATCACCGTCATCGCGTTCGCTCCCTGCGCGACCGCCGAGTTGATGTCGCCGATCATCTGCGACAGCACGCCGTCGCCGGCGGCCGTGATGACCTTGACGTTCTTGCACTGCGCTGCGGTCGACTTGACCGCGGCGTAGGACTCCTGCGACCACGCGTTGATGCCGAAGCCGTCCTCGACGGCAAGCGTGATCGGCTTGCTGCCGCAGAACTTGATGTTCTTGTTGATCCCGGACGTCGCGATCTCCTGGCTCTGGTTCGGCCACTTCGTCGCCGCAAACGCCGCCGCCGCCGCCGTGAGCACCACGAGGGCCACGGCGATCGGGACGAGCGGTTTACGCAAACGGCCCCTGGCCGCGCGCTGCTTGACCCTTCTCATCTCTGCCTCCTCGACCCCGATGTATTTGACCTGTGCTGCGGCGGCACCGACCCAGGGCCGGTACTGCCATGCGCGCTACTTCCGCCGGCGCGGGGTACGTGACACCGGCGGATGCTCACAACGTTTGCAAGATGGGTGTCGCCGTTCACTGATCGGGCTCGGTCGTGGGAGCGCCGATCGTGCTCTGGACGGCAGGCGGCGAGGAGCGGGCCGCGAGGCGATTCCAGACACGACGCCAGGGCACGTTCCGCAGCAGCATGCCCAGCGCGATGATCGTCCCCTGGATGATGAACTCGACCGATTCCGCTGCGCCGTTGGCGGTCACGACCTGCTGGAGCTGCCAGAGGAACACGGCGCCGACGGCGGTCGCCACAACGCTGCCGGTGCCGCCCGCGAGCGAGGTTCCGCCGAGCACCACGGCGGCAATCGTCGGCAGCAGGTAGGTCGAGCCGGCGCTGAGACCCGGCGTCGAGGTGTAGCCGGTGATCAGGATCCCGGCGGCGCCGTAGGCGAGGCTGGCGAGCACGTAGGTGGAGATCACGTAGGCGTTGACGCGGATGCCCGCGGCGCGCGCAGCGGCGGTACTCGCCCCGACGGCAACGAAGCGCCGCCCCGGCACGGTGGTCCTGATCAGCACCGCAACGACGATGACAGCGATCGCCGCGACAAGCGCCGTATTCGGAATGCCGAGGGTCTTGTGCGCCGCGAAGTTCGCGAGGCCCGCCGGGCTGCTGTCGGTCGCCTGCCCGCTGGTCAACTGGTAGACCGTCCCGATCAGCAGCGCGTTGACGCCGAGCGTCGCGACGAGCGGCGTGATCCCGAATTGCGTGATCGCCAACCCGCTGAGCAGTCCCGAGGCAACGCAGGCGACGACGACCAGCAGGATCGCCACCGGCAGGCGCGAGTCGGCCAGGCTGCCGTGCTGCGTGCCGGCGTGCTGCGTGACGATGACCGTCGTCAGCAGGATCATGCCCGGCACCGTCAGGTCCAGGCCGCGCTGCTGGATCACCAGTGTCTGGCCGATCGCGGCGATCGCCAGCATCGACGCGAACGGCAGCATCGAGAGCAGCGCGCTTCCCGTCAGGCTGTTGGAGGCAAACAGCGGGCTGACCGCGAACAGCAGCGCAGTCGCAAGCCAGATCGCCGAGTAGTGCGGCGGGTGCAGGCGACCGAGGACCGCGAACGGTCCGCGCGGACCCCGAGCCTGCGTGGTCGCGGACGCCGGATCTGACCAAGCTGTCGCGTCGTCCCTACTGGGCGGTCCAGCCACCATCGGTGAACGGCGTCGTTGCTTCGATCTGGCTCGAAATCGGCGGGCGCGTGGCGCCGGTGCGCGAGCGGCCGAGCGGACGTGGCACGCTCCGCAGCGTGCGCGGGCTGCGAGCGGTCAGACCCGAGTGGACGGCCGCGGCAGTGCCCGACTCGTACTGGAGACCCCCATCGAGGGTCAATGCCACCGCGCTCTCCTCCTCTGCGAACGTGCCAGTGAGCGGCAGACGCTAAGCAATCCCGCCCGCGCTGTCAACTGTTACTGAACGCCCATCCTCGCTCTACTGCGTGCAGATGCACATGTTCAGTGCTGATCGCTGCTCGGAGCGTAACGGCCGAGCGTCACCCAGATCGCGCGAACCTCGACGTCGCCGTCGTTGCGCAGCCGGTGGGGGATCGTCGATTCGAAGGTGATCGAGTCGCCCGGCGCGAGCACGTGGTCCTCGAAGCCGACCGTGACGTGCAAGGTGCCGCTCAGCACGAGACCGAACTCCCGGCCGCTGTGGCGCATCAGCTTGCCGTCCGCGCTCGAGGAGCCGCCGACGCCGTAGACGGCGATCATGAACTCGACGTCCGGTTCGTCCCAGGCCGTCATGCGCTCCCACTTGACGCCGGTCTGGAGCTCGATCACGCGGCGCTCGTCGGCGCGGTGCACGAGCGCCGAGCCGGTGCGCCGCGGCCGCTCGCTCGCGGGGGCCGGGCGTGCTGTCGGCGCCGACGGTTCGGGCGAGACCTTGGCAGCCGGCTCGCCGGAGCCGACCAGCTCGAAGATCTCGTCCAGCGAGAGCCCGAGTTCGGTGACGATCGCATACAGCGTCCGAACCGAGGGCTGGATCTTTCCCGTCTCGATCTGCGAGACCAGGCTCGGCGAGACGTCGAGCCGCCGCGCCAGCTCGCGCAGGCTCATGCCGCTCTCGAAGCGCTTCTCCCGCAGCTGCGCGCCGACCAGCGGAGCGGCGCCCTCGCTCCCGGCGTGCTCGTCGCCGAGCGCGCCTGACGCGGCCGGGTGATCGGCAGGAATCATTCGCGTGGCGCGACGGTCGCCGACCGCCGCTACTCCTTGAACTCCGAGTGCGGTGCCGGTGTCGGGAACGCGGCTGCGAGCGCGCTCGCCTCGCAGGCCGCGAGCAGCTCGGCGACGCCGGCATCGACCTCGGCCAGGAGCTGCTCGGCGCCGTCGAGATGCTCGCGCAGCCATCCCCGCGCGAGCTCCAGCGGATCGCGCGCCTGCCACTGCTCGAGCTCGCCCTCGGGCCGATAGCGCGCGGGGTCGCTGCGCGAATGGCCGACGAAACGGTAGGTGCGCGCCTCGACGAAGACCGGGCCGCCGCCGGCTCGTACCGCGCTGAACACCTCGACGGCGGCGCGGCGCGTCGCGTGCACGTCCATCCCGTCGACGATCCGGGTCGGGATCTCCATCGCGCCGGCGCGCGCGCAGATCTCGCCCGCCGTCACCGCCTCCATCGGCGTGTATTCGCCGTAGCCGTTGTTCTCGCAGACGAACACCATCGGGAGCGCGAACACCTTGGCGAAGTTCAGGCATTCGAAGAAGTAGGCCTGGTTGGTCGTGCCGTCGCCGAAGTAGGCGATCGAGACCCGCGGGCTGCCGCGCATCGCCAGGGCAACCCCGGTCGCGGCGGCGATGCTGCCGCCGACGATGCCGAAGCAGCCGATCACGCCGTGGTCGAGGTCGACGACGTTCATCGACCCGGCGCGGCCGCCGTTGATGCCCGTCTCGCGCCCGAGCAGCTCCGCCAGCAGCGCCTCGGGCTCGGTCCCGCGCGCGAGCAGATGCCCGTGCCCGCGGTAGGTGCAGGCCACGCGGTCGTCGGCCTCCATCGCGCTCGCGAAGCCGACCGCAACCGCCTCCTGGCCCGAGTACAGATGTGTCGTGCCGTAGACCTCGCCGCGCAGGAACAGCGTCTGCACGAGATCCTCGAACCGGCGGATCGTCAGCATCCGCCGGTAGAGATCGAGCTGGAAGTCGGTGTCCACCGCGACGCTCACCCGTTCACCCCCGCGGCCACGTAGGCGTCGGGGATCCAGTCGCCGCCGATCCGCGCCCCCGCCTGCCCACCGGCACGGCCGATGATCTCGTCGCGTGCGTCGATCGCCAGCCGGCGTACCCGCGCCGGATCCACGCCGATCAGCGCGCCGGCCCGCTTGACGACGACACCGTCGACGAGGATCGTGTCGACGAGCCCCGGGTGGGCGTTGTACACGAACGCCCCGACCGGATTGTTCATCGGCGTCATCCCGAAGGAGTCGGCCCGCACGACGATGACGTCGGCGCGCTTGCCCGGGGTGAGGCTGCCGATCTTGGCATCGAGGCCACAGGCGCGTGCACCCTCGATCGTCGCGAACTCGAGCACGTCGCGGCAGCTGAGCTCCATCGTGCTGACGGACGGCTCGCCGCGCTCGCGCGCATGCTCGTTGTCGAACCCGCGCTGGGTGCCGATCGTGGCGCGCATCGTGCCGAACAGGTGACCGCCGTTGGAGCAGCAGACGT
Organism: uncultured Solirubrobacterales bacterium; assembly: GCA_963833765.1. Lineage (GTDB taxonomy): Bacteria > Actinomycetota > Thermoleophilia > Solirubrobacterales > Solirubrobacteraceae > Palsa-513. The sequence continues at coordinate 86,864 of CAWHZJ010000003.1, read as the reverse complement.
CGATCGAGAGGCTCGGCCGAATTCCGGCATCCAGCAGCCGGCCGGTGGCGGGCCAGCCGTGCCCCATCTGCAGCTCGATATCCGGCGAGATCGACGCCGAGGCGCCGGCGTCGGCCATCATCGCCAGCTCGTCGTCGGCGAGCGTGTTGCAGTGCACGAAGGTCATCGTCGGGCCGAGCAGACCGGCGGCGGCGAGCTGGGCGATCGGGCGGTTGCGGCCCCATTCGCCGTCGCCGGCGTGGCAGCTGATCCGCAGCCCGAGTTCGGCGGCGAGCCGCCAATCCTGCTCGGTGACCTCCATCGTCGCGAACTGGTTGCCGCGCGGCGCCAGGCACAGCGTCACCAGCGCGTCGTCGGACGACAGCCGCCCCTCGCGCAGACGGCGCACGTCCTCGGCCGGGTGCGCGAGCGCGCTGACCGGCTGCCAGTGGCGGTGTCCGCCGCCGTGACCGAAGACCACTCGCGCGCGGGTCTCGACGAGTGCGTCGACGGCGGCGTCGGCGTGCTCCGGGGTGTTGAGGTTGTGCGACCAGTCAAGCAGCGTCGTGATCCCCGAATCGAGCGCCTCGAGCGTACCGATCAGGTTCGCCGCGTAGGTGTCGGCCGGGCGGTACAGGCCGCTCAGCGTGCCGTGCAGGCCGGTGAAGTAATGGGCGAGCGTCCAGTCGGAGGCGATGTTGCGAAACAGCGCCTGCCAGGTGTGTCGATGGGTGTCGACGAGCCCGGGCAGCACGAGGCAGTCGGTGGCGTCGATCACCTCGGCTTCGCCGGCGCCGAGGTTCGCGCCGACGGCGACGATCGCGCCGTCCTCGATCAGCAGCTCGCCTGTCTCGAAATCCCCGAGCTTTGGATCAACCGTGACGACGGTGCCGCCCTTGATCAGCGTGCGTTGAGCCATGCGTGTTGTCCTCGGTGGCGGGCGGTCGTCAGTGCGCGGTCGAGGAGGCCTCGGTGGCCTTGCCGTTTCCGTGTGCTGCCGGGAAGTCGGCCCCGCGGACGTAGGTCCTTCCGGCGATCAGCAGCTCGTCGGCCGGGAAGCGCGTGAGCACCTGCGGCCCATCGGTCGTCACCACGACCTCCTCTTCGATCCGCGCGGCCGAGCGGCCGTCCTTGGTCGGGCAGTAGGTCTCGAGCGCGAAGACCATGCCGACCTCGAGCTCGATCGGGTCGTTGAACGAATGCAGCCGGGAGATCATCGGCGACTCGTACAGCCCGACGCCGAGGCCGTGGCCGAACTGCAGGCCGAACGCCGCGCGCTCGTCGGGCAGCCCGATCTCCTGTGCCCGCGGCCACACCGCGGCGATCTTATCGGTGGTGACGCCGGGGCGCACCAGCTCGATCGCTGCGTCCAGCCATTCGCGGCAGCGCCGGTACGCATCGGACTGCGCCGGGGTTGCATAGCCGATGTTGAAGGTGCGGTAGTAGCAGGTGCGGTAGCCGTTGAACGCGTGGATGATGTCGAAGAACGCTTGGTCACCCGGGCGCAGCAGCCGGTCCGAGAAGGTGTGCGGATGGGGCGCGCAGCGATCCCCGGAGATCGCGTTGATCGCCTCGACGTGTTCGGACCCGAGCTCGAACAACAGCTTCATCGCCGCGGCGACGACCTGATTCTCGGTCACGCCGGGGCGCAGCATCGTGTAGATCTCCTCGTACACCGCATCGACGATCCCCGCAGCCTGATCGAGGAGCGCGAGCTCGTCCTCGCTCTTGACCCGCCGCGCCTCGAGCATCACCGGCTGGGAGTCCGTCAGGTGGATCCCCTTGCGCTGCAGCGCGAGCACCGTCGTCATGTCCGGGACGTCGACGCCGATCGGCTCGCCGGCCAGACCGCGCTCGGTCAACTCGCCCGCGATCAGCTCCGCGAGATCGTCGGGGACGCCGGTGGCGTCCGGCATCGCGCCGCGCATCGGCGGAACCCAGGCCCGCCAACTCGTCTCGGGAAGCCACGGGCAGTACAGCTGGTGATGCTTCGCCGCCGAACCGAAATCCCACAGGATCGGGTCGTCCTCGCGAAACAGCAGCGCAAAGCGGATGTTCTTGTCGCGCTCCCAGGTCCCGATCGCCGTGCTCGTCACATAGCGCAGGTTGTTGGGGTCAAACAACAGCAGCGCCCCGAGGTCCGATGCCGCAAGCGTCGCCTTCGCCCGGCCGAGCCGATGGCGGCGCAGCCGATCGAAGTCGACACGCTGCTCCCAGTCGACTGCCATCCGTGCACCGCGTGACGCAATAGCCATGCTCGCCTCGACCTCCGGTTGGTGTTCAGCCATTCTGCACAACCGCGGCCGCGGCGTCAACACACGCGACGATCTCGTTTTACTCCCAGTCGCTCTGCTGCCCGGCGAGCTCGATCGCGCGCATCACCGCGTGCGCCTTGGACTCGGACTCGGCGAACTCGCGTTCCGGGGACGCGTCGGCGACCGTGCCGCCACCCGCCTGCAGGTGTGCGACGCCGTCCTTGACCACCACGGTGCGAATGTGGATCGCCGTATCGAGCTCGCCGGTGTAGCTGAGATAGCCGATGGCGCCGCCGTATCCGCCGCGCTTGACCGGCTCGAGCTCGTCGATGATCTGCATGGCGCGGACCTTCGGTGCCCCCGAGAGCGTGCCGGCGGGAAGCGTCGCGCGCAGCGCATCCATCGCGCCGACGCCCTCGCGCAGCCGGCCCGAGACCGAGCTGACGATGTGCATCACATGCGAGTAGTACTCGACCGCCATCAGCGTCTGCACGCGCACGCTGCCGTACTCGCAGACGCGGCCGAGGTCGTTGCGACCGAGATCCACGAGCATCATGTGCTCGGCGCGCTCCTTCTCGTCGGCGAGCAACTCGGACTCGAGGCGCGCATCCTCGAGCGCATCGGCACCGCGCGGCCGCGTGCCGGCAATCGGCCGCGTGGTCACCTCGCGCCCGGAGACGGTGATCAGCGGCTCCGGGCTGGCACCGGCCACCTGGAAGTCGCCGAAGTCCAGGAAGTACATGTAGGGACTCGGATTGACCGCCCGCAGGCCGCGGTAGATCGAGAACGCGTTCACCTCCACCCTCGCCGACCAGCGCTGCGAGGGCACGACCTGAAAGACATCCCCGGCATGGATGTACTCGACGATCCGTGACACCGTCGCCTCGAAGCGCTCCCGCGTCATGTTCGAGCGAAACTCCGGGTTCGGCCGGGCCTCCCGGGTCGCGACCGGTGGCAGCGGTCCGCTCAGGCGCGCCCGCACGTCCGCGATCGTCCGGCATGCCTGTGCGTAGGCGCCGCGCGGATCCTCCCCGCCGTAGACGTTGACCAGAATCGTCACGGTGTGCTTGAGGTTGTCGAACACGACGAGCAGGTCGCTGAGCATCAACGCCATGTCCGGCAGCTCCAGCGCGTCCGGGCCCGGATCCCCGAGCGGCTCGACGGTGCGTACCAGGTCGTAGCCGAAGAAGCCGACCGCGCCGCCGGAAAACGGCGGCAATCCGTCAAGCGGGGCCTGCGAATAGCGCCCGACGGCGGCCGCCGCGATCGCGTAGGGGTCGCCGCCGTCCGCGAGCCGCCAGCGGATCACCTCACGCGGACGAAAGCCGATGAACGAGTAGCGCCCGAACCGCTTGCCCTGCTCGGCTGATTCGAGCAGGAACGCCGGCCCGTCCCCGCGCAGCTTGAGGAACGCCGATACCGGCGTCTCGCAGTCGGCGACGAACTCGTGGCGCAGCGGGATCAGGTTGTGGTCGCCGGCGAGCGCGACCACCTCCGCGAGCGTCGGGCTAACGTCGACGAGCACTCAGCACCCGCTCGGCGTCGGCGAGGCGCCGGCCCCGGCCGTGCAGCAGCACGAGCAGGTGATACAGCACGTCGGCGGCTTCCTCGTCGACGCGTTCGTCGCTCTCCTCGCGGGCGGCGCGGGCCACCTCCTCGGCCTCCTCCATCACCTTCTCGCCAATCAACGGCGGGTCATCGAGCAGTTCGACGGTATACGAGCCGGCCGGGCGCTCGCGCGCGCGCGCATCGAGCGTGCGCTCGAGCGCCGGCAGCGCCTCATGCGGTGCGGGCGGCTCGAGCTCCCCCCGATGGAAGCAACTGCGCTCACCGGTGTGGCAGGCCGGGCCGGACGGCTCGACCAGCGCCAGCACCGTGTCGCCGTCGCAGTCGATCCGCAGCGCCCGCAGCGCCTGCGTGTTGCCGGAGCTCTCGCCCTTGTGCCAAAGCGCCGAGCGCGAGCGGCTCCAGAGGTGGAGCTCGCCGGTCGCGCGGGTGCGCTCGAGCGCGAGCGCGTTCATGTAGGCGAGGGTCAGCACCTCACCGCTGTGCCAGTCCTGCACCACGCACGGCACCAGGCCGCGCTCGTCATAGACGATCTCGGTGTCCATGGTCGTGATTCTCTCAGGCGAGGCGGTGCAGGACGCTCTCGCGCTGCTGCGCCGCAACCTCGGCGACAGACAGCGTCGGGTCCGCCAGATGCGCGTGCGAGACCTCCGCGGCGCTCGGCAGCGTATCCGGGTCAGGCCAGCTCTCCGGCTGCCACAGTTGCGAGCGGATGAAGGCCTTCGGGCAGTGTGCGAAGACCTCCTCGGCCTCGACGATGATCGCGCTGCGCGGGGGCTTGCCGACCGGCTCGAGGCGTCCGAGCAGCTCGGCGTCGGCATTCACGCAGGCGCGGCCGCTGACGCGCAGCGTCGTGTCCCGGCCGGGAATCAAAAACAGCAGGCCGACGCGACCGCTCGCAACGACGTTGGCGAGCGTGTCAAGGCGGCGGTTTCCGGTCGCGTCGGGGATCGCGAGGTGGCGATCGTCCAGCACACGGACGAATCCCGGCGGGCCTCCGCGCGGCGAGACATCCCCGTGTCCCCGCTCGTCGACGCTCCCGACGAGCACCATCGGCGCAGCTGCGATCAGCCGCCGGCACATCTCGTCCAGACGCCCGACGTCCTTGCGCAGCGCCGACGGGATCGGCTCCTCGTAGAGCGCGCGCAACTCCGCTTGGCTTGCAATCGCGCCGGCGAAGGGATCCATGACCGAGATGCTACGGATGTTCGTCGCCGCCGGAGCGGCTCGGCAGTTGTCTTCGCTCGGCCACACCGCCGCCCGCCGCTACTCGATGCCCAGTCGATCGAGCAGTCCGTCGTCGGCGCGCCAGCGGCGGCGCACGCGCACGACGAGCGAGAGGTGGACGCGTCCCGCCAGCTCACGCTCGAGCTCGCGTCGTGCCGCGGTACCGATCGCCTTGATCATCCGCCCCCCGCGCCCGACGACGATTGCCTTCTGGGACTCGGTCTCGACCCAGATCAGGGCGTCGATCCGTGTCAGCTCGGCGTCGCGCTCGTCGGCTTGGAGTTCCTCGATCACCACCCCGATCGCGTGTGGCAGTTCCTGAAAGGTCCGGCGCAGGACCTGCTCGCGGATCAGCTCGGCCAGCAGCTCCTCGCGCGCCATGTCGGAGCGTTGCGCCGAGGCGTAGAGGAACGGGCTCTCCGGCAGCTGGCTGACCAGGTGCTCGACCAGCGCCAAGACCCCCTGGCCGCCGCGGGCCGAGATTGGGAAGACGTCGGCCGCGGGGGGCGCGATCTCCGCGGCGTCCAGCAGCGCGCGCGCCTGGCGCTCCTTGCTCAGGCGGTCGATCTTGTTGACCGCGACGGTCACCGGGCCGGGCGCGTCGGCGAGCGAGGCGGCGATGTAGCGGTCGCCGGGGCCGACCCCCTCCTCGCCGTTGAGCAGCATCAGCGCCGCGTCGGCGTCGGCCAGCTCGAGCTTCACGCGGCGCGCCATGCGCTGCGTGAGGGCATCGCGCGGACGCTGCACGCCGGGCAGGTCGATCAGCACGAGCTGCCAGTCCGGTCCGGTTGCGACGCCGCGGATCGCCCGCCGCGTCGTCTGCGGGCGATCCGAGACGATCGCGACCTTGGCACCGACGATCGCGTTGGTCAGCGTCGACTTGCCGACGTTCGGCCGGCCTGCGAGCGCGACGAAGCCGGCGCGCGTCACCAGCTCAGCAGCTCGCGCTGGAGCGCCAGCATCTCGCCCTCGTCGACCGCGTGGTCCATGCCGAGCAGGTGCAGCACGCCGTGCACGATCGCCTCGCGCAGCTCGACCGTGTGCTCCGGGCAGATCACGACGTCGCCGAGCTCGCGCGGGCCGGCCGGGTCGGCGGCGTCGCCGTCGATCGGGAACGACAGCACGTCGGTCGGGGAATCCTCGGCGCGGTGCTCGCGATTGAGCTCCCTGATCCGGGCCGGCCCGACGAACTCGATCGCCAGGTGACCGTCGGCGACACCCGCGCTCGCCGCCGCGAGCGCCGCGAGCCGTTCGATCTCGGCTGCGGCCAGCGGCGCCGTGCCGACGATATCCAGCTCGATCATCAGCCCTTGCGTGCGTGCTTGGCTGCGGCGATCTCCGGCGCGGCGCGCTGAGCATGCTCCTCGTACGCCTCGACGATGCGTTGTACGAGGCGGTGACGCACGACGTCCTCGCCTCCGAGCCGCACGAACTCGACACCCTCGACCTCGCCGATGATGTCAGCGACGACGATCAGCCCGGACTGCTGCTCGCGCGGCAGGTCAACCTGGGTGACGTCGCCGGTGACGACCATCTTCGAGCCGAACCCGAGCCTGGTGAGAAACATCTTCATCTGCTCGGGGGTGGTGTTCTGGGCCTCGTCGAGGATCACGAAGGAGTCGTTCAGCGTGCGGCCCCGCATGAACGCCAGCGGTGCGACCTCGATCACGCCCCGTTCGAGATGCTGGGACACCTTCTCGGGGTCGATCATGTCGTGCAACGCATCGAACAGCGGCCGCAGGTAGGGATCGATCTTTGCCATCAGGTCGCCGGGCAGGAAGCCGAGGCGCTCGCCGGCCTCGACCGCCGGCCGCGTCAGGATGATCCGGTTGACCTCTTTGCGGCTCAGCGCCGCAGCCGCCAGCGCGACGGCGAGGAACGTCTTGCCGGTGCCGGCCGGCCCGATCCCGAACGTGATTGTGGTCTGGCGGATCGCGTCGACATAGCGCTTCTGGCCGATCGTCCGCGGCGCCACGCGCGTCGCGCGGTGCCGCCAGATGACGTCGTCGAGCACCGCGGTCGGCGTGCTGTCGGCGTTCAGCACCCCGATCACGGCGGTCAGCGTCGCCTCGTCGAGCGGGTGCCCCGACGGCGCCAGCGTGCCGAGCTCCTCGATCACGCGCGCGCCGGTCTCGAGCGCGCCGGCCTCGCCGTCGAGGGTGAGCAGGTTGCCGCGCAGGTAGACGCGCGCGTTCAGCCGCTCCTCGAGTGCGCGCAGCATCGCGTCGTGGTCGCCCGCGAGGCCAGCCGCGAGGTCGTTCGACAGCTCGAACTGGCGTCTCACGCGGTGGCGAGCGCCGCTCGCACCTGCTCGGAGACGCGTCTGCCGTCGGCGCGCCCGGCCACCTCGGCCATCACGATGGCCATCACCTTGCCAAGATCCTTGGCCGATTGCGCCCCGGACTGGGCGACCGCTCGCGTGACCATCGCCTGCAACTGGACGTCGTCGAGCTCGGCCGGAAGGTAGACGCCGATGATCCGCGCCTCCGCTGCCTCGGCGTCGGCGAGGTCCTCGCGGCCACCGTCGCGAAACGCGCGCTCGGCTTCGGCGCGCCGCTTGCGCTCGCGGCGCACGACCGCCAGTTCGTCGTCCGGTCCCTCCTTCGCGGCCTTCTGCAGTTCGGAGAGCAGCAGCCGCAGCGTGCCGACGCGCTCCTTCTCGCCGGCCTTCATCGCGACGACGAGGTCGGCCCTGACGGTGTCGAGAATGCTCATCAGCGGCAAAGGATACGCCCGTCCCGGCCGCGTTCGAGCAGCACCGCCGCCCACTCGCCGTTACGGCTGCGGACTCGCTCGTGCAGATCGTGACGGTCCTGGAAGGCGCGGGCCACCTCGTCGACCTGGTCGGTCAGCAGCCCGGAGGCGATCAGCAGCGCCGGCGGTTCGGACAGGCGCTCGGCGAGCTCGAGCAGCAGCGGGCGCAGCAGGTTGGCGGTGATCGTCGGGGCGATCGGCAGCACGTCGCGGTGCAGATCGAGGCGACTGACCTCGATCGCCACACCGTTGGCGAGCGCGTTCTCGCGGGCCGCCGTGACCGACTCGTGCTCATGGTCGACGGCGCTGACCGGCGAGAAGCCGAGCTTGGCGGCCGCGATCGCGAGCACCCCCGAGCCTGTGCCAAGGTCGAGCAGCGGCCCGCTTGCCTCGCCGCTGCGGGCAAGCCCGACGAGCAGCTCGAGGCACAGCCGCGTGCTCGCGTGCGAGCCCGTGCCGAACGCCTGGCCCGGCTCGATCACGAGATCGATCAGCTCCGCGTCCGCAGCCCGCTGATGCCAGGGCGGGCGCACGTAGAGCGTCCCGGCGATCTCGACCGGGCGGTGGAACGAGCGCCAGCGCGTCGACCAGTCGTCGGCGATCTCGGTGGTCGAGACCTCGACGAGCGCGGCGCCGACGCTGGCTTTCAGATCGGGCAGGCTCGGCAGCTCACCGGGGGCGCCGTAGAGCACGTACTCGATCGTGGCGGCGTCGCCGTCGAGCTCCTCGACGCCGCCCGGGGAGAACACGAGCAACTCGGCGAGGGCGCTCGGGGCATCCTCGCGCGCCACCCGAACCGACAGGCGGATCACCGGCCGTTCCCGCCGGAGCCTCGTCGCGAACCGACGGCGCGCCGGCGCCGGCGGGGCAGCGCAGGGCTCTCGCCGGCGAGCACTAGCGGCCCATCAGCCGTGAGCGCGCAGCGTCCGGCGCAGGCGGGCGAACATCGACTCCTCCCCGCGCAGGTTCTCCTCGGTGATCGTCGCGCTGAACTGCTCGAGCAGCTCGCGCTGCTGGTCACTGAGCCGGCGCGGGATCTGCACGTTGACGACGACGCGCAGGTCGCCGTGGCCGTGGCGCTGCAGTCGTGGCATTCCGTGGCCGCGCAGCACGATCACCTCACCGGGCTGCGTTCCCGACGCGATCTCGACCGTCGCCGGGCCGTTCAGCGTCGGCACCTCCAGGCTCGCGCCGAGCGCGGCGAGCGGCGCCGGCACATCGAGCAGCGTGATCAGATCGTCACCCTCGCGCACGAAGCGCTCATCGTCGCGGACGCGGATCGCCACGTAGAGGTCACCGGCCCCGGCGCCCGGCTCGCCGACGTGGCCGCGGCCGCCGATCCGCACGCGCTGGCCGTCGGCGATGCCGGCCGGCACGTCGATCGTCACCGTGCGCTGGGCGACGATGCGGCCACGTCCGCGGCACTCCGCGCAGGGCTTCGTCGCGACGCGCCCGTCACCGCCGCACTCGTCGCAGACGACCGTGCGCATGACCTGGCCGAACGGCGTGCGCGTCACCGCCTGGCGCCGTCCGGCCCCGCCGCAGCTGCCGCAGGTCTCGATCGGCGTGCCCGGTTCCGCGCCGTTGCCGCGGCAATGCTCGCAGCGGTCGACCGCCTCGTAGGTGACGGCGAACGCGCCACCGGTGGCCGCCTGTGTCAGGTCGAGCTCGAGCTCGCTGCCGACGTCGGCTCCGGGGGCGGGCCCGCGGGCGCCACCGCCGAAGATGCCGCCGCCGGCGCCGCCGAAGAAGGCGTCGAACAGATCGCCGAGCGAGCCGAACTGGTCGAAGTTCGGCTGGTAGCCGCCGGAGCGCAGTCCCTCGTGCCCGTACCGGTCGTAGGTCGCGCGCCGCTCCGGGTCCGAGAGGATCTCGTAGGCCTCCGCCGCCTGCTTGAACTTCTCCTCGGCCTGCGGGTCGGCGGTGTTGACGTCGGGGTGCAGCTCGCGGGCGAGCGTCCGGAACGCCTTCTTGATCTGCGCGTCGTCGGCGCCGCGCGGGACGCCGAGCACCTCGTAGGGGTCGCGCGGGGTCGCTGGGCGCGCCATCAGTAGACGTCCTGTACGAAGCGCGAGAGCTCGCGTGCCACGGCACGCACGTTGTCGATCGCCACGGCGTAGTCCATGCGCACCGGGCCGATCACCGAGATCGTGCCGAGCTTGCGCTGCGCGAGCCCGTACCCGGAAGCCACCACCGACAGCGACTGCAGCCCGGGCACATCGTTCTCGGCGCCGATCCGCACGAAGACACCCGGCTCGCCGAGCGCGCGCCGCATCACCTCGAGCAGCGCGACGCGCTCTTCGAGCATCGCCAGCAACTCGCCGGCGTCGGCGGGATCGGCGAAGCGGTGGGCTCCCAGCAGGCGCGAGGTGCCGTCGACGTAGAGCATGTCCTCGCCGCCGCCCGCGAGCTCGGTGAACGCCGGCGCCAGGCGGTCGATGAACGCGCGTTCGCGCACGCTGAGCTCGGGGTCGGCGAGCCGCCCAAGCAGCATTCGCGCGCCGAGCGGGAGGCCGCCGACGCGTTCGTTGAGGTACTCCCCGGCCCAGGTGACGAGTCCCGAGTCGATCGCCGTTTCAAACGCCCCGACGAACTTCGAGACCCCACCCGAGGAGGTGATGATGACCACCATCACGACGCTCGGCTGCAGCGTCAGCACCTCGATCCGCCGGATCGTCGCACTGTCGACCGCAGGCGCAGTCGCCACCGCGAGCAGATTCGTGATCTCCGACAGCGTCTCGGTCGTCACGCGCAGCGCCTCGTCGAGCTCGCGGCGAACGTGCGTCAGATCGAGCGCGGCGATCGGCCCGCGCTGCTCGGGCGCCGCGAGCAGGCGGTCGACGAGGTAGCGCTGCCCGGCGTCGGTCGGCAGCCGGCCGGCCGAGGTGTGGGGGTGCGCGAGCAGGCCCTGGGCTTCGAGCAGCGCCAGCTCGTAGCGGATCGTCGACGGACCGCAGTCAAAGTTGGGGTCGGCGGCGAGCGCTTTCGACGCGACCGGCTGGCCGGTCGCGGCGTAGCTGTCGACGACCTTTCGCAGGATCGTCTCCTGGCGGGGAGTGAGCATCGTCAACCGATTCTACGAAGCCGCCGGACGCGGGTGCGCGAAGCGCCGGAGCACCGTCGTGCCGTGACCGCCGCTCAGAGCGTCAGCTCGGCCGTCGCGCCGCGAACAATCGCCTTCCCCTGCTGCTGCGCGGTCACGTTGACAACGGCACGCCCCGCGCTGCACTCGGTGACGACCGAGCTGATCACGATCTCGTGCTCCGGCAGCGCAACACCGCGGAACTGGACGGCGAGCCGCCTGAGATGCTCGGGACCGCCGAGGGCGTCGGTCTGCGCCCGCGCGAGCAGCGCCATCGTGTACAGGCCGTGCAGGATCCGCCCGGGAAGCCCGACGGAGCGCGCGAACTCGTCGTCGAGGTGGATCGGGTTGGAGTCCCCCGACGCGCCGGCGTAGCGCGCGGTGGTGTCGCGATCCGGGGTGACGCGCAGCGTCGGAAGCTCGCTGCCCGGCGCGAGCTCGCTCACGGCCGCGGCCTGACGATCTGGGTCCAGCGCCCGCGGCAGACCTCCGCGCCGGCCTGGTTGGCCGAACGCGACTCGAAGACGTAGAAGGCCATCCCGATGCGCTCGTAGATCTCGGCGACCGCGATCTGCGTCGTCACCTCATCGCCGGCGAAGACGAGCGGCCCCCATTCGAACTCCTGGCCGCCGTGCACGAGCATCGCGAAGTCGATCCCGACCGCCGGATCGAAGAGCGCCTGCTCGATCGCCGAGGAGCAGTAGACGACGGCGAACATCGGCGGCGCGACGAGGTCCGGATGCCCCGCGGCACGGGCGGCGTCGAGGTCGAGATGCAGCTGGTTGGTCTCGCCGACGGCGCGCGCATACTCGCGGATCTTCTCCCGGCCCACGGTGTAGGTATGCGGCGGGAACGTTCGCCCGAGCGCCTGCGTGTCGAGCGCCATCAGCGTCGGCTGATCAGGCGCCGACGGACCAGGTGTCGGCGGTGTGCAGCAATGCGACGAGACCCTCGCGGCCGAAGCTCGCCTGAGCGCTGAGCAGGTCGGCCGCCAGGCTCGATGACGCTGTCTCGCGCGGCGCCTGGCGGAAGATGCCGATCGGCGTCACGCCGCCCGCGGCGTCGACCAGCCGGCTCAGCGCGAACGCGACGCTCGGATCCTCGCGATGGGCATCGTGGACCAGCAGCGCGTCCTCGCCGACCTCGGCGACCTCGGCGACCTGCAGGTCGCCGTCAGGCCCCCGCACGACGCCGCGCTCCCGGTCCGCCCCGAAGCGGATCGGCTGACCGTGCTCGAGCAGCACGAGGCTCTGGTCGCGCGTCTGCTTGTCGGTCAGCGTGTCAAACGCGCCGTCGTTGAACACCGGACAGTTCTGGTAGATCTCGATCAGCGCCGCGCCGGGGTGCGCAGCCGCGGCGCGCAGCATCGCCGGCAGATGCTGCTTGTCGGTGTCGAGGGTGCGGGCAACGAACGTCGCGCCGGCGCCGAGCGCCAGCGAGATCGGGTTGAACGGCAGGTCGATCGATCCGAACGGAGTGGACTTGGTCACCTTGCCGAGCTCGCTGGTCGGCGACGCCTGCCCCTTGGTGAGACCGTAGATCCGGTTGTTGAAGAGCAGGATCTTGATCGGCACGTCGCGCCGCAGCGCGTGGATCAGATGGTTGCCGCCGATCGACAGTGCGTCACCGTCGCCCGAGACCACCCACACCGAGAGGTCGGGGCGCGTGGCGACGAGTCCCGTGGCGAGAGCCGGGGCGCGCCCGTGGATACCGTGCATGCCGTAGGTGTTCATGTAGTAGGAGAAGCGTCCGGCGCAGCCGATTCCCGAGACGAACACGGTCCGTTCCGGCGCGATCCCGAGTTCGGGGAGGAAGCCCTGCATCGCGGCGAGGATCGCGTAGTCGCCGCAGCCCGGGCACCAGCGCGTCTCGGCCGGCGACTGGAAGTCCGCCTTCGTCAGCACCGCGGCGCCGTTCTTGGCGGTGGCGCCGTTCTTGGGGGCGGCGCCATTCTTGCGGGCGGCGCCATTCTCCGCGTTGGGGGTCGACGCAGGCGTCATAGCCGGTCCAGCAGCTCGCGTTCCATCTCCGCGGCCAGCAGCGGGCGGCCCTGGCTGACCGCGTAGCTCTCGAGGTCGAGAGCGAACTCGGCGCGCAGCAGCTTCACGAGCTGCCCGTCGTTCATCTCGGCGACGAGCACACGCTTGAACCGGCCCAGCACCTCGCCGGTGTTCGCCGGAAGCGGGTTGAGGTTGTGGAACTGGGCGTGCGCGATCGGCCGGCCCGCGTCGCGCAGACGGCGCACCGCGGCACGCAGCGTGCCATAGCTCGACCCCCAGCCGAGCACCAGCAGCTCGGCGTCCGGGTCGGCGTCCACGACGAGTGGTGCCACCTCGATCCGCGCAATCCGCTCGCGGCGCTGGTCGGTCATCAGCTGGTGGTTCTCGGGCTCATAGGAGATCCCGCCGCTCGGCTGGGACTTCTCGATCCCGCCGATTCGATGCGCGAGACCGGGCGTTCCGGGCACGGCCCAGGGACGCGCCCCATCGGCGTTGCGGGCATACGGCTCGAACGGCTCGCCGCCGCCGGGGGCCGCGAAGCCCGGGTCGATCGCCGGCAGCGAGGCGACATCCGGGATCTTCCACGGCTCCGAGGAGTTGGCCAGGAAGAGGTCGGTGAGCAGGATCACCGGTGTGCGGTAGCGCACCGCGATTCGCACCGCCTCGAGGACCGCGTCGAAACACTGCGCCGGAGTGATCGCGCAGACGATCGGCAGCGGCGACTCGCCGTGGCGGCCGTGGAGCGCCATCAGCAGGTCCGACTGCTCGGTCTTGGTCGGCATGCCCGTGGAGGGGCCCGCGCGCTGGACGTCGATGATCAGCATCGGCAGCTCGAGCATGACCGCTAGCCCGATCGTCTCTGCCTTCAGATCCATCCCGGGACCGCTGGTGGCCGTGACGCCGAGCCCACCCCCGAACGCGGCGCCCAGCGCCATCCCGGCAGCCGCGATCTCGTCCTCGGCCTGGATCGTTCGCACTCCCGCCTTGCGATAGCGCGCGAGCTCGTGGAGCAGTTCGGAGGCCGGGGTGATCGGATAGGAGGCGAAGACCAGCTGCAGGCCGCTGCACACGCTCCCCGCGACCAGGCCGAGCGCAGTCGCCGCGGTCCCGCTGACCGTGCGATAGGTGCCCGGCGACATGTCGTGGGCCGCCGGCACGCGAAACTGGACGTCGATCAGCTCGGTCGTCTCGCCGAAGGCCCAGCCGGCGCGGAACGCCGCCAGATTCGCCTCGAGAACGGCCTTCTTGTCGGCGAACTTCTTCTCGATCCAGCCTTCGGTGACCGCGGTCGGACGCTCATACAGCCACGACAGCAGCCCGAGCGCAAAGAGGTTCTTGGCGCGCAGCGCGTCACGCGTCGAGACGTCCGCCATGCCCTCGACCGCGCGCTGACTGAGCGTGCTCATCGGAATTCGCCGGACGACGAAGCCGTCCAGCGAGCCGTCTTCCAGCGGGTTCTGCTCGTAGCCGGCCTTCTGCAGGTTGCGCTTCGAGAACGCGTCCTCGTTGGCGATGATCGTCGCGCCGCGCTCCAGATCGCCGATGTTCGCCTTCAGGGCCGCCGGATTCATCGCGACCAGCACGTTCGGGGTGTCGCCCGGGGTGAGGATGTCGCGCGCGGCGAAATGGATCTGGAAGCTCGAGACGCCGGCGAGCGTGCCGGCCGGCGCGCGGATCTCGGCCGGGAAGCTCGGCAGCGTGGCAAGGTCGTTGCCGAGCGCGGCGGTGGCGTCGGTGAAGCGTCCGCCCGCGAGTTGCATGCCGTCGCCGGAATCCCCGGCGAAGCGCACGATGACCCGCTCCCGCTCCTCTACGCCCTTCGTTGCAACCGTCACTTTCGACCTGTCTGTGTCACGCGACACCGAACTGCGCGGTCCGCCAGTACCTGTACACACAATAACGATCGGCCCGGCGGGGTGAGGCAGCGGGCCGCCGGACCGCCGCGACGAGCCGGCGCTCCGGTCTCGCGCCGCCGCCGCGCGCCCGGCGCACTCGTCGCCGCGCGCGATGACGGACTCAGGGTCAAGCTCAGGCTGAGAGCACGCTCAGAATGCGACCGCCTCCTCCTCGGCGGGTTCGGCCTCCTCTCCCTCCCCACGCTGCCGCGCCGCCAGGAACTGCACGCTGTCGGCGAGGATCCCGACGGCCTGGCGATTCTCGCCCCCGTCCGTTGTCCACTCGTGCCATTCCAGCCGGCCGTCGACAGCGACCGGCCGGCCCTTGGTGAGAAAGCGCGCGCAGGCCTCGCCGCTGGCCCCGAAGACCGTCACGTCGAAGTAGTTCGGGCGTTCGTCGATCTCGCCGGTGTCCTTGTTGCGCCAGCTCGTGTTGCACGCGACGCGCAGACGGCACAGGCTCGAACCGTTCGGGGTGGAGCGCAGCTCTGGGTCGCGCGTGAGATTGCCGACCAATACCACCCGGTTAATCGTGGCCATCAGGTGCTCCTTCTGTCGTGTGTGTGATCGCGGCAGCGACGCTACGCGGCGCTTGGGATGGAACTCGTGGGTCGAACGCCGGCCAGCGAGCCGGCCAATCGAGCGGCACGACCACGACGCGTTCGCCCGCGCTCTCGCTGCGCAGCGCTCGGCGCAGCGCTCGTGCGGCAGACGGCGTCGCGTAGTAGACGACCCCGCCGACCAGCCGGCTGCGAGCCCAGCCGCGCACGATCGTCCGCAGCCGGGCAGGTGCCTTGACCGTCAGCTCGACCTCGACGGCGATCGGCGCACCGTCGCCCCAGCACACCAGGTCCGGGCGGTGCAGGGCGACGGTTCCGTCGCGCGCGAGGCCGACCTCGGCGCTTGCCAGCGGTCTGCCCTCGGCGCGCTCCCAGGCTCTCAGCTCACGCTCTCCGCCGACGCGGTGCCCGGCGTTGCCGAGCGCCACCGCGACGCGGGCGACGGCGAGCAGGTGGGCGAAGCCCGAAGCGCTGATCGCCACCGGCTCGAGCTCCGGGCGTCCGGCCGCGCGCAGCCCGCGGCGCGTGAGCACATGCAGCGCCGGCGCGCCGTGCAGCATTCGCAGCGACCGGGTCAGTCCGGCGCCCTCCATCGCGCGCAGCCGTGCCCCCGTGGCCCTCTGGCTCAGGCCGCACGAGGCGGCGAGTTCGCCGGCCGAGCCGGCGCCGATCGCGGCCAGCCAGTCCAGGATCGCGACCGTCGATCGATCGTGTGTGTACATCGGGTTGCTCCTCTCTGTGTCAGGGATGGACGATCCGTGCGACCGAGCAGCGCCCGGCGCTGGCAACGCTGACCGCAGCGCTGCCGCAGGCGAGCGTGCGGATCACGTCAGGGTGGATCGCGAACTCGCGCGATCTGCTGCGCGTGCTGCGGCCGGTCGGTATGGCGTGCGCGAGCTGCTCGGTGGAGCTCCATGCCAGCCGCGTGCCCGCGATCCGGGCGATCAGCTCGGCGGAGTCGGGAACGCTCTGGCGGTGCGCGATGACCGTCTCGACATTGCCGAGCACCTGCTCGAGCAGCTCGGGCGCGGCGGCGCGCAGGTCCGCCAGCTCCTGGGTCGCGAGCAGCAGGCTGAAGCCGGCGGCGCGCGCACGACCAAACAGCCGCGCAACTCCTTCGGCGGCGATCGCCGAGAACTCGTCGATCGCGACGAGCGTCGGAACCGGAGCCGATTGGCAGGATGCCGCGATCGTCAGCAGGTCCCCCACGATCGCGGCCGCAAGCATCCGCGAGAGCAGCGGCAGCCTGTCGGCTTCGAGGCAGAAGTAGCTGACGGCGCCGTCGCGCACGGCCTCGAGCAGGTCGAGCGCCGGCACCCCGGCCACCGGATGAAGCCACCGTCCGAGCTCGGACTCGGCGAGGATCGCAAGCCGATCGCGGGTGCCACTCAGACCGCTGCGCTGGCGCGGATCGAGCGCGTCGAGGTAGTCGAACAGCCGCCGGGCCTGCGCCTCGTCGGGGACGTTGCGTGCGAGGAGCTCCAGGCGCCGCGGATCCATCAGCTCCAGCAGCCGCGCCGGCGTCGCGCTCTCCCCCGCCGCGTCGAGCGCACGCACCGCGTGGGCCAGGTAGCGCTGCGCCTGACGCAGATAGTGCGGCTCGCTGTAGCGCTCGCCCGCGAGCGCCTTGTCCGCGATCTCACCGGCGCTGCCGTGGCCGTAGGGGTTGTAGGTGCTCGGGCCGCTGGGCGTCCACTCGACGAACGCGCGTCCGGCGTGCCGGGCGGCCTCGCGCGCGCAGTCGCGCAACAGCACATCCCCCTTCGGGTCGACGATCACGGCGCCGAGGCCGTGCTCGATCGCGCGGGCGACGATCAGCGCCTCGGTGACCGTCTTGCCCGAGCCGGTTGCGCCGACGATCAATGTGTGGCTCCCGCTCGTGCGTCCGAGCGGGATCGTCACCGTCCGCCGGCGGGAGTCCTCGCCGATCGCGATCGCTCCGGCGGGCGCGGACCGGCCAGCCCGCCGGCGCGAGGCGAGCGCGGTACCGACGGCGCAGCCGATCGCGGGTCCAGCGGCGAACGGCAGCACGACGAGCGCCACGGCGAGCCCGGTTGTCCAAGCGAGCCGCAGCCAGCGCAGGAGCAGCAGGGCGGCGAGCGCGCACACGGGCACGCTCCAGTAGATGAGCATCGGTGACTCCCTTTCGTTGTGATGGCCGCGGCGTGAACGCCGCGGAAGGTCAGGCCGGCTCGTCGAGCCGGTAGCCGACGCCCCACACCGTCACGAGCATCGAGCCGTGGCGACCGAGTCGTCGTCGCAGGCGCGCCGCGTGCCGCTCGAGCGTGCGACTCGACGGCGAGCAGGCGCCCGCGTCCCAGCAGGAGGACAAGAGCTCCGCCTTGGTGAACACGCGGCCCGGAGCCGAGGCCAGGCAGCGCAGCAGGGCGAACTCGCGACGGGGCAGGGCGAGTTCGGCGCCGTCGAGCCGAGCGACGTGGGCGCGCGTATCGATCGCGAGCGCCCCGACGGTCCAACCGGCCTCGCCGCGTCGTTGCAGGGCACGCACACGGGCGCGCAGCTCGGCAGGCCGCAGGGCGCCCGTGAGCACCGCGTCGGCTCCGGCATCGAGCGCCGTCGCCACCTGTGCGCGACGAACGCCGACAACGAGCACTGCGGCTCCGGGGTGAGCTGCACGCGTCGCGTCCAGGACCGCGACGTCGGCGATCACGACGGCTGCCTCGAACGGCTGTGCCGCGAGCGCCCGCTCCACCCGAGCGCGCAGCCCCGCATCGGTGGCGACGACGATCACCGGGCCAGCGCGCGCGGCGCCAACACGGCTATGCCGACCGCGCGCAGCGGGGCCGTCCGGGCGGCAACCCGCTGCTCAGGGCAGCTCCACTTCCCGCGGGGCGATTCCGAGCCCGTCGCGCGCGATCAGCGCAAGCGTGTCGCTGTGCACCCAGGGGTTGGGTCGGGCACCCGGCGTCGACGGCAGCAGGCCGACGCGCCGCGCGAGCCAACTCGTCTCACCCGAGCCGTTGCCGCGACGATCGTGCTTGATCCGACCGCAGGCCATCGCGATCGCGCTGAAGCTCGTTCCGTGCTCCTGCACCGCGTCGAGTACAGCCTCGCGCAGCCGCCGGTTGAGCACGATCGGACTCGACTCGATGCGCCGCAACTCGATCGACAGCGTCGAGACCGAAACCTGGCGGTCGCGACGAAACCGCGCCACGGCGGCGCGAGTCAGGGCGCAGACCGGCTCGTAATCCTCGAGCGCTCCAACGACGTCGCGTGCGCTCAGGCAGTGCGGCACGCCACCCCTGCGGCGGGACTCGCGGTGCCAGCGCAGCTCGGCGGGCGTTCCGCTCGAGCGCAGGAAATAGCGCCGGCCGGTGGCGTCCGTGAGGACCACCGGGCGAAACGCAGTCGGCTGCGGGCCGGGACCGTCCCCCTCGGGCTGCGCGCCGAAGTCCGTCGCGCGAAGGCGACGCGCGCCACGCGAGGCGTCGGCGAGGAACTCGCTGCACACGAGCCTGGCGTTGGCGTCGGGTTCGTCGCTCGCGAGGTGGGCGAGCAGCCGAGCGTCGGTGCCGTCGGTCTCGCGTCGGTCGACGAGCAGTCGCGAGCCGTCAGCCCCGTCGAGGAGCACGAGCTCCCGCAGTCCGTCATCTGCCAGGTAGCGGTCGCAGGCGATCATCGTCATGGCGCTCCTCCTCGGTTCGGCTCGGTGCGGTGCGGTCGTGCTGCCTTGACCGACGGGGGCGCCGAGAAGGGACCAACCGGATGCCGTGAGGACTGCGGAGGACGTGATCGGCGAAAGGCCGTGCGGCGGTGTCGAGATCGGGTGCGGCAGCGGAAGCGGACACAGGCAGGCGGGCGACGGGTCGCGCCCCGTGAGAGCAGCGGAGCGGAGGCGCAGGCGGCGCGGGACGAGGCGGCCGGGAAGGAAAAGGGACAGAGAGGAAGAGGAAGAGGAAGAGGAAGAGGCCGTCGACGCTACGTGGTCGCGGCGTCAGAGCTGCGGCTGCGCCGGGGGCGACTGCGGTCAGCGCCAGGGCGGCTTCGTTGCGCCTGCGGCGGTCGCGGCGGGCAACTGCACGAAGGGCACGGGCAGCGGCTCGCACGTCGAGCCTGCGCGCAGCGCCGGTGGCAGTCTGGGCACGGTCCATGCCGTCAGCTCGCCGCGATGCAGATCCGCTTCGGCGACGAAGTGCAGGCCGTGGCGGCCCGGGCGCTGCCAGTCCTCGGGCGCGACACCGATCTCGGCGAGGCATGCCGTGAGCACCGCGTCGGCCAGCACCGCGCGAGCCAGCGCCTGCGTCTCGTCGCCGCAGAGCATCACCACCGTCGGCGGGGCGCCGGCGCGACGGTAGCGCTCGACCGATCGCCACCAGCCGCTGAGCAGGTGGTCGTAGCCTTCGAGCACCGCGACCGGGTCGCCCGTGTCCGCCGCAACCAGCAGGTCACCGCGAGGCGCCGCGCGGTCGCCGGGGGCCCGCAGGTCGACGGCCGCGGCCGGCCGCACGGCGGCGAAGCGCTCGACCGGTGCCCGCGACCCGTCGCGCCGGCTGACCAGGAAGTCGCGCGCCCGCACCGCGTGGCCCAGCTCGAGGGCAGCCGGATCGCCGGCGCGCGGGACGATGGCCGCGCGGCCCGGCCCGAGCACCTCGACGACGGCGTCCCCGGCGCGCGCCTCGAGCGCCAGCAGCCAGCCGACCAGATGCACGTCGGCGCGCAGGCCCTCGAGTGCGGCCGGTTCCAGCGTCGGCGCGTGACGGCCCGTCAGCTCGAGCAGCTCGATCGCATGCTCGGTCACCGCACAGCACAAGGAGACCCCGCCGCCGTCGTCGCGATACAGCTGGAATCGCGCGATCAGCCCGCCGTCGGCGAGGCGCTTGAGCTGGCGTTGCGTGACGGTCAGCGAGCGCCCCGGGTTGACTCTGCGATGGATCTGGCTGGTCAACGCGCAACGCGCCCCGGCAAGCCACGTGAGCAGGTCACCGTCGGCGGGTGTGAGTCGCCGCACGCGCGACGGCGGCGCCACCGTCAGCAGGCGCATGCGACGGGCTCTGTCGAGCGCGAGCAGCTCGCCGTAGCCTGCCGGCGTCGGCTGCTGCGACGACAACGACGCGGCTGCAGTCGCCGGGGGCGACGGCAGCACAACCGGGGACGCCCGCGCAGCGATCGAGTCCGGCGGCGGGGCCGGATCGCGCAGCTCGCGGCCGCCGCGTGCGTGCTGGGCGGCGGCGTGCCATTCGATCCGCGCCCGGTCGAGCGGCAGCGGCAGCGTCGTCGCGATGAACGGTCGTTCGCGCCCACCCGGCGTCGTCCAGCTCGCGAGCGCCGTGTGGCGCGGGAGGTGCAACCGAACGTCGGGGGACGCGAGCCTCGCCAGCTGCTCGTCCCCCGCGCGCACCTGATCGGAGAACTCGGACATCAGCAGAGCGGATCCCGCCCGGGCATCGCTGGCCGACGCCGTCGCGAACAGCACGCGGTGGGCGAACAGGGCATCGAGCTGGTCGCGCAGCTCGGGCTCCCACTGCGCGTCGGTCTGCCAGCAGGCCACGGTCTCGAGGCCGGCCGAGCGCTTCAAGGCGAGCGTCTGGGCGAACGCCGCGTTGATCGCGAGCGGCGCCTCGTCGATCTTCAGCGCCACGGCAGCTCGCCGCGCTCCGTCCCGGCGATCTTGGACGCGGCCGAGCGCCGCGTCGAGCATGCCGAGCAGCAGCTGCATGAGCACCGCGACGTTGCCCGCGCCGACCTCGCCCAGCGCCCCGCGCACGACCAGCACCTCGCGACGCTCGATCAGGACGTCGAAGTCGATGCGCAGCGAGTCGTTCAGCAGCACGCGCTTGACGGCCGGCGAGTTCAGCACCCGGGCCAGCTTGTTGGCCGGCGCATCCAGTTTCGCGGTGGTGCTCGCGCGCGCGTCGGCCAGCTGCGCCGGCAGCTCCTGGTCGAGGAACGTCGCCACCTCGGCATAGGCCGGCAGCTCGAGCAGGCGGTCCGCGACGCGCGCGCGAAACGCCCGGCCGGCCTCCCCCACCTCGAGCAGCCGCGCGACGTCCCACAGCGTCGCCGCCGGCGCGCAGGCCAGCACCGCGATGATCGCGTTGCGCAGGTAGCGGTCGGAGCTGCCGCGCACCTCGCCCTCGCTGAACAGGCCGCGCAGCGCGGCGACGACGTGATCGGCGATCGCGTCGGGCGCGGCGTCGACCGCGAGC
Organism: uncultured Solirubrobacterales bacterium; assembly: GCA_963833765.1. Taxonomy (GTDB): domain Bacteria; phylum Actinomycetota; class Thermoleophilia; order Solirubrobacterales; family Solirubrobacteraceae; genus Palsa-513. The sequence goes on along the minus strand of CAWHZJ010000003.1, from coordinate 65,379 downwards.
GGGTTGAATCCGGCCTGCGGCGCCGCCATGTCGAGCAGCGTGGTGGTCCGCGACTGCGGCACGATGCTCAGTACGGCCGCCGCCGCATCGCCCTTCGGATCGAGCACGATCACCGCACAGTCCTCGCGGCGGAGGTCCGCTCTCGCGCTGGCCACCAGAAATGAGGTCTTGCCCTGCTCGACCGCCCCGACGACGGCGGTGTGCTGCCGCCGCAGCGCGGCGGCGATCGTCACCAGGCCGTGCTCGTCGCGGAGCAGCCCGCCGCCGTCGCGCGCGCGATCGATCCCAGGCGGCGCCGGGGCCAGCGGAACCGCTCGGCAGACGAAGGGCAGCGCGCCGAACTCGGGGGCCGGAAGGCACCAGAGGCGCGCCAGCTCCAGCGGGCGATACAGACACCATGGCGAGCGCCGCGGGACCGTCGCGTGGATCCTGGCGGCGCGGCGTGCGCGCAGGCGCGGCGTCCCGCCGGACAGAACGCTGGCGATCGCCCGTGCGCGGGCGCCGTCGCGCGCGAAGACGAGCGCCGTGCTCCACAGCAGCGGGCCGGTGCGGTGCTCGGGCGAGGAGCACAACAGCTCGATGATCCGCGGTGCGGGCCTGAGGATCAGCCGCAACGTCGCCGGCGCGCCGGCGGCGGCCATCGCGCTGAGCAGCGGCTCGATGGCCGGACCCGCGAGCTCGAGCTCGTCGTCGGCGCGCGGCGGCGTTCGCCGCGACAGCGTCAGCGCGGCCGGAGGGGTGGTCACGCCGGCGCGCAGCGGGCGCACTCGCAGGTTCGGGTAGCTCGTGCGCAGCGCCGCCTGCACCTGGCGTTCGAGCCCGCCGGGACAGAGCAGCGCGAACCAGACGAGTGGTGCGCCACCGGGACGGCGGTCGAGATGGACCTCGAGCGCGAGCGTCCGGCGCGAGCCGAGCAGCGCGTGCAGTCTCGCAAAGGTCGCCGCCAGCGCCTCGGGGTCGGCGCGATCGTTGCGGTACGGCTCGATCAGCAGCCGGATCGGCGCAACCCGGCGCATGCGGACGCGAACGAGCGCGAGCGTCACGCCGACCGCGCCAGCCCCCAAAACCGCCACCGCTGCTCTCACACCCGCTCCCTCCCGGTCGAGCGCTGATCCGACGGCGCGCGAGTGGGCGGACAGCGGCAGGCTCAGGCGCGGGCGGCGGCCTCCCGCGCGCGATCCCGATAGACGCGGTACTCGGGGCGCTCCGGTCGCAGGCAGGCGGCGATCGCCAGTGGCCCGCAGGCCTCGCGATGGCGTCCGAGCTGCTGCAGGGCCCGGCCGAGGCAGAACTGGGCGTAATCGTCGGTCGGCGAGGCGGCGGCCAGCGCACCGAACTCCTCGACCGCCTCGCGGTAGCGCTGGCTGTGGAACAGCGCACGCCCGAGCGCCTCCCGGATCGAGGCCTTGTCGGGCTCGAGCGTGCGCGCCCGAGCCAGCGGCACGGCCGCGGCCGCGAAGTCACCGCGCTCGAGCAGCGCGGTGCCGCGGCGGTAGCACTCGTATACCTCGCTCGTGCTGTCGATGTCGCTCATCGCCTGCACGATACTCAGGCCGCGACGGTCAGCGGCCGTCCGAACGCCCTGCGAAACAGGTCAGACTGGCGCTCGGCGCCCCAGCGGGCCAACGCCGGGTCGCCGTTGACGGCAAGCTCCAGCTCGAGCTGCTCGCCCTGCTCGCGCAGCCGCGCCCGCACGACGGCGCCGTCGCGCCCGCGGTCCAGATGCTCGGCGAGGCGCAGCAACGCCGAGAGGCGCGTCAGCAGCAGTTGATCACTCGCGTGACACAGCGGCGCGAGCTCGCCGAGCTCGGGGGCCCCCTTGCGGTGATAGCGCACCGTTTGTGCGATCAGGGCGAGCTCGCGTTGGCTGAACCCAGGCAGGCCGGCGGCGAGTATCAGGTAGCGCGAGTGCTTGTGATGGTCGTCGTAGTCGACCGACACGCCGATGTCGTGAAGCATTCCGGCAGCCCACAGCAGCTGTGCGCTGTCGAGGCCGCGAGGCCGCGGGAGGCTGCCGTCGAGCGAGTCGAGCAGCTGGCCGGCGAGCTCGGCGACGTGGGTGCAATGCGCGAGATCGGGCTGGTACTGAATCGCGAGGTTGCGCACGCTGGCGATCCGGACGTCGTCGAACAGCGGCGGCTGTGCCGGCTCGAGATAGGTCGAGAAGAACACGCCCTCACGCAGCCCCGCCTGCGTGACCTCGAGGCGATCGGTGCCGATCGCCTCCATCGCGGCGCTGATCACGATCGCACCGGCCAGGATCACCCCGGCACGACCGGGCTTGATTCCCTCAATCCCCGCGCGCTCATCGACGCTCCGTGATGCCAGCTGTTTGATCAGCGCATCGAGTGCCTCGTATTCGATGACCGCCCCCTGCACGCCGATCGACGGCAGGCCCGCCGCGGCATCTGCGGCGGCGGCGAGGTTGCGCACGGTCCCGCCGATGCCGACGACCGACCCGCGCAGCCGACGGCACCACGGCACGGCGGCGAACTCGTCGAGGACGTGGGCGCGCAGGGCATCGCGCTGCTTCGCACCCGACGCCTTGCCGTCGAAGAAGCGCTCGGTCATGAGGACGGTGCCGAGCCTCCAGGAGGCCGTCTCGACGGCTTGGCGTCCGCGCACGCGAACGAGCTGGAGGCTGCCGCCGCCCAGATCGAGCACGGCTCCGTTGCTCAGCGTCGTCGAGTTGACGGCGGCGAGATAGCCAAAGTACGCCTCCTCGTCGGTGCTGAGGACGCGCACGGGGATCTTCGTCAGCTCGCGCACGCGCGCGAGCAGCTCGCCGCCGTTCGCCGCGTCGCGGATCGCGCTCGTCGCGACCGCGAGGACGTCGTCGAGCTCGATGCCGCTCGCGGCGCAGAAGTGCGCGTAGACCTCCATCGCCTCGATCGCGGTCTCGATGCGCTCATCGGCGAGCCGGCCGCTGGCGAGCAGGCCGGCGCCGACGCGGACGGTGTCGTAGATCTCGTCCGTGCGCCGCCACCAGCGGCCGGGCTCGTAGCTGTAGGCCACGAGCCGAAATGAGTTCGAGCCCATATCGATGACCACGGTCCGGCGCGGGCGCTTCACTGCCATCGTCTCCAGCGTAATGGGCCGCGGGGTCGGGTCAATACCTCACCGGATCGGTGAGCTTCGTATCATGGAGCTGCGATGGCAGCCCTGCTCAGCTTCCCGAACCCGGTCAACGAAAAGGCCGCGCGCGTCGTCGCGGCCGGCGTCCTCGCGCTCTCGATCGTGACGCTCGTCACCGGCGCGTACTGGCTTGCCGCGCTGCTCGCCTACGGCTTCGTCGCCCGCGTCCTCGCCGGCCCGACGCTCAGCCCGCTCGGGCAGGCCGCGACCCGGCTCGTCGCACCGCGCCTCGGAGCGGCCAGGCCGGTGCCCGGACCGCCGAAGCGCTTCGCCCAGGCGATCGGCGCGGTGATGACGTTCGCCATCGCGCTCGTCGCGCTGGTCGCCCACGACCACACCGTCGCGGATGTCCTGCTCGTGGGGATGATCGCCGCCTCGGGCCTGGAGTCGATCTTCGGGTTCTGCGTGGGCTGCCGGCTGTTTGCGCTGCTGATGCGCGCCGGGTTGATCCCCGAGTCGGTCTGCCTGGAATGCGCGAATGTCGGCATGCGTGGCGCCGCGGGCTGAGCGGTCGCGCCGGTGACCGGCGCTCAGGCGGGAGCCGGCGGAGGGCGTCGTTGGATCGCGATGAACCACGTCAAGCCGATGAGCGTGAATATCGCGGCGACGTAGAGGTTCAGCCGCAGCCCGAAGATGTAGTGCGACGGATCGATGCGCAGGGTCTCCTCCCAGATGCGAAACCCGCTGTAGCCGGTGACATACAGCGCGAACAGTCCGGGCGCCTTGATCCTGCCGGTGCGGCCCAGCCAGATCAGGAATCCGGCGAGCGCGAGGTTGAAGATCATCTCGTAGAGGAACGTGGGCTGGAACGTCGTGCCGATCGGATAGCCCCGGGGGGTGTGCGCCGCGTCGACCTGCAGCGCCCAGGGCAGGTTCGTCGGACCGCCGAACAGCTCCTGGTTGAAGTAGTTGCCGATCCGGCCGATCGCCTGGGCAACCAGCAGGCCGGGCGCTCCGGCGTCCATGAAGAGCGGGAGACTGACACCGGCACGCCGCAGGCGCCAGAGCCCCACGAGCGTGCCGAGCGCGATCCCGCCCCAGATTCCAAGCCCGCCCTTCCAGATCGCAAACGGGCCCCACCAGTGCGGTGGCACCTGGTTCCAGCTGGTGACGAGGAAGTACAGACGTCCCCCGACCACGCCGGCCGGGAAACCCCACAGCGCCACGTCGTAGACGAGGTCGCCGTCACCGCCCTGGGCCTTCCAACGATGCCGCGTGAGCACCACCGCGGCGGTCACCGCCGCGACGTAGGCGAGTCCATAGGCATGGATGAAGAGCGGGCCGACGTGAAAGCCATTGGTCGACGGGCTCGGAATCGACGCAAGCACGATGCCGCAGCCTATTGGTGCGCGCCGGGGAGACAACCCACCGGACGCGCACCCGATGATGTAGCGTCAGCGGTTCGATCGTCGATCTTCCAAGGAGTCCTCCGATGCGCGACAAGCGTCTGATCGTGGTCATTCTCGCCGTCGCGGCGCTGGCGGTCGCACCGACGTTCGCCGGCGCGCGGAGCGTCACGGCGAGGCCGGCGGCAATCACCGCGACGCATGCGGCGAGCGTAACCGCGGTGCCGAAGTTCGTCTTCCATGCCGGTCTCGCGTTCGGCGCCTTCCATCACTTCATCTACCTCCCGTTCAAGGCCGGCAAGTTCACGAGCGGCAGCTTCTTCTCGAAGCTGAAGAACTACGTCGAGGCCGGGGCCGCGGCGCTGTTTGTCTACCACGAGACGAAGCTCGCACTCCAGGACGCGCAGCAGAACAAGGTGCTCAAGCTCGTCGTCGCGCCGCTGACCGCGGTGGTGGCGGTGTTCAACACGATCGTCTCCACGGTCAAGGCCCACAAACTCGATGCGGCAACGGTAGCCTCGGCCCAGAGCGACGTCACGACGATAGAGGGCCAGGCCAAGGGCAGCGGATCGTTGGTCACCGAGGCCGTCCCGTCCGCCAAGCAGATCCTGGCCGGGTTCGCGTAGACCCGCGTTCGTGGTGCGGGCGCCCGACGACGCGGACACCAACCGTCGAGAGATCGCCGGAGAGTCGCGTTCGCGGCCGTCGAGGATCGCCATCCTGCTCTACGACGGCGTCGACCTGCTCGACAGTGGCGGGCCCTACGAGGTCTTCCTGACGGCTTCGCGACTCGCCGTCCGCGACGGAGCGAACCCACCGTTCGAGGTGGTCACGATCACACCCGGCGGCGATCCGGTCACGGCCTACGGCGGCCTGGTGCTCACCCCCCACGGCGATGCCGCCGGGATCGGCGAGATCGACGTGCTGATCGTGCCGGGCACGACCGACATCGCCCGGGCGCTCGATGACGAGGCATTGCTCGCAAGTGTCGACGGTCTGCGACGAGGGGCCGCGATCGTCGCGAGCGTCTGTACCGGCGCCTTCCTGCTCGCAAAGCTCGGCCTGCTCGCGGACCGCGCCTGGACCACCCACTGGGAGGACGTCGATCTGCTGGCCCAGACGCTCGACCCGGCCCGAGCACGACGCGATGTCCGCTGGGTGACCGAGGGGCCGGTGACCACCGCGGCCGGACTCAGCTCCGGGATCGCGATGAGCCTGCACCTCGTCGAACGACTCGCCGGACGCGAGCTCGCCGAGCGCACGGCCCGCCAGCTTGACTACGACTGGGATCCGGCAGGCGCGAGCACGCGGCGGCTGGGCTAGGGGGTCATCTCGGGCCGCTCGCGGGTCTCGTCGCCCCCCGCGGCGGTCGGCGCCACCGCGGCGTACGGGAAGGAACGGGCCGAGGGCGGCGTCTAGTGGTCAGGACACAAACCACCAGCGATCCTTCGGAGGTCAGCATGAAGCGTCTACAACTACTGCTCGCACTGTCGAGCATTGCGGTTCTCGGAGTGGCCACACAGGCGTTCGGCCAGTCCGCCCACTCGAGCTCGTCGCACACCGTCGTCACGACCAAGCAGACGTCACTCGGCACGATCCTCGTCACCAGCTCCGGCCAGACGCTGTACCTCGACGTCAACGACAAGTCGGGGCACTTCGCCTGCACCGGCACGTGCGCGGCGGCCTGGCCGGTCTTGTCGACCAGCGGGAAGCCGAAGGTCGCGGGCAAGGCGAAGGCCGCCGACCTCGGCACGATCAAGCACGGCAGCGCGACACAGGTCACCTACAACGGCCATCCGCTCTACACCTTCACGGCGGACACGAAGGCGTCGCCGATCAGCGGCGAGGGTGTCAACGGGTTCTACGTCGTGAGTCCGAGCGGCAGCAAGATCACCAAGGCGACGAACACGACGACGACCACAACGTCGACGAGCTCGACCGGCAAGTACGGGTACTGAACCCGGTCGTTCTTGAAGCAGCGACTTCCTGCCGGTGAGCGCATCCGCTCGCCGGCTGGCTGTCGTCGTGGTGCTCCTGGCACGGCGACGGCGCGAAGCTCGCCCGGGCCGGTTCCAGCTGACCGGAACCGGCCCGGATCGCGAGCGTCGCCTGGCGCTCAGGCGGCGAGGCTCAGCGGCGGGGGATTGTTGGCGAGGTAGTCGGTGCTGATCTCCTGGAGGATGGCCAGCATCGCGTCGGTCGCCGCCGATCGAGAGGCGTCGGCAAGCGTGGCGGCGACCACGCGCCGGACCGGCGCACGCCCGCCGAGCGAACACACGACGACGTCGTCGCGCACCCCTTGGAGCGCCAGTTGGGGAATCAGCGCAACGCCCACGCCGGCCGCGATGAAGCCCTGAACCGCCGAGTAGTCGTCGTTTTCGAACGCCACCCGCGGCTCGAAGCCCGCGTCGTGACAGGCGCGCAGGAAGACGGTTCCGTCACAGCACGTGGAGCCGCCGTGCATCCAGGTCTCACCCGCGAGATCGGCCAGCTTGAGCGCCCGCTTGGCCGCGAGCGGATGGCCGGCCGGCAGGACCGCGAACATCGGGTCGTCGAGCAGGTGGATCCGCTCGAGCAGAGCGTCGCGCGGCTGCGGCGCGAAGTCCGGCTCGATCAGCATGGCGACGTCCACCTCGCCGGCCTTCAAACGCTCGAGTGCGCTGGGCAGCCCCGCGACCGACAGCGAGACCTCGACGCCGGGATGACGCTTGCGAAACGCGGCAGTGGCCACCGGGATCAGCGAGGCGCCGCCGGTCGGGAACGATACGAGCCTGACCTGTCCGCCGCCCAGATCGCGGATTGCCGCGAGCTCGGCTTCGGCGTCGGCGAGCCGCGCGAGGATCGCGTCAGCGTGCCCGACCAGCGCACGCCCCGCCTCGGTCAGGCGAACGCCACGCGTCGTTCGGTCGACGAGCTTGGCGCCGGCCTGCCGCTCGAGCGCCGCGATCTGCTGGGAGATCGCAGGCTGGGTGTAGCTCAGGGCGACGGCTGCGCCGGAGAATGACCCGTGCTCGGCGACCTCCTTCAGAACCCGCATCTGCTTGACGTCGAGCATAAGCACAACTTATCACTCGCCGCAAGGAAACCCTATTTGCCCTTATGGCGTGCAGGCGTCACAATTCGGCCATGAACCTCGAGCGAATCACGCTTCGGCGAGCCGGCAACGACGACGCCGGTGCGCTCGCCACGCTTGCCGAGCTGGACTCCCAGCGGCTCCCCGATGACGAGTTCCTGATCGGCGAGGTAGCCGGCGAAGCGTGGGCTGCGCTCGGCATCGCCAGCGGGATCCTGGTCGCCGATCCCTATCACCCGACGGTCGAGCTGGCAGGGCTGCTGCGGATGCGTGCGCAGTCGATGCGAGGCGCGGCGGACGCGCAGCAGCCGCACGGCCGCTGGCACGACGCGCCGAGACCGCTCCAGCTGTGAGTGAGCGCGCCCGGCTCGTCGGGATCAACCATGTCGCCCTCGAGGTCGGCGACGTTGAGGCCGCGCTGGCCTTCTACGGGCAGCTGTTCGAGTTCGAGTTGCGCGGACGCGGGCGGCGGATGGCCTTCATCGACATCGGCGACCAGTTCATCGCGCTCGCCGAAGGCCGCACCCAGCCGCCCGACGAGAGCCGCCACCTCGGCCTGGTCGTCGACGATCGCGACGCCGTTCGCGCGGCGCTGGGCCGGGCGGGGGTCGAGATCCTTCCGGGACCGGGGCTCGACTTCCGCGATCCGTGGGGCAATCTCGTGCAGGTCGTCGCCTACTCCGAGATCCAGTTCACGAAGGCACCGGCGGTCCTGCGGGGGATGGGGCTCGAGCACCTGAGCAAGACGCCGGGGGCACTTCAGGAGCTGCGGACGAAGGGCCTCGACGACCACGCCGGCTGAGCGTCGCGCGCCGGTGATGCCGCTGCGTGCGGCCGGCGGCGTCGTCCACCGCAGCGGTCCGACGGTGAGGATCAGCGCAGCAGCCGGCAGCGCACGCGGGACCACCCGGTCGCGGTCCGATCGTTAGCCAGTGGCTATCGACCCATCGTCGCCGTGTATCGTGCACGCGCGAGCGGCCCCGACCGGTGACACCGATCGAAGTCTCGGGTTCCGAGCGGATCCATCCCAGACGAGAAGGGGAGTTCTCGATGCCGGGTACCCGAACCGAGCACGCCAGCGAAGGGAAGCTCGCGACCGCGATCTCGAACATGGTCGTGCAGGCGCTGCGGCAATACACCGGCCGCGGTCCCACGAGATCGCGGACCTACATCCACGACCAGCTGATCTCGGTCGTCCTCCAGGGCACCCTCACCCGGGCCGAGCGCCGACTCATCGCGGACGGCAAGTCCGAGCTCGTGCTGCATACCCGCAAGGCGTTCCAGGGGCTGATGCACGCGGACCTCGTCGCCGGTGTCGAGTCGCTCACCGGCCGCAGGGTGATCGCGTTCCTCGCCAGCAATTCGATCGACCCGGACATCAACGTCGAGTCGTTCCTGCTCGCACCCGACGCGAGCAGCGAGGGCACGGCGAGCGGACCGGGGTAGCGACACCGCCGCCGCCGCTCGGGCCTGTGTCGGCGTATCTTCCAGCGGGTAGGAGCGTTGCGATGTCAATCGTCCTGCTAGCCGGCGCCCGTGGTGAGATCGACGCGATCACGCCCTGGCGTGTTCGCGTGCGCGACCGGCTCACCATGCGCGTGCGCGCGTTCGAGCTCGACGAGGCCCTCGCCCGGGGCGTGGCACCGGAGTCCAGCCCGGCGCTCGAGCTGCGCGCGAGCTCGCTGATCGGGCCGACCGCATGGCAGTTGGGCGACCATCTGCGGCGGATTCTCCTCGCAGCCGATTGCGGCACTCGGTTTCCGATCCATGCGGTGCCGATCTCGCGTCGCCTGATCCGCGCCGTCGAGCCCGAGCTGTGGCGACTGGCGCTTCGCCTGCTCGACGACCGGCCGGTCGACGTCCGCGGGGTCGCGCGCGTGCGTGGCCTGCTCTGTGACGGTCGCGGGCCGCTGTACGGCGTGGGCGTGAGCGAAGCCCGTGCGCTGCGCGACGCGGTCACCGCGGCGCTCGACGCGCTCGAGATCGACGCCTGAGCCCCGACGGATTGCCGACCATCGAGCGGCCTGACGGCGCGGGCGCGCTCGACGCGGGCGCGGAGCGTGAGCGCCGTGATTGGCCTTTCTGTCGAGCGGCGTCGCGCACGTGAAAGAAACCCGCCTGGCGGGGGGTTGATCGCATGGAATGTGCGCGGCGACTCCTGGCGCACAGCGCACTTCCGAATCCTGTTGTCCGAGCCTGACGGTCGAGCCCGTCGATCAAGCCGGTGCGGCGAGAACCACGAACGTGGGTCTCGCCGCACCGAACTCCAGAGGAGCGCGAATGACGAAACGAATTTCAGCTGCGGGCCGCGCCGAGGACGGCTTTACGGTGATCGAGCTCCTGGTCGTGGTCCTGATCATCGGGATCCTGGCGGCGGTCGCACTGCCGTCGTTCCTCAACCAGAAGAACAAGGCGATCGACGCCTCCGCGAAGGAGCTCGCGCACAGTGCGCAGATCGCCGCCGAGACCTACGCGACCGACCACAACGGCAGCTTTTCGGGCCTGACCGCCGCCGGGCTGACCCAGTACGACTCGACGATCCAGACCTCATCGACCAACGGCCCGTACGTGGTGGCCGTGACCAACGCGACAGCCACCGGCTACACCGTTACGACCGCCACGGCGACCGGCAGCGAGCAGTTCAGCATCACGCGCAGCCACGGCCTGACGACGCGGTCGTGCACGCCGAGCACCGGCGTCCAGGGTGGCTGCACCAACGGGAGCTGGTAGCCCGCAACCGCGCCCGCTGCACCGCCAACGCTCAGTTGAGTCGTGCGAGAGCGGTCGACAGGTCGTTGACGCTGTCGTAGCCGAGGCTGAGCAGGTTGTCGTGCCGGTAGCGCACGACGCCGCGTTCGTCGATCACGATGGTCGCGCGCTTGGTGCCGATCACGCTCGAATGGACGTCGTAGAGCCTCGAGACGTCGTGGTCGGAGTCGGCGAGGAGCGGCAGCGTCAGACCATGCTTGGCGATGAACTGCCGGTGCGAGGCGATGTCCTGGGGCGAGATGCCGACCGCGCGCACCCCGAGCTCGCTGAACTGGTCGACACGATCACGGTAGGAGCAGAACTGGCGCGTGCAGATCATGTAGTTGTCGCCCGGGTAGAACAGCAGGACCACGCGCTCGCCGCGGTGCTCGGAGAGCCGAAACTCTCCGTGGGTTCCGGCAAGCTCGAATTCCGGCGCGATGTCGCCGGGTTGTGGATCCTTCGCCACGGGTTGCCGTCCGCCTGGCCCCGGCTACGCCGCGACCGGCTCGTGTCCGGCACCGAGTTTGTCAGCCCACCGAGCGGCGAGCGCCTCTCCGGTTTCGAGGTCCAGCCCGGTCGCGTTCTGCTCGTGGCGCAGCGAGCCGGAACCCCAACGCGACACGACGGAAACCTGCTGGGCCACGACATCGGCGGTGAGCGCCACGAAACCCTCGAGCGGCCCGCCGACCTGGATCGTCATGTACGGCCCAAGTCCCGCCAGCTCCGCTGCGTCGAGCGGTCGTCCGAGGAGCCGCGAGTAGGGCCAGCTCACGAGTTCGACCAGTCGGCCTGGCGCCGGGGAACCGCAAGGATCATGCCAATTCTCATCGGCAGGGCCGGCGATCAGCTTGACCAGCGTCCAGCGCACGCCGCCGCCGTTTCGCGACCGCGGCCACGGCATCTGCGGGTCCGCGGCGTGTCCCGTGAGGTCGCGGGCGCGCGCCGGTCGGGCCGCCGCTCACGGATAGTCCTGGGATGCTTCAGCGCATGAGCGCAGGCGACGCGCGCCGCCATGGCTAGTCCGGTGGACCGCGCGGGTGCCCGGGTGGGAATCCTCGCAGCCATGGACCGAGAGCTCGACGCGCTGCTCGCCGATTTCGACGCGCCGTGTGCCGACCGCGTCATCAACCGGACCTTCTACCGCGGCGTCCTGCACGGCCATCAGGCGGTCGCCGTCGTCGCCGGCATCGGGAAGACGGCCGTGGCCACCACCACAACGCTGCTCGTCCAACACTTCGCCGTCCAGTGTGTCGTGCTCACCGGGGCGGCGGGGCGCGTGTCCGACGAACTCGCGGTCGGCGACGTCGTCGTCGCCACCCATCTCGTCCACCACGACCTCGACGCGCGTCCGATATTCCCCCGCTACCACGTCCCGACCCTTGGCACGACGAGGCTGGCCACCGATGACGCCGTCAGCTCGCTCGCATACGACGCCGCGCAGCAGTTCCTCGCGGCGGACCCCGGCAACGAAGGCACGGTCGCCAAGGGCCTCGTGCTGAGCGGCGACCAGTTCATGAATCCCGCGCAGATCCGCGACCTGCGCCGGCGCTTTCCCGACGGCCTCGCGGTCGAGATGGAGGGCGCCGCCGTGGCACAGGTGTGCATCGAATCGGCAACCCCGTACGCGATCGTGCGCTCGATCAGCGATGACGGGAACGCGGACGCGTTCGAGCGCTTTCTGCACGGCGATTGCGGACGGTACGCGCGCGGCATCGTCAGCAGGCTGCTGACGGCGATGCCCTGAACTCGAATCGCGCGGCGCCGCTGAATTTGGCCCCGTGGGGCAGCCAGACGCGGTGCGGGGCGGTGAAAGCCGTCGTGCAGCGCTGCTCGCCGCGCTTCGGCGGGGTCACACTGGAGTCAATGCGTTTGCGGATCGTCCTGCCGCTCGCGGCGGTAGCGGCGCTCGCTGTTCCTGCGGGTGCACATGCGGATCTCCATCACACGGTCGCACCCGGGGAGTCGCTGACCTCGATCGCCGCCGCCGATCACGTCTCGATCACTGCCCTCGCCGGCGCCAACCACCTCGCACCGGACGCCCGGCTCATCGCCGGCTCGGTGCTACGCATACCGCCCCCAGGCGCCGGAAGCCGTTCGCGCGCCGCGCCAAGACCCGCGCGCCGCATCGCGCCGCCGACGCATCACTACACGGTGCGGCCGGGCGACACACTCAGCGGTCTCGCCGCGCGCGCCGGCGTCAGCACGAGCCAGCTCGCCCGCCTCAACCACCTCCGGCCAACCGCGCTGCTGATCGCCGGCGCCACGCTCACCGTCCCGGGAACAGGGCCGAGAACCGCGCGTCGCACCACGCCGACGACCCATCGCTACACGGTGCGGCCGGGCGACACGCTCAGCGGTCTCGCTGCGCGCGCCGGCGTCAGCACGGGCCAGCTCGCCCGCCTCAACCACCTCAGCCCGACCGCCCTGCTGATCGCCGGCGCAACCCTGACCGTCCCGGGGACAGCGCCGAGCGCCGTCGCCGCACCACCACCAACCCGCCCGTACGTCGTCCAGCCCGGCGACACGCTCACCGGGGTCGCCGCGCGCGCCGGCGTCAGCACGAGCCAGCTCGCCCGCCTCAACCACCTCAGCCCGACCGCGCTGCTGATCGCCGGCGCGATCCTCACCGTCCCCGGAGGGACGCCGTCGCAGGGCGGTCCGCCCTACCCCACCGTCCAGCGTGTCACGGTCTCGCAGGTGAAGCAGATAGCCGCCGAGAACCGGATTGCCGCCTGGCTCGGCGCGGCGATCGCCTGGGAAGAGAGCGGCTTCAACAATGCACTCGTCTCCAGCGCCGACGCGCGCGGCGTGATGCAGATCCTGCCCGGGACGTGGGCCTGGATCCAGGACACACTGACGCTGGGGGTCCCGCTCGCGCCCGCCTCCGCGATCGACAACGTCCGCGGCGGTGTGCTCTACCTCCACGCCCTGCTGGTCGCCACGCGCGGCGATCTACGACTCGCGATCGCCGGTTACGTCCAGGGCCTGGTGTCAGTTCGCAGGTACGGGATGTTCGCCGTCACGCGGCAGTATGTGAACGACGTGCTGGCCCTGCGTGAACAGTTCGCCGGACCGTGACCGCGAGCAGGCCTACGCGCTGAACGCGAACACCGCCAGACCGCGCTCCACGGACACATTGACGTTTCGCGGTACGAGCGTCTCTGCCGTCCGCACACGGACGGCCTCGGCAACCAACTCGGGCAGCGCCATGAATGAACGGTCGGTCACCGGCGCCGATGACGGCCCGGCGGCGAGCTCCATCGGCTCGGGGTCGAAGCGCAGCAGCAACAGCAGTCCGTCTTCGTCGCGATGGGCGCGCAAGGCAAGCGGCTCCTCGCCCCACACCTCCTCGTACAGCAACCCCAGGGCCTGCGAGGCGATCTCGTCGACGCTCTCATCCAGGCAGAGATCGGTCATCTGAAGCATCAGCGAATCCTCCAAGCTTGTGCCGCGCGGTCAAGCGCCTTTCCGAACACCATCACCAAAGACAACGAACCGCCCCAGGCGGCTCTCGCGCGGCTCGTCAACCATCCACCCGCCCTCTGGGCGGCTCGAACATACGTCCAGCGTCGCCACGACACGGGTCCTGCGGCCGTGCCGGCGCCGCTGCGCGCTGGTCGCCGACCGCCGGCTTTTCCGTCAGCGCCTCGGCCGGAACGCACTAGCCGGCGAGGAACCCGGCCGGGTTCTTGACCATCATCTGGTCGATGTCTGCCTGCGTCGCGCCGGCGGCGAGCAGCTCCGGCACCACCGTCGTCGTGACCAGCAGATAGTCGGGCTTCTCGCCCGCGAAGGCCGGGTTCCCGGTGAAGAAGTCGATGAAGCAGGCGGCGTCGTGGGAGAGGTGCACGCGGTTGCCGTAGCCCTCGTCGAGTAGACGCAGCAGCGTGCGGATCCGGTCGGCGGTCGGGTTGAAGTGATCGATCCCGAAACGGTCGAGTCCCAGCCACGCGCCGGAGGCGGCGACCGCGCGCAGATACTCCATGTCATTGCTGTCGCCCATGTGTGCGATCAGGATCCGCGCCGGGTCGACACCGGCGGCGGTCAACGTCTCGAGCGCCGCGAAGCCGGTGCGCGCCGCGGCATTGGTGTGAACCATCACCGGCGCCCCGGTCTCGACGCTCGCCGCCGCGACCGCCGCGAGGACCCTCGGAACATCGCCGGTGAGACCATGTGCCTCGACGGCGCACTTCAGGAAGGCGGCCTTCACGCCCGTGTCGTTGATGCCCTCGCGAAGCTCGCGCACGAACAGCTCGGCGATCGCGTCGACGTCGCGGTAGACGAGGAAGTTGGGCAGCGCCAGGAACGCGTAGAGGCCGCTCGCCACGACGATGTTGAGGTCGACGGCCTCGTTGATGCGCTGGATCCGCGGGATATAACGTCCGAGTCCCGGCGCGGTCGGGTCGATCATCGTGCGGATCCCGGCCTCGCTGACCGCGGTCAGCCGCGCGATCGCATCGGCGACGCGAACCTCCTCGTCCCAGTAGCAGGGGCCGTAGGCGTGGCCCCAGTTCGCCAGCGCCTCGGGCTCCACGATCAGGATGTGCTCGTGCGGGAGCGTCGTGCCGAGCTCGCTGGCATCGACCGGCCCTCTGACTGTCTCAACCATGCTCATCGCGCTCTCCTCCGTTGCCTGCCGCCGGCGCCAGCGGGTGCCGCGGCCGGGCTAGGCTACCGCCGGAGCGATCGGGCCGGTCGCATGGCCATCGCGGCGCCCGAAACGAGCCGGACTCCCCCGCTTGAATGATCGTCGTACGATGCCCCTCGTCAAGCGGGAGACGAGATGCGCGCAGCGCTGCTGGTCGAGTTCAACGAGCCGTTCGTCGTCGAGGACATCGACTACCTCGACCCAGCCCCGGGGCGGGTGCTGCTGCGCACCGGCGCCTCGCCGTTCTGCTCGACGGACTGCGTCAACTGGCGCGGCGAGCTCGGCAAGATCCCGCCGACGATCCTCGGGCACGCCTCGATGGGCGAGGTCGTCGAGGTCGGTGCCGGCGTCACGCACATCAAGGTCGGCCAGCGCGCGATCGTGCCCGGCACCTCCGAGTGCGGAGTCTGCTTCTACTGCTCGATCGGCCGCCCCGACCAGTGCTCGGAGACCTTCGACCGCGCCGGGATCTGGCCGCATGTGGCCGATCGCCGCGACGGGCACCCGGTCAGCGCCGCGGGCAACGTCGGCGGCTACGCCGAGGTCATGAACGTGAGCGCCAACCAGGTCTTCCCGGTGACGAGCGACCTCCCCGACGAGTGGCTCGGCCTGCTCGGCTGCGGCATCACGACCGGTCTTGGCGCGGTCTTCAACGTCGCCCAGGTCCAGGCCGGGTCGAGCGTCGCCGTCGTCGGCCTCGGCCACCTCGGCCAGTGGATGGTGCAGGCGGCCAAGCTCGCGCGCGCGCGCCAGATCATCGCGGTTGACCCGATCGCCTACCGGCGCGAGCTCGCCGGCGAGCTCGGCGCCACCGACCTGGTCGACCCGCAAACCGAGGATCCGGTCGCCCACGTGCAGCGCCTCACCGCCGGCCGCGGCGCGGACTACGTGCTCGAGGCCGCGACGCTCGCGAGCGCGCAGGCCCAGGCGATCCTGATGTCGCGGCGCGCCGGGACCGTCGTCCTCACCAGTGTCGAGCGCGCCGACGCGACCGTCACGGTCCCCCAGGTCGCGATCGCGGTCCAGAGCCGCGCGATCCTCAGTGCCCAGAACGGCAACGTGCGCATGCGTCACGACCTCCCGCGCTTCATCGCGATGATGGAGGATGGCTGGGTGACCCCCGAGCCGATCATCACCAGCCGCTATCCGCTCGAGGGGATCAACGACGCGCTGATGGCCTCGATCGAGAAACGCGACCTGAGTGGGGTGATCGTTCCGCATGGCTGACCAGTTGGGCACCGCCCTTCCGCCGGGGCTGACGGAGCGCGCGTTCGAATCCGCCCTCGACGCCTTCCGCGCCGTCGTCGGTTCCGCCGGCGTGCTGACCGCGCCAAACGAGATGCGCGAGTACCGCGACCCGTTCTGGCACCTCGACTGGGACGAATACGAGGCCGCGGCCGTGCTGGCCCCCGATTCGGTCGAGCAGATCCAGGCGATCCTGCGGATCGCCAACGAGCACCGCGTGCCGCTGTGGGTGACCTCGCAGGGGCGCAACAACGGCTACGGCGGCTCCTCGCCGCGCGTCCGCGGTTCGGTCGTGGTCAACCTGCGCCGGATGAACCGCGTGCTCGAGATCAACGACGAGCTCGGCTACGCCGTCGTCGAGCCGGGGGTCAGCTGGTTCGACCTCTACGAGGCGATCACCGCGGGCGGGCACAAGCTGATGCTGTCGTGCGCCGATCTGGGCTGGGGCAGCGTGATCGGCAACACGCTCGATCACGGCTGCACCTACCTTCCCTACGGCGTTGACATGGGCGCCCAGTGCGGCATGGAGGTCGTGCTCCCCAACGGCGAGCTGATGCGTACCGGCATGGGCGCGATGCCGAACAACCGCTCCTGGAACGTGTACAAGCGCGGCCTCGGCCCGACGCCCGACCAGCTCTTCATGCAGTCCAATTTCGGGATCGTCACGAAGATGGGCGTCTGGCTGATGCCGTTCCCGGAGAGCTACATGCCCTTCTGGGTGCGCGCCTGGCGCGACGATGACGTCGCACCGATGCTCGACACGCTGCGCCGGCTCTCGCTCGACGGCACGATCCGGATGGTCCCGCAGGTCTGCAACACGCTGATCTTCGCCTCGTTCAGCTCGCGGCGCTCGCAGTGGTGGGACGGCGAGGGACCGATCCCCGAACCGGTGATCGAGCGGATCGCACGCGAGCTCGAGACCGGGCGCTGGATGATGCGCGCCGCCCTCCACGGCGACGAGGTGGTCGTCGACCACCGCTTCGCGAAGGTCAAAGCTGCCTTCGAGAGCATCCCCGGCGTCGAGGTGTGGGGGACGAAGACCACGCCGGCGCAGGCTCCCGGGCTGGCGCTCCCGGCCGAGCGCATTCAGGCAGGGGTGCCGGATCTCGAGATGAACTTCATGACCGGCTGGTACGGCGGCGAGGTCTCCGGCGGCCACGTCGGCTTCTCGCCGGTCGCCCCGCTCACCGGGCGTGACGGGCTGGCCGTCCGCGACCTGATGCGCGGGCTGATCGAGCGCGAGGCCAGGCTCGACTACCTCGGCGCGATGCTCGCGATCAACGCGCGCAGCTTCGTCCACATCACGATGGTGCTGTTCGACACCGCGGACGAAACGCAGGTCCGCGGCGCCTACGACACCTGCAAGCTGCTCGTGCGCGAGGCCGCCAACCACGGCTACGGCGAGTACCGCGCGCACCTCGACTTCATGGACCTGGCGGCCGAGCAGTACAGCTTCAACGACCACGCCCAGCGCCGCTTCAACGAGACGATCAAGGACGCGCTCGACCCCAACGGCATCCTCGCCCCCGGCAAGTCCGGGATCTGGCCGGCGTCGATGCGGCCGGGACGCCGCTTCGAGCAAGCCGAAAGGAGAGATACTGTATGACCGGCATGCCGTCTGCTCACGTTACCCCCATAGCCACGGGCACGCCGACGGCGGAGGAACGCTTCGACCGGGGGCTCGAGCTCCGGCGCGAGGTGCTCGGCGCCGAGCACGTCGACCGCTCGCTCGCCGCGGCCACCGACTTCATGCGCCCGATGCAGGAGTTCGTCACCGAGTACTGCTGGGGCGCGGTGTGGACCCGCCCCGGGCTCGACCGGCGCACCCGCAGCCTGATCAACCTCGGCATGCTGACCGCACTGGGCAGCGGGCACGAGCTGGAGGTGCACGTGCGCGGCGCACTCACCAACGGCGCCACCGAGACCGAGATCAGGGAGACGCTGCTGCAGGCGGCCGTCTACTGCGGCGTGCCCGCCGGCATGGAGGCGTTCCGCCGCGCCGACGCCGTGCTGGCAAGCTTTGCAAGCGAGCCGGCCGGCGCGAGCTGAGCGCCCGGACGCCCGGGCGGCCGGCCGGGGAGAGGAGCGGCGTGAGCGAGGAGACCGTCGACAGCGATCGCATCCGTGAGGAGTGGGTAGCCGCCCACGGCGCCTGGAACGCGGACTGGGACGACTTCCTCGCGATCGACCCCGGCTTCTTCGAGCGCTACCTGCAGCTGGCGGCACACCCCTGGCGCCACGGCGCACTTGAGCCCAAGGTCAAGGCGCTCGTTCAGCTTTCGGTCGACGCGGCCGCCACCCACCTCTACGGCCCGGGCGTTCGGTACCACCTGCGCCGCGCCCTGAGCCTCGGCGCGAGTCCGGCCGAGGTCATCGAGACGCTCGAGCTGACCGCGACGATGGGCATTCACGCCACCAACGTGGGCGTCCCGATCCTGCTGGAGGAGCTCGAGGCAGCCGGCCAGCCGCTCCAGCGAGGGCCGCTGAGCGCTCGCGAGGAAGAGATCAAGGCCGACTTCACGACCAAACGGGGCTACTGGAACGACTTCTGGGACGGGGTGCTCCGCCTTGACGCGGAGTTCTTCGCCGCCTACACCGCCTTCTCGTCGTGGTCGTGGGAGCACGGCCCGCTCGCGCCGAAGGTCAAGGAGTTGATCTACACCGCGTTCGACTGTTCCGCGACGCACATGTTCGAGCCCGGCCTGCGCCAGCACGTCCGCAACGCGCTCGCACTCGGCGCCACGCGGGAGGAGATCATGGAGGTCTTCGAGCTGGCGAGCGGCATCGGCGCCAAGGCCTTCGCGCTGGGGGCACCGGCGCTGCGCGAAGAGCTCGGCCGGTGAGCGGCGGGCAGGCGGCCTGATGGCGCACACCTTCCAGCGGCCAACCGAGCGCCACCTGCACGTGCAGCGGAGCCCGGTCGAGGGGACCTGCCCCGAGTGCGGGGCGCAGGAGCTCGCCGCCTACCGCGTGCTCAGCGACGGCGGTTTCTTCAACGTGGCGAAGTGCCAGCGCTGCCTGCATTCGCTGACCCGTGAGCCGGCGCCGCCGTTCGGCTCCTACGTGCCGCTCGGGCTGCAGATCGCGCGGGGCCTCGAGTAGTGCTCGGCGTCGACGTCGGCGGCACCTTCACGGACGTCGTTGCGATCCGCGACGGCAAGATCGCCGTGACCAAGGTTCCGAGCGACGCCCGCGATCCCGCGGCGCCGGTCGTGGTTGGCGCGCGCCGGCTCGGTCTCGAGGGTCACCCGGTCTTCAACCACGCGAGCACGATGGGGCTGAACGCCGTGATCACCCGGGCCCTGCCGAAGGTCGGCTTCCTGACCACCGAGGGCCACCGCGACATGCTCGACCGCGGCCGCGTTTGGCGCCCGCCGGCGGCGCAGACCGACACCTCATGGCGGCGCTCCTTCGGCGACGTCTCGAGGCCGCTCGTGCCGCGCTACCTGCGCCGCGGCGTGGTCGAGCGGCTGCTGGCCGACGGCAGCGTCTACCTGCCGCTGGACGAGACCCAGGCACGCGCCCAGCTCGAGGTGCTCAAGCGCTGCAACGTCGAGGGCGTCGCGATCTGCCTGCTCAACGCCTACGTCAACGACGCGCACGAGCGCCGCCTGCGCGAGCTCGTCGCGGAGGTCGTCGGCGCGCAGGTGCCGGTCTCGATCTCCTCGGAGACCTCGCCGCTGGCGAAGGAGTACGCGCGCGCGTCGACGACGGTCATCGACGTCCTGATGAAGCTGATCTTCACCCGCTACGCACACGAGCTCGACGGCGAGCTTCGCTCCAGCGGCTTCGCCGGCAGGCTGAACTTCGCCGACTGCGCGGCGACCCTGCTGCCGTGGGCCGAGGCGCTCGAGAAGCCCTTCCGGATCGTCTTCGCAGGCCCCGCAGCCGGCACGATGTCGAGCGCCCGACTCGGCGCGGCGCTGGGCGAGGAGAACCTGATCTGCTGCGACGTCGGCGGCACCTCCACCGACATCTCGCTCGTCGTGGACGGGCAGCCGTTCGTCAACAACACCTTCGAGCTCGAGCACGACCTGATCATCAACGCGCTCTCGACCGAGATCTCGAGCGTCGGCGCCGGCGGCGGCAGCATCGTCTCGATCTCGCCGTCGGGAGACGTCCGCGTCGGTCCCAACAGCGCCGGCGCTGATCCCGGACCCGCCTGCTACGGCCGCGGCGGCAGCCGGCCGACGATCACCGACGCCTGCCTGCTGATGGGGATCCTCGATCCCGACGAGTTCGCCGCGGGCGAGCTGGCGCTTGACGTCGAGGCAGCCGAGCGCGCCTTCGCGGGGCTCGAAACGAACCTCAGCCTCGAGGAGCGGATCGCCTTCGCCTACCGGATCGCCGCCACGAACATCGCCGAGGAAATCGCCAACGTCGCGATCCGGCACGGTGGCGACCCGCGCGACTTCAGCCTGATCGCCTACGGAGCCGCGGGACCGATGCTGCTGCCGGCGGCACTCGAGCTGATGCACGTCCGGCGTTTGATCGTGCCCCCCCACCCCGGGCTCTTCTCGGCGCTCGGACTGCTGTCCAGCGACCTCGTGTACTACGACAGCCGCAGCTCCTACGTGATGCTCTCGCCCGAGCAGGAGCCGGCGATCGCGGCCGTGTTCGAGGAGATGGAGCGACGCCTGCGCGAGCGCGCCGGCGTCGACCCCGCTGCCGGCGTCGTGCGGCGGAGTTTCGACGGCCGCCTCTACGGCCAGAGCTGGGAGACGCCGTTCGTCGAGGTGCCACCGGGCCCGATCGAGGCACAGGCGCTGATCGAACGCTTCCACGACGCCTACGAACGCCGTTACGGCAACCGCTTCGAGTACGTGCCCGTGCAGGGCGTGAGCTACCGCGTCGAGCTCGTGATCGGCTCCGAGAAGGTCGAGTTCACGGCTCAGGAGCCCAGCGGTGAGCCGATGCCGCCGCCGCGGCGGAGCGTGCAGATCCGCCACCTCGAGGGCGAGCACGTTGACGCCGCCGAGTACACGCGTGACACGCTGCCGATCGGCGCGACCTTCGAGGGCCCGGCCGTGATCCGCGAGGGCCTGTCGACGACACTCGTCTGCCCGCGCCAGCTCGCGCGAGTCGGCCGCTTCGGCGAGATCGTGATCGAGCCGGCATGATCGAGGGCGCCGCGCAGCCGCTGATCCGCGAGCTCAGCCGCGAACAGTTCGCCGAGCGCTACGGCTGTGACCGCTTCACCGCCACGGTGCTCGCCAGCCGCTTCGGCTACATCGTCGAGCACATGTGCAGCCGTGTACTGACGGCGGCGTTCTCGCCGATCCTGCGCGACTTCTACGACTTCGCGGCGACGCTGACCGGGCCGCCCGAGCGCGGCTACCCGACGCCGGCGATGAGCGCGAGCATCCTGCTGTTCACCGGCACGATGACCGACTCGGTGCGCAACACGGTCGAGGAGTACGGGCTCGATCGCCTGCAGCCCGGCGACGTGATCGTCGCGAACGACCCCTACCGCAACGGCACGCACGTCAACGACGTCCTCTTCACGCGCCCGGTCTTCCACCAGGGCCGGCTCGCGTGCTTCGTGAACATGAAGGCGCACCAGCTCGACATGGGGGGCATGGTGCCGGGCGGCTTCAGCCTCGCCAAGCGCAACGTCTATGAGAACGGCCTCGTGCTCGCCCCGCAGGCGCTGTTCCGCGCCGGCAGGCCGGTCCACGAAACCTGGAGCCTGATCTTCGACAACGTCCGCTTCGGCGAGATCCTCGCCCCAGACATGCTTACCTGCGTCGCCGAGCTCGAGCTCGGCGAGCGGCTGCTGCTCGAGAGCATCGAGCGCTACGGGCTCGACGCGGTGCTCGGTTCGATGGTCTACGTCTGCGACGCCTCGGCCGAGCGGATGGCCGTCGCCCTGGCGGAGATACCCGACGGGGACTGGGTCGGCGAGGACCTCGCCGACTGCGACGCGGTCGCCGACGACGAGGAGTACCTCGTGCGCGTGCGCATCAGCAAGCGCGGCAGCCGCGCGGAGGTCGACTTCAGCGGCACCTCGCGCCAGGCACGGAGCGCGATCAACGCGACCGCGCTCGACGCGAAGACCAGCGTCGGCGTCGCGTTCAAGTCGATCTTCGACCCGCACGGCTGGTTCACCTCGGGGACCACGCGCCCGATCGACATCGTCATGCCGGAGGGCACGGTGGTCAGCGCGCTCCCGCCCGACGGCGCGGTGTTCGCCTACTGGGAGCAGAGCCAGGTGATTCTCTCGGCACTGCTGCGCGCCCTCGCCCAGGCGGTCGGGCCGGCCGCGATCGCCGGCGACCGCGGCAGCGCCAACATCCACATGGCCAACGGGCTGCTGGCCGACGGGCGGCCATGGATCTCGGCGGCGCAGGTCGGCGGCGAGGTCGGGCCCTTCGGCGCGAATCGCTACGGCGACGCCGACAGCCAGATGCTCTCCTACCAGGCCAACGGCATCGGCGTGGCCGTCGAGGCGATCGAGTCCGACGCTCCGGTCGTCGTGCTGCGTCACGAGATCGTCCCCGACAGCGCCGGTGCCGGGCTCTACCGCGGCGGCGCCGCGATGCTGCGCGACTCACTGTGGCTGACGGCGGCCCAGCACCACCTGATGTCGCTGCATTTCAAGGTCGCTCCGGGTTTCGGCGTCAACGGCGGCGGCGACGGGCGCACGGGCGGGATCTGGCTGTGGGACGAGGGCCGGCGCGGGCCCGCGCTCTCGCAGGCAGGCCCCGGCTCCTATGCCGACGCGACGGCGGTCGCCGGCGTGCTCGACCCGCGCACAGGCGAGCCGGCCCCGGGCGGGGTCTACCAGTATCCCCACCGCGTGCCGTTCTGGGAGACCCAGCCCGACGCGGTCCTGCGCTACGTCAACTGCGCCGGTGGCGGCTGGGGCGCGGCGCTCGAGCGCGACCCGGAACTGGTCAAGCGCGACGTGCGCGACGGCTACGTGACGATCGCGGGCGCCGCCCGCGACTACGGCGTCGTGGTCAGCGGTGACCCCGAGCAGGACCCGGAGGGGCTCGAGCTCGACCTCGAGGCGACGGCAGGACTGCGCGCGTCGATGCGGGGCGAGCCCTGAGCACCGACGTCGCAGAGCAGCTCGTCGCGGCGGCGCGCACGCTGCGCCCGGTGCTGGTCGAGCGGGCGAGCGCGACCGAGCAGCGCAGCTACTACTCGCAGGAGACGCACGCGGACTTCCTCGCGGCGGGCTTCTATCGCATGTTCGTACCGCGGCGCTACGGCGGTCTCGAGCTCGAGCTCGGCGACTTCCTGCGAGTGGTGATGGAGATCGCCGCCGGCGACCTTTCGACGGCGTGGTCCCTCTGCCTCGCCTCCGCGCACGCGCTCCACCTCGCCACGCTGTTCGGTGAGCCGGCCCAGAGCGAGGCGTTCGGCGACGGCGACTTCCGCTGCCCCGCGGTCGCCGCCCCCGCCGGGCAGGCCGTGCGCAGCGGCGAGGGCTGGGAGATCACCGGCACGTGGGGCTACTGCTCGGGGGCCCCGTACGCCACCCACTACATGGGACAGACCTTCGAGGCTCCCGCGCAGCCGGGCGGCCCGCCCGGGCAGATGCTGCTGTTCGTCGTCCCGCGCAGCCAGTGGACGATGCTCGACGACTGGGGAGACACGCTCGGCCTCCGGGGCAGCGGCTCGCAGAGCATCCAGATGGAGCGCGCCTACGTGCCCGCGCACAGCGTGCTCGAGGGCCAGTGGCTCGTCGACACCGACACGACCCAGAGCCCGGGGCTTCGGCTGCACGGCAACCCGCTGTACGCAGGCCGGACCCTGAGCGTCTTCCAGAGCGAGCTCAGCGCGCTCGCCACAGGCGCGCTGAAGGGTGCGCTCGAGGAGTACGAGTCGCTGATCCGAACGCGGCGGACCCAGCGCCCGCCGATCGTGGCGCGCTACCTCGACGCCGACTACCAGCGCTGGTTCGGCCAGGCGATCGCCGGCGCGGCGGCGGCGGAGACGCTGCTGGCGGCCGTCGCCCGGCAGTGGTCGGAGTACAGCCGCCGCTTCGCGCAGGAGGGGCGCATCTTCACGCGCGCCGACGACCTCGAGCTCAACGTGCTGGCGCGCGAGGCGCTGACGCTGGCCTGGACCGCGCTGCAGGAGGACCTCTTCCGCACAGCGGGAACGAGCGCAGCGCGAAGCGGCGGGCGGATCGAGCGGATCTTCCGCGACGTCGCGATGGACTGGGGGCACCTGGGCAACGTGACCCGCGACTGGGCCTGGCGCGAGCTCGCCCGCGAGCGCCTCGGCCTCGTCGAGGGCGCCGCGCTGAAGCCCGACCGGCCGCACGTCGAGGTGCGCGGATGAGCGAGCCGTCCGAGCTCGCGCGCGAGTTGGGCGCGCACCTGCGAAGCCGCGCAGCGGCGGGGGAGCCGAGCGGCTGCTGCGCGCCGGAGACCCACGACCTGCTGCTCGAGCGCGGCTTCTACGCGACGCTGCTACCGGCGCGCGACGGCGGCCTGGGCCTTGACCTCGGCGAGTTCATCGCCGTCGTCTCCGAGCTCGCGCGCGGCGGCCCGGCGAGCGCCTGGTGCGCAGCCTCGCTGGCGGTCGGCTCCGCGCGGGCCCGGGTGCTGTTCGACGTCGACGGCGACCTGCGCGCGGCCTCGGCCCCGGCCAGCGATGCGACCGCGACGCGCAGCGACGGCGGCTGGGTCGTCTCGGGCAGCTTCGCGCGCGTCGCCGGCGCCCGCTTCGCCACGCACGTACTGGGCGTCGCGCGCGTCGCCGAAGGAGGGTCCGGCGCGCTGCGCTTCCTGGCTGCGCGCGCGCAGTTCGAGCTGCACGACGCCGGCGCCGGCGGGGGCGGCTGCGTCGGCGCCATCGAGCTGGAGCAGGCGCTGATCCCGGAGTCGTTCGCTGCGGCGGTCCAGGCTCCCGTCGATGACTGGACGGCCTCGGTTCCGCCGGCGGCACTTGCCGCCGTCTTCGCCGGCGCCGCCGCGCGGGCGGCCGAGATCCACGAGCAGATCGTGCGCGCCGCGCCGCGATCGCGGGCGCTCGACCCCGACCACCAGCGCTGGCTCGGCGCGGCGGTCGCCCGCGCCGCGACCGCCCGGCTGCTGCTGCGCGAGGCGGCGGCTGCGAACGCCGAGGGCGTGCGCCTCGGCTCGCTGGCGCGCCAGGCGATGCGCTACGCCTGGGACGGCGTCCAGCAGGCGCTGCGCGTCGCCGGCGCCGCCGAGCGCGACGCCGGCGAGGAGCTCGAGCGGATCGCGCGCTTCATGCTGACCGGGCTCAGCGACCCCGCCGCGCCCTCCGAGGAGTGGATCGCACGCCAGCTCGCCCGCGAGCGCCTCGAGCTCCCGCTCGACGCCGCGCCCGCCGTCCCCTAGATCGTTGATTCGGCCGCTGCGGCGATCGGGTCGACGTGCGCTAGCGGCGAACCTGCTGCACGTTGCCCGGTCCGAGCCGCGGCAGCCCGAGGTACTCGCGCGCGAGCTCGCCGAACGCCCACTCCCGCAGCATCGTGTTGCGGTGGCTGTTGCCGATCGACATGTCGCGGTAGATGCGCTCGAGCCGCTGTCCGCGCGCACCGGCGCTCGAGCCGGCGGTGCGGAAGATCTCAGACTGCATGACCTCCCAGGTCTGGATCATCACCTCGCGCGCGATGCAGCCGAGCCGCATGTCGTCGCCGTAGGTGTAGGGCGCGCCCTCGGCGGCGCGCGCGCAGATCTCCATGTGCTGGTCGGCGCAGTTGAGCAGCGCCGCCTCGGCCGTCGCCACCTTGGCGAGCGCCGACCCGAACCAGCGCTGGAAGTCGGGGTCCAGGCGGCGCGGCTGCAGCGGCGGCAGGTGCGTCAGCTTGGTGTCGAGCAGGATCTCGTACTCGTCGAGGGCCTGGTAGGCGGCGCCGACCATGATCGCCCCGAGCGTCATCGTGAAGCAGGCGAGCGCGCGGCCGCCGTAGAGCGGGTTGCCGTGCAGACGCAGCCCCGGCGTGCCGCCGCTGACGTCGAAGTCGACCATCAGCGTGTCCTCGAGCGCCCAGTGCGCCGGGATCATGCCGTTCTCGAAGACGATGCTCTGCGAGCCGCTGCCCTTGAGGCCGAGCAGATCGCCCCAGTCGTCAAGCATCGTGAACTCGCTGCGCGGCGCGACGAACAGCATCATCCGCTCGCTCGGGGTGCCGTCTTGATCGGCGATCAGCGCCTGGCCCATGTAGTGCGTGGAGTACGGGATGCCGGAGCAGTAGCCGACCTTCCCGTTCAGCTCCCATGCGTCCTCGACGGGTCGGGCGGTGCCGATCGGCGCGGCCACCGACGCGGCGCGGAAGTCGCCGTCACCAAAGATCTCCGCCTGCGCCCGCTCCTCGAACCAGGACGCGATCTGGAGCGCGTGGGCGGCGGCGAGCGCGGCGCACCAGCCGGTGGAGACGCAGCCGCGCGAGAGCTCGATCACGACACGCATGTAGGTCGGCGCGTCGAACTCGTAGCCGCCGTAGCGGCGTGGAATGTAGAGGCGGTAGAAGCCGGAGGCCAGCAGATCCTGATGGATCTCCTCCGAATAGTAGGTGCGCTCCTCCGTCTCCGCCTGGGCTGCGATCAGCTTCGGCCGCATCGCGATCGCGCGCGCGATCAGCTCATCGGGCGTGAGGTCGGGCTCCGGCGGGCTTGGCGCCGCGGTGTCCTTCTGGCTGGTCGAGCTCACTCAGTTCTCCGTGGGTGGGGATTGAATCAGCTATCGCCTGACCGTCATACAACACCCTACAGCGGATCAGCGACGGCGTCCGGAGCGAGCCTATCGCGGCGGCCTCAGCGAGAGGCGAATTCGGCGATCGCGTCGACCGCCGGGCGATGCTCCCAGAACAGCAGGTGGCCGACACCCGGGTAGCTGGCGACCTGCGCCGCCGGCAGCGCGGCCTGCCACAGCGGCAGGTGCTCCACCGGCACGATGCGGTCCTCCTCCCCCCACTGCAAGAGCAGCGGCATCGACAGGCTCGCCAGCTTCGCCGGCAGCGCTGGGTCGAACGGCCCGGGCACGAAGCCGCTCAGCGATGCGCCCTCGAGCGCGCGCGCCGCGTCGAACTCGGCGTCCTCGCCCTCCGGAATGCGGCCTTCGAAGATCGTCGGGTCGGAGGTCAGCGCGGCGTAGAGCTCCTCGCTCGACATCGCGCGCGTGTTGGCGAGCGGAGCATCCAGCCCGTAGGGAGCGGCGATCACGAGCGAGCGCACCCGGTCGGGATGCGCGGCGGCAAACGACGCCGCGACCCAGCCGCCGAGCGAGTGCCCGACCAGTGCGAATGAGCCGACACCCAACTCGTCGAGCAGCCGGGCGTTGTGCTCGACCAGCTCATCGATGCTGCCGATCGGCGGGCGCAGCTCGGTGCGGTCGAAGCCCGGCGTCTGCGGCGCGATGAAGCGGAAGCGGTCGGCGAGCGGTCTGAAGCAGTCGACGCCCTCGACGATGCCGCCGCCGTGCAGGAACACGAGCGGCTCGCCATCGCCGCCCGTGAAGTAGGCCGTCTGGCGGCCCCCTACCGCGACCATCTCCCGCGCAAGCTCAGCCACCGACGCTCCTTTCAGCTCCGCCCTCTGCACGCTGCCGCTGCAGTATCGCCGGGCAGCGCCGCCGCCGCCACCCGACCCCGCCCTCGCCAGCGCTTGCGCGCCTCCGCCAGCACGCCGGGGGCGGCGACGGTGGCGCGACGCGGCATGCTATCAACCGACGGTCATACGATCGCCCCGGCGCACGGGAGTGCAATACTCCGCGCCGATGGTCGAGCCCCCGTTCCTCGAGCCCGCCGCGCAGACGTCGATGCGCGTCGGACGCGTCGCCGCACCGCTCCGTGACCAGGTGCTCGACATCGTCCGCAACGCCATCCTCGATTTCCGCTACAAGCCGGGGCAGCGACTGATCGAGCGCGAGCTGATCGAGCAGATCGGGGTCTCGCGCACGACGATCCGCGAGGTCCTGCGCGAGCTCGATGCCGAGGGACTCGTGACGACGATCCCCCAGCGCGGCGCGATCGTCGTCGTGCCGACGCCCGAGGAGGCCGCCGACCTCTACGACGTGCGCGCCTCGCTCGAAGCGCTTGCCGCGCGCCGCTTCGTCGAGCGCGCCTCGGCCGAGCAGCTCGCGGCCCTGCGCAAGGCCGTCGATGGCTTCGAGGCCGTGGTGGGCGAGGGCGCCGACACGCTGACACTGCTGCGCGCCAAGGACGCCATCTACGACGTGCTGCTCGACGGCGCCTCGAACACGGCGATCCGTTCGATCCTGGGTGGCCTGCAGGCCCGAGTCCGCATGCTCCGTGCGGCCTCGCTCTCGCAGCCCGGGCGCCCGCAACGCGCCGTCGAGGAGATGCACCGCCTCTACGACGCTGTGGCGGCGCGCGACGGCGACGGCGCATGCGCGGCTTGCGTGGCGCACGTCGAGCAGGCTGCGACCACCGGAATCGAGGCGGTCAAGGCCACATCGGCCGCCGCGCGCTCCGAGGCGCTCGCCTCCTAGCCCCGCCGCTGTGGCGCCTCAGAGGCCGATGCGCTGGCCCGACGGCCGCAGCGGGTTCATCGCCGTCGCGCCGCCGTCGATCGAGATGACCTCGCCGGTCAGGAAACCCGCCTCCTCGCTGAGCAGGAATGCGACCAGGTCGGCGACCTCCTCGGGCGTGCCCGGACGCCGCGCCGGTGCGATGCTCGCCCGCTTCTCCCAGTCGGCCGCCCCTCCCGGGCCGGCGCCGCTGGCGTCGAACAGCCCCGTCAGGATGATGCCGGGGGCAATCGCGTTGACGCGCACGCCGCGGTCGGCGCCGTGCACCGCGGCGCAGCGCATCAATCCGAGCACGCCGTGCTTGGAGACGTGGTAGGGGATCAGGTCGGAGCTCCCGCGCAGGCTCCCGATCGACGCCGTGACCACGATCGCGCCACCCGCCGGCTGCCGCGCGAACTGCCGAAACGCCGCGCGCAGGCCGAGGAAGACGCCGCGGAGGTTGACGTCGAGCACGCGCTCGAAGTCCTCGAGCGTCAGCTCCTCAAACGGCGCCGGCGAGCCCGGGATGCCGGCGTTGAGGTGGTGCAGGTCCACCCGGCCGAAGCGCTCGACAGCCCGCTCGATCAGCGTGTCGACCTGCTCCTCGCTGGCCACGTCGACGGCAAGGCCAAGCGCCGGCCCGCCGAGCGAAGCCGCGAGCGCGCCGGCGCGCTCGCCGTCACGATCGGCGACAACCACCGCGGCACCCTCGGCGGAGAGCCGCCGCGCGGTCGCGGCGCCGATCCCACTCGCGCCGCCGGTGACGACTGCGACCTTCTCGGCTAGTCCTGTCAGCGTCATCGGTCCTCGTCAGGCGATCCGGAATGCCAGGCCGGCGGCGTCGCCGCCGAGATCGGGGTAGCGCGCGCAGATCAGCGGGTCATGGCCGGGGACGATGCTCGCCCCTGCGGCTCGGAGCTGCTTGAGCAGCTCGTAGCCCTCGCACATCTCGCGCAGGTTGACCATCACGCTGAAGGGACGCTCGAGCTCGAGCTCCTCGTAGAGGTGCACGGCGTCGGAGGCGAGCACGACGCGGCCGCCGGCAGACTCGACGCAGAGCACCTGCTGGCCGGGCGAATGGCCGCCGACCGTGATCGAGCGCAGCCCGGGCGCCAGCTCCTGCTGCTCGCCGATCGCGGTCACCCGCCCCTCACGCCAGGCTCCCACGATCAACGCGACGGCCTCGGGGTCGACGTGCGCCCAGAACTGCACGTTGCGCGCGACCGGCGCCGACCAGAACTCGAGTTCGGTGGCGGGCACCAACAGCTCGGCCGCTGCGAAGTGCTCGACGTTTCCAATGTGGTCCCAGTGCAGGTGCGTGATCAGCAGACGGGAGACGCGCGCCGGATCGATGCCGAGGCGGGCGAGCGCCTGCACCGGGTCAGTCAGGCACTCGCGCCCGCGCGGCGCCGCCGCCGCCGGGCGAAACCCGGTGTCCACGACGATGACCTCCTCGCCGCGGCGCAGAACGTAGAAGAAGAAGTCCATGTCCTGGCTTGCGTCGGGCTCGCCGTAGGCCTGGTAGCGGTAGAACAGCTCGCTCTTATGCGAGCGGACGGTGCCGTAGCGGACCGCCACGATCTCGTAGCTCACCGCGCCTCCCCCGCCGCCGCCCGCGCGTCGACCCAGCGCGCGATCTCGGTGTGATCGGCGTCGGCACCCAGCGCACCGGCCGCCTCGCGCCACAGCTCGAGCGCCCGCGCCCCGAGCGCCGCCTCGATCCCGAGCTGCTCGCCGAGCGACACGGCGATCGCGATGTCCTTGACCATGAGCGCGAGCGCAAAGCCCGCGTCGTAGGACTCGGTGAGGATGAACTCGGGCAGCTTGCGCTCGGTCGAGGCGCTGCGCCCGGTGGAAGCGTTGATCGTCTCGACCAGCACGTGCGGATCGAGACCGAAGCCGCGCCCGATCGCGAGCGCCTCGCAGCTCGCGAGCAGGTGCACCGCCGAGAGCAGGTTGTTGAGCGCCTTCAGCGCGTGGCCCGCCCCGACCGGCCCGACGTGGCGGACCGTCTTGCCGAGCGTCTCGAGCATCGGCCTGCAAGCCTCCACCGCCTCCTCGCCACCGCCGACCATGATCGTCAGCGTGCCCTCGACGGCGCCGCGCACGCCCCCCGACACCGGTGCGTCGACGAGCTCGATGCCGCGCCCGGCCGCGCGCTGCGCAAGCGCGCGTGTCGCGAGCGGCTCCGAGGAGCTCATGTCGATCAGCGCGACGCCTGCCTCGAGCGCCTCGAGCAGGCCGTCTTCGAACAGCACCGCCGCCACCGCGCTCGATGACGGCAGCATCAGCACGACCGCGTCGGCGCCGGCGGCGGCATCCTGCGCTGAGCCGACCGCCCGCGCCCCCGCGATCGCCGCAACCTCCGCGCGCGCCTGCTCGGAGAGGTCGTGGCCGCGCACACGGTAGCCCGCGGTGGCGAGCCTGCGCGCCATCGGCAGCCCCATCCTGCCCAGGCCGATAAAGGCCACGGTCGACCCTGCGCGCAGCGGACCGGCCACGGGCTAGCCCGCGCTCACGCGCACGCCGACGGCGACGTCGCCGGTCGCATCGACGGCGCGGTTGCTGATCGGATCGTGGTCGCCCAGGCCGGGCGCCATCGCGAACGACGCCTTGAGCCGCGTCGCGATGCGGCCATCCAGGTTGCCGAGCCCGACGAAGCCGACGGCAAGCTCGCTCATCGCTCGACCCTATCGGAAAGCTGTAGGCTCGTCATACACCTGCGGAGCCGCTGGGCGTCGATCTCGAGAATCGATGCGGCGAGCCGCTCCCCGATGGCCACGGACTGCCCGCGCAGTATGGGTTGCCCGGCTGCGGGCCAGTTGCTGCGACGGACACCGCCGCCCGTCCCTGAATCGATCGCGGCGGCGCGCATGTCCCCGGTTTCGTGCACCGAGGGACCGGAGTGGACCGCGAGACGGTCACTATATTAACCCTGTACAGTCCGGCTGAACAGGGTCGACTCGCGCACCCGGGCCGCCTGAGAGAGGAACCGGTCGACAGCGTGATGCCCGCGGACGCCACCTTCGACGTGATCCACCGCGACGGAACCCACCCGTCCGAGGGCGGCCATCCCGGCTTCGGCCATCGCGTGGAGCACGCCCCCGGGATGAGCATCGAGCGCGACGTGGCCGTGGCGCTGCGCGACGGCGTGACGATCTACGTCGACGTCTACCGCCCCGAGGGCGACGAGCCGGCGCCGGTGCTCCTCACGTGGGGACCCTACGGCAAGCACTTCCCCGCCTTCTCGATCTACGGCCGCTTCCCTGACTGCGGCGTCCGGGCCGAGTGGCTGTCGGCCGAGCACGTCATCTTCGAGGGACCGGACCCGACCTTCTGGTGCCCGCGCGGGTACGCGCTCGTCAACGCCGACCCACGCGGCACCTGGTACTCCGAGGGCGAGGCGACCTTCGCCGACCGCGACCGCGAGGCGGCGG
Source organism: uncultured Solirubrobacterales bacterium (assembly GCA_963833765.1). Classification (GTDB taxonomy): domain Bacteria; phylum Actinomycetota; class Thermoleophilia; order Solirubrobacterales; family Solirubrobacteraceae; genus Palsa-513. The sequence continues at coordinate 33,288 of CAWHZJ010000003.1, read as the reverse complement.
ACTGCGCCGAGACGATCGAGTGGGCCGCAGCGCAGCCGTGGAGCAGCGGCAGGGTCGGCATGACCGGCGTCTCCTACCTCACCTACATCCAGTGGTTCGTCGCGGCGTTGAACCCGCCGCATTTGTGCGCGATCAACCCCTGGGAGGGCTGCAGCGACATGTACCGGGAGAAGTTCTTCCACGGCGGCATTCCCGACACCTCGTTCCCGGCGCACTGGCAGCGGAGCATCAGCCACTCGCTGACACGCGTCGAGGACATGGAGGCGATGCGGCGTGCCCACCCGCTCCTCGACGCCTACTGGGAGACCAAGGCCGCACCGCTCGCTCAGATCACCGTCCCGGCCTACGTCGTCGCGAGCTGGACCGACCACGCGCTGCACACGCGCGGCACGCTCGAGGGCTTCCGCCAGATCGCGTCGTCGCAGAAATGGCTCGAGGTGCACGGAGAGAAGAAGTGGGCCTACTACCACCGGCCGGCCAGCGTGGCCAAGCAGATGAAGTTCTTCGACCACTTCCTCAAGGGGATCGACAACGAGGTGGCGGAGTGGCCGCGCGTGCTGCTCGCGATCCGCGAGCGGGGAACCACAGCGCGCTGGGTCACGCGGACGCGGTGGCCGCCTGCCGACACCTCGCCCGCCTCGCTGCACCTCGATGGGGCGGGGCTGCTGCGAGTCAATCCGCCGCCGCACCGCAGCGAGGTCCGCTACGACCCCGCGGACGGACGCGCGCAGTTCGACCACACCTTCGATGAGCCCGTCGACGTCGTCGGCCACATCAAGCTGCGGCTGTGGGTCGAGGCGGTCGGCGCCGACGACATGGACCTCTTCGTCGCAGTCCAGAAGCTCGACCCCGACGGGGAGCTGGTGCACTTCCCCTTCTACGCCGAGCATGACGACGGCAATGTCGCGCTCGGCTGGCTGCGCGCATCGCACCGCGAGCTCGACGAGGAGCGCTCGAGCGCCGCCCAGCCCTGGCACCGTCACACGCGCCTGCTGCCGCTCGAGGCCGGCGTGCCGGCCGCGGTCGAGATCGAGATCTGGCCGTCGGGCACCCGCTTCGAGCGCGGTGACACATTGCGCCTGATCGTCGCCGGCCGCGACCTCTACGACTACCCGAACGCGATCATCTCCCGCCACGAGGAGACGGTGAACGCGGGAACCCATGTGCTGCACATGGGCGGCCGGTTTGACTCACATCTGCTGATACCGGTGCTTTCGCACCGGGGATGAACGGCGGCGTATGCCCGTCACTGTGAACGCCGCTGCTCACAGGACCCGCGCGGCGAGCGGGCTGCGGTCAGGCGGCTCCGATGAACTCCGCGCGGGCGGCGAGGACTCGCTCGATCTCCCTGGCGAAGTCGTCCTCGCTGGCGGTGATCGGCACGCCGTGCAGCCAGCGCTCGGCACCAGCCTCGGCGTAGGCCTCGATGAGCTGAGGGGAAAGGTCACCGCCGACGGCCATCACCGACGTGGTGATTCCGTCGGCGGCGCACTTCGCGACGTGCGCGCGAACGCGATCCGTCATGCCCGGCACGTGAATCGGCGCCCAGCCGGTGCCCGCGCGCAGGGACCGCTCCTCCGCTCCAGCGCTGTTGCCGCCGATGAACACCGGCATCGGGTCCTGCGTCGGCTTCGGCCAGGACCAGATTCGATCGAAGTTCACGAAGCGCCCGTGGAACGTCGCTTCGTCCTCAGCCCAGATCGCCCGCATTGCCAGCACGCGCTCCTCGAGCAGCTCGTAGCGCGTGTCGGGGTCGGTGCCATGGTTGCGCATCTCCTCGATGTTCCAGCTCGAGCCGGTCACCAGCACAAGTCGGCCGTTCGAGACCCGGTCCACGGTCGCAACCGCCTTGGCGGTGTGGATCGGATCGCGCTGGACCACCTGACAGATACCGGTGCCGATCTTGAGATCGGTCGTCGCGCCGGCCGCGATCGTCAGGACCACGAACAGGTCGAGCAGGCGCTCGTAGCCGGGCGGCATCGTGCCGTCGCCGCCGGGGTACGGTGTCTCACGCGACGCCGGAATGTGCGAATGCTCCCCGAAGAACAGCGACTCGAGTCCGGCGGATTCCACCATCCGTGCCGACGTGGCGACGTCGATGCTCCAATCAGCTGCGCTGGTCTGGATGCCGATCTGCACGGCGCTGACCTCCGTTTGTCATCCTCGACGGGACGGGCGCCGCGACGTCGGCTGAGCGCCCCCCGCCCGAGCGCCGGCGAAGTAAATCACGGGGCAACCGCCCATGTCGGGCGAATCTGCGTTGACCTCTCGATCGTGACGAAGACCGCTGCAAGGCCGTCCTTATGTGCGCCGCTGGATGACCGACCCGACCGCGACGGCCGCGATGATCAGGAGGCCGCGGACGATGCTCTGCCAGTAATCCGCGACCCCGAGCAGGTCGAAGCCATTGGTGATCATGCCGAGCATCAGCACGCCGATGACGGTGCGCCAGACCGACCCGACGCCGCCAAAGATGCTGGTACCGCCGAGCGCGACGGCCGCGATCGCGTCGAGTGCGAGGTTCTGTCCCAGGACGTTAGAGGCCGATCCCTGGCCGGTCGTCGAGGCGTCGATCAGTCCGGCCAGCCCGCAGGCGGCGCCGGTCAGTACGAAGGTGATGATCACGATGCGGTCGACCTTCAGACCCGACAGGCGCGCGGCGTCGCGATTCCCGCCGACGCCGTAGAGGTGCCGGCCGAAGACGGTGTAGGCGAGCACGAGCTGCAGCACGATCGCGACCAGCAGGAAGATGAGGTCGGGGTACTGGATGCCGCCGATCGTGCTCTGGCCGACGAAGGTGAAAATGTTGCTCCCGTTCGCCGGAATGATCTCGACGCCGCCGCTGGCCCCGAGCGCAATCCCGGTGAACGCGAGCGCCGTGGCCAGCGTCGCGAGGAATGCGTTGACCCGCAGCTTCGTGATGATCGTGCCGTTGACGAGGCCCATGCCCGCGCCGGAGACGATCGCGACCGGGAAGCACCACCACACCCCCCAGTGGACCGCCGCCCACGCGCACAGCACCTCGGAGAGCGTGAAGATCGCGCCGAGTGAGAGGTCGAAGTTTCCGGCGACGATCGTCAGCGTGACCGCAACCGCGGGTATCCCGACGGTGGCGTTCTCGTAGACCAGGTTGAGCAGGTTGCCGCTCGTCAGGAAGACGGGCGATGCGATCGAGAAGTAGACGAACAGCCCGAGCACGAAGACGACGATCGCGTAGTCGCGGATGTGCTCGGCCTTGATGCGCCGCCCGCTGCGCACGCGGCGGTCGAACATCCCCGCGGGCACCCCCGCCGCGGCGGCGCCGTCGGGCAACTCGTCAGGCGCGGCGTTTGGCGGATGCACGGTCATGCGGTGGCCCCGCTGAGCCCGAATGCGGCGTCCATGACGTCCGCGAGCGGCGCGTCGGCAGCAAACTCGCTCGTGATCGCGCCGCGGCGCATGACCAGCACGCGATGGGCGAGACCGATGACCTCCTCGATCTCGGACGAGATCAGCAGCACCGCGGCGCCCTCCGCGGCGAGGTCGTTGATCAGCCGGTGAATCGCCGCGCGCGCGCCGACGTCGACGCCGCGCGTCGGCTCGTCGAGGATCAGCACCTTCGGGTGCCGAAACAGCCAGCGCGCGAACAGCACCTTCTGCTGGTTGCCGCCCGACAGGCTCGAGACGCGGGCCTGCGGGAACGGTGGGTCGACGCGCAGCGACTCGAGCAGCGTACGGGTCTTCGCCCGCTCGACGCCGCGGCGCAGGATGCCCCGGCGGGACACCGTCGCCATGTCCGCGAACGTAACGTTCGTTGCGAGCGACAGCGCCATGAACAGGCCGTCCTCCTTGCGGCTCTCGGTGAGGAATGCCATGCCCGCATTGATCGCGTCGCCCGGTGAGTGGATGCGGCGGTCCTTGCCGTCGACGCGAATCGTCCCGCGGTCGATCGGGTCAGCACCGGAGATCGCGCGTGCCAGCTCGCTGCGACCGCTTCCGACCAGGCCGGCGAGGCCGACGATCTCGCCCGCGCGGATCGTCAATGAGACGTCGCGAAGCACGCCCTCGCGGTGCAGGCCGCTGACCTCGAGCATGTACGGCGCGGTCGACGCCTTCGGCTTCTCGAAGTGTTCGGCGTCGGCGGCGGCGCCGAACATGCCGGCGACGAGGCTCGACTCGGTCTCCTGCGCGGCGGGCGCAGTCCGCACGATGTGCCCGTTACGCATCACGGTCACGGTGTCCGCGAGCTCGAGCACCTCGTCGAGGAAGTGGCTCACGTAGACGATCGTCGTGCCCTGGTCGCGCAGGGACCGCGTCATCCTGTACAGCATCTCGGTCTCGACGCTCGTCAGCGATGAGGTCGGCTCGTCCATGATGATGACCCTGGCGTTGCAGTTGACGGCACGCAGGATCTCAACCTTCTGCCGGTCTGCGGTGCGCAACGACCCGACCTCGGCATTGCCGTCGAGCTCGAAGCCGCTGCGCGTGATGAGCTCGTTGTAACTCTTTCGCATCACGCGCCGGTTGAGGATTCCCGAGCGCCGCGGCTCGATGCCCAGGAAGACGTTCTCCATCACGCTCATCGCGGGGGCGAGCGCGAGCTCCTGGGCGATCACCGCGATACCGTCGTCACGGGCGTCGCGTGGAGTCGCGTACTTCACCGCGCGCCCGTCGATGAACATCTCGCCGTCGTCGGGCCGGACGACGCCCCCGATGATCTTGCCGAGAGTCGATTTGCCGGCTCCGTTCGCGCCCACGAGGGCGTGCACGCTGCCGGCCCTGATCTCCAGGCTCACGTCATCGAGGGCGCTCGTCCCCGCGTAGCGCTTCCCGATCGAGACGAGCCGGATGGTCGCGACTTCCGATGCGCTCATCCGGCTCGATCTCGTTCTTCTCTGTACTAAATGACTACTGCGTCACCGTCGGATCAACCGGGGGCACCCGTGAGGGACCAGTCCGGCTTGAACCCCTTCGCCGTCTTCAGCGTCGCGGCGGTGATGATCAGGGGGTGGTCTTGTCGATGACGTTGACCGTGCTCGGGATCTTGTGGCCCTTGAGCGCCCCGACCAGGTCCTGGATGGCGTCGTATGACTCCGTGCACGGGTAGAGCGCGACCGAGCCGAACACGGTGCCTGCCTTGATGTCGGAGACGATCTCATTCGTTGCGCCGGATCCGCACACCTGGAGGTCCTTGCCCGGGGTGATCCCCAGCAGCTTGAACGCGGTGAGCGCACCGGCGGTCATCTGGTCGCCGAACGAGCAGAACACCTGGATGTTGGGCTTCGACTGGAAGTACGTCATCGCGATCCCCTGCGCCGTCGGCTGGTCGTACTCGCCCGGCGGCGTCAGCATGAAGTTGATGTTCGTCCCAGCGAAGATCTGCTGCATGTAGCTCTCGCGCAGGTCGTCGGTCGGGTAGTTGGCCAGACCCGGCATGAACGCAACGTTGCACGTGCCGGAACCCACCTGCTTCTTGCACGCCAGCTGGACCAGCGTGGCGAACGCCTGCTCCTGCTTGCCGATGGACCCGCCGATCGTCGACACGAAGCCCTTCGTCGGGCTGAGCGTGAGCTCGGAGTTGAGGTCACCCAGCGTGTAGTCGGCGACGGCGACCTTGATTCCCTTGGCCTCGGCCTGCTTGATCGTCGGCGCTTCCGCAACGCCGTTGAGCGCCCACACCCAGAAGGCCTTGTACTTGCCCGTGGTGATGGCGTCCTCCATCTGCGTGGTCTGCAGCTCTGGGTTGTTGTTGCCATCGAACCCGGTGACCTGCACGCCCAGCTTGTTGGCCTCCACCTGTGCGGCCTTCCACGAGGCGATCCCGTAGGGGCTGGGGTTGTAATAGAACACGGCGATCTGGGTCTTCCCGGCACCCGACGCCACGCTCGTGAGCAGGACGACGGCGGCGGCAGCGATGCATGCAGCAAGCAACGCCCGCTTGGAACGAACCTTCATGGCATGACACCTCCCTCGTGGTGGCGGCCGCACATTGGCGGCCAACATCGTCGGACGATAACGCAATCCCGTGTGCAACTCAACTACACACCGTCAACAACATCGGGTGTGTTCTCAGCTGTCAAGCGTGAGGAAACAACTTCGTGCCCTGTTGAGAAAATCCCTGCAAAAGACCGCATTCTGGTAAGCGTTCAGTTGGTAGGGGGACATAACTCTGGCGCGTCGAATCCTGGGGTGTGGAGCGGGCTGAGGCGGAGGCGATCTATGACGCGGGCCGCGACGTCGTGGTCGAGGTGTTGTTGCGGATGGATCGCCAGATCCAGGCGAGCTCTGACGGAGACGGTCGCCAGGCAGGATGAGCGGATCGCGCAGCTCGAGCGGCGGCTGAATCGCAGTTCGCGCAACAGTTCGCAGCCGCCGAGCGTGGATCCGCCGGGCACGGCCGCCCGAGCGCGGGCAAGGATTCGTCGGGTCGCCGGCAGGGCGGCCAGCCGGGGCATGAGGGCAAGGGCCGCCCGTTGTTGCCGGCGTGGGCGGTCGATGAGGTCGTCGACCATTGGCCGGATCGCTGCGACTGCGGTCACGTGTTCGCGCAGGACGAGCGGGTCGCGGTGGGCGATCCGGTGCGCCACCAGGTCGAGGAGCTGCCGGCGATCACGGTCACGGTCACCGAGCATCGCTGCCAGCGCGTGCGCTGCCCGGGCTGCGGCCGCCGGCGGCGGGCCGAGCTTCCGCGGGAGGTCGCGGCCAGCGCATGTTCGGTCCGCGCTTTCAGGCGGCGGTCGCGACGCTGTCGGTGCGCAACCGCATCTCGCGCCGTGATGTCGTCGAGCTGTGCGAGCAGCTGTTCGGCTCGCGGATCAGCACCGGCACGGTCGACGCGATCCTGTGCCGCGTCGCCGACGCGCTCGTCGACCCGTGCGAGGACCTGCTGGAGCGGCTGCGCGCGAGCCAGGCCGTGCACATGGACGAGACGGGCTGGCGGACCGCCGGTCAGCGCCGCGCGCTGTGGGGCATCTTCGACCAGCGTCACGCCTACCTGCACGTCGCCGCCGACCGTCACGAGGACCACGCCAAGAGCCTGCTCGCCGACACCAAGGCGGTCGTGACCTCTGATCGCTGGTGGGCCTACAGCGCACCTGCCGCTCGCACGCCGCCAACTCTGCTGGGCGCACCTCGCACGCGACTTCAAAGCGCACGCCGAAGGCATGGCCGCCGAGAAAGAGTTCGGCGAGCACGGCCTGCGCGTCTGCGAGCGCGTGTTCTGGGCCTGGGAGGTCTTCCAGCACACCCACGACCGCCGCCGAGCTCGCGGCCACGATCCGCGCAGCTGCAGCGCGAGTTCAAACCGATCGTGCGCCGCTACGCCGGCAAGAGCCCGCGCTACAAGTACTGCCGCGGCATCGCCCGCAACCTGCTGAAAGCCTGGCCCGCGCTGTGGACCTTCGCCCGCCACCCCGGCGTCGAGCCGACCAACAACCACGCCGAACGCGCGCTGCGCGGCGCCGTCATCTACCGCAAGCTCTGCCTCGGCAGCCAATAGCAGCGACGGCGAACAACGCATCGCGCGCCTGCTCAGCGCCCACACCACCTGCCGACTACAACGCCGGCCCCTGCACGCCTACCTCACCGACGCCATCGCCGCCCACAACCGCGGCGACCCAGTGCCCCTGCTCACCTGAGCCAGGGCACTGAACGCTTACGCCTTCTGCGGCTTGTAATCGCTTGACGCCGGGCGAACGACGTTGACGTTCAGCGCAGTCACTCGGGCGGTCCGGACGGGGCTCGACCGCAGTGAGCCCGCTCGACCTGCGCGGCTCCCCGGCCCCGCATCGGCCTGCCGGCGCACAACCGCGAGGCCCCGCGGGGCGTCTAGCGGCCGGCGCGGAACTCGCGCGGAGAGCGACCGTAGGTGGCGCGGAAGAGCCGGCTGAAGTGGGGCAGGTTCAGCAGGCCCCAGCGGCTCGCGATCGCGATGACAGTCTGTTCCGCGAACGCCGGGTCGAGCAGGTCGCGGCGGCAGCGGTCGAGGCGCTCCGCCCGAATCCAGTCGCACACGCTCTGCCCCTCGAGCTCGAACAGCCGGTGCAGGTAGCGGGTCGAGATCGCGCATGCGCGCGCGATCTGCCCGGGATCGAGGGTCGGATCGCTGAGGTTCGCCGTGATGTAGGCCTTGGCGTGCAGCAGCAACTCGGTCCGCGAGCGCAGTCGCGCCGGGCGCTCGGATTCCAGGCGATTGGCGTAGACGCCTCTGACCAGGTCGATGATGCGCTCGGCCACATTGGCGTCATCGCGCGCGATGCTGCCGTCGGCGAGACCCGCGACGACGCCGCAGAAGAACTGGGCAGCCAGGCGCGGCAGCCCACCGTTGCCGGGGATTCGCAGCGCCGTGAGGGCGGACATCTTCGTCGCATGCGCGCCGAGCTCCGTCTTCGGCAGCGCCAGCACGACGGCTTCGAAGGCCTCGGCGGCGCGGAACATCGCCGGTCGCGAGGTGTCGTACATCGTCATGTCGCCGGGTGCGAGCACGTCGGCGCGGTACTCCTGCGAAGCGTGCACGCGTCCGCGCAGCAGGATCTTGAAGTGGAGGCATTCGGGGTCGCCTGCCGCGATCGTCTTGGCCGTACGGATCATCGTGTTCGGCGCCGTCGCGATCCGGATCAGCCCGATCGAGGCCAGCTCGTCGCGCCACATCCGCGCCGAGAAGTCGTTCGTCTCAGGCCGGATCAGGACCGGGTGATAGACGTCGCGGGACGCGTGCGTCCAGAACTCGGCCCGCTGCGCCGCCGGCACGGCAGCCGTGTCGATCAACCAGGCCATCGCTGATGAAAGCGACCGGTCAGCGCTGCTCCTCTCCTCCCCGACCGAGTGGTCGAGGCGGCGAGTATTGCAGAGGCCGGGCGAGCTGTCGACCCGACCGGGCGGTGCCTCGGGTCGGCGGCCCTACCGCCGGCCCATGGGCGCGTGCTTGCCTCCGAGCGCACGGCTCGCCCAAATCGCTTGAGTCTCCGCGCACAGGTTGCGCGGCTGCGCGTGCTCGGATCCGGAGCCAGGCGGCGCGGCCTCGCTCAGTGAGCCGCCGGCGCCACCCGAGCGTCGGCCGCCGCGACGAGCCCGGACCGCCCGTCCGCTTCGCCGGTCAGCTGGCCGCGGACCCATTCGAGCTCACGCGTGACGTACTCGACGATGTCGCCGTGCTTGAGCTCGGCCGGCAGCACATCCCATGTGTAGGTCTCGACCTCCAGCTGGTGCGACACGTCGTGCACGCGATGGTATGCGAGCGCGTCGGCGATCGCCGACCGCGTGCTGCGAAATGGACCGAGCTCCTCGAGGAAAACCGGAACATGAAAGTGCACGCGCCACTCCCGTCCACCGCTGGGGTCCGCGCGGAACGACGCGATCGCGTCCTCGAGGTGGGTGAAGCGGGTGAGCTTGCCGTCGCGTCGCTCGAAGGTCTGCGTGAGATAGACCGTGTCGACGTAACGCTCCAGCGTCTCGACCGCCGCCGGCGTGACTTCTGGTACCCGCACGGCCGCCGCCTCCTGGAGCTTGAAGACCGGGATCGCGGCGTCGCGGAGCGCCGCCAGCGAGCTCGCGACATCCTCGTACTCGATCGCCTGATGGCAGCAGTCGAAGACGATGCCGAGGTGACGGCGCAGCGATCCGTGCGCGCTCGAGAGTGGCAGCCCCGAGAGCTTCGCCAGCCGCTGCGCGGCGGCGCCCGAGTAGAGGTGCTCCTCGAAGTAGGCGATCGTTTCGGCGGTGGTCTCGAGGAAGCAGAGCGGCTCGGGCTCGAGCGCGAGGGTGACGGTGCAGCCGGTGCGCGCCTCGAGCGCCACGAGATGGGCGATGACGGTGAGGACGTGCTCGGTGTAACTCTCGACCACCGAGGCGTCGGTAACGCGCGGCTTGAAGCCGAGCGGCGCACTCTGGATCGACGGCGCCAGGTCCTCGGGGGCGATCTCGGCGAGCACGTCGGCGACGTTCTTCGTGTACTGCACGCGCTCCTCGGACCGCCAGTCCGGCTCGTAGACCTGCTCCTTGACGCGCTGGCCCTTGAACGGCCCGTACGGGAACGCATTGACGGTATAGACGTACAGGTCGTTGTCGGTGAGGAATTCACGCAGGCGGGCGCGTTCCGCGTCGCTGCCGGCGAGCGTCTGCGCCGAGCTCGCCGAGAGCCGAAGCGACACGCCGAACGGCTCGTCGGGGGCGACCCGCGCCTTCACCTTCGGCACATAGGTGATCAGGCTGTTCCACATCTCGTCCCACGTATCGCCCGGATGCACGAGGGTGGAGTACGTCAGATGGTCGTTACCGATCTTCACTTTCCACCGCCGCCTTTCCTGCCAGGGGACTGTCGGTTAGTCGACACGCTCGACGTGTCCGGAGGCGCTGGACTGCACGATCGCCTCGGTGACCGCCGCACCGTGAATCATATCCTCGACCGTGATCGGATACGGCTCCACGCCGTCGGCTGCGCGCCCAAAGGCTTCCAGCGCGGCCCGCGCGATGTCGTAGGACTCCGCCTCCCACACCTCCGCCGCACCCTTCTGCGGCTGGAACTTGCAGGCGCCGAACAGGCGTGTCCGGCGCTCCTCCGAGGAGGCTCCCGCGACGTGCGTCACCCCTTCGAGGCGCACCCAACCGAGCGATCCGAACACCTGGAAGCTGAACCCGGGACCGGTCGCCGTCATCGTGCCAAGGTAGCCCGACATGCCTGCGCTCATGCGCAGGATGATCGCCGTGGTGTCGTCGGCGTCGATCGTGACGGCGCGGCGGATGCTCTGACAGAACACGTGGTCGATCGACCCGCAGAGGTCGATCATGCCGTCGATCGCGTGCACACCCATCGGCGTCAGCCCGCCGCACGGTGTCTCATCGCGGTGTGACCGCCACTGATCGGCGGTCAACGCGAGCGCATTCGGGAACGTCATCGTCGCCTCGACGTGGAGGATCGTGCCGAGGTCGCCGTTGCGAATGCGCTCGCGCAGCCGCGTCATCTCCGGGTGGAAGCGGCGGTTGTAGCCGAGCCCGAGCACGACGCCGGCGCGTTGCGTCGCCTCGACCGCCGACTGGGCGTCCGCCTTGGTGAGCGCGAACGGCTTCTCGCAGAACACGTGCTTGCCGGCGGCCGCAGACGCGATCGTCTGTGCGGCGTGGAGGCTGTGCGGCGTCGCCAGCACCACCGCGTCGATCCCGTCGTCGGCCAGGATCGAGTCGAGGTCGTCGAAGACGCGAAGCTCGTGCGCCGCGGCGAACTCGACGGCCTGCGGCGTCAGGGTGCGCGTGGCCGCGCCGACAAAGCGAATCTGCTCGCTGTCGTCCTGAACCGACTCGACCAGCGTCCGGCCCCACCATCCCAGGCCCACGATTGCAGCGTTGATCATCACGTATACAAGCCGTGTCTGCCGAGCTCAAGCCTTGGTTCGGACGAGCGAGTAGCGCGGATCCGCGACAAGGCATCGTGCCTCCGGAAGGCCGAGCTCCGATCGTACGATGTTCGTCCCGAGCACGAGCGAAGTCATCTTGTACAGCGCGTGGCGTCGGCGCATCCCCTCGCGTCCCATGCCACAGTCGGTGCAGACGACCAGGCGATCGGCCGGAACATGCTCGAGCGCCTCGCGAACGGCCGTCGCGACCTCCTGCGGTGACTCGACCTGCAGCGTGTGATGGTCGATCACACCGATGCCGATCTTCATGTTCTTGATCTCGCGCCCGATCGCGGCGAGATCGCCGGCGCCGGAGCTGCGCGTTTCGAACGTGATCACGTCGGCATCGACCTGCGCGAGCAGCTCGAGCGCCGGGCCGTATGACTGCACCTCCGCGAACATCCGCTGCTGGGATGGATTCCCCCAGCAGGTGTGGCACCACACCTCGGTCTTCTCTCGCAGCCCCTTCACGGTGTTGTTGAACACTCGCAACATGAACTCGGGATTGATCACGGCGTCGACGACGCCACGAGCGGCGAGCAGGTGAATCTGCGGCTCCTCCATCTGAATCACGGGGCAGCCGGCGTCGGCGAGGTCGTGCAGCTCGGCGTTCATCGCATCGCTGAGCGCCATGATCCGCTCGGGGAGGTCCTTGTAATGGCGATCCTGAACGGCGAAGGCGACGAGCTCGGGAGTCACGGTGCCGAACTTGACCGGCTTGGTCGTGAGGCGCTGCGCGACCTTCCAGATCTCGGCGTACTGCAGGCGCCCGCGGCTCACCGGCCCCGTGATCGCCGGCATGACGCGCGCCTCGAGGTAGTCGTGGAGGATGTGCCCTCGGGGGAAGGCGAGGCCGCCGGCGCCCGCAGCCGCGAGCTGGGGATCGGCGTGCTCGAACCCGTCCATGTGCATCGCCGGATAGCGCGTCCAGCTCTGTCCGCCGATGTCGTCGTCAAAGCGGGCATCGCCGTCGGTCAGGATGTCGAGGCCGGCGAGCTCCTGATCACGCAGGTACACCGTCAGCGCGTCCTCGTACTGCTCGCGAAAGCCGATGTCGACCATCGCGTCGAGGAATGAACGCGATCCGAGGTTCTCGGTGTACCAACTCGGACGCGGGAGCGAGCCGATGATCGCCGTTGGGAGCGACAGACCCGCCGAGGCAGTGAGCACTTACGTTCCTCCCTGGACTGTTCGAGCCCGGATACCCGAGCAATACACGCTCGCCAAACTGTCTGAACTGCTGACGTCAATCAGGAAGAGGAAGGGCGACCCGTCAGTGTTCAGTAAATCCATCCAAGTGTTAAGCAATACGATACGTTTGTCACGCATTCGGCGCCGCAGCCATGCGGGCGTGCAGTATAGCGGTATACTCTGTTCAACACCGCGCCGCGGTGGAGGGTGGTCGCTGCGCCGCTGGCATGCGCGGCCTGCAAAATGTCGGACATGAGCACGGACCAGAACCTCCTCAAGGTTGGTTTCGTCGGCCTCGGCCGGATGGGGCGCGGCATCGCCGGCCGTGTCCTATTCGGGGGACACGAGCTGCTCGTCCACAACCGCACACCGGGCAAGACCGGGGAGCTCGAGCACGCCGGTGCGCGGATCGCGCCGAGCATCGCCGCCGCCTGCGATGGCCGCGAGGTCGTGATCACGATGCTCGCCAACGATGAAGCGCTGCGCGAGGTGGCGCTGGGCCTGGGCGGCCTTCGCGACAGCCTTGAGCCCGGCGCGATCCATGTGACGATGGGGACCCACGGCGTGCAGACCGTGCGCACGATCGCCGCCGCGCACGACGAAGCGGGGCAGGTGCTGGTCGCGGCCCCGGTGCTCGGCCGCCCCGACGTCGCCGCCGCGGGGCGGCTCGGGATCGTCGCCGCCGGACCGCCTGACGCCGTCGCGCGCTGCGCACCGCTGTTCGAGGTGATCGGTCGGCGAACCTTCCAGGCCGGGCCCCGGGCGGAGTCCGCGACCGCGATCAAGCTGGCCAACAACCTCGCGCTGGGCTGCGCGATCGAGGTGATGGGCGAGGCATTCTCGCTCGCTCGGAAGTACGACGTTGAGCCCGCCGTCCTCTATGACGTGCTCGTGGACGGTCTCTTCTCGGGTCCCGCCTACCAGGTCTACGGCAAGATCATCGCCGACAACGCCTACGATCAGGTTGGCTTCACGGCGAATCTCGGGCTCAAGGACGCGAACCTCGCGCTCGCCGCGGCGGACCTCGCCAGCCTCCCCCTCCCGAGCGTCAACGCTTGGCGCGACCGGCTGCTGAGCGCGATCGCGCACGGGCACGGCGAGCTCGATTGGGCGGTGGTGGCGCGCGAGCAGGCCGAGGCCGGCGGTCTGGACTGAGCGGGCAACCCGCCGGCTTGCCGCGATCGCGCGCCATTCGCGCGGCGCTCCGGCAAAAGGACCGCCTGCACGACTGAGGGTTGGGCCACGCCCGTTGTCAGGCCGCCTACCACCGGCAGCGGATCCGTGTCGCCCCCCTCTTCTGCTGGTTGAACGACGCGGCCGGCGACGATCGGCGAGCTAGCGAACCACAGCCTCGACGGCCGAATTGATCAGATCCCAGTCGATCTCGACGCCCAGTCCGGGAGCGGTCGGCGCGTGGAGCAGCCCGTCGCTGTCAATTTCGAGCGGCTCGGCGAGTCCGTAGCTCAGGTGCTCGAGGCTGTGGTCGCCGGAGCGGTTGAACGTCAGCACCTCGAACCACTCGCAGTTGTCGACGGCCATCATCACGTGCAGGTTGGCGACGTTGCCCAGGGCGTTGTAGCCGTCGTGGATCTCGCACGCCATGCCGAACGCCTCAGCCATGTGCGCGATCTTCAGCAGCCCCGTGATGCCGCCCTTGATCACGACGTCGCCGCGCAAGAAGTCGGTGGCTCCGGTCGTGACCCACTGCGCCAGCGCCTCGAGGCCGCCCGGCGTCGTCTCGGTCGCGAGCATCGGGATCCGCAGATGCTGCTTGAGCCGCAGGTAGCCGTGGATGTCCAGCGCCGGCAGCGGGTCCTCGTACCAGTAGTAGTCGAGCTCCTCGATCACGCGCCCGACGCGGAGCGCCTCCGTGTAGCTGTAGCTCCAGGAGGAGTCGAGCATCAGCGTCATGTCCGCTCCGACCGCGTCGCGGACCGCGGTGGCGGCGGCGACGTCGACGCTGACCGGCGGCGCCGGCCGCGCGAGCCACGGCGCCCTTGGCGGATGCAGCTTGTAGCCCTTCCAACCGCCGTCCCGCCAGTAGCGCGCCTCCTCCGCGTAGGCCTCGGCCGACGCGTGGTGGGCCGAGGAGAAGTAGACCGGGACACTGTCGCGACAGGTCCCGAGCAGGCGGTGGATCGGGAGGTTCGCCGCCTGCCCGGCGATGTCCCACAGCGCGACGTCGATGACGCCGTGCACGATCGGGTTGATGAAGTGCCCGAGACCGCCGATCCGGCGCCAGTGGCGACCGATGTCGAGCGGATCCTGGCCAAGGAGCAACGGCTTGACAAAGGTGACGATCTGATCGGCGATCGCGGCCGGGCCGGGACCGGGAAAGCTCACGAAGCTCCGTCCCACGAGACCCTCGTCGGTCGAGATCCGCAGCACGCCCATCGGCAGCTTTCCGTCGCGGACACCGAACACCGCGAGCCCAGACCGGCGCGCGTGGAGGACGACGTCGATGTCGGTGATCACCATGCGGCGGCGGCGGCCCGTGGTGGTGGGGGCATGATCAGGCCACAGCCGGCGTGACGGCGAACTCGGCCGTCCACCATTGCTTGTGGGCCTCCGAATTCGCCTCCATCGTCGCGAGCACCGGCGCGATGCGCTCGACGGCGGTCTCGTCTCCGCCGACCATGATCGAGAGCGTACCCGACCGCGCGTGCGCGGCCCTCCGGAGGCCGGAGCGGTGGCGAGCTCCAGCCCACAGCAGCCGTACGGTGCCGCATGGGTTCGACGAGCTCATGTCGGTGACGCCGTCGAGTCCGGGCGCGCTGCCCCCTCATGCCGCTCCGCCGGCGCCGTGACGGCGCTGCTCCCAGAGCGACATGAACTGGCGGCGTCCGGCGCTCGCCAGCTCGAGCGGATCGCGTTTCCACAGCGAGTCGTCGAACGCCTGCTCGATCCGTCCATCGTCGGAGATCACCTCGAGCTCGAACCAGCCGGCGAAGCCGCCGTCGTCGAGGCTGCCGAGAATCGCCCCGAGGTCGAGGATGCCATCGCCCGGAAGCACGCGGTCAGCCCAGCTGCGCGTCGTCTCGCGGCGGTCGTCCACGTGGAAGGTCGCAAATCGCGCCGCGTGCTCGCGCAGTCGCGCGAGCGCATCAGGCGAGTCGCCGACATGCCATGCGTCGAGTGCCAGCGCCAGGTTCGGCGGCCCCGCGTCGTCGAGCAGGTCGAGCGCGGCAGGGATGTTTGTGATGAACGAGAACTGGTCGCGGATCGACGGGTGCATCACCTCGACCGCGACGGTCAACCCCACCTCCCCTGCCGCGGCCGCGAGCTCGCGCAGACCGGCGACGACGATCGCACGTCCCTCGTGCTCCTCGTAGGCACCGAACGGACCGGTCGTGACATTCACGCACGAGGGCTCGAACGGCGCGAGCCGGTGAATGCTCCCGATGATCGCCGCGATCCGCGCGGCCGGATCGCGCGGCGTGGGCGCGTAGGGCCCGGGCAGGATCGCCTGCATCGCCGGAAACGCGCTCGACACCGCCAGGCCGCTCGCCCGCAGCCGCTCGAGGTCCGGGTCGCGATCACCGAGCTTGGCCTCGTTGAGGCCGATGCCGTCCGCCTTGATCGCCCGGCAGACCGCGACGTCCTGCTCGAAGGTCAGCGACGGCATCATCGCCTCGATCACTGAGAAACGCGGCGGCGTCATACGCTGCCCCGCAGCTCGCCCGCGATGTCGATCGCGAGCTCGAGCTTCGCGCGTTGTGCGGCCACCGAGATCTCGTTGCTCTCCGCGATCGAAGCGGCACCACACCGTTGCGTCGGGGTCATCCCGGCGAGCGCGGTAGAGGACGGCATCGCCGGCCGCTCGCGATGGAACGGCCGGGCGAGCAGTCCGAGGTCAGTCTCGCGACATCATGAAGAAGTTGCCGTCGCCCCCGAGGCCCTTGATGGTGTCGAGGTCGATGATGATGGCGCCGCCCTTGCGGTCGGGGTCCTGGCCCTTCTCGCCGTCGGGGATCTTCTCCCAGACTGTGTCGTTCTGGCTGGGATCCAGTCGCGCGCGGCCGGTGAAGAAGAGCAGCGTGAACGGATCCATGTTGAACGCGATCAGGCCAACCTTGGGGTTGCTGGCGATCGCCTTCTGCAGGCCGCCCTCGGGGTTGCGTCCCCAGATCGCCAACTGCTGCGGCCCGTGCACATGCGTCGATCCGCGGGTCGAGAGGCTCGGGTAGCCATCGGCGTTCACGTAGCCCAGCACGACCGGGCGGCCGACGCCATAGGCGCCGTTCACTGCCTGTGCGACGTGGTCGCTGATCTCCAATGCCATATCGGGGCTCCTTCGTCTTGGGAGTGTTGTACGGACGCGAGGGATGCGTTCGTCGAGGATCGCCGAGGGCGTGCAGCCTCGACGGCTTCGCCCGCCGCCGTCGTGCGCATGCTACTTGCGCCAGCAAGGTTCGTCCTCGAGAGGCGGTCGGCGTCCCCGCTCGAGGTGGCTCGTTCGCGCTTCGAAGCTGACCGCCCCTCCACGCGGTTGCGGCACTCGGGCTCTTTCCGGCCCAACCGCTGGGCCGCGCCCGGCGCGAACGTCAGTCCCCGAGGCGTTCGCGCCCGTGGGGCTCCCAGAAGTCGAGATCGGGGCCGATCGGGATGATGCCGGCGGGGTTGAGCTGCGGCAGGTTGAGGTTGTAGCCGCGGATGAAGTGGTCGAAATCGACGGTCGGCGCGACCCGGGGGGTCTGGTAGAGGTCGCGCAGGTAGGGCCAGAGGTTCGCGTAGTCGATGAGCCGGCGGCGGTTGGCACGGAACAGCCCGTGGTAGACGAGGTCGAACCGCAGCAGCGTCGGGAACGCTCGCCAGTCGGCGAGCGTGTGCTGTGAGCCTGCGAGATAGCGGCGTTCGCCGAGCAGCGCGTCCATACGGTCGAGCGTGTCGAACAGCGGGCCGATCGCGTCGTCGTAGGCCGCCTGCGATGCGGCGAAACCGACGCGGTAGACGCCGTTGTTGAGCCCGCTGTAGACCCAATCGTTGATCTCGTCGATCTGCGCGCGCAGCTCCTGCGGGTAGAGGTCGAGCTCGGGGTGTGCCGCCCACTCGTTGAACGAGCCGTCCAGCATCACGATGATCTCGGAGGACTCGTTGTTGACGATCTGGCCGGTCTCGCAGTCCCACAGGACGGGGACGCTGAAGCGATCGTCGTAGCCGGGCATCGAGCGCTCGTAGGCCTCCGACAGGTACTCGAAGCCGTTGATCGGATCCCCGGTCGCCCCGGGGGCCTCGCGGAAGGCCCAGCCCCGGAGGTCGCGCATCGGGTCGACGATCGACAGGCCGACGACCTGCTCCAGGCCCTTCAGCGCGCGGACCGTCACGGTGCGGTGGGCCCACGGGCAGCCGAGCGAGACGTAGAGGTGATAGCGACCCGGCTCGGCAGGGAACTCGGCGTCCGGGCCGTTAGTCACCCAACGGCGGAAGATGCTGTCGCGACGAACGAAGCGACCGGCGTCGTCGCTGTCGACCCCTCCCGGCACGCCCTTCCAGAAATCGGTTCTCACGCTCACCTGTGCACCTCCGTGCAGGAGCCGTTTCACGCGCCCGTACGCGCGGACGCCCGCGGATCGCGGACCAACCCAGTCTAGATGGTTGTTTCCCCGCGCTCGGACGATGTAGCCGACGAGTGCGCGGCTCGGGCGGCGTCGAGCTCACGGCCCGAGCGCGGCGGTGCCCGCGTCGGCGACGAGTGCATCGGCGGCCTCGGCCTGCGCGGGCCGCGCGGGCAGGTTGACGATGTAGACGCCGGCGATCGTGATCGCCATGCCGGCGAGCACGACCGGCTTGGGCACCGTCCCCAGGCCGACGCCGATGAGGATCGCGACGACGGGCGAGAGGAACGACCACGACGTGGCCCGCGTCGCGCTGATCACCCGAAGCGCCCCGAAGTACGCGACGGTCGCAATCGCTGATCCGACGACCGCGATGAAGGCGACCGCGAGCCACAGGTTGCCTGATCCCCATTTGGCTGCTGCAGTCCCCTCCACGCTCAACGACAGCACTACGAGCACCGCCCCGCCGATGAGGTATTGGCCGGTGACGACACCCATCAGGTCGGTGTCCGGTTGGCGGCTGAGCTGTTCCTTGACCACGAGCGTCCCCACTGCCCATCCGATCGCGGCGGCAAGCGCGAAGGCGAGCCCGAGGACGGTCCCGCCGGCGCCCGAATGCGCGCCGAGCTGAGACGAGAACACGACCACCACCCCGACGAAGCCGACCACCAGACCGGTAAGCGTGCGCAGCGAAATCTTCTCGTCATGCACCACTCGTCCGAGGAGCGCGACCCAGAACGGCGAGGTGCTTGCCATCACGATCGCGTTCCCGGGGCCTGCTCGGATCACCGCCTCCGTGAAGCCACCGAGGAACAGGGCCACCATGAGCAGCCCGCCGACCGCGGTGAATAGCCATGCCGAGCGTCCCTGCGGCAGGCGGAAGCGCAGCAGCGGGAACGCCAACAGCAGAACGATGGCCGTCGGCATCGCGCGCAGGCTCGTCAGCGTGAGCGGGAGCGCGTAGGAAGCGCCGACCGCCGTGACCTGCGGCGTTGCGCCCCAGATCGCCACTGTCGCGAGCAGCAGCGCCGTCGCGACCGCCTCCGGATGCCCCGCCAGATACCGCCGGTCGGGCAGTCGCACACGCCTCGGGCTCACACTGCGGAGAGTCTACCTGCGCGCCGGCGTGCGACCGGCGGGCCGCCACGCGCTGCTCAGGCCGCTCACCGGCGGATCGCGAGGGATGCGTGAGGCGTTCACACCGCTACGCGCCGCTTGGAACGCTCGAGACCGCCGAGTGATCCGCTCTCGGCGGGTCGTCCGTATTGACCGTGTAGCTGCAAACCCCAAAAAGGAGGACCCCGTGAGTGCCGTTACCCGGCGTGATTTGGTCAAGAAATCTGCGGTAACCGCAGCCGGTATGACCGTGTTCGGAGCAATCGCTGCCGACGTTGCCAGCGCCGACAGCGGTGCAGCAGGATCCGAGCCGGTCGTCGCCTATGTCAGCGACCCGAGCAAGGGCGAGATCTCGGTCATGAAGGGCGAGCGCGAAGTCAAGTTGCGTGATCGCAAGCTCGCGAGGGACATCTCGCGCGCGGCCCGCTGACCAGAGAGACCACCTTCACCAGACCGACTTCACCAGGCCAACTTCTTAACAGAAAAGCGAGGAACCGTATGTCGTCTCACCGTGAGGCGCCGGCGATCAGCAAAGATGCGGTCGCCGACAGCACTGATCTGTACGCGTTCGTGAGCCCGGACGACCCGAGCACCGTCACGATCATCGCGAATTACCTGCCGGGCGAGGCTCCGTTCGGCGGCCCGAATTTTTACGAGTTCGGCGACGACGTGCTCTACAGAATCCACATCGACAACGACGCCGACGGCAAGCCCGAGATCGTCTACGAGTTCCAGTTCAGGACCGAGGTCTCCAACAAGGCAACGTTCCTCTACAACATCGGTCCGATCACGAGCCTCGACAGCGCGACCTGGATCCGCAAGCAGTTCTACACGGTCACACGCATTGACGGGGAGCGGCGAACCGTCCTCGGTCGAGACCTCGCCTGCCCGCCGTGTAATATCGGCCCAGGCTCGACGTCCAACTACGAGTCGCTCGCGTCGGCGGCGATTCATGCAGTGGGCGGTGGCCATACTGTGTTCGCGGGCCAGCGGCTCGATCCGTTCTACGTCGACCTCGGCTCGATCTTCGACCTCGGCGACCTGAGGCCGCTGAACAACGTCGGCCCGCTGAAGCTCGCGGCGTCGCACGGTGTCGACTCGCTCAGCCAGATGAACGTGCAGTCGATCGCGCTCAAGATCCCGAAGACGGCGCTGACGCGCGACCACTCGAACCCGACCCACGTGGCCAAGCCGGTCTCGGTGATCGGCGTCTGGACCTCGGCCAGCCGCCGCAAGTCGGTGATCCACAACGGCAACGGCACGACCACCCAGACGGGCCCGTACGTCCAGGTCTCGCGTCTGGGCAACCCGCTCGTCAACGAGGCCGTGATCCCGATGGCCTTCAAGGACCAGTGGAACGCCGACGTGCCGGCGGGTGACTCGGAGTACGCGAAGTTCGTAGCCCACCCCGAGCTCCAGTCGTTGCTCAACGTGCTCTACAAGGGCGCGTTCCCCAACCTGGCGGCGCTGGCGTCATCGGGCAAGCCCCGGGCCGACCTCGAGGCGGTGCTGCTGACGGGCCTCCCATCCGGGATCGTGCCCGGTTTCCAGAACAACACCGGGAGCACGCTGGCCGACCAGTTGCGGCTGAACATGGCGATCCCCCCGACGCCAAAGCCCAACTCGGGGGGGCTGGCATTCGGCGACGCCGCCGGTTATCCGAATGGCCGCCGGCCCGCCGACGATGTTGTGACGATCGTCCTGCGTGCGGTCGCCGGTCTGCTCTATCCGCTGATCGACAAGAAATACAAGGTCGACGCGGCGGTGTCGCTGGTCACCGACGGTCTCGGCCCGCAGGACAGCTCGTACCTGTCGGCCTTCCCGTACCTCGGGACGCCGTCGAGCGGTTACGACACGCAACCGCTCGCGGCGTAGGGCTGGAGCCCGCGATGCACACGGCAACCATCGAACACAGCCATGGAGGGCCGGCGCACAGCCACGAAGTGGGCATCGGCACCCCGGCGTCGAGCGCGAGCGTCGCGCTCGACATCGGGGGCGGGCGCGGCGCGCTGATCATCTATCCGAGTGCGCGCTATCGCGGACTCGAGATCGAGATCAGCGCCGCGAACGGGGACGGGTGTCGGGTCCACACCGGCGTCCACGAGCGCGGCTCGGACGCTGGCTCCACACTGACTGCGATCTTCGGATCGCTCCCCGCCGGACGGTACGTCGTCTGGGCGGACGAAGGAACCGCGGGTGCGACCGTTACGGTGCCCGATGGAGCGATCGCGGAGGTCCATCTCGCCTAGCGGACGTCGTGATCGCGGCAACGACGGTGCCTTCAAGCATCGCAGCGAGCCTGCATCGCCCCTCAAGCACGTCCGTGACGATGGCGGCGGTCCGCCGGTTGCGCATCCCATCGATGCCGCTGCGTCGCTTACCGAGAGCAGACCCGCACGACCGACGCGCGATCATAATCCGCGTGTCGGGGGTTCGAGTCCCTCCTCCGGCATGGCTGTGATGTCTCGGGACATGGGTCTCATGTGTCCTGCGTCATGGGTCTCGGTTGTGGGAGCCAGGCCAGCGGCCTGGCTCTCGGTTTTGGTTGCGCCAGTAGGTTTTCTCGGGCTCGATGAGATGCGCTGAGAGGATCTCGCCGGTGGTGAGGTCGGTGACGGTGATGTGGTGGTCGTCGGCGAGCGCGAGGACGCGTTTGCGGGCGTGGGCTGCGCCGACGCCGAGGTGGTGCATCCGGCCGGCGCGGCGGAGGCTCATCTTGCCGGTGTTGTCGAGGCGGTCGTAGCGCAGCCGGTAGTGGCCTTGGGCGTGCCCGTTGCTGGCCGGGAGCGCTTTGGGTGTGGCGCGGTAGGCGTCGCCTGGTGTGCGGCGATCAAGCGCGCGGTGTGGGCGCTGCTCGTTGTAGTGCGCTTTGAACTCGTCGAGCTGGCGCTGCAGCTGCGCGATGGTGCCGGCGGGTGGTCTGGCGCGTAGCCAGCGCTGCTGGGTCTGGTGGAAGCGCTCGGTCTTGCCCTGGGTCTGGGGGTGGCCTGGGGATCCGTTCTTCTGGCGGACGCCGAGCAGCGGCAGCACGTACTCGAACGCGTTGCGCCCGCCGGTGAAGCGGGAGGTGTAGACGCTGCCGTTATCGGTGAGCGTGCTCGCCGGCGGGCCGTATCGCTCGACAACGTCAAGGAACACGCTCACGATCGCATCCCCCGTGACAGGCTGGTGTGCGGTGCAGGACAGCAGGTAGCGGGAGTGGTCATCCAGCCAGTTCAGGATCTCGACATCGGTCCCATCCTCCAGACGCCAGTGGATGAAGTCCGACTGCCACATCTCGTTGGGCTGGTCAGCCTGGAACCGCAACCACGACGACCGTGGGCGTTTGCGTGGCTCAGGCGTGATCAGCCCGGCCTGTTTGAGGATCCGGTGGATCGTCGACGGCGCCGGCGCGCTTGAGCCCCTCTTGCTCGAGATGCCAGCCGATCGTCACAGGACCGGCGTCCAGCCCGTCAGCGACCAGCCGCGCTCGCAGCTCAATCACCCGGCCGCGAACCAGATCAGAGGTCTGAGCCGGGTTCGATCCAGGCGCCCGTGACCGCGGCTCGAGCGCCTCCAACCCTCCCTCCCGATAACGGGCCAACAGGCGATGAAGATGCCGGCGGGAGAACCCGTACTCGGCAGCAGCAGCAGTAACGGACAGCTGGTCGGAAACGACCTGGAGGACAGCAACACGGGCTCTGGACATCCCCGCAAGGTGGCCCCGGCCCCAGACGCCGCGCCGGGGGTCGCCGCTCCGGCCCAGCCCTCCGGGCTGCGCCTCCACGGCCACCCCCAGGAACCCCCCAGCCCAAGGTGGGACCTATGCCCCGAGACATGAGAGACCTATCACCTGGGACACATGTCCTGAACCCAGACACTCCTCCCGCAGTCAAAATGCCTTCAAATAGGCGGGAGGCTCGGCGGTCCGGGCCGCATCACGACCGTAGTTCCGACGCGGCAGACACCAACCCGCCGGAGTAGCCTCCATGGATGGTCGCGAAGCGCATCCGCCACACCGTCGCGTTCGCGCTCGTCCATGCTGAAAACTCGGCGGAAGAGCGTGCCTTCCTCGAGGCGGCAGAGCGGCTCGCAGCTATTCCCGGCGTCGAGGCGTTCGAACTCCTGGCCGAGGTCAGCCCGAAGAATGGCTATCGCTTCGGGATCTCGATGGAATTCGCAGACCGACCCGCATACGAGCGCTACAACGAGCACCCCGATCACGTCCGCTTCGTGCAGGAGCGCTGGTTGTCCGAGGTGGGTGACTTCCTCGAACTCGACTACACCGCGCGGTAGACGTGCACGTCCGGTAGACGCGCCGGACTTGCGGCGGATCTGGGCGCAACTCGTCAAAAGCGCTGAAGCCCACGCTAGTGAGCGGCTACGCACGAGTGGAGCAAACGAGAGCCGGAGCCAGGCTAGCCACGGTGCCGAGCGTTTCGGAGTCAAACAGCAGCCAGCCGCAGTGATTTCGCCCAGCAACCCCGGGCCATCACGCCGCCCTGACGGTGGCGCACTGTGGCGCACCACTGCGAGCCGTGGCCGAAACGCTACCGGGATTCGAACCCGCCCGACGAGCCCAGCTAATGGACGTTTTCGCTGGAAATGCTCGCGCTCGAGCCGCTGGCGGACCGCTCTGAACCGCTTGGACTCGGGGGCCGACTGTCGCGCACTGTCGCGCACTCTCGCGCAGCGACCGCCCGTACTGGCACGTTGCTCCCGCGGCGGAACAGCAACTGCAGCGGAGGCGGGTCACGCTCCGGCTGCGGCGTTGCGGCGGCAGCGCGAGTCGGGCGTCTACGGCTCGCGAACCAGGCGACGAAAAGCTGCAGCCGGGCCTCGTCGGCGAAGCGGGCGGCTCGGCGCGGCTCGTAGTACGACGCGAGCAGGCGTTCGAGCTCCGACAGTGTCTCCACAGACCCCTCCAGCGGATCTCACCGCGCGTCGCTCGCGTCGTGAAACCAGCGCGGCGGTCCCACCAGGCGTCCTGGTAGTCGTCGACGAGCTGGAACGTGCCCCCAACGGCCTGCACGAGCTCCCGCTCGCGTGCCGTCATGGCCGGGCGCGCGAGGGTCTAGAGCAGCTCGACCGTCAGCGCGCCCTTATGGAAGGTGATGTCGTCGAGCACGGCGTTATCGAGCGCCGGGTCGCGCTGCCGGGCCGAACGCAGCTGATATCGGTGCAGCTCCTTAGCGCGTCGCTCCGCTCGCCCTACGGGCTCGCTGCGCTCCGCGCCGGCGCTACCCGGATCCAACGGCTAATCCAACCTGCTTGAGATTGTCGTCGACATGAGTCTCCTTTCGACTCATGCCTACACAGATCGCCGGACACTCCCTGGAGTTCCCCCGGTTTCGAGGACACTTGAGCGCTTGGGTCGAAAGACCCGGGCAAGGAGGTTCAAGTGCCCAAGTCGAGGCCGCCGTATCCCGAGGAGTTTCGCCGTGAGGCGATCGAGCTCGTCCGGTTGAACGAGAAGCCGTTGGTCCAGATCGCGAGGGACCTGGGCGTCTCAGATATGACGTTGCGCAACTGGGTCAAGCAGGCTGATGTTGACGCCGGCAAGCGCCAGGGGTTGACGTCGGATGAGCGTGAGGAGTTGCGGGCGTTGCGTCGCGAGAACCGGACGTTGCGGATGGAGCGCGAGATCCTGAAAAAAGCCGCGGCCTTCTTCGCCAAGGAGACCGACGGGCGGTAGGCGAGGTGTTCTCGTTCATCGCCGCGGAGAAGGCCAACTACCCCGTCGCCGTGCTCTGCCGGGCGCTCAGCGTGAATCGGACGAGCTTCCACGATTGGGAGCGCAGGGCGCCGTCAGACCGGGCGCTCCAGGACGCGTGGCTGCTCGAGCAGATCAAGCAGATCCACGCCTCGAAACGAAAGGTCTATGGTGCGCCGCGGATCCACGCAGAGTTGCGCCTCGCGTTGGGGATCCGGGTCGGGCGTAAGCGCGTCGAGCGGCTGATGCGAACCGCCGGAATCTCCGGGCTGGTGGCGCGCAAGCGCGGCCGCACGACGATCCGCGTCCCGGGCGTGCGGGTCGCTGACGACCTCGTCGAGCGCAAGTTCCGGCCGCTGGCGCCGAACGTGCTGTGGCTCGCCGACATCACGTACCTGCGGACCTGGCAAGGCTGGCTCTACCTGGCCGCCGTCCAGGACGCCTACTCCCGGCGGATCGTGGGCTGGTCGATGGCCGACCACATGCGCCACGAACTCGTCGTCGACGCGCTCCAGATGGGCCTGCACCGCCGTCGCCCCCAGCCCGGCCTCATTCATCACAGCGACGCCGGCTCGCAATACGTGTCGCTGGGCTTCGGCCAAGCCGCGCGCGACGCGGGGATCGCGATCTCGATGGGCTCGAAGGGCGACGCCTACGACAACGCCGTTGCCGAGAGCTTCTTCGCCACGCTCAAGAAAGAACTCGTCCACCGCCGCTCCTGGCAAACCAAACGCGAGCTCGGCTCCGCCGTGTTCGAATACATCGAAGCGTTCTACAACCGCGAGCGCCGACACTCAACGCTCGCCATGCTCTCACCCGCCGAGTACGAGCTGCTCTCCGAGCAGCTCGTCTACGCTGCGCAGAACGAGGAAGTCCCGACCACAGACATCAAGTCAAAAAGTGTCGTCTGAACCGGGGGAACTCCATATCTACCACCGGCATTCACGACCTTGCGAGCCCTGGGCTGAATTGAGTAGCGACCAGTCTGCGCGATAGGTAGTCCCACAACTGGACTAGATACCTCTCCGGCCAAGCCATCTCGCGCTTAGCAAGCGATTCTGCGTCATCCATCCATTTGGCTGGCTCCCCAAACAAGTACGCCAGGCACTGCTGGTACGCCGCCTTTTCAAACAGGACTGCCCGAACTACGGCCGCGCGAACATCTAGGCCGGTCGTAACGATCCCGTGGTTGACCATCAGCAGGGCATGTTGCTCACCGAGCTCTGCAGCCACGTCGACCGCTTCGGCCGGGGTGTGGATCTGCAGCGCGGTCTTGGTAAATCGGGGTACATCCGGCGGGACGAAGAGAGAAGCCGCTTGAGACAACGCAAGAAGTCGCTTCCCGGACACCCCGAGCGCCATTGCGTACGGCGGATGAGTATGTACAACCGCGTTGATATCGCGCCGGGCAGCTAGAATCTCTGTATGAATCGGCCATTCGTTGTGCCGCGAAGCCGTGCCCTCGAGCACCTCGCCCTCGAACGACACAAGGACGACGTGCTCCGGTGTAACCTCCTCAAGGCCGTAGCCAGACGCTTTCATCCATATGCCCCGCCCGTCTGGATCTCGAGCGGATACATGACCCCAGACAAAGTCGTCGTGCCCGTTGGCCGCTAGAATGTTGCATCCGCAGGCGATCATCACGCGTAGCTCGGTGATCGCCGCATTGTCGAAAGTAACCACAAGCGCGTTCTCTCCTTACCGTGGGATTAGGTGCTAACCGTGTACTGCTTCATCAGCTCATCGCCCGCCTCTGGCCGCCGCGCAGTGGCTTGTATGCGCCTCATTGCGCGCCGCCACCCGCGATTCTGAGTATTAGCGCTTTAGGTGAGGCGTCGCACGGTCGCCTCCCGGGCTGTAGCGGTCGAGCATCCATTGGGCGCGCACTTCCGGATTCACCTTGCAGTCAAACAGCAAGGGCGTCCGCGGCTCAGCCAGGTCTGAGTAGTGCGCTTCTAGGTCGTCAAGGCAACGCACGGTAAAAGACGGAATTCCGAGTGCGCGGCCTATCGCCGCGAAGTCGACGTCTTCGAACTGCGCGTACTGACGCGGCAACCCTTCGACGTCCAGAACCTGCACCTCGGCACCATACGCGCGGTCGTTCATCACGATGATCACGATCGACCTGCGCTCGCGGACGACAGTCTGAAGGTCGCCTAACGTCATCGCCAGGCCGCCATCTCCGATAAACAAAACCGTCGTCATGTCAGGGCGACCGATCGCAGCCCCACAGGCCGCTCCAAGCCCGATCCCCAGCGCGGCGAACTCGCCGCTACTGAGAAACGCCCCTCCGGGCTCCCCAACCCGCAGCGCTGATACGCCAAACCCCATATGGTGGCCGCCGTCGGTAACAACTAGACGGCGCTCCGGCAGGATGCCATCAAGGGCGACGGTGAGGACGCGTGGATCGATCCCATTCGGTCCGCTTTCGTCCTCTGGGCCGAACACATCACGGTCCGCCAACGTCTCTAGAACCTGCGGATCGCGCAGCGGACCAGTCTCGCGACCGCGCACTACCTCGAGCAGTCGGTGTGCACAGGTCGGAGCATCGCCGACCACTGCGACATCGACTGGTCCGTATCGCCCGAACGCGCTGGGGTTCACGTCGAACTGAATGATTGAGGCCTGTGGAATGAGCTTTCCGTGGCCCCGGGTAAATCCCGTCAAGCTGGCACCAAATGCTAAAACACAGTCGACGGTGCGCACGATCGGACGTGCCGAGAAGTCAGAAAACCCTCCAAGCACACCGACGTCAAAAGGACTGCCGGCGAAAAGGTCCTTAGCAAGCAACGTAGTGGCCAGAAGACCGCCGACGCGATCGGCGAGACGCTCGTAGACTTCGCGCTCCGCTAGTCCTCCTCTTCCCACCAAGATCAGTGGCCGCTCCGAGCGCTCCAGTAACTCGATAGCTGAGCTCAGATCCGCTTCATGGGCCCCGACAGCATGGAGTTCTGCACCCGCCGGGTCGGCGGGGCGGCGCGGCGGGCAGTCGCCCCAGAGGATGTCCTGCGGGACGGCCAGCACACAGGCGGTGCCCGTCGCAGCCGATGACCACGCCGCTTCAAACCTCTCCAACACATTGTCGGCGGCGTCAACGCGGAAATAGGCGAGGCTGACTGACTCAGCCATGGCGCGTTGGTCGACTCGTTTCAAATCGTTGGGCCGTCCGTGTGAAGATTCCGCAGAGATGGTCAGGACACGGTGACCGCCCTTTGCCGCCGTTGCTGCCGCGGTAAGCGCGTTGGTTAACCCCGGTCCGCGGCTTATGATTGCGACCCCAACGTTGCCTGTTGCCCAGGCATAGCCGTCAGCCATCGCAACGGCCACGTTCTCGTGTCGTGCGGGGTGGTACCTAATTTTCTGGCGGTCTAAGTCGGCGATCAGTGCCGCAGTGTCCTCACCCATCAGCCCAAAAGCCGTGGTCACGCCACAGGCGGCGAGTTGGTCGACTACGTAGGCGTATACGGAACTTAGATCGTCCACGGGGTTACCGATGTCGCTCACGAATGTCATCTCCGGGCCGAATAGGAAGCGTTACCTTCTTCGCGTCGCTCCAACACCGTGCGGCGTCGCCCGCCGCTGTCGCTTCCAGGGCGGCTCGCGGTAGGAACCACACTCGGCGGCGTTGATACCGCGGTTGGTCTAGCGAGTTGGCAATTCGCGTACGCGCGTACCAAGGCGTTTCGCCCCGTCTCCGGTAATCGCTACAGCATCTCCCCAGGTCAGGTTAAACGCTCGCGTCATTTGACGCTCTCCCTCACGAGGTACGGCAGACGGTTTGAGCACGAAAACCGTGTTCTGAGTGACCGGGAGCTTCCGTGCGGCGTTATTAGGGCCAGCCGGTATGAAGAGTGGTCCATCATGACCGAGGCCGCGCCCGTGGAGTGTCAAGTTGATCTGGTATTGCGTGCCGTCGGCGACCGACCGGACGCCATCCTCGATTTCGCCAAACGTGTTGCCGACTCGTAGCAGCTCCATAGCCCGATCGAACGCAAGGCCGTTGAGATGAAAGATCTCAGCTGCTTCGGACGCCGGCTCCCCAATGACGAAGGGCTGGCACACCTGGCCTTGGTAGCCACGAATATCCGGCATGAGCTCGACAGTGACGTAGGTTCCGCGAGATAAAACTCCCGGAGGTGTTGTTACATAGCGGTGGCGATGCTCTCCCCACTGGCCGGGAGCCCAAGCGATGTAGAGACCGTCGGCGCCGGCCTGCACCTGAGCGGCCAACATCTGGGCGAACACCTCCGCCTGCGCTATTCCCTCGGCGGCCACCTCAAGCATCCTTGCTGCGGAGCGCTCGGCGATGCGCTGAGCTGCCGCGATGCGCCCGATCTCCTCCTGGCTTTTAACGTACCGCGCTTCGGCAACCAAGCCGGTACCGTCGCAGATTGGCTGGCTCGTAGCCTCGGCTATCGCGTTGACAGTCGTGTAACTGGCATAGCCGTCGACTTGGCGCACCGACGCGAACATGTGACTCCGCAAGCCGGCCACTGCAACGTTGCGGCCGAGCAGTCCGCGACGTGCAAGGACCTCAACAATCACCTTGCCGTATGGCACGGCCGGACTTCCGTACTCCGTCGCACTGAGCCGATCGTCGATCCACGATGGCTGACGGACAGCATAGTGGCTCGCCTCCCCGCCAAGGATTAGGGTCGGCTCTTCCTCGCGCGGGAAGATCGTCACGCCCGGGGCGTCGGCGATGTAGAGAGCATCGGACACCATCCATCCAGGCAACACGATCAAGACGTCGATGCTGGCCTCTTCCATGAGGCTCCGGATGGCAGCCCAGCGTCGATCTCGCTCCTCGAGCGTAAACGCGGGCTCGTTGATCGGCTGCGGGATCCCGAAAATCCCTTGCACCCCGAACATTTCCGGCATCTTCCCTCTTATCTCCTCTATTCAGGATCACACCGCGCGCGAGCAAGTAGCGGCTACGAGTTTGATGCGCACAATCACTCTGGTGGTGTTGCAGTGGTCATTAGTGTCTGTCGAACGGAGGAAAAGGCCAGTCGGCCGACGCAGTCGATCGTTGGGTAGCGAATCGCGCACGCTCAGAGCGAAGCTCGTGCGAACCGATTCGCAGGCCGGGGAATGCCTAGGTTCTCGCGCAGCGTGATGCCGCGGTACTCGGTCTGGAAGACGCCACGCCGCTGAAGCTCAGGGATCAGCTCGTTGACAAACACCTCCAGTGAGTCTCCGGCATCGGCGAAGGTGAGGTTGAAACCGTCCGCAGCTCTCGCATCGGCCCATTCCTGAATGTTGTCCGCGATAGTTGCGGCCGTTCCTGCGACCGCATACAGCCGCGCGGCCGCCTGCATGGCCTGGCGCAGCGTGAGGTTGTCGCGCTTTGCGACATCCAAGAAACGCTGCTGGCGGCTCTTCGCACCGAGTTGAGTCTCAGGAATATCCGGCACCGGCCCGTCAAGCGGATAGCCGGAAAGATCGGTCTGGAGCAGCGAGTTGAGCCGGTCCAGTCCGACTTCGGGAGGCACGAGGTCGTCGAGACGCGCGAGCTTCTCGTCAGCGTCCGCCTGGCTGCGTCCAAGCACGAGGATCAAACCGGGCAGTATCTTGACGTGTTCAGGTTCACGCCCGTTCTCGGCCACCTGATCCTTAACCTCCGCGTAGAACTCTCTGCCGCGGTCGATGTCGGTCTGCAACGTGTAGATCACGTCGGCGTTGCGAGCAGCGAAGGCGCGACCGGACGCAGAAGATCCCGCCTGGGCGATGACCGGATGGCCCTGGACGGGACGGGGGATGTTTAGGGGTCCCGCGACGGTCAAATGTTCGCCGTGATAGTCGAGTGCGTGAAGCTTCTCAGCGTCAAAAAAGAGCCCCGAGTCCTTATCGCAAACAAAAGCATCGTCCTCCCAACTGTCCCACAGCCCCGTGACGACATCGAAGAACTCTTGGGCTCGCTCGTAGCGAGTGCCATGTGTCATGGACTCGTCGCGACCAAAGTTCATGGCCTCGTCTGGCCCTGTGCCTGTGACCACGTTCCACCCGGCGCGACCTCCGGACAGATGATCCAGTGACGCAAATTGGCGCGCGACGTGGAACGGTTCGTTGAAGGTAGCGTTGGCGGTGCACAGCAAGCCAATACGCTTAGTACAGACGGACAGGGCCGACATGAGCGTGATGGGTTCGTACCGAACTCCCTTAGCTGTGTGACGGAGCGCGTCTGTCGAGACACGGACACCCTCGAAGCCAACTACTAGCTGATCCGCCAGGAAGCACCCGTGGACCTTGCCTCGCTCGGCCGCGTGGACCATACGTTGAATTGACTCGAAGGTCGGGAGAGGCCGGCTAGGGCCATCGACGT
Organism: uncultured Solirubrobacterales bacterium; assembly: GCA_963833765.1. GTDB lineage: Bacteria > Actinomycetota > Thermoleophilia > Solirubrobacterales > Solirubrobacteraceae > Palsa-513. The sequence goes on along the minus strand of CAWHZJ010000003.1, from coordinate 2,043 downwards.
CGCGCCAGGCACCAACATGAAAGCCGCTCCACTCAGGCATCCAGAAGAGAATTATGTCCTTGTTGTTTGGCATCTAGAGAACCCCATCTTCGTTTCTTTGGAGCATTTTAATCGGGCGTACTGGGCATGGATCCCGCTCTGTCGCCACAGCACTGATTCTTCTTCTGCGGCATCGACGGCTGTTACGGTCGCTTTTGGAGTTGGCTGGCGTCGAGCAGGCCGACACTTATGATCTGCTCCGCATAATGTGATTCTGCAGTAGGGAACGTATATGTTTGCTTCTCAAAAGTCAAGGCAGCGCACGCAGGCGCAAGACTGCGGCTACGAGCCATTCCGGAGCCCCAAGAGCGCCGCGGCTGCGGTAGCCCATACGTCGCGGCAATCCTCCGCGGCGATGCACCGGGCGTCAGCCCGCCCATCGCCGAAGGCATCTTGTCGGGGGTGCTCGACCGCTCGCTGCTGCGAGCTAATCCTTGACACTCTTGCGCCGGGTGGAGAATCGCGGCATCAAACAAGGCTGCGGTCCTGCAGCGGCCCAGTGCTTGGCAGCCGCGCGTGACGGCACTGGCGTGAGATTCCGGCTGCCACGAGCCACAGAATGGCCCAGTCATCGTTTGGCGAACGCCTCCGCCGCGTCACGGTGCTGCTCCAGAATGGCGGTCACGACATCGGGAGGAAGCGTGCCCGCATCGGTTAGAAGCTTTCCGGGCCGTTCCGGAGCGCGACCGAATCCGCACGGCGCTGCCAAACCGAAATCCGCCAGCATGCTGCTCACGACCTTCACCTGCTTCTGGAGACCATCAGCGCCGTGGAGGTGGTGGATCGCACCTAGATATACCCGAGCGTCGCCCACCTCGAGGTGATTGAGCGGCTCGAAATACGGCGCGTCGGTGGACGCGCCGGTCGGGAAATGCACGAAGTCGACGGCCCGCCCACTCGCATAAGCAACAGCGTTGAGCAAAGCCACCGTGCCCGTGAGGTCCTTTGGCTGCCGGGAAGGCCATCCGTCTAGCGTTCCGAAACATGAGTGGTATCCCAATGCGACTTCGGAAGGAATCACGCTGCACACCTCAGTTGCAGGCTCGCATACACGTCGAGCTGCAATCTTCGCGGCACCAAGCCCTCCCTGCTCAAGCGCCTGCTCAACCGCCCGGTTCTCCCCGGCGAGATCCCACTGGATCGCCAGATCATCGTTTGGAATGTGATTGACGATGGTTGCCACCTCTGCTCGAAATGCTGTGGTAACTCCCGGCACGACTCGCTCCTCGTCATTGCCCTCGGGAAAACCGCGGCCGATTGCGCTGTACGTGAGGGGGAGACATACCTGAAACCTAACGTGCGCCGGGATGACGCCTTCACGCTTTAGGTGACGAAAGATGAAATACGAGTTGATCGCGTCTCGCGCATATCCGAACCTCCACCCGGAATCGCCGAATCGCACGCGCTCGACGTCCGGCCTCACTCGAAACTGGAACTTGTCATGGGCGCCTTTCGGCCTCCAGTTCTCGACTCCCTGCCCGTCTGGGGCTGGGCGTCGTATCGTCTCCAATTCGGGATGCCCATTGAACACCCGGTAGGCCAAGCCGTCGACCCAGTACCGACGGTCTCCGATTTCGCCATCGGGAAGGTAAGACAGCCATGGCCCGAGCTCTGACCCAAACAGCCGGAACACCTCCTCGGCTGTGTCAAGCGGAATACTGCCCACAAGGAGCAATTCGCCGGCCATCGCTTTCTCTCCTATCGCTCGTTTACCCGAGACGCCGCACATCTGGCGCGCGATGCACCGAAAGGCCAATCAGGTTCGCAAACTGGCCCGGGTCGCCCAATATCCAGCCACAGGCCTCGACAAGCAGCACACGGTGCGGGTCTCACAAATGCACCGAGGCAAAGCGACTTACCGGCCGCGGGATGCCTAGGTCGTCTCGCAGCGTGGCTCCGCGATATTTCGTGTGGAACACCCCACGCACCTGCAGCTCGGGGATTACCTTGTCCACAAATACGTCCAGCGAGTCAGTGGCGTCTGCGAATGTCAGATTCACGCCG
>CAWHZJ010000002.1:0-58324 GCA_963833765.1 uncultured Solirubrobacterales bacterium | reverse complement strand
GAGGTTGCGGACCTTCTGCGACTTGGCGTAGGTCCAGGCCCACACCTCGCCCTCGCGCACCAGGTACCACAGCGGCATCAGGTGCGGCGCGCCGTCGCGGCCGATCGTCGCGCAGATCACGGTGCGCTGCTCGTGCAGGAACGCATCGAGCTCGCCGTCGCTCATCCGGATCTGCTCGCGGCTCCTCACCCGATCCGCGCCGCCGCCGCGAGCACCGCAGCGCGGGCGTCGGGCGGCTCGAGCACCGCCGCGTCGCCTGCCTCCTTGAGCACCTCGCGAACCAGCCAGTCGACGCCCGCGAAGCTCAGCTCGACGGCGATCGAACCGTCGCTCCACTCGCCGACGACCTTGCGCTGCTCGCGCGCCCAGCGCGCCCGCTCGGGCGAGATCCAGACCCGGGCGGTCCGCGAGGCGCTGACCTCGCCGGTCCGCGGCCAGCCGTCGACGTCGGCCGACGGGTTGACCTCCGGGCGGGGCTCGAAGCGCTCGGTGGTCGCCTCGGCGCGGCGCACCCGGTCGAGGCGGAAGTGGCGGACGTCGGCCTTCGCCGGATCGAACGTCGCGACGTACCAGCCCTCGCGGCCGTTGATCAGCGCGTAGGGCTCGACCCGCCGCGCCGAGTACTCGTCCTCGTTCTCCTTGTAGTAGTCGAGGTCGAGCAGGACCCGGTTCTTGATCGCCTTGGAGATCACACGCGAGACGACCGAGTCGTCCGCACCGGCGTGGGCGACCTGCAGACCCTGCTCCATCGGGTCCTCGCCGAGCGCGCGCACGATCTTCGTCCGCGCCGAGGTCAGCGAGCCCTGCGGCAGGTGCTCGCCGATCAAGTCGATCGCCGCGACCAGCGCCTTGGCCTCGACCGGCAGCAGCCGCGCCGGGCGCGCGAAGTTGTCGCTGTAGGGCTCGGGATCGACGTCGATCGTCCCGTCCTGCTCGTCGATCTCGGCGTAGAGGACGTAGGAGCCGCCGCCGAAGTTGACGACGTTGAGCACGCCGATGTCCTCGCGCAGCTCCGCGTCGCTGATCTGCAGCCGCTCGCAGACCTCGGCGATCTTCAGCCGCCGCCCGGCGCGCCCGGCCTGGATCAGGATCGAGGCCAGCGTGACGAGCCGCGCGAAGCGCTCGGGCCGGATCGCCGTGTCGGCGCGCCCCGCTCCGTCGCCGTTGCCGTTGTGGCTGACGCTCGCCGCGACGCCGCTCTCGGTCGCGCGCTCCTTGCCCTTCGGCAGCTTGGTGTGACGCTCGATCAGCAGCGCCACGCGACGCTTCAGCTCGGCCGCCAGCTCCGCCGGTGCGAGCACCCACGCGTTCTCGCCGAGGCCGAGGACCCACGAGACGAGCTGGCGCTCGCTCGCGTAGTCGGTGATGAACAGGCGGTCGCCGCTGCCCTCGACCTCGCGGATCTCGCCGTAGCGGCCGAAGTGGCGCTCGAGCAGCCAGGCGATCCGCTCGGCGATCCGGATCTCCGCGGTGCCGACGATCTCGCCGAACTGCCAGGCCGCGAGGTTGGCGTAGGCGCGCGGGTCGAAGTCCGCCGGGCGGCGGAAGTCGTGCTCGGCCTTGGTCGCGTAGGCGACCTTGCCGCGGATCCGCGAGAGCCGGAAGGCGCGCAGCGCGCCGCGCTCGTGGGCGTAGCCGAGCAGGTAGAACTGGCCGCCGCGGAACAGCAGGTGGTAGGGGTCGACGGTGCGCGCGCCGAGCTCGCCGCGCTCCATCGTGAAGTAGTCGAAGGTGATCGTCTTGTGGCGGAAGATCGCCGTCTCGATCTTGGCCAGCGACTGCGACAGCTCGTGCCCGCCCGCCGACGCGGTGATGCCGAGCGCGACGCCGCCGTTGTCGGGGGCCGAGAGCGGGCTCGGCCGGCCCCAGGTGATCTGCTGCAGCGCCAGCCGCAGCGGCTCGGCGTAGGCGAATTCGCCATCCAGCAGCGACAGCGCGGTGGCCAGCGCCGCCAGCTCGGAGTCCGAGAACTCGATTGCCGGGAGGTGGAAGTTCTCCGGCCGCAGCGAGTAGTTCTCCTGCTCGGCGACGCCGTCGAGCGGCTTCTCGACGGTCAGCGGGATCCGCAGCGACTCGAGCTCCGCGCGATCGGCGTAAAAGCGCCGCGCGAACGCGTCCTCGTTCATTCCGCTGTAGCCCTCGACATCCCGCTTGATGTCGAGCGCTGTGACCGGTCGGCGCTCGGCCATCAGATAGGAGATCAGGGAGAGCTGGCGGATCAGCTTCTCGGTGTCCTTGGCCATCAGCCGATGAACCATAGAGCGCGCGTGCGTCGGGGCGGCATCGACGACCCCGTATTTGCGCGGTTTTGGCCCCGTCGTATAGTTGCGGGCGCAACTGCCGTCCAACCACCGAGGTGCGCTGCGATGCTCGAGCTCGACGATAAGGCCGCCGACCTGCTGTTTCGCGAGGCGCACACGGCCAACAGCTTCACCGCCGACCCGGTCTCCGACGAGCAGCTCGAGGAGATCTGGAACCTGATCCGCTGGGCGCCGACGGGCGGCAACGCGAACCCCGGGCGGCTGCTCATCGTGCGCTCCCAGGAGGCTCGCGAACGGCTCGTCGCGCACATGAGCGAGAGCAACCGGGCCAAGACGCTGGCCGCGCCGGTGACCGTCGTCACGGCGGCCGACACCCGCTACCACGAGCTGCTGGCGACGCTGACCCCCGGCCGCCCCGACGCGGCGAAGCGGCTCGAGGACGACCCCGAGGCGCGCGAGCGGCTGGCCCGGCTGAGCGCGACGCTGCTGACCGCCTACTTCCTGATCGGCGTGCGCGCCGCCGGGCTCGCGGCCGGTCCGATGGGTGGCTTCGACCGCGCCGGCGTCGACGGCGAGTTCTTCCCCGACGGCCGCTGGCGCTCGATCCTGATCGTCAATGTCGGCGTCGGCGCGCCGGACTCCTATTCCGAGCGCCGGCCGCGGCTCGCGTTCTCCGACGCCGCCCGGATCGTCTGAGCGGCGACCGCCGCGGCGGCCGAGTGCCGCGGCGAATGTGAAACGGTCGAGGAGGTCGACGTGATCGAGGTCGTGCGACCCCCGGCGCGGCCCGGGCATTGCTTGCCTCGGGCATTGACCCAGAGCCATATTCGGCATAGGCTCGAAACGAGGACGCGATGAGTCGCCCGGGAGAGCGCAGGAGCCCTGCGAGAGGCGGTCGGTGCGACCGCTCTCGCTGATGCACGCGCCGAGGCGGTCCGGCGTCCCGCTGCCTCAGCCGACGATGAGGCGCGAGTCGATCGAGCGCGACGACGGGCTTCGCGGCGGCACCCTCCCGAAGGCAGGCCCGGTCCGCAGCCGGCTTGAGGTCGGCGATGGCTGACGTGTTCGTCTCATACTCGCGCGCCGATTCGGAGTTCGTCGGGCGCCTGACCGCCTCGATTCAGGGTTCGGGCAAGGACGTGTGGGTCGATACCGAGGGGATCGCCGACGCGGAGGTGTTCCCCGAGGCGATCAAACGGGCGATCGAGCAGTCGGACGCGTTTCTCTTCGTGATCACGCCGGCGTCGGTGCAGTCGGCCTACTGCGAGCACGAGGTCGAGCACGCCCGCGACATGAACAAGCGGATCGTGCCGGTGTTGCGTGATCCGGTGAGCGATTCGCAACTGCCGGCGGAGATCCGCGACCGGAACTGGATCCCGTTCACCGACGACGGGCAGTTCGATCCGTCGATGGCGCGCCTCGTCAAGGCGCTGGACACCGATCTGGAGGCAGCACGGGCGCACACCCGCTGGCTGGTGAAGGCGCTGGAATGGGACGCCGAGGCGCGTGACAAGAGCTTTCTGCTGCGCGGGTCGGAGCTCAAGGCGGCCGAGGGCTGGCTCGCGTCGAGTCCAGAGCGGGCCGATCCGGCGCCGACGGCGCTGCAGCGTGAGTATCTGCTGGCCAGCCGCGAGGCTGCGGCCCGGCGGCAGCGGCTGCTGGTGAGTGGGAGCCTGGCGGTCGCGGTGCTCTCGATCGGGCTCGTCATCTTTGCCCTGATCTCCCGCTCGCAGGCCGTATCGGAGCAGGTGGGCGCGCGGGCACAGGCGCTGGCCGCCGAGAGCCAGGCCGAGCTGCCCGACGACCCGGAGATCTCGCTGATCCTGGGGGTCAAGGCCGTACGTGAGCGGGCCACGCCGCAGTCGCTGTTCGCGCTGCGCGCGGCATTAGACGCCTCGCCCCTGGAGCGCGCCCTGCCCACCGTGACGACGCGGGCAACGTGCGGCATCAACTCCGGGCTGTCGGCGGCGGTGAGCCCCAATGGCCGCCAGATCGTCGAGGGCACCTGCGACGGCTCCCTGTTGTTGCTGGACGCCGGCACCGGCCGCGTGGTTCGCGCCGAGCACGTCGCCGCCCACGTGACGACCGTGCTCTACTCGCCAAACGGATCGCTGCTCGCCGTGGGCACCGACCTGGCGATCCTGCTCGTCAACCCGCGCAGCGGAGCCGTGCTGGCGCGAACGCACTACGCGGTCCCCGCCGGCGGGCCGGGTGTCACCGCGCTGGCCTTCAGCCCCGACGGCCGTCAGCTCGCGAGCAACGCCCCAAACGGCGTCGCGCTCCTGAGCGTGCCCGGACTGCGCGCCCGCCTGCTCGCGAAGTACCCCGCCGCCGGCGGCGGCATGGTCTTCACGCGCGACGGCAAGGAGCTCGTCGCGGGCGGAGCCTACGACAACGCCTTCGAGGTCTTCGACGTCGCCACCGGCCGCCTGGTGCGCCGTGTCGTCTCACCGACGCCGGGGATGACAGGCAGCTGGCCCGAGGTCGTCGCGCTCAGCCCCGACGGCAGCGAGCTTGCGGTCGGCTACCCGACCCTCAACTCCGTCAACGGAACGGTGTCGATCTACAGCACGAGGACGTGGGCCAAGCAGTTCGACGTCACGACGATCTCCAACGTCGAGGTCTCCGCGGTGGCCTTCAGTCCCGACGGGACTCGCCTGGCGATCGGCGCCGAGGACGGGACGGCGGGGGTGTGGTCGCTGCTCACGCGCGAGCAGCTGGTGTCCTATGCCGGACCGACCGCGGCCGTGACGGCGATGGCGTTCACAGCGGGGGGCCGCTCCGTGCTTACGGCGTCCAACGACGGGATCGTGCGCTTGTGGAGGGCGCTCGGCGGCGAGCAGGCGTTCGTGCCGGTGAACGGGAACATCGACTGGCTGTCCGTCGCCCCCGGCCTGCTCGCGGTGGTGGAGGACGCCTACAGGAAGACGTCGCTGGCCACGTTCCGCCTCCCCGGCGGCAGGCCGCTGCAGAGCTGGGCCGTGGGACCGTTCCTGACCACGGGGATCTCGCTTTCACAGGACGCTCGCTACCTGGTCACCTACGCCAGCACCGCCGGAACAAACACGGGTGCGCCGGCGAGCGGCCCCGTGCGGATCTGGAGCGTGGCCACACATCGGGTCGTGCGGACCCTGCCCCGCGCGTCCGTCGCGCTCGCATTGATGAGCCCCGACGATTCGCGGCTCTTCCTGCTGGTCGGGGTCACTCGCACCGGCATCGGCAAGGGCGAAGTGGTGAACCTCGCGACCGGTCACGTAGTGACGCTGGGGCTGGCCACGCCCCCGTGCGGCTACTTTCCCCCCGACGTCGCGTTCAGCAGCGATGACCGACGGATCGCCGGCGGGAGCTTCTGCGGCTTCGCCGATGTATGGAGCGCGACCACGGGTCGGCTGCTGCGCCAGGTCAACGAGGGCGGCGAGATCTCGAGCGCCGGCCTGTCCCCTGACGGCTCTCGGCTGCTCGTCAGCTCCTGGGACTCGCGAGCGACGATCTGGAGCGTGGCCAGCGGCAGCCCCCTGGTGGAGCTGATCGGCCACACCCGCGGCATCGCCGGCGCGGTCTTTGCCGCCGGCGGTTCGCTGGTCGTCAGCGATGCGCTGGACCACACCGTACGGGTCTGGAACGCGAGCACGGGACTGCAGCTGCGCGTGCTGACCTTCACCGCTCTGCAGGGCACGATCGCCGTCAGCGCGGACGGCAGTCAGCTGGCGATCGGCGAGAACACGCCGATCCTCGGCGTCGACGATGTGGTGCGTGTCTTTGACACCTGCCCGGCGTGCCAGAACCCGACGTCGCTCTTGGCGCTTGCCGTCCCGCGTGTGACGAACCGGCTGACGACGCTCGAGAGCACGGTTATCAAGAAGTCCTGAGGCCCGCCGCGCCGAGCGGCGAGGCTGTTGACCTCCCGGCGGCTACGCCGCCGCTTGCTCGGGCTCGTCGAACGCGACCTGCGCGTCCGCCGGCGGCGGCGGCCCGCCGAAGAACGCGCCGCCGCCGAGGGCGCGGTCGAAGCCCGACCAGCGCTCGCCGTCGCGAAGCTCCTTCTCGAGCCGGTCGAAGCTGCCGAGGCGGCCGCCGAGGTTGTCGATCATGTGCACGAGCGTGGCCTCGCGCGTCGCCGGCAGCACCGGGCTGCCGTGCTCGAGCGTGCCGTGGTGGGCGAGGATGATGTGCAGCAGCGCCTTCGCGAGGTCCGCCGGGAAGCCGTCGATCTGCTCGATCTCGCGGCGCACGCGGTAGTAGCCGAGCGCGATCTCGCCCTGCAGGCGCCCGTCGTCGGTGAGGTCGATGTTCGCCGGGTCGGTCGTGTAGGCCTCGAGCTTGCCGATGTCGTGCAGCAGCGCGCCGGTGACCGCGACGTCGCGGTCGATGCCGGCGAAGGTGGCCGAGATCGCGCTGACCGCCTGGCCGACGGTGACCGTGTGTTCGAGCAGCCCGTGGCGGTAGGCCTGGTGGTAGAACTTGGCCGCCGGCGCATCGCGGAAGGCCTGCCAGCGCTCGGACTGCGTCCCGATCAGCCGCTCGAGCAGGGTGCGCAGCTGCGGTTGCTGGATCGTCGCGATCAGCTCGCGCAGCTCCGATTCCATCTGTTCGGCGTCGCGGGCCGGGCCGTCGAGCAGGTCGTCGAGCTCGTAGGTTCCCGGCTCGGCCGGGCGCAGCGCGCGCAGGTTGACCTGCGCGCCGTAGCGCGGGTGCACGACGTAGCGGCCGATCACGCGCACCGGCTGCCCGGCAGCCACCAGCGGCGCGACGTCGCGGACGCCGTCCCAGACCATCGCGATGACCTGCCCGGAGCGGTCGCCGAGCGTCAGCCGCAGGAACTCGCCGCCGTCGCGCTTGACGCGCTGGTCGACCTCGCGGACGAGCAGCACCTGGTCCAGATCGGTCCCGTCGGTCACCTCGCGGATCAGCATCTTCTGAAGGTAGCCCGGAGCGCGGACGACTACGGTATGCGGATGGACGCAAGCGTCGTCGTCAGCGGCGGGACCGGCGGACTCGGCAGCGCGGTCACGCGCAGCCTGCTCGAGGCGGGCTGGCGGGTCGTCGTGCCCTACGTCGACGATCGCGAGCTCGAACGCCTCGACCCCCACCCGAACCTCCAGCTGATCGCCGCCGACCTGTTCGACGCGCAGGCCGCGACCGCGGTCGTCGCCGCGGCGGCAGGCCGGCTCGGCGCGCTGGTCAACCTCGTCGGCGGCTTCGCGTCGGGCGGCCGCGTGCACGAGACGCCGGTCGAGGACTTCGAGCGCCAGTTCCGGCTCAACCTGCGCCCGGCCTACCTGCTCTGCCAGGCCGCGCTGCCGCGGATGATCGAGGGCGGCGGCGGCTCGATCGTCTGCGTCTCCACGCGCGCCGCGCTGCGACCGTTCCCGGGCGCCGCCGGCTACATCTCCTCGAAGGCCGCCGTGCTGGCCTTCGTCGACGCCCTGGCGGCCGAGTACACGGCCGACGGCGTGCGGGCCAACGCGATCCTGCCGAGCGTGATCGACACGCCGGCCAACCGGGCCTCCCAGCCCGACGCCGACCACTCCCGCTGGGTCGCACCCGAGCAGATCGCCGGCGTCATCCGCTTCCTCTGCTCGGATGACTCGGCGCCGACCAGCGGCGCGCATATCCCGGTCTACGGGCGCGCGTGAGCGGCCCGGCGCTGACCGTCGACGTCGTCGCGCTCGCCGGAGCTCCGCCGCGGGGCGTGCTGCTGATCCAGCGCGCCAACGAGCCGTTCGCCGGAGCCTGGGCGCTGCCCGGCGGGTTCGTCGAGGCCGGCGAGCGTGTCGTGGCGGCGGCGTCGCGCGAGCTCTCCGAGGAGACGGCGATCGAGAGCGAGGCGCTCGAGCTGCTCGGGGTCTATGACACCCCCGGCCGCGACCCGCGCGGGCCGACCGTCTCGGTCGTCTACGTGCTGCGCAGCGCCGGCGAGCTCGCGGCCCGTGGCGGCGACGACGCGAGCGAGGCGCGCTGGTTCGCACTCGATGCGCTGCCGGCGCTCGCCTTCGACCACGCGATCGTGATCGCCGACGCGGTCAGCTTCGCAGCGCGCGCCCCGCGAAGCTGAGCATCTGCGCGAGGTGCTGCTCGAGCGGCGTGAAGGTGTGGCCGCCCGGGTAGAGCGCGCTCTGCGCCTTGGCGCCGGCTGAGCGCAGCGCCGCCGCCCACGGCGCGTTCTGCGAGGTGCCGGCGACGTGGTCCGAGCTGCCGCCGTAGACGAAGGCGTGCAGCGGCATCCGCGCGAGCAGCGGGCGGTCCGCGGCGAGCTGGCCCGCGAGGTTGTTGAAGAAGCCCTCCCAGCTCTCGACGACCGAGTAGCTGCCGAGCTGGCTGAGCGCCGTGTCCATCGCGCCGAAGCCGCCCATCGAATAGCCGGCGATGCCGCGCGAGGCGCGGTTGGGAATCGTCCGCAGCACGTGGTCGGTCAGCCGCTGGACCTCGCCGATGTAGGCGCCGTACTGCGGGCCGGTGCGCCCCGCGGCGCCGTAGGTGTTGCGCCAGTTGTTCGTCAGCGCGTTGCCCTGGAGCATCACCGCGATCACCGGCGCAATCGCGTGCGAGCGGATCAGGCGGTCGAGCGTCGGCTGCAGCCCGAGCCGCAGGAACGAGCTGGCCGGCTCGTTGTCGCCGTGCAGCAGATAGAGGACCGGGTAGCGGCGGCTGCGGCTCGCGCGGTAGCCGGGCGGCAGGTAGACGAGGTAGCGGTCGCGCCAGCCGAGCGCCCGCGAGGTGTAGGTGATCGAGGCGATCGCGCTGCCCGCGGCGTCGCTGCTGATCGTGACCGGCGCAGGTAGCGGCAGCGGCGGCGGCACCGGCCGCTGCACCACCGCCGTCCGCGCCGGGCGCGTCCCGGGCACGGCGAACGGATGCGTGATCGAGGAGAACGAGATCGCCGGCGCGGGCGCGGTGATCGTCGCGACCCTCGCCGGCGAGGAGCGAGCGAGGCCGCTGCCGAGCACGAGCGTGGCGCCGGCGACCGCGACGAGGACGGCGAGGCGCGCCAGCCGAAGCGGCCGCGGCAGCGTCCGCGGGCGCTCGCGGGGCAGCCGGATCACCGGCGGCTCGATCCGCCGCGGCAGCGTCGGGATCCACGGCGCCGGGCCGACCTCGGCGACGACGGGCTTCAGGCCGGGCCAGGCCCATTCGCCAAAGCCCTCCAACCACGTCGGCGCGCTGATCGCTGGCATCGAAGCCATTCAATCCCCCTCGGCAGGATCCACCAACCCCTGCACGCCCACTCGCACTCGGCAACTTTTCATGCGTGCTGCGGTGCTCGCCGTCGCTGCGCTCCGGCTGCGCTCCTCGCATCACCCCCCGAGCCCCCCGCGGCCACGCACCGGCGGCCCCGCCCCCAACACCGCCCCGCATCCCCCGCGGGCCCCCGCGGCCACGCACCTGAGACCCCGCCCCCAACACCGCCCGGCATCACCACACGGCCACGCCCGCCACCACAACCCTCAAGCCGGCGCGCAGGCATCGCGAAGCGATGCCGAGCACCCTTATTGCGTCGCGATCGCCGCCAGGATGTCGACCTTCGCGGCGCGCCGCGCCGGCCATGCCGCGGCGGCGAGCCCGGCGATCCCCGCCAGCACGAACAGCACGATCATCGTCACGACCGGGATCACCAGCACGAAGCCGGACCCCGACAGCGCGGTGGCGGCGAGGATCAGCGCGAGCACGATGCCGAGCGCGATCCCCAGCACGCCGCCGATCAGCGCGGTGATGATCGCCTCGTAGCGGATCATCGCCCGCACCTGGCTGCGCGCGGTGCCGATCGCGCGCAGCATCCCCAGCTCGCGCGTGCGTTCGTAGATCGACAGCACCAGCGTGTTGACGATGCCGAACAGCGAGACGATCACCGACAGCGCGAGCAGCACATAGATCAGCGCCAGCAGGCTGTTGATCTGGCCGGCGAGCGACGCCTTGAACTGGGTCGCGGTCTGCGACTCGGCCTGCGGGAAGCGGGCCGAGAGCAGGCGGTCGACGGCCGGCTGCACCTGGGCGTTGCCGACACCCGGTGCGTAGGCGACGAAGTCCAGCGCATCGGTGCGCTGGGAGAACGCGCTGCGAGCGAGCGGCAGCGTGATCGTCAGGTCGGTGAGCAGGCCCGCGTTGTCGACGACGATCCCGCGCACCCGCAGCCGGATCGAGGTCCCCGCGGGCGTCTGCACCGACAGCTCGGACCCGACCTTGATGTGGTTGGCCGAGGCGAACGTGTGGTTCACGACCGTCGCGCTCGAGCCGAGCGAGTCGAGCACCGCGTTCGAGCCGTTGTCCCAGTCGATCCGGTACATCCGCGTGAAGCTCGTCGGATCGACCGCGGTGATCGGCTGCGTGCCCTTCAGCGGCTTGGCCTTCCCGACGATCGTGACCTTGCCCTCGGTGAAGGCGACCGCCGTCACCTGCTGGACGCCGGAGATCCGCCGCAGCGCCGCCGGGATCTCGGTCGGGATTCCCTGGTTTCCGGCCGCCGAGGAGTTCTGGACGATCAGGTTGCCGGCGAACGAGGCGTCGATCGCATTGTTGATCGACGCCTTCGTGCCGGCCGCGAGGATCGAGACGAAGCTGACCAGGGCCAGCCCGATCATCAGCGCGGCGGCGGTGACCGCCGTGCGCCCGGGGTGGCGGATCGTGTTGTCGCGAGCCAGCCGCCCGGTGATCCCCCGCCACGCGAGCGGCCGCCCCAGCAGGTGCGCGAGCCCCACCACCGAGGCCAGGAAGACGGCGCGAATCCGCGCGCGGACCGCCGGCACCCGGACCCCGACGACGATCGCCACGATCACGAGGATCGTCACGATCCCCGCTCCCGACGACGCCGAGAGCACCACACGGACCAGCACCAGCGCCGCGACGATGGCGAAGCCGATCCGCCGGCGCCGCGCCGTGCGCGTCTTCTTCTCGAGCGGGACGCCCTCGCGCATCGCCGCGATCGGCGTCACCCGCGCGGCGCGAAACGCGGGCAGCATACCGGCGATCACCGTCACCCCGGTGCCGGCGAGCAGCGACACCCAGACCGTGCGGAACTCGATCACCGTGCCGCTGTCGGGCAGATCGGCGCCGAACGCCTTGAACAGCTGATCGAGACCCGGAGCCAGCCCGATCCCGGCCAGCAACCCGACCGTCGCGCCGCCCAGGCCGAGCATCACCCCCTCGGCGATGACCGAGCCCACGATCTGCCCGCGCGTCGCGCCGAGCGTGCGCAGCAGCCCGAACTCGCGCGTGCGCTGGGCGACGGTGATCGAGAAGGTGTTGAAGATGATGAACGCGCCGACGAACAGCGAGACGTAGGCGAAGATCAGAAGGAACGTCCGCAGGAACCCGAGCTGGCTCTCGAGGTCCGAGGTCTGCTTGGCCGCCTGCTGCAGGCCGGTGCGCACGTCGAGGGTCGCCGGCAGCACCGCGCGGATCCGCGCGCGCAGCGCATTCGAGCTGACCGACGGTGTCGCCGCCACGACCAGCTCGTCCCACTGGCCTGGCTCGCCGGAGATGTACTGCGCCTGCGCCGGTGTGACCAGCGCCACCCCGGCGCCGCCGAACGACGCCGAGCCGGCGAACTTGACGATCCCGGCGATCCGGTAGATCCGCGACGCGCTGGCGCCGGCGATCCGCAGCGTCTGCCCCACCTTGAGCGAGTCGCGCTGCGCACTCGCCTGGTCGACGGCGACGTCGATCGAGGACCTCGGCAGCGTCCCGGATACCGCCGAGAAGTTCTCGAAGCGCGCCGGCAGCGTCGAGGACACGAAGCTCGGCGCGCGCGAGTTCAACCGCTTGCCGTGCGAGTTGAACAGCGACACGATCGAGAAGATCTCGCCGCTGGCGACCGCGACGCCGGGGACGGCGCGGACCTTGGCCAGCGTCGCGTCGCTGATCGGCGCCGTCTGCACCGCGGCGTTTGCGCCGAGCCCCTGGTGGGGCACGACGACGACCGAGCGCCCGGCCGCGCCGCTCGCGAAGATCGACGCGAACGACTGGTCGATCGTGTCGGTCAGGATGTAGGTCCCCGACATCAGCGCCACGCCGAGCGCGACCGCGACCCCGGTCAGCACCGCCCGCAGCTTGCGCGAGAAGAACCCGCGCACCACGACCGCCTTCATCAGGCGAGCGACTTCATCAGGTCGAGGACCCCGTCGGTGTCGAGCGCATCGCCGTCGCGCACGATCCTCCCGTCGCCGAGCACGACCAGGCGGTCGGCGTTGGAGGCCGCGTGCGCGTCGTGGGTGACCATCACGACGGTCTGGTCGAAGTCGTCGACGGCCAGGCGCAGCAGCGCCAGGACCTCGCCCGACGCGCTCGAGTCGAGGTTGCCGGTCGGCTCGTCGGCGAACACCACGGCCGGGCGCGAGACCAGAGCCCGCGCGACCGCGACCCGCTGCTGCTGGCCGCCCGAGAGCTGCGCCGGCCGGTGGTGCAGGCGATCGCGGATGCCGACCGCGTCGATCAGCGTGTCGAACCACTCCTGGTCGACGCTGCGGCCGGCGATCGACAGCGGCAGCAGGATGTTCTCGCGCGCGTCGAGGATCGGCAGCAGGTTGAAGGTCTGGAAGATGAAGCCGACCTTCTCGCGCCGCAGCAGCGTCAGCGCCCGGTCGTCGAGCGTCCCGAGTTCGGTGCCGTCGAGCGTCACCGTCCCCTGCGTCGGCCGGTCGAGGCCCGCGAGGATGTGCATCAGCGTCGACTTGCCCGAGCCCGACGGCCCCATGATCGCGGCGAAGCGGGCCGCGGCGAACTCGACGCTGACGTCCGCGAGCGCGTCGACCGCGACCTCCCCCTCGCCGTAGCGCCGCGTCAGCCCCTGTGCGCTGACGATCGCCGTCATGCCCGGCTCAGCGGATCCGATCTCGGCATCAGCTGCTGGGCGCGATCCACGGCGGCGACGACCTGCTTCGGCGTCGCGACGCCTTCGAAGGCGAACTGCGAGTCGTCGGTCCCGGCCGTGTCGAAGGCGACGGTGCCGATCCGCAGCACGCGCTCGAGCAGCGATTGGTGGGTCTCGACGTTCTGGACGCGATCGATCGTCGTGTGCTGCTCGGTGCGCGAGAGGATGCCGCGGCGGATGTGCAGCCGGCGGTCGGTGATCGTGTAATGCGTGGCGAGGCGGCGGATGTAGCCGACCAGCACCGACAGCGCCAGGATGCCGGCGCCGACGGCGATCGCGAGCCCCCAGCTCTTGGTCGCGAGCTTCGCGATCGCGCCACCGGCCCCGGCGGCGATCAGGCCGGCGAGGTGAAAATCGATCATCGAGCGCCATGACGGATGGCCCGAGTAGATGACGGCCTCGGGGACGTTGGCGTTCATCGCGGCAACACCCTAACACTGGTGCGGGGCGGGGCTTTGGGTGGCGGCGTGGCCCGCGCAGCCGCGTCGATGTCGAGAGCAGCGCTAGGGTCCGCCGATGAGCTTCCAGGCGATCGTCGCGCCCGAGGCCGGGTCGCCGGCGACGCTCCGCGAGCTCACGGATGCCGACCTGCCCGAGGGCGACGTCACGGTCGCCGTGTCGCATTCCTCGCTCAACTACAAGGACGCGCTCGCGGTGACCGCGACCGGCCGGGTGATCCGCAGCTTCCCGATGGTCTGCGGCATCGACCTCGCCGGGGTCGTCGAGTCCTCGGACTCGCCGCGGTGGAACCCCGGCGACGAGGTGCTCGCGACCGGCTGGGGGCTCGGCGAAGCGCACCCCGGCGGTTACAGCGAGCGCCAGCGGGTGCGTGCGGAGTGGCTGACGCCGCGGCCCGCCGCGTTCTCGCTCGCGCAGTGCATGGCGATCGGCACCGCGGGGCTCACCGCGATGCTCTGCGTGCTGGCGCTCGAACGCGCCGGCCTCGAGCGCGGGCCCGACGCGGAGCTGCTGGTCACCGGCGCGGGCGGCGGCGTCGGCGGCGTCGCCGTCGCGCTGCTCGCCGGGCTCGGCCACAGCGTGGCCGCGGCCACCGGCCGCGAGGAGCTCCACGGCTACCTGCGCTCGCTGGGCGCCGCCTCGATCGTCGCGCGCAGCGAGCTCGAGGAGCCGGGGCGGCCGCTCGGCGCCGAGCGCTGGGCCGGCGCGATCGACTCCGTCGGCGGCCAGACGCTGGCCAGTGTGCTGGCCCAGATCCGCTACGGCGGCGCGGTCGCCGCGTGCGGGCTGGCCGGCGGCGCCGAGTTGCCGGCCACCGTGCTGCCGTTCATCCTGCGCGGCGTGAGCCTGCTCGGCGTCGACTCGGTGCTGTGCCCGGGCGAGCTGCGCCGGGAGGCCTGGAGCCGGCTCGAGCGCGACCTGCCGGCCGAGCGCCTGGATGCCATGACGACGGTCGCCCCGCTCGCGTCCGTGCCCGAGCTGGCGGGCGAGATCCTCGCCGGACGCGTGCGCGGTCGCGTGGTGCTCGAGACCGCAGCGCGCGCTGAGCGCCGCGGCGCCGCCGCTCACGCCCAGGACGGCGGGCGCTGCTCCTGCTCGGCGTTGAACCCCTCGATCGCGTCGGACCCCGGCTCGCGCAGGTACTTGATGAACTCGCTGCGCTCGTGCTCGACGCCGCTCGGCGTGTCGAGCCCGAGGCCGCCGTTGATCTGGCGCTTCGCGGTCGCCAGCGCGCGACGCGAGCGGCTCGCGAAGCTCTCGGCGATCGCGTCGACGGCCGCGTCGAGCTCGCCGGCCGGCACGCTGCGCAGCGCCAGGCCGATCGCCGCCGCCTCGCTGCCGGTCATCATCCGCGCCGAGTAGACGATCTCGCGAGCGTGCTGCACGCCGACGGTGCGCGGCAGGCGGACGGTCGCTCCGCCGCCGGGCACGCGCCCGTAGACGCCGCCGCCGTCGCCGATCAGCGCCTCGTCGGCGATCACGATCAGATCGCAGGCGAGCGCCAGCTCGAAGCCCGCGGCGCTGGCCGTCCCGTTGACCGCCGCGATCACCGGCACATCCAGCGCCTCGAGCGAGAGACAGGTGGCGGCGACCCGCGTCAGCACGTGCTCGTAGTACTCGAGGTCGGCGAAGGCGGTCGCCATCAGCTCGGTGTCCAGCCCGACCGAGAACGCCTCGCCCTGGCCACGCAGCACGAGCGTGCGCAGGTGATGGTCGGCCTGGACGCGCGCGACGACGTCGTTGATGTCGTCGAGCGCCTGCTCGTTGAGGCTGTTCTGGAGTTCGGGACGTGCGAACGCCGCGTACGCGACGCGGTCGCGGGCGGAGTAGTCGAGCGTCGCGTGGCTCGCCGAGTTGGCCATCCGGTCTAACACTTCCTTTCGCTGTGGGGCCGCGGCGGCCCCGGCGCGGCGGGCGCGTCCGGGCGGGGATCGCGATGCCATGTTATCCACGCCGCTACGATCGTCGCGTGCCGCACGAGCCTGCCGCCGCGATGACGACCTGGGCGATCATCGAAGCGGCGCGGGCCAACCTCGACGACGACGTCTGGGATTACATCGAGGGGGCCGCCGAGACCGAGACGACGGCGCGCCGCAACCGCCTCGCGATCGACTCGCTGGCGCTCCGCCCGCGGGTCCTGCGCGACGTTTCGAGCATCGACACGGGGTCCACGCTGCTCGGTCACCCGCTGCGGATCCCGGTCGTGCTCGCCCCGATCGGGGCGCTGGAGATGATCACGCCCGACGGGGGGATCGCCAGCGCCCGCGCCGCCGAGCGCTTCGGCGTGCTGCCGGTCATCAGCTCGGTCACCGAGCCCGGCCTCGAGGCCGTTGGGGCAGCAACGCCGGGGCCAAAGGTCAGCCAGCTCTACATCCGCGGCGACGCGGCGTGGGCCGACGAGCTGATCGGCCGGGTGCTCGGAGCGGGCTACGCGGCGATCGCGCTGACCGTCGACTCCGCCTACTACGGCCGGCGCGAGCGTCAGCTGCGCAGCGGCTGGCGCCCGCCCACGCACCGCTCCGGCCCCGAGCCCGGGATCGTCTGGCAGGCGCGCCTGACCTGGGACTGGCTCGAGCAGATGCGCAACCGCGCTGGCCTGCCGATGATCGTCAAGGGCATCCAGACCGCGCGCGACGCCGAGGTCGCGGTCGAGCGCGGATTCGAGGTCGTATATGTGTCCAACCACGGCGGCCGCGAGCTCGATCACGCCGAGGCGGCGATCGAAACGCTGCGCGAGGTCGTCGATGCGGTGGCCGGGCGGGCCGAGGTCGTCGTCGACGGCGGCTTCATGCGCGGCACCGACGTGCTCAAGGCGATCGCGCTCGGCGCGACCGCCGTCGGCCTCGGCCGGCTGCAGGCCTTCGCGCTCGCCGCCGGCGGCGAGGCGGCGCTGTTCCGCGTGCTCGAGCTGCTCGAGGAGGAGATCCGGATCGCGATGGGCCTGGTCGGCGTGACCCGCCTCGACGAGCTCGACGAGAGCTTCGTCCGCGAGTCGCGCGCGCTGCCCGCGCCGAGCGCCCTGCTGGCCGCGTTCGCGCCGCGCTCCGCCGGCTGGCCGGCGGAGCGCTGACTCAGCGGCCGGCCAGCGCGGCCAGCACCGCCACCACCAGCTCCCGCTCCGCCGCCCTGACGCGCTCGCCCAGCGAGGCCACGTCGTCGCCGGCGAGCACCGGCACCTCGACCGCCGCCACGATCGGCCCGGCGTCGTACTCGTCGGTGACCAGGTGGACGGTGGCGCCGCTGCGCGTCTGCGCGTCGGCGAGCACCGCGGCGTGGACCCGGTCGCCGTACATCCCGCGCCCGCCGTAGGCCGGCAGTAGCGCCGGATGGGTGTTGTAGATTCGCCCGGCGTAGGCGGCGGTGACGCGCGGGCCGAGCTTCTTCATGTAGCCCGCGAGCAGCACGTGGGTCGCGCCGGCGTCGCCCAGCGCGTCGATCATCGCCTGCTCGAGCGCCTGCGGGTCGGGGTGGGTCGTGGCCGAGAGGTGCCGCCACGGGATCCCGGCCGCGGCCGCGCGCTCGAGCACCGCCGCGCCGGCGTTGTTGGCCACGACCAGCACCACCTCGCCGTCGATCCGCCCGTCCGCGCAGGCGTCGATCACCGCCTGCGCGGTGGTTCCCGCGCCCGACGCGAGGATCGCCAGCCGGATCGCCACGGCGCCAGCATCGCAGAGCCACGGCCCGCGGCAACCTCGGCCGCGGGCCCGCCGCCGGCCGGCGCCGGCGGCCGCCGGGCGATTCGCTTGCGCCAGCAAGCATTATGGTATATGCTTGCCCTAGCAAGTTTGCCCGCACAACTAAATCGAAGGAGCAGAGATGACCACAGCAACGCAGACCTCAATCGCCACCGGCACCTGGGTGGCCGATCCCGTCCACTCGACGATCGGCTTTTCCGTCAAGCACCTCGGCATCGCCACCGTGCGCGGGAAGTTCGACGAGTTCGAGGGCCGGCTCGAGATCGGCGACGACCTCGCGAGCGCCCGGATCTCCGGCTCCGCGAAGACCGCATCGATCGACACCGGCGAGCCCCAGCGCGACGCGCATCTGCGCTCGCCCGACTTCTTCGACGCCGAGACCAACCCGGAGCTGCGCTTCGAGTCGAGCTCCGTCGAGGCCGTCGACGACGAGAACTTCACGATCGTCGGTGAGCTGACGATGCACGGCGAAACGCATCCGCTCACGCTGAACGCGGAGCTGCTCGGAGCCGAGACCGACCCCTACGGCAACGACCGCGTCGCGCTCGAGATCACCGGCCAGCTGAGCCGCGGCGAGTGGGGCATGAAGTTCAACCAGGCGCTCGGCAGCGGCAACCTGATGGTCTCCGACACGGTCAAGCTCGCGATCGATGTCTCGGCCGTCAAGCAGGCCGAGCTGACAACCCGCACCGCGCCGGTGGGACACTTCAGTGCTCACCGGCGCGGCCCGACCGCGGAGGTTCCCGCAGATGACCACGACACACACTGACCCCGCCGTCTCGACCACCGGAGCGTTGCTCGCCGACGCAACGCGCCTGGGCGGCGTCGAGCTGACGATCACCGACCTCGACCGCTCGCTCGACTTCTACACGCGCGTCATCGGGCTCTCGGTCCACGATCGCGGCGATCGCCACGCGGCGCTCGGCGCCGGCGGCGAGGACCTCGTCACGCTCCGCGTCGACCCGGCCGCCCGGCAGCCGGGGCGCCACGCCGGGCTGTACCACTATGCGCTGCTGTTCCCGACGCGCGAGGAGCTGGCGCGCGCCGGCGCGCGCGTGGCCGCGACCCGCACGCGGATCGACGGCGCCTCCGACCACGGCACCCACGAGGCGATCTACCTGCCCGACCCCGACGGGATCGGGATCGAGCTCGCGGCCGACCGCCCGCGCGAGGTCTGGCCCGACCTCAGCGGCGCCGAGTTCGTCTCCCACGGCCCGGCGCCGCTGGACGTCGGCGCGCTGTTCGCGACGATCGACGGCGAGCCGCCCAGCGCGCTGGCCGACGGCGGGCTGCGGATGGGACACGTCCACCTGCACGTCGGCGACCTCGACGCCTCGGCCCGCTTCTACCGCGACGGCCTCGGCTTCGAGGTGCGGACCGCGATGCCGACGGCCACCTTCGTCTCGGCCGGCGGCTATCACCACCACGTCGGCTACAACCTCTGGCGCGGCGGCGGCGTCGGTCCGGCGCCCGACGACGTGGTCGGCCTGCGCCACTGGACGCTGGTCACCGCCGACCAGGCCGAGCTCGAGGCGGTGCGCGGCCGGCTCGCGAGCCTCGGCGTCACGCTCGAGCAGCGCCCCGACGGCACCCTCGCGCGCGACCCGGCGCGGATCGCCGTGCTGATCCGCTGAGCGCCGGCGAGGCCGCAATGGCGCGCCGCGCGAGCGGCGGCCTACCGACCGGCGGGTGCGCCGGCCGCCTGCGGCTCGCAGCTGGGCTGCAGGACGTGCACGGTCAGCGCGCTCGGCAGCGTGTCGGGGGTGATCTCCATCGTCGCGCCGGCGTGGCGCACCACCGGATCGCCGGGCCGGCGGGCGAGGAACTCCTCGACCGTGCCCACGTCGTAGAGCAGCGACGGGGTCCGGTAGTGCATCGGGATCACGACCCGCGGGCCGATCTCGGCGATCGCGTCGTCGAGATCGGGGAGCGCGATCGTCCGGCCGCCGCCGGCCAGCGCCAGCAGCACGTCGACGCGCCCGCGCAGCGGAGCGAGCTGCTCGCTGCTCAGCCGGCGGCCGACGTCGCCCATGTGGCACACGCTGACCCCGTCCAGCTCGAAGCGGTAGAGCGCGTTGGCCTTCGGGTCATCCGGGCGGTCGATGCCCTCCATCGCCGCGACGGCCTCGACGATCACCCCGTCGGCGATCGCCGTCGGCGCGCCGACGGCGTCGAGCGCGTTCAGCACCCGCGGTGAGCCCGCGATCATCGCGGCGTTGGAGTGCGCCTCATCGAGTGCCGAGCTGGTCACGACCGCGTCGGCCGTCGCCTCGACGGGCAGCAGGCCGGCCAGCTCCGGCGTGTAGGGATCGGTGATCACCGACACGCCCGCGCCCTCGAGCCGAAAGCACGCGTGGCCGTACCAGTTCACGAGCATCGCAGGCGTTCCCGGCCCGAGGCGCCCGAACCTAGCCGCCGGCGGTGCAGGCGCTCGCCGCGTCGGGCGAGAAGCGCAGGAAGACCTCGGCGAGCGTCACGATCTCGGCGGCGCTCAGGCGATCGAAGAAGCGCTCGCGCACGGCGGCGAGATGCGTCGACTGCGCCGCCCGCGCGAGCTCGAGACCGCTCGCCGTGAGCTGCGCGTTGATCGCACGCGCGTCGGCCGGACAGGGCTGGCGCTCGATCAGCCCGCGCTCCTCGAGCACGTCGACGATCCGCGAGACGCGGCTGAGGCTGAGCCCGGCCTCGCCCGCGAGGACCGAGAGGCGCAGCCGGCGCTCGGGTGCGCTCGCCAGCCGCGCCAGCAGCTCGAGACCGCTGAGCGTCAGGCCGTGCGCCGCCTCGAGCTCGGCGTCGAGCTCGCGCGTCAGCCGCCGGTGGGTCGCCAGCAGGCCGATCCAGGCCGCCGCGTGGCCGTGGCTCCACTCGGGGAAGCCGTCGTCGCGCAGGACGATCGGGCATTCGCTGGTCTGGGGGGCGCTGGAGGACATTTCGTTGCTCTAGCAAGTATAGCGCGGGGGACGGCGTGTGATGCGAGTCCGTGGCGAGCGTAGTACAGCTGTGAGGATGATGCGGGGATGACCGCGATTGCGACGCTGCCGGCGAGCGGTCCGGGACCGCGCGAACAGTTCGAGGCGCTGTACCGCTCGAGCGCAGCGGACATCTACGCCTACGTGGCATCGCTGCTGCGCGACCGGGCGGCGGCCGAGGATGTCACCTCGCTCGCCTTCGAGCGCGCCTTCCGGCGCCGGGCGCTGTTCGATGTGCACCGTGGCAGCGCACGGTCGTGGCTGTTCGCGATCGCGCGCAACGCGGCGCTCGACGAGCTGCGCCGCCGCCAGCGGACCGGCGCGCTGCGCCACGACATCGCCGACGAGGCGGCCGAGCCCGACGAGATCGACTCCGAGCTCGCCGAGCGGCGGCTGCTCGTGCGCGACGGCCTCGCGACGCTCGAGCCGCGCGAGCGCGAGGTGATCCTGCTCAAGTTCGTCGGGCGGCTGTCGAACGCCGAGCTCGCCCGCGTCCTCGGCTGCAGCGAGTCCAATGCCGGCACGCGGCTGCACCGCGCGATCGAACGACTACGGGAGGCCTGTGGTGTCACGCGATGAACTGAACACGCGCCAGCTCGCCGAGCTGGACGCGCTGGACCGCATCCTCGCCCGCGAGCCGGTCGGCGAGGAGCACCTCGAGCTCGCCGCGCTCGTCGACTCGGTGCGCGCCGGCGCGCCGCAGATGGATCGCGACTTCGCCGCGCGCCTCGACGCATCGATCGCGCAGCGCCTCGCCGGCTCGCGCGCGCGCCGCGTGCGATTCCCGCGCTTGAGCCCGCGCCGCCTGGCGTTCGCGGGCGGCGGCCTGGTGGCCGCGGCGGCGGCGCTGACGATCGTGATCTCGAGCGGGCTGCTGAACGGCGGCAGCGTCGGCGTCCCGAATCTCAGGCCGCCGAACACCTCGCTGCCCGGGCTCGCCACGCCGGGCGCAGCGCACGCTCGCACACTCGCGCCAAGCGGTGTGACCGCCAGCTTCGGCGTGACCGCGCGCCCGTCGGCGGGCGCCGGCGCCTCGTCGAACTCCGCGGCGGCGCTGGCCCCGAGCGCCCGGGGGCGGCTCGTGCAGCGCGGCTCGACGCTGACGATCGCCACCTCGCCCGCGACGATGCAGGGCGTCGCCAACCAGATCGTCGCCGCCACCGAGCAGCAGGGCGGGGTCGTGGAGAGCTCGGACGTCGAGATCCAGGGCTCGGCGAGCTATGCCAGCTTCAGCCTGGCGGTGCCGAGCGGCCGGCTCGGCTCGCTGATCGCGCGGCTGTCGGGGCTCGCGAGCGTCCGCGGGCTGACGCAGAGCACGCACGACATCACCGACGGCTACAACCAGGAGACGGCGCGGCTCGCCGACAGCGTCGCCGAGCGCGCCGCCCTGCTCAAGCAGCTCGCGGTCGCCGCGACGGCCGCGGACGCGACGAGCATCCAGCACCAGATCGACGCGCTCGGGCACCGCATCGCGGCCGAGCACCGCGCGATCGACAGGCTGCTCAACGAGGGGCACACGGCGACGCTGCAGGTGAACGTCGTCCCCGGCCCGAGCACCCGGCACTCGGCTGTCGTCGGGCCGCTCACCCGCGCGTTCCACGACGCCCTGCACGCGCTCGAGGAGATCCTCGCGATCGCGCTGATCGCGCTGGCGATCGTGCTGCCGTTCGCGCTGTGCGCGCTCGCGCTGTGGTGGGCCGCCGCGAGCCTGCGCCAGCGCGCCCGCGAGCGCGCGATGCGCACCGCCTGATCCGCGCGCGCGTTACGCTGCCGCGTTACGGCGCCCCACGAGATCAGACCCGGCCTTTGGCGTTGGACCGCCCCGCACCCCGAGTGGGCGCCGACCCACGACGACGGCTCGCCGATGCTGTGGCCGCGCGATGTCGCGTGCGTCCTGCATGAGCACGCGAACTGCGCCGTGTTCATCGACCCGCTGGCCGCGCCCGGCGACGCCGCGTTCTGGAGCTGGGCCGACGATCGCTGCCGCGACCGCGAGGTCGCCGTGCTCGAGACGATCCGCTTTCACCGGCGCAGCCGCGAGGCGTTTCTCGCCCGCTACTCGGCCGCGACGCTCGCGCCGCACGCGGCCTGTCCCGGCGCACTGGGGCCTCGAGGCCCTCAGCCTTCCGGCGGCGGATGAGACGGTCTTCTGGATCCCCGAGCATCGCGCGCTCGTTACCGGGGACATCCTGCTCGGCACCGGCGGCGGCGCGCTGTCGCTGTGCCCGGAGTCGTGGCTCGAGGAGCTGAGCGAGCGGCCGACGCTCGCCGAGTTTCGCGCCGCGGTGAGCGTGCTGGGCGAGCTCGACGCCGAGCTCGTCCTCGTCTCGCACGGCGATCCGGCGCTGAGCGACGGCCGCGCCGCGCTCGCGCGCGCGCTCGCCGCGCCGTGATCGGCTGGGCACTCGAGCGCGACCTCGAGCGCTCCTTCGAGGCGGCGCGCGAGACCCGCGTGCGGATCGCGCGTTACGTGCGTCACACGCCGCTGGTCGAGCTCGACCCCCCGGCGCTGCGGGCAGGCCCGGCGCCGGCGCGGATGGTCAAGCTCGAGACCCTGCAGCCGACCGGCTCGTTCAAGATCCGCGGCGCGGCGGCGGCGATCACCGCCGGCGCCAGGCCGGTCGAGATCGTCGCGGCCTCGACCGGCGGCCACGGCCTGGCCGTGGCCGCGCTCGCGCGCTCGCTCGGTGTGCCCTGCCGCGTCTTCGTCCCCGCCGGCGCCGCGCCCGCGAAGCTCGCGCGCCTGCGCGCCGCCGGCGTCGAGCTGATCGAGCAGGACGGCGACCCGCTGCGCGCCGAGCTGGCGGCGCGCGCCTTCGCCGAGCGGTCGGCCGGCGCGCTGCTCGTCCCGCCCTACAACGACCCGCAGATGGTCCTCGGCGCAGCGACGCTCGGCCTCGAGCTGCTCGAGGATCTGCACGAACCGCCCGACGTCCTCTTCGTGGCGGTGGGCGGCGGCGGGCTGATCAGCGGCATCGCGCTCGCGGTCCGCGAGCGCTGGCCGCGGTGCGCGATCGTCGGCTGCCTGCCCGAGGCCTCACCGGCGATGCGCGACGCCGTGGCGGCCGGGCACGTCGTCGATTCCCCGGTCCTCGCGACGCTCGCCGACGCGACCGCCGGCAACATCGAGGAGGGCTCGATCACCGTGCCGATCTGCGCCGCGCTGGTCGATCGCTTCGAGCTGATCAGCGAGGCGGAGATCGCCGCCGCGATGCGCACGGCGCTGCTCGAGCACCATCTGCTGATCGAGGGCGCCGCGGCGCTCGCGCTCGCCGCCTCGCTGCGCAGCGGCGCCCTCGAACGCCACGTCGTGGTCATCGGCGGTGCGAACGTGGGCGCGGAGACGCTCCGCGCGATCCTCTGATCGCCCATCGTCGGCGCTTTTTCCGACCGGCGCGTCGCCGCGCGCGCCGATCCTCGATGATTGTGCGATGGGGATCGTCGAAGGGGTAATCGACGGGCGACCGGCGCCGCTGCGACGCGCGTGGCTGCGCGTGGGACGGCGCGCCGACGGCCGGGCGCCGCTGTGGATCGAGCTCGCGGTGATCGGCTGGCTGTTCTGGCTCTACGACGTGATCAACGACTGGGCGCCGATCCGCCAGCTGCTCGCGGTGCGCAACGCGATGGGCGTGCTCAGCCTGGAGCATTCGCTGCACCTCGACCCGGAGCTGGCGCTCAACCGCTGGCTGGCGGCGCACAGCGTGCTCGCCGTCCCGGCCTCCTACTACTACTTCTTCGCCCACGCCGTGGTGACCTTCGGGGTGCTCGCCTGGCTGTGGTGGAGCAGGCCGGCGCTCTACATGCGGCTGCGAACCCAGCTGGTGATCATCAACCTGATCGCCTTCGTCGTGTTCTGGCGCTACCCGCTCGCGCCGCCGCGGATGTTCCCCGGCCTCGGCTACCAGGACGTGATCGCCACGAGCCACGCGCTGGTCTCCTGGCACAGCGGCGCGCTGGTCCACGACGCCGACCAGCTCGCCGCGATGCCGTCGCTGCACGTCGCCTGGGCGGCATGGTGCGGCCTGGCGCTTTGGCAGGTCTATCGCCGCCGGGCGGTCGCCGTGCTCGCGATCGCCTATCCGCTGCTCACCGCGTTCGTCGTGATCGCCACCGGGAACCACTATCTGCTGGACGTGCTGGCCGGCTTCGCCACGGTGCTCCTCGCGCTCGCGCTGTACTGGGTGCTCGCTCGCGTCCTGGCGCGTCGCGGGCGCAGGACGGTCGCCGTGCTCGAGCGCGGCGATCGCCCGCTGGGGGGCTCGGAGCTCGCCCCCGAGCGCGCCCGGGCGGCGGTTCCCAGCGGCCCGTAGCCGGCGGCCCCTCGGCGGCTCGAGCCGGGCCGCTAGACGATCTCGGGACCGGCGAAGCGCTCCGCGACGTCGCCGAGGATCTGGCGCATCGCCGCCGCGGCCGCGGTCAGACGCGTCCCCTCGGGGGTCGCTGCGATCACCGCGCGCACCGGGCTCTGCGGTGACAGCGCGCGGATCGCGATGTCGTCGCGCGCCCCCGAGAGCGCGAGCTTGGGGATCAGCGCGACACCGACGCCGGCCGCGACCAGGCCCTGGACGGTCTGGTAGTCGTCGCTCTCGAACGAGACGATCGGCTCGAAGCCGGCGGCGTGGCAGGAGCGCACGACGTGCTGCGCGCAGGGGCTCGACGCAGAGGTCTGGATCCACGCCTCGGCGCGCAGGTTCTCGAGCCGGAGCGTGCGCCGCCGCGCGAGCGGATGGTCGGCCGGCAGCGCCAGGAACATCGGATCCTCGAACAGCGGCAGCCGGCTGAGGTCCGGGCCGAGCGACTCGCTGGTCGCCTCGAACTCGAACAGCAGCGCGATGTCGAACTCACCGGCCGACAGCCGCGGGGCGATCTCCTCCGGCTCGCCCTCGGCCAGCGTCAGCTCGACCTCGGGGTGCTGGGCGCGGAAGATCGCGATCGCGAGCGGCATCAGCGTCGCGCCGGCCGTCGGGAAGGACGCCATCCGCAGCTGTCCGCCGCGCAGGCCGGCGATCGCTGCCATCTCGGCCTCGGCCGCGTGCAGCCGGGCGATGATCCCCTCGGCGTACTTCAGCAGCACCTCGCCAGCCGGCGTGAGCCGCACCCCGCGCGGCAGCCGCTCGAGCAGCGTGACCCCCGTCTCGGCCTCGAGCGCGGCGACCTGCTGCGAGACGGCGGACTGCGTGTAGGAGAGAGAGTCGGCGGCCGCCGAGAACGAGCCACGGGTCGCAACCTCGATCAGGATGCGGAGACGGTTGACGTTTAGCATTAGCTGGTCTTATACCAAGTATCACAAACGTTACTTGTGCTGATGAGTTGCCCGTGCCATGCTGGCTTCAGAAAACACTACCTGCCGCTCTCCGGCGACGCACCTAGCCCCCGAGCGCAACACCCTCTTCAGCAAGGAACGACGATGCAAACCCATGTGATCATCTCCTACGACGGAACCGACAACGACCACGACGCGCTGGCACTCGGGCGGATCCTCGGCGACGCCGGCGCGCGCGTCTCGCTCGCCTACGTCCGCCACAGCCCCGAGGCCGACGCCGCCGCCGAGCAGGCGGCCGACGCCGAGGCGCAGGCGCTGCTCGAGCGCGGCGCGCAGTGGCTCGGGCACCCCGAGGTCTCCCGCCACGTCGTGCTCAGCGGCTCGACCGGCGACGGGCTGCGGGCCCTGGCCGTGCGTGAGCGCGCCGACCTGCGTCGTCTTCGGCTCCGACTGGCACACCGCCCCGGGCCACGTTCAGCCCGGTCAGTCGGCGCTGCGCCTGATGGACGGCGGACCGGTTTCGATCGCCATCGCGGCCGCCGGTCTGCGCAACCGCGCCGACGCCAACCTGCAGACGATCGCCCTCGCCGGCGGCGAGGTCGACGACGCCGCGCGGCAGACCGCCGAGCGGCTCGCCGCCCGCGCCGGGACCCCGCTGGCGCTGCCCTCGCAGGTCGGCCTCGACCTGCTCGTCGTCGGCTCGCGCCCCGGGAACCCCGGAGGGGCGGGTCAGCCTGACCGCCGCCGCCGAGTACGTCGTCGAGACGACCACGGCCAGTGTGCTGATCGTCGCCCGCGGCGTCGCCTTCGACGTCCAGCAGTCCGCCGATCGCGACCGTGAGGAAGTTCACAGCGCATAGCGCGCGGCCAGATCCCTCGTGACCGCAGCAGGTCGCTGACCACCGCCGGGGAGCGCGCGCACGCGCGCTCCCCGGCGTTCTTTTGTGCGCCGCGCGGCGGCGTGGGCGCCGCGCCGAGGCCTTGGCATAATCGGGCGATCGAGCTCGAGCTGCTCAACCTGGAGAGCCCGTCGGAGGTCCGCACCTTCGAGAAGGGCCGTTTCGAGATCTACCGGATCGGCCCGATGACGCTCGGCCGGGCGACCTACGAGCCGGGCTGGCGCTGGTCCGAGCACGTCGGGCGCGCGACCGGCGAACGCTCGTGCATGGTCGAGCACGTCGGGCTCGTGCAGAGCGGCGCCGCCGTCGCGCTGATGGACGACGGCCGCGAGGTGGTGATGCGCGCGGGGGACTTCTTCTACGTCCCGCCGGGGCACGACAGCTGGGTGGTGGGCGATGAGCCCTACGTGTCGCTGCACATCCTCGGCAGCGAGAGCTACGCGGCGTCCTGAGCGCCGCGAGCGAGCGACGCGGCCGCGCGCGCCACGCCCGCACCAAGACCGATCATCGCCTGACCCAGCCGGTGCCGGCGAGTAGCGTGTACGCCGACCATCGACCGTCGAAGGGAGCACCGCAATGGAGACCTGGGACGCCATCCGCTCCCGCCGCAACGTTCGCGCGTTCACCGACGAGCCGGTCGAGCCGGCGCAGCTCGACACGATCCTCGAAGCCGCCCGGCGCACGCCGTCGTCGCGGAACTGGCAGCCGTGGGACTTCGTGCTGGTCAGCGACCGCGAGCAGCTGCGCGCGCTCGCGGAGGTCTGGGTCGGCGCCGCGCACGTGGCGCGCTCGGCCGCGACGATCGCGCTGATCGCGCCGGTGTTCGACGACGGCTCCCGCGAGCAGGCACTGGTCCAGTACGACCTCGGCCAGGCGACGATGTCGATCATGATCGCGGCGGCCGATCTCGGCATCGGCACGGGGCATTCGGCGGTCGGCGATCAGGATCTCGCACGCCGCCTGCTCGGCTTCCCCGACGACCATCTCTGCGCCTACCTGATCGCGCTCGGCCACCCGGCCGACCGCCCGCTCGCGCCGCTGACCAAGATCAACCGGCGGCCGTTCGACGAGGTCGTGCACCGCGGCCACTGGTGAGCCGGCGCGGTCGGCTCCGGGTAGAGTCCCGCGGCGTTGAAAGAGCCGCCGGTGCCCGGGGACCGGCCACAGACCGAGGGAGGCAGAATGGCGCTTCATCCGCAGGCCCAGGCGTTTCTCGAGCAGGTCAGGGACTCGGGTGAGCCGCGGCTCTACACGCTCAGCGCGGTCGAGGTCCGCGCCGCGGTGGCGCCGATCGCGGAGCTGATCGGCGACGGTCCCGCCGTCGAGGAGGTCGAGGAGCTTTCGATCCCGGTCCGCGACGCCGAGATCCCGGCCCGTCGCTACCGGCCGGCGGGCGCGCACGGAACGATCGTCTGGCTCCACGGCGGCGGCTGGGTGATGGACGGCATCGAGGCCTCCGACGCGATGTGCCGGATCCTCGCGACCAGCGCGACGGCGACCGTCGTCAGCGTCGACTACCGCGTGGCGCCCGAGCATCCGTTCCCGGTCCCGCTCGACGACTGCTTCGACGCGCTGAGTTGGGTCGCCGCGCTCGATCCCGCCTCGCCGCTGGTCGTCGGCGGCGACAGCGCGGGCGGCAACATGGCCGCCGTGTGCGCGCTGCGCGCGCGCGACCGTGGCGGCCCGGCGCTGGCCGCGCAGGTGCTCGTCTACCCGCCCACCGACACCGACATGACGACCCCCTCCTACCTCGAGCACGGGGGCGACGAGCTGCTGATGCTCGGGACCGCGGAGATGGCGTATTTCTTCGACCAGTACCTGCCGGACCCCGCTGACCGCGAGAACCCCGAGGTCGCACCGCTGCGCGCAGCGGACCTCTCGGGCCTCCCGCCGGCGATCGTCGTGGTGGCCGAGTACGACCCGCTGCGCGACGACGGCCTGCGCTACGGCGAGCGTCTCGGCGCCGCCGGTGTCGACGTGACGCTGCTGCGCTATGACGACATGCCGCACGTCTTCTTCTCGTTCGTGAACCTGTTCGAGACCGGCAACGAGGCGGTCGCCCGCGTCGGCCTGACGGTTCGCGCGCTGATCGGAGATCCCCCGGGCTAGCGCTGTCGGGGCGCTAGGCTGCGGCGATGCAGGAGATCCGCCCCGGGCTGTGGCATTGGCGCACGCGCCACGACCACATCGGGATGGAGGTCAGCTCGTACTACCTGGCCGGCGAGCGGGTGGCGATCGACGCGCTGGTCCCGGCGGAGGGGCTCGAGTGGTTCGAGCAGCACGGGACCCCGGCGCACGTGCTGCTGACCAACCGCCATCACGATCGCCACGCCTGGCTGCTGCGCGAGGCCTTCGGCTGCTCGGTGCACTGCGTGTCCGCCGGCCTCGCGGAGCTGCGCGGACGCGGCGACGTCGAGGCCTTCGAGTTCGGCGACGAGCTGCCAGGCGGCGTGCGCGCGTTCGAGGTCGACGCGATCTGTCCCGATGAGACGGCGCTGCACATTCCGGCTCACCGGGCGCTCGCCTGCGCCGACGGTGTCGTGCGCTGGCGCCGCGGGGACCCGCTCGGGTTCGTGCCCGACGGCCTGATGGACGACCCCGAGCAGACCAAGGCCGGGCTGCGCGACGCCTATCGCCGCCTGCTGGAGCTCGACTTCGACGTCCTGCTGCTGGCCCACGGCGACCCCGTCGTCGGCGAGGCCAAGCAGGCGCTGCGCGACTTCGTCGGCTAGCGCCAGTCGGCGGCCAGCGGCTGGCCGTAGCGCTCGCTCGAGGCGAAGTCGGCGACCGCGCGACGGGTCAGCGCCGAGGGCCACGGATCCGCGCGGTGCCCGACGGCGATATAGGCGGCCACGGCGAGCTCGTCGGGGATCGAGAGCAGGCGCTTGACCTCCGGCTCGGCCGGGATCAGCAGCGTCGTCAGTGAGGCGCCGAGGCCCTCGGCGCGCAGGGCCAGCAGGATGTTCTGCACGAACGGATAGACCGACGCGCCGCCGACGATGCTCGGCCGGTCGAGCTCCGCGTCGGTGATCGCGAGGTCGGCGATCCGGACGCAGACGACCAGGTGCAGCGGCACCTCGTGCAGACGGTCGGCGAACGCGTCGGCCCGGCGCAGCGAGCGGATCCGGGCGGGGTCGTGGTTGTCGGGATTGGCGAGCATCTGCGCGGCGCCGGTGTACTCCAGGTAGGCGCGCCAGTGCGGCCAGTAGAGGTCACGCAGCGCGCGGCGCGTGCGCGCCTCCTCGACGGCGATGACGCGCCAGCCCTGGCGGTTGCCGCCGCTGGGCGCGAAGCGCGCGACGTCGAGCACGCGCAGCAGCACCTCGCGCGCGACCGGCTCCGAGCGGAAGCGCGCGCGTCGCCGGGGTGTTGCGCATCGCCTCGTAGAGCTCCACGGCCGCGACGATAGCTCACGCCGCGCGCCCGCCGCGTCAGGCGTCGACGAAGATCGCCGAGGGCAGGAACGCGCCGACGACCCAGTTCGGGGCGTCGACGACCTCGTGGATGCGCAGATCGACCGCGACGCTCGCGAGGGCATAGGCCTCCTGGCGATCGAGGCCGTGGCGCTCGACGAGCCGGGTGATCGTCGACCGCACGGCGTCACGCGCCGCCTCCAGCAGATCCGGGCCCACGCCGGTGCAGACGTGGTAGCCCGACGGCTCCGCGGGCGCCGCGACCGGCAGCTCGAACTGCGGCGCCTGCACCGGGATGTCGCGCCGCACGCTGAGCCGCACCGCGACGTCCATCGACGTCTCGATCGCCGTGCCGCAGACCTCGCCGTCGCCCTGCGCGGCGTGGGTGTCGCCAAGCGAGAACAGGGCGCCCTCGACGCCGACCGGCAGGTACAGCGTCGTGCCGGGGCCGAGGTACTTGACGTCGATGTTGCCGCCCCAACGCGACGGCGGCAGAACCGAGTGGGCGCCCGGTTCGGCGGGAGCGACGCCGAGGTTGCCGGAGAACGGGCGGAAGGGCAGGATGACGCGCTCGCCGAAGTGCACCTCGCCGCGCGCCGGATCGACGCGTGAGATTCGAAGCCATGGCTCGGGGAACTCATCGGCGAGCAGCCCGAAGCCGGGGATGATCGCCGTCCAGCCCCACGGCTGCGGGCGAAACTCGAGCAGCTCGACCGCCAGCGTGTCTCCCGGCCGCGCGCCCTTGACGAACACCGGCCCGCTGACGGGGTTGACGCGCGAGAAATCGATCTCGGGGACGTCGGCTGCGGTGGAGCTCTCGCCGAGCTGCTCGTCGGACGCGTCGCGGGCGTGCAGCTCGACGACGTCGCCGGAGGCGACCTCGAGCGCCGGCTCGATCGAGTTGTCCCAGACCGCGTTGTGGGCGTCGTGGCGGAGCTGGTGAATCGAGTGCGCGTTCATGTCGCGAGAAGGTATCGCGACGGCGTGCTCACGACGGTGCGCGCGAACACCGACGGGCCAGTCGTGGCGCCGTGGCGTCGCGGCTGGCCCTGGGTTGGTGTGACTCAGCCGGCAGTCGGAGTGATCATGACGGGCTCCGCCTTCGCTTCCTTCGGCAGCGGGACCGTCACCTCCAGGATGCCGTCGTGCGTCTTGGCCTCGATCGTCGAGGCGTCGACGCCGGTGGGCAGCGCGACCGAGCGCGAGAAGGCTCCGTAACGGCGCTCACGCCGCACGTAGTACTTGTCCTTATCTTCCGTGCGCTCCTCGTGCGCCCCTGAGACTGTGAGGATGTCGTCCTCGACCTCGATCCTGACCTCGTCGGGCTTGATCCCCGGGAGATCCGCGCGCAGCACCAGGTTCCCGTTGTCGCGGACGACATCCAGCGACGGTGCCCACACGCGCTCGCGGTCGCTCACGACCTCATCGAAGATGTGATCGAAGCGGCTGCGCAGTTCGCCGAGTTCAGCGAACGGCTCCCAACGCGTCAACGTTGCACGCATCTGACTCGCCTCCTTCTTGAGTCGTGGGAGGGTGTCCCCCAACGTTCGGGGGACGACTCAAACCGTAGATCGCAGACGTGTGGGGCACATCCGGGAGAGGCGGCAGGTCGGCTCAGTGGTAAGCGGCAGTGTCTAGGGGGCCGCGGCGACGGGCGGCGTCTTCTGGGCGACTCCGCGGCGATCTCGGCCGCGAACGCGTCGACCGCACCCCAGTCCCGGCTGTCGCCCTCGGGGGCATGGACGGCCTTCATCACCGCGCGCTCGGCGACGCCGAGCCCTGCGCCGTCCAGCCGCCCGGCGAACACGCGATGCTCCCGCGCCCGGTGAGCGCGACCATCGCGTCGATGTCGGCGGCGTCGCTTTCCGGGATCGCTTGTCGGCCGGGCCGACCGGTCCGGAGCTGAACAGCCAGACGGGCATCGCCGCCAGCGCAGTCGCGTGCTGAGCGGCGAACAGGCGCGCCGTCTTCAGCCAGCGGCCCATGTAGATCGCGCTCCCGAGCACGACGGCGTCGTAGTCGCCGAGGTCGACCTCCCCGATCGGCCGCGCGCGGGCATCCAGGCCGCGCTTGGCGAGGTCGGCCGCGATCGCCTCGGTGATCTCGGCAGTCGTTTCGTGTCGTGATGCTGCGGTGACGAGTACTCGCATGCCGATCCTTTCCCGGGGGTGTCCCGAAGTGTCCGCCGATTCGAGGGCCTCCCGCATCCGCCCCAACCGCGCGTCCGCCTCCGGGCTTTGCGACAGCAACGCGGCTCGGTAGTTCCGGCGGACCGCGGACGCGGATGTGTCCGGATGGCGGCCCGCGCCGCGCCGGCTACCCTCGGATGATGCCGCGCCGTCGCCTGCTTCCCGTCCTTCTCGGCCTTCCCGCCGGGCTCTATGGGACGCTCCTGCGACCGCGGCTGTTGCGCTGGCGGGCGACCGAGGAGGAGGTGCGCCGTGCGTATCCGGGAGCCGATCTGATCCCGGACGGCACGCGCGGCGCGACGATGGCGGTGACGATCGACGCGCCACCATCGCAGGTGTGGCCGTGGCTCATGCAGATGGGCTGCGATCGCGCGGGCTGGTACAGCTGGGATCGCCTGGACAACGGCGGCGTGGCGAGCGCCGAGCGCATCCACCCCGAATGGCAGCAGGTCGCCGTTGGCGATCGCTTCGCCTCGACGCCGAGCGGTCGCGCCTGGTTCTCCGTGTCCGCACTCGAGCACGAGCGGTTCCTGGCGCTGCGCACATCGCTTGACCTGCGCGGCCGCCCGTTCGATCCCGCCGACCCGCGCCCGCGCTTCTTCGTCGACTCGCTGTGGGGGTTCCTGCTCGAAGAGCCGGCGCCGGGGAGCACGCGGCTGATCGTCAGCGGCTTCGCCTGTTCGCGTCCGCGATCGCTCACCGCGATCGGCGACTTTCTGTTCTGGGAGCCGGCGCACTGGATCATGCAGAGCCGTCAGTTCACCAACCTCAAGCGGCGCGTCGAGCGCGCGGCGGCGCTCGTCGCGTAGCCGCGATCAGGGGTAGACCTGCTCGCCGCTGTCGCCGTCGACGACGCTGATCGCGCACGCCGGGCAGCCTTCCGCGGCGGCGAGGATCTCCTCGCGCGTCCCGGCGCCGACGACCACGGCGACGTCGTCGACGCGAAAGACGTTGGGCGCCAGGTGCTCGCAGTCGCCGTGGGCGCTGCAGGCGGCCTCGTCAACCACCGGTAGGTAGGCCATGGTTGCTCCTTCGGTTCGGGTTGATGCAAGGGGTGGCGGTGGCCGTCATGCGGCCGCACCAAGCGCGGTGGCGGCGTCGCTGTCGGGCGCGGCGATCCGGCGGCGCACCTCGGGGAGCGCGCGGGCTCGGCCCGCGAGCAGCGCGCCGACCGGGCGCTCGCCGCGGATCAGCCACGCGGTGAAGTTCGGCGTGTCCGGCTCGCCGTCGACGTCGATGTGCTCGGCGCCATCGCCGTGACCGACGAACTGGATCCGCACTCCGTGCTGGTCGCTCCAGAACATCGGCGGCTGCGCCGCCTGGTCGGGCTGACCGACGATCGCGCGCGCGACGGCGGCACCCTGGTGGGCTGCGGCCTCCCAGTGCTGGGTCGGGATGTGGCGACCGGTCGCCGGGTCGGGGAAGCAGGCCGCGTCACCGGCGGCGTAGATCCCCGGCAGCGCCGAGCGTCCGCCTGCGTCGACGGGGATGGCACCGGCCGAGCCGAGGCCGGTGTCGGCGAGCCAGCCGGTGGCCGGCACCGTCCCGGTCGCGACGAGCACGAGGTCTGCGACGACGCTGTGACCGTCGTTCAGCGCAAGTTCGACGTGGGCGCCGTCGTGGCGGACGCGATCGACCGCCCGCTCGAGCAGGACCTCGACGCCGGCGCGCTCGTGCAGGTCGGCGAGCCAGCGTCCGAGCGCCGGGGGCAGCGCTCGTGCGAGCGGGGTGGGCGCAGCCTCGATCAGGGTCACCGCGATGCCGAGGCGCCTCGCCGAGGACGCGACCTCCATGCCGATCAGCCCGGCCCCCACGATCGCCAGGCGTTCGACGCCGCCGGACAGCAGCTCGCGCAGCGCGCGTGCGTCATCGATCGTTCGCAGCTCGCGCACCGCGTCGGCGAGCGGGAGCGCCGGCAGGCGCCGCGGCCGGCTGCCGGTCGCAACCACCAGCTGCCGGTAGCGCAGGCACGCGCCATCCTCGAGGTCGACGCGGCGCGCCGCCGGGTCAAGCGCCGATGCCCGCGCGCCGAGCATCAGCTCGATGTCGTGCTCGCGATACCAGCCGGCCGGGCGCAGCGACGGCGTCTCGCTGCCGCGCTCGCCGGTGAGGACGGCCTTCGACAGCGGCGGGCGATCATAGGGTGCGTAACGCTCGTCGCAGAGCAGCCGCACGCGGCCGTCGTACCCGAGGCGCCGAAGCGTCGCGCAGGTCCGCTGAGCGGCCAGCCCACCGCCGGCGATCAGCACGTCGACGTCGCTCGGGCGCATCAGGTCGTCTCCTCGGCGATCGCCGGCCGGCGCCGCGCGCGACGGGCGTGTTCGTCGCGACGGTCGTGACCTGGCGGCGCGACCACCACCGCGGCCGGCAAACCGGGCGCGGCGACGTGGCGGCGCAGCTCGGGGTGCGCGGCCGCGGGGGCGCCCGGCGCCGGCGCGCGCGTGGCTGCCGGCTGGCCGCGATGCAGGATGCGAACGAGCAGCAGGAACACGATCGGGGCGCCGAACGCGAGCATCATCATCCGCAGCCAAACCGTGCTCGCGTCGGTGCCCGAGCCGATCGTGTGCACGACGCCGAGCACCCAGACGAGGACCGTCGCGCGGTGCAGCTTGCGCCACAGGCGCGTCCCGATCCGGCGGCGCACGTAGAAGCTGAGGCCGAGCAGCGCCGCGAGGTAGGCGGCGACCATTCCGAGGCCCGTGTACAGCGGCCGGTAGCCCATCGTGAATGGGACGATCAGCCCCTTCACCCCTGCCCGCAGCCAGCGGTCGCCGAGTAGCGACGCGCCGTGGACGACGATCGCGGCAAGCGCCACCAGCGCCACGTGCTCGTGCAGGCGCGCGAGCTTGCGCGTCAGGCCCGGACGGCGCAGGATCTTCGTGGCCATCGTCAGCCCGATCAGCACCGAGACCGAGATCAGCCCGAGCGCGACGATGCCCGCTGCGCGACTGACGAGCCACCAGATGTAGTTGGCGGGGTCGATCCGCACCATCAGGCGGCCCTCGCGGCCACGCGCAGCAGCATCCGGGGCGGCTGGTCGATCGGGCCGACCAACTCGACGTCGCCGTCGTCGTGGACGATCAGTCCGCCCTGCTTCGCGAGCACCCGGCGCGCGCCGGCGGGGCCGAGCAGCAGCGCGGCCTTGGTCAGGGTCTCGGCCTCGAGCGCGCTGGTGCCCAGCGCCGTCGCGCCGATCAGGCCGGTCCAGGCCGGGCGTCCGCTGGCCGGGTCAAGCAGGTGGTGAGAGAAGCCGTCGGGCGTTCGCCAGACGCGCACGTTAAGACCGGAGGTCGCGACGCCGCCGGAGGACACCCGCAGCGTGTGGACGGTCTCGCCGGTGAGCGGATGCTCGACCTCGATCTCGTACGGGCGCACGAGCGCTTCGACGCCGCCGACGGCGAGATCGCCGCCGCAGTCGACGACGTAGCGCGAGTAGCCGCAGAGGCGGAACGCGACCATGTCGGCCACGAGGCCCTTGCCGACGCCGCCGCTGTCGATCCGCACGCCGGGCGGCCGGCGCACGACTCCGGCGCGGTCGTCAACCTCGACGTGGCGGTAGCGCTTGGCTGGATGCGGCTGCGCCGGCCGGCGGGGCGGCGCTGCCGCGAGGGCCTCCTGCAGCGAGGCGGGCTCCCGATCGGCGAGCGACCGGCTATAGCCCACCGCTTCGAGCTCGGACACGAGCGTCGGGTCGACGAGTCCACCGGTGAGCTCAGCGGCCCAGACCCCGGCGCGCACGACGTTGCGCAGCAGGCTCGACGCGGGCACCTCGGCCCGCGGGTCGCCGTTCAGCGCCGAGAGCTCGCTTTCGGGGATGAAGCGCGACATCCGCGCAGCGAAGTCCTCGATGAACGTGCGCTCCTCGGCCGCCGCCTCCGTCGCCGGCGGCTCGCCATGGCGCAGCGGGTAGCCGATCAGCAGCCGGACGTCGCTGCCCATCGAGCGAAACGTGGTGTCGGCTTGGGCGCTCATGACGTGCGCGTGGTGACCGGTGTCGCGGGAAGCGCCGGGCTGGCCACGCTCGCGCTCGAACTCGAGACCGTTGTGGCACCCGCGCCTGCTGCGGCGCTCGCGCCGATGATTCGCTCGTGCACGACGGTCTCGTACACGCGCCGCACGACGACGATCCGCGCCTCTTGCGATACGAGCCCGACGGAGCGCGGATTGTCGCGAAGCTGGGTCGCGAGCACGACGAGCAGTGCCAGGAACACGGCGAGCGCGATGCACGCGGTGGCGACGACGCCCGGCCCCCGGGTCGGGCGCCGCGGTGAGGTCTGCGGCTCAGACGCCATCGTCGCGGCCGATCGAGGGGGTCCCGCCGGTCGTGGCGCTGCCACTGGTGGCGGTACTGAGCGTGCGGGTTGCCGAACCGCCGGTGGTGGCGGCGCTCGCGACGGGCGAGGACCCGGTCGCGCTCGCCGCACCGCTGGCGCGGGTGGTGACCGTCGTGGCGCCGCTCGACGCGCCTCGGGCGACCGAGGCGAGCGTTCCGACCGCCGGGTCGTGCCCGCCGACAAGCTGTGCGGTCAGCCCGCTCAGCGCGATCGCGAAGGCGGCGAGCGTCGCCCCGATCACCGGGGCGGGGTTGAGCAGCAGGCTGCGCTCACGAAAGCGCGACCTGCGAGGTGCACCCGCAGCGACCTGGCGTGGTCCGGGCCCGGAGATCGGCTCAGTCGTCATGGCCGCTGCCGTCACCGTGGCCGGCGCTGCTGGTCCGGGTCTTGACGTGCTTGGCCGTTGTCGTGCCCCCGGCCTTGCCCGTGGTTGCCGGCGTGCCTGCGGCCGAGCCGCCGCTCGTCTTCGTGCTCACCGGCTTGGAGGACGCCGCCGGGGTGGTCGCCGCCAGCTTATGGGTGGCCGGCGTGCCGGCCGTCCCGGTGGAGGTCGCGGCGGTGCTGCGGCTGCTGTGTGTGGTCACCGGTGCGACGGTCGAACCGGCGGTGCCTGACGGCCGCGCCGAGCTGACCCCCGTGGCCGCGGGGACCGACGCCGCCGCCGTGGTCGTGCGTGCGCGGCTCGCGGTCGTCCGCGGCGCGCTGGCGACGGCCGCCGTGCCGGCTGCGGCGGTCGTCGTGGCGGTCGTCGTGCCCACGGTCGTGCCGGGATGCGGCGGCGCGGCGGCGGCCGGGGTGCGCGAGCGCTGCGGCTGCGTCGGCTTCTCGTGCTTGACGATCCAGACCGTGCGCCGGACGACCTGCGTGCGCACCTCGACCGGCAGCGCGGCGGGCGCGGGTTTGGCGACCGGCCGCAGCGCGAAGGTCGTCAACGCGCCGAGTGCAACGAGGGTGATCGCACCGGCGATCGTTGTGGCTGGAGTCTTTCGCATTCGCGTGCTCTCCTGTCAGCGGGGGCACGCACACTGTGGTCGGCGGGCGGCCATGGGCCCGCAAAGCCAATGCAAAGACTTGGCAAAACCTGTCGGGGTCGCGGCGACGGCCGGGTCGGCGCGACACGTGGCGCGGATCAGCCTGAGGAACCGCTCATCGGGCGCGAGCGTGAGGTGCGAGCGCTGCGAGCTCGCAGCGCTGGTCAGTCGTCGTGGCCGGCGCCGCTGTGGTGGTGGCTCGCGGTCGTGGTCGTCGTGGTGATCGCAGCCGAACCGCCACCGCCGTCGGCGCCCTCTTGATCGGATCCGTCGCCGCCGCCGCTGTCGTCGCTGCCGCCGCTGTCGCTTCCGCCGTGGCTGCCACCACCGGAGGCGCTGGGCTTCTTGGCCGCCGGCACCGTGCTCGTGGCCGTTGTCGAGGTGACCGCGGTCTGCGTGACCGAGGGCGGAGGCGCGCTCGTCACCGTCGGCGTGA
Organism: uncultured Solirubrobacterales bacterium; assembly: GCA_963833765.1. Taxonomy (GTDB): domain Bacteria; phylum Actinomycetota; class Thermoleophilia; order Solirubrobacterales; family Solirubrobacteraceae; genus Palsa-513. The sequence continues at coordinate 20,511 of CAWHZJ010000002.1, read as the reverse complement.
CCACGGGCGCGGGGGGCGTCGCGGCGGTGCGCGACGCGGTCACCGACGTATCCGGTTGGGGCGTCGTTCCGGTGACCGTCAGCGCCGGCCCGGTCGCGGTCGTGCTCGTCGTCGTGGTCCTCGGGGCGAGGCTGTTGACCACCGACAGCGGCTGGGATGCCAGCCCGATCGGCTGGCTGAAGAGCTGACTCGCGCCCCAGGTGACGCCCGCCGTCACGGCGATCCCGAACAGCGCTGCCGTCGTCCATACCGCCGTCGCGCGTTTCATGTTGATGAAGCTAGCGGCGGGTTGGTTAAGCGATTGCAAAGCGGCGCGCATACCGAGCGCGCCGTCTCGATCATGGCGGGGTCCGCAGGCGGAGCGCCGCGACCGCCCCGCCGGCGGGCCTGCTGCCGAGCGTGACGTCGCCTCCCCATCCGCGCGCGAGCTCGCGTGCAATCGCCAGCCCGAGCCCCGTGCCCGGCGGCCCGGCACGGCCGGCGCGGCCGCGATGGAACCGCTCGAACACAAGCTCGCGCTCGTCTTCGGCGACCCCCGGGCCGCTGTCGAGGACGTCGATCCCGGATGGCTGCACGGCGATCGTCACCGTGGAATCGCGTGGTGCGTAGCGCAACGCGTTCTCGACGAGCGCGTCGAGCGCGCGCTCGACATCCGCCGGAGTGCACCACACCACGCCGCCCGGTCCGTCGCGGGTGTGCTCGAGTGTGATCTCACGCTCATCCGCGATCTTGTGCCAGCGGTTGACGGCGTGCGCCGCCACCTCGTCGAGATCGATCGGTTCGCCGGGAAGCTCCCGCTCGCCGGCCCGGCTCAGCACGAGCAGCTCGTCGATGACCTGGGCGAACCTGTCGACCTCGGCCGCCGCGGCGTCGAGCTCGTGCGCCGCGTCGCCGCTGACGCCGGAGGCGCGCGCCTCGTCGAGTCGCAGCCGCAGCCCGGTCAGCGGTGTGCGCAGCTGATGGGAGGCGTCGGCGACGAAGGCGCGCTGGGAATCCAGCAGCCGGACGATGCGGTCAGTCATCTCGTTGAACGACTCCCCCAGCGAACGCTGCTCGGAGCTGCCCTCCACCGCGGCGCGCGCCGTCATGTCACCGCCGGCGATCTGCCTGGCGACGCGCTCCAGCCGGCGCAGCGGACGCGCGATCTGCCCGGCGATGAACGTTCCTGCCGACAGGCCCAGAGCCAGCACGACGAGCCCGATCAGCCCGAGCACGATGATCGTCTGTCGCACGGCTGCGTGGATCGCCGAAACCGCCTGCGTGATCCGCACCGCGCCGAGGATCGTGCTGCCGTTGCGGATCGGCAACGCTGTCACGAGCAGGACGCTCGCGAGGTGCTGCCGCGCGAGCGTCGTGCTGGCGCGTTCCTTCTGGTAGGTCCCCCCGGCGAGCGCATAGCTGAACTCGGGGCGGCCGGATGTCGCGAAGTTGGTGCCGACCGGCGCCGGACCGCTGCTGTCGGCGAGGACCAGGCCGCGGTGGTCGACGATCGTTACGCGTCCGATGATCGACGTCGAGGCGCTGTCCACGAGCACGCCGAGCTCGCGCCTGTTGGCGGCGGTCAGCGGGGTCAGCAGATGCGCCGCCGTAGCCTCGACAAGATTGGCCTGGGCCCGGGCCTGAGACTGCACCTCCGCATTCACGCGGGCGCTGAACCTGAGCGCGAGCGGAACGCTCAGCGAAACGATCGCCAGTAGCAGCACGTAGCCGAGAGCGATCAGCAGGCGGGTGCGCAGGCTTACGGCTGCCGCTCCTCCGCTGCGGCAAGACGGAAGCCGACTCCCCGCACGGTGTGGATGTGGCGCGGCGCAGCCGGGTCGTCGCCGAGCTTCTTGCGCAGCCACGCGATGTGCACGTCGAGCGTCTTGGTCGAACCGAACCAGTTCTCGTCCCAGACCTCGGACATCAGCATTTCGCGCGTCACCACGTGGCCGGCGTCGGCCGCGAGGCGCGCGAGCAGATCGAACTCCTTGCGGGCGAGGCTCAGCTCGTCCTCACCGAGCCAGGCACGGCGCGCCGCCCGGTCGACACGTAGCTCGCCGACCGTCACGATCTCGGCCACGCTGCTGCCGTGCTGGTATCGACGCAGCACAGCCCGGATCCGCGCGATCACCTCGTCGGTCGCGAACGGCTTCACGACATAGTCGTCGGCGCCGAGCTCGAGCCCGACGATGCGGTCGGTCTGCGTGCCACGGGCGGTCAGCATGATGATCGGGACATTGGATTCACGCCGCAACTCACGGCACACGTCGCGGCCATCTCCATCGGGGAGCGTCAGGTCGAGCAACACCACGTCCGGGGCGAGCTCTCGGACCATCCGCAGCGCGTCGGCGGCCGTCCCCGCAACCACGGGATCAAAGCCGTTGCGGGCCAGCGCGTGCACGAACGGCGCGACGATCGACTGCTCGTCCTCGACGACGAGGACTCGCGGCGCGCCGCTCGCCACACGCGGGTTCGCTCGCCGAGCCGTCCCGGGTTGCGAATCCTCGCCGGCGTCTTCCGCTGCAGCCATCGTCAGTCGGCGCTCGCGCGCACCAAGAGCATGTGCTCCACGATACGAGATGGGCAAAGGGCGCCGGCGCTCGGCCTCGCGGAGCGGCGCGTCGTCCTCGTTGGACATCCGAGCATACGCGGCCCCCGTTCCCCGACAGATTGGCGCAGTGATCACGCCCGCCCAGGCCGCCACAGACCGTGGCCGCCGCGCCCGGGTGTGCGTACTTTGCGCCGCTAAAGATCGGGGATCGCCCCGGATGGAGCCCCCGCCGGTTAGGGCTAGCGTCACCCGTTCTCTCTCCGGTCAGGGGATCGTGTCCGGCATCTCGCAGCTGTGGTCGCATGCAGCATCGCCTCGGATCTCCCCGCGGGCATGCTGCCAGCCGCGCGCGCCGGGCCGGCAGCGGGGCGCAGGCAGGTGAGTGCCTCGAACCCACTGACCTGCGCACACTGCGGCGACGTGATCGGCGTCTATGAGCCGCTGATCCTCACCGGCGACGGCGAGATCCGCGAGACCTCCGTGGCGGCTGAGGGCGACGTGCTGCTCGCGCGCGGCGCGCACTACCACCGCGGCTGCTACGCGGCCCGGGAGCAGGACTCCTTCGCCGGGCGGTAGACGCTCGACCGCAGCGGGGCGAATCCCGGCGCTCACGCGGCCCGGCCGCGGTCCCGAAAGCGTCGCGCGTCACGCCGGCGCGGTGCGGCGATAGCCGTCCGTGTAAGGCGGAAAGGCTCGTGCTGGGCCCGGCGTTGGTCGAAGGGAGACTATGAGCGCGCTTCCAGCGTCGGCTACACGCGCCGTCGTGCCCACCTCGCCGACGCGTCCCCGGCCGACGATCTGGATCGCCTACGCGGCCATGGGCGTCGTTTTGGCCGCCTATTTTGCGCGCGAACTGGTGGGTGGCAGCCGCTACTCGCCGTTGATCGACGGCTGGATGGTCGCCGGCTTCGAACTCGTCGCGAGCTGCCTGTGCCTGGCCCGGGGTTTCGCCCGCCGGCCGGGGCGAGCGGCGGCGCTGGTGCTCGGGGTCGCTCTGCTGTGCTGGTCGGCCGGTGACATTGCGATAACCATCGAGGCGCTCGGAGGCGCGACTCCGTCGGCGCCTTCCCCCGCGGACGCGTTCTACCTGGCGTTCTTCCCGCTCGCCTACGTCGCGGTGGTGCTGCTGATGCGCGGTGGGACTCGACGGCTGTCCTCCCCGAATTGGCTCGACGGAGCGATCGCCGGCCTCGGCGCGGCCGCGATCTGCGCCGCGTTCGCGTTCCCCAGCCTTCGACGCCTGGCCGGCGGCGGTTCGCTGTCAGTGGCGACCAACCTCGCCTACCCGATCGGTGACCTGCTGCTGCTCTTCCTCGTGGCGGGCGGCACGGCGATGCTGTCCGGCCGCCGGCGCGGGCCGTGGCTGCTGCTGGCCACGGGCGTCGCGATCAACATCGTCGGGGACACCTCAAACCTGCTCGCATCGTCGCTCGGCGCCACCCACGTCGGGGTCCTGGCCAACGCGTCGGCCTGGCCGACGTCGATCCTGCTGATGTCGATGGCGGTGTGGCTGGGCGCCGGTCATGCAAGCCCGTTCGCGGCAGAGAAACCGACCGGGTTCGTCCTGCCGGCCCTCGCAGCGGCGGCGGGGCTGACGATCCTGGTCGTCGGAACCCTGCATCACACCAGCGGCGTCGCGATCGGGCTGGCCACCGCGACGCTGGTCGTGGTCGGCGCGCGGCTCGCGCTGTCGGCGCGGGGCATGCGGACGTTGACCCGGAAGCGCTACCACCAGTCGGTGACCGATGACCTGACCGGTCTCGGGAACCGGCGCTATCTGTTCCAGGTGCTCGACGCGTTCTTTGCCGACATCGCCGGCGCGGCGATGCCCAGCCGCCGGCTCGCCTTCCTGTTCATCGACCTCAACCGCTTCAAGGAGCTCAACGACTCCTTCGGCCACCCGGCCGGCGACGCGATCCTCAAGCAGCTCGGGGCACGACTGAAGGCCTCGTTGCGCGAGTCCGATGAGCTGATCCGCTTCGGCGGCGACGAGTTCGCCGTGGTGCTGATGGATGCCGACGCCGAGTACGCCACGACGATCGCCGGCCACCTGACCGACAGCCTGCGGGAGCCATTCGCGCTGGACGCCGTGAACTCGCGCATCAGTGCGAGCATCGGAATCGCCCACGCTCCAGCGGACGCCACCGACAGCGCTGCCCTGATGGCCCACGCCGACGTTGCGATGTACCGCGCGAAGTCGAACGGGTTGCCGTTCGCGGTCTTCGAACACGAACGCGACTTCGAGGGCGACGGCAACCGCGCTGCGCGTGGCGGAGGAGCTGCGTCTGGCGCTCGAGCGCGGCGAGCTCGTATTGCACTATCAGCCGCAGCTCGACCTGCGCAGCGATCAGATCCCCACCGTCGAGGCGCTGATTCGCTGGCCCCATCCGCGGCTCGGCCTGCTCGCCCCGATCAGCTTCCTGCCGGTCGCCGAGGAGGCCGGCCTGATAGGCCCACTCACACGCTGGGTGCTCGACGCGGCGCTCACCCAGTGTGCCGCCTGGCGAGCCGCCGGCCGGCGGATCAACGTCTCGGTCAACATCTCGGCCACGAACCTGCTCGACGCCGGCTTCCTCGAGCTCGTACGCGCTGAGCTCGAGCGCTGCGGGCTTCCCGCCGACGCGCTGATCCTGGAGATCACCGAGACCAGCCTGATCACCGAGTTCGAGCGCTCCCGGGGAGTCATCGCGCAACTGCGAGACCTCGGCCTCGTCGTGTCGATCGACGACTTCGGCGCCGGGTTCACCTCGCTTGCCTTTCTCGGCAGCCTCGCGGTGGGCGAGCTCAAGCTCGACCGGACCTTCATCACCCGCCTGGCGACCGGTGAGCGCGAGCGTGAGGTGCAGCTCGTGCGTGCGACGATCGATCTCGGCCACGCACTCGGGCTGCGAGTCGTGGCCGAGGGCGTCGAGGACTACGCCACGCTGGCACTGCTCTCGCGTTGCGGATGCGACCTCGTGCAGGGCTATTTCATCGACGTGCCAAGGCCGGCCGGCGAGCTGGCGTTCCTCAACCAGCCGGCGGGCAACAGCGCATCGAAGGCCGCGCGCTCGCCGCACGATGATCGGCTGGAGGCACGCAGCCCCTCGGCCGGGGCGGTGGCCACGCGGCTCGTCGGCGGCCGGGTGCCGCTGACGCCGAAACCGGCCCTGGAGCCGGTGGCGGAACCGGACCCTGCCGTCGCCGCCGTGGCCTAGGCCGGCGGCCGCGCTACGGCGCCCAGTCGAGGGTCCGCGCGACGGCCTTGCGCCACTGCGCGTACTCGTGTTCGCGCCGCCCGGCATCCATCCGCGGCTCCCAGCGTCGGTCCTCGGCCCAGCGTTCGCGCAGCGCGTCGAGGTCCGGCCAGAAGCCCGCGGCGAGGCCGGCGGCAAAGGCGGCCCCGAGCGCCGTCGTCTCGGTCACGGCGGGGCGGATCACCGGCACGCCGAGCACGTCGGCCTGGAACTGCATCAGCAGCCCGTTGACGGTCATCCCGCCGTCGACGCGCAACTCGCTGAACGGCAGCCCGCTGACCGCGTTGGCGGCATCGACGACCTCGCGGGTCTGCCACGCCGTGGCCTCGAGCGCCGCGCGCGCGAGATGACCGCGGTTCGCATAGGCCGTCAGCCCGACGATCACCCCGCGCGCGTCGGCGCGCCAGTGCGGCGCGAACAGACCCGAGAACGCGGGCACGAAATACACGCCGCCGTTGTCCTCCACCGTCGCGGCGAGCTCCTCGACCTCGGCCGCGGCGGAAATCAGCCCCAGGCGGTCGCGCAGCCACTGCACGAGCGCTCCGGTGACGGCGATCGAGCCCTCGAGGACGTAGCTCGGCTCGCCGCCGCCGAGCCGGTAGGCGACGCTCGTCAGCAGCGCGTCGGAGTGCACGATCTGGCGACCGGTGTTGACGAGCAGGAACGAGCCGGTGCCGTAGGTGTTCTTCGCCTCGCCACGGGCGAAGCAGGTCTGCCCGAACAGCGCTGCCTGCTGGTCGCCGAGCATCCCCGCGAGCGGCCGCCCGGCCGCGGCCGTGGTCGTCGCCTCGCCGTAGACCTCGCTCGAAGAGCGGATCTCCGGTAGCAGCGCGCGCGGGACACCGATCAGCTCGAGGCTCGGCTCGTGCCAGTCGAGCGTCCGCAGGTCCATCAGCAGCGTCCGGCTCGCGTTCGTCACGTCGGTGGCATGCACGCCGCCGGTGGCGCCGCCGGTGAGATTCCACAGCACCCATGTGTCCATCGTCCCGAACATCAGCTCGCCGTCCTCGGCGCGTTGGCGGGCGCCGGGGACGTGATCGAGCATCCAGGAGATCTTCGGCCCCGAGAAGTAGGTGGAGAGCGGCAGCCCGACGCGGTCGCGCAGCCGGTTGGGGCCGGACTCGCCCGCCAGCTCCCTCACCAGCCCGGCGGTGCGCATGTCCTGCCAGACGATCGCGTTGTGGATCGGCTCGCCCGTCTCGCGGTCCCAGATCACGGCGGTCTCCCGCTGGTTGGTGATGCCGATGGCCGCGACGTCGCCGGCCTGGGCGCTGGCGCCGGTCAGTGCGCCGTCGATTACCTCGCGCGTGCGCCGCAGGATCTCACCCGCATCGTGCTCGACCCAGCCCGCCTGCGGAGTGATCTGCGCATGCTCGCGCCGCTCGATCGCCGCGATCCGCCCGTCGCGGTCGAACAGGACGAAACGCGTGCTCGCCGTCCCCTGATCGATCGCCCCGACAAAGCTGGCCATGGCGCTCCTCCCGCTCGCACTCACACGCCGATCGGCACGACCGTTTCACCGCCGGACAACCTCGACTGTAACCCCTCAGGGGCGCTCCGCGTCACCGCTGGAACGGGGCAAGAGCGTGCGCCCGGCGACAAACAGTGCGGCGCGTACGGCATAGGGCGAGCGCAGCGGCGGCGCTACCATCGCACACAGGTCGATGGGTCCGACGCTGCGATCGCACACGGCTGGGTGCCGTGAGTCGCAATCGTTGGCGGACGCCCCGGCGGCCTGCTTTGACAGGTGTGCGGAAGGCGACAGGGGCTGGGTCAAGACGAGCGTCACCGAGGGCATCGTCGGCATGGTCGGGACCGGGCCGGCGTCCCGATCGAGGAGGCGCGGGCGCGACTGGCGCACCACACGCCGTTGCAGCGGATGGCGGAGCCCGAGGAGCTCGCCTCGGTCTGCCTGTTCCTGGCCTCCTCGGAGGCGTCCTTCGTGACCCCGGCGATCGTGATCGCCGACGGCGGCGCGCACGTCGTCGACGTCGGCACGCTCGCGTTCGAGTGACGGCCGGGCCGGACATCGGACCGGACGGTGCCACGCGGCCGGCGCGGATCTGGATCGTCGGCCCGATGGGCGCGGGGAAGTCGACGACCGGTGCAGCCGCCGCCCGGGCGCTCGGCTGGCGCTACCTCGACAACGACGTCGAGCTCGGGCGCACGCGCGGCCGAAGCGCCCGTGAGCTCGCGGAGGATGGCGGCGTCGTGGTCCACGCTGCTGAGCTCGCCGTCGCCGAATCGTTCTTCGCCCGGACGCCGCCGCTCGTCGCGACGCTCGCGGCGAGCGTCGTCGATGTCCCAGCGACGGTCGAGCGGATGCGCGCGAGCGGCCGCGTCGTGTACCTGCAGGCGCCGGTGGCGGTTCTCGAGCAGCGAATCCAGGGCACCGATCGGGCCTGGCTCGGCGAGGACCCGGCCTCGCTGGCAGCCCTGCTCGCGGGTCGCGAGGCGGCCTTCAGCGGCGCCGCCGACGCGATCCTCGATGGCACCGCGTCGACGAGCGCGCTGGTGGCGGAGGTCGTCGCCCTGGCCGCCGCGTGGTGGCCGCCGGCGTCTTCCCCTCGCGAGCAGCCGGCCGGCTGAGTCCGACGCTGCGCACCGCCCCGCGCGGTACGAGTGTCAGTCTGGTTTGACAATCGGCCGTTGTCAAGCTAGACTGACGTCGTGGATGTGGATTACATCACGGCAGACCTCACCAACGAGGACCCGGCGCTCGGGCTGCGCGCGGCGGTCGCCTTGCGGCGGCTGGCGGAGCGGGTCGAGGCCAACCATGTTCTCGTCGCGCGCCGTCGTGGGTGGTCCTGGCAGCAGATCGGTGACGCGCTGGGCGTAACCCGCCAGTCGGTTCATGCCAAGCACGGAAAGGGGCCCTGATGAGCGAGTCGTCTGAGCAACGTGGCGACGCGGCCAGCCCCTATCACCCCTGGTCCACCGTGTTCGACGCAGGCCAGGAGGCGAGACGTCGCGGCGACCGCAAGATCGGGACAGAGCACCTCGCTCTGGCGCTGCTGATGGAGCCGGAGCTCGCCGGTGTGGTCGGCTGCGATCTGGAGCGTGCGCGGGCTGCGCTGGAGGCCCTCGATCGCGAGGCGCTGTCGGCGATCGGCATCGGCGCCGAGCTCGACGCGCCGCCGCTACCGACGCTGCCGCCGAGTGCTCGACCGTCGAGGCCGACGATCGTCACGCTGCTGACCGGAGGTCCCCGGCTCACGCCGGCCGCCAAGACCGTGTTGCGCGACTCAAGCAGGGGCATGCGGCGTGCACGCCCTCACCCCGGCCCACAGCAGGTCCTCGCCCGCCTGCTCGAGTTGCCGCCGCCTGACCCGGCCGCGGCGTTGTTCGCCGCGCTCGGCGTGGACCGCGTTGCCGTGCGACAGCGTGTCGTCGATGCCTGATCCGTCGACCACGTCGAAAAGGAACTTGAGCGCATGCCGTCTGTCGTCGTAGCCGAGTCGCTGACGAAGCGCTTCGGCGAGGTGTTGGCCGTCGACGATCTGTCGTTCGCGCTCGAGTCCGGCACGATCACCGGCTTCCTCGGCCCGAACGGCGCCGGCAAGACGACGACGCTGCGGATGCTGCTGGGTCTGGCGGCGCCGACCAAGGGACGTGCGCTTGTGTTCGAGCGGGCCTACGCCGAGCTCGAGCACCCCGCGCTGCGGATCGGCGCGGTGCTCGAGGCCACCGACTTCCACCCCGGCCGATCGGGTCGCGACCATCTGCGCATGCTCGGCCAGGCCGTCGGCGTGCCCGACTCGCGCGCCGACGAGGTGCTGGCACTGGTCGAGCTTCAGGACGCGGCACGACGCCGTGTCAAGGGCTACTCGCTCGGTATGCGCCAGCGCCTCGGGCTCGCGGCGGCGCTGCTCGGTGAGCCCGAGCTGCTCGTCCTCGACGAGCCGGCCAACGGGCTTGACCCGGAGGGCGTGCGCTGGCTGCGCGACTTCCTGCGCGCATTCGCCTCGGAGGGGCGCACGGTCCTCGTTTCAAGCCACGTGCTGGCCGAGGTCGCACAGACCGTCGACCAGGTGCTGATCATCAGCCACGGACGGCTGGTCATCGAGTCCTCGCTCGAGGATCTGACCGCGCGGGTCGGCGGCGCCGTCCGCGTGCGCAGTGCCGATCCGTCGCAGCTCGCAGCGGCGCTGAACCACGAGAACCTCAAGACAACCGGGCACAATGACCACGCGCTGCTCGTCAGCGGGGCGACCGCCGAGCGGGTCGGCGAGATCGCCTTCGCCTCCGGCATCCCGGTGCACGAGCTTGTCACCGAAGGCTCCTCGCTCGAGGAGATCTTCCTCGAGCTGACCACCGAGACGCAGCCGTGATCGCGCAGATCAAGGCGGAGCTGCTGAAGGTCCGCTCGACCCGTACGACGCTCGGTCTGCTGCTCGGCATGATCGCGCTGATCCTGCTCTTCGAGCTGCTCACCGGGCTGCTGAGCAACGTCGGCGCGCTCTCGAGCACGGAAGACCAGCGCCAACTGCTCAGCATCGGCAGCCTCGCCGGCGTCTTCTCGGCGCTCGCGGGCGCGCTGCTCGTGACGAGCGAGTACCGCTACGGAACGATCCGGCCGACGATCCTCTTCACGCCGTATCGCTCGCGCGTGCTCGCCGCAAAGGTGATCGCGGGCGCGCTCGCCGGCATCGCGTTCGGGATCGTCGGCGAGGCGCTCGGCTGGGCGCTCGGCTACGTCGCTCCTCAGCGGTCGCGGGATCACCTTCGCGCTCAACGGCGGCCAAGCCACGCAGCTGGCGCTCGGCGCCCTCGGCGGGATCGCGCTCTGGGGCGCGATCGGCGCCGGACTCGGCGCGATCGTCCGCAACCAGGTCGGCGCCGTCATCGCGCTGCTCGCCTGGGGCTTCGTCGTCGACCCCCTGCTGTTCGGGCTCCTCCCGTCCGTCGGGCGCTTCATGCCGACCTACGCTCAGAATGGCCTGATCGGCCTGACCACTCAGCATCTCCTCGCGCCCGTGGTGGGCGGCATCGTGCTCGTCGGCTGGGCGGCCCTGCTCGCGGCCATCGGCGTTGCCCTGACCGCGAGGCGTGACGTCACGTAACGACCAAGGCCAAGAGCGCCGAGCCGGCTGCTGCTGCCCGGCGAACGCGAGGCTACCGGGTCCGCTACGCAGACTCGGTCGATGACGTCACGGCGACTTGATCTTCTCGATCGCCGCGAGCAGCTCGTCACGGAGATCTCTGATCCCGCCCTCCGTGTTGACGTTGAGCGCATCGAGGATCTTCACCGTGTCCTCGTAGGTCTGCTCGCTGCGTGCATCCGACGCGGCGGACTGCACGGCCTGGCCGACCATGATCACCGAGAGCAGGACCAGTTGCAGGAACGTCTGCGCGATCCACGCGATCAGCCCCTCGCCGCCTTTCGCAAGAGCGGGCTGGAGCCCGAGGAACGCGATGATGGCGAACGCATAGGCGCACCACATCGACCCGACGATCCGCGTGATGAGCACGGCGATCTTTGCGTTGATGCCGTCGACCTCAGCCATCGCCGCCTTGATCCGCGCGGGCGTTGGGTGCACCGCTGCCACAAAGCTGAGGTGCCGGACGGGCCGAGGCACATCGTGTGCGGCCACCACCGGAGGCGTGTCGCTTGCAGCCACTACGACAGACGGTAGATGGCAACACGGACGCAACCTCGCGCCTTCGGTCATCCGGCGACTGAGCGGGCAGTGGCGGCGAAGTCCAGCGCGACGATGACCCGTCGTACTAAGCTCGGTCGATGACCGGCGAAAACGACCGCCCGGTTCTCTCGGTGATGTTGATCGTTTCCGATGCCGCCGCGGCAGTCGGCTGGTACACGGCGGTACTCGGCGCCGGCGAACTCTGGAACCTGGGCGGCGTTGCCGGGCTCGATCTGGGCGGCGCTCCATTCTTCGTGCACGAGGCCGTACCGGGCAAGGCGGGCGAATCGAGCCCGACCGACGCTGGGCTGACGACCACGCGGATCGAGGTCTTCGTCGATGAACCCGCCGCGTTCATCGATCGCGCCGCCGGCGCCGGCGCCACGGACGTCGAGCCGCTCACCGACCATCAGGTCCCGTGGGGTACTCATCGCCAAGGAGGTTTCACGGATCCGTTCGGGCATCGCTGGTCTGTGGGAGATCGGACGCCGTTGGGCCCGTTCCCGCGCTAGCAACCTGATCGTGCGCCCGCAGGGCGAACACCGGGGCGGCCGTCCAGCTTGCGAGACTGCCCATGCCATGGAGGACCCGCACGACCTCGCGCGATTCGTCACGGCCCAGGACAGCGGTGGCACGTACGCGAGCGCGCTCGCCGAGCTGCGCGCGGGACGCAAGACCGGCCACTGGATGTGGTTCGTGTTTCCGCAGATCGCGGGGCTCGGGCAGAGCGAGATGTCTCGCCGCTACGCGATCGCCTCACGAGCGCAGGCCGCCGCCTACCTGCAGCATGTGCTGCTCGGACCGCGGCTGATCGAGTCCACCCGCGTCGTCGAGGCGACTCGCGCGCGAGACGCCGCCGAGATCTTTGGCCCCGTCGATGCACAGAAGCTGCGGTCGTGCATGACGCTCTTCCTGCGCGCCGCGCCCGACGAGCCGCTGTTCGGGCGGGTGCTGGAGCGCTACTTCGCCGGCGTTCCGGACGTCCACACCGACCAACTCCTGCGACGCGCAGGCGGCGCCTGAGTGGCGGTGGGCGCCCGACTGAGGTCAACGCAGCCGGCTGCGCGCGTCAACGGCAGGCAGCGGGACTACACGGCTCGTGCAGCGCGATCTGCGTCCGCGCTGCACGAGCACATGCTTCGGGGTCGTCTGCGGGTCAGGCGGCTTCGAGCTCTGGAATGGCTTCCCCGGCGAGGGTGAGCGTCCGCTCCTCGGCCGGCCGCCGTTCGAGCAGGAGCGCTGCGAACAGTGCGCCGGCGCCGGCGATGCCAGCCAGGACGTAGAACGCGGCCTGGAAGCCGTGGGTCAGCGCGGCTCCGCCGAGTGCGCTCGATCCGGCGTGCGCGGTGACGAAGTGCGTGGTGACGGTCGCCGCGATCGTCGTCGCCACGGCGACCCCGATCGCGCCGCCGACCTGCTGGGTCGTGTTGATCAGGCCCGATGCCACTCCGGCATCGGCAGGACGCACCCCGGCGAGGGCGCCGATCGACATCGGCACGAACGAGAACGCGAGCCCGAGCCCGCTGATCAGGAAGGCCGGAAACAGGTCGCTGAAGTAGTGGGCGTGCACCGGGAGCTGGGCGAACAGGACGAGGGCGGCGGTCGACAGCGCCAATCCGGCCGGGAGCACCCAGCGGACGCCGACGCGGTTGACCAACGCCTGGGCGACACCGGAGAAGACGATGATCGTCAGCGTCAGGCCGATGTAGGCAACGCCCGTCTTGAGCGCCGAGTAGTGGAGCACCTGCTGCATGTACAGGGTGAGCAGGAAGAACTCCGCGAAGACCGACGCGCCGAGCATCAGGCCGCCGAAGTTCGAACCCGAGAGCGTCCGCAGGCGGAAGATCCGCAGCGGCAAGAGCGGCGCGGGTGAGCGCGCCTCGATCCCGAAGAACGCGGCGATCAGAGCGGCAGATGCGGCGAGCAGCACGATCGACTCCGCCGTCCCCCAGCCGTGCTGCGCGGCGCGGGTCATCGCGTACACCAGCAACATCAGGCCGCCGGTGATCGCGGCGGCGCCCGCGAAGTCGAAGTGCCGGTGCTGCAGGTTCGCGTGGCTCTCGCGCAGCAGCCGTGCGGTCGCGGCGATCAGGACGACGCCGACCGGCACGTTGACGAAGAAGATCCACGACCAGCTCAAGCCGCTGGTCAGCGCGCCACCGAGCAGCACGCCCGCGGCCCCGCCGCTGCCCGAGACCGCGCCCCAGATCCCGAGCGCGAGATTGCGCTCGCGGCCCTCCTGGAAGGTGGTGGTGAGGATCGACAGCGCGGCTGGCGAGAGCAGCGCGGCGCCGAGCCCCTGGAGCGCGCGAAAGGCGATCAGGGAGCCCTCGGACCATGCAAGACCGTCGAGTAGCGAGCTGGCGGTGAACAGGCCGAGCCCGATCAGGAAGAGCCGCCGGCGCCCGAGCAGATCGGACAGCCGTCCGCCGAGCATCAGCACGCCGCCGAAGAGGATCGCGTAGGCGGTGATCACCCACTGGAGGCTGACCTGCGAGAAGTGCAGATCGTTCTTGATCGACGGCAGCGCCACGTTGACGATCGCGATATCGAGCACGACCATGAACTGCGCGGTGACGATGAGCGCCAGGACCAGCCAGCGACGGCGATCGCCGGCGGTATCCGCTGTCGGTGAAATAGTTTGTGTCGACATCTCTTGCACCTCCAAATCGTTGTTGAACGCAACGATAGCACAGATGTACGGTTGCGCTACACTTGTGCTGATATGAACCAAGTCGTGACCACCGTCGATCCCCCGCGCCCCGTCCAGCTCATCGCGAACGAGCTCGCGAACAGCAGCGGGTATCTGCTGGCGCGCCTCGGTATGGCGTTCAAGGTCCAGGCGACCGCGAGAGCCGAGGAATCGGGCTTCGAGCTCTACGACTACAGCCTGCTTGCCATCCTCGGCGAAGGGGCACGCGAGACACAGGCGACGATCGCCGACGCGCTGATGCTCGATCCCAGCCGGCTGGTAGCCCTGCTGGACTCACTCGAGCAGCGCAAGTTGGTCGTGCGACAGCGCGACCCCTTGGACCGCCGCCGCCACGTCGTCAGCATCACGGACGCAGGCCGGATTGAGCTCGCCCGGCTGCGCGCGATCGTCCATCAGCTCGAGGACGAGTTCTTCGCACCGCTCGACGCGGCGGGTCGCGAGGCGCTGCACCCACTGCTTGTGCAGCTCGCCACGCAGAACGACCCGCGCTGCTGCCCCCTGGACGACCCCGCGCTGGACGCTGCGGTGCGTGCACGCGCCGACGGGTAAAGCGGCTACGGCCGCGCGACGTTGACGCGGCGCACGCAGACGCCTTCAGGCCGCTGACGAGAGCGAACCCGGACGCCCTCGACCGGCGAGCGCGCCGCTACCCTCGAGAGCCGTGAAGACCGGCGCCGTCCTCTACGTGAAACAGCCCGACCGGATGCGCTCGTTCTACCAGCAGTGCTTCGGCTTGGAGGTTGCCGACAGCGCTGAGGACCACTGCGTCCTCGAATCCGACGCATGGACGTTATCGCTGGTGGTCGTACCGGACGAGATCGCTGCCACGATCCACATCGCAGTGCCCCCTCGCCGCCGGGCGGAGGCAGCGATCAAGCTGGCGTTCGAGGTTCCGAGCATCGACGATCTCCGAGCCAGAGTGGCCGCGCTCGGCGGTCATGTTGATTCGACCACGACCGAGTGGGAGTTCCGGGGGTTCAGACGGTGCGACGGTCTCGACCCTGAGGGGAATGTCATCCAGTTGCTGGAGACCATCGCCCGCGACGCGTAGGTCGTCCCGCCGGGGCGCTACTCCGATGCGTGAGGCTGCCGGCCCGCCGGCGCGGATTGAGGATTACGCGGCTTCGTTCGTGCGCACCCGGGCTGGTGTGGCATACGCGACGCGCTGCGTCAGACCGGCGCGCCAATGGCGCGGATTAAGATCGCGCGCATGACCCAAGCCTTCCCGGTGTCCCTCGAACGGGCTCGCGCAGCGCTCGACGCGCCGTAGTAGACAGGCTGGCCCGGGGCGCACGCGCGATTCGCAGGCGCGTCCTCGGGCGACTCAGCCGGCAATCAGGGTTCGCCGAGCGCGTGGGCGGCGGCTGACACTTCCTGCGCGCGCTGCATCAAGAGTGCGCTGTCGGCGGAGCAGCCGAGAAACGTGAAGCCGAGCCGGTGGTAGTGCTCAAGTTGCCCGACGTTCGCGACGAGAATCCCCGCGGCCTTGCCGTGACGGAGGGCAGCCTCGGACACCGTGGCCCCGGCCGCGAGAAGGTCCGGATGGTCTGCCCCGCCGTCTATCCCGAGGGCGTGGCCGAGATCGGCAGGTCCGACGAACAGGACATCGACACCGTCGATCGCCGCGATGGCATCGACGTCGGCCAGAGCGTCGCTGCGTTCGATTTGGATGCAGCACGTCACCTGCGAATCGGCGTCACCCAACGGCCCGCTGCGCATGCCCCACTGCCACGCGCGATTGAACCGCGCGACGCCGCGATGGCCGGCGTAGCGACACGCGGAAACCACGTCAGCGGCCTCTGCTGCGGACCGGACCTGGGGCACGATGACGCCAGCGGCGCCGGAGTCGAGCGCGTGACCGATCCGGGCTTGGCTTGATGATTCGATGCGCACCAACCCGGCGGTAGCGGTGTGGGCAATCGCCTGCAGTTGATGCAGCGCATCGAGCTCGCCGCCTGCGCCATGCTCGAGATCGACCGCGACCCAATCGAACCCCGCGAGAGCGATGATCTCGGCACTCAGCGGAGAGGCCAGGTTGAGAAAGGTCCCGGCCAAGACCTCGGTGCGGGCTGTGACGCGATCACGGAAGCTCATCGGCGTCCGCAAGATATAAGAAGGTCGTTTCCTGGCGGAGCCATGCGACGTTGAAGTGTTGGAGGTTTCCGCCCGGTGTTCGGCGCGGCTCGCGTCGTCCCGCCCTCGTCGCCTCGGCTGTCACTGGTCTGCACGTTCAGTCAGGGACATGCCGAACCCGGGGTCGTCAGAGACGCTGAGCACGCCGTCGGAGAGGACGTATCCGCTCATGTCCACACCGCTTGTACAGCCGGGAATGCCCTCGACGGCGATGACGTTGCCCAGGCCGCTGGCGACCTGCGCGGCGTACATCGTGTTCACTGGACAGCCCCACGTGTGGGGAGACGCCTGCACGCCGAGCTGCCTGAGCTGCGGCATGATCCGGCGCCAAGCCGTCAGTCCGTAGTCCACGATGTTGAACTGGATGACGTCGATCAATCCCTTGCTCGCCATATCGAGCAGCCGCATGTCGTCAGATTCGCTCCCTTCGCCATCGGCTATCAGCGTGCGGGTTCCTGCTCGGTCGAGGTACGACCGCAGGGCGGCCAGGTCATCCTCCGCCTCCACGAAGGGCTCCTCTACCCAGAACAGGTCGCAGTCGGCGACGCCGTCCAGATATGTCAAGAACCCTTCGCGGGAATAGCTGTTATTGGCGTCGACGAGGATGCGACTGTCGGGATAGGTGTCTCGAACCGCCCGTGTCACCGCGACATCGCGTAGTTGCCCGGCCACGGCGTCCATCCACCGCGACCCCCGCCCGATCTTCAGCTTGAAGGCGCGGTAACCCAGGGCGTGATCGCTTGCGCAGCTCTCCAGCACCGCATCGATGCCTCTCGGGTTGTCGCCGGGGGAGAGATCGTCGAAGTAGATCGCTCCGTCGTAGCACGTGACCGACCGCTCTCCGTGCCCACCGAGGAGCTGGTGGACGGGTGCGTCGAGGAGGCGGCCGGCAAGGTCATGGAGGGCGAAGTCGAGCGGCAGCGCGGCGTCATCGATGATGCCCACGTCCGGGTCAAAGAGATCGCCGAGGCGGCGCCCAACCAGCTCCTCGACGCCTGCTGTGTCCGGCTCGAAGAGATCGAAGAAACGTCGGCCGAAGGGACCCTGGATACCGGCGGCGCGCATGGCGTCCAGGGTCGAGCCGCCCGCTTTGAGCTTCACTTTGACAAGTCCCCAACCGCTCGCGCCGGAGTGGGTACCCACGATGGCCACGTGGTTCTCGGTGCCGGATCCGTGGCTGCCCAAGCGAGCGTTGGAGCTGATCGTGCGCGGGTACCGGCTTTCAACCCGGGACAGCACGACGCTGGTTATCCGATGATCGTGCAGGGTCACGAAGGCTCGTTCTCGTTGGCCTTGCTGCTGGCCTGCCCGAGACTAGAGCCTTTGCGTCGTGCCCCCGCCCTGCACAGGATCGAGCCGGCAGAAAGCCGCGGCGTTTGCGTCCCACACACCGACGGTTCCACCCATATCCGACCTGCTCCGTTTCGAGCAAAGCACCAGCGCGTATCGTGGACGCGGGCGTCTGCCTGGCTCGACTATGTTGCGGAGCTGGGCCTGTTGCCGTCCAGGAGCGCGTCGACGAGTGGCCCGATCGGGCGATCGCCGACGAGAGGATGCCGGAGCCGCGCCTCGCGGCTGATCGTATATCGGTTGCGGCGGCCGTCTCTGGTGCGCGTGACGTAGCCGTCGGCGACGAGATCACCGATGATCTTCTGGACCGCGCGCTCACCGATGCCCACGACGTCGGCGATCTCGCTGATGCGAATGGAAGGGTCGCCTGCGATGCAGAGCAGCACGTAACCGTGGTTGCTGAGGAAGACCCAGCTCGGGCGGTTGGGGGTCGACATTGCGACGATAGGCGAACGATAAACCACGTTGCTTGAAACATGGTCTCAGATTCGTCTATCCTGGCTACGCCCACAATCGAGGGAAGGGGCAGGGATGGAAAGGGACCAGAAGCGAGCGCGCGTCTTCGGCGTGCTCTACCTCATCACGTTCGTAACATCGATCCTCGCGCTGGTGCTCTACGAGACCGTCCTGCGCCATCCGAGGAGCTACGTCGCGGGTGCGGGGCACGACAAGCAAGTCTTGTTCGGTGCTCTGTTGGAGCTGCTGCTGATCATCGCGAACATCGGCACGGCGGTCGTGATCTTCCCGATCGTCAGGAGGAAGAACGAGGAGCTAGCCCTCGGCTACGTGACCGCGCGGGTGTTCGAGTGCGCGTTTATCCTCGTCGGCATCGTCGCGATGCTCGCGATCATCACGCTGCGTCAACAGGTTGTGGGTCCCGCTGTAGGCACGCTCGCCTACACGCTCGCTGCGATCAAGGACTGGACATTCCTCCTCGGACCAGGCTGGATCGTCGGGTGGGGGAACGGACTGATCCTCGGCTATCTCATGTACCGCTCGGGACTGGTGCCCCGACGGATGTGCTGGCTCGGCCTCATCGGCGGGCCGCTGATCATCGTGTCGGGGACGGCCCTGATGCTCGGCGGCAACAACCCGAGCCACACGATGCACAACCTGCAAGCGATCGTGACCATCCCGGAGTTCCTGTGGGAACTCTCCCTCGGCGTCTACTGCACCATCTGGGGGTTCAGGCGCGACGCTCCGATCCTTTCTGACAGCGCCCCAGTCTCTTCGGGGAGCATCCCAGTCTTGGCCGTGAGCCCAAGCTGACGCCTCGGCAATATGGATCCGTGGTTTGGTCAGAGGCTTGCGTAGTAGGCGAGCAGCGGCACGAGCACTTGAGCGTTTGGGCTTCCCCAGCCGGTTACGGGGTCCCAGCCTGGGGCTGCTCGGTAGCCGGTGATCGTCCCGTTTGGGAACTCGGCCGTGTTGGCGCTGCCGGCGGTGATGTCGTGGAAGGCTTGGTGGTAGCGCGGGCTGCGGGCGATCTGGTAGATGGCCGGGTTGACGAGGCCGAGGTGGCGTCCGGCGTACTGGTCGGCGAGGGCGATGATCCCGGCCCAGGTCGGCGCGCTGGCGCTCGTGCCGCCGTGCGCGCTGATCGTGTAACCCCGGCCGGTGTTGCTCGTGACGACTGGAAACCCGGTGTTGGGGTTGGCGTCGGCGGCGACGTCGGGCACGCCCCGGTAGGCACCGATGCCCGCCATGTCGTTCTGGTAGGAGGGCCGGCGGAACAGATGGCTGAACCCGCCGCCCGATGCCTGGAAGCCGGTGCCGGGGTCGCCGTCGGGGAGGCTCCAGGTGGTCTCGCCGATCCAGGCGCCGGTCGTGCGGCTCGCGTCGAGTGTCGTGCCGCCGGCGCTGAGGACGAGCGGGTCGGAGGCGACGAGGATCACTTCCTTTCTCGGGGTGAAGCTGCTGCTAACGCTGCCGGAGAGGGCGTCGATGAGGGCGCACGGCTCGCCCGCCGCGCCGGCATCGCCCGTCGCCGCGACGACGGTCACGTGGTGGTTGGCATCCGTTTGGAGCGCGGCGTTCAGCTGGGTGAGCTGGGCGTGGTCGACGCAGTGCTCCCCGCCGATCTGGCCCGCCGGGCTGAGGGAGATGATGGCGCCCTCCGAGGCGCCCAGCCGCAACGCGGCGATCGACGCCGTCACTGCCTGGTCGGCGCTGTCCAGGGAGGTCCCCTGGACCAGGACGATGGTGAGCGCGGCGCGAGGAGCGATCGCGTGGACCACCTCGGCGTCTAAGACCTCCTCTCCGTTCGCCAGCCATGGGTCCTTTGGCCCGGCGAAGGTGCTCACGAAGCGCAGGCGCGGCGCCGGCAGGTGGAACAGACGGTCGAAGGCGGCGAAGTCTTGGCGCAGGTCGCTTACCTGTGGCGGTGAGAGCTGGGACTCGGCAAGCTCGGGCAGCACGACCGTCTCGCCACTGCCGTCGATCCCGCGGCGCAGGAGCGGCTGGACATCGTAGGCGACCTCGAACTGCTGCGGCGTGTAACAGCCAGTCACCGAAATGCAGTCGGCCGTCCCGCTCGCCGACCCAGCGTGTGGTCTCCCGACGCTCGAGGAGCCGGCCGCGACGAGCGTGGTGGCCGCGACCATGGAGAGAGCCGCGAGCAGCGAGAGCACGGCAACCACGACGACGGAGGTGGGAAGGCGTGGACGGCGGCGACGAATCATGTTCGGTGCCTTTCAGTCGAGTTGCCGCGCTTCGAGCGCGACGGGTGCTGAGGTTGCGCTGGCCGACGCGGCGCGCTCATCGTCTCTCACTCCAGCCGGTGGTTGCTGGGGCAGGTCGGATCAGCCGGTTGCCTTCCAGCACCAGGAGGCGCGTCGGCTGCGATTTGTCATGCGACAAGCTCACCAGCGCAACCTGAACAGAACGCCGCTCAGCCTGAGAGTC
>CAWHZJ010000001.1:0-50904 GCA_963833765.1 uncultured Solirubrobacterales bacterium | reverse complement strand
TCCCGCCGTTCGCGAGGTGCAGCACCAGTGCGGCCGCGTCCTCGATGTTGCCCCGGTCGCCGCCCGCGCTCTGCGCCAACGCGACGCCCGCGGCAGCCGCCTGCACGGCGGTGACCTCGCCGCCGACCGCGCGCTCGAGGTCGATCTGGTGGCTCGCCCGCTCAAGCACGTTGCCGCCGCCCTGGGCGCGGTCGAGAAACCACGGCCTGCTCTTGGTCGGCCCGGTGGCGGTACCGATCAGCAGGCCGAGCTCCTGCCCCGCGAGCGCCTCGCCCAGCGCGTCGAGTGCCTCGACGGCGCGCCACTGGTAGCCGATCGCGCAGACCGCCTCGGCGCGCGCGGCGGTCTCGACGATCGCCCGCGCGTCGTCGAGGCCGCGCGCGATCGGCTTCTCGAGGTAGGTGTGGATTCCCTGCTCGAGCGCCGCCACCGCGATCTCGCGATGGGTCTGCGGCGGCGTGCACACGAACACGGCGTCCGGGGCCTCGCCTTCGACAAGCGCGCGCCAGTCGGTGTAGACGGCGGCGGAACCGGCGAGCGCTCGCGCGCGCTCGCCGTCGAGGTCACAGACCCCGACCAGCTCGACGCCGACGGCCGCGCGCAGTCGCGCGACGTGGTCGGTCGCGATCCACCCGGCCCCGATCATCCCGACACGCATGCGCCGCTCCTCTGTTGAGCTGGTCAGGGTCCGGCCCGTATCCCGGGGAGGTCGGTTGCCCTTTGACCCCCTGTGTGAAACGGACTATATTCGCGACCAAATTCACACACGCCGATGTGGGGATCGGATGCCGACGCGGCCTCCGCCCAAGGTCACCGGCAATTCTGCCAGCATCGAGATAGCGAGGGCACCATGGATCGCGAATCACGCCGGCAGCTTGAGCAGTACCGCCGCAACGAGGCGGGGCCGATCGAGAACACGATGATCGACGACGTCCTCGCCGGCGAGTTCGACCGCCGCGAGCTGCTCCGGCGAGCGAGCATCTTCGGCGTGTCGGTGCCGGTGGTCGGGCTCCTGCTGCGAGCGGCCGGCGAGGCCGCCCCGGCCTTCGCCGCGACGGCGCGTGCCGCGGCGAGCACCAGCCGGCTGCGCTTCGCCATCATCCCGCCGCCGACCGGCGCGATCGAGCCGAGCACCTTCGAGGACCAGGGCGGCCTCGAGACCGGCGGCATCTGCGGCGAGTTCCTGACCCGCGTCGCGCACGGCACGACAGCTCATGCCCGAGCTGGCGGTCAGCTGGAAGCCGAACAGCGACGCGACCGTCTGGACGTTCAAGCTGCGCCCGAACGTGAAGTTCCACACCGGCCAGGCGATGACCTCGGCCGACGTCGTCGCCACCTGGAAGACCCTGACGTCCCCTGGCTCGCAGGCGCTGTCGGCGGTCGGCAGCTACCTCGCCCCGACCGGCGTCGTCGCGGTCGACGACATGACGGTCGCCTTCCACCTCAAGCTCGCCGGTGTCGAACTTCCCCTACCTGACGAGCTCGGACACCTACCAGGCGATCATCCTGCCGGCCAACTACAAGATGGGCACGTTCACGACGACGCCGCAGACGACCGGCGCGTTCATGCTCACCAACTACAACCCGGGCGTCGGCGCGACCTACGAGCGCTTCCCCGGCTGGTGGGGCGGGACGGCTGCCGCTGGCCGGCGTCGACGTCACCTACTACACCTCGCCCGCGGCCGCGGACGCCGCGCTGCTGGGCGGGCAGATCGACCTGATCGGCCAGATCCAGCTCGCGACCGACCGCTCGCTGTTCAACAACTCGAGCGTGCAGATCTTCAAGGGGCGCGGCGCGACGCACCGCGAGATGTGCATGCGCGTCGACGCCAACAACCCGCTCAAGCATTGGCAGGTGCGGCAGGCGATCGCGCTCACGCTCGACCGACCGGCGATCGATCAAGCAGCTCTTCAACGGTCTCGCCGACCTCGGCAACGACGCGCCGTTCGCGCCCGTCTACGGGCTCGCGCAAGAGCCGTGCCGCAGCGCAAGAAGAACATCCCGATGGCGAAGGCGCTGATGAAGGCCGCCGGCTACGAGAAGGGCTTCAACATCACGCTGACCACCGAGACCACCGGCGAGATCCCGGAGCTCGCGCAGATCGTCAAGCAGTCGGTCAAGGCGATCGGCATCAACATGACGCTCGTGATCGAGAGTTCGACGGCGTACTTCGCGGGCACGTCAACCGGGCCGCCGAAGGGCTGGGGCAACACGCCGTGGCTCAACGCCGACATGAACATCACCGACTGGGGCGGCAGGCCGGTGCCGAACGTGTACCTCGTGGCCGCGTTCTCGACGCTCTCCAAGAGCGGCGCGGGCGTCTGGAACGCGGCGCACTACTCGAACAAGAAGTTCGACGCCGACGTCAAGTCGTTCCTCGCGGCGGCCCACGTCAAGGATCAGATCAAGTACGCGACCGCGATATCGGACGATCCTGCTGCACGACACGCCCGGTGATGCTCCCGTACTTCTACTACTACCTCGCCGCGGGATCGAAGTCCGTCAAGGGCTACTACGCCGACCCGCAGGGGCAGGTCTACCTCAGCAAGACCTCGCTCGCGTGAGATAGTGATGCGGGCAGTCAAGCCCCCAGCCCGGCGCCGATGGCGGCGCGGCTGGGGGCCTGCGCCCGCACAGGCGATGGCCCGCTTCCTGCTCAAGCGCTTCGCGCTCGCGATCGTCACGCTGTTCCTCGTCAGCGTGATCGTGTTCATGGTCGCGCAGCTGCTTGCCGGGCAACATCGGCCGCAACGTTCTCGGGGGCTTCGCGACGCAGGCAGTCGGTCAACGCGTACAACCACGCGCTCGGCGTCGACCGGCCGATCTACGCGCAGTACGCGAGCTGGATCTCGAAATTCGTGCAGGGCAACCTCGGCATGCTCGCTCGAGTACAAGGTGCCGATCTCGTCGCTGCTCGGGCCGTCGCTGCTCAACTCGCTCGAGCTCGCCGCGGTCGCGTTCGTGCTCGTCGTGCCGCTGAGCATCCTCGGCGGCGTCGTCGCGGCGCTGCGGCGAGACCGCATCGCGGACCGCGTGATCACGCTGACCGGGCTCTCGCTGACCGCGATGCCCGAGTTCGTCTCCGCGATCATCCTGATCCTCGTCTTCGGGCTGCTGTTCAAGGTGCTGCCGGTCAACGCCACGGCGCCGCCCGGGTCGGGCTTCTTCACCCACGTGAAGTACCTGCTGCTGCCGGCGATGGCGTTGACGATGGTGCTGTTCGGCTACATCGCGCGGATGGCGCGCGCCGGCACGATCGAGGCGCTCGACGCCGACTACACCCGCACGGCGTTCCTCAAGGGCATTCCGCACGCGGACGGTGATCCGCCGGCACGTGCTGCGCAACTCGCTGCTGCCGACGATCGCGGTGATCGCGACGCAGATGGGCTATCTGATCGGCGGCCTCGTCGTGATCGAGAAGGTGTTCAACTACAACGGCATCGGCCAGCGCATCTACACCGCGGCGACGAGCAAGGACTTCACGATGCTCGAGAGCGGCGTGCTCGTGATCGCGATCGTGTACCTGTCGGCGATGCTGATCGCCGACATCCTCTACTCGGTGCTCAACCCGCGGATCCGCCACGCGGCGCGCAGTGAGCTCCGGCGATCGCGCTCCCCGAGCTCGGCTCCGACCCGCGTGCGGCCGCACGCACGGCGTGAGACGCTGCGGCTGCTGCTGCGCTCGAAGACGTTCGTGGTCGGGTCGATCATCTTCTGGTGGTGGGTCTTCTGCGCCTTCTTCGGCTACACGATCGCGCCGCACGATCCGACCGGGATCACGCCGAGCACGCTCGCGTCGCCGAGCTGGCACCACCTGTTCGGCACCGACCAGCTGGGCCAGGACGTGTTCTCGCGCGTGCTCGCCGGCGCGCGCAGCATCCTCACGATCGCGCCGCTCGCGACCGCGCTGGCGATCGTCGCCGGGACCTCGCTCGGACTCATCACCGGCTACATGCGCGGCGCCGTCGACGACATCGTCAGCCGGCTGATCGAGGCGCTGCTCGCGATCCCGCTGATCGTGCTCGCGATCACGATCGTCGTCGCGATCGGCCATTCGACGACTCTCGATCGTCATCGTGGTCGGCGTCCTCTTCACGCCGCTCGTCGCGCGCACCGTGCGCGCCGCCGTGCTCGCCGAGCGCGATCTCGACTACGTGCCGGCGGCGCGGCTGCGCGGTGAGCGCGCGCCGTACATCATGTTCGTCGAGATCCTCCCGAACGTGACCGGCCCGATCATCGTCGAGGCGACGGTACGCCTGGGCTACGCCGTCTTCACGGTTGCCGGCCTGAGCTTCCTCGGGCTCGGCGTGCAGCCTCCGACCCCCGACTGGGCGGCCGACATCTCGGCCAACTACACGCTGCTCGAGGCCGGGACCTACTGGTGGACGGTCCTGTTCGGGGCGCTCGCGATCGCGTCGCTGGTGATCTCGATCAACCTGATCGCCGACGGCATCACGCAGGTGCTCGAGCGTTGAGCGCGCCGGCCGTCGGCTCCGGCGCTCGAGCTCGAGGATCTCGACGTCGTCTACAGAGTGCGCGGGAGCGACCGCCAGGTGCTGCGCAGCGTCTCGCTCACCGTCGGCCCCGGCGAGGCCTACGGCCTGGTGGGCGAGTCCGGCTGCGGCAAGTCGACGACGGCGCTGGCGGTGGTGCGCTACCTGCCGCGCAACGGCCGCGTGAGCGGCGGGTCGATCCGGGTCGCGGGCACGCGACGTCGTCTCGCTCTCGCGCGAGCAGCTGCGCCGCCTGCGCGCCGACCGGCTGTCGATGGTCTACCAGAACCCGGCCGACGCGCTCAACCCGGCGATGAAGGTCGGGCAGCAGGTCGCGGAGGTCTTCCGCGTGCACGGCGTGCCGCGCGACGAGGCGCTCGATCGCTCGCGCGACGCGCTCGTGCGCGTCCAGATCGCGGACCCCGGGCAGGTTCTCGCGCGCTATCCGCACCAGCTCTCCGGCGGCATGCAGCAGCGGGTGGTGATCGCGATGGCGCTGGCCAAGGATCCGGCGCTGTTGATCCTGGACGAGCCCACCACCGGCCTCGACGCCACCGTCGAGGCCGAGGTCCTCGACCTGATCGCCGCGCTCCAGGCCGACTTCAACACGGCCGTGCTGTTCATCAGCCACAACCTCGGCGTGATCCGCAAGATGTGCGAGCGCGTGGGGGTGCTCTACGCGGGCACGCTCGTCGAGGAGGGGCCGGTCGCGAACATCCTCGAGGACCCGCGTCATCCCTACACCGTCGGGCTGATCCGCTGCATCCCGCGCGGCGGGGCGCGCAAGGATCGCGGGCGCCTTGACAGCATCCCGGGCTTCCTGCCCTCGATCGGCGAGGATCTGCCGGGCTGCGTGTTCGCCGCCCGCTGCGGCCTGGCGCAGCCGATCTGCACGAGCGAGGCGCCGGCCGCGCACGCGGCGGGCGACGGGCACTTCAGCCGTTGCCACTTCCACGAGCAGGCGCGCGAGCTGCCGCGAACGGTCGCGGTCGAGCTCGGGCGCCCGCTCGAGGTCGATCGTTCCGGTGATCCGCTGATCCGCATCGACGACGTGGCGAGGGTCTTCCGCCAGCACGGCAGCGACGTGCATGCGCTCGCCGGCGTCTCGGCGGCGATCTGGCCGGGTGAGACGCTGGGGCTGGTCGGGGAGTCGGGCAGCGGCAAGACAACGCTGGCGCGCACGCTGCTCGGGATCGTCGCGCCGACACGGGGCACCGTGGAGCTCGACGGACGCGTCCTGCCGGTGCTCGCGCGCCGGCGGCAGGAGGACGTGCGCCAGCTCCAGATCGTCTTCCAGAACCCCGACTCGGCGCTCAACCGCCGCCACCAGGTCCGACGGATCCTGCTGCGCGCGCTGCGCAAGCTCGGCGACCTGACCGGAGCGCCCGCCGAGCAGCGCCTGCTCGAGCTCGCCGAGGAGGTGCGGCTCGCCGAGCGCTACCTCTCGGTGCGACCGGCCCAGCTCTCGGGCGGGCTCAAGCAGCGCGTCGCGATCGCGCGCGCATTCGCCGGGAACCCGCGGCTGGTCGTCTGCGACGAGCCGACCTCGGCGCTCGACGTGTCGGTCCAGGCGGCGATCCTCAACCTGCTCGTCGAGCTGCAGGTCAAGGAGCGCGTCGCCTACCTGTTCATCTCGCACGACCTCGGCGTCGTGCGCTACATCTCGGACCGCATCGCGGTGCTCTACCTGGGCCGGCTGATGGAGGTCGGCACGGCGGAGACGGTGTTCTCCGGTCCGCACCACCCCTACACCGAGGCGCTGCTTTCGGCTGTGCCGACGATCGACGGCGGCGGCCGGGAGCGAATCAAGCTCGCCGGCGAGATCCCGAGCGCCGCTGAGCCGCCGAGCGGCTGCGTCTTCCACACGCGCTGCCATCGCAAGCTGGGGGCGATCTGCGAGCAGCAGGAGCCGCCGCTGGTCGAGGTTGGCAAGGGCCACGTGATGAGCTGCCACATCCCGATCGACGAGCTGGCGCGGTTGCAGCGCAAGGCGCAGCCGGCGCCCGCCGAGGAGGCGGCCGTCTGATGCGCATCCGTGCCGCCGTGCTGGAACGCACCGGATCGCCGCTGTCGGTGGAGGAGCTCGAGCTGGCGCCGCCGGGCCCGGGCGAGGTCCTGGTCCGCCTGCACGCGAGCGGGATCTGCCACTCCGACCAGAACGCGATCGACGGCGTCGCCGAGACGCCGTGCCCGGCGGTGCTCGGCCACGAGGGGGCCGGGGTCGTGGAGGCGGTCGGTCCCGGGGTCCGCCGCGTGAGCGTCGGCGATCACGTTGCGCTGTCGTGGGCGCCGTCGTGCGGCGAGTGCGCCGAGTGCCTGCGCGAGCTGCCGCAGCTGTGCTCGACCGCTTGGCCGGCGATGGGCGCGGGAATGCTGCTCGACGGGACCTCCCGGCTCTCGCGCGACGGCGCGCTGATCCACCACTACTCGTTCATCTCGTCGTTCGCCGAGGCGTGCGTCGTGCCCGAGCGCTCGTGCGTGCCGATTCCGCGAGATGTGCCGTTCGAGATCGCCGGGCTCGTCGGCTGCGCGGTGACGACCGGAGTCGGTGCCGTCTGGCGCACGGCCGGCGTGCGGCCGGGCGATCGCGTGGCCGTGATCGGCTGCGGCGGGGTCGGGCTCTCGGCGCTGCTCGGCGCCGTCGCCGCCGGCGCCGGGACGATCGTCGCGGTCGACATCAGCGCGGCCAAGCTCGAGACGGCCCGCCAGCTCGGCGCCACCGACGGCGTGCTCTGGGCGGGCTCGGCCGAGGCGACCGCCGCTGCCGTGCACGAGCAGAGCGGCGGCGGGGTCGACTACGCGATCGAGGCCACCGGTCGCACCGATGCGATGCTGGCCGCGTTCCTTGCCACGCGCGCGCGTGGCGCCGCGGTGCTGATCGGGATCCCGCGCGAGGACGCGGTGCTGTCGCTGCCGGCGCTGACGATCCCCCGGATGGAGCGCCGCGTGCTCGGGTCGATCTACGGCTCATCGCGCCCGGAGCGCGACTTCGGGCTGACGCTCGAGCTCTACCGCCGCGGACGCCTGCCGCTGGATCGCCTGATCTCCCATCGCCTGCCGCTCGACCAGGTCCAGCACGGCCTCGACCTGCTGGTGTCCGGCGAGGCGATCCGGGCCGTGATCGCGCTCGGCGCGGACGGCGTCGGGAGTCCGCGATCGGGCGGAGCGACCGGCAATGTCAACTGAGCGGCTCGACGCCAGGCTCGGGCTCGATCCGTTCGATCACGGCGACTGAGTGCGCATCGTCGGGATCGAGACGCGGCGCTACTCGTGGCCGTTTGAGCCGCCGCTGAAGGTGGCGTGGGATCCCGTGCCGCGCGTGGCGCAGGAAGCCACGATCGTGATCGTGCGCAGCGACGAGGGCGTCGAGGGGTACGCGAGCGGCGATGCGCTGCCCGACCGCGCGCTGCTCGAGCGGCTGCTGGTCGGCGTCGATCCGCTGCGGACCGAGGTCGTCCGCGAGCTCTGCGAGACGGTCGACTTCCACCACGCGCGCCCCTGGACGGTCGAGGCGGCCGTCTGGGACCTCGCCGGGCGAGCTCTGGGCGTGCCGTGCTGGCGGCTGCTCGGCGGACGCTCGGAGCGCCTGCTGGCCTATGCCTCGAGCGCCGAACATGTGGGCGCCGACGAACGCATCCGGCGCTGCGTCGCGCTGCGTGACGCCGGCATCCGCGCCGTCAAGCTCCGCTTCAACGAGCCCGACTGGCGCGACGACGTCGCCACCGTCGCCGCCGTGCGCGACGCGGTCGGCCCGACGCTCGAGATCATGGTCGACGCCAACCACGGCTGGCGGATGCCCGGCGACCTGGCGCCCCGCTGGGACGTCGCCACCGCGGCGCAGTGCGCCCGCGAGCTCGAGCGCCTCGGCGTCTACTGGCTCGAGGAGCCGCTGCGCGCCGACGATCCGGAGGGCTACCGGGCGCTGCGCCGGCTCACCGACCTGCGGATCGCCGCGGGCGAGATGGTGCGCACCGCGGCCGAGGCGCGCGAGCTGATCGTGCGCGGTGGCATCGACGTCCTCCAGTGCGACGTCGTCCTTGCCGGCGGCTTCTCGGGGTGCCGCCGCGTCGCAGCGCTCGCCGAGTTGCACGGGCGGGCGTGGTCTCCGCACACCTGGTCGAACGGCTTCGGTCTCGTCGCCAATCTCCACCTTGCGCTGGCCGTGTCGGGCTGCCCCTACGTGGAGGTGCCCTACGACCCGCCGGCGCTGACGGCGGCGCGGCGCGACTGGCTGCTGCCGGCCGCGGTCGAGATCGACGCCGACGGCTGGATCGCGGCGCCGCCGGGGCCGGGTCTCGGTGTCGTCCCGGACTTCGACGCCCTCGAGCGCTGGCGGATCGGATGAGGATCCGTGCCGGCGCCCGGCGAGCCGCCGGCGCCGGAAAGGGTCAGCGGCGCTCGACGGCGCGCCCGGCGGCCGTTCGCGTGACGACGCCGGCCGACGCGCAGGTGGCCAGCGCCAACGCCAGGTCTCGCGCGGCGACGCCGGCGAGGTCGGGATGCCGCGGGTCGATCTCGATCGTCGGCGGCGGGCCGTCCAGACCGAGGCTTGCGCGCCCGGCGCCGGCGAGCGCGCTCCACAGATCCCCGCTCGCGGCCAGCAGGCCGTGGCGCGTCCGGCCCTCGCGGCGCGCGCCGCTCTCGAGCTCGCGCGCCTCCTCGAACGGGTCGATGCGAACCTGCGAGTCGGAACCGAGCGCCAGCGGCACCTCGGCCGCGCCGTAGCGCAGCGCGGGCAGGTAGCCGTCGCCGAGGTTGCCCTCCGTGGTCGGACAGCTGATCACCGTGCATCGGCCTCGCGCGAGCAGCGCGATGTCGTGCTCGCTGACGTGGATCCCGTGCACGATGCTGGTGCGCGGGCCGAGAAAGTCACAGCGCTCGAGCAGCTCGATCGGCGTGCAGCCGTGCTCGGACTGGCACTCGTCCAGCTCGCGGCGCTGCTCGCAGGCGTGGACGTGGCGGACGAGGTCATGGCGCGCGGCGTACTCGCCGATCTCCCGCACCCAGTGAGCGGGCACGGCGCGCACGCTGTGGACGGCGACGCCGACGCTCACGCCGCGACGGCCGCTCGCCCACGCCCGCAGGCGATCGACGCGCTCCAGGAAGGTCTCCGCGTCGGGGTCGCAGAAGCGCCGCTGACCGGCCGACGGAGGCAGGTCGCCGCCATCCCAGCCGCCGCGGTGGTAGGCGGCGGGGATCAGCGCGATCTCCAGGCCATGGGCGCACGCGGCCTCGGCCAGGGCGATCGCCATCGCGTTCGGCTCGGCGTACGGGCGCCCGTCGGGCTGGTGGTGGACGTAGTGGAACTCGCCGACGGATCCGTAGCCCGCGTTTGCCATCTCGCCGTATGCGCGCTCGCCGGCGGCGCGGATCGAGTCGGGGTCGAGCCCGCCGGCGAGCCGGTACATCTCCGTTCGCCAGCTCCAGAAGTCATCGGCGATACCCGCCGTCGACACGGGACGCTCGCCCGCGCCGCGCAGGCCGATTTGGAAGGCGTGGCTGTGCGCGTTGGCCATCGCCGGGATCGTCACCGGCGAGCGGGCATCGGGTGGCGTCGCGCTCACGCCGCGCGGACCCTCCAGGCCGCGTCGGGCCTGACATAGGCGGGCGCCCCGGCGATGAAGGTGGCGGCCACGGGATCGTGCCCGAAGCGGTAGGCGATGTGCTCGGCGGGCACGTCGAGCAGCACGAGGTCGGCCCGCTTGCCGACCTCGAGCGTGCCGCGGTCGCCCGCCAGCCCGAGCGCCCATGCCGCGTTGAGCGTCGTCGCCGCCAGCGCCTCGCGCGTGCTCAGCCCGTACAGCCGAACGCCGAGCCCGATGATCAGCGGCAGGGACGCCACCGGCGAGGTGCCGGGATTGGCGTCGGTGGCCAGCACGACGATCGCGCCCGCGTCAAGCAGCGCCCGAGCGGGCGCGCGGTGCTCGGCACCGAGGAACTCGGCCCCCGGGAGCAGCACCGCCGCGCAGCGGGCGGCCGCGAGCGGCCGCACGTCGTCGGGATGCAGCTGCGAGAGGTGGTCGACCGAGCGTGCTCCCGCCGCCAGCGCCACGGGCACCGAGCGGTTGGTTGCCAGCTGCTCGACGTGGCAGTGCAGCTGCAGGCCGCTGCGCGCCGCGAGCTCGCCCATCCGCTGCGAGGTGCTCGTTCGTGAACGCGATCGACTCGACGAAGATGTCCAGCGCGCTGACGTGGCCCCCGTCGACGACGGCCGGCAGCATCGCCTCCACCTCGTCCATCCACGAGTCGGCCGAGTAGCCGTCCGGCACGGCGTGCGCGAGCAGCGCCGTCGAGACGGTCGTCTGCTCGACCTCCCGATCCAGGGCCGCGGCCAGGCGCAACGCTCGCAGCTCGCCCTCGCGCGAGAGGCCGTAGCCCGACTTGCACTCGAACGTCGTCGTCCCGGCCGCGAGCATCTCGCGCGGCGAGCGCGCGCGACTGTGCCAGCACCTCGTCGTCGGCCGACTCGCGCAGGGCACGCGCCCGACGCGGCGATCCCGCCGCCGGCGCGCGCGATCTCCGCGTAGGCCGCGCCCGCCACCCTGCGCTCGTACTCGCCGGCCCGCCAGCCGGCGAACGGCAGATGGGTGTGGCAGTCGACGAGCCCGGGCAACAGCGTGCAGCCGCTCGCGTCGACGACGAGCTCGCTGTCCGGATCGTGTTCGAGCGCCGCGATACGCCCGTCGCGTACGGTCAGCGCGCCGGGCTCGAGGCGGAGCTCGGCGCTCTGGCCGCCGCGGATGTACTCGAGGCCCGCGCTCGGGGGGCGCAGCATCTGGGCGGCGCCGGCGAACGAGACCGACGCCGCGCCCGCGGGCTTCGTGTACGCGGGCTCGGCGCTCACCGCGTGTCGGGCTCGGGGTCGAGCATCGGCATGCGCAGCCCG
The DNA here is from genome assembly GCA_963833765.1 of uncultured Solirubrobacterales bacterium. GTDB lineage: Bacteria > Actinomycetota > Thermoleophilia > Solirubrobacterales > Solirubrobacteraceae > Palsa-513. Next base: position 39,524 of record CAWHZJ010000001.1, on the reverse strand, counting down.
CCGGAGCGCGCCGCCGCGAGCGCCTGCGGATAGCCGGCGTCGGCATGGCGGACGATTCCGAGCCCCGGATCGGCGTTCAGCGTGCGCGCGATCCGTTCACCGGCCTGTGCACTGCCGTCGGCGACGACGACCTGGCCGGCGTGGATCGACTTGCCCATCCCGACCCCGCCGCCGTGGTGGACCGAGACCCAGCTCGCACCGCAGGCCGTATTGAGCAGCGCGTTGAGGATCGGCCAGTCGGCGACCGCGTCCGAGCCGTCGAGCATGTCCTCGGTCTCGCGCTCGGGCGAGGCGACGGAGCCGGCGTCGAGGTGGTCGCGGCCGATCACGATCGGGGCGCTCAGCTCGCCGCTTGCGACCATCGCGTTGAAACGCTCGCCGGCCTGCGCGCGCTCGCCGTAGCCGAGCCAGCAGATGCGAGCCGGCAGGCCCTGCATGCGCACGTGCTGGCCGGCGAGGCTGATCCAGCGCGCGATGTGCTCCTGGTCGCCGAACAGCTCGAGGATCGCCCGGTCGGTGGCGCGGATGTCCTGCGGATCACCGGACAGCGCGACCCAGCGGAACGGTCCCTTCCCCTCGCAGAACAGCGGCCGGATGTAGGCCGGCACGAAGCCGGGGTAGGAGAAGGCGTCGCCGTCGCCGTGGGCCGCGGCCAGCCCGCGCAGCGCGTTTCCATAGTCGAACGCCTCGGCTCCGCGCGCCGCCAGTGCGCGGATCGCCGCCACGTGCGCGAGTGCGCTCTCGCCCACCCGGCGCAGGTAGTCGTCTGGGTCGGCGCGGCGCAGCACCTCCGCCTGCTCGACGGTCAGCCCGGCGGGCACGTAGCCGTTGAGCGGGTCGTGCGCGCTGGTCTGGTCGGTGACGATGTCGACGGCGATATCGCCGCGCCGGGCGAGGGCTGGCAGGATCTCGGACGCGTTGCCGGCCAGGCCGATCGACAGCGGGCGTGCCTGCGCGCGCGCGGCCTCCAGGCGCGCCAGGGCGTCGTCGAGGTCGGCCGCCCGCTCGTCGAGATAGCCCGTTTCGATCCGCCGTTCGATCCGGCGCAGGTCGACCTCGATGCACAGCGCCGTGCCACCGAGCATGGTGATCGCCAGCGGCTGCGCGCCGCCCATGCCGCCCAGTCCGCTGGTCACGACCAGACGCCCGGCAAGCGTGCCGTCGAAGCGCTTTCGCGCGGCGGCGGCGAAGGTCTCATAGGTGCCCTGCAGAATCCCCTGGCTGCCGATGTAGATCCAAGACCCGGCGGTCATCTGGCCGTACATCATCAGCCCCGCCGCATCGAGCTCGCGAAAGTGCTCCCAGGTGGCCCACTGGGGGACGAGGTTGGAGTTCGCGATCAGCACGCGCGGCGCCAGCGCATGGGTATCGAACACGGCGACGGGCTTGCCCGATTGCACGAGCAGGGTCTCCTCGTCGCCCAGCCGTTGAAGCTCGCGCACGATCGTGTGGTAGCAGGACCAGTTGCGCGCGGCCTTGCCGATCCCGCCGTAGACGACGAGCTCCTCGGGCCGCTCGGCAACGTCGGGATGCAGGTTGTTCTCCAGCATGCGCAGCGCCGCCTCCTGCTGCCAGCCGCGACAGCGCAGTCCCCCGCCGGCGGGCGCATGCATAGGCGCGACGTTACCGCAACACCCAGCTATAGAGTCAGCGCGGTGTCCGCCAGCGAACGTCCGGATCCGCCGGAGGTCGTGCTCGACGGTGCCACGCTCACCCCGGCCGCGGTCGCCCGCGTCGCGCGGGCGCGCGTGCCGGCGCGGCTCGCGCCGGCGGCGCGCGAGCGCAACGAGGCAGCCGCACGCACGGTCGAGGAGCTGATCCGCCGCGGCGAGCCGCTGTACGGAGCAAACAGCGGTGTCGGGGCGTTGAGCGCGCGTCGCCTCGGCGGTCCGGAGCGCGTCGAGCATCCGCTGCGCCTGTTGCGCAGCCACGCCGCCGGGGGCGGGCCGCTGCTGAGCACCGAAGTCGTGCGGGCGGCGATGGCCGTGCGCGCGAACCAGATCGGGGCAGGGGGTGCCGGCGTCGCGCCGGCGCTGCTCGATGCGCTGGTGACGGCGTTGAACGCGGACCTCGTGCCCGTCGCGCACGAGCTCGGATCGCTCGGCACGGGCGATCTGACCGCGTTGGCGGAGATCGTGCTCGCCCTGCTCGGCGAGGGTCCCCTGGCGAGCGCGGGCGAGCTCGTCGCGGCACGCAGCGCGCTGCGCGAGGCCGGCATCGATCCGGTTTCACTCGGGCCGCGCGACGGCCTGGCGGCGATCAGCAGCAATGCGGTCACGGCGGGGCATGCCGCGCTGCTCGTGGTCGACGCGCAGGCTCTTCTGGATGCGTGGCTGGCGGTCGCGGCGCTGTCGTTCGAGGCGGCCGGCGCCGACCCGGTGGTGCTCGACGAACGGCTGCACCGCGGTCATCCCGCCCCGGGCCAGGCTGCGGTCGCGGCGCGAATGCGTGAGCTGCTCGCCGGCGCGGCCAGGAGCCCCGAAGGCCGCAGTGCCCAGGCGATCCAGGATGCCTATCCGTTCCGCGTCCTGCCGCAGGTCGATGGCGTGGCCCACGACGCGCTGGCGGTGCTCGAGCAGACGGTGACCCACGCGCTCAACTTCGCCGGCGAGAACGCGGCGGTTCTCGCCGAGGACGGCGTCGCGCTGCCGAACGGCAACTTTCACGCGGCGGCGCTCGCCGGCGCGGTCGATGGCGTGCGCACCGCGCTGGCCCAGTCGGCGGGGTTGATCGCCGCGCGCGTGAGCCTGCTGCTCGACGGGAGCGTGGCCGGCCTGCCGGCCTTTCTCGCCCGCGACCCGGGCCCGGACTCCGGCGCGATGATGCTCGAGTACACGGCCCACGACGCCGCCGCGGAGATCCGCTCGCTCGTCCTTCCGGTGGCTGCTCAGACCGTGTCGGTGGCCCGCGGCGTGGAGTCGCACGCGAGCCTCGCGCCGATCGCCGTTCGGCGGGCCAGCGAGGCGCTGGCTGCCCTGCGGGTCCTGGTCGCGACCGAATTGGTGGTCGCGGTGCGCGCGCTGCGCCTGACGGGCCGCGCCCCGGCTGGCGCGGGCACACGCGCGCTGTACGCGCGTGCCGCGCCGGCGCTCGACGGCGAACTCGCCGACCGGCCGCTGCATCCGGACGTCGACGCGGCGCAGGCGCTGATCGCGCGCTGGCCGGCGGCTGAGGCGTAGGCTCGCGCCGTGTCCGTGTCGCTCAGCACGCGCCGCGACTTGACGCTCGACGCCTACCGCCTGGTGGCCCGGGACGGACACGGCGTGGTCGTGGCGCCGGCGGCGCTGGCGGTGATGGACAGCTGCGCCGCTTCGTTCACCGCCCTGGTGCGCGAGCGCCTGGAGGCCGATCCCGGCGCCCTGATCTACGGCGTGACGACGGCGCCCGGCGACGGCGCCGCGGAGGCGCTCGACGCCGAGCGCCAGGCTCGGCGCCCGACACGGCTGTGGACCGCGGTGTCCTACGGCGAGCCGCTGCCGGAGCGCGTCGTGCGGGGCATCCTGCTCGCGCGGCTCGCCAACCTGCTCGAAGGTCACGCCGCCGCGCGCGCGAAGGTCGCGCTCGCGGTGGCGGCGATGCTCGACGAGCGCCCGCTGCCGGTCGTCCCCGCGCAGGGCAACGGCGGCGCCGGCGAGATCCTGGCCTTGGGCTCCCTGTTCGTGGATCTGAGCGCGCGGCTCGAGCTGACGCCCAAGGAGCGCATGGCGCTGATCAACGGCTCGCCGTGCGCCGCGGCGCTCGTGGCCGATGTGGCGCTCGCCGGCCGCGAGCGGATCGCGCTCGCCGAGCGCGTGTTCGCCCTGGCCAGCGACGCGATCGGCGCGCCCGACGATGCCTATGGCGCCGACCTGGAGGCGCTGTGGGGCGACGTGGACGAGACGGCGGCATTGCGCGCCCTGCGAGCGCTCCTCGCCGGCAGCCCCGGTGCGCGCCAACGCCATCAGGCGCCGGTCAGCTTCCGCATCCTGCCGCGCGTACTCGGTTCGGCGCGCCGTGCGCTCGCCGCGGCCGAACTCGCCGCATCGATCTCCCTGCAGTCGGTCACCGACAATCCGGTCTACATCCCGCCGGACGCCGAGCGCCCGCTCGGAACGGTGTTCTCCACCGGCGGGTATCACAACGCGCAGGCCCCCGCGGCCATGGACGCGCTCGCAGCGGCGTGGGCGGACCTCTGCCAGCTGGCCGAGCGTCACACCGACCAGCTCTTCCAGCACCCGGCCACCGCGCCGCTGCTGAGCGCCGATGAATGGACGGTGAAGTCGCTGCATCACGCGCAGAGCTGGTGGGCCGAGGAGGCCCGCTCGCTCGCCGAGCCGACACTGCTGTCACTCGCCGGATTCGGGCAAAACGACGTCCCCGCGTTGAGCTTCCTCGCCTGGCGCAAGGCGACGGCGATCGGCCGCTGTCTCGACGGCGCGCTCGCCGCCCTCGCGGTCCTGGCCTCGCAGGCGCTGCATGTCGCCGGCCGGGGAGCCGGACCGCAGCTCGACGCGTTCCTCGCCGAGCTGCGCGCTCAGTTCCCGCCGGTGGGCCCCCAGAGTGGGCCGCTCGGGCGCGACTGCCAGGCGCTGATGGGCTCCTTCACGCGGCGGGCGCTGGGCGACGCCGCCGCCCCGCCGGCGTGAGCCGGGACGCCGCAGCACAGGGAGGTCAGCGGATCGAGCTGACCTACCTGAACGGACTGGACGTCGCGGCGCTGGCTCCCTCGGATGCGTCGATCCTGGCCGCCGTCGAAGAAGGGTTGCGCGCGCAGGGACACGGTCAGGCCGTGATCGAGCCGCGCGTGCACCTTCACGCCGATCCATCGACGGAGGGGCATTTCAACGTCCTCCGTGGCTCGATCCCGGGGATGGGCCTGGCCGGCGTGAAGGTCGTCGGCGACTACGTCGACAACTACCGACTCGGCCTGCCGTCGGAGATGGCGCTGCTCTGCCTGTTCGATCCGGCGACCGGGATGCCCAGAGCGATCGTCGACGCGACCGCGATCACCGAGATGCGGACGGGGGCGATCACCGCGATCGGGGCGCAGCACCTCGCGCGCCGCGACGCACGGGTCCTCGGGCACATCGGCGCGCGCGGCACGGCCTACTGGAACGTGCGGCTCCTCGACCGCCTGTTCGACTTCGCCGAGATCCGCGTACACTCGCGCCGGCCCGAGAGCCGCGACGCGTTCGCCCGCCGGCTGTCGGACGACCTCGGCAAGGTCGTGGTGGCAACCGCTGACTGGAGGAGCTGCGTCGAGGGAGCCGACATCGTCGTCGAGGCGTCCCGGCTGCGCACGCCGACCCCGCTGCTGCAGACGCGTTGGGTGGCTCGGGGGGCACTGGTCGTTCCCTACGGCACGATGAGCGCGGTGGAGCTTTCGCTGACCGAGATCATGTCGAAGATCGTCGTCGACGACTGGGGCCAGTGCGCCAGCGGTCAGTACGGCGCGCTGCGCCAGCACGTCGAGGCGGGCAGGCTGACGCGGGCGAACCTGCACGCCGAGCTGTGCGAGATCGTTGTCGGCTCAAGGCCCGGTCGGGAGTCTCCGGACGAGACGATCCTGTTCTGGCACCGGGGACTCTCGCTGTCGGACATCGCCCTCGCTCACGCGCTGCTGGAGCAGGCGCGCGCCGCCGGCATCGGCCAGCGCCTGCGCTTCGCCTGAGCGCCGCTCAGGCTGTCGTGGCGCTCGCGAGCTCGGCGAACTGCCGCTCGAGGGCGGTGCCTGCCACGGGAACTCCTCGCTGGATCACGAGCCAGATGCTCTCGCGGCGGCTGAGCAGCTCAGGGTGCGCGAGCGGGTCGCCGTCGATCACAAGCAGGTCGGCGAGCTTGCCGACCGCGACGCTGCCGAGATGGTCGTCGAGCCCGAGCGCGCGAGCGGCGCCCGTGGTCGCGGAGACGAGCGCCTCCGTCGCACTCAGACCGTGGGCGATCATCCGCCGCAGCTCGATCGCCGTGTTCCACAGCGGGTGCCAGTCATGTCCGGCGGCGATCCTCACCCCGGCTGCCCGGGCCGCCTTGAGCGTCAGGTCGGCCTGCTCGAGGTTGTGCAGCGCGAGCTCGGCGAGCAGGGGCGACCACGTCGGAGCGGGCGGCCGCCCGGGAATGCCGGCGGCCGTGTCGGCGCCGGGGCCAACGCCGACCGTGTGCTCGAGGCCGGCAACGCCGTAGAAGCACGACAGCGTCGGCACCAGGTACTGGCCGCTGGCCGCCATCTGCTCGAGCAGGTCGGGGCGCTGGTTGAGGTACATGCCGTGCTCGATCGTGTCGATCCCCTCCTGAATCGCGATCTCCGTGCCGTCAATGCCCTCGGCGTGAGCGGCGACGCGATACCCCTGGCGGTGCGCCTCCTCGACCACGGTCGCGATCTCGGCTCGCGTGAGCTGGGCCGGGTCGGGATCCTCGAGCTCGACGCTGCGGGCGCCAGTGGTCATGACCTTGATGAAGTCGGCGCCGCGGCGCAGCTGCTCGCGCACCGCGCGACGCACCTCATCAGGTCCGTCCGCCTCGCGGTACATGCCCTCGAAGAAGATCCCGCCCGGCGCCGTGGCCGAGATGATCCGTCCGCAGGTGAGTATTCGCGGCCCGCGAAAGGCGCCGTAGCGGATCGCCTGGCGGGCCTCGATCGCGAGGTCGCCGTAGGAGCCGACGTCGCGCACCGTCGTGACGCCGCGGCGCAACATCTCGCGCAGGTCGGCGGCCAGGAAGTGCGCGTCGGTCCCCGATCGCAGGGCCTCAGCGCCGGGGGCGGGCGTCGGGCGCTCAACCGTGATGTGCGCGTGGGCGTCGATCAGCCCGGGCAGCAGCGTGCGGCCGGCGAGCTCGACTTCGCTGGCGCCCTCGGGCACGCCGTCGGCGGCGCGGCCGACCGCGGCGATGCGGCCGTCCTGCACGAGCACGCCCGACCCCTCGCGGACCTCGGCGCCGGTCCCGTCAAACAGACGCCCGCCGGTCAGCCACAGCCGGGCCGTGCCGTCCGGCGGATCTGCGAGCAGCGAGGGTAGGCGCGCGGGCACGGCAGCACTCTAGAGCGTCGATTGCGCGGTCGCTGCCCGCGCCGGCGCGGTGGCCGTCCAGTATGTTGCGAAGGGTATGCACGACCTCGTGATCCGGGGTGGCAGAGTGATCACCGCCACCGACGACTACGTGGCCGACGTCGCCGTCCGGGGGGAGCGCATCGCCGCCATGGGGGAGGACTTGCGGGGCGAGCAGATCATCGATGCGGAGGGTCTCTACGTACTTCCGGGCGCCATCGACGGCCATGTGCACATGCGTACCGAGCGCGCGCATGACGTCTACGACGACGATGCCCGGGCCGGTTCGATCGCGGCCGCCTTCGGGGGGGTGACGACGATCATCGACCAGGCGCAGGTCCCGCCCGGCACAACGCTGCGGATGGGCCTCGAGCAGCGACTCGAGGAGCTCAGGCCGTGCCTGATCGACTACGGCGTGCACGTCAATCTTCGCGAGCCGAGCCGCGCGCGGGTGGCCGAGATCCCGGCGCTCGTGGAGATGGGCTTTCCGAGCATCAAGCTGTTTATGAACTACGACGGCTATGCCCTGCCCGACACGATCATCTTCGCCGCGATGCAGGAGGTGGCCGCGGCGAACGGGCTCGCCATCGTGCACGCCGAGAACCGCGAGATCATCGACGAGCTGACGCGCCAGAACGTGGCAGCGGGGCGCACCGGCCCGCGCTGGCATCTGAGCGCTCGACCGGGCGCGCTCGAGGGTGAGGCGATCCACCGTGCCCTGGCCCTTGCCAACGTTGCCGGCGCGCGCTGCCTGATCTTCCACGTGACCGCTGCCGAGGGCGTGCGGGAGATCCGCGCCGCGCGCAGGCGCGGCCAGGAGGTGTATGGCGAGCTGTGCGTGCACCACGCGCTGCTCGATGCCGCGGCGCTCGAGGATCCGCTCAGCGGGAGCGCCCTCGTGCTCAGCCCACCGCTGCGAGGCGAGCGCGATCGTGACGCCCTGTGGGGCGGCCTGGCGGATCACTCACTCGACATCGTCTCGACGGACCACGGGCCGCGGCGGCGCGTTCGCGACACCGAGGGGAGGCTCCACACACCGCCCGGGACCAGCGGGATCGAGGTCCGCCTGGCGCTGATCCACACCTATGGGGTCGGAGCCGGGCGCCTGAGCCTGAACCGCTGGGTCGACGTCTGCTGCTCGCGTCCCGCCCAGGTGCACGGGCTGCATCGCAAGGGCCAGATCCGCCCTGGCTTCGACGCCGATCTCGTCCTCTTCGATCCGCGGCGCGAGCTCACACTGTCCGCCGAGCGGCTGCACTCGAATATCGACCACTCGACCTACGAGGGCTTCGCGCTCCGCGGCTTCCCGGTCTCGACGATCAGCCGCGGCGAGCTGATCGTCGACCAGGGCGAGCTGCTCGGCGATCCCGGTCGCGGCCGACTGCTGGCCCGCGGCTACGGCCACGCCATCGCTGCGACGCCGGCCGCCGCGCCGGTCTCGCGCTGACGGGCGGTCGACGCGGAGCGGTGGCTTCCCGCTGGCCACGCCGGACGGGCGCGGGGTGGTTCCCCGCCGCGGCAGCGTCGCTGCGGCGCATCCCCACCCGCCTGCTGCCTGCCTACGGCCTGGTCTTCATCGCCGGGATCGTGCAGTCGGCGCTGGCCCCGCTCGGACCGCTCTACGCCCAGCAGCTGCACCTCTCTCGCGTGCAGCTCGGCGAGCTGTTCGCCGCCTCAGGCTTCTCGACCCTGCTGGTCGTCCTGCCGATCGGTCTGTTCAGCGACCGCATCGGCTCGCGGCGGCTGTCCGTCGCCGCTGCGTGGCTGATCGCCGCCTCGTCGCTCGGGCAGGGGCTCGCGCATGCCTTCTGGCTGCTGCTTGTCAGCCGGGCGGTCTTCGGGATCGCCTTCGGCACCGTCTGGACAGCCGGGGTCGCGTATCTGTCCGAAAGCGGAAGCGTCGAGCGGCGCTCGGCCAGGCTCGGCGCGACGATTCCGGTCAGCGGCGTCGCCGTTTCGATCGGCCCTGCCTTCGCGGGCGTTCTCGCGGCCCAGGCGGGTGTCGGCATTCCCTTCGCGCTGATCGCCGCCGCGGCGGTGCTGATCGCGGTGGCGCTCTCGCGCTGGCCCGTCCTCACGCCGCCGGCGACACGGGCCGCGGTTTCCTCGGCGTCGATCTGGAGATCCGCGCGCAGGGGTCGGCTGGTCGTGGCCCCCGTCGTGATCATGGTCATCGCCGGACTGACGAACAGCGTCACCAACCTGCTCGTGCCGATCCAGCTGCGCGCCAACGGCGTCTCGATCAACGCGATCTCGGTGCTGCTGGCCGGCGCCGCCGTGCTGTACATCCTCGCCAGCGTGTCGGTCAGCCGGCTTGGCGCACGAGCCGCGACGGTGCGAGCGGCCGGCTTCGCAACGCTCGCGATGGGCGCATCGCTGGCGCTGCCGGTCAGCGGTAACGCGACCGTGCCGCTCGCTGCCTTCGTGCTCGTCCGATCGGCGCTGCACGCGACGATGACGACCATCGCCTACCCGATCGCCGCCGCTGCCGGCGAGGCGGCGGGAGTCGGTGCGGCGACGGCGCTCGGGTTCACGAACGCCGGCTGGGCGACCGCCTCGGTCGTCGGACCGCTGGTCGGCGGCGCGATCGCGCAGTCAGCCGGGAACCGGGCCGCCTTCGCCGCCCTGGTTCCGCTGGCGCTGGTCGCGGCCGGCTGGCTGCTGCTCGGCGGCCGACGCGCCGACGATCGGCCGGCCGAGGCCGGCGCGGACCGGCGGCCGCCGGGGCCTGCGATCGACCACGAGGCGTGACGTCGATCCGGCTCGTGTGGCAGTCTCATGCACGGCCCGGCGACGCAGCCTGGCCGGCGGCGGAGGAGGCTCGGAGCGTGAACAGGTGACAGTCGTCCTTACCGGCCATCAGCTGACGCTCGCCGAGATGGTGCGGGTCGCGCGGCACGCGGAGCGCGTGGAGATCGACACGGCTGCGCTCGCGGCGATGGCGCAGATGCGGGTCGTCGTCGAGCACGCGCTCGCGCGGGGGGACGAGGTGTACGGCCTGACGACAGGCGTCGGCCCCGCCAAGAGCTTCCGCATCGACCCGCGGAAGATGCGCGAGTTCAACCGGATGATGGTGTCGGGCTCGGCGGTCGGCCAGGGTCCGGACGCACCCGAGGACATCATCCGCGCGACGCTGCTACGCCTGGTCAACGGCTTTGTCAGCGGCATCCCCGGTGTCCGTCCCGAGCTCGCGCAGCGGCTCGTCGACGCGCTCAACGATCAGCAGTGCCCGCGCGTGCACATGCTCGGATCGATCGGCCAGGCGGACCTGATTCCGCTCGGCGATCTCGCGGCGGGGGTGCTCGGCGACTTCGAGCTGGCGCCGAAGGAAGGGCTCGCGCTCGTCAGCAACAACGCGTTCTCGACGGCGATCGCGACGCTTGCCGTTGCCGACTACACGCGCCTGCTCGATGCCGCTGACGCGGCGGCGGCGCTCGATTTGGAAGCGTTCGCCGCCAATCTGACGATCCTCCATCCAGCCGTCGGCCGGGTACGCCCATTCCCCGGACTGGTGGCCACGCTGGCACGCCTGCGGGCGATCCTCGAGGGCAGCCGGCTGTGGGAGACGGGGTCGGCGCGCAACCTCCAGGATCCGGTGACGTTCCGTTCGATTCCACAGGTCCACGGAGCGGCTCGCGACACGCTCGCCTTCGCGACCGCGCAGCTCGCGCTCGAGCTGAACGCCTCGCAGGAGAATCCGCTCATTCTTGTCGAGGAGGATCGCCTGATCTCGGTTGGGAACTTCGACGTCCTGCCCCTGGCCGCGTGCCTCGACTACCTGCGGATCGCCCTCGCCCCGCTGCTGACGAGCGCGTACGAGCGACTCGAGAAGATGCTGCAGCAGCCGTATACCGGTCTCCCGCAGAATCTCGCCGCTCGCGCCGGCGGGGTGGACCTCGCGCTCTCTGAGCTCGGCCTGATCGGGCAGGCGCTCGTCGCCGAGGCGCGGCTGCTGGCTGGGCCGGTTTCGTTCGAGGTCACGGGATCCTCGCGCGACGGCGGGCTCACCGACCGCATCACGATGGCTCCGCTCGCCGGCCGCCGCGTCTGCGAGATGGTGGCGCTCGGCGAGCGTATCGTCGCCACCGAGCTCGTGATCGCGGCGCAGGCGATCGACCTCCGGGGCGTTCCGCAGCTTGGCAGCGGCACGCGGCGGCTGTACGACCTCGTGCGCGAGCAGGTCGGATTCACGGAAGAGGGCGAAGCGCCGCCGAGGGACATCGAGGGGGTCCTGCGACTCGTCAGATCCGGCGCCCTGGCGAGTCTCTCCTAGATTCCCGCCGCCGCCGGGCGTGCGGCCGCGACTGCTACATTCAGCGGGTCGGCGAGGCGGGCGCTGGACGTGCCCGCTGGGACCATGGCGCGAACGACGATCGATCAGCTTCTCGAGCAGGCGCGTCGCAGGCTGAAGCGGCTCGACCCGCCTGCCGCGTTCGCGGCGATGCGATCCGGCGCGACGCTGATCGATATCCGCTCCGACTCCCAGATCGCGACCGACGGGGTGATCGTCGGGGCGCTCGTGATCGCCCGAAACGTGCTCGAGTGGCGGCTTGACCCGGCGAGCACGGCCCGCCACCCCGATGCCCCGGGGCTCGACGATCAGGTGATCCTGACGTGCGACGCGGGCTACGCGTCAAGCCTCGCCGCGGTGACGCTGCAGGAGCTGGGCTTTGCCCGGGCGACCGACCTCGATGGCGGCTTTCAGGCCTGGCGTGCCGCCGGGCTCCCGACGGCCCCGAGCGGCGAGCCCCGCTAGTCGCCGGCCGCTCGGCCTCAATACGCCATCCAGCCGCCGTCGACCAGCAGGTTCGTACCGGAGACATACAGCGCGTCGTCGGAGGCGAGGAAGGCGGTCGCCGCGGCGACATCCGAGGGCCGGCCCAGGCGCGAGAACGGCGTGCGCGACCAGGCGTAGGCGGTCACCTCGGGGTCGGCCTGCTCCGCTGAGCCGGTCATGATCTTCCCGGGCGCGACCGCGTTGACCAGGATTCCGTGGCGCCCGTAGTCGACGGCGAGCTGATGCGTGAGGTTCACCACGCCGCCCTTGCTGGTCGAGTAGGCGACGTGACCCGGTGAGCCGACCATGCCGTGCTGGGAGGAGATGTTGATCACGCGACCGCGGACCTCGCCGATCGGGGTCTGCTCGAGCATCTCCGAGATTGCCCGCTTGCAGCAGAGGAAGACGCCGCGCAGGTTGACCGCCATGATCGCGTCCCAATCGTCTTCGGTCGTCTCGAGCAGCGATTTGGAGGCCGCTCCCGCGATCGCCGCATTGTTCACGAACACGTCCAAGCGTCCGAACCGCGCGACGGCAGCCGACACGAGAGCGTCGACGTCATCCCAGCGCGAGACGTCGGCGTCGACGCGGATGCACGTGCCCCCGCGTGCCGCGATCAGCGCGTCGGTCGGCTCGCCGCCTTCGCGCGGCTCGCGGCGCACGTCGGACACGACGACCGACGCGCCCTCGTCGGCGAGGCGGACCGCGATCGCTCGGCCGATACCCGAAGCCGAGCCGGTCACGACCGCGACGCGCCCGCCCAGGCGCTCAGCCGAGATCCTGCCGCCCTTCGGATCGCGCGCCGCGCTCGAGGGCAGCGCGGGTGGCGAAGGCCTCCGCGACGGGTCCCCGCAGATGATCGCCGCTCACAACGGCGGGTTGTGCTCGAGCCACCAGGTGGCGATGTCGCGGCGGCGCATGAAGCGCACCCCCGGCTGCGCGCACGCGTGCTCGAGGAACAGGCGAACCGCGGCTGCGCGGGCGGCCTGCCCCGACCAACGCGCGTGGACGGCGACGGTCATCATCGCCGGTCGCTGCTCGCCTTCGCGCAGCAGCTCGTCCAGCCCCATCGTCAGCGTGTCGAGGAAGTCGCGCGGACTGCCGAAGCCCGGATTCATCAGGAAGCGGGAGTCGTTGTAGGTCTTCGAATAGGGGATGACCAGGAACGGCTCCTTGCCTGAGCGCTCGTAGAAGGGGAGATCGTCGGCGGAGGAGTCGGAGTCGTAGAGGAAGCCGCCGGCCTCGATCAGCAGCTCGCGGGTGTTCTCGCTCGGCCAGCCACGGCAGTTCCAGCCGAGCGGGCGGGCGCCGAGGACGCGCTCGTAGGTCTCGATCGCCTGCCGGAGGGCCTCGCGCTCCTGCTCGCGCGAGAGGGTCCAGTGCTCGATCCAGCGCCAGCCGTGGCCAAGCAGGTCGTGATCGTGCTCGCGCATCCACGCGGCCACCTGCGGGTTGAGCTCGAGCGCGACCGCCGCCGCCGACACGGTCACGGGAATGCCGGCGGCGTCGAAGATCCGCGCCAGCCGCCACACGCCCGCCCGGCTGCCGTATTCGTAGTGCGACTCGGTGCCCTTGTCGCGCTGCGGAGGCTGGACTCCCGGGTCGGCGTACTCCCCCCAGCCGTCGTTGCGATCATCGCCCCACAGCACCGAGTACTCGGAGCCCTCCTCGTAGACCAGCACGATGTTCACCACAACCCGGGCAGCGTCCGGCCACGCGAACCGGGGTGGCAGGCGGCCGTAGCCGACAAGGTCGCGCTCCCGCACACGGTCGGGGATCATGTCGCCCATGCCGGCGCATAGCCTACGCGCAGCGGGAGCGGCGATCCGTGTCGACGGCGATCGTCTGCGGAGGGACTTCGACGAGCTCGCGGCGATCGGCGCCACGGCCGACGGCGGCGTGCGGCGGACGACCTTCAGCGACTCCCATCTCGCGGCACGCGCCTGGTTCCTCGAGCGCGCGGCCGCGGCCGGGCTCGAGGCGCGCGTCGACGCCGCGGGCAACCATTCCGCACTCCTGCCGGCCGCGTCGGCCGGCGCGCGAACGCTGCTGATCGGATCCCATCTCGACACGGTTCCGACCGGGGGTCGCTACGACGGCGCACTCGGCGTCGTGGCCGCGCTCGAGGTGCTGAGAGCGGTCAAGGATGCGGGGCTCGAGCTGCCGGTGTCGCTCGAGGCGATCGACTTCACCGACGAGGAGGGCGCGCTCGTGGGGCTGCTCGGGAGCTGGGCGCTCGCCGGGGCCCTGACGCCGGAAATCCTGCGCGCGCCACGCGGCGGGCGCGACGCACTGGCGAGCGGGCTCGCGCGGGCCGGGCTGACCGAGCACGGCCTGGCGCAGGCGCGGCGCGACCCGGCGACGCTGGCCGGGTATCTCGAGCTGCACATCGAGCAGGGCCCCGTGCTCGAGCGCGAGCGCGTCGACATCGGGATCGTGACCGCGATCGCCGGGTCGCGCTCCTTCCGGCTCAGCTTCGACGGCGAGCGCCGCCATGCCGGTACGACGCCGATGGGCGCCCGCAAGGACGCGGCGCTCGGCGCGGCGCGCCTGGTGGTCGCCGTCGAGCAGACGGTGGTCCGCGACTTTCCCGGCTGCGTGGCCACCGTCGGCGACATCGCGATCGAGCCGGGCGCCTTCAACGTCGTGCCCGGGCGGGCGCAGCTGGCGCTCGAGTTCCGCTCCCCGGACCTGCCGGCGCTCGAAGCGCTGGAGGCGGCGCTGCTCGCCGCCGCAGCGCGCGAGGCGAGCGCCGCGGGGCTCACGCTCAGCGTCGAGCCGGTCGGTCGCTGGGAGCCGACGGAGCTCGACCGCTCGCTGCGCGGCGCGATCGCCGAGGCAGCTCGCGCCGTCGGCGTGAGCACGCTCGAGCTGGCCTCAGGCGCCGGTCATGACGCCCAGGCGCTCGCCGCCGTGACGGCCAGCGGGATGATCTTCGTTCCCTCGGTCGGCGGGGTCAGCCACGACCCGGCGGAGCACACGCACTGGCAGGATTGCATCAACGGCGCCAACGTCCTGCTCGCGACCGCGCTGGCGCTCGCGGGCCCGGCGGCGGAGCGCCGCTAGACCGCCGCCGCGGCGGTGCGAACCGCCGCGATCGCGGCGAGCGCGGCATCGTTCTCCGCGGGCGTCCCGACGCTGACACGGACGATGCCCTCTTCCATCGCCCTGATCACGACGCCCCGCGCCCGCACCTCGCCGACGAGCCCGACGGCCTGGCCGGGATGGGCCGCCGCGTCGAAGGCGACGAAGTTGCCGCGTGACTCGTACGCGGTCACGCCGAGATCGCGCAGGCTCGCGAGCAGCCGCTCGCGCTCGGCGAGAATCCGCGCCACCTGACGGCGGCGGTATTCCTCGTCCTCGAGCGCGGCGAGGCCGGCGTGCAGCGAGGCGGAGCTCACCGAACTGCCGGGCACGAGGAAGCGGTCGACGTGGTCGAGCACATCCGCGTCGCCGACGACATAGCCGACGCGCAGGCCGGCGAGGCAATAGGCCTTGGAGAAGGTTCGCGTGAGAACGACGTTGCGGTGCTGATGGACGAGTGGTGAGAGGTCGACGCCCGGATCGAAGTCGGCGTAGGCGGCGTCGAGCAGGAGCATCGGTCCGGCCTGCGCGACGCGGCGGACCGCGTCGAGGCCCAGTGAGTTGCCGGTCGGGTTGTTCGGCGAGCACAGCACGATCAGCTTGGTGCGGTCGGTCACCGCGCCGAGCAGCGCGTCGAGGTCGTACTCGTAGGTGTGCAGGCCGGCGGAGAGCGGCACGTCGACCACGTCGGCCTCGACCGCCGCGAGCCGACGGCGAAAGACCGGCCACGAGGGGTGCGGCAGAATCACCTCGTCGCCCGCCCGCACGAACGTCCGGATCGTCGCGTCGATCAGCTCGGTCGAGCCGGCGCCGAGCAGGATCCGCTCGGGCGAAACGCCGAAACGCTCCGCGAGCGCGAGACGCAGCGGCGGCCGTGTCGACGGCGACCGGTTGGCGTCGTCGTAGGACCGTTCCAACGCCTCCCTGACGCGGGGTGAGGGCGGCTCGCTGTTCTCGTTCGACCCCAGCCGGATCAGCGGCGGCCCGCCGGCGCCGGCGTCCAGGTGCGCGAGGTAGGCGGCGTTGGAGGGGAGGCTGCGGGCGGCGGGGACCAGCAGCGACTCCGGCGGCGTGGACCGATCGCGTGTTGTGGACATGCGGGTACCGTACGGCACCGCGGGCGATCTCCGCAGCGGTATCCTCGAGCGCGTGGCCAAGGTCGCGTTCGTGGCGCACTGTCTGCTCAACCAGAACGCCAGAACCGCTGGCGGCGCCCGCTGTCCGGGCGTCTACTCGCCGCTGGTCGACGAGCTTCGCGCCCGGGGCTGGGAGCTGGCGCAGATGCCGTGTCCCGAGCTCACGTTCACGGGCCTCAACCGCTTCTGGGCCGTGCGCGAGCAGTACGACACGCTGGCCTTCAGACGCCACTGCCGGCGGATCGCCGAGGGCGTGGCCGGCGCGGTTGGCGCCCATCTCGAGCGCGGCGACGAGGTGGTGCTCGTCGGCGTCGACGGGAGCCCGTCGATGGGCATCCGGGTGACCTCATCGGACCCGCTGCGCGGCGGCCGGCCGCAGTGGCCGGACGAGGCCACGGACCTCGCGCCGGGGCGCGGGATCCTGATCGAGGAACTGCTGGCGGCGCTCGCGGCGCGCGGGGCCTCGGCGCCGCGCGCGACGGGCGTCACCTACGTGCTCCCCGAGCACGATCCGCAAGCCGAGCGCGCCGGCTTCGCGGCGTTTCTCGAGGCCTGCTGAGCGTGGACGCCGACGAGCGCGGTTTTCGCGTTGCGCTCGTCGCCGACGAGTTCGTGAACCCGCCGCCCGGCGGGCTCGACGCGCTCGCCGTGCTCGCCGGCGAGGACTGGGGCGCGATCCAGCTCCCGCCGGCGTGGTACCCGGACGACGTCGCCCGGCCGCTGCTGGACCAGATCGCCGAGCACGTCGAGGAGTTCGTGCGCCACGACTACGACGTCGTCCGCATTGGCGACCGTGCCGGCCTGGCCCAGGCGCTCGGAGCGCTCGGCGTGGCGTCGCCTGCGACGATCGCCCCGCTGACCGAAGACGAACTGCGGGCGTTCCTGGTGACCAACGCCACCGTTCGCTCGAGCCGACCGGTGTAGGCTGCGGCGATGTCGACTGAGAGGGCCGGTCTGCTGGACCGGCTCGCCCGCGGTCCGATCGTCTGCGCCGAGGGCTACCTGTTCGAATGCGAGCGCCGTGGTTACCTGCAGGCCGGTGCGTTCGTCCCGGAGGTGGTGCTCGAGCAGCCCGACGTCGTCTCGCAATTGCATCGTGAGTTCGTCCACGCGGGTTCGGATGTCGTCCAGGCCTTCACCTACTACGCGCATCGCGAGAAGCTGCGCGTGATCGGCAAGGAGGATCTCGTCGAGCAGCTGAATCGCCGCGCACTCGAGCTCGCCCGCGACGTGGCAGCGGAGACGGGGACGCTGCTCGCCGGCGACCTCTGCAACACCAACGTGTTCACCCCGGACGCGACCTCGCGCGCAACGGTGCGGGCGATGTTCGAGGAGCAGGTCGGATGGGCCGTCGAGGCCAACGTCGACTACATGGTCGGCGAGACCTTCTCGTGGGGAGAAGAGGCGCTGATCGCGCTCGACGTGATGAAGAAGGCCGGCCTGGCGACCGTCATCACGCTCGCGATTCACCAGGAGCCGATGACGCGCGAGGGCTGGACGCCGGCCGAAGCGTGCAGTCGCCTGGAGGCTGCGGGGGCCGATGTCGTCGGCCTGAACTGCATCCGCGGCCCGCGCACGATGCTGCCGCTGCTGCGTGCGATCCGCGAGCAGGTCGACTGCCACGTGGCAGGGCTGCCTGTTCCCTACCGCACCCACGAAGAGCAGCCGACGTTTCAGTCGCTGCGCGACCCTCAGTTCGACGGGCGACCGTTTCCGACCGCGCTCGACCCGTTCACCTGCAGCCGCTACGAGACAGCCGCGTTCGGCACCGCCGCGCTCGAGCTCGGCGTGCGCTATCTCGGCGTCTGCTGCGGCGCGGGACCGCACCACATCCGCAGCCTCGCCGAGGCAATCGGGCACGAGCCGCCGGCGAGCCGCTACAGCCCGGACATGTCCAAGCACGCCTTTCTCGGCACCGACGACGCGATCCCTGACGAGTACCGGGCCTACGCGCCGAAGCTGTGATCGCCGGCCGAGCGCCACGGGCGCTCACGCCGTAAGCGCCGCCGCCATCTCGTCGAACACGCGCACGTAGTCTTCGACCGCCTCGGGCGGGTGGGTCACCGAGAGCGTCCACTCCTCCTCGCGGCCCGGCGTCATGTAGATGCCGCGGTTCATGTTCCACAACCAGGCGAGCTCGGTGACCGCGACATCCTGGTTGGCCTTGAAGCTCTCGTAGTCGACGATCCGCGCGGGCGAGAACGTCACGCAGCCCTTGGATCCGACGCCGACAGCGTAGCCGGGGAGCTGGTGGCGCCCGATCACGCCGCTGCAGCCGGTGACGATGCGGTCGTTGAGCTCGTCGAGGTGGCGGTAGGCCGCCGGCGTGAGCACGTGCTCGAAGCTCGCGCGGGCGGCGGCCATCGACAGCGGATTCCCGTTGTAGGTGCCCACCTGGTAGACGCTGCCGTCCTCGACGACCGCCATCACCCGCTCGCTGGCGCCGATCGCGCCGGAGGGCAGCCCACCGCCGAGCGTCTTTGCCAGGGTGACCATGTCGGGGGTCACGCCGAAGCGCTCGGTCGCACCGCCCGCGGCGATCGCGAGGCCCGTCTTGACCTCGTCGAAGATCAGCACGATGCCGTGGCGCGCGGTGATCGCGCGAACCTCCTCGAGATAGCCCGGCTCCGGGAGCACGACCCCGAGGTTCATCATCGCCGCCTCCATGATCACGCAGGCCGGCGTGCGCCCCTCGCGCGCGAGGCGCTCGATCCGCCGCTCCATCGCCGCGGCGTCGTTGAACGGCACGGCGATCGTCAGCTCGGCCACGGCGGCGGGGATGCCCGCCCCGTAGGGCAGGGAGGCGAGGTTGTCACGGTCGCCGATCTCGTCGTAGGGGACCCCGATCGAGACCATCACGGCGTCGTGGTGGCCATGGTAGGAGCCAAAGATCTTCATGATCGTGTCGCGACCGGTCAGCGCCCGAGCGATTCGGATCGCGTCCATCGTCGCCTCCGATCCGGAGTTGACGAAACGCCAGCGGGCGAGCCCGAAGCGCTGCTGCAGCTGCTCGGCGACGACGATCGCATCCTCGGTCACCGCGGCGAAGTGCGTGCCGCGCGCGACGCGCTCGCGCACGGCCGCCACGATCGCCGGGTGCGCGTGCCCCTGGACCATCGAGCCGAAGCCGTTGTGGAAGTCCCAGTACTCGTTGCCGTCGACATCGCGGACGCGCGGGCCCTCGCCGTCGACGAGGTAGATCGGCCACGGGTCGCGCAACTGGTAGGAGGAGGCGACGCCGCCGCTCAGCGAGCGGCGCGCACGGCTGTACATCGCTGCCGAGCCCGCGGTGCGCGCGTTGAGCTGGGCGAGCTCGCGCTCCATCAGCTCGTCGATACGCCGGCGCTCCAGTTGCACGGGGCCGCCAACGGCCATCGCGTGTCCTTCCCGCGGGCGAGGCCGACCCGCCGCTTGACCGCCTCTGCGGGGAGCTTAGTGGTTCACGCCGAAGCTCCGTTTGGGTCTGGCCGGGGCGCGGCCGAGAGCCGGAGCCACGTTCGCGGCCACTAGACTGAGGCAACTCCGTGGGGGACTGGTGTATCGGTAACACGGTGGTCTCCAAAACCGCAACGCCAGGTTCGATTCCTGGGTCCCCCGTCGTGGCGCTGGCCGGGTTTGCAGGCGTTTTCGCTGACGGTCGGGCGCGCTCTGGCCGTCAGTGTGCGGTCGGAGTGACCGGCCAGCGGAGCGGCCAGCGGTTCCGTGCGGATCGAGGCGGAGCTTTCGGGCTGTGCGGGTCGTGCGGCAAACGGCAGTGTGGTGCCGTGCGGCCGGTTTCGAGGTCCGACGTCCCGGTTTAGACAGGTGGCTGGTCTGGAGCAGTGCGGGCGGCGATGTGTAGTCACATCGGGCGGCTGGGTGGCCGCTAGAGTCCGAGCACGAGGCTGAGCGCTTGGTCGATGGCGTGTAGTTCGTCTGGGTCGAGCCGGCCGGCCGATCGTCCGAGGCGTTGTGGGTCCACGACCGTCGTCTGCTCGACGAGCACGCGTGTCTCGGTCCCGTCGAGGTCAATCACCGGACGGAAGGTTGCCGGCATCGCGCTCGTCGAGGTGGGTGCGACGAGCGTCGTGCTCAGGTCCAGGAATTCGTCTGCCTGGACGATGACCGCGTAGCGGGCGCCGCGCTGCTCATGGCCACGCGCGCCGCGTGGTCGCGGCAGGCGGAATACCTCGCCGCGAACCATCTCAATCCGACGCGGGGGGAGCCAGCTCGGCCAGCTGCGCGCGGATCAACCGCATCTCTTCGCGGTCAGTCGGGTCTGCGGCGAGGCGCTTGACCTCGTCGCGGATTGCCGATCGCGTTCGGCGCCGCATCGCCGCCTCGCGCAACGCGGTACGGACTGCGGCTGAGTCGGTCATCTCACCGGCTCGTACCACGTCGAGGGCCGCCGCAGAGGCGTCGTCGAGGCGCACGTGGAGCGACCGAGCCACCGTCCGATCGTAGCACGGATCGTGCTACGCGATTGGCGAGGCGGGGCCTGAGCTCTCGACGGTCGTTCGGGGACCGTGAGCGCGGGGTTAGCGCTGGCGCGACCGCGGCGGCGCGTCGTCGGCGAGGTCGCTGAGCAGTGCGTGGGAGTCCGATAGGGCGGAGGTGAGGATTTGCCTCGCAACGGCGAGGAGTTGTGAGACGCGCGGGTCCCTGATGCGGTAGTACACCCTTGTGCCGACCCGGCGGCTATCAAGGACGCCCTCTCGGCGTAGGGCGGCGAGGTGCTGCGAGGTGCCGCTGGAGTCGAGCTCGAGTTCGGCTTGGAGGTCTCCGACGGCTCGTTCGCCGTCGGAGAGGATTTCGAGAATGCGGATCCGCAGCGGATGGCCGAGCACGCGGAAGAGCTGGGCTTTGACCACGTAGGCTGGGTCCGAGCGCACGTGTGGTGGGCTGGCACCGGCTGGCGGTGCGGCGGGGCTGCGGCGTGAGGGCATGATCTTAGAAGCTTAGACGACAATGCGACCGCCCGGTTCGTGGGTCGGCGCGAGCCAAGCGTGACTGTGCCGTCTCGCCTGTCGTGGTGGTGCGCCTCGGAGAGCGCGAGCGCGCCGTGAAGAGTGCCGCGGCACTCGTGGACGAGTTCCTACGCGGGTGTCCGCGGCGCCGCGTGAGCGCCAACTTCTGGGCGGACTCATCGGGCGTCCGGGCTGGCGGGTCCACCGCGCCATTGCGCGTGGACACCACTGAGGACGGAGTCCCGGAGCGCACCACTGCAGACGTGGTCTAGTCGTTCGCCTTACACAAACATATGAGTTTATATACTTACAATCCCCTAATTTTTGAAGATTTCCGATAAACGCCGTGACAGAAGTTACGTTGACTGAGCACTAGCCGCCGGGGCTCGGACAGCCCCTTGGTAGGGGACACCTATGTCCGGTTACACGCAGTGGGTCACGGGGATCGCGCGGACGTCCGACATCGTCTGCAAACGGTGGGCGAGGGCCGTCTGCGTTGGAGCGCTCGTAGGCGGCCTGCTGATCGCGGGCCTCGGGTCGGCAGTACCGTCCGCCCTCGCCGCTTCGACGACCTCCGTGAATCTCGGGCAGGCATCGACCTACGCGGTATTGAGCGGCGCCTCCGTCGGCAATACCGTCAACGGTGTCGGCGCACCCCACACCACGCTTCGTGGCGACCTCGGCGTCAATGCGAGTGCTGCGCCGACCGGCTTCCCGCCCGGCGTGGTCACCGGCACGACCCGGGTCGGAGCCACGGCTGCCGGTCCGGCCTACGCCGACCTTGTCGCCGCATACAACGAGGTCGCCGGTCGGACGGGTGGCGCTGCACTCGCGGGCGATCTGAACGGCCTGACGCTGCTGCCCGGCCTGTACTCCGCGGCCGGCGCCGTGGCGAACACAGGGACGGTGACCCTCGACGGCGGCGGCGACCCGAACGCCGTCTTCGTCTTCCAGGTCGGCGGGGCGCTCAACATGGCGGCCGGGGCCAACGTCGTGCTGATCAACGGCGCTCAGGCGTCCCACGTGTTCTGGCAGGTCAACGGCGCTGCCGCCGTGGGCGCCGGCGCCAACTTCGCGGGAACGCTGATGGCCCTCACGGCCATCGCGGTGGGTGCCGGCACGGAGTTCAACGGTCGCGCGCTCGCGCTCAACGGCGCGATCTCGCTCGACGCCAACGACTTCTACAGCGCTCCACCGGTCGTCACCATCTCCGGTGGGGCGACCGCGATCACGAACAACTCGACCCCGACTATCAGCGGCACGACCGATCTCGCGGCCCCCGGGGTCGTGACCGTCACGGTCGCTGGGCAGACGCTGACGGCGACCCCGTCGGGCGGTGCGTGGTCGGTGACCTCGGCGATCCTGGCCAACGGCACCTATGCGGTCGGCGCGTCGGTCATCGACGGCGCACGGAACACAGGCAGCGCCACCCAACAGTTGACGATCGACACGGTGCCGCCCGTCGTCACGATCGACGGCGGACCGACGGTGACGACGAACGACCCGACCCCGACAATCGCCGGTACCACCGACGCAGCGCCCGGCACAGTCGTCGACGTGACCGTCTACTCGCAGACGCTGACAGCGCTCGTGCAGTCGGGGGGGACATGGAACGTGACCCCGAGCACGCTGGCCGACGGCACCGGCACGATCACCGCCTCGGTCACGGACGCTGCGGGAAATGAGACCACCGTCAGCCAGTTGCTGACGGTCGACACTGTCGCTCCCGAGGTCACGATCACCGGCGGGGCGAACATGCTGACCAACGACCCGACACCGACCATCTCCGGGACCGCAGCCGTCGCGCCTGGCACGACTGTGACCGTTACCCTCGCCGACCAGACACTGACCGGACTAGTAGCGGCCGGCGGAGTCTGGTCCGTGACCACGGCCTTCCTCTCCGACGGCCCGCATCGCGTCGTCATGTCGGTCTCCGACGCAGCCGGAAATCTGGCCAGCTTCACCCAGACGCTGACCGTCGACACGGTGCCGCCGGTCGTCGCGATCACCGGCGGGGCGAGTGCGACCACCAGCGACGTCGACCCGACGATCACCGGGGCCTCCGACGCAGTGGCCGGCACGATCGTGACGGTGGCAATCGGGGGACAGACCTTGACGACGCTCCTTCAGGCCAACGACACCTGGAATGCGACGCCGACCGCTCTCAGTGATGGCACGTGGTTGATCGTCGTGTCGGTTCCGGATCCCGCCGGCAACGTCGGGACCGCGACGCAAACCCTCACCATCGCCAGCACCGGCTCTACGGGCGCTACTGGCTCGACGGGCGCGTCTGGTCCGACGGGCGCCTCCGGGGCGTCCGGCGGCACCGGCACCGCGGGTGCTCCTGGCAGCCCGGGCACCGCGGGCGCGCCAGGCACTGCGGGCCTGACCGGCTCCACGGGCGCCACAGGCTCCACGGGCAGCCCCGGCTCGACGAGCGGTTCGCCGAGTGTCCGCCCGCCGCGTCTGACGCTGCGGCTGTCGGCAGCAAGTTTCAGCGGCGCTCGTGGCAAGCCGGTGCAGGTGCCGTTCGTTCTGAACCGGCCAGCCACGGTGACGCTCACCATCCTGCGCGGAACCAGCGTCGTTGCGACGCTGAGCACCACGCGCCTGGCGGGCGGTCGTGGCTTTCTCACCTGGAACGGCAAGATCAAGCTGAAACTCGCCCCCAGAGCGGGCTACACCATCATGGTGCGGGCCGTTTCACCGGCCGGCGCCTCGGCCCACGAGGCGGCAACGGTGCGCATCACCTGACGGATTGGCCGCGAGGCGTAAGCGCTGATTCGTCTACGAATACACGAACGATGCAGCTATCCCGTGCACAGATTCACCGTCGGGACCTTCGGCGCCCTGGCCGGCTGAGAAGTTGAAGCGCGGATCGTGTAGCTGCCGTCGATGACAACGCGGCCGGACTTCTCCAGGTGAGTGCGGGCGGAGAGTGTGTCGGTCTCACGAGCCGTACCGCCGGCGGCCCAGGGGTAGGTGTAGGTGAGCTTGACTGTGCCCGGCCCGAAGACGGGGGCCGCGAAGTGACCGAACACCCGATTCCACTGCGCTCCGACCGTGTTCGGCTGCGTACCGGTGAGATGTCCGAAGCACGAATGCCGCGCGGCGTCTCCGAACGCGTAGTACGCCCCACCTGGTTCGGAGAGCAGTTCGACGGGAAGCTGGTGGCAGACGCCGGCGCCCGTGCAGGGCGGCGGGGTCAGATCGTCGCGCCACCAGACGATGCGACCGCGGCTGAGGGCTACGAGGCCGTGCTCTGTCGCCCACACCCAGCCGGGTTTGAGCTTCGTGTCGGCCCAGCTGAACGAGAAGTACGAGGTCTTGCCCTCTGCGTCATTCATCTCGATCAAGCCGGTCTCGGTGTACGTCTCCACCGGGATCCGTGTGTATGCGTGTGCTTCCGCACGCGCGATCGCGATCGCTTTGGAGTTACCCGTCGGACCGGCGACGGCCAGTGCCGACGCGGCCCCTCCGAGCAACACCAGCAGGCCGACTGCCAAGGCTCTGGTCGCCGTCATGCCCACTCCCTTGAAGCTCGCTCCTCCGCCTTCACTCCGCCTGGTGGCGGCCCCACGTGTGCGACATTATAACCTCGCCGGCCTGATCGCCTGCGTCATCCGCTGGCTGAGGTCAGGGCGCGGTCGGGAGGTGGAGGGTGAAGCTGGCTCCGTTCGGGGTGGGGTCGCAAGTGAGGTCGCCGTGGTGTTGGTGGGCGATGCGGCGGGCGATCGCGAGGCCGAGGCCGTGACCGGGTTTGCTTGGGTCGAGTCGGACGAAGCGTTCGAAGATCTGTTCGCGTTGATGTGCGGGCACGCCGGGGCCGTCGTCGGTGACGAGCGCCTGGACGTCTCCGTTGATCCGCCGGAGCTGCACCTCGATCCGCCCGTTGGGTCCGATGGCGCCGAGAGCGTTGTCGAGGAGGTTGCGCAGGACCCGTTCGAGCGCGTCGCGGTCACCGCGGACGGTGGTGTCGTCGTCGGCGCTCAACGTGATCGTCGCGTCGGGCGCTCCGGCCTGGGCGTCGTCGACGAGCGGGCGGGCGATCGCGGCGAGGTCGACCGGTGTTCGGGTTGGGCGCGCTTCGAGGCGGGCGAGTCCGAGCAGGTCGTTGACGAGGCGGCCGAGTCGTTCGCTGTCGCGCGCGACGGCTGCTTCGAGGCGGTCGCGCTCGGGCCGCTCGGGCTGCTCGCGCAGAAGCGTTTCCACGCTCGCCTGAAGGGCAGCGATGGGTGTGCGGAGTTCGTGAGAGGCGTCGGCGAGAAACCGCCGCGTCGCGGCGTCGCTGGCCCGTGCCTCCTCGACCGCCGTCTCGAGGGCGTCGAGCATCCCGTCGAACGCATGGGCGAGACTCCCGAGCTCGGTGTCGGTGCGACTCGGGTTGAGGCGCAGCTTGGAGTCGCCGTGGGTGATGCGCGTCGCCGTCTCGATGACGGCGGAGAGTGGGCGCAGGGCGGTGCGGGTGCCCTGGAGGACGAGGAGCGTGGCGAGCACGAGCGCGGCGGCCGCGACCACGAGCTCGACGAGCAGCAGGTTGGTGACGGCGTGGTCGATGCTCGCGCGGCTGGCGCTGATCGAGAGCCGCGTTCCGCCGGGAAGGACCTCGTCGAGGATCAGCAGCGACCCGTGCGTCTGGATCGCCGCGCCGGCCGCGGCCGGCGAGGTTGCGTGGCCGATCGCGCCGGGGCGAGCCGGCGCCGCGGAGCCGCGGACGGCGATCCCCTCGAGAGCGAGGCCCGGCACCAGTTCCTTCAACGCCGCGCCGCCGCCCGCGTGCTCGATCGCGGCGCCGGCCTGGCTCAGCCGGGTGCGGAGGTCGTCGTTGAGTTTGGCGCGGTAGGCGAGGGTGACCGCGGACACCACCGCGACCAGGACGATCGCCAGGAGCGCGAGGGTCGTCAGGGTGACGCGACGGCGGAGCGAGCCGGTCTTCATCGCGGGTCGAACCGGTAACCGAGACCACGGATGGTCTCGAGAATCCGCGGGCCGTGTGCTTCGAGCTTGCGGCGCAGCGCGCTGACGTGGACCTCGACGACGTTCGGGTCGTAGGCCTCGTAACCCCAGACCTGGGTCAGCAACTGGTGCTTCGAGAGCACCAGGCCGCGCTGGCGGACGAGGTAGGCGAGCAGTCGCAGCTCGGTCGCGGTCAGCTCGAGCGGCGAACCGGCGCGGGTGGCGAGGCCGGCCTGCTCGTCGACGACGACGTCGCCGGCCTCGATGGCCGCGCCAAGGCGGCCGGTTCGCCGAAGCACGGCGCGCACGCGGGCGAGCAGCTCTTCGAGCGCGAACGGTTTGACCAGGTAATCGTCGGCGCCGAGCTCGAAGCCGCCCAAGCGGTCCTCGATCGCGTCGCGGGCGGTGAGAAAGACGATCGGCAGATCGCGCGCCGCGCGCAGCCTGCGCGCCAGCTCGAACCCGTCGCCACTGGGGAGGAGCACGTCGAGCACGGCCAGATCGGGGGCGGCGGCGAGGACCGGGTCGGGGCCCGGGTAATCGGCGAAGGCGGTGACCGTGATCCCTTCGCGCCGCAGCGCGCGCTCGACGGCTTGGCGGATGGGCTGCTCGTCCTCGACGAGCACTACTCGTGGCGAATCCGGCCTCACGAAGGCAGTATCGCGGTCCGATCCTGAGCGCTACCTGAAGATGCCCAGGCTTCAGGTTCAGGACAGGAATGGCTGCGACGCTGGCGGCCTGCACGACCATCCAGTCCGCAGGAGGGAACGGTGAACCACAAAACGGGCCTCGTCCGCCGACCGCGGCGGGCATCGCCGCCGGCGCGAATTGCGGTCGCCATCATCGCCGCGGCCGGCCTCGCCCTCGCGGCGGCGGCTTCCGGCAGCAGCCAGTCGACGAACCCCCAGCAGGCGCTCGCGTACTCGCACTGCATGCGCTCCCACGGCGTGCCGGGTTTTCCCGACCCCAACAGTAGCGGAGCGTTCCCCAAGGTCAGCGCGCAACAGCTCGGGGTCAGCAGCACCCTGTTCGAGGCGGCCCAGAACCACTGCCGCTACCTGCTCCCGAACGGCGGCAGCGGCCCGTCCCAGACGCAGGTCCAACAGATCATGAACGGGATGCTGAAGTTCGCGCAGTGCATGCGCTCACACGGGGTGTCGAATTGGCCCGACCCCGTCGTCGATGCCGGCGGGAACCCCGAGTTCTACCTAGACGGCAAGATCAACCAGAATTCGCCGCAGGTCAAAAGCAAGATCCACGACTGCGTGCACTGGATACCCTCCGAGGCCATATCGCCGGGGAATCCGATCGCGTGTCCCGGCGCCAACCCCGGCGGCGGACCTGGCTGTGGTGGATGCTCGTGCACGAGGAGAGCGTGATGCTGACGCCGCCCGCAGCCACGGACGTGCGTCCGGAGCGGGACGGCGCCTTGTCGCCCACGCCTCTCACCAGCTGCGCGACCCGATCACCCTCCGTCGCGCGCTCGCCGAGGTTCCTTTCGCCGGCAGACCAGGCCGCCTCGCGGGAGCAGAGGGTGCCGTCAACCGGCGAGCGGGCCACGCCCGTGATGCTCGAGGGCCGAGAGTGCTTCGCGGCCTACGTTGCGCACGAGCTGCGGACGCCGATCGCCCTCCAGCGTGCGCTGGTCGAGGTCACGCTCGCCAACCCCAACACAGACACGGCCGCCCTGCGCGAGATGGGCGAGAGCGTCCTTGCAAGCTGCCTGCGGCAGCAGCGCGTGGTCGAAGCGCTGCTCGAGCTTGTGCACAGCAACCGCGGGCTGACGCGGCAGGAGCCGGTCGAGCTCGCGGCGATCGCGGCCGCCGCGCTACGGGCTCACGACCTGAGTGAGCTCGAGAGCGTTGTGGCACTCGAACCGGTGCGGACGACCGGCGATCCAGACCTCCTCGAGCGACTCGCCGCCAACCTCGTCTCCAATGCAATCCAGCACAACATCGTCGGCGGCCGGATCGAGGTTGTGACCCGCGCCGAGTCAGGACGTGCCGTTCTCTGCGTCGCCAACACCGGGCAGCCGATCCCGGCCGGCGACATCCAACGTCTCTTTGAACCCTTCCAACGGCTCGCACCCCAGCCGACAGACGCTGCCGAGGGTGTCGGGCTCGGCCTCGCCGTCGTCAAGGCAATCGCCGACGCACACGACGCCGTCGTCACCGCACAAGCCCAACCAGGCGGCGGCCTCAGAATCAACATCGGCTTTCTCGCGCCGCCCGGACCAAGAGGCTGCTACGGACTGAGCCGCGAACAGCACCGTCCCGGCGCACGGCACCAACCGCCCGACAACGCATCCTCCAGGCCGGATGCCAACAAAGGCGGCCAGCACAATCGTCCAACGCTGAGGAGGGCGTGATGAACGACAGTATCCGTGTGATACGCCGGCCACGACCGGCATGGCCGCCCATCGTGCGAGCCGCGGCCGCGATCATCGCTACAGCCGTCCTCGCCCTGCCTGCGGCCGCACTCGCTGCCAGCCCGTCATCCACCATTGCCGGCGACTCAACCAACGCGCAAGCTTCAACGCTCTCGCAGTCAAACGTCCAGAAGGCGCTCGCCTACTCCCGCTGCATGCGCGCGCACGGCGTGCTGAAATTCCCCGACCCCAACAGCAGCGGAGCGATCCCGAAGGTCGGCCTACGGCAGCTCGGGGTCAGCAGCGCAGTGTTCCAGGCGGCCGAGAAAGCCTGCCAGCACCTGCTCCCGAACAGCGGTCAGTCGTCCCAGGCCTGGGATCAGATGGCGCTGACCGCGTTGTGGAACTTCGCCCGGTGCGTGCGCGCCCACGGCGTGCCGAACTGGCCCGACCCCCTCGCCGAGTCCGACCCCGGGCAGCCGGGGACCCCTGGTTTCCCCCGCAACTTGCCACCGGACATCAACCCGAATTCGCCGGTAGTCAAGAACGCCATGAACAAATGCCAGCAACTCCTGGCGGGCATCGGCTACGGGTCCGGAGGCTACCCATAAGCACAAGTCTCGCGACAGACGTGGCAACGACGATGGAATCGATGGTGGTCGGAAGATGCTGAGGCGGCACCCACCCGAGGAGGAGAAGCGAACCGTTTTTCGGTGGCGAGCGGCCGGTCCCCTGGTCGTGGTGCTGGTTGTCGTCGCAGTGTTGCTGGCGGCATGCGGCGGGTCGCCTTCGAACGGCGTCGCGAGCGGCTCGACGACGACAACGAGCAGCTCCGGCTCCGCGATGCAGACCGCGCTTGCCGATGAGCTCAGGTACGCCAGCTGCATGCGTTCAAACGGTGTAACCAACTATCCCGATCCCAGCGGCGGACGCCCGGTATCGCTCAACCAAATCGATCCGAACGCGCCCGCGTTTCAGACGGCATTCACGGTCTGCCGGAAATACGCTTCGATCGGCGGGGTTGGCCCCCCCGCGCCGTCAGCCGCCCAACTGCGCTTTGCGCTCGCGTTCGCGCAATGCGTGCGCAAGCAGGGGTTCCCGCAGTTCCCGGATCCGCTCACGATGTACGTCCTCAACCCGCCGATCTTCACACTGGGCCGGGGGATGTATTTTCCCGTCAACAGCACCTACCACGTGGTGTCGCCGGCGTTCATGCACGCCGCCAAGGCCTGCGGAGTCCAGCTGTAGCTTCACTGACCTCCTCACCGGATCGGCGAACAGCACGCGCGCGCCGTAGCCGTCCGACCGTGCTTCAACAGCCACGCACCGCGCGTGGCGTGCCGCTGACCGACAGCACCCGTGTGGTAGGCCTGCGATGGCGTCATTCGCCGCCCATCGGGAGAATCGTGGCCGCGATCGTCGTGACGGCCGGCGTAGCCGTGCTCGCCGGTTGTGGCGGCTCGAACGGAAATCACGTGGCACAGCTCAGCCGGACGGCGGCGACGAGCAACTCGCCGTCGCACGTCTCGACGGGGCGTGCGTCGAGTGATCCTCTCGCCTACTCTCGTTGCATGCGCTCAAACGGGGTGCAGAAGTACCCCGATCCCAGCAGGGGCAATGTCTTGCCTGACGGGTTGCCGAAGGTCGACTTCCAGGAGCTCGCGGTCAGCAGGTCGCAGTTCGCGGCGGCCGAGAGCGCCTGCGCGCACCTGCTTCCGAACGGCGGCGCCTCGACCGGGGCCGCGTCGCAGCAGACGCTGAGCGACGTTGTGAGGTTCAGCGCGTGTCTGCGCTCCCATGGCGTGCCGAACTGGCCTGATCCCACCACCATCTCCGGCGGGCTGGGCTTCAACCTGATCGGGATACAGCCGCCCGTAGACACCAATTCGCTGCCGTTCCAGCACGCCCTCCACGAATGCGGGCACCTGATGCCCAGGGCAGTCGGAGGGATTCGAATACGCCAGCCATAGCCACACGGGCGCGCGCTGTGCTCCTTTCCGGAAGACAGGGACCGATCAGCGAATGAGCTCACGTTGCTCAGAAGTCTCGCGAGGGTGCCTCTGTTACGCTAGAATTCTGTACATGACGACTCTTCCCGTTGCTGACGCACGTGCGCAGTTTTCGAAGCTGGTGGACGAGGCGACGAGTACACATGAGCGCTTTGAGATCACGCGCAACGGGCGGCGTGTAGCAGTGCTGCTTGGAGCAGACGACTACGACTCTCTGCGCGAGACGATCGCCGTGCTCGGCGATGGCGAGTTGTTGCGCGACCACCTCGAGGGTCTGGCTGCTGTGCGAGCCGGTGACGTCGTCGATGCCGACGGTCTCGCTCGCGCAATGCACTCGGCCGGGCGGCTGTAGCCCGCGATGTGAGCGAGCCGCGGTACCGGCTCGAAATCGCTGGTCCTGCCGCCCGAGCGCTCTCGGAGACGTTGCCGGCGAAGGTCGCTGGGGCGGCGTATGCGTTCATCACGGGGGCGCTGCTGGAGAATCCGCGACGGGTCGGCAAGCCGTTGGAGACACCGCTCGCGCCGGCGTGGTCGGCACGTCGGGGCGACTATCGCATTCTCTACCTGATCGATGACGACGCCAGGATTGTCCGGGTTACCGCCGTTCGCCACCGGAGCGACGCGTACAGAGGCTGAGCTCGAGTTGGTCGCGTGCTGACATGGCGTCGGCAGTGCAAGTCGGCACGAGTCGGTGGCGAGGGCCACCGTTTGTAAGCCGCGTGGTTTTCGGCACTCTGCCGGTCACTTGGGGTCATTCGGGTAACAGCGGGCGAACGGCGTGTGCGCGACCGTCTCCAGGTTCGATTCCTGGGTCCGCCGTCGCTGGCCCGCCGCTGAAATGCGAGCTGCGCTGTCCCGCGGCGAGCACGTCTGCCGGCCCGGTTGGGACGTAGTGGGCACGCGATCGCGCCGAGCGGACGGCGTCCCGCAGCGGGCGCCGCCCGGTATCCGTGAAGTCGTGCGTCGCCCTCCACTTTCGCGACCTGCGCCGCTTCACGCGGCCGTCTTCGCGCCGCGGTGCTCGGCCGGACGCGTCGGGTGGATCAGGCGCCGAGCAGGTCGCGGCGTCTGAACGCCGCGATGGCGGCGAGCGCGGACAGCGCGCCGATCGCGACCATGATTGTCGCGGCGCCCGTTTGGAACGGCTGGCTGGGCACCAGCCCGACATGCTCGAAGGGGGTGAGGTCAACGACCCATCGCGGGACGCCGGTGAGTGCGCCAACGAGGTCCCAGAGGAACGTGACCGCGACGAGACCGTAGGCTATGCCGGCGCTTGCGCGTGGAGCGACGGCGTAGGCGAACGCGGCGATGCCGAGGAACAGCAGCGCGATCGGCAGGCAGTTCACGCCAGCCTCGAGCATCCGTGGTAAGGAGATGGTGACGCCCTGGGAGGCGGCGCCGATCCAGGTGAATACGCCGGCGGTCAGAGAGATCGTGGCGGCGCCGCCGGTGGCGAGCAGCAACCGCCCGCCAAGCCAGCCGCTGCGGCTGACAGGTTGTGCGAGCAGGGTCTCGAGCTGTTGGCCGGCCTCCTCGTGCCGCGCGCCAGAGACCTGCGCGCACATGAACAGGATCACGGCGAGGACAAAGAAGATGAACACGAATGCGACGTAGCCGCTGGGCGTGAGGATCGAGCCTGAGCCGAGCTTCGCGATCTCGCGTTCGATGCTCTTGGAGATTCCCGCCGAGGAGATGCTCTTGGAGATCACCCCGAGGATCAGGGCGAACACAGCAACGCCGCCGGTCCAGACCAGCACGGTCCCGCGTTCGCTGCGAAACGCCTGTGCCGTCGGGGAGGAGAGCAGCCGCAGGCGAGGCGAGGCGCTGTCTCGCGCGCGGAACAATCCGGTGCCGACGTCGCGGCCGGCGACGATTCGCGCCGCGAAAACGAGCAGCAACGCGCTTGCCGCGGCCGGCAGGAGCAGGACCACCGGATGGGCGCCGCTGAACGGGCGGAGCTCTTCGGCCCAGCCGAGCGGTGTGGCCCAGCGCAGCCAGCCCAGGCCACTCGAGGTGTCGGCGATCACGCGCAGCACGAAGAAGAGGCCGACGATCGCGCCACCGAGCTCGAGCGCGCTGCGGCGTGTGGGCGCGAGCTGGCTCGCGATCGCACCGACGCCCACGCAGACCGGCACGACGGACATCGTCGCGAGCGCGAGATACGCCGAGCCGCCGGCCGAGAGGCCGCCGAGGATGAAGCCGACGAACTCTGCGAGCCAGAGGATGAGCGTGCCCGCGGCGACCGCGGCCATCGCTGCGAGATACGCCGTCCGACGGCCAACGACGCCAGCGAGAACGATCTCGGCGCGGCCGCTGTCCTCCTCGGTCCGCAGTGCCCGCACCGCGGCGAGCAGTCCGTAGAGCGCCGCCATGATCGCGAGCGTCCCGCCGACACGCCACGCGGCGTAGCCACCGACGGTGAGCAGGTCGCGCGGCTCGCCGTAGAAGAGGCGGATTGCCGCGTTGTTGCCGAAGCTGCGCGCGAAGCCGAGGCGATCGGTGAGCGTCGGATAGGCGTGGCGATACCCGACCGGTTGAATGTACGCGTACCCGGCAAACAGGTACGCGAACGCGATCGTGCGGATTCGCGCGTCACGGAACGCCCGCCGCGCCAGCGCGAGCCCGCGCCCGAGGCGAGCGCGGGCGGTAGACCCGGACGCGGTTGGCAGTGACGCCGCGGCGCTAGCGAGCACCGCCGCCGGAGCCGTCGTAGTGGTGCAGGAAGATCTCCTCGAGTGACGGCTCGCGACTCGTCAGCGTCGCAACCGGGTGCTCGGCGAGCGCGGCGATCAGCGGCCCGATGCTCCCGGAGACCTCGAAGCGCAGCCCATGCGGTCCGGCCGCTGACGTCGTCACTCCTGGCAACGGCACGAGCTCCGGCGCCGGCCCGGTGAACGTCACCTCGACGGTCTGGGCGGCAAGGTGACGAAGCTCCTCGAGCGTCCCTTGGTCGACGAGCCTACCTTCGCGCAGGATGCCGATTCGGTCGCAGAGAGCTTCAACCTCGCTGAGGATGTGCGAGGAGAGAAACACGGTCTGGCCGCGCTGCTTGGCTTCCTCGATCGTGTCGCGGAACGCCACCTCCATCAGCGGATCGAGACCGGCCGTCGGCTCGTCGAGGATCAACAGCTCCGCGCGCGTCGACAGCGCGGCGATCAGCTGCACCTTCTGGCGGTTGCCCTTGGACAGCGAGCGAACCTTCTTTGATGCGTCGAGTTGGAAGCGCTCGACGAGAACGTCGCGATAGGCAACGTCGGTGCCACTGTGGACCCGAGCGAGGAATGCAAGCGTCTCGGCGCCGGTCATCGACGCCCACAGAAACGGCTCGCCCGCGACGTAGGCGGCACGGCGGTGCGCGGCGACCGGGTCGCGCCATGCGTCGATGCCGAACAGCTCGGCGTGGCCCGCGCTCGGGCGGTGCAGCCCGAGCAGGAGGCGAATCGTCGTCGTCTTGCCGGCGCCGTTGGGACCAAGGTAACCGTAGACCTCGCCGGGCTCGACGACCAGATCGAGATCGGCAAGCGCGAGCGTGTCGCCGTAGCGCTTGGACAGCCCGGCCGTGCGAATTGCGCTGACCGGTCTGCCGTCCGCGGCCGCACCAAGTTCAACGGTCATGCCGGGAGAGTATGCGCGCGAGGCGCGCTCGCGCTCGCTCGCGTCCGAGCGAGGCAGAGAGCTGGATCGGGGCTCGCGGCGAGCGCTCGCCCGCTACGACACGCTGGTCGGACGAGCGCGGAGGACGTCGAAGGCGCTGGTGCCGTCGCCCCATGGGACGGCGACGCGGTCAGCGCACCGTCGTGGTGGCGTCAACCGAGCTCCCTGATGGGAGATCGACGCCGGGGCCGTCGGCTGGGCTTGGGATCCAGCGGTGAAGCGTGTCCTCCAGATCGGCACGGCGAATCGGCTTGCTGAGGTAGTCGTCCATCCCGGCGGCAAGGCAGCGCTCACGATCGCCCTCCATTGCGTGGGCGGTCATCGCGATCACGGGCGTGTGTCGGCCGTCCCGCTCGCGACGGCGTAGCTCCGCAGTCGCCTCGTAGCCGTCCATGTTGGGCATCTGGCAGTCCATCAGGACAGCGTCGAACTGCTGAGCCCCGAGCGCCTCGAGCGCCTCGCGCCCGTCGCCCACCACCTCGACGCGACATCCGCAGCGCTCGAGTGTGCGTGCGGCGACGGTCTGGTTGACCGGGCTGTCCTCGGCAACCAGCACGAGTGGAGGGGTTGGCCACGGGGCGGCGGGTGCGGCGGAAACAGCGCGGTCGCGAGCAGCCGGCGCCTCGGCGGGCAGAGGGGAAGCGAGCTCGAGTTCGATGCGGAATGTGCTGCCGCGCCCGGGCTCGCTCTCGGCGGTGATCGTCCCGCCCATCAGCTCGACGAGTTCGCGGGTGATGGCCAGCCCCAACCCGGTGCCGCCGTAGAGTCGCGTTGTTGCCGCGTCGGCCTGCGCAAACGGCTCGAACAAGCGCTCCAGGCTCGCTGGATCGATGCCGATCCCGCTGTCGGCGACCTCCGCACGGATCAGCGTGCTGCCCGGTGATCGTGGCGTCCCGCTGACGCGAATGGTGACCGCGCCGTCAGAGGTGAACTTCACCGCGTTGCCGACGAGATTCACGAGGACCTGATGTAGCCGCCGGCTGTCGCCGCGCACGCGCTGCGGGACATCGCTGCCGATCTGCATGTCGAGCCGCAGTCCCTTCGCCCTGACCTGCGCGCCTGCGGCTGAGCATGCTTGCGTGATCGTCTCGTGGAGGTCGAAGTCGGCGTCGTCGAGCTCGAGGTGGCCGGCTTCGACCTTCGAAAGATCGAGAATGTCGTTGACCAGCGCCAGGATCCGCTCGCCCGACTGGGCGACCTGCTCCGCATACTCGCGCTGTTCGTCGCTCAGGTCGGTGCCGAGCAGCAGCTCGGTCATGCCGATCACGCCGTTCATCGGCGTGCGAATCTCGTGGCTCATGTTGGCCAGGAACGCCGACTTCGTGGCCGACGCGTCGAGCGCTTGATCGGCCTTACGAGCAAGCGCCTCCTCCGCCTCGATCTGCGCAGTGACATCGCGGCAAATCCCGAACGTGCCCACGATCGTCCCGTCATCGTCGCGCAGCGGGGCCTTGATCGTCGATACCCAAACGTCCGGGCGGTCGCGAAACGTCTCGCGCTCGAGCCTGGCGACCATCGGCTCACCGGTCTGCATCACACGTCGCTCGTCCTCGAACGCCGCGACCGCATGCGGCTGGCTGAAGAGGTCGAAGTCCGTCTTGCCGATCACCTCCTCGAGCGAGCGGCCGTGACCCTCGGCCGCCAGCAAACCCTCGCTGACAAGCAGGAAGCGGCTCTCGCGATCCTTGAAGAACACGCGTTCCTCGGCACTGGCCAGCAGGTTGCGCATGCACAGGCGCTCGAGGTCGGCGCGCGCCGAGAGGTCTGCAGGACCCACTGATTGCGAGCGCTCGGCGGGAAGCTGCTCCGGCACGCGGAACGTCGGTCGCTTCATTGGAACAACATCGGCACCGCCAGGTCGACCCTTGATTGCCGCGCAGTTAGCCGTCGGCCCGGCGAGCCACGCTCTCGAGCGCCGTCCATTCGTCGAGCTGGCGGCGATGGTGGGCGGTGAGGACGTCGAAGGCCATGTTGCCGAGCAGCAATCGCAGCGGCGGATCGGGGCGCTCGACGAGCTCGAGCAGCGCCGTCGCCGCCCGTGCGGGGTCACCGGCCTCGGAGCCCGAGTGGTGCGCCGCCATCTCCTCCAGGTTGGCGGCGAACTGGTCTCCGTAGTCGGCGATCGGCTGCGCGCGGCGGTGGCAGGCGGCCCGGAAGCCGGTTCGGAAATCGCTCGGCGCGAGGATCGTCACGGCGATGCCGAACGGCGCGACCTCGAGCGCCAGCGCCTCCGCCATCCCCTCGAGCGCGAACTTGCTGGCGCAGTACAGCCCGACCATCGGGAAGCCGGTGCCGCCCGCCGCGCCAGGACACCTGCACGATGTGCCCGCTGCGCTGGCGGCGCATGACCGGCAGCACCGCCTGGGTCACCCACAGGGCGCCGAAGAAGTTCGTCTCCATCTGCTCGCGCGCCTCGGCCTCGGTGGTCTCCTCGATCGCGGCGTGCAGCCCGTAGCCGGCGCAGTTGACGGCGACGTCGATGCGGCCAAAGCGCTCGGCTGCACGCGCGACCACGCGCTGCGCGGCCGGGCGATCGGTCACATCGAGCTCGAGCGCGAGCGTCGTGTCGGGATGACGATCGGCCAGAGGCTCGAGCGTGCGCGGATCGCGGGCGGTCAGCACGACCGTGTCGCCGGCTCCCAGCGCCGCCCGCGCGAACTCTCGGCCGAGCCCTCGCGACGCGCCCGTGATCAGCCAGACCCTGCCGGTCGGAATCTGATCCTCGCCCGTCACACGACCTCCGATTTGAGCAGTTGCGCGCCAGCGCGCGGCCGGCGGATCCTAGTTCTCGTACGGCAGGGACGGGGCAGCGCTCGACGACGGCGCGCCCTGGTTAGTGCGGCCCGAGCGAGCTCGGTCCTGCGTAGGCGCTCTCGGAGGCCTCGCGCTCGCCGGCGTAGGCGCTGCCCGTGGCTGCGGCGATGAAGTGCCCCTGGCCGTAGCCCTCGTACTTGAAACGCACACCGGAGCTGACGGGGATCGTGGCGGACCAGGTGACGGTGATCGAGGTTGCGCCGCCGCTCGGCGGACAGGAGATGCCCGAGGCGTAGACGAGACCGCTGTGGACGAGGTTCGTGTACGGCGTCTCGTAGGTGAACTGCGAGATCGTCGCCGGATCGGTGTTGGAGCCCTGACAGACGACCGGCTCGTAGTAGGTGAAGGTCGCCGTGTTGCCGCTGACGGTGATCGCGCTCAGCTGTGGCGGCACCGAGGTGGCGCTGACGTAGCTCGAGCCGGAGATCGTCTCGATCACCCCGACCTCCTCGAACGAAACGAGCTTCGGCGTCGGGATGTAGTCGAGCGTGTTCGAGTTCGTGTTTCCGATCGCGCCCTCGTTCGGGTTGTTGCCGCAGGGGTTGGTGCCGAGCGCCGCGCCGCTGTTGAGGTCGTAGACCGAGTCGGTCGATCCGGCCTGGCAGTTGGTGATCACCTCGGGCGCGTTGTCGTCCGGCGGTCCCGGCAGGTCGGCGGTCGGCAGCGGGATGACGTCGTAGACCGCGGGCGCGGCCGGTGCCGCGATCTGGCAGTTGGAGCCGCGGAACACGCGGGTGAAGCCGGCGATGTTGGTGCAGCCGCTGCCCGTGTTGACCTGGCCGCTGGCGACGAGGTTCCAGGGGTTGCCGGAGCCGTCGTTGACGCCGGTCGCTGCCAGGACCTCGAGCACCGACAGCGTCAGGCTGGTCGCGCCGTGCACGGTGAAGGCGATGCTCGTGCCGCTGACCGTGCCGCTCAGGGTGCCCGCCGTCGAGCTGAGCGTGGCGACGTGGGCCCCGTCGGTCAGCGTCAGGCTGTAGGAGGCCGCCAGAACCGGCGCCTCGTTGTAGTTCACGGTGAGCACCGTGCCGTTGGCGACCGTGCTGCCGCCGGAGTCGCTCGTCGAGCTCGAGACCAGCGGCGTCCCCGACGGCGCGCTGGCCGGCTGGTAGGTGTAGAGGTCCGCCGTGACCGTGGGGCTAATCCCGACCGGCGTGGTCACCGAGATGTTGTAGCTCGCCGCGGCCTGGGCGGGCGAGACGGCGGTGATCGTGTTGGCGGAGACCACCTTGAAGCTGACGGCGGCCAGCGATCCGAAGGTCACGCCGGTGGCTCCGCTGAAGCCGCTGCCGGTGATCGTCACCGTGGTGCCGCCCGCTGCGGGGCCTGACGCCGGCGCGATGGCCGTGATGGCCGGCGGCACCGGCAGCGCGGCGACCACGGCCGTTGGGGTGGAGCTGGCGGGGGCTGAGGGTCCGCCGATGTTGGTGGCGGTTTCCTGGACCTCGATGGTTGAGCCGACGTCGCCTGAGGTCAGGGTGTAGGTCTGGCCGGTGGCGTTGTTCGCGATCGGGGTGCAGGTCGTGCCGGTGCTGTTGCAGTCCTGCCAGTGGTAGGAGTAGCTGGTCGGGCTGTTGGACCACGTGCCGTGGGTCTCGGTCAGCGTCTGGCCCTGGGTCGGGGTGCCGGTGATCGTCGGCGCGGACTGGTTGACCGGGACCGGCGGCGCGCTGACGGCTGCTGTTGGCAGGGAGCTGGCTGGTGCTGAGGGTCCGCCGATGTTGGTGGCGGTTTCCTGGACCTCGATGGTTGAGCCGACGTCGGCGGAGGTCAGGGTGTAGGTCTGGCCGGTGGCGTTGTTGGCGATCGGGGTGCAGGTCGTTCCGGTGCTGTTGCAGTCCTGCCAGTGGTAGGAGTAGCTGGTCGGGCTGTTTGACCACGTGCCGTGGGCTCTCGGTCAAGGTCTGGCCCTGAACCGGGGTGCCGGTGATCGTCGGCGCGGACTGGTTGACCGGGACCGGCGGCGTGCTGACGGTTGCCGTTGGGAGCGAGCTGGCGGCGGCCGATGGTCCGCCGATGTTGGTGGCGGTTTCCTGGACCTCGATCGTCGAGCCGACGTCGGCGGAGGTCAGCGTGTAGGTCTGGCCCGTGCCGTTGTTGACGATCGGGGTGCAGGTCGTGGCGGTGCTGTTGCAGTCCTGCCAGTGGTAGGAGTAGCTGGTCGGGCTGTTGGACCACGTGCCGTGGCTCTCGGTCAGCGTCTGGCCCTGAACGGCGTTGCCCGTGATCGTCGGGACGGCGCTGTTGACCGGCACCGGTGGTGGGGTGACCATGGCGGTCGGGGTGGAGCTGGCGGGGGCCGAGGGTCCGCCGATGTTGGTCGCGGTTTCCTGGACCTCGATCGTCGAGCCGACGTCGGCGGAGGTCAGCGTGTAGGTCTGGGCCGTGGCGTTGTTGGCGATCGGGGTGCAGATCGTGCCGGTGCTGTTGCAGTCCTGCCAGTGGTAGGAGTAGCTGGTCGGGCTGTTTGACCACGTGCCGTGGGTCTCGGTCAGCGTCTGGCCCTGAACCGCGTTGCCGGTGATCGTCGGCGCCCCGGAGTTCACCGGCACCGGTGGTGGCGTGACCACGGCGGTCGGGGTGGAGCTGGCGGGGGCCGAGGGTCCGCCGAGGTTGGCCGCGGTTTCCTGGACCTCGATCGTCGAGCCGACGTCGGTGGAGGTCAGGGTGTAGGTCGGGCCGCTCGCGCCCTTGATCGGGCTGCAGATCGTTCCGGTGCTGTCGCAGTCCTGCCACACGTCGGAGACGCCGGTCGGGC